>OZ245010.1:622500-1846438 GCA_965223735.1 Candidatus Oxydemutatoraceae bacterium | reverse complement strand
GACACCTCCACCGGCATCACCTCCACCGCCAGCAACACCCTCTCGCCTGCCATGCCGTCGCCCGACACCGTCAACCTCAACGTCGTCACACCAAGCATCGCCGCACGTGTCGCACTCAACGCCAGCGCCACCGACATCCCGTCAGCCGACGTCAACAACCGCGACCCAGGCAACATCAGACCGTCGCCGTCGCCCTGATCCACGCTCAACGTCAACATCGCGCTGCGACCCTCCAGCAACGCCGAACTCAATTCCACGACCACCTGTGTCGAAGCATTCCGCCTCAACTGCAACGATTCCACCACCAACTCGACCGTCGCGTCCTTCGGCTCCGCCGTCACCATCGTCTCACCCGGCAGCACGCTCAATTCCGTCGTCCGTGTCGCCTCCGCCGTCAACGTGACCGGCGTCGGCGCCGACACCTCGCGCGCCACCACCGTCACCGCCAGCGTTGACTTCCCGCTGTCCAACACCGTTATCTCCGGCAACCTGATCGACAATACATCCGGATCCCCGCTCGTCACCGACACCGACACCGACACCTCCTCATCGCCCGCCAGCGCCCCGCTCAGGCTCACCTCGACAACCGCCGTCTCGTCCGCTTTCAGCGTGGCCTTATCCACGGACAGCATCAGCGACACCTCCACCGGCATCACCTCCACCGCCAGCAACACCCTCTCGCCTGCCATGCCGTCGCCCGACACCGTCAACCTCAACATCGTCACGCCCAGCGGCGCCGAACGACCCGCGCTCAACTCCAGCACCACCAACTCCCCGTCGGCCGACATCACCGCCCGCGGCTCAGGCAACATCAGACCGTCGCCGTCGCCCTGAGCCACGCTCAACGCCAGCGTCGCACTGCGACCCTCCAGCAACGTCGAACTCAATGCCACATCCACCGTCGCCACCGCGCCACGCATCAACTGCAATGATCCCGCCGCCAACTCCACCGTCACATCCACCGGCTCCACCGGCTCCACCGGCTCCACCGGCTCCACCGTCACCATCGTCTCACCCGACAGCACGCTCAACTCCGTCGTCCGTATCGCCTCCGCCGTCAACGTGACCGGCGTCGGCGCCGACACCTCGCGCGCCACCACCGTCACCGCCAGCGTTGACTTCCCGCTGTCCAACACCGTTATCTCCGGCAACCTGATCGACAATACATCCGGATCCCCGCTCGTCACCGACACCGACACCGACACCTCCTCATCGCCCGCCAGCGCCCCGCTCAGGCTCACCTCGACAACCGCCGTCTCGTCCGCTTTCAGCGTGGCCTTATCCACGGACAGCATCAGCGACACCTCCACCGGCATCACCTCCACCGCCAGCAACACCCTCTCGCCTGCCATGCCGTCGCCCGACACCGTCAACCTCAACATCGTCACGCCCAGCGGCGCCGAACGACCCGCGCTCAACTCCAGCACCACCAACTCCCCGTCGGCCGACATCACCGCCCGCGGCTCAGGCAACATCAGACCGTCGCCGTCGCCCTGAGCCACGCTCAACGCCAGCGTCGCACTGCGACCCTCCAGCAACGTCGAACTCAATGCCACATCCACCGTCGCCACCGCGCCACGCATCAACTGCAATGATCCCGCCGCCAACTCCACCGTCACATCCACCGGCTCCACCGGCTCCACCGGCTCCACCGTCACCATCGTCTCACCCGACAGCACGCTCAACTCCGTCGTCCGTATCGCCTCCGCCGTCAACGTGACCGGCGTCGGCGCCGACACCTCGCGCGCCACCACCGTCACCGCCAGCGTTGACTTCCCGCTGTCCAACACCGTTATCTCCGGCAACCTGATCGACAATACATCCGGATCCCCGCTCGTCACCGACACCGACACCGACACCTCCTCATCGCCCGCCAGCGCCCCGCTCAGGCTCACCTCGACAACCGCCGTCTCGTCCGCTTTCAGCGTGGCCTTATCCACGGACAGCATCAGCGACACCTCCACCGGCATCACCTCCACCGCCAGCAACACCCTCTCGCCTGCCATGCCGTCGCCCGACACCGTCAACCTCAACGTCGTCACACCAAGCATCGCCGCACGTGTCGCACTCAACGCCAGCGCCACCGACATCCCGTCAGCCGACGTCAACAACCGCGACCCAGGCAACATCAGACCGTCGCCGTCGCCCTGATCCACGCTCAACGTCAACATCGCGCTGCGACCCTCCAGCAACGCCGAACTCAATTCCACGACCACCTGTGTCGAAGCATTCCGCCTCAACTGCAACGATTCCACCACCAACTCGACCGTCGCGTCCTTCGGCTCCGCCGTCACCATCGTCTCACCCGGCAGCACGCTCAATTCCGTCGTCCGTGTCGCCTCCGCCGTCAACGTGACCGGCGTCGGTGTCGATACATCCAGACCACGCACCGTCACCTCCACTGTCGACGTTGCGCTGCTCAACACCGACGACGCCGGCACCTCCACCGACAGCGCATTCGAATCCCCGCTCGACACCGTCACCAGCACCGACTCCCCGTCTATCAGCCGGGCGCTCAAGCTCACCGTCACAACCGCGGTCTCATCCGGCTTCAGCGCCTCCCTGTCCGCAGACAACACCAGCGACACCTCGAACGGGATCACTTCCACCGTCAACGACACTTCTTCGGTTTCCACGCCTTCACTCTCCACCGTCAATCTCAGCGTTGATACACCCAGCGGCGCCGAACGATTCGCGCTCAACGCCAACTCCACCCGGGTCTCGCCAGACGCCAGCTCCTGCTCCACGGGCAATCCCGATAACCCTTCACCACCTTCAACGACGCTCAACGTCAGCGTCGTACCACCGCCTCCCAGCAACGCCGAGCTCAGTTCCACGACCACCTGCGTCGAGGCGCCGCGCATCAACTGCAACGTGCCCGATACGGCCGAAATCACCTCGACCGACGGTCCCACCGTCGCCGTCGCCTCGCCGGGCAACACGCTCAACTCCGTCGTCTTCGTCGCCTCCGCACGCAACATCACCCTCTCCGGCACCGACACCTCGCGCGCCACCACCGTCACCTCCAGCGTTGACTTCCCGCTGTCCAACACCGTTATCTCCGGCAACTCGATCGACAATACATCCGGATCCCCGCTCGTCACCGACACCGACACCGACTCCTCACCCACCAACGCGTCACTCAAGCTCACCAACACGACCTTCGTCTCGCCTTCTCTGAGCGCGACCTCGGGCAACCTCAGCGACACCTCGAACGGAATCACTTCCACCGCCAGCAACGCCCTCTCGCCTGCAATACCATCGCCAGACACCGTCAACCTCAACGTTGTCACACCAAGCATCGCCGCACGTGGCGCACTCAACGCCAGCGCCACCGACATCCCGTCAGCCGGCACCAGCACCCGCGGCTCAGGCAACATCAGACCGTCGCCGTCGCCCTGCAACGTCAACGTCGCACTGCGGCCCGCCGTCAACGTCGAACTCAATGCCACATCCACCGTCGCCATCGTGTCACGCCTCAACTGCAATGATCCCGCCGCCAACTCCACCGTCACATCCACCGGCTCCACCGGCTCCACCGTCGCCGTCGCCTCGCCGGGCAACACGCTCAACTCCGTCGTCTTCGTCGCCTCCGCGCGCAACATCACCCTCTCCGGCACCGACACCTCGCGCGCCACCACCGTCACCTCCAGCGTTGACTTCCCGCTGTCCAACACCGTTATCTCCGGCAACTCGATCGACAATACATCCGGATCCCCGCTCGTCACCGACACCGACACCGACTCCTCACCCACCAACGCGTCACTCAAGCTCACCAACACGACCTTCGTCTCGCCTTCTCTGAGCGCGACCTCGGGCAACCTCAGCGACACCTCGAACGGAATCACTTCCACCGCCAGCAACGCCCTCTCGCCTGCAATACCATCGCCAAACACCGTCAACCTCAACGTTGTCACACCAAGCATCGCCGCACGTGGCGCACTCAACGCCAGCGCCACCGACATCCCGTCGGCCGACATCACCGCCCGCGGCTCAGGCAACATCAGACCGTCGCCGTCGCCCTGCAACGTCAACGTCGCACTGCGGCCCGCCGTCAACGTCGAACTCAATGCCACATCCACCGTCGCCTCCGCGCCACGCCTCAACTGCAATGATCCCGCCGCCAACTCCACCGTCACATCCACCGGCTCCACCGGCTCCACCGGCTCCACCGTCGCCGTCGCCTCGCCGGGCAACACGCTCAACTCCGTCGTCTTCGTCGCCTCCGCGCGCAACATCACCCTCTCCGGCACCGACACCTCGCGCGCCACCACCGTCACCTCCAGCGTTGACTTCCCGCTGTCCAACACCGTTATCTCCGGCAACTCGATCGACAATACATCCGGATCCCCGCTCGTCACCGACACCGACACCGACTCCTCACCCACCAACGCGTCACTCAAGCTCACCAACACGACCTTCGTCTCGCCTTCTCTGAGCGCGACCTCGGGCAACCTCAGCGACACCTCGAACGGAATCACTTCCACCGCCAGCAACGCCCTCTCGCCTGCAATACCATCGCCAGACACCGTCAACCTCAACGTTGTCACACCAAGCATCGCCGCACGTGGCGCACTCAACGCCAGCGCCACCGACATCCCGTCAGCCGGCACCAGCACCCGCGGCTCAGGCAACATCAGACCGTCGCCGTCGCCCTGCAACGTCAACGTCGCACTGCGGCCCGCCGTCAACGTCGAACTCAATGCCACATCCACCGTCGCCTCCGCGCCACGCATCAACTGCAATGATCCCGCCGCCAACTCCACCGTCACATCCACCGGCTCCACCGGCTCCACCGTCGCCGTCGCCTCGCCGGGCAACACGCTCAACTCCGTCGTCTTCGTCGCCTCCGCGCGCAACATCACCCTCTCCGGCACCGACACCTCGCGCGCCACCACCGTCACCTCCAGCGTTGACTTCCCGCTGTCCAACACCGTTATCTCCGGCAACTCGATCGACAATACATCCGGATCCCCGCTCGTCACCGACACCGACACCGACACCGACTCCTCACCCACCAACGCGTCACTCAAGCTCACCAACACGACCTTCGTCTCGCCTTCTCTGAGCGCGACCTCGGGCAACCTCAGCGACACCTCGAACGGAATCACTTCCACCGCCAGCAACGCCCTCTCGCCTGCAATACCATCGCCAAACACCGTCAACCTCAACGTTGTCACACCAAGCATCGCCGCACGTGGCGCACTCAACGCCAGCGCCACCGACATCCCGTCGGCCGACATCACCGCCCGCGGCTCAGGCAACATCAGACCGTCGCCGTCGCCCTGCAACGTCAACGTCGCACTGCGGCCCGCCGTCAACGTCGAACTCAATGCCACATCCACCGTCGCCTCCGCGCCACGCCTCAACTGCAATGATCCCGCCGCCAACTCCACCGTCACATCCACCGGCTCCACCGGCTCCACCGGCTCCACCGTCACCATCGTCTCACCCGACAGCACGCTCAACTCCGTCGTCCGTATCGCCTCCGCCGTCAACGTGACCGGCGTCGGCGCCGACACCTCGCGCGCCACCACCGTCACCGCCAGCGTTGACTTCCCGCTGTCCAACACCGTTATCTCCGGCAACCTGATCGACAATACATCCGGATCCCCGCTCGTCACCGACACCGACACCTCCTCATCGCCCGCCAGCGCCCCGCTCAGGCTCACCTCGACAACCGCCGTCTCGTCCGCTTTCAGCGTGGCCTTATCCACGGACAGCATCAGCGACACCTCCACCGGCATCACCTCCACCGCCAGCAACACCCTCTCGCCTGCCATGCCGTCGCCCGACACCGTCAACCTCAACATCGTCACGCCCAGCGGCGCCGAACGACCCGCGCTCAACTCCAGCACCACCAACTCCCCGTCGGCCGACATCACCGCCCGCGGCTCAGGCAACATCAGACCGTCGCCGTCGCCCTGAGCCACGCTCAACGCCAGCGTCGCACTGCGACCCTCCAGCAACGTCGAACTCAATGCCACATCCACCGTCGCCACCGCGCCACGCATCAACTGCAATGATCCCGCCGCCAACTCCACCGTCACATCCACCGGCTCCACCGGCTCCACCGGCTCCACCGTCACCATCGTCTCACCCGACAGCACGCTCAACTCCGTCGTCCGTATCGCCTCCGCCGTCAACGTGACCGGCGTCGGCGCCGACACCTCGCGCGCCACCACCGTCACCGCCAGCGTTGACTTCCCGCTGTCCAACACCGTTATCTCCGGCAACCTGATCGACAATACATCCGGATCCCCGCTCGTCACCGACACCGACACCGACACCTCCTCATCGCCCGCCAGCGCCCCGCTCAGGCTCACCTCGACAACCGCCGTCTCGTCCGCTTTCAGCGTGGCCTTATCCACGGACAGCATCAGCGACACCTCCACCGGTATCACCTCCACCGCCAGCAACACCCTCTCGCCTGCCATGCCGTCGCCCGACACCGTCAACCTCAACATCGTCACGCCCAGCGGCGCCGAACGACCCGCGCTCAACTCCAGCACCACCAACTCCCCGTCGGCCGACATCACCGCCCGCGGCTCAGGCAACATCAGACCGTCGCCGTCGCCCTGAGCCACGCTCAACGCCAGCGTCGCACTGCGACCCTCCAGCAACGTCGAACTCAATGCCACATCCACCGTCGCCACCGCGCCACGCATCAACTGCAATGATCCCGCCGCCAACTCCACCGTCACATCCACCGGCTCCACCGGCTCCACCGTCACCATCGTCTCACCCGACAGCACGCTCAACTCCGTCGTCCGTATCGCCTCCGCCGTCAACGTGACCGGCGTCGGCGCCGACACCTCGCGCGCCACCACCGTCACCGCCAGCGTTGACTTCCCGCTGTCCAACACCGTTATCTCCGGCAACCTGATCGACAATACATCCGGATCCCCGCTCGTCACCGACACCGACACCGACACCTCCTCATCGCCCGCCAGCGCCCCGCTCAGGCTCACCTCGACAACCGCCGTCTCGTCCGCTTTCAGCGTGGCCTTATCCACGGACAGCATCAGCGACACCTCCACCGGCATCACCTCCACCGCCAGCAACACCCTCTCGCCTGCCATGCCGTCGCCCGACACCGTCAACCTCAACATCGTCACGCCCAGCGGCGCCGAACGACCCGCGCTCAACTCCAGCACCACCAACTCCCCGTCGGCCGACATCACCGCCCGCGGCTCAGGCAACATCAGACCGTCGCCGTCGCCCTGAGCCACGCTCAACGCCAGCGTCGCACTGCGACCCTCCAGCAACGTCGAACTCAATGCCACATCCACCGTCGCCACCGCGCCACGCATCAACTGCAATGATCCCGCCGCCAACTCCACCGTCACATCCACCGGCTCCACCGGCTCCACCGGCTCCACCGGCTCCACCGTCACCATCGTCTCACCCGACAGCACGCTCAACTCCGTCGTCCGTATCGCCTCCGCCGTCAACGTGACCGGCGTCGGCGCCGACACCTCGCGCGCCACCACCGTCACCGCCAGCGTTGACTTCCCGCTGTCCAACACCGTTATCTCCGGCAACCTGATCGACAATACATCCGGATCCCCGCTCGTCACCGACACCGACACCGACACCTCCTCATCGCCCGCCAGCGCCCCGCTCAGGCTCACCTCGACAACCGCCGTCTCGTCCGCTTTCAGCGTGGCCTTATCCACGGACAGCATCAGCGACACCTCCACCGGCATCACCTCCACCGCCAGCAACACCCTCTCGCCTGCCATGCCGTCGCCCGACACCGTCAACCTCAACATCGTCACGCCCAGCGGCGCCGAACGACCCGCGCTCAACTCCAGCACCACCAACTCCCCGTCGGCCGACATCACCGCCCGCGGCTCAGGCAACATCAGACCGTCGCCGTCGCCCTGAGCCACGCTCAACGCCAGCGTCGCACTGCGACCCTCCAGCAACGTCGAACTCAATGCCACATCCACCGTCGCCACCGCGCCACGCATCAACTGCAATGATCCCGCCGCCAACTCCACCGTCACATCCACCGGCTCCACCGGCTCCACCGGCTCCACCGTCACCATCGTCTCACCCGACAGCACGCTCAACTCCGTCGTCCGTATCGCCTCCGCCGTCAACGTGACCGGCGTCGGCGCCGACACCTCGCGCGCCACCACCGTCACCGCCAGCGTTGACTTCCCGCTGTCCAACACCGTTATCTCCGGCAACCTGATCGACAATACATCCGGATCCCCGCTCGTCACCGACACCGACACCGACACCTCCTCATCGCCCGCCAGCGCCCCGCTCAGGCTCACCTCGACAACCGCCGTCTCGTCCGCTTTCAGCGTGGCCTTATCCACGGACAGCATCAGCGACACCTCCACCGGCATCACCTCCACCGCCAGCAACACCCTCTCGCCTGCCATGCCGTCGCCCGACACCGTCAACCTCAACATCGTCACGCCCAGCGGCGCCGAACGACCCGCGCTCAACTCCAGCACCACCAACTCCCCGTCGGCCGACATCACCGCCCGCGGCTCAGGCAACATCAGACCGTCGCCGTCGCCCTGAGCCACGCTCAACGCCAGCGTCGCACTGCGACCCTCCAGCAACGTCGAACTCAATGCCACATCCACCGTCGCCACCGCGCCACGCATCAACTGCAATGATCCCGCCGCCAACTCCACCGTCACATCCACCGTCACATCCACCGGCTCCACCGGCTCCACCGTCACCATCGTCTCACCCGACAGCACGCTCAACTCCGTCGTCCGTATCGCCTCCGCCGTCAACGTGACCGGCGTCGGCGCCGACACCTCGCGCGCCACCACCGTCACCGCCAGCGTTGACTTCCCGCTGTCCAACACCGTTATCTCCGGCAACCTGATCGACAATACATCCGGATCCCCGCTCGTCACCGACACCGACACCTCCTCATCGCCCGCCAGCGCCCCGCTCAGGCTCACCTCGACAACCGCCGTCTCGTCCGCTTTCAGCGTGGCCTTATCCACGGACAGCATCAGCGACACCTCCACCGGTATCACCTCCACCGCCAGCAACACCCTCTCGCCTGCCATGCCGTCGCCCGACACCGTCAACCTCAACATCGTCACGCCCAGCGGCGCCGAACGACCCGCGCTCAACTCCAGCACCACCAACTCCCCGTCGGCCGACATCACCGCCCGCGGCTCAGGCAACATCAGACCGTCGCCGTCGCCCTGAGCCACGCTCAACGCCAGCGTCGCACTGCGACCCTCCAGCAACGTCGAACTCAATGCCACATCCACCGTCGCCACCGCGCCACGCATCAACTGCAATGATCCCGCCGCCAACTCCACCGTCACATCCACCGGCTCCACCGGCTCCACCGGCTCCACCGTCACCATCGTCTCACCCGACAGCACGCTCAACTCCGTCGTCCGTATCGCCTCCGCCGTCAACGTGACCGGCGTCGGCGCCGACACCTCGCGCGCCACCACCGTCACCGCCAGCGTTGACTTCCCGCTGTCCAACACCGTTATCTCCGGCAACCTGATCGACAATACATCCGGATCCCCGCTCGTCACCGACACCGACACCGACACCTCCTCATCGCCCGCCAGCGCCCCGCTCAGGCTCACCTCGACAACCGCCGTCTCGTCCGCTTTCAGCGTGGCCTTATCCACGGACAGCATCAGCGACACCTCCACCGGCATCACCTCCACCGCCAGCAACACCCTCTCGCCTGCCATGCCGTCGCCCGACACCGTCAACCTCAACATCGTCACGCCCAGCGGCGCCGAACGACCCGCGCTCAACTCCAGCACCACCAACTCCCCGTCGGCCGACATCACCGCCCGCGGCTCAGGCAACATCAGACCGTCGCCGTCGCCCTGAGCCACGCTCAACGCCAGCGTCGCACTGCGACCCTCCAGCAACGTCGAACTCAATGCCACATCCACCGTCGCCTCCGCGCCACGCATCAACTGCAATGATCCCGCCGCCAACTCCACCGTCACATCCACCGGCTCCACCGTCACCACCGTCTCTCCGCCCAACACGCTCAACTCCGTCGTCTTCGTCGCCTGCCCCGTCAATGTCACCGGCACCGACGACGCCACCTCGCGCGCCGCCACCGTCACCTCCAGCGTTGACTTCCCGCTGTCCAACACCGTTATCTCCGGCAACTCGATCGACAATACATCCGGATCCCCGCTCGTCACCGACACCGACACCTCCTCATCGCCCGCCAGCGCCCCGCTCAGGCTCACCTCGACAACCGCCGTCTCGTCCGCTTTCAACGTGACCTTATCCACGGACAGCACCAGCGACACCTCCACCGGGATCACCTCCACCGCCAGCAACACCCTGTCGCCTGCAATGCCGTCGCCCGACACCGTCAACCTCAACGTCGTCACGCCCAGCGGCGCCGAACGACCCACGCTCAACGCCAGCGCCACCAACTCCCCGTCGACCGGTATCACCGCCTGCGAAGGCAGCACCAGCCCTAGCTCTTCACCATCGCCTTCAGCCACGCTCAACGCCAGCGTCGCACTGCGGCCCGCCGTCAACGTCGAACTCAATGCCACATCCACCGTCGCCTCCGCGCCACGCATCAACTGCAATGATCCCGCCGCCAACTCCACCGTCACAGCCACTGGCTCCACCGGCTCCACCGTCACCACCGTCTCTCCGCCCAACACGCTCAACTCCGTCGTCTTCGTCGCCTGCCCCGTCAATGTCACCGGCACCGACGACGCCACCTCGCGCGCCACCACCGTCACCTCCAGCGTTGACTTCCCGCTGTCCAACACCATTATCTCCGGCAACTCGATCGACAATACATCCGGATCCCCGCTCGTCACCGACACCGACACCTCCTCATCGCCCGCCAGCGCCCCGCTCAGGCTCACCTCGACAACCGCCGTCTCGTCCGCTTTCAGCGTGTCCTTATCCACGGACAGCACCAGCGACACCTCCACCGGGATCACCTCCACCGCCAGCAACACCCTGTCGCCTGCCATGCCGTCGCCCGACACCGTCAACCTCAACGTCGTCACGCCCAGCGGCGCCGAACGACCCGCGCTCAACGCCAGCGCCACCAACTCCCCGTCGACCGGTATCACCGCCTGCGAAGGCAGCACCAGCCCTAGCTCTTCACCATCGCCTTCAGCCACGCTCAACGCCAGCGTCCCACTGCGGCCCGCCGTCAACGTCGAACTCAATGCCACATCCACCGTCGCCTCCGCGCCACGCATCAACTGCAATGATCCCGCCGCCAACTCCACCGTCACAGCCACCGGCTCCACCGGCTCCACCGTCACCACCGTCTCTCCGCCCAACACGCTCAACTCCGTCGTCTTCGTCGCCTGCCCCGTCAATGTCACCGGCACCGACGACGCCACCTCGCGCGCCACCACCGTCACCGCCAGCGTTGACTTCCCGCTGTCCAACACCGTTATCTCCGGCAACTCGATCGACAATACATCCGGATCCCCGCTCGTCACCGACACCGACACCGACACCTCCTCATCGCCCGCCAGCGCCCCGCTCAGGCTCACCTCGACAACCGCTGTCTCGTCCGCTTTCAGCGTGACCTTATCCACGGACAGCACCAGCGACACCTCCACCGGGATCACCTCCACCGCCAGCAACACCCTGTCGCCTGCCATGCCGTCGCCCGACACCGTCAACCTCAACGTCGTCACGCCCAGCGGCGCCGAACGACCCGCGCTCAACTCCAGCACCACCAACTCCCCGTCGGCCGACATCACCGCCCGCGGCTCAGGCAACATCAGACCGTCGCCGTCGCCCTGAGCCACGCTCAACGCCAGCGTCGCACTGCGACCCTCCAGCAACGTCGAACTCAATGCCACATCCACCGTCGCCTCCGCGCCACGCATCAACTGCAATGATCCCGCCGCCAACTCCACCGTCACATCCACCGGCTCCACCGGCTCCACCGGCTCCACCGTCACCATCGTCTCACCCGACAGCACGCTCAACTCCGTCGTCCGTATCGCCTCCGCCGTCAACGTGACCGGCGTCGGCGCCGACACCTCGCGCGCCACCACCGTCACCGCCAGCGTTGACTTCTCGCTGTCCAACACCGTTATCTCCGGCAACTCGATCGACAATACATCCGGATCCCCGCTCGTCACCGACACCGACACCGATTCCTCGCCCGCCAGCGCCCCGCTCAGGCTCACCTCGACAACCGCCGTCTCGTCCGCTTTCAGCGTGTCCTTATCCACGGACAGCACCAGCGACACCTCGAACGGAATCACCTCCACCGTCAACAACACTTCTTCGGTTTCCACGCCTTCACTCACCACCGTCAATCTCAGCGTTGATACACCCAGCGGCGCCGAACAATCTGCGCTCAACGCCAACTCCACCAGGGTCTCGTCAGACGTCAGCTCCTGCCCCACGAGCAATCCCGATAACCCTTCACCACCTTCAACGACGCTCAACATCAGCGTCGTACCACTGCCTCCCAGCAACACCGGGCTCAACTCGACGACCACCTGCGTCGAGGCGCCGCGCCTCAACTGCAACGACTCCGTCGTCAACGTCGCCGTCACATCCCCCGGCTCCACCGTCACCACCGTCTCTCCGCCCGACACGCTCAACTCCGTCGTCTTCGTCGCCTGCCCCATCAATGTCACCGGCACCGACGACGCCACCTCGCGCGCCGCCACCGTCACCTCCAGCGTTGACTTCCCGCTGTCCAACACCGTTATCTCCGGCAACTCAATCGACAATACATCCGGATCCCCGCTCGTCACCGACACCGACACCGACTCCTCACCCACCAACGCGTCACTCAAGCTCACCTCGACAACCGCCGTCTCTTCCGCTTTCAGCGTGTCCTTATCCACGGACAGCACCAGCGACACCTCCACCGGGATCACCTCCACCGCCAGCAACACCCTGTCGCCTGCAATGCCGTCGCCCGACACCGTCAACCTCAACGTCGTCACGCCCAGCGCCGCCGAACGATCCGCGCTCAACGCAAACTCCACCCGGGTCCCGTCAGCCGACGTCACCGCCCGCGAAGGCAGCATCAGCCCTTCACCATCGCCTTCAGCCGCCTCCAGCGCCAGCGTCGCACTGCGGCCCGCCGTCAACGTCGAACTCAATGCCACATCCACCGGCTCCACCGCGCCACGCATCAACTGCAACGACTCCGTCGTCTCCAACGTCGCCGTCACATCCACCGGCTCCACCGGCTCCACCGTCACCACCGTCTCTCCGCCCAACACGCTCAACTCCGTCGTCTTCGTCGCCTGCCCCGTCAATGTCACCGGCACCGACGACGCCACCTCGCGCGCCGCCACCGTCACCTCCAGCGTTGACTTCCCGCTGTCCAACACCGTTATCTCCGGCAACTCAATCGACAATACATCCGGATCCCCGCTCGTCACCGACACCGACACCGACTCCTCACCCACCAACGCGTCACTCAGGCTCACCTCGACAACCGCTGTCTCGTCCGCTTTCAGCGTGACCTTATCCACGGACAGCACCAGCGACACCTCCACCGGGATCACCTCCACCGCCAGCAACACCCTCTCGCCTGCCATGCCGTCGCCCGACACCGTCAACCTCAACGTCGTCACGCCCAGCGGCGCCGAACGACCCGCGCTCAACTCCAGCACCACCAACTCCCCGTCGGCCGACATCACCGCCCGCGGCTCAGGCAACATCAGACCGTCGCCGTCGCCCTCCAGCGCCAGCGTCGCACTGCGGCCCGCCGTCAACGTCGAACTCAATGCCACATCCACCGTCGCCTCCGCGCCACGCATCAACTGCAATGATCCCGCCGCCAACTCCACCGTCACATCCACCGGCTCCACCGGCTCCACCGTCACCATCGTCTCACCCGACAGCACGCTCAACTCCGTCGTCCGTATCGCCTCCGCCGTCAACGTGACCGGCGTCGGCGCCGACACCTCGCGCGCCACCACCGTCACCGCCAGCGTTGACTTCTCGCTGTCCAACACCGTTATCTCCGGCAACTCGATCGACAATACATCCGGATCCCCGCTCGTCACCGACACCGACACCGATTCCTCGCCCGCCAGCGCCCCGCTCAGGCTCACCTCGACAACCGCCGTCTCGTCCGCTTTCAGCGTGTCCTTATCCACGGACAGCACCAGCGACACCTCGAACGGAATCACCTCCACCGTCAACAACACTTCTTCGGTTTCCACGCCTTCACTCACCACCGTCAATCTCAGCGTTGATACACCCAGCGGCGCCGAACAATCCGCGCTCAACGCCAACTCCACCAGGGTCTCGTCAGACGTCAGCTCCTGCCCCACGAGCAATCCCGATAACCCTTCACCACCTTCAACGACGCTCAACATCAGCGTCGTACCACTGCCTCCCAGCAACACCGGGCTCAACTCGACGACCACCTGCGTCGAGGCGCCGCGCCTCAACTGCAACGACTCCGTCGTCAACGTCGCCGTCACATCCCCCGGCTCCACCGTCACCACCGTCTCTCCGCCCGACACGCTCAACTCCGTCGTCTTCGTCGCCTCCGCGCGCAACATCACCCTCTCCGGCACCGACACCTCGCGCGCCACCACCGTCACCTCCAGCGTTGACTTCCCGCTGTCCAACACCGTTATCTCCGGCAACTCGATCGACAATACATCCGGATCCCCGCTCGTCACCGACACCGACACCGACACCGACTCCTCACCCACCAACGCGTCACTCAAGCTCACCAACACGACCTTCGTCTCGCCTTCTCTGAGCGCGACCTCGGGCAACCTCAGCGACACCTCGAACGGAATCACTTCCACCGCCAGCAACGCCCTCTCGCCTGCAATACCATCGCCAGACACCGTCAACCTCAACGTTGTCACACCAAGCATCGCCGCACGTGGCGCACTCAACGCCAGCGCCACCGACATCCCGTCAGCCGGCACCAGCACCCGCGGCTCAGGCAACATCAGACCGTCGCCGTCGCCCTGAGCCACGCTCAACGCCAGCGTCGCACTGCGACCCTCCAGCAACGTCGAACTCAATGCCACATCCACCGTCGCCACCGCGCCACGCATCAACTGCAATGATCCCGCCGCCAACTCCACCGTCACATCCACCGGCTCCACCGTCACCATCGTCTCACCCGACAGCACGCTCAACTCCGTCGTCCGTATCGCCTCCGCCGTCAACGTGACCGGCGTCGGCGCCGACACCTCGCGCGCCACCACCGTCACCGCCAGCGTTGACTTCCCGCTGTCCAACACCGTTATCTCCGGCAACCTGATCGACAATACATCCGGATCCCCGCTCGTCACCGACACCGACACCTCCTCATCGCCCGCCAGCGCCCCGCTCAGGCTCACCTCGACAACCGCCGTCTCGTCCGCTTTCAGCGTGGCCTTATCCACGGACAGCATCAGCGACACCTCCACCGGCATCACCTCCACCGCCAGCAACACCCTCTCGCCTGCCATGCCGTCGCCCGACACCGTCAACCTCAACATCGTCACGCCCAGCGGCGCCGAACGACCCGCGCTCAACTCCAGCACCACCAACTCCCCGTCGGCCGACATCACCGCCCGCGGCTCAGGCAACATCAGACCGTCGCCGTCGCCCTGAGCCACGCTCAACGCCAGCGTCGCACTGCGACCCTCCAGCAACGTCGAACTCAATGCCACATCCACCGTCGCCACCGCGCCACGCATCAACTGCAATGATCCCGCCGCCAACTCCACCGTCACATCCACCGTCACATCCACCGGCTCCACCGGCTCCACCGTCACCATCGTCTCACCCGACAGCACGCTCAACTCCGTCGTCCGTATCGCCTCCGCCGTCAACGTGACCGGCGTCGGCGCCGACACCTCGCGCGCCACCACCGTCACCGCCAGCGTTGACTTCCCGCTGTCCAACACCGTTATCTCCGGCAACCTGATCGACAATACATCCGGATCCCCGCTCGTCACCGACACCGACACCGACACCGACACCTCCTCATCGCCCGCCAGCGCCCCGCTCAGGCTCACCTCGACAACCGCCGTCTCGTCCGCTTTCAGCGTGGCCTTATCCACGGACAGCATCAGCGACACCTCCACCGGCATCACCTCCACCGCCAGCAACACCCTCTCGCCTGCCATGCCGTCGCCCGACACCGTCAACCTCAACATCGTCACGCCCAGCGGCGCCGAACGACCCGCGCTCAACGCCAGCACCACCAACTCCCCGTCGGCCGACATCACCGCCCGCGGCTCAGGCAACATCAGACCGTCGCCGTCGCCCTGAGCCACGCTCAACGCCAGCGTCGCACTGCGACCCTCCAGCAACGTCGAACTCAATGCCACATCCACCGTCGCCACCGCGCCACGCATCAACTGCAATGATCCCGCCGCCAACTCCACCGTCACATCCACCGGCTCCACCGTCACCATCGTCTCACCCGACAGCACGCTCAACTCCGTCGTCCGTATCGCCTCCGCCGTCAACGTGACCGGCGTCGGCGCCGACACCTCGCGCGCCACCACCGTCACCGCCAGCGTTGACTTCCCGCTGTCCAACACCGTTATCTCCGGCAACCTGATCGACAATACATCCGGATCCCCGCTCGTCACCGACACCGACACCGACACCGACACCTCCTCATCGCCCGCCAGCGCCCCGCTCAGGCTCACCTCGACAACCGCCGTCTCGTCCGCTTTCAGCGTGGCCTTATCCACGGACAGCATCAGCGACACCTCCACCGGCATCACCTCCACCGCCAGCAACACCCTCTCGCCTGCCATGCCGTCGCCCGACACCGTCAACCTCAACATCGTCACGCCCAGCGGCGCCGAACGACCCGCGCTCAACTCCAGCACCACCAACTCCCCGTCGGCCGACATCACCGCCCGCGGCTCAGGCAACATCAGACCGTCGCCGTCGCCCTGATCCACGCTCAACGCCAGCGTCGCACTGCGACCCTCCAGCAACGTCGAACTCAATGCCACATCCACCGTCGCCACCGCGCCACGCATCAACTGCAATGATCCCGCCGCCAACTCCACCGTCACATCCACCGGCTCCACCGTCACCATCGTCTCACCCGACAGCACGCTCAACTCCGTCGTCCGTATCGCCTCCGCCGTCAACGTGACCGGCGTCGGCGCCGACACCTCGCGCGCCACCACCGTCACCGCCAGCGTTGACTTCCCGCTGTCCAACACCGTTATCTCCGGCAACCTGATCGACAATACATCCGGATCCCCGCTCGTCACCGACACCGACACCGACACCTCCTCATCGCCCGCCAGCGCCCCGCTCAGGCTCACCTCGACAACCGCCGTCTCGTCCGCTTTCAGCGTGGCCTTATCCACGGACAGCATCAGCGACACCTCCACCGGCATCACCTCCACCGCCAGCAACACCCTCTCGCCTGCCATGCCGTCGCCCGACACCGTCAACCTCAACATCGTCACGCCCAGCGGCGCCGAACGACCCGCGCTCAACTCCAGCACCACCAACTCCCCGTCGGCCGACATCACCGCCCGCGGCTCAGGCAACATCAGACCGTCGCCGTCGCCCTGAGCCACGCTCAACGCCAGCGTCGCACTGCGACCCTCCAGCAACGTCGAACTCAATGCCACATCCACCGTCGCCACCGCGCCACGCATCAACTGCAATGATCCCGCCGCCAACTCCACCGTCACATCCACCGGCTCCACCGGCTCCACCGGCTCCACCGTCACCATCGTCTCACCCGACAGCACGCTCAACTCCGTCGTCCGTATCGCCTCCGCCGTCAACGTGACCGGCGTCGGCGCCGACACCTCGCGCGCCACCACCGTCACCGCCAGCGTTGACTTCCCGCTGTCCAACACCGTTATCTCCGGCAACCTGATCGACAATACATCCGGATCCCCGCTCGTCACCGACACCGACACCTCCTCATCGCCCGCCAGCGCCCCGCTCAGGCTCACCTCGACAACCGCCGTCTCGTCCGCTTTCAGCGTGGCCTTATCCACGGACAGCATCAGCGACACCTCCACCGGCATCACCTCCACCGCCAGCAACACCCTCTCGCCTGCCATGCCGTCGCCCGACACCGTCAACCTCAACATCGTCACGCCCAGCGGCGCCGAACGACCCGCGCTCAACTCCAGCACCACCAACTCCCCGTCGGCCGACATCACCGCCCGCGGCTCAGGCAACATCAGACCGTCGCCGTCGCCCTGAGCCACGCTCAACGCCAGCGTCGCACTGCGACCCTCCAGCAACGTCGAACTCAATGCCACATCCACCGTCGCCACCGCGCCACGCATCAACTGCAATGATCCCGCCGCCAACTCCACCACCGGGTCGTCGTCATCCAGCACCGCCACCGTCGCCGTCGGCGTCGCACCCACGGCATAGCCTTCGCCGCTCTGCACCGTCACCGTCACCGCGCCGTCCGCCTCGCCCAACTCATCGTCCTCCGTCGCCACATCCAACTCCAGCACCGAAAGCCCCGTACTGAAAGTGCCCATCGTTGGAAACGCGCCGCGAATCACCGCACCGACTTGTTCCACCTGCACCGACACCTTCAGTTGCACAGCCACGCTCCCCGTGCGCGTCAGCTTGAACACCGCATCCTCACCCTCAGTCACCGTGCCCCCCACCACCTCGACCGTCACCACTGCCGGCGACACCTCATCCACATCCTGAAGCTCAACCGTGATGGCCGCCATCGCCGAATTGGCGCCGTCGGTGACCTCCACCGTCACCTCGTAAGTGCCGTCCCCACCCGTGCCGCCCAGGGCCTCGTAATCCTGCGCCGACTTGAACGACAGCCTGCCGTCCCCGGTCAGCGTGAACACTTCCGTATCCGCGCCGCCGATGATCGACCAGACCAGATCGCTCGCCGGATGATCCTCGTCCATCGCCGTCAAGATCGTAATCACCGCCGTCGAATTCTCCCGCGCCGGAATCACGCCCGGAGACGTTATATCAGGCGTTGCGTCGTCATCGGCGATTGTCACGACACCGGCAGCGTCACGCAACTCGACAACGCTCAACAGGCCGATCGTGCGCGCCAATGCGACCGCAAAGGCCTCGTCTCTCTCGTCCAACTCATCACCGATGACCTGGATCGGGAAGGTCAGCGGCGGCGCCCGGTAAACCCGCACGCCGTTCACGGTCGCGCCCGTGAACCCCGACAACGAGAAAACCCCGGTGGTGCTGACAGCAACATAGTCTTCCCCGGACAACGCCTCACCGTCCATCGTCGAAAGCGATACCACCAATTCGTCGTCGCAGTGCGGCATCTCGCCTCTTCTTGTCATCGCGATCACTTCAACACCGACCACAGAGTCCGCGTCGCCCTCATCGACCCTGATGCGGGTGCTCGCAAGACCCACGACAATCTCCGGAACGTCGTCGTCCAGAACGTCCACCGTCGCAGACCCCGTGGTTGCAGAGACGATATAGCCAGCACTCCCCTGCACCTCCACGGTCACATTCGCGTGCTCCTCCCAGTTGTCGTCATCGTCGGTCGCCACCGTCAACCGCGTCGTCCCCGAGTCCGCCGCAAAGACCGCCATCATCGGCGTCGCGCCCCGGATCACATCGCCGGTCGCGCCCACCGACACGTTCACCGTCAGCGCCGCATTCGTGACCCCCACCCGCGTCAGCGTGAACACCGCATCCCCGCCTTCGGTCACCCGTTCCCCGTCCGCCTCAATCATTACCACCGGGTCGTCGTCATCCAGCACCGCCACCGTCGCCATCGATGCATCGCCCACGGCATAGCCGTCGCCTGCCAACACCATTGCGGTGACCGTGCCGTCCGCCTCGTCGGTCTCATCACCGTCGGTCTCCACGCTCAATGTCACCGTTGCATCACCCGCCTCAAAGGTCACCATGGTCGGCAACTCGCCGCTGACCACATCGCCGGTCACGCCCACCGACACGTTCACCGTCAGTTCCGCATCCGTGAGCCTCATCCGTGTCAGCGTGAACACTACAGTCGTCCCTTCACTCACTGCCGCCACGGCCACTGTCTCCACCGTCACCACCGGGTCGTCGTCATCCAGCACCGCCACCGTCGCCATCGATGCATCGCCCACGGCATAGCCGTCGCCTGCCAACACCATCACGGTGACCGTGCCGTCCGCCTCGTCGGTTTCATCGCTGTCGGTCGCCACCGTCAACCGCGTCGTCCCCGAGTCCGCCGCAAAGACCGCCATCATCGGCGTCGCGCCCCGGATCACATCGCCGGTCGCGCCCACCGACACGTTCACCGTCAGCGCCGCATCCGTGACCCCCACCCGCGTCAGCGTGAACACCGCATCCCCGCCTTCGGTCACCCGTTCCCCGTCCGCCTCAATCATTACCACCGGGTCGTCGTCATCCAGCACCGCCACCGTCGCCATCGATGCATCGCCCACGGCATAGCCGTCGCCTGCCAACACCATCACGGTGACCGTGCCGTCCGCCTCGTCGGTTTCATCGCTGTCGGTCGCCACCGTCAACCGCGTCGTCCCCGAGTCCGCCGCAAAGACCGCCATCGTCGGCGTCGCGCCCCGGATCACATCGCCGGTCGCGCCCACCGACACGTTCACCGTCAGCGCCGCATCCGTGACCCCCACCCGCGTCAGCGTGAACACCGCATCCCCGCCTTCGGTCACCCGTTCCCCGTCCGCCTCAATCATTACCACCGGGTCGTCGTCATCCAGCACCACCACCGTCGCCATCGATGCATCGCCCACGGCATAGCCGTCGCCTGCCAACACCATTGCGGTGACCGTGCCGTCCGCCTCGTCGGTCTCATCACCGTCGGTCTCCACGCTCAATGTCACTGTTGCATCACCCGCCTCAAAGGTCACCATGGTCGGCAACTCGCCGCTGACCACATCGCCGGTCGCGCTCACCGACACGTTCACCGTCAGTTCCGCATCCGTGAGCCTCATCCGTGTCAGCGTGAACACTACAGTCGTCCCTTCACTCACTGCCGCCACGGCCACTGTCTCCACCGTCACCACCGGGTCGTCGTCATCGGCGATTGTCACGACACCGGCAGCGTCACGCAACTCGACAACGCTCAACAGGCCGATCGTGCGCGCCAATGCGACCGCAAAGACCTCGTCTCTCTCGTCCAACTCATCACCGATGACCTGGATCAGGAAGGTCAGCGGCGGCGCCTGGTAAACCCGCCCGCCGTTCACGGTCGCGCCCGTGAACTCCGACAACGAGAAAACCCCGGTGGTGCTGACGGCAACATAGTCTTCCCCGGACAGCGCCCCACCGTCCATCGTCGAAAGCGATACCACCAATTCGCCGTCGCGGTGCGGCATCTCGCCTCTTCTTGTCATCGCGATCACTTCAACACCGACCACAGAGTCCGCGTCGCCCTCATCGATCCTGATGCGGGTGCTCGCAAGACCCACGACAATCTCCGGAACGTCGTCGTCCAGAACGTCCACCGTCGCAGACCCCGTGGTTGCAGAGACGATATAGCCAGCACTCCCCTGCACCGCCACGGTCACATTCGCGTGCTCCTCCCAGTCGTCGTCATCCTCCGTCGCCACCGTCAACCGCGTCGTCTCCGAGTCCGCCGCAAAGACCGCCATCGTCGGCGTCGCGCCCCGGATCACATCGCCGGTCGCGCCCACCGACACGTTCACCGTCAGCGCCGCATCCGTGACCCCCACCCGCGTCAGCGTGAACACCGCATCCCCGCCTTCGGTCACCCGTTCCCCGTCCGCCTCAATCATTACCACCGGGTCGTCGTCATCCAGCACCGCCACCGTCGCCATCGATGCATCGCCCACGGCATAGCCGTCGCCTGCCAACACCATTGCGGTGACCGTGCCGTCCGCCTCGTCGGTCTCATCACCGTCGGTCTCCACGCTCAATGTCACTGTTGCATCACCCGCCTCAAAGGTCACCATGGTCGGCAACTCGCCGCTGACCACATCGCCGGTCACGCCCACCGACACGTTCACCGTCAGTTCCGCATCCGTGAGCCTCATCCGTGTCAGCGTGAACACTACAGTCGTCCCTTCACTCACTGCCGCCACGGCCACTGTCTCCACCGTCACCACCGGGTCGTCGTCATCCAGCACCGCCACCGTCGCCATCGATGCATCGCCCACGGCATAGCCGTCGCCTGCCAACACCATCACGGTGACCGTGCCGTCCGCCTCGTCGGTTTCATCGCTGTCGGTCCCCACGCTCAATGTCACTGTTGCATCATCCACCCCGAAGGCCGCCGTGGTCGGCAACTCGCCGCTGACCACATCGCCGGTCGCGCTCACCGACACGTTCACCGTCAGCGCCGCATCCGTGAGCCCCACCCGCGTCAGCGTGAACACCGCATCCCCGCCTTCGGTCACCCGTTCCCCGTCCGCCTCAATCATTACCACCGGGTCGTCGTCATCCAACACCACCACCATCGCCGACGACGCATCGCCCACAACATAGTCGCTGCCTCTCAGCACCGTCGCGGTAACCGTGCCGTCCAACTCGTCCGCCGCGTCGTTCTCAATCAACAAGCTGAACGACGCCATCAAATCACCCATCCCGAAGGTCGCCATGGTCGGCAACTCGCCGCTGACCACATCACCGGTCGCGCTCACCGACACGTTCACCGTCAACGCCACAGTCGTAACCCCCTCTCGCGTCAGCGTGAAAGTAACTTCGCCGAGACTTTCCGAAACCGGCGTGACCGGCGCCGCAATCGAAATAACGATGGGCCCGGTGTGGTTTTTCACGTCCCGGTTGGTAAAAGTCTCCGCAGTGTTCCCCGCAATATCACTGATCTTCCTGTCATTCTCCGACGGCTCATAGCCGAGCGTCACCGCCTGACCCATCAACACCGGCTCAGCGAGTGTCAGCGTCACCTCAGACCCGCTGACCTCAATGTCGGTAACCGCGCGCTTATCGCTCACAACAGTCACCGTGAAGGCATCCCGCGATGGCGGCTGCCCCAGCAACATTTCGTCGTAACTCAACTGCAGACGATCCCTGAATACTGTCGTCTCGACAAGCCGGGGCGGCCTGGTGTCCACCTGAATTTGGTAATCCACAGGTGGGTTCCCGTTCCCGTCCTCAGTCTGGAACGCATTTTCAGGCAAATGCACGTACAGGGTCCCCTCGAAATTACTTATCGGTTCGATGGTTGCCTCATAGGTGTTACCCCCGCTGATCTCCCTGAGTCTCAACGCCTGGCCGTTGGTCACGCTGATGTCAGTAGCATAAAAATAGTCCTCTCGCGTGAAAGGGTGAAGTATGGACTCTCGACTGCCTTGGTACAATATCTCGCCGCTGAAAACGAACTGCAGGCTGAAAGTCCCGTTCACAACAGGTCCCGACGGTCCTGACGTCATCACCGTTAGCTCACGGCACCGGATCGTGCCTTCCCAAAAGCCTGTTCCCACTTGGGTGAAGTCGCCCAAAACGGATCGTGCGGGAAAACGCTCATCGTTCGACGCGTAGTTGCCCCCCTCCACCACGTCTGCAGGCACACTCACCTTCAACGTGTCCCCATTGTCACCCGTGGCCCGGATGTATATATAGTAAAGAGTCATACGTGGTGGACGCTCTCCTAGCTCGACGCCGACGGGCACCCCGTTTTCCACGGCCACGTCGCTGTGTTCGAAACCGTAAACGCTCTTATCGAAGAGTACCAGCAACTGTAACTCTCTACAGCTCACTATGAGCTCAGGAGAACCGAGAGAAATCTCTCCTAAATTTAGAAAGCGTGCGAACAAGCTCACCTTCGCGCGCTCGGTATGGTTGGTCACCTCCTGATCGGTCAGAGGCTCTGCCGGATTTCCCGCAACGTCCTGAAGCGGATTCGCCACCGGCACACGGTAGGTCACCATCACCGTCTCGCTGGACGTTGCCGCGGAAGCGAGCGTCAGTGTCACTACCTCTCCGCTGACCGCAACGTTGTCAACCGCGAACTCACTGCCCGCAACGGTCACCGTGAAGGCACTCACCGGTGGCCTTGAACCCTCGTCCATTTCCTCGCTGTAGATCAGCTTCAGCGTGATGTCGGTCACCTCCGCACTCAATAACATCGGCATGGCATCCACCTTGTGGCCGCCAAGGGGACCTCGCCCGGCGTACCTCAGACCTCTAGCGTCGATGCCTATCCCGACCCTGTCCACGATCCTCCCGTCGTTCAGACTCAGCCCGTTCGCAATAATCCCGATGCCGTCGGCGTCATTGTCACCCACGGCTACCACGTAGGAAAACACTTGTGTAGAGGAAAGCGAACCGGCACCACTGTAATCCGCCATTCTCGTCGTACCGCCCACCTTCAGCGAGATCTGCGGTGTGCCGACAACCCTAACCGGCTCGCTGAAGGTCACTGTCACCTCGATCTTATCCCCCGTTCCATAGGTCTCGTCGGTTCCCGCATCCGACGTGACCATCACGCCCTGAACCATCGGCGGCACCGTATCGTCATCGTCGTCGATGATCAGGACAACGGCATTAACAAGATCAAGTTTGACGGCCGAGGGAAGGTTCGACGCCTGCAATGTGACATGAAAAGTCTCGTCTGCCTCTTCCAGCTCATCATGCACAATGGGGACTATTAAAAAGTGCTGCCGCTCCGGCGAGTACACCAACTGGCTACCCCGGGTAACGCTAATGAAATCCGACAACTGAAAACGAAAACGCTCCAGTTTGGATATATAGTCGGAGTTCTCCGTCGCCGTGCCGGCAGGGGTCGTGGCAAGAGACACCTCCAGCACTCCCTCACCGTGGGGCATCTGATGCTCGTCGGTCCTGGCGAAAACCTCGACCAGGACCTGGCGGACGCCCTCACTGATGCTGAAAGTGTCGGCTACCAAGCCAATGGTCATCGCAGGAAGGTCATTGTCCCTGACGGTTACCGTCGCGGAAGACGTCGCGGCTGAGCGGACAACATAGCGCTCGCCAGGCTTCACCGTCGCGATCACATCCGCGTGCTCCTCATAGTTGTCGTCGTCATCGGTCGCAACCGTCAATCGTGCCGTCGCCGAATCCACCGCAAAGGTCACCACTGTCGGCGTCGCACCGCTGACCACATCGCCGGTCGCGCTCACCAACACGTTCACCTTCAATTCCGCACTCGCTTCGCCCGTCCGTGTCAGCGTGAACGTCACATTCCCGCCTTCGGGCACCTCATCGGCATCCGGAGAAATCGTTACAATCGGTACCAATTCGGCCAAGCGCAAAGGGATCATCTCGCCTGCGTTCCAATTCCAGTCGCCCTCATATGTCCATGTAAGGATCCTTCCCGCATCTAATCTAGCATCCTCCAGAGGCACTCGGACCGCACCAGCGTACAGTATCAAGCCGTGGCGATTGCCAATAGGATTGCTTTGAGTAGACTTTTCGTCCAGAAGAATAACAATGTCCCTGAAGGCGATATGAATCTGCTCGATTGTGTAATCAATCCCCTTATATGAAAAAACGGGGGTCGAGAGGGCACCACCCAGGGTCATCCCATACCCCAGAGTGCCAGCAAGGTTTGCCTCACTCACCGTAAGGATTGCCGACCAGATCTCGTGCTCGCTGTATCCCCGGTCCTGTGCCTGCACGCTTCCGGCAAAACCAGGCAGGACGACGACGACAAAAAAGATGAAACCGGCAAAAGCAGGGCGCCATACCTGACCGCTAAGGCATGATGAAACACTGTGACATTGGTACTGTGTCATGGACGCCACACCGGCACCGATATAATAGGGAGCAGGTTTGGTGTCCCCCGACTACCCCTAATCATTACCGCATAACCGTATATTATTATATTGACACTGGCAGATGTCAAACATATCAAGCCCTGACCTTGATATTTGGCCACCGGACGCCCCTGTTGACCCCCAATCCCGAAAACTCCGCCCGACCGTCAAAAGCAGAGCCTTTCCCGCGACCGGCGAACACCAGCCACACGGACTCTGTTGAACCCTTCGCTGGAATACCCACAGGATCAACCGCCTGCACAACAGTGTTTTGAAAACCCTAACTCAGACACAGCCGATCGTTGACCGCCGACGGATATATCACAACACACCCCGATTGGCTCCTCGAATGCTTTACCACCCGTTGCTTATGAAAGAATCGACCCCTCGATCTCGACCTCAACCAACACAGAAAACGCGCCCGCGGCAACAAGCGCGTCCTTCAGAAAAATCTTGATGAAAGAACTTGGGAGAATCATCTGCGCGACGCACGGGGACGCAACCCTCCGCCCGCGCACACACAGGCGGTTTTGATAACCGTGCGCGGCGCCCGCATCGCTCAACCCTCCGCCCGCGCACGCACAGGTGCCTCTATTGATTACTGTTTGATGCGGGAAATTAAAAACCTCCGCCCACGCACGCACAGGTGCCTCGACACGAGATCCGAAGCCAAGCCGGGGGGCGGAACAACCAGCCACATCATGCCTGTCGCGCCGCCGTCGGTGGCCCGCGCCTCCAGTCCGCAGGTACGATCCCCGCCCGCATCGCCGGGCTTCTCAAAATCCTGCGGTACGCTTGAAGGACAGCATCCCCTCCTCAGCCAGCGTGAATACGCCCCTGTCCGCACCGCCGGTGATCGACCACACCAGAATGTCCCCGTCGTCCGTCGCCTCCAGCGGTAATCACCGCGGATTGAATTCTCACGCACGATACACGATAAAGGCGCTTTCGCCGGTGATTGCAGGGCTCTCGTCGTCGAGGATAGTGAAATCCAATCTGGAGATGGGAAACGTCACCTGGGCGGGGAGGCCGGCACCACACTCCAGCGTCGGATGAAACGCCTCCTCTTCTTCATCAAGCTTGCCGTCCACGGTTACTGCCGGCAATCCCATGAATTCCGTTCCACCCGCTTGAATCGCGTAAAATCCATCCGCGGTATAAAACTCATCCTGCTCTTCACGCCTGAATCTGGAGCCGAGTAAAAAATAAAGGACACGGTTGGCACCCTCAAATCCGGAGACATCGCCAACCTATGCAGATCATAGTCCCCGCCGCCTGAGTTGAAGCGCATTGCCGTCCCATTCCTTGAGGATAAAGTAACCGCAAAACAAAGCCGTTATACAGGCGAACCACAGGAATGAAGACACGTAAAAAACCAAAGGGTGGATGGCGCGCAAAACAGACCCGCGCGCGGGTCTCCCCGCGACCGGCGGGCAGCGATGCGGGGTCGCGGAAGACGCGGCACCGCCTCCCGGCCCGCGAAACGGCGGCTCCAGGCTTCGCGGTCACGGGGCGGAAGGTGTACGCCGCACTGCTCCTCGGCCTGCTGACGGCGCTCAGTTACTTCCCCGCCACTCAGGCGGGGTTTGTCTGGGATGATCTGATACTGACCACGCTGAAGGCGGTCCAGAACTGGAATGGCATCCTGGATATATGGTTTGCCCCGAACGACGCATACGGGCAGGGGAAGTACGCGGAGGGTCATTACTGGCCGCTCCTCTACACGACCTTTTGGCTTGAACACAAACTGTGGGGGTTCACCCCAGCCGGCTATCACGTCGTCAATATTCTGCTTCACTTCGTCAACACCGTGCTGTTGTGGCGCGTGTTGCTGCTGCTTGCGGTTCCCGGCGCGTGGTTTGCCGCTGCGGTGTTCGCCCTGCATCCCCTGCACGTGGAATCTGTCGCGTGGATCATCGCCAGAAAGGACCTGCTCTCAGCTCTGTTCTACCTCGCCGCCGTCATGGTCTGGTTCCGCTTTGTCGAATCGCCGCGCGTGGGACGCTACGTCCTGGCGCTCGCGCTGTTTGTGGCTGGTATGCTCTGCAAGTCAATCGTGGTCACGCTGCCCGCCGCACTGCTGATATGGCATTGGCGAAAACAGGGGCGCGTTACCCCTGCCGACCTGCTGCGGCTGCTGCCGTTTTTCCTTGCGGGGCTTGCCATCGCAGTCGCCGACGTGCTGTTTTACAAGAACATTGAAGCCGTTTCCTTCGACTACTCAATGGTTGAACGGACGCTGATCGCGGCGCACGCCCTGTGTTTCTACGCAGGCAAGCTGCTGTGGCCGACGGAGTTGGCGGTAATCTACCCACGCTGGGACATCGACGTCGCAAATCCTTTGGCCTGGGGATACGTGATCGCGGTCGCTGTGGTCGCGGCGGCGCTGTGGTTTTTCCGGCGCCGGATCGGCCGGGGGCCTGCGTCATGCGTCGCGTTCTTCGCGGTCACGTTGTCGCCCGCGCTTGGTTTCATCGACTACGGCTACATGCAGTTTTCGTTCGTCGCCGACAGATATCAATATCTTGCCGGCATAGGGATTATTGCGCTTTTCGTCGGCGCCGCGGCATCCGGCGCGGACAAACTGCCGAGGGCGGCGAGAAAGGGCGTGCCGGTCGTCGCTCTGGCAGCGCTGCTTCCGCTGGGCGCGGCAACCTGGAATCAGTCGGGCATCTATAAAGACCAGATCACCTTCTTCAGTCATATTGTCGCCCTCAACCCGCAGGCGCGAGGCGCTCATCGCAATCTCAGCCTGGGGCTATACAAACAAGGCAGGTTTGAGGAATCCCTCGCCGCCGCCCGCATCGCCGTTGAAAAATTCCCGGACTCCTATCAGGCACACAAAAGAATGGGCGTGACGCTGTTGAAACTGGGGCGGTTTGAAGAGGCGGAGAACTATCTGCGCAGTTCGCTGGAAATCGAGCCGCGCGACGCGAAAAACCTTGCCAGATTAGGCAAGGCTCTCATACATCAGCGGCGATTTGAAGAAGCGGAGAACCATCTGCGTGGTTCGCTGGAAATCGAGCCGCGCAACGCGAAAACCCTGACCAGATTGGGCAAGGCTCTCGCGCACCAGGGACGATTTGAAGAATCACTTGAACCGTACCGCACCGCCGTCGGGATTGATCCCGGCCTCGCCCCGGCCCATGTCGGCATCGGGGACTCCCTGTTCCGGCTGAAAAGATACCGGGAGGCCACTGATAGCCTGAAACAGGCGGTTACACTCGAGCCCGGCCTGTCGGCGACGCCTTTTCTCCACTATCTGGCAGGCCGTGCGGCGCAGGAAACGAATCGGCCCGGCGAAGCGAAAAAACACTACCAGCGCGCGCTGGCAACCAACCCGCATTTCGAGGACGCCATCGACCGCCTGGCCGGGCTGTGGTTTGCCGAGCAACGTTACAAGGAGGCGCTGGGCCTCTACCAAAGGCTTGTTGAAATTGAACCCGACAACGCGGTAGTTCACTCCAACGTCGGCACCACACTGTTCAAGATGGGCGAAACCGGGCAGGCGGTACGTAGCTTTGAACGGGCGCTTTCGCTGGATCCAACGCTGGAAACGACGCTGAAAAATCTCGAGCAGGCGCGCAAGATCATGCAGAAGGACAGCGAATGATCAACTTCGCGTGCCGTGCGCCCGGCGGCCTACGCAAACATGCAAGACCGTGCGGGAGGGAGGCGGATGATCATCCCTCAAGCAGGGCGTTTATTCCCGGCGATGGGCTTCAGGCGGGTTGACGATTGTCTGCGCGTCCGTCGCCCTCAGATTGCCCGCATCACCCGGACCGACACGCGGTTTTTCGGAAAATCGGTTTTGCAAAGACCTGTCCGCAACCGCCCTGCAACAGATCGCCGACCCCGCGGGAGGGAGGCGGATGATCATCCCTCAAGCAGGGCGTTTATTCCCGGCGATGGGCTTCAGGCGGGTTGACGATTGTCTGTGCGTCCGTCGCCCTCAGATTGCCCGCATCACCCGGACCGACACGCGGTTTTTCGGAAAATCGGTTCTGCAAAGACCTGTCCGCAACCGCCCTGCAACAGATCGCCGACCTCCTTTTCCGCGATCACGGGGACCTGTTCGCAACCGCCGCACCCGGGACGGCACCGGACGAAGCGCATCGCTGCAACGCGCCCTCAAGCCCATGCCGGAGCGATGACCGGGTTCGACAAGCACGGTCAATACACGACGGCGGACGTTCTGCTCACTTGGGTCTTCCCCAGGTGAAAATGGAACTCACGGCATAGTTCCAAACCGCCCCGACGACCGCCCCTGAAATGCCGGCCAGGATCCAGTGAAGCTCGTTTTGGAACAAAAATTCAGCGAACTGGAAATTGGCGAGCGCGCCGATCGAGCAGATTACATAAAACGACAGCAGGCCTTTGAAAAAAGCCAGGCCGCGCAATTTTCTGTCGCGATAGGTGAAAACATTGTTCAGCGTGAAATTGAACGCCATGGCGGACAATGTGGCCGCGACTTGGGAAAAATAGAAATCCACCTCCAAGATTTTGTACAGCAGGCCCAGAATGATGATATGCACGCCCATACCCAAACCACCCACCGTGGTGAACAGCAGAAAACGCGCGGGTATGTAGCGCCCGAACCATTTGTCAGCCAGCAACAGAAAGAATTCCAGCGTTACCAGGCTGTCGATCTTTGACTCTCCATGAAGCCTGGAGCTGAACTTAAACGGCAGTTCTGTTACCCTCAATCGCGACCCAGCAGTGGAAAGAATATCGAGCAGGACCTTAAACCCGGTGCCCGAAAGCTCTCCGGCGATCCCGTCAAACACACCGCGCTTCAGCATAAAAAACCCGCTCAGCGGATCGGTCAGCCCGGTTTTGATGACACGCCGCGAGAGCCGGTTCCCGAGGCGGCTCATGCGCTCTCGCCCGGCGCCGAGCGCTCCGGCCGAGGCGCCTCCCAGAAAACGGCTGCCCACTACTATGTCCGCCTTATCCCGCACCAGAAGATCGAGCATGTCACCCAGCAGGGTTTCATCGTGTTGCAAGTCTCCGTCCATCACGGCAATGCAGTGGGCGGAGCTGGATAACGCGCCCTCGATCACCGCGGTTGACAGTCCCTGACGCCCGATGCGCGTTAAAAACCTGACCTGAGAATCCGCCTGCGCAATTTCAATCAGCGTCTTGCGGGTGTTATCCCGTGAATTATCGTCAACAAAAATCACTTCCCAATCGACGTCGCGCAAACTCCGGTGCAGCCTTTCAACCAATACGGGGATATTCTCCGCCTCATTCAGAACAGGCACGATGATGCTGAGTGATCTTGTCATTGATCAGGGTACAAGCCGCCGCGGTGAATTACATTTGAGGAAGCGCTGAACAAAATATACAGGCCCGACCGAAGTGATTAAAACGGAAAGCGCGTGTCTGTCCGGGGGTTATATACCCCTTTCCCGTTGACCCTGTTCCCTCTCGATAAACCATGAACGGGAACTGGTGGAGCGGAGGAGGCTCGAACTCCCGACCTTCGCATTGCGAACGCGACGCTCTCCCAACTGAGCTACCGCCCCGGTGACTGCCGGAATCTGATGAAATACCTGATGAAACACCGCTGTCCGGTCGACGGCGAGGGTATTATACAGTGTGAACCGTTGCATCGTTCCTGTCGGCAACGCAGACTGAAATGAGAACCACCATCAGGCACGCCACCAGCGCGGAACGGGCGCGGCTGTTTTTTGCCGTGCGCCCGGATAACGACGCCCGCGATCTTCTGGCGTGGGTGCAGGCGGGTTTTGATGCGGGCGGCGCGCGGGCGGTGATGCCCGATAACTTCCATCTGACGCTGGCATTTTTGGGCGAGGTATCGGCACACCGGCGCGAGTATTATGCGCAGGCGGCGGGGACGGTCGAGATCCCCGGGTTCAGCGTCGCGCTCGACCGTTTCGGCTATTTTGACCGGCGGGCGGTGTGTTGGCTGGGGCCGTCGGTAATTCCGGTAGCGCTGAGAACCCTGCACAAGCGTCTGCAACGGGCGCTGGGGCCGTGCGGTTACCACGACCGGCGCGAATTCAGGCCGCACGTGACGCTGTTCCGCAAGGCAGCAGGGTTGCCGATCCCCGATGAGACACCGTCGGTTGAGTTATGGGTTGACCGGTTCTTCATGGTGGAGTCGGTGCAACAAAGCGACGGCGTGGTGTACGTGCCGATCGAGGAGTATCGCAAAGCCTCATAAACCGGGGTGCACTGCAACGGACCGCCCAAGCGTCATCGCCGGGAGATCCGTTTTGAAAGCCATGAATAAGCCGCCGATCGCAAGGAAAAAACCGCATCGCTCCACTCTCCATGACATTGAGCGCTGCGACAACTACGCATGGCTGCGCGATGCGAACTGGCAGGCAGTGTTGAAAGACCCGTCGCTGCTGGCGCCCGATATCCATGCCTACCTTGAAGCCGAGAATACCTATACCGACGCGGCGACGGCGACGGCGCGCGCGCTCGAGGACACGCTGTACCGCGAAATGCGCGCGCGCATCACCGACAACGACATGTCGGTACCCGACCGCGACGGCGACTTCGCCTACTACACGCGCCAAGCGGGCGACGTGCAGTACCCGACATTCTGCCGCTGCCCCGCACACCACGCGCGCTTCTCGCCCGAAACACCGCTCGAAGGCGAGGAAGTCCTGCTCGACGGCAACCGCGAGGCCGAGGGGCTGGATTATCTCCATGTCGGTGCGTGCGTGCACAGTCCCGACCACCGCTATCTCGCCTATTGCATCGACACCAACGGTTCGGAGTTTCACACATTGCACGTGCGCGATCTCTCAAGCGGACGGCTGCTCGATGAACGCATCGAGCGCGTACAGCCTGATGTTGTATGGACCAACGACGGCCGCGCCCTCGTCTATGTCGCGCAGAATGACAACCACCGTCCGGAGCACGTGGCGCTGCACCGCCTCGGCGACGCGGCGGACGCGGACCGGGTGATCTACCGCGAACGCGACCCGGGGTTTTTCGTCGGCCTCGGCAGGACGCGCCTGAACCGCTTTATCGTGATCGGCGCACACGACCATGTCACGACGGAGGTGCGTCTGCTCGACGCAGACGACGGCGCGGGGACGGCGCGGCTGGTCGCGGCGCGCGAGACCGGCGTTGAATACATGGTTGAAGAACGCGCGGGCGAACTGCTGATCATGACGAACGCCGGCGGCGCGGAGGATTACAAGTTGGTCACCGCCCCCCTGTCCTCGCCCGGCCGTGCGTCGTGGCGCGACCTGATCGTGCCGCGCGCGGGCGTGCTGCTCGAAGGCATTCTGGTCGCACGCGGCTTCCTGGTACGCGCCGAACGCGAGGACGCCCTGCCGCGCCTGGTCGTCGCCGAGCTCAACGATCACAACCGGATCGTAAACGAACACGCGATCGCGTTTGACGAACAGGCGTACGAACTGGACCTCGTCAATACGCTGGATGCAAACAGCACCAAGTTACGCTTCGCCTACTCGTCGATGACCACGCCGACGCGGATATTCGATTACGAAATGCACACGCGCGAGCGCACTTTGCAAAAGGAAAAGCACGTGCCGGGGCATCAGCCGCAACGCTATATCACGCGCCGCCTGAACGCGCCGGTGGCGGACGGCGAGACGGTGCCGCTGAGCCTGCTGTACGCAAAAAACACGCCGCTCGACGGCTCGTCACCGGTGTGGCTGTACGGCTACGGCGCCTACGGCCACTCAACGCCGGCGGCATTCTCGGCCAACCGCCTGTCGCTGGCGGACCGCGGCTTCATCTACGCGATCGCGCACACCCGCGGCGGCATGGAGAAGGGCTATGCCTGGTACCGCAACGGAAAACTGGAACACAAACTGAACACCTTCTCGGACTTCATTGCGGCGGCCGAGTATCTGGTCAGCGAGGGGATCACGCGCGCGGGCAATATCGCAATTCACGGAGGCTCGGCGGGGGGCATGTTGATCGGCGCGGTGCTGAATGAACGTCCGGCGCTGTTCCACGCCGCAGTCACGGACGTGCCGTTCGTCGATGTACTGAACACGATGTGCGACGGCGACCTGCCGCTGACGCCGCCCGAATGGCCGGAATGGGGCAACCCGGTCGAGAGCGAAGCGGCGTACCGCACGATCGCGGCGTACTCGCCTTATGACAACGTCAAAGCACAGGCGTATCCGCATATTCTGGTCACCGCGGGCGTCAGCGACCCGCGCGTGACGTATTGGGAACCGGCGAAATGGGTGGCTAAATTACGGGCGCTGAAGACCGACCGCAACCAGTTGTTGCTGAAAACCAATTTGTCGGCGGGACACGGCGGCGCGTCGGGGCGATTTGATCGTCTGAAAGAAGTCTCGCTGATGTATGCGTTTGTGCTGACGAGGTTCGGAAGAACGGGCCGGGACCTGCCCACATGAACCCGAGAAGGAGAAGACGGAACAGCGCTCGTTCGAGGTTCGGAAGAGCCGAACGCCCCTGCCCGCGTGAACCTTCCGGCTTGCCGCCGCCCGTGCATTTTCAACGGGCGGTCACTTCAACGTGTCGGCCAGAAACTCCGCAAACCGCTTCCATGACTTCCGGTCGGCGTCTTCGCGGTACTTGTCCGAACCGAATACGGTGAACCCGTGCGGCGCGCCGCCGTAGGCGATCATCTCGTGAGAGACACCTGCCCGCTCGAACTCATCGCCGAGCGCGGCGAATTGGTCCATCGTGATCAGGCGGTCCGCCGTGCCGTGCAGGACCAGCAGCCTGCCTTCGGTGTCGGCATAGTCCTGCCCCGCCGGGGTCTTCAGGCCACCGTGGAAAGTGACAAAGCCCCTGAGGGCGACGCCGGCCCTCGCGAGTTCGAGCACGGCGGAGCCGCCGAAGCAATAGCCCATCGCCACGGCGTTGTGAGCGTCAGCGCCTTTGGACATTGCGGTGTCCAACGCGCCGCGCAGCAAGGCACGCATCTTTTTGCGGTCGGCGAACAGTTCGCCGGTGTGCCGGCGTTTGTCTTCGATCTCCGTCGGCCGCACACCCGCACCGAACAGGTCTGCGGCAAACACCGCATATCCCATGTCGGCGAGCATCCCGGCGCGGCGGATTTCATAATCGGTCAGACCGTCCCAGTCGTGGATCAGCAACACCAACGGCGCGTCGGCGGACGGCGTGATGAAATAGCCTTCGTAGGGTTGCCCGTTGACCTTGTAGGAGACGGCGGCGCCGTCCGCGTGGGCGGCGGATGAAACCAGCAGCGCAAAAAAGAATAAGAAGGGGATGTTCACCATGGCAGGCGCCAGCGCCACACGGCCGCCAACCCGGCCTGCGGCGTTGTCATCGGCTTGATCTTTCGCAGTCTGAGGTGCATCGGGGGGATTATATGCCCGGCGCTCAAAATGTGAGGACCCGCGTCACAGAGGCAACGGCCAAACTGGCAGAAGCCAACAGACGCCGCGTCATCCGCACCCCTGACTCCGCCAAACCTGTTTTCAACTCCGCCCCGGTCGCAAACCCGCCGAAATCAGATGCGGCGGCGGGATCGATCATGTGCGGCAGCCCCTCCGCCGCCTTCCCGGCGGGCACACCGGCCCCGAGCGGGGCTTTGCACGGAACAATGGCGCCCACTGGCAGATCATATACCGTGGGAATTCAGATAAACCCCTCGTGCCCCTTAGATTGATGTAGCAGGCGAAGTAATGCCCCGGGTCAGAACTCGACGCCGGTGCCGCCGAGTCCGCAATAGCCGCCGGGGTTCTTCGCAAGATATTGCTGGTGATACGCCTCAGCATAATAAAACTCAGGCGCCTTAACAATCTCGGTGGTGATTTCGCCATACCCGGCACGGGTCAACGCCGCCTGGTACGCGTCACGCGACGCGAGCGCCTGCGCCATCTGCTCGTCGTCGCAGGTGTAAACGCCGGAACGGTACTGCGTGCCGACGTCGTTGCCCTGACGCATGCCCTGCGTGGGATCGTGCGATTGCCAGAACAACGTCAACAGCGCCCCGTAGGCAACGACCTCAGGATAAAACACCACGCGCACGACTTCGGCGTGGCCGGCGCGGCCGGTGCAGACCTCGCGGTAGGTCGGGTCGGGCGTGTGGCCACCGGCGTAGCCGACCATGGTTGAATACACGCCGTCGAGCATCCAGAAGCCGCGCTCGGCGCCCCAGAAGCAGCCCATGCCGAACAGCGCCTGCGCCGTCGCGTCGGGATACGGCGGACGCAACGCGGTGCCGAGTACAAAGTGGCGGACGGCCGCCTGTGTTAAATCCCGCATGGAACCCCCTGCACCGGGAATTGGTGTGACTGTCGGCATAACATCGACGCGAATATCGTATAACATAGTGCTTTCCCGGGAGCCTGATTACGCCCGTCGCAGGCAAACTGAATACGTCCGGCCGGACGGGCTGTAAACCCCGCCCCCGCCATTCCAACACGCTGAATACAGGACCAACGACCATGCAACTGATCATCACGATCGCCTCCCTGATCCTGTTCGGGACCGCCGGCGCGAGCCTTGCGTACACGCTGAACCTGCCAGTGCAGAACGGCCTCGCGGCGGGACTCGCGGTCGGCCTGATGCCGCCGCTGATGAACCTGGCACCGGGCAGGGTGGCGGCGATCCGGACCGCGGAATGGCTGAACCTCACGCTGCTGATCGTGATAAGCGCCACGGTGTCCTACCGGATCCTGCTCCCGCTGCTGAGCGCGGAAACGGTCGGCGTCAAGCAGAACCTGCCGCTGCTGTTATCGACTGTCGCGCTGTACGTGTTTTACCTGCTGCTCAACCGCATCTCGATCACCGCGCGCAACCCGATGCTGATCAACAAACTGGCGATGCTGCTTTCAGGGCCGCCGATGATGATTGCATTCGTGATGTCGGTGACGGTCTCGACTTACCTGCTGCTGGTCATGCACTACCTGCGCCTGAACCACGCGGGCTGGGAGTTTTACGCCGACAAGTTCCTCGACCGCGGCATCATCCCGCCGATCACGGTGCTGCTGTTCTTCTGGGGGCTGCTGATGCTCACTAACAAGTTCTGGATCCTGTGGCGCGAGCGGCGGTTTTTGAACTCGGAGCAAAAGCGCGCGCGCTCGGTGCTGATGCAGGCTTACTACCAGAACCTGCAGGAACAGGGCACAGCCTCGCCGCAGGCCTATCTCGATCTGGTATGGAAAAAATCGCTGGAGTTTTACATCCTGCCGCGATACATCAACTGGGCAATCCCGATCCTCGGCTTTATCGGCACAGTACTCGGCATCTCGCTCGCCGCCGAGGGCATCCAGCGCATCATCGGCAAGCATCAGGGACTGACGCAATTGTCGAGCGACCTCGGTCAGGCGATCACGCCGCTCGGCATCGCGTTCGACACCACGCTGATCGCATTGTCCCTGAGCATCGTGCTGGCACTGGCGCAGACACTGTTGCAACGCTGGGAAGACAATCTTCTGATCGACTACGAAAACCGCATACGCAAGATGCCGCTCAGCAATCTATGAGCGCCCGATGATCAACAGCCACAACTCCCTGCGCGACCAGGAAAAAAACAACGCGCCGATGGTGGAGATCTTCGGCGGGGTGTTCGCCCTGCTGATGGTGCTGTTTCTGCTGTTCAACCTGTTTTCGCAGGCGTCGCTGATGGAACGCCTGGAGACCTCCGCCGACGAGGGGCTGTACAAGGTCGGCTGGGGCGCGAACGGTTCGGGGTACGTCGTCATCACCTTCCCCGACGAACTACGCATCATTGAAACCGGCGAGGTCGTCGAACGCGGCAAGATCTGCAAACCCGGCAGCGCGTTTATCAAGTACACGCGCAAGATCTATAACGCAAAAAAACAGCAGTTGATCTTCACCCTGCTCGAAGACAGCGTTCTGACGATGGCCGAGGCGCGCAACTGCATGCTCAGGATCATGCCGAACAAGTTGCTGACGATCGGCTGGATCATGGCCAACGAGGAACTGCTGAAGTCGGTGTCGCTCGACGACATCCCCTCCTACATCGACAAGGTCATACAATGAGCGCGCAGGCGGCACAGCGGCGTCTGTTCCCGGGCTTCGCGGGGGTTGCGCTCGCCGACATTCTCGCAAACGGTGTCGCGATCCTGATCATGCTGATCGTGATCACGATCATGATCAAGCATCAGCAGGAGGAAAAACGCCTCGAACAGGTCGAGGACGTGTCGGTGTTGCTGAGCCGCGACCTTGCGACTTCGGTGGTGATGAACGCCCTGCCGACCAGCCCGCCGGCACGCCTGCACAACTACAAAAAGTCGCCGCTCGACCGCAACCCGACGCACGCGCAGATGCCAGTCATCGAACTGCACACTGATTTCATTCGCAATTACTACACCGGTGAGACGATCTCGCGCGACGAATTGCTGCGGCATGACAACGCGCTCGACCGCTATGTCAAGAAACTCAACCGGACACAGTTAACCCGGATGCGCGTTGACATCTACGACATCCGCCTGTTCTACATCACCATGTCCATCTTCAAGGACTACAGCCACCGCCCGAACCACTGGCACTTCATCGGCTATCCCGAAGGCGGCGACAGCGAAAGCGACGGCGGCTGGGGCGACGGCAAGGGCGAAAAGCTGTTCAGTGAAAAGGAACCCCCGGTGCGCAAACCGGGTGAGGGCCGAGGCAACGACGTGGGCGGCTCCGAAGGGGCAAGGGAAACGGACGACGCGCGCAGCGGCATCAGCCGCGGCATCCCGCAGAACACCACACTCGACGAACGACCCGGCGGTCTCGACAACTACCCCTACGACGATCTTGCGTTCCAAAGCGGCGGCCCGGAAAAACAGGAAGCGCCCAAAGACCTGCCGGGCAGCATCAGCGAGCCCGCGAACGAGCGCGAGCAAACCAGCGACGACTTCTTCAACACATTGGCGCAGATGATGGCGCAGGGGCTTTCAAACCAGAGCGGGCAGCCGCAAACACGCCTCAGCCGTTTCCGCTCGGCACGCGCCGTCAAAGGCGCACAGGAAGGAATGCCGGGCGAGGACGACGGCGACCCGCAGCACCCGCTGCTTAAGATCAGCAACCTGCGCCTGATGCTGCCGGCGCTGTTTGAGTTCATGCGCCGGATACAGGCCGAAGCCGACGCGGGCGGCGCCTCGCGCCTAGCCGAATACGACTTCAGGCGCGACATCCTGCCGCTGTTGCAGCAGATACCGCAGAGCAGCGGCAACGCCCGGATCAGCAAGCTGCTTGATGAACTCGGCGCGGCACTCAGCGTCGAGCCGCCGGATACCGACGCGCCGCTGAGTGTGACGCAGAAAACCGATCGGGCGATGTACGCCAACGCGCTGGCGGTGCCGGTCAACCGGCGCATGAACGCCGCCGTTCTGGTCGGCAATGAAGCGCAGGATCAACGCGACGACCTGCCGGGTGAAGTCGTCCCGACACTGCACTTCGGGCTGTATCCCGCGATCTACCGCGGCCTGCGCGCGCCGCTGAAGAAAGACGCGCTGGTGTTGATACCGCCCGATCAAAATGCTCCGCACGCGTTCCGCTGGCGCGTGGTGACGGTGGTGAGCCCGGCCGCCGATGACTTCATGACCGCGTTCGTCTATGCCGCGCTCGACGACGACGGGCAACTGCTGCTCGCCTCCGAAGAGAACGCGCTGAACATCTCCGACTACCGCGTTATGACGAACTACCCGACGCTGCCATTTCGCAACGAACGCTGGCTGCTTCTACTGTACGGCATTCCCGCCCTGCTGATCGCGCTCGGCGTGTTGCACCGATCCAAAAAAGCGGCATGACGGCCGCCTCGCTCCCCGACGCGCCGGGCTCGCCCCGGCGTCCGGCCCGGAATTCATCGCCGGGCCGATCGCGCGGGGGCGCGTCGAGCATAGCGACGGCGACGCTCGCGATATTCGGGGTCGCGGTCGTCGCGGCGACGGTGTTCAACCTGCGCACCCTGTTCTACGACTTCGGCGTGCGCGAAATCACCATCCGGGACCACCGCCAACCCGACACGCCGGGCAGACGCTTCGACCATATCCTGCTTGAACACATCAACAGCTTTGAATACATCAAGTCCTTTGACCCCGTGCTCAGACTCGGCGCGGCACGCAGCCGGATCGGGGCGCTGAAAATAGACCGGTGCGAAGTGCGCCAAGGCGAGTTCTACAAATTCATGCAGTGGCGGAAACGCCACCGCGACAAACCAATCTCGGCGCCGGCGCAGCCGCGCACTTGGACCTACCGCAGCAACAGCAGGCAACACGCGATCAGCGGACGCCTGGAGGCGCCCGCAAACGGCGTCACCTATTACGACGCGTACGCCTACTGCAGGGCCGTCGGCGGACGCCTGCCCTTCAACGACGAATGGGTCGCCGCCGCCTCGGGGACGGACGGACGCCTTTACCCATGGGGCGATGAGTTCAACGAGTTTGACTGGCCGTATCTCGACCCGCTGCTGAACGCCGCACAACGCTGCGGCCTGCACCGCGAGACCGACACGCCCGACGGCATACGCAACCTCGGCGGCGTCGTGTCGGAATGGACGCAAAACCGCGAGGCGCCGCTGAAACCGACAATCCACGGCGGCAACGCCTACAACCAGCCGCGCGAGATCTACAGCCTGAACCCGTTTCACCGCTACGCGCCGCCTGAATACCGCTCACCGTACGTCGGCTTCCGCTGCGTGTACGAAAAGCCGGTGAAAAAGACGCCATGGAAGACCGCGCTGCACACCGTCGCGATCAAGCCCGGCGACTACGAGACCGGCATCCCGCGCGACGTGCGGCTGCCGTCGCTGTTGACCAACCTGCCGCGCGACAGGATCTACCTGCTCGAGCGGCTGTTCCGGAACAACCCGCAACAGGGCGACAAAACGCTGTTCGTGATGGAGCGCGAAGTCACGCGCAAGCAGTACGCCGGTTTTTTGCTCGACCCGCTGGTGCACCTCGGCCTGTACGCCGACAAGAATGAACCCCGGAACCACGACTACCACCCTGCGGACTGGCAGCGGCAGACCGAACAGCCCGACCTGCCGGTGGCCAACGTGGACTGGTGGGCGGCACACGCATTTGCAACCTGGGCCGGCGGACGCCTGCCGACCGCCGATGAATGGGTCGCGGCGGCGTCCTCGCAGGGACGCAACATCTACCCGTGGGGCAACACGTTCGTCGAGGGTAACGCGATTACCGGTGCGGCAAAACTGACTTCGCCGAAGGCCGCAGGCTCGGCAGCGAGCGACACCACCGCCGACAGCCTGCTCGACATGGGCGGCAACGTGTCGGAATGGACTCAAAGCACGGACGTCACCGACGGCGGCTACATTATTGTCGTGAAAGGCGGCAACTACCTGCTGCCCGGCGAGGAAACCACGCGCATAGACTTCAAAAACACCGTGCCGCCCAATCACCACTCACCGACCATCGGCCTGCGCGTCGTATTTGACCGCTGAAGTCATTGAATTTCCATCCCCGCCGGCACCTTGAGCCGACGCGGGCCGGACTTGCAAATTCCGTCGTGCTGATCGCCGGTGAATTGCCTTTTGCCGCGCCCGAACAAACCGGGCCGCAATCAAGGCCAGCGCCCGGCAACCGCACGCCAGCCCGAACGACCGGGGTGAGTATCGAGGCGCCGTCCCGCCGCCGACCGGAACTTCATTATTAAAGAGGGAACAACATACCTGGCTCACGCCACAAGGGCGCAAGTCGAAGTATCCATCTGACGCTTCACGGGCCGGGCAACCCCGTCGCCTCCACGCCTGGCAACCTCATTCCCGAAGGCCGTCATACAGGTGTTAAACCTGTTTTGGGTATTATGATGAGACGACACGTGTATCAAGTAGATGATCGCCTTGCAAAACATCATCGGGAAAAAGCCGCCGGAGACGCGGGTTGAGATCGCCGCGGGGAATTGCCGCGACATTCTGAAAAGACCGGATGATAACAACGACAACCGTGCCCTCCTTGTATCGACTGGGCCGCCTCACTCCCCTGACGGGCCTGATGATGACCGCAGCGATGAACGCCTCAATAGCAACAAGGTAGGAACGGGCGCGGTCGGCATACCGAATGACGAATACCCGCGACGTCGTGATGACATATAAGCCAAGTGCATCATTACCTGACTTCGATGAAACCGATCTGCATATTTCGCCACCATCAATGGGTCGGCCCCGGACACTTGCTTGAGGCGCTCAAGGCGAAAGGGATTCCGTTCCAGGTCATTTCCGTGGATCACGAAGACGCGGTCGTGCGGGACCCGGCGGACGCACCGGGGCTTGTCTTTCTGGGCGCGGACTACAGCGTCAACGATTCGTTCCCATGGATTAAAAATGAACTGGCGTTGATCGAAAACGCCGTCAAAAAAGGCGTGCCCGTGCTCGGACACTGCTTCGGTGCACAGTTGATCAGCAAGGCGCTGGACGGCACGGTCGCCGCCATGCCCGCACAGGAGATCGGCTGGTACAAGGCTGAGATCGCCGACACACCGACGGCGCGCGAATGGCTCGGCGACCCGCCGCCGGACACCCCCATGCTGTACTGGCACAAGGAAACTTTCTCCCTGCCCGCAGGCAGCGTGAATCTGATGGGGACGGCGTTCTGCAACGACCAGGCGTTCGTACTCGGCAAAAATGTAGTGGCGACGGGGGCACATCCCGAGGTCACACCCGAGATCGTCCGGGGCTGGGTAGACATTTACGGCGATGAGTTGCCCCTGCCGTCCACCACGACGCAAAGCGGTGCGGCGATCCTCGAGAACGTCGGGAACAAAATCCGCAACATGCGAAGGATTGCCGATGCGCTCTATGACAAGTGGCTTGCGCGTGTAATAGACTATGAGGCCGGTGCAAAATGAACTCATTGATGAGGAGGCCCCCGCGATGACCTCAGATCTCCTGAAAATTGCAAAAGAAAAGAAAATCAGGTATTTCCTGATCAGTTTCGTTGACCTGTTCGGCACGCTGCGCGCCAAACTGGTTCCCGCAAACGCAATCAAGGGCATGCAAAAAGACGGGGCCGGTTTTGCAGGATTCGCGGCGTGGCTTGACATGGTGCCCGCCGACCCCGATATGTTCGGGGTCCCGGACCCAGACAGCCTGATCCAACTGCCGTGGCAACCCGAGATCGGGTGGGTCGCTTCCGATCTGTGGATGAACAACAGGGAAGTCGAGGCTTCGCCGCGGGTCGCCTTGAAGCGCCAGATTGCAAACGCGGCAAAAAAAGGCTTTCGCCCGAAAACCGGCGTCGAGTGCGAATTCTTCCTGATCACTCCTGAAGGCACGGCAATTTCCGACGCCGGCGATATACAAATCAAGCCCTGTTACGATCAGCAGGCGCTGATGAGGCGCTACCCGGTGATCAGCGAGATCTGCGACTGCATGCTCAAACTCGGCTGGGGGCCTTATCAGAACGACCACGAGGACGCCAACGGCCAGTTCGAGATGAACTGGGACTACGACGATATTCTGAAGACGTCCGACCGCCATGTCTTCTTCAAGTTCATGGCCAAATCCATCGCCGAGAAACACGGTATGCGCGCGACCTTCATGCCCAAGCCTTTCGCCGACCTCACCGGCAACGGCTGCCATACGCATATCTCGCTGTGGGACAAAAGCGGGCGCAAAAACCTGTTTGAAAACAAGCGCGACAAACTGGGACTGTCCCAAACCGCTTATCACTTCCTCGGCGGATTCATGCATTACGCGGACACACTGTGCGCATTCTTCAACCCGACGGTCAACAGCTACAAGCGCCTCGCCGCGCCGGCCACGCGCTCCGGCGCCACGTGGTCGCCGAACGCGATCAGCTATTCGGGCAACAACCGCACCCACATGGTGCGCATACCCGACATCGGGCGTTTTGAGCTCAGACTGATGGACGGGGCGATGAACCCCTATCTGGCGCAGGCCGCAGTTCTCGCGTCGGGCCTCGAAGGCATCGCCGGCAAGCGCGACCCGGGCAAACCACTTGACGTCAATATGTATTCGGAAGAAGGCGCAAAGCTGACTTCGCTGAAAAAATTGCCGACGACGCTGCACGACGCACTGCGCCTGCTCGAAAAAAACCGCGATGCGAAAAAAATGCTCGGCAAGGAATTGGTCGCCGCCTACCTGAAACTGAAGAAAGACGAATGGCGGCGATACACTCAGCACCTGAGCCGATGGGAACTCGACAACACGCTGGACTGCTGAGCCATGTCAATCAGCGATCACTGAAGCCAGCTCAGCAATGCCACGCCTGAAACGATCGCGATAACACCGAACCACTGCCACAGCGTCATCGCCTCGCGCAGAATGATCCTGGCCAGGATCACGGTCACGGCGCTGAAGCAGGAGCCGATGACAATGGTGACCTGCCCGCTGACCCCGGCACCGCCATACAGGATCGCAAGATAAGCACCGCCGTCGAGCATTCCCTGCGTCACCAGCACCGGCCACCAGCGCGTCGGCGCGACCGGCGGCGTACGCTGGAAAATGAACAACAATGCGATCGCCGCAAACGCCACCATGCGCATCACCCACACGCTTTGCAACTCGCCGTAGAGCGCGATCGCCTGCTGGGCCAAGGTCAAAGTCACCGCAAAACCGACGGCGGACATTAATGCAAGACCGATGACCGGCGTCGCTAACAGCCAACTGCCCGTGCGCGCATTCGGGGATCGCCACACACACGCCGCCACCACCGCCACCCCGGCCATCACTATCAGCATCGCCCCAAACTGGGCGAGCGATGGAAGTACGCCGAGGAATGCCCCGATCAGCAAACTGAATGCGGGATAGCTGCCGACAATCGGTGCAACGATGGTCACCGGCCCTTGAGCCAGGCCACGGTAAAGCAGCAGGGTTGCCGCCATCAGGCCGACACCGCTGCCGAGCAACAGCCACCAGCCGCCCAAGTCCCCGCCCAACGCCTCGCTCAGGGACACGTCTGACTGCCACACAACTGCGGTGAAAATCACCGCGCTGGCGCCCAACATCCCGAGCAACGCCATCCGGTGCCCCAACGCCCTGCCGGTAAACCTCGCGATGAAGTCCGCGGCTCCCCAACCCAAAGCCGCACTCAGACCAAATACAACCGGATCGCTCATTCGCCGCTTCGCCCGATGTCCGGCACCTTTTCATACCTGTCTTGTGGCAAAACCCCTGCCCCGCCCCTATAATTGAACTTCATGATAATGCACTGCAGCGACTGATGTAATCCAGCACATAAACCCCCATGCGAAAAACGAGAAACCAGCCAAGCGACATCGAAATCGCCACACAAGCGAAAATGCGTCGTATCTCGGATGTCGCCGAAGAAAAACTCGGCATCGAAGCCGACGTCCTTGAACTTTTCGGTCACCACAAAGCCAAGATCCCCCTCGACTTCATTTCCTCGCTGAACAAGCGCCCGACTGGCAAACTGATCCTGGTGACCGCAACTCACCCGACGCCGCGCGGCGAAGGTAAAACCACAACCACGATCGGGCTCGGCGATGCACTCAACCACCTCGGCAAAAAAGCGGTCATGTGCATCCGCGAACCGTCGCTGGGCCCGTGCTTCGGCGTCAAGGGCGGGGCGGCCGGCGGCGGATACGCGCAGGTCGTGCCGATGGAAGACATCAACCTGCACTTCACCGGTGACCTGCACGCGGTTTCCCTGGCACACAACCTGCTCGCAGCCCTGATAGACAACCATATCCACCACGGCAACGCGCTCGGGCTCGACCCGCGGCGCACCAACTGGAAACGGGTGATCGACCTCAACGACCGCTCGCTGAGAAAAATTGTCGTCGGCCTCGGCGGCACTGTCAACGGTTACCTGCGGGAAGACAGTTTCGACATCGTCACCGCTTCTGAAGTGATGGCGATCCTGTGCCTGTCGTCGTCACTTAAAGAGCTCAGGCGGCGCCTGGGCAACATTGTCATCGGCTACAATTACTCGGGCGAGATGGTGCGCGCCGCTGACCTCAAGGCGCAAGGCTCGATGACCGCCCTGCTCAAAGACGCGCTCAAACCCAACCTCGTGCAGACGCTGGAGAACAATCCTGTGCTGGTGCACGGCGGGCCCTTCGCGAACATCGCCCACGGCTGCAACTCGATCATCGCGACCCGGGCCGCGCTCAAACTCGCCGACTACGTCATCACCGAGGCAGGCTTCGGCGCCGACCTCGGGGCCGAGAAGTTCTTCGATATCAAATGCCGCAAGGCCGGCCTCGCTCCCTCGCTCGCCGTCATCGTCACCACGGTGCGCGCGCTGCAACACCACGGACACCACAATCCGCGGCGCAAAGAAGCCGACACTCTCAAAACCCTCGAAAAAGGCCTCGCCAACTTTGAACGCCACGTTGACAACATTCACAACTGCTTTCAACTGCCGTGCCTGGTCGCAATCAACCGCTTCAGCGAAGACCACGACGAGGAACTGGACCTGATCATCGAAAGAGCTGCGGCGCACGGCGCCGAAGCGATGATCGCCGACCACTGGGCCAACGGCGGTGCCGGCGCCAAAGAGCTGGCCCGCGCGGTGGTTGACGCCACCGCCGGCGAACCGCCGCCGCTGCAATTCGCGTACGGTGAAAGAGACACCTTGTGGCAGAAGATCGAAAAAGTCGCCAAAAAAATCTACGGCGCCGGCGAGATCATCGCGGACATGAAAATACGTAACCGCATCCATTACTACCAGGAAAACGGCTACGGCCACTTCCCCATCTGCATTGCCAAAACCCAGTACTCTTTCTCCACCGACCCTCAACTGCGAGGAGCACCGTCCCAGCACATCGTGCGCATCAACGACATTTCGCTGTCAGCGGGCGCCGAATTCTTCGTCGTCGGCTGCGGCCACGTCCAGACCATGCCCGGCCTGCCCAGAGAACCGGCAGCCAATTTCATAGACATCGGTGAAGACGGCAAGATCAGCGGCTTGTTCTAAGCCCGGCACCAAACCATGCCCTGGGGATTACTCAAATACGGTCTGTCCCGTAACTATCCCGCACGGCGCGACATCCCCGCACCGCGCCCGCTCAAAAAATCCTACGCCATAGTCATCATCGGCGGCGGCGGTCACGGCCTGGCCACCGCGTATCATCTAGCAAGATACCACGGTATCACCAACGTCGCGGTACTTGAGAAAGGCTACCTCGGCGGCGGCAACACCGGCAGGAATACCACCGTGATCCGTTCCAACTACATCTCCCCCGACTCAGTCGCTTTCTATCAAGCCTCGGTCAATATGTTCAAAAATCTTTCGAACGAACTCGGCTACAACATGCTCTATTCCCAGCGCGGCCAACTGACGCTCGCGCATTCTGACGCCACTTTACGGCTGTTCCGTCTGAGAGCCGAGATCAGCAAACACCTCGGCGTACGTTCGGAACTTGTTGACCGCAGACACATCAGGGAAATCGTCCCGTACCTGAACATGCCCAAAAATGCGAGATTCCCGATCTGCGGCGGATTGTGGCACGCCGACGGCGGTATCGCACGCCACGACCCGGTTGCGTGGGGCTACGCCCGCCGCGCCCACGAACTCGGCGTCGAAATCCACCAGCGCACCGAAGTCACCGATATACACACTGCCGGCGGGCGCGTAACCGGCGTCGCAACCAACCGCGGCGACATCCACTGCAAGCATGTGGTCCAAGCCGTCGCCGGCATGAGCGCGGTGCTCGCGCGCAAAGCGGGATTCCGCCTGCCGATCCGCGCCTATCCTTTGCAGGCGATGGTCACAACGCCACTCAAGCCTTTTCTCAACCCCTTAGTCAGTTCAAGCGCTCTGCACATTTACTTTTCGCAGACCGCACGTGGCGAAATCGTGATCGGCGGCGGTTCCGATCCTTATGAATTGTATTCGACGCGATCGACGCTCGAGCTCAAGGAGTCGCTGATCGCGAGCGCCCTGGAACTGTTCCCGTTCCTCGCCACCGCGAGGCTGGTGCGTCAGTGGACAGGCATCACCGACATGACGCCAGACTACGCCCCGATCATGGGTGAAAGCCCGGTCGAGAACTACTGGCTCGACGCAGGCTGGGGCACCTGGGGCTTCAAGGCGACACCGGTCGCCGGCAAGTGCATGGCCGAAAGCATTGCCGACGGGCGCCCGGTGGAACTCATCCGCTCGTTCAAACTCGACCGCTTCCGCAACTTCGAGTTGCTCAACGAAGCCGGCGCCACCGCCGCGAGCCACTGATGAAAATCCTGAACTGTCCGCTGAACGGACCGCGCAACATCAGCGAGTTCATCTGTTTCGGTCAGGTGACGGCGGAACTCAACCCCGACGGCATTGACAATGAGCAATGGGCGGACTACATCTGGCTGCACGACACTCCGCAAGGCATTGTGCGCGAATGGTGGTGCCACCTACCCAGTTCCTACTGGTTCATCGCCGAACGCAACACCGTCACCGACGAGATCGTGAAAACCTATCCCGCGAGCGAACTTTCCGCCAAGCACAACGCCGGCGACGCCCCGTGACGGAAGTCTCCAACAGCCACCGCCCCGCCCCGCCGACCGGTCTGCCGGTGGACCGCAAGCGCCCGATCCAGTTCCGCTTTGAAGACAAAACCGGTCCCGCCGCTGAACACAACGCCGGCGACGCCTCGTGACGGAAGCCGCAAATAACCACCGCCTCGCCCCGCCGGCCGGTCTGCTGGTGGACCATGAGCGCCCGATCGGGTTCCGTTTTGAGGGCAAATCCTATACCGGACTCGCCGGCGATAGCGTCGCGAGCGCACTCGCCGCCGAACACAACGCCGACGACGTCCCGTGACGGAAGTCTCCAACAGCCACCGCCCCGCCCCGCCGACCGGTCTGCTGGTGGACCATGAGCGCCCGATCCAGTTCCGCTTTGAAGACAAAACCGGTCCCGCCGCTGAACACAACGCCGGCGACGTCCCGTGACAGAAGCCGCAAACAATCACCGCCTCGCCCCGCCGGCCGGTCTGCTGGTGGACCATGAGCGCCCGATCGGGTTCCGTTTTGAGGGCAAAACCAGTCTCGCCGCCGAACACAACACCGACGACGTCCCGTGACAGAAGCCGCAAACAATCGCCGCCTCACCCCGCCGGCCGGCCTGCTGGTGGACCGCAAGCGCCCGATCCGGTTCCGCTTTGAAGGCAAAACCTATACCGGTCTCTCCGGCGACAGCGTCGCGAGCGCACTCGCCGCCGAACACAACGCCGACGACGTCCTGTGACAGAAGCCGCAAATAACCACCGCCTCGCCCCGCCGGCCGGCCTGCTGGTGGACCGCAAGCGCCCGATCCGGTTCCGCTTTGAAGGCAAAACCTATACCGGTCTCTCCGGCGACAGCGTCGCGAGCGCACTCGCTGCCAACGGCGTGTGGTTGCTGTCGCGCTCCTTCAAATATCACCGCCCGCGCGGGCCGAGGTCTTTCGCGGGCATGGAAGCCGACACTCTGGTGGGAATCAACAACGCACCAAACGTGTTTGCAGACCTCTGCCCGATTGAGGAAGGCATGGAGGTCACCGCCCAGAATTACTCGGGCAGCCTGCAAAGAGACCGTGCCTCATGGTTGTCCTGGTTCTCGCGCTTTCTGCCGGTCGGCTTCTACTACAAGGCTTTCTTTCGCCCGAAAGGAATATGGGAGCGTCTGTGGGAACCGATCGTGCGCGCCGGCGCCGGCCTCGGGCGGGTTGATTTTTTGACGCGCCCGGTTTACTGCGACAAGGCTTACGGTTTCTACGATCTGGTCGTGGTCGGCGGCGGCCCCGCCGGCCTGGCCGCAGCACGGACCGCCGCGGACGCCGGCGCCGAGGTTCTGCTGGTGGAGGAACAACCGCGACTCGGCGGATCGCTCAACCATGCGCGTCCCGCAGACGCCGGCAAGCCGGGCGATGACGAACGCGAACAACTGATACGCACCTGCGAAGCTTCGCCCGGGATCGAGATCATGACCGCCGCCTTGTGCAACGGCTGGTTCTCCGACAACTGGCTGCCGGTGATCCGCGGCGATCGCCTGTACAAGATCCGCGCGCGTGAAGTGATCTTCGCAACCGGCGCGATGGAACAGCACGTTGTGTTCCGCAACAACGACCTGCCCGGCATATTGCTGAGCTCGGCCGCCCGGCGCCTGATCAGGCTTTACGGAGTGCACCCGGGCACGCGCGCCGTCGTGCTGACGGGCGACCCCGAAGCCTATGCCACCGCACTGGACCTGATCGATGCGGGCGTCGAAATCGCCGCCATCGTCGATATGCGCACTTCGCCGCCGGCCTGTGCATGGTCGGACGAAGCCAGGGCCCGCGGCGTGAGGATCATCACCGGCGCCACGGTCTATGAAGCAAAGGCAAAAGCACGGCATGTTTGCAGTGTGCGCATCGCAAACGTCTCAGAAAACGGACGGCGCGCCACACCCGGCGAAGAGATCGCATGCGATCTGGTGTGCATGTCGGGTGGATACATGCCCGCCTATCAACTGCCGCTGCAAGCCGGCGGCCGCCTGTCCTACGACGACACAAAAGCCGTGTTCTCGATCACCCGCCTGCCAGAAGGCGTGCGGCTCGCCGGCGCAGTCAACAACTGCTGCGACATTGAGGCGACGCTCGTCGATGGCCGACGCGCGGGCCTCGAAGCCGCAACTAGTCTCGGTTTCCACGCTGAATACCCCGCCGGAACGCAAGCCCCGCTGAATATCGAACCGGGCAACGGAACGAACTACGGCTGGCCGATCTTCACTCATCCCCGGCACAAGGAATTCGTCGATTTTGACGAAGACCTCCAGGTCTGCGACATCGTCAACGCCTGCGCCGACGGCTACGACGAACTCGAGTTGGTCAAGCGCTACTCGACCGTCGGCATGGGACCGTCGCAGGGCCGGCACGCGGCGCTCGCGACGGCGCGGCTGGTCGCCGACGCAAGCGGACGCTCGGTATCCGAAACCGGCGTCACGACGGCACGCCCGCCGCTGCGTCCCGAACGGCTTGAAATACTCGCCGGGCGCAGTTTCAACCCCGAACGCTTCACCGCGATGCACCACCGCCATGTCGAAGCCGGGGCGCAAATGATGCCGGTCGGCGTGTGGTGGCGCCCGGCCTATTACGGCGGTTCGCGCATCGAATGCTCTCAAAGTGAATCGCTCGCGATCCGCCAAAACGTCGGCGTCATTGACGTTTCGACACTCGGCAAGATCGAGATCCGCGGCGCCGACGCGGCGGAGTTCCTGAATCGCCTGTACACATTGCCGCACCTGAAGCAGGTTGTCGGCATGACCCGCTACCTGATGATGGTCAACGAAGCCGGCACGGTCATAGACGACGGCGTCGCGTGCCGCCTCGGCGATGAGCACTTCTACATCACGACGACCACCGGCAACTCCGACGGTATCTTCAGGACAATGCTGTGGTGGAACGCGCAGTGGCGACTCAGCGTCGATATCACCAACGTCACCGGCGCCTACGCCGGTGTCAATATCGCGGGGCCGCGTTCGCGCGCCGTGCTCGAAACCTTGTGCGAAGACATCGCACTGAAGCCCGACGACTTCCCGTACCTCGCGGTGCGCACCGGCAAAGTCGCCGGCATCCCCGCACGGCTGTTCAGGGTCGGTTTCGTCGGCGAGCTCGGCTATGAGATCCACGTACCCTCGGCACAGGGCGAAGCGTTGTGGGACACATTGCTCGAAGCCGGCCGGGACGAGGGCATCCGCCCGGTCGGCATCGAAGCGCAACGCCTGCTCCGGCTTGAAAAAGGTCACGTGATCATCGGCCAGGACACCGACTCGACGAGCTCGATCAACGAACTCCAGATGAACTGGGCGATCGGGCGCAAAAAACCGTTCTTCGTCGGCAAACGCTCGGTCGAACTGCGGGAGGCGCTGCCGCTTGCGCGCAAACTTGTCGCCTTTTCCGTGCCCGGCGACGAACATCAGATCCGGGAATCCAACCTGGTGCTCGACGGCAACGAGGTGGCAGGACATATTACTTCGGCGGCCTACTCGCCGACACTCGGGAAAACCATCGGCCTGGCTTATGCACGACCCGACGCCGAAGCCGGCAATCCGTTGCATGTCAAACTCGAAAGCGGCGACATTGTCGAAGCCGGGATCACAAAAACGCCATTCTACGATCCCGATAACGAAAGGCAGAAGATGTAATGACAGACGATTTTGTAAAACCGGCCGACTTCGCGGTGCGTTCGCCGATCTACCGTGCATTGCTCGCCGACGGCGCACGCTTTCGCACCGTCGGCAATACCGCGGTCGCAACCGACTACGGCCGCGACGGCGAAGCCGAATGTCTCGGGCGTCTGGGGCTGATCGATCTCTCGACATTACCGCGCATCGGCTTCAAAGGCACTGGCGTGGCAGCCTGGGCGCACAGCCGGGGCCTCGCAGTCCCCGAACAAAACAACCGCGCACAGACACAAGCCGACGGCTCGCTGGTCGTGCGCCTGACCGACGGCGAAATACTGGTGCTCGAAAACCCGAAACAGCCGAATGACACCTGCGCGGTGCTTGAACAGGCGTGCTCGGCTGAAGCGCCCGCGAACTGCTATCCGGCGCCGCGCGGCTCCTCACACGCATGGCTGCTGATCAGCGGCTGTTGCGCCAGCGCGATGTTCGCGAAACTTTGCGCGCTCGACCTGCGCACCGGCAAGTTCCCCGACGGCAACGCCGCGCAGGTGATCCTCGCGCGTATCAGCGCGATCGTGATCCGCAATGATATCGGCACAACGCCCGCATTCCACCTGCTCGCCGACAGCGCCTCGGCCGATTACCTGTGGCGCTGCCTGAAAGACGCGGCGCAGGAATTCAACGGCACCGCAATCGGCCACGCCACACTATCGGCGGCGCTGTGATCGTCATCTGACTTGACTTTATCAACCCCTCCGGCGGGCGCCGGAATCTTGAGACAAAAATAAAGGCTTTCCCCCCGCGGGGGGAAAGCCTTGCAACAGTCGCTACGATCTGTTTCTGATGGATACGTGAAAAACCCGCGTCCGGCTGTTACCGCGAAATGGTCAGCACGATACGGTTGTCAATGTTGTCATCGCCACCCCAAAAAGCGAGATGACTCTTTTGTTCGTTCGTGTCGTGATAGCGCAGATCGACGCCGAAGCCCTTGACCGCCGTGCTCAGGCCGACTTCCCAATGCGTATAACCGTACCCGTCGCATAAAACGCCATCGATACAAAACGCTCCGTTTTTGTCCGTTGCGTCGTCGCCGTCAACATCCGTCACGCCGACCGCGAAGTCCAGACCAAATCCATTGCCCAGATCAAGCGCGAGAAAAGCCTTGCCGTAAATGCTGTCGCCGTCCTCCAACGTGGCGTCGGGCGAAAACGCGCCGAACACGCCGACCGTCGGGCTGAGCTGCATATCGGCAAATGTATGCGACAGCGTCAGCCAGAACTCGAGCACATCGGCTTCCAGATCGCCGCGGTCATTCGGGAACCAGTAGTAGATCAGCGTCGCGTCATAGTCGATGGGACCGGCTGAATTGGCATAGCCGACGTAGAAGTCGTACTCAATTGACGAGTTAGAATCAGTAGGCTGAGGCTCGGCGGAATTATATCCCGTCAATTCAAGGCTCGAACCCCAGACACCGGCGTACCAACTGCCGTAGCCCCAGTCCAGGCTGGCCTGCACCGCGGGATCCTCGTCGGAAAACGATGCACCGCGAAAGATATAGTCGCTGGTCAACCACACCGACGCGCTGAAATTCTCTTCGGCAAACGCGTCCGCCTGAGCAGCTGTCACTCCGCCGGACAGAAACGCGCCACAGATCAAGATCGTATACAATTTGTTTTTCATTAGAAAAACCTCCCTGTTGTCAACATGCCATTGTTGATACGGTTAAACTTGGTCGCGGATTGTATCAAAAATCTGAAACTGTTGCCACCATGCAACTGCAAAGCCCCGCCGAACACCCGGTCGGACAACTGAAACCCCCTTGTAATTCGGTGCAATTGCTTTGTTTCAAAAGGGCGCAGCCATGTTGCGTAAAAACAACACCCCGCTTGATCAACAGACTGCCGACCTGATGGAAGACGACGCGGGAGCCGTCCGCGATGTACTGACAGCGAAAGCGGGGCGGATTTGAAGCTGGCCTGTCCATCATGGCATCCCGGCCCTCCGCCACCCGCGATGACACAGGCGTCAACCGATTGCAAGGCGGATTGAAACCTGCCTCCACCTCCTTGCAAACGAAGCAACCCTTTCAGAACACCGCCGTCGCCAGTGAGATGCAAGGCACCGCCGGTACCGGACGCAACGCCGGCAGGCCGCGCCGACCGTCCCGTCACGGATATTGACTCCAGACTCTCAAAAATCGTGACGGGCGAGCGTTCGCGGCAATAGAACCGAAGCCATCAGCACCCCCTCATCGGTCAGCACCGGCGGCGAGTCCACGAGCCAGCGGCGGCGACGCGCGAGTTGAGTGAAGGCGCCGCTGCGATCGTACAAATTTGTTTCGTCGAGCTGAACCTCCGGTCCCACCCTTCCTTCGGCAGCAAGAAGATTGCGGCGGATGATCCCGACTGCCGCATCGTCGATCTCCGCCGTCTGCACCGCCTTTTTGCGTTCGGACAATGCACGCGAATAAAACGCGCGGGCTTCTTCGAGCCTGCCGCTCGCGTAAAAAATCTCGGCGAGATTATTCATTGCGGTCGTGCGCCCCAGTTCAAGCAGTGCCTGATATTTCTTCAGCCGGAGACGCCTGTAGGCATTGCGATGCCGGCTCTGCATACGCAAATGAAACGTGGAACTGCGCGCCGCGCTTTCGATGTGCATCTCCCGGACCCACACTTTCGCCGTCTCCCAAAGTTCGATTGAACGCATGCTGCAGCGAATGCCGTCTTCGTAGTTCTCCCCGATACGGAAAACGCAGGCAGAGTTACAAAAACTTGCGGCGATCAGTGGATGCGGCGGCGGCCATTCCGTGCCGGCCAGGCGATGCGACTCCCGCCAGTATCGCTGTGCGTCTTCCATATCGCCGCGCTGAAAGGCCTCGTTCGCTTTCTCGCCAAGCTGCACCCACGCGAGTGCCGAATCACCGGACCGTTGCCTATCCGCCATTGTCACGTTGCTCAAGAAAACGGCCGAAATGCCCGTCCTCCGTGTACTTTTTACATGCCGAGATAGGCCTTGCGCACGTGCTCGTTGTTCCTGAGATCGGCGACCGCACTTTCCAAAGCCACTCTGCCTGTCTCGAGAACGTAGCCGTAATCGGCAAGCTCAAGCGCGAGTTCGGCATTCTGCTCGACCAGAACGATCGTCGCCCCCTGCTTGTTGATCTCAACCAGTATCCTCGCAATTTCCTGCACGATCACAGGGGCGAGCCCCAAAGACGGCTCATCGAGCAAAAGCAGCCGCGGTTTTGACATCAGGGCACGTCCGATAGCCAGCATCTGCTGCTCACCGCCGCTCATGGTTTTTGCAAGCTGATCCCTTCTATCCTTGAGGCGGGGAAAATGCATGAACACGGTCTCAAGATCCTGTTGAATGGCATCCCTGTCCCTGCGGACATACGCGCCGAGCAACAGGTTTTCCATCACCGACAGGCCTTTGAACACCCGGCGATTTTCCGGAACGTGCGCTACGCCCAGCTTGAGTATCCTGTCCGCGGACAACCCGTCTATGCGCTTGCCGTCAAAATGGATCTCCCCCGCGCTGGGGTGCACGAGCCCGGAAATGGCACGCAGTGTCGTGCTTTTACCGGCTCCATTTGAACCGATCAACATCACAAATCCGGCTTCTTCAGCGTGCAGCGTAACGTCTTTGATCGCCACCACCTTTTGGTAATGAACACAGACGTTCTTCAACTCCAGCAACATTACAGCCCGCCCCCCAGATAGGCTTCTATCACCTGCTCGTTGGTACGGATCTCCTGCGGCGTACCTTCCGCGAGAAACTTGCCGAAATTGAGAACCGTCAGGTACTCGCACAAGTCCATGACCGCTTTCATATCGTGCTCAACAAGAACAATGGTGACTCCGGTATCGCGTATTTTCCTGGTCAGCGCCATCATTCGACCGGTCTCTTTCGGATTCATGCCGGCGAACGGCTCATCCATCAGCAACAGGTCGGGCTCAGCCGCCAGTGCAACGGCGAGAGCAAGCGCCCGTTGCGACCCCAGCGGCAACTCCGACGCGAGTTGATCCTTGCGCTCGATCAGCCCCATGAACTCGAGTATCTCAACGGCTTTGATCTCATTCTCCTTTTGTTTGCCCGTATCCGTGTGGAAGATCGCCGCAAACAAATTCGAACGCGCCCGCAAGTGACGCCCGATCAATACATTCTCGTAAACCGTCAGCTCCTGGAACAACGTCGTCTCCTGAAAAGTTCTGACGACGCCCAGCTTGGCGATCGCGCTTGGAGAATATCCCGCGATGTTGTCCCCTCTATAGAGGATCTCGCCCCGGGTGGGCGTATAAAACCCGGCAATGTTCTTGAACAGCGTACTTTTACCGGCACCGTTCGGCCCGATCAGACCGAAGATCTGGCCCTTTTTGACCGTCATGCTCACATTATCAAGCGCGACCAGCCCGCCAAACTGCTGCATAACACCCTTGATTTCAAGCAGTGCCATTTCCCGCCCGCTGCTCACGCCGCCTCCTGAGCCGCATCCCGCTTACGCCGAACCAACGCACGGATCTTCCCGGGCAGGCTTTCGAGTCCGTCAGGCAAAAACAGCATCGCGAGGATCAGGATGACGCCGTAGATTGCAGGACGTATCTCATCAGCCGCCCTGAAAAACTCGTTGAGGATGGACAACACGACCACGCCGATGACAGGGCCGGCAAAAGTGCGGGTTCCGCCCACGATCGCCCACACCAGCACCAACACCATGATCCCGACCCCGAACTGATTGGGGTTGACGCTGCCGAGGTAGTGCACAAACAATGAACCGGCGATACCCGCAAAAAAGGAAGCGACCACAAAAGCCAGCGTCCGGTAACGCCAGGTATTGACGCCGACTGATTCGGCCAACTGCGAACGCCAGTGAATCGCGTGCAACGTCAGACCGATGCGCGAATGTTCGATCCGGTAGAGAAGAAACAGGGATATTGCAACCACCACGAGCGTCAGGAAATAGTAGGGGATCGGCTCGAATATTTCAATTCTCCCGAGCCCCGGCAACGTGATCTCCGGTGACGGAACGTATTTGATGCCCTTGGGGCCGCCGAACGGATTGACAAAATATTTCCACGCCAGCCGGATCGCTTCACCGGCCGCAAACGAACCGATCAGGAAATAAAAGCTGCTCATGCGAAACAGCGGAAAACTCAACAGCGCCGCGATCAACGCCGTGATCAACCCCGCCATCGGCATGGCGAACCAGAAAGAAACGTCAAAATGCTTGGTGATAAGACCGCTGGCGTAAGCGCCGATACCCCACAACACCACGTGTATCAACGACCATTCGCCCGTAAGTGTCATCAGGCGATAACTTGTAACAACCAGGATATTGATCAGCAAAAAGATAACGAAGTCCTGCTGATGGAACTTCAGGAGAAAAGGCAACGCCGTCAGAAAAACGGCACCCAGCAGCCACGACCCGATCTGCCCGCCTCTTGTACGGTGATCGTTATTCACTGACTGCCTTGCCCATGATGCCAGTTGGTTTGATGATGAGTACAACCAACATAATCACGAGACCAAGCATGGTTGCAATAGTGCCCCCATAATACGTAGTGACGAACGTATGAAAAAAGGCATAGAGCACGGCGGCAAGCACCGCACCCGTAATGCTGCCGATGCCTCCGACGATGGTCACGATGAAAGCGGTGATGATGACCGCGTGCCCCATGTAAGGTTCGACACGCACCAGCGGCGCCATCAACGCGCCCGCGACACCCGCCAGCGCCGCACCCACTCCCATTGCGATCATTGAAATGCGATTGATGTTGATGCCCTGCAACGCGGCGGCTTCACGGTCCTGGGAGACAGCACGCAGGGCCCACCCCAGCTTGGTGCGCGTCAAAAACCCCCACACGACCAGCAACAAGCCGACGGATACCCCCAGCCCGATCAGCCGCTGGGCCGCGACCCTCACCCCCTCAACCAACTCGACCGTGCCGGGCGTCGGCGGCGGCACATGCTTCATCAGGCCAAGCCCGCCGACCTTCACCGCGATCACCTGCAAAATGAACAGCACGCCGATTGAGCAGATCAGCCCGCCCAGAGGATTATCACGCAAAGGCCTGAACAGCTTGGCCTCCATCGCCAGCCCGATCAGGGTGACGATCACGAGCGCCATCATCACCGCTGCGAAAAACGGCCAGCCATTTTGCGAATAAAGCATCCACACGACGTACGCGCCCACCATCACAAACTCGCCGTGGGCGAAATTGATGATCCCCATGACACCGAATATCAATACCAGACCCACCGCCCACAAAGCGAAAAAGCCGCTTTGTATCAGTCCGTTCACGCAGGTTTGAAGAATCAGTTCCACGAGAGTCCCTTTTCCATCACAAGCCGATCATCACAGTTGAAGAAAAATCCCGCTGCGCCGTCCCCTGAACAAATCAAAAAAATTGCAGGCCTTTAACTGTTTCCAGTCAAAGACCTGCAAAATCAACGTGTATTTCCAGCTGGTACTCTGTGGTACTACTGTTGCTGATGCCACATCAGGTTCATGGCTTCCATGTGCTTGATCATCAGGCTTTTGTGTTTTCTCCACCAGGCCGGGATGCTCTTGAAGTCAACGATCTTCGCCTTGCCCTTCTGGATCGTTACAACCGGCCAGTCACCGACCAGCGCGTTGTCGATGCCCCACAGATCCTTGCCCCACCATTCGGCGTCGCCGAACGCATGAGGGGCTTTGCCGCCCGACTGCATCGCCTTTTGCACCTCAAGCGATTCCACGCTGCCGGCTTTCTCGGCAGCCGCTTTCCACAAATCCATGATCGACGCGTATTCCCATGACACGGCTGACCATGTACCGGGATGGCGCTTCACGTATTCTTTGTAAAAGCCGTTTGGATCCTTGAAATTGATGAAGTCTGCGTTCAACGCATCGTCGTCAAAATCAGGGAACTGGAAGATAAAGCCTTCGACAAATTTTTCGCTGGTCTTTTCAATAACGTCCGGATAGTTATCGAAAGTGCACGAGATGATCTTGCCTTTGAACTTCTGATGATACAACTGCTCGGTGATCAGGTTCACATAATCCGCATAGCATGTGTCAAGGCAGAAAACATCCGGCTTTTTCGCCAGCAACGACGATACGACGGGCGCAAAGTCAGTGGTCGCCGGATCAAAAATGTTTTCGTCTATAACGCCAATACCTTCGGCTTCAAACGCCGCCCGGTAAGTCGCCACGGAAGGCAGGCCCAGAGAATCGTTCTGAGCACAGATCACCGCCTTTTTCAGACCCGGGAACTGCTCCGCCATCCACTGCACACCCGTCACGTTGTAGATCGGGTGCACCTCGCAAGGCGCGGTGTGATAGGGAGAGTCCGGAGACAGGTCGCTCGGCAACAGGGTCGAAGTCAGAATTTTGTTCTGCTTCGCGAACCGCTGCACTGCGGGCCAGGTGTCCCCCCCCAGCATCATGATGAACTTTACGTCGTCTTCAGCCACCAGCTTTTTAAAGCCCTGCAGGGCCTTATCCGGCAAGTACTCGTTGTCGAACGACACGAACTCAATATGGTAGTTGTCTTTACCGATCTTGACACCACCAGCCTTGTTGATTTTCTCAGCCCAGATCTCGCAACCGTACAGTCCGGGAAGTCCCCATGCGGCAACTTCACCCGTCAACGGTGCAAGAAAGCCGATCTTTACCGTCTTGGTCTTGGCGCCCAGCGACAAAGGCAAACCGATGCCGCTCAAGACAGCGCCCGCGACCGAGGCTTTTAATAAATCTCGACGTGTAACACCCATAATTTTCCCTCCTGATTTTTACAAGTGTGGCCCGGCCTTTCGCAAACCAGCCGGTTCAGCGCGAAATATCGTTCGCACCGGAACGATAAACACAGTGTGCGATAATACCCCCGTTTATATCTCCAATGCAATAATCCGGGACACTGGATTCAGGAACATTCAAATGCATGTTCCCTGCCTGTATATTGACACATTGTGGAAAAACACGCCATATATTGAACAAATAGACCTTGATACGCAGGCACGGCCAATATTACAGCATTAAAACCGCCTTGATGATAGTATCAATGATTGAAACCCCGAATATCCCTGAATCAACGGATAAAGACCCAATGACAGTCACAAGACATTCGGCGCTTGAAGAGCGCCATCGCGCCCTGGGTTCGCCGCTCGGCGAGTGGAACGGCATGGACGTCCCATGGGAATATGAACAGGACGTCAACGAAGAGCACAAAGCGGTACGCACCGCCGCCGGATTATTTGACGTATCGGGCTTGAAGAAAATCCACGTTGCCGGCCCCGATGCACAGGCTGTATTGAACCACGTCTGCACACGCGATCTGAGCAGGATCTATCCGGGCAAATCGGTATATGCCATCATTTTGAACGAGGAAGGCCGGATCACTGACGACTGCATCATGTTCTACATCGCTCCCAACAACTGGATGATGGTGCACGGGGGCGGTACCGGGATGGAGCAGCTCCGAAAATCCGCCGAAGGAAAAAACCTCATATACGAACTCGACGACGACCTGCACGATATTTCCCTGCAGGGGCCGAAATCCATTGATTTCCTGGCTCAGCACACGCCGGTGGATCTGCCCCGGCTCAAGTATTTTCATCATATACCGACCACCTTGTTCGGCTATCACTGCATGCTCTCGCGCACCGGCTACTCAGGCGAACGCGGCTATGAAATTTTCACCAAAGCCGACAGCGTTGTCGCGATCTGGGACGCTATTCTCGACAACGGCAGATCGTCAGGCATCATCCCCTGCTCGTTCAACTGCATAGACATGATCCGGGTCGAGGCGGCGCTGCTGTTTTATCCTTACGATATGCACGAAGAATTAACTCCGTGGGAAGTCGGACTCGGGTTTGCCGTAACGAAAGACAAGCAGGCCGATTACAGGGGCAGAGAAAGCCTGCTTGCCGCCCGCGGCCGGGAAAAAATCAAGACTTTCGGTGTGACCGCCAACACCGATGCAGCGGTGGACGCGGATGCGGAAGTTTACCGGGAAGGCAGAAAAGTCGGCGTTGTGACGGCGCCGATGTATTCCCCCCTGACCAACAAGTCCTACGCAATGGTGCAACTCGAACCGGCTCTGGCGAAGCCGGGAATAACACTCGAGATACGCGGTGAAAATCTGACGTGTTCAGCGACCACCGCGGAAATTCCTTTTCTCGACCCGAAAAAAGAGAAAAGAACCTCTGAAAATTGACCGGAACGCATCAAAGCCGTGCAGCGGTTGCAATGGCAATCGACTTGAAAAACCGCGGCTTGCATACCCGCCCCCCCCCTGTCGGGAAACCGGGTATCCATTTCACGTTTCACAATCCGGCCCAGGCCATCGCCCCCGCGCGCAACACCCCCCGTCCCGGCGGCGCGACACCGTGCACGAACACTTGGCGGATCCCGGCAAACCACCCTGTGTGCTTTCACGGGGGGCCAAATGTATATATTCCTCATGGGTTATATGTGATAATAACGCTTGGCGTTCGGGATCGGGCTTCCCCCCAACGAGGAGGCCGAATATATAAGCCCAAACTGACCGTTACTCACTTGCAAACACCATAAGGCGGAAACAGCCGGGGGAGACGACAATGGCACGAGATCCAAAATACGACATTCTCTTTGAGCCTGTGCAGATAGGCCCGAAAACCTTACGCAACCGTTTTTACCAGGTCCCGCACTGCAACGGGGCCGGTTCCGACAAGCCCGGTTTTCAGGCCGCAAACCGCTCGGTAAAGGCGGAAGGCGGCTGGGCGGGCATCAATACCGAATACTGTTCGATCCATCCGGAATCCGATGATTGTCACCGGGTTTCAGCGCGCATCTGGGACGAAGGCGACGTCAGGAACCTGAGAGCGATGACCGACTACATCCACAAATACAACTCGCTGGCCGGCATTGAAATGTGGTACGGCTCGGCTCACGCACCCTGCATGGAAAGCCGGTGCACGCCGCGCGGCCCCAGCCAGTTCGCTTCCGAGTTTGAACTGCAAACCTACTGCCACGAGATGGATCAGGACGAGATCAACGAAGTCCAGCAATTTTACGTCGATGCAGGAATACGCGCACGCGACGCGGGCTTTGACATTATCTATGTGTACGGCGCGCACTCGTATTTACCCCTGCAATTCCTGTCCCCGTACTACAACAAGCGCAAAGACAACTACGGCGGCTCTTTGGAAAACCGCGCGCGCTTCTGGCTTGAAACGCTCGAGAAAGTCCGCAAGGCGGTCGGCGACGACTGCGCGATTGCAACTCGTTTTGCCTGCGACACGCTCTACGGCCCAGGCAGCGTTGAAGTTGAAGAAGACGGCATCCGCTTTGCCGAACTCGCCGACCCGCTCGTGGATGTCTGGGATGTCAACGTCGGCGACATTGCTGAATGGGGTGAAGACGCCGGCCCTTCACGCTACTACCAGCAGGGACACCAGATCCCCTGGCAGAAACACATCAAGGCGGTCACGAAAAATCCCGTATTAGGCGTCGGCCGCTTTACCGACGCGGAAAAAATGGCCCAAGTCATTCGTTCCGGCCAGCTCGACATCATCGGCGCAGCGCGTCCTTCAATCTCAGACCCGTTCCTGCCGAATAAAATTGACGAAGGCCGCATTGACGACATTCGTGTCTGCATCGGCTGCAATGTCTGCATTTCCCGCTGGGAGATCGGCGGACCGCCGATGATCTGCACGCAGAACGCCACGGCCGGCGAAGAATACCGCCGCGGCTGGCACCCCGAACGCTTTCCAGCCAAAGGCTCCGACGATTCGATTCTCGTGATCGGCGCCGGGCCGTCGGGCGCGGAATGCGCGCGCGTGCTGATGGAACGCGGCTACGCCGTCCATCTTCTGGATACGGCCGACAAAGTCGGCGGATGCGTGAATACGATCTCGACATTGCCGGGCCTCAGTGAATGGGCTTATCACCGCGATTACCGCGAAACACAGCTCAATAAGCTGGTCAAGAAAAACCCGGACTCCCGGTTAGCGCTGGGGGTTGATCCGGTGACCATCGAAGCCGCTCTTGATTATGGCGCGGACAAGATCGTCGTCGCGACCGGTTCTTCGTGGAATACCGACGGCACCAATGCGCTAACTCATGATCCGGTCCCCGGAATTGATGCGAACTTGCCGACGATGCTGACACCCGAGCAAGTGTTCTCGGGCGACAAGGCGATCGGCAAGAACGTAATGATCCTGAACTGCGATCCCTACTTCATGGCGCCGAGCCTGGCTCAACAGCTCACGGAAAACGGGCACGACGTGACCATCGCCAGCGGAGCCGAAGTCGGGCACTACATGCACTTCACCCTGGAGTACCCGAACATGGAACGCATGCTTCACGAACTGGGAATCAAAGTGCTGTCAGACACGTGGGTAACCAAAGCTGAAGCCAACCGCATTGAGCTGTACAACATCTGGGGCGACGGCTATCGCAGAGAATACCGGGGACCCGGCAAACTGCCGCGTAGCGAAAACAAAACGCATAAGTGGCATGAGTTTGACTCGCTTATTCTGGTTACCGGCCGTCATTCAAACGGCAGCATTCACCACGGTTTGATGGCTGCCAAGGACCAGTGGTCACAAAAAGACGTCAAAGCCGTTTATGTGATCGGCGATGCCTGGGCACCCAAGCTGATCGCCGATGCGACGTTTGAAGGGCATCGCCTGGCGCGCGAAATCGAGGAAGAAAATGCCCAGTACCCGAAACCCTACCGCCGGGAAGTGGCTGTGTGGGGTACAGCGCATATGCCGGGCGGACAAGTTGAAATCACATACCAGACTTAATGTCAGGCACAACCGAAAACAGATATTCCGGGGACAACACCTGTTGATTCCCCGGAATTTTTCCCACATTCCCACCACGCTGTCGGCGCGCTTTATGTGATTGGCGGATGAAGCCTGTCCAGCCGGAACAGATCACCCGCATCTTGTTCCAGGATTTCCCCGCCTGGGCCACGGGCTTGTTTTACATCATCGCAGCCTCCGCGATCGCGGTGTTCATTTACGGCTGTTATGTCCTGGTGCGCAAGTACCGGCACGGAACGCCGCTGAAGCTTGCACGGCCGTGGAGCGGCGCCGGCGGCATGATATGGGCAATGTTGACGCACCGCACGCTGAAAAGACGCGACACTGCCGCGGGGTCCTCTCACGCCCTGATTTTTTTCGGTTTCGGCCTGCTGTTCCTCGGCACTTTGACGATCACGCTTGAACACGACATTCTTGAACCACTGCTCGGCTTCAAATTCTGGTACGGGGATTTCTATCTCTGGTTTTCCCTGATCCTGGACATTGCCGGCGCAGGCTTTATCGTCGGCCTGCTGTACATGATGTACCGCCGCAAGTGGCTGGCACTGCCGAAACTCGATTACGCCCGCCCCGACCGCTCACCGCAGGACCCTGATTACGACAGAAGCGACTACCGGCGCGAAGACTGGACCTTTCTGTGGCTGCTGATAGCAATTGCGATCACCGGCTTCCTGCTGGAAGCAGCGCGGCTGGTGTGGCTGCAACAGGACCCCGCCGTATGGACTTACCGCTGGTGGTCCCCCGTGGGCTCGGGGGTTGCCGTCTTGTTCATGGGTTCAGGCATGTCGAGCACCGGCGCCGAAATCCTGCGCATCTCATTATGGTGGCTGCACGGCGTCCTGGCGTTGGTCCTGATCGGGCTGATACCTTTTACCAAGGCGAAGCATATATTCACCGCAATGGCCTCGCTCATATCGCGCGACGCCAAATCATCCGCGCGTCTCCCGCAGGCGGACCTCGAAAGCGACTCCATCGGCTACTCCAAAATCACCGACCTGAGCTGGAAACACCTGCTTCACCTTGACGCATGCACCAAGTGCGGACGCTGCCACGAAGCCTGCCCCGCCAACGCAACCGGTTTTCCGCTATCGCCGCGGGACGTTATTTTATCCCTGCGCGAACTTGCCGAAGCCACCTTGTCGAAAGCGACACTGCCGAACGCTGACGCGCTGGCGGTCGTCGGCGACAACCCCCATCAGTTGCGTCCCGACACCTTGTGGGCCTGCCGCACCTGTTCGGCGTGCGTCGAGATCTGCCCGGTGGGCATCGAACACATACCCCTGATCGTCGAGATGCGCCGCAACCTTGTCGAAAACAGCGAACTCGACCCGGTGATGCAGACCGCTCTGCAGAATATTCACACGAAAGGGAACTCATTCGGGGAAGGCCGGCGCAAGCGGCCAGCGTGGACAAAGAAACTCGACTTCAAAATTGCAGACGCACGCGAACAGGCCGTGGACATACTGTGGTTCGTCGGTGATTTCGCGTCTTTCGACCCGCGTTACCAAAAAGTGTCCCGCACCTTTGCAAAAATCCTGCATGCTTGCGGCATAAATTTCGGCATCCTGTATGAAAAAGAAATGAACGCGGGCAACGACGTGCGTCGCGTCGGCGAGGAAGGCTTGTACGAGCATCTGGCGGAATCCAACATCGAGACATTGCTGGAATGCAAATTCAACTCGATCGTGACCACCGACCCTCACTCCTACAACACGATCAAGAACGAATACCTTGCGTTCGGTGGTGAATACCACATCGAACACGCCAGCGAAATGCTCCGGCGCATGCTGGAAAGCGGCGAACTTGAACTCCCGCGCCAACTCGATTACCGGGTGACTTTTCACGACCCCTGCCATCTGGGCAGAATCAACAAGGTTTACGATGCGCCGCGCAACGTGCTGAACGCAACCGGCGTCGAACTTGTCGAAATGGAACGTTGCAGGGACAACTCGTTTTGCTGCGGCGCGGGCGGCGGACGCATCTGGATGCCCGATCCCGCCGACAAAGAAAAACCGTCGGAAAACCGAATGCGCGAGGCCGCCGACATAGAAGGCCTCGATGTATTTGCCGTCGCCTGCCCAAAATGCACAAATATGTTCGAGGACGCCGTCAAATCCACCGGCAACGAAGGGAAATTCAAAGTGATGGAAATAATGGAGCTGGTCGCCGAATGTATGCAGATCGAAGACAGTCCACCCACGGCAAACGCCGACGGCAGTGGACCTTGATACTCTTGCAACCCGGGCGATCGAGTCGGATGACCCCTACATCGCACTGGCCGTCCACTCTTGCGTCGGCAAACTGATCAGAAACCGACTCGGATCCGTCATTTTCTCGAGTGCAAAGCGCAGGCGCAACTTCGCCGCTGCGCCCTACACTCCGGCGTCCGTACTCGACGCACTCGAGCGATACGACGATCCTCATCTGCACAAGCGCATTGCCGGTCACCCGGCGGCTCAGGCGGATACCCTGACGAGGCTGGCCGACAGACACAGTCCGGCAAAAGTGTATCCCGCACTGGCAAAACACCCGAACTCGCCCGCTGTCCTGCTGGCGACGCTACCGTGGTCAACCCGCCCCGATATCAAACAGGCAATCTGCGCGAACCCGAACACAGGCGCCGACATGCTGGGAAAACTTCTGGGCGGCACGACGCTGGAAGAAAAAAAGAACATCGCGCGCAATCCCGCCGCGACCGCCGACTTATTGCTCAGCCTGTGGCAAGAAAATGAAGATCCTTACCTGCGCGGAGAAATAGCCGCGCATCCCCATCTACCGCCACAACTGCAACGATCAGCCGCGCAAAGCACGGAAACTTTGCTGCGGAGAAAATTGGCGAAAAATCCGCGCATTCCGGATGACATCCTGTTGCACCTGTTGACGGACGAAGACCCCGGCGTACGCGCCGCTGCGGCGCAAAACACGGCAACCCTCGGCCATCGCCCGGGCGCAAACCTGAGCACGCTTGGAAACGACCCCTCACACCGTGTGCGCCGGACGGCGGCAAAAAACCGGCACCTCGACGAGGCCGTACTCGAACAACTCGCGCACGACGATGACGTATGGGTCAGACGTTGGATCGCGCGCAACCCCGCAACTGCGGACAAAATCCTGAAACAACTGGCAAATGACGCCGAAACCGAAGTGCGCCGCGGCGTCGCACGCAATCCCGGCTGCCCCGCCGAATGCCTGGATCAACTCGCACGCGACCCGAAACCCTGGGTTCGCGCAGCCGTCGCACTGCGCAAAGACCTTCCCGAAACGTTGATTCGGCAACTGGCCCGCGAACACGACGCCGATATACTATCGGCGCTGGGGCAAAACCCCTCGACACCTGTGGACATTCTGCTTGACATTGTACGCAACGCCGACAAGGATGTACGCCGCTCGGTCTGTTTTAACGACGACGCACCGGCAAAAGTCGTACAACAATTGCTTGAGGATCCCTATCCGATCAATCGTGCGATCTTGACACGACATCCGGCGCTGGAGGAAAATGATCTTGAGAATCAGCTGACAGACCCGGAACCTCAAGTCAGATTCGGTGCGGCACGGGCGCTTGTTCAACGCCTGAAACGCACAAATAAATGACAAAAGAGAAATCAGACAATGAAAATACTGGTAGCCGTAAAACAGATTGAAACTCTGGAAGAAGACTTCAGCTTGTCGGAAGACGGCAAGCGCGTCGATCCCGACTACGTGGACCGCGAATTGAACGAATGGGACGAGTATGCCTATGAGACGGCGTTGCAGATCATGGAAGCCGGCGACGGCGTCGAAATCATCCCTGTTACCGTCGGCCCGGAAGAAGCCGAGGACGCATTGCGCAAATGCCTTGCAAAAGGCGGCGAACGCGGCATCCGGGTTTGGGACGACGCACTCGAAAATTCGGCGCCCAATGTGATCGGACGCATCATAGCGAGGGTCGCGGAAAAGGAAGAAGCGAACATGGTGTTTGCCGGCACCCTCGCATCAGATCACGCCTTTGCACAAACCGGGATCAGTGTCGCCGCGGAACTTAAGTGGGCACACGCCGCCGTCGTATCGAAACTCGACTACACACCGGGTGATTCCCCGGTCACATTGAAACGTGAACTCGAAGAAGGGCTTGAAGAAGAAATGACGCTGGAACTGCCCGCCGTATTGACAATACAGCTCGGCATCAACAAACCGCGTTATGCGTCATTACGGGGCATCAAACAAGCAAAGTCAAAACCGATAGACCTGTTGTCGCATACCGATATAGGGTTGAGCGATGAAGAAGTCGGAGAAACCGGCTCTTCATTCCGCATACGGCGCCTGTTCGTTCCGGAAAAAGAACAGGCCGAACTCATTGAAGGCACACCCGCGGAACAAGCTCAACGCCTGGCGGAAATCATCAGGGAAATGACAGAGCAGGCGTCATGAGCAATTTGCTGGTCATTGCCGAACACCGCCGCGGAGAACTTACCTCCGCAACGCTGGAAACAATCACGGCAGCCGCCGAAATCAGGCAAAAGGACGATTTACTGGCCGTGGCGATTCTCGCTGAAAATCCGGAAGACCACGTCGGCGCCCTGAGCGTCGAAAACGTCGATGAAATCATCAAGGTCGCACTTCCGGCAAAAGAATTTCAAATCGACTGTTACGAGGCCGCAATATCGCAATTGATCGAGGAGCGCGAACCCGTGGTAGTCGCTGCGCCGCACAGCATTGACGCCTGGAGCTATATGCCCGCAGTGGCGGCATCCGGTGGGCACGGTTGTGCGACCGACATATTCGGTCTCCGCCGGGAAGACGGCGAGCTCGTCGCGACACGCGCGGCATACAGCGAAAAAATACACATGGACGTGGATTTCCAGAACAAGCGCACTGTGCTGCTGACCATACGCGCAAACACTTTCAAGCCCGCCGAAGGATCCTCTTCACCTGCGGTCACCGCTGTGGAAATGCGGGACGTAAAGCAGCGCAGCAAACATCGAGCCTACATTGAACCCGAATCCGCCAGCGACGTCGATATCACGCAAGCCGAGTTCATTCTCTCAATCGGACGCGGGATTGCACAGGAAGAGAATGTCGAGCAGTTCAGCGAGCTCGCCGATGCAATGAACTTCACGCTGGCCTGCTCACGGCCGATCGCCGACAGCGGCTGGTTGCCGAAATCACACCAGGTCGGCCAATCAGGCAAAACCGTCGGCAATTGCCGGGTGTACATCGCGATGGGGATTTCCGGATCAGTGCAACATTTAATGGGGATGAAACACGTACCCAACACCATCGCCGTCAATACCGACTCGGAAGCTTCTATTTTCAGTGTCGCACGCTACGGTATCGTCGCAGACATTTTCGACATAGCGGAAGAGTTGAACAATCATTTCAATTGATCACAGATTCCGCAACGCCGTATAATCACACCCAAACGGTCGTCTGGCGGATCGCCTGCATTTACGCTCAGAGCTCTTTCCGCATCAAGGGCGACGCATAGAGTTCATAACCCATGGCTGCGTAGAAATCGCTTACGCTCGGCCGTGCGTCCAGAAACACGGACCTCATGCCCCGCTCCCTTGCATATTGCTCCACCCACTGCATCAACACGAGTCCGATCCCGCGCTTTCGCCGGTCGGTCTTGACCACCAGATCGTCAACGTGAAGGTGATGCCCTCTGGCCAGCGTATAAGCCGGCTTGAAGCCGACCACGCCCGTCAGCTCCCCCTGATCAAACGCTCCGGCCAGTTGGTACCCACGCATGCACGGATGCACCATCGCTTCCGAAAAGCTGTATGAATCCAAGTGCGTACGCAGCAATCTGATCAGGTTGAATGCCGCAAAGTATTCATCCTGATCGAGCAACCTTACCATCGCAATATCCATCTGAAAAAAACTTCACCGGTCTTTGCGGCATGCCCTGAGAATCCTGCCGATCGCTCTTTTCTCTTCAATGTCGGCGGTCAACCTCCACCTTTTCTTCACCCGCACCCAGGACCGGGCGTACTTGCAGTGATATGACTTGTCCGAAGGCAGCCAATCCGCCGGGGATTTCGAGCCTTTATCTTTTTTCTCCCGCCAATACACGACGACAAGCGTTTGAGAATCGCTTAAATCGTTGGCATAAGCCTCCTTTTTTCCTCCGCCCCATTTATATCCGCCGGAAACGTGCACCTCCCTGACGGGAACCAGATGATCCACCCTGACCTGCCCGGCATCGGTGAATATGCCGCCCGAATACGGATCCCGCCAGTGCCCGCGGGTCACAGTGCACCCATCCTCGCTCAGAAGCGGTTCCTTAAGAGATTCTCGGATCAGAACTTCGGCGCGGGTGTTCTGGCAATCGCCGTCGGCGTCAGCCCAGTACCGGTACAACCGGCGCAAACGGGCAACGCTTGAACGATGGCGCTTTGAAGCCTCTTCGCGCGCGCGGCGCGATGATCCGGAATCAACTCCCGGATCGGTTTTGCGCGAAGCGCGATCCTTATGACAATGCTCGCCGCGGGGCTTGGCCAAAAAATGGCAGCCGTCCGCATCCACCGAACCGGGATGCGCGGATACCGCCGCCGCCACCGCAACCATCCCCAGACAGCAAAGCAACGCACAAACCGGCTTAAAAAACTTCACACCAATACACTTTCACATGCAACAGGAAAAACCGCGCCTATTTTAATCAATTTCACGCGCTTCACTTGACGGATGCAAACGCAATTGCGAGGAAGATTCACGCACGGCCCTGAAAACCGCCATATCCGGCGTCCAGATGCCGGCAACGTCGCGAAAATCAACCCGGTCATTACGGAACTCGAGATAGTCAACAAATTCTCCGTCGTCAATGAACAACAATAGAGCAAGATGCCCGTCGGCGACCAGCGCTTCGCGCTCCGCCCGCGACCAGTCCCACCCGAACGGACAATCCGCAACTTTGGCTTCCAGCCTGGAAACGGTGCGAATATGGACACGATCCCAAGTGGAAACAACGACCTCAGCGAGGTTGAACGCACGATCATCCCGCTCCATCGCATCGACCGTATCGTACAGCCGCTCTCTCAATTCACGGTGCCGCGTACAATCGCGGTACTGAAAAGCGTAGTACCAGATGAGCACCCCAACCGCCAATATGACGGCACCGTAAAAGCCGGGTTTCGCACGCAAACTGTTTAAGGCGTTCCGAATCATCGCACGTCATTTTGCCGGGCATAAAAAAGGAGCGCTTTCACTTTACGTGAAAGCGCTCCCGCTTATCAAAGCACAGGGTTAATCGCTCAGGCTTTTGGAGATCTGCTCTCGCGCATGGCTGAGATCATCCTGATATTCGCCGGCTTCGGCCGAAAGCTGGAGGATATGCCAGCCGACCCAAAAGATCAGACCGACAATCACCAACATGCCCTCGGCTCCGACAAAAGGATAAAGGGGACCGATCTCAGCGATTTCCCCGGCCCAGTTTTCAAAATTTCCCGTCATAATGGTGTTTCTCCGTTTTAATTGGTCAATGTCCCGACGAATGCCGTCACATCAAGCCCATGCTGCGTGCGGTTTCCCTCTCACCTTCGAGAAGATCACGCGCATCCTTGCTGTCCGCCATTTCGCGCGACAAGTCCAGACCCGCCAGTTCGACTTCTCTCGGAATGCGCAGAACATCCATGCCCCGCAGGATCTTGGCGACAATAAATGCCGGCAGAAAACCAAGCAGGCCAAACATGATCAGCGCTCCGATGAACTGACCGAACGGGTTGATCACCGCATAGTCGGGATTGGGCGAAGACGGATATCCCCACAGGAGGAACCCGGCGACAACCACCCCGAAAAAGCCAGCGTACCCATGAACCGCAACTGCCCCGACCGCATCGTCCACTTTGAAAGTGCGCTCAACCCAGTAGTGAACCTTATACATAAAGATCACACCGACCGCAGCCACCAACATCGCCTGAATGGGATGATACAGGTCGTTCCCGGCTGACGCCGCAATGATGCCGGCGAGACCGGAAGAGTAGGTCCAGAATGCGTTGCCCTTGGAAATGATGTAACCCATCATTAACCCACCGGACAAGGACATCAGGAAATTAAAAGTAATTGCCGACAAACTGGTCGGCCCCAAATAGATATTGGTCGCCGAGAAGAAAACCCCGTCGCCGTCCTGAATGTCTATCATGGGAACGTTGCAGGCGGCATAAAATCCCCAGAACCCGGTATAGATCAGAAATAATCCGATCGACACGAGCCACGGGTTATGTGGGGTGATGTTGCGCGCGGTTCCATCGGCCCTGAATTTGCCGATGCGCGGCCCCAGCACCACCAGGATACCCAAGGCAAAACCGCCTGCTATGGCGTGAATGACGCCCGACGCATAGGCGTCGTGATAGCCCAGCAGTTGCACCATCCATCCGTCGGGGTGCCACCCCCACGCGGCGTCGATGACCCAGAAAACTGAACCGATCAGTACCGCGAAGATCCAGAAAGCACCCGAACGTATCCGTTCGATGACCGAGCCCGACACGATTGAAGCGGCGGTCCAGGAAAACAGCAGAAACGCCGCCCAAAAAACGCCGTTGATCCGGGCCCACCACATATCATCTTCGGTAACCGCATCCGTTGCCGGTGAACCTCCCATATGCGGTCCCATCAGTTCGCTCCATGGAACGGCCGATGGCGCTGCAACAAGTCCGCCTATAAAGCCCGGACCGTTGGGGAAAGCAAAATAAATCCACCATCCGAAGAAGAAAAAAGTAACGGTCACTAACGGAATTAACATAGTATTCTTCATCAGAGTGTGCATGTGGTTCTTATGTCTCGACACGCCGACTTCATACATGCAAAAGCCGACGTGTATCAAGAACATAAAAACAACAGTGACCCAGTAATAAAACTCTGTGAAGATTACATTTAAAGAGCCGAGTTCCTCAGTCATAAAACAAACTCCTCATTAAATGGTTTTTGCAGAATGCGATGAACCGCATCAACTCTAAAGTTACCTGCCTGCGGAAGTATCTGCCCTAAGCAAAGATTAGTCAAGACCGACAGCGGACGCGGAAAAACAAGTATAAATCATATAGCTATTTGCGGATAAAGCGGATTCCGCCCCCCCCCCCCCCCCCCGGCAAAAATGTGCGTGATAACGATAAACCGGAGATTTCGCGAGTGTCCCCGATCCGGATCCGGGCTTTACATGATTTCAAGAAAAACCCCGGCTCAGTCTCGGCAGATCATCAGTAATTTCATAATAGTCGGCAAGATCGTGGGTGAAAATATGGGCGATGGTTTCAAGACCGGTCGGCTGTTGCAGGCTGCCGGCGCTGACGCACAAGGTTCGGGAGTCTCCCATGCGCCAGAACAGACTTGACCCACAAACACAACAGAAACCGCGTCGCCCTTCTCCACCCGGCGATTGAAACCACTTCAATGCGTTTTCTTCGATAACGGTAATCTGCTCTTTGCAAACGGCGGTATAGGCACCGTAATGGCCGTGAAATTTCCTGCACATACTGCAATGACAATTCACGACATGACGAAGAACACCGCGGATTTCGTAAGTAACAGCGCTGCACAGACACCCGCCGTGCGCCACTGCCGTATCGCCGCTCACGAAGGGTTCGCGGACAGGTCCCCGCCGCGGGATTGAGCCCAGTCGGGGGTGAAGGCCAGCACCTGCAGATCGGGCGGAATTTGCGGGTTGAACAGATGATTGTGCCAATAAACCGCACGATGCATCGGCGACTTTTCGTCGAGGCGGCAGGCTGTGCACACAAGCATGTACCGGCTTTTGCCTTCGCCGAACTCGAGCCTGCATTGCCCGGCCTGCACAAGGCTTTTCGCAAAGCTCGACCCTGCATTGAACGAAGCCGCCAGTTGATCGGAAAAATCGTTCTCGTCAACGTAATATTCCGACGCGAGAAAACGCACCGCGTTTTCATAACGCTTCTTCGGATCAAAAGTACTTTTCACCATATGCCGGAAGCGCGCAGTTAAAAACTGCGGCTGGTGATAAACGATCAATACAACGATTTTCCCCAGCGGACGATCCCCGACAAAAACCTCGGGGCACATCCCGCCGCTCGGGCAACCGCCCATTTCACGCATGGCGTACTGACGCAATTCACATTGCCACCTGAGAAACCGGTCGCATAGTGGTCCACGACCGCCGTCCACGATAATCCGTCGCTTTGGAAGTTCAGAATTTTGCGTAGGCTTTCTTCAGCTCAACCAGCGGGTGTTTGCCCGACATCTGGAACTTGACCAGTAACTCGCGGGCGAGCATGTCCCGGTCCTGCTGGTTATCCGGAAATTCAATGTCCTCGGGCACCGTCACCCAGCCGTTGATATTGCGGTCAAACACAGCCGGCCTGCTTTCCTCGTACCCCATGTGCACGTCTTCGAGCCAATTCAGGTCTTTCCAACCCATGATCTCAATGTATTTCTTCAGGAACGGAGTGACACGGCTCATGTCGGGCACCAGGTTCACGTCGTAGCGGTAACCGATGTGCTGGCCGATCAGTTTTGCGTGCTCGCTTTCGAGCTCCTCTGTGCCCTGAATGTGGCGGCTGGCACCCGCCGTTTTCTCGTCGCTCATTTCATAAATCTCCCGGAAATCAGAAGCGCGTCATATCGGGACGCCCAACCGTATGCTGAGTCCCCGCGAGAGGCACTTGCGCCATGGCTGAAGCCTCCATCGTCAACGCCGCAAGGTCTTCCGGCTCAAGCGAATGTACGCTGGTCTTGGCGCACGCACGCGCAAACAGTTGCGCTTCTATTGTCAGCGTATGCAAAAAGTTGTAAACGCGCTCCGCGGCTTCGTCGGGATCCAGACGCTTGCGCAATTCCGGATCCTGCGTCGCGACGCCGACCGGACAGCGCCCGCTGTGGCAATGGTAACAGTGTCCCGCCTGCACGCCCATCTCCTTCGGAAAGTCGGCTTCGGGGATGTCTTTATTGCAGTTCAGCGCGATCAACGCGGAGTGACCGATGGCCACCGCATCCGCGCCGAGTGCCAGCGCCTTGGCGACATCCGAGCCATTGCGTATGCCGCCGGCATACACCAGCGAGATCTCGCCGCTTTTGCCGACATCGTCGAGTGCCCTGCGCGCCTGGCGGATCGCGGCGATACCGGGCACGCCGGTGTCTTCAGTAGCGAGATGCGGTCCTGCGCCGGTGCCGCCTTCCATCCCATCCATGTAAATGCTGTCCGGCCCGGTCTTGGCGGCCATACGCACATCGTCATAAACGCGCGCGGCCCCCAGTTTCAACTGGATCGGGATCTCCCAGTTCGTCGCCTCGCGGATCTCGCGGATCTTGAGCGCCAGGTCGTCCGGCCCCAGCCAATCCGGGTGGCGAGCCGGCGAACGTTGGTCAATACCGGCCGGCAACGAGCGCATTTCGGCGACCTGATCAGTCACTTTCTGCCCCATCAAGTGCCCCCCCATGCCGACCTTGCATCCCTGTCCGATAAAAAACTCAACGGCATCAGCCAAACGCAGATGATGGGGGTTGAAACCGTAACGCGACTGTATGCATTGATAAAACCATTTCCCTGAATAACGGCGCTCATCGGGGATCATGCCGCCCTCGCCCGAGCAGGTCGCCGTCCCGGCCATCGTCGCGCCGCGTGCGAGCGCGGTCTTCGCCTCGTAACTCAAAGCGCCGAAACTCATGCCGGTGATATACACCGGGATGTCGAGTTCGAGCGGACGCCTGCAACGCGGACCGATGACCGTCCTGGTGTCACATTTCTCGCGGTAGCCTTCTATGACAAAGCGCGTCAGTGTCCCCGGCAGAAACGTCAGATCGTCCCAGGTCGGAATTTTCTTGAACAGCGAGAAACCGCGCATGCGGTATCGGCCAAGTTCGGCTTTCACGTGAATGTCATTGATGACATTCGGCGGGAACATAAAACTCGAACCGAGATTATGCCGGTCGTTTTCTGCGTTCTCTTCGGAATCAACCTTGGGCAGAACTTCTTTTTCCGGGATTGCCATGAGTGTATCTCCTGGTAAAAAACCTACAGTACAAGCTTCTTCTCGGTCGGCTCCAGATTGTCATAGTTCCACAACTGCTTGCCGGACACGATTTTGGTGACGTTCTTCACGCCGCCGGGCGCTTCCAGGCCATGAATTGCCAATTTGTGTTCGAGCCAGTGAACGTCCACTTCGCTCATCTCGCCCTCAACGGCATCGACGCCCAGGTTTGTGATCTTGCCCGCGATGTAAATAATCCCGTCATACATGGAATCGCCGAGGTTGGGACCGGCGTCGCCGAGTATGACGATGCGTCCGCGCTGCATCATGAAACCGGTGTTCATGCCGACGTTGCCGCCGACAATGATGGTACCGCCTTTCTGGTCAATTCCGGTGCGCCCGCCAACGTCGCCCTTGCATACGAGGTCGCCGCCGCGAATTGCCGCACCGAAAGTGGAACCACCGTTTTTCTCCACGACGATGGTTCCGGACATCATGTTCTCGCCGCAAGACCAGCCGACGCGGCCGCTGATGCGGATGTTCGGCCCGTCAACCAAGCCGCAGCCGAAGTAACCCAGACTGCCCTCAAAGTTCAGGTTCAGCCGGTTCAGGATACCAACGCCGAGACCATGTCTGGCACCCGGGTTCTTGACCGTGATCGTGCCGTAGCCCTGCCCCATTAATTCACGGATCTGAAGGTTCACCGCCGTCGCGTCCATATCGGCGGCGTCTATATCGGCTGCCTTGCTGAAATCAACCTCAAAAGCGTCCGGATAAGTAAAACGCTCTTCAGCGGTCGGGGAGAAAAAAACCTGCTGGGTTCTGCCCGCCAGCTTTTCCCCGTGCATCCCTTCAGATGCTGTCACGTGGTGTGCCATACGTAGATCTCTCCTTCGTAAGGATCAAACGTATCAATTTCGTGCGGGAAAACACTGCGGATCGACACTTCCTCCGATGCCATCACAATGCAGTCCTCACCCTCATAAAGCACCAGCGGCTTTGCAGCCATCATGTCCTTGGCCATGCCGAGGGCGTCCCTGGTCGCAACCAGATAGGTAAACACACCGTCGAGATCGCCGATGGATTTCTCCATCGCGGCACGCATATCCAGTCCTTCCTCCATCGCGTCGGCAACATAGACCGCGATCAACTCCGAATCGCAATCGGTAGTGAAACGGTGCCCTTTTCTTTCGAGCTCACGCCGCCGGCCCCAGTAGTTGGTCAACTGCCCGTTGTGAACCACCGAGATGTCGCTGTACGGGTACGCCCAGAACGGATGCGCCGAGCGGATGTCCACGTCGGACTCGGTTGCCATGCGCGTGTGGCCGATCGCGTGCGTGCCTTCGAAACCGCCGAGCTTATACTGTCTGCAGATATGCTCGGCATCCCCCAGATCCTTGACGAGTTCCAGCGCCGAACCCAGCGACAGTATTTCGACGTCTTCAATGTCCTCGATATAGTCGGCGAGACCTTTCAATTCCTTGCTGTATGAAAATACAATACGCGACGCATACTCGGTTACGTCTTCCTGCGATTCGATTTCGGCACCCATTTTTTCCAGACGCCCGATAACTTCTTCTTTTCTCTTTCGGACCTCTTCTCTTTCGCTGACTCCCTTGTCCAGGTCTTTCTGCTCGGCAAATTTCACCCGCATCACATAATGGTCGGCCGTCAACGGCGCACCGTACAGCGCAAATCCCGCCGAGTCGGGCCCCCGATGCTTCATCGCCTGCAGCATGGAAGCTATCTCGGTGCCGATGTCGGATTCCCTGCCGGTGTGAATAATGCCCGCTATTCCGCACATGTTCTCCTCCGAGTTTTCAGACTTGATGACAGCAGTTTTAAGTTAAATCCAGAAACTACGGCAGGTAATCGAGATAAGTCTCGATATCCCAATTGGTCACCGTATGGTTGAATCTCTCCCACTCGTCGCGCTTGTAGTGCATGAATACTTTATACATCTCGTCGGGCAAAGCGCTTTTGATCACTTCGTCATTTTCAAGTGCGTCGAGCGCATTACCCAAAGACAACGGCAACTTCTTGACCTGCTTCTTGCCTTCCTTGATCACCTCATAAATGTTCCTTTCCTCGGGCTCGCCCGGATCGAGGTCGTTTCTGATGCCGTCGCCAAACGCCTTGAGCAGGCCGCCCGCCATCAGATAAGGATTGACCATCGAGTCCACCGAACGGTATTCAAACCGCCCGGGAGCGGAAACACGCAGACCGCAAGTGCGGTTCTGGTATCCCCAGTCGGCAAACAACGGAGCCCAGAAGCCGGTGTCCCACAAGCGCCGATATGAGTTCACCGTCGAGGACCCCAGCGCGGTGAGTGCCGACAAATGCTTCATCACGCCGCCGATGGCCTGCAGACCGACGCGCCCGGGCTTGCGCTGATCCGAAGCGGACGGGTCGGGCATGAACGTGTTTTCCCCGCCTTTAAGATAAGTGAACACCTTATTCGACCCGGGCAAACTGTCGTAATGCAGTTTGTTGAGTTCCTCCGCGCCCCCGCGCCACAGGGAAACATTATGGTGGCAGCCCGAAGCCGAAACCCCCATAAACGGCTTGCTCATGAAGCACGCGATCAGGCCGTACTCACGTGCAACCTGCGCGCAGATCTGACGGTAAGTGCTGAGCCGGTCAGAATTCCTGAGCGGATCGTCGAACATCCAGTTGAGTTCCAACTGGCCGGGCGCGTCTTCGTGATCACCCTGTATCATGTCAAACCCCATCGCTTCCGAATACTCTATAACTTTCATGAATACCGGGCGCAACTCTTCAAACTGGTCTATGTGATAGCAGTTCGGCTTGGTCACCCCGCCGCTGGTGCCGCCGCCGTCGCCGCGCTTCAGCCACATCATCTCGGGCTCGGTGCCGATGCGCAGATGCAGACCGTCGTGCCTGGCCTTGAATTCTTCGTGGATGATCCGCAAATTGCCGCGGCAGTCGGAAGTCAGGTGGGCGCCGGGGTCCCGAGGCTCTTCACGGTTGCGGAAACAGGTACAGAACACGCGCGCCACGCGCTTGTCCCACGGCAACTGGCAGAAAGTTTCAGGATCAGCGATGCCGACCAGTTCAGCGGCTTCCGGACCGTAGCCGATATATTCGCCGTGACGATCGAGAAAAAGATTGGCGGTCGAACCGTAAACCAATTGAAAGCCGCGTTCCGAAACGCGCTCCCAGTGGTCCGCCGGAATGCCTTTGCCGACGATGCGGCCGGTGACTGAAATAAATTGGTAGTAAATATATTTAATATCGAGTGCGTTTATTTTCTCGCGCACTTTCTCGATCAATTCCGCCCTGCCGGGCGCATTGACATGCTTTTCAAGATCTGTCACGTTCGAGCCCCCCTTCGTTGACAATGCAAACTACCCACTTGCCCCGCCACTGTCAACTCCACGGAAACGGGCTGTGGGACTTCGGGTGTAACTTGCCCGCCGCGTAGCGCGAAAAGCGAAAAGGCTCCAGCAGGTGTCTCTTATCACCACAGATCTCCTCGGCGACCAGCTTTCCCACCCCCAGCATTTTGTAGCCGTGGTTGGAGTCGGCAATGATATAGCAGTTGTCGCAAAACACGTCAAACACCGGAAAGTTGTCGGGCGTAAACGCGCCGATGCCGCCCGACGGCTCGTTTTTGTACTTCGGGAGAGTACCTTCAAAGCGCTTCTGGCAATGACCCAGCGCCGATACCCACATGTTCACAAACTTGTCGTCCACAACATAGTCAGGTGAAGCGGGGCCATAAGGGTCCACCTTGACCCGGTCCGGATCGGTATCGATCAGGTGCGGCGAGGCGCCACCCTGAACGCCGCCAAACTCAAAATCCGGCTTGTAGTAAATGCCCCACATCTTGTCGGTGATCAGAGAGCCGTCGGCGTCGGAATGAAGCGGCGCGGTTGAATCAATGTGAATCACCGGCGGAAACTCACCGGCATTGGTCTTGAGATAGTCCGGTTTGACCCCCAAAGTGCCTTCCTGCAACGACCAGTAAACCCACATCGGAAACTCGCGCGCGGCGCCGTCTTGACCGACCGTTATCGTCGCCGGCAAATCGAGCATCTCCCACGCGGTTTTAACCCAAGGCCCCAATGCGATGACGACGTATTCGCAGTCGATGCGTCCCGCACTCGTAGCGACCGCGCTGACCGCTCCGTTTCCCGAGTCGCGTTCAAACCCGGTGACTTCAACGCCCTCAAGGATCTGCACGCCCTCGCCCTTGACCTTTGCGGCGAGCCCGTGCATGGATTTCATGTTGTTCGCATAGCCGCCGCGCTTTTCATGCAATATGCAAGTCATGTCCCGCGCCTGCCAATCGTCAAACAGCTCCTTCATGTAATTTGCGCAGTCTTTCTTGCCATCGACAAAGACCGATTCGTAGCCTATGTCTTTTTGCTGCCGGGCGATGCTCGCAACGTCTTCGTGCATCACGGCGGGGGCGATCTGCATATATCCCACCGGATGGTAACTGTAACTTTCAGGATCGCTTTCCCACACCTCGACGCTGTGTACCATCAACTCACGCATCGCGGGCTGGAAGTAGTTATTGCGGATGACGCCGCAGGCGATGCCCGACGCGCCCGCACCGACTGATGATTTGTCAACGACGACGAGGTCGCCGCCGTCGCCTATGCCGCGCGCCTTGAGTTCGAGTGCAAGGTGATAAGCTGTACTGAGACCGTGGATTCCGGCCCCGACGATGACATAGCGGAACTGGCTCAGCTGTTGCACCATGGCCAAACAGCCTGCCCCCTCCAAATTGCGGACTTCATGCTCAAGCCCCTTCTGCTCGATATCCTGTCCAGACGGCACGCACCCTACCTGAAGACATTCCGCCTTGCAAGTATCAAGTTAATCCTGAATTCACGCACAAAATTAAAACCCGATATGTCAGAAATACAGCTTCGCGCCCGTCCAGACTGACGCCGGAGCGCCGGGCGCGAAGAAGCGAACGTCATCCGGAATGTCGTCAAGCCCGACGACCTCGTTCGGCTCCTCACCGATCAGGCCGAAGTTCTCGTAATCTTTGTCGAACAGATTCTCAACCAGCAGAAACGCCTCAAAGTTTGCAATCCTGTAGTTCGCGCGCGTTGAACACTGCGTAGCCGCTGAGCTCGTCCAATTCATTGGATTCGTCGCCGCGAAGATGGCTGCCGGAAACTGCGATCATGTCAAACCCGAGCGAAAACCGGTCGGTGAAAGCATAATCCACAGCGGCCTTGAACAGATGATCAGGAATGCCCGGAATATCGTCACCCTTCTCCACCGACCTGGTCATCATTCCACCTTCCTCGTCGTTCAACGGATGATTCGGGCTGAGCACCTCAAAATCATCTTCAAAAGTCGCCTCGACATAAGTGTGGCTCAAATTCCAACCCCACTTTTCGTAGGCGCCGGCAAGCGAGGCTTCAATGCCGCGGCGTCGGGTTTCATCCACGTTTCTGAACAAGCCGTGGGCGCGGGTCTGCCCCGTCTGCCAGATGATGTCGTCCTTGTTGCGCGTATGAAAAGCTCCCAGCGACCAACTCCAGCCGTTCAACGTCTCGCCGCGCACGCCGAGCTCAAAGCTTTTTGCAACAACTTCGTCGAGCGGCGGGTCAGCAAGAAAGGCATTGGGCAGGCGGCACTCCTCCACCTCATCGGTCTCCGGATTGCGGGCAAGCCTCTCACTGCACGCGAGTTCGATCGGCGTCGGCAGACGGCTCGATTCGCTGTAGGAGGCATAGACATCAAATTGAGGATTCCAGCGATACACGCCGCCCGCCCCCCAGTTGAAATTGTCGTAATCGTGCTCGCCGTTCAACTGCGGTTGCTCGTCGGTGCGGTCACGCAACTTGATCTCTCTGTCGTGAAAAAACCCCGACAGCGTTATAACCCAGTCGTCGCCGATCGAGATGCTGTCGCCGACGTAAACGTAGGTCCTCTCGACGCGTGTGTCGATATCGGTTCTGTCATCGCTGAATTCACCGGATGCAGATTGCGGTCCCCGTGTCGAACGCGTATCCGGGTCGAACAATGCAAATTGAACGCGGGAGTCAAAACCGCTGCACCCTTCGTAATAGCCAACACCGGCGCTGAGGTCGTGAACCAGGCCGAACCCATCAAGCGGAACATCAATCTCGAAGACCCCCCCAAGCGATTCCTGCCCGCGGCTGCTGAGGTTGTTGACCGCGCCGCAGCCGCTCCCGCCGACCGCCTCCCCGAAGTTGTCGCCTTCATTCATCGCCCTTTCCACCGCGTCGCGGCATTCGCCCCGCAAAGCGTTTCTCAAACCACCTTCCCCACCAAACCCGTTGTCGATCAGTTCACTCACGTCGTCCTCTTCAAGAGCGTCGCCGTTGAACGAACCGGTGTCGTTGTCACGATAGTAAAGATTGCCGGACAGAGTCGCCCCGTCGCCAAACGTGTAATCGCCGCTGACCACCCACATAGATACGTCGTTGTCGGTAATGTCGGGCGCAGTGAAAATGATGCCCCGGTCCTGATCGAGCAGACCGTAAGGCAACAAGCCGTTACCTGCCAAGTCCGACATGGCCCTGTGATAGTTGATTCCCAACGCGCCTGCGTCGCCGCGCCAGTCAAAACCCGCATATACGTTCTCCGACCAGGAATTGGACAGGTCGCGCCAACCCTCTTCGTAAAAGCGCTGCGCATTCACATAGTAGGCAAACTCGCCGTTGTTGCCGCCACTTTCAAAGTTTGCGATGAACCGGTGGTAGGAACCGCCCTCGATCCCGACCGAATGCCCCGGGTGGGTAAAACCGTTTTTCATCCGCAGCACTATCGAGCCGCCAAGCGTATTCAGACCATACAGAGAGTTGGAACCACCGAGCAGGCTCATACCGGCGACCGCATTCATCGGCACCAGATCCCAGGTGACCGGCGTCGCCGAGGGGTTCGTTCAAACGTACGCCGTTTTGGTAAACCGTAAGCCCCATGGGCAGGCCGAGCAGCGGCGAGGCGGCGTAGCCGCGATAGTACAAGTCCGATTGCAACGGGTTGCCTTGCGCCGAATTGATATGCACACCGCCAAAATGACGATTAAGATAATTTGAGATGTCAGGGCTTCCACTTTTTGCAATCTCATCGCCGCCGACAGATTGAATGTTGCCGGGAAAATCGCGCAAGTCCAGATCGTCCGGACGCACCGGCGTCGTTCCAATAACGGTAATCGTCTCGATCTCTTCGGGCCAAGCCGGAGATGCACCGAACAAGAAGATCACCGGCAAGACAAGCGCTGGCGGAATTGAAAGTCTGGAAAAACCAATCTTGATGAACCGCGTTTTCGCTGTACAAAACAGCATGGTTCTCCTTCTTGGTCAATCAAAGGCAAAAAGTAATGACAGCGCGTGCATGGGGATAGTCAATAAAGAAAGCATCATCAGCCACAACGGACGTCAAACGAAATCGACATGAACCGTGCTTGAGTTTCAGGGTCGGCCGGGCTGCGAAACGTGAAATTGATGCTTGCTTCCCAATGTGGCGTAAGTACATAAGTCCCATTAAAGTCGTCGCCCGGCATGGACGACATTCCGGAAACATCCCCAGCGCACCGAAAGTTATTCATCCGTCCGTACATAGGCAAGCCAGCGGCCGGCGGCGTCGCGGGTGCGCTCAAACTTCAGGCAATACTCAAACTCGCGTTCGGCTTCGCCGTACTGTGCCAGGTGCGCGTGGATCATGCCTTTGCGCAGATGTGTTTCGGCTTCCTCTTCAAAATCGCCGACGGCGTGCAACAAGCCCACCGCTTTCCCAAGCGGACGCACCGCACGCCGATAATCGCGGGCGGCGATCCAAGCGTCGGCCAGCAGGCGGTAACGCGCAGCGTCAAAGCCGGAAGCGTCGGTCTGCAGCGCATCCTCCAGTAATACGGCGGCCTTGTAAGGCAATTTGCGGTGCAAATACAATCGCACCAGACGCTCCATGTCTTTGTCCGCAGTCAGCACACCTTGCAGATAACCCAACTCGGCGACGGCGAGCGCCTGCGCGCCGCGTTCGAGTTCGCTGTACACCACCGACAGTTGACGCCAATACTGCGCAGTTCGGGGGTGGCGCTCAATCAACTGCTCAAACAACTCAGCGGCGCGCAGGTAGTGCTCCAGCACGAGGTTCAGATTGGCGACAAAGACGTATTGATTTTCAGCGGGCGTATCCGCCCGCGCAAGCCCGCGCTCGCCCCACTCGAGCGCCGCCACCGGCCGCTCAAGTCCGGCATATACCGACGCGATCAGAAAATACGCTTCGGCGGAAGACGGCTCAACTTCGTCCCTCCACGGCTTAAGCAACGCGAGCGCGTCGTCGTAGCGCGCCTGATGCAGATACAACTGCGCGAGCCGGTACTTCGTCTGCTCGAGCACGGCGGCGGGCAAAGCCGCACCCGCCAGTACCACCTCAAACCGCGCTACCGCGGCTGCATAATCGCCGACCCCGATCAGCGCAACCCCCGCAAGACGCTCAAACAAAGCGTGCTCATATCCGTTCAGACCGCTTCTGGCGGACGCACGGTCGAGTAACGCCACCGCCTCGCGATGCGCCTGCCGCGTGATGTGCTCCTCAGCCTGCGACAACGTGCGGTAGGCACTTTCTGAAACCAGAAACCCGTCAGCTCCCGCTGCAAACGGCGACAACAGGCAAAGGATGCCCAGAAAAAGAATATTCCGCCGCACGGTCATCACTGTAACTTGAACTCAATGATGACCTCAACGCCGGTGCGCCGGATCGCCTGCCCGTCGATCACCTGCGGCTGGTAACGCCATTTGGAGATCGCACGCAACGCGGCGCGATCAAACACACGATCGGGTTCGGCATCGACGACACGAGGCTCAATCACGCCGCCGTCCTCGGCGATCGTGAACACGGCCTTCACCCAGCCTTCAATGCCGCGACGCTCAGCGTCCGGTGGATAGACCGGACGGACCCTCACCAACGGCGCAGCGTCGCGCGTGCGGATAAAACCGATCGCATTGAACACGCCATCAATCGCCGGCCTGTAGGACAGTGCCTGAACATCCGGCCGCGCCGGCAGCAGCGGTCCGGGCTGCGCCGGTAGTTCGAGCCGTGCCGGCGCCGCGGGCTCGACAATCCGCGGCTTCGGCGGAAGGAAACGTGCCTTTTTAATCAACGCCCGATCGCGCTCAATGCGGATGAAGTCAAGCGTCAACGGGCGTTGCGAATAAACGTGCGCGCCGCCGTGATCGGCATCAGTCAGGCGGTGCATCAGCAAAAACAACGTGCAGGTAACGATTGCAGCGAGCAGCACGGCGCCCGGCCAGCGCCAATGACGATGCAGGTGATTCCAGATGCCGCCGCGTCCGTAACCGCCCGGATGCGAACCAGCCCTGTTCACGGCTCAACGGCCGCGGCGATGGCAATCTTCTCGACCCCCGCGAGACGCACCTGATCAAGTACCTCGACAAAGACGCCATTGTCGGAGTACTTGTCGGCCTGTATGACCACCGTACCTCGGGGGTTCTCGAGATGCAGCCGTTCAACGTTGACGCGCACCGCACGGATGTCCACGCGGCGGTGGTTGATCCACACCTCGCCGGTGGCGCTGATCGCAACGATGATCGCGGCGTGCTCCTGCAAAACCGCAGTCTCGGCACTCGGGCGATCCACCGCGATGCCCGACTCCTTGATAAAGGACGCCGTGACAACGAAAAAGATCAGCATGATGAACACGATGTCGATCATCGGCGTCAGGTTGATCCCGGCGTCGTCCTCAACCGGCGTAGCGCGATTGCCGCGTCTTCTGATCATCGCCCCTTACCCCAGCGCCAGGCGCACGCGCAATACCCGCACCGCGTGCGCGACGCGCTTTCAGCATGGTCGCCATGTCTTCTGATCATCGCCCCTCACTCCAGCGCCAGACACACGCGCAATACCCGCACCGCGTGCGCGACGCGCTTTTTGAGCTGCGCAGAGAAATACACACCCGACAGCGCAGCAACCATCCCGGCCATCGCGGGGAAGACCGCGCCGGCAATGCCGTCGGCGACCGCCCGGATACCGCCGGAACCCCCGACACCGAATACCGACAGTCCTTCAAATACGCCGACCATGCCGGTTACCGTACCGAGCAGGCCGAGCAGCAGGCTGATACCGACCAGCATCCTGATCAGGGCAATGCGTTGTTCAAGATGGCAGCGAAACTGCGAAAGCCAGCACGAACGGATCATGCGGGCGGCGCGTGAACGCCGGTCGCTGCGCGCCCGCCAGCGCGAGGCGAACTCGTCAGCGAAAAACCGCTGCTGGAACGACAAGTACCAGTAGCGTTCAATGATCAGAAGCCACATGACGAACGTCATCACGAGAAGTATCCCGAGCACCGGCCCGCCGCTTTCAAGCAGTTCACCGATGGGACGGAACGGGTCAAGACTCACGTTCATTCACCGCCCCTTGCGCGCAACCCCCGTCTCGACATATTCCGAGAGCAGGCCCGCGCTTTGCGTTTCGAGCACCTCCCTGACCGCGCGGCTGCGCGCGCTCGCGAGCGTATGCAACAGCAGGATCGGCACGGCGACGATCAGCCCCAACGCAGTCGTCACCAGCGCCTGGCCAATTCCACCCGCCATCACCTTCGGATCGCCGGAGCCGAACAACGTGACCGCCTGAAAAGTCTCGATCATGCCGGTCACGGTACCGAGCAGGCCGAGCAGCGGCGCAACCGCGGCGAACACCTTCATTGCACCGAGCCCTCTCTCGAGCGGCGGCATCTCCTTCATCATCGCATCGTCGAGTTTCAGCTCCAGCACTTCGTAATCGACCGCGCCGCCGGCACGATCGGCTTCGCAGACCGCGAGCACCCGCCCCAGAGGATTGTCACGCGGGTGACCGATGTCGCGGCATTGCCGCTCCACTGCACGGCGCGCGGCGGTCAAAGTCCACAGGCGCTCGGCGCCGAGCAGCAAACCGGTCGCCCCGATCAGAAGAATCAGATAGCCGATCGGACCGCCCTGTTCGATGCGCTCGGCGAGCGTCGGCGAACGCACCAGCAAAGACAGCACCGAGCCGCGCGAGGGGTCGATCGGTGCGGCGGCGAGCCCTGACCCGGCCTGCATAAAGGACTCCGCGGCATCGACGTAACGCGCCGCCGGACGGCGCGCCAACTGAAACAACCGCCCCTGCTCGCCTACCTGCCCGGGCAGGTAGGACAGAAAATCGCCGGCGGCGGTCGCCGTAAACGGCCCCACCCGCACCACGCGCCGACGATCGGCAATGCCTTCAGGCGACACGACTTCGCTTTCAAAGTGCACGTTCACCGCCTGCATCGTCATCAATTCAATGAACAGCAGCAACAAACCGTCGAGTTGCGCCACCGACGGCAGGCCGCTTTGCGAACGCATCTCGGCGAGCAGACCGCGCCGGTTGCCGATGCCCAACGCGGCGAGGGAATGGGCGAACTGCACCTCGAGATCCGCAGCGGCACGGCGGAAAACACCTGACACCTCGTCAAACCCGCCGGCGCGTTGACGATAAAGTGTTTCGAGCTCCGCCAGCCTGAGTTCGTTGGCGTTGAACCGCTTTTCGAGGAGTTCACTGTCGGCGGTCAATTGATCGAGACGGTTTTTTGCATCGTCGAGCAGGCGGCGGCGTTCGTCGCGTCGCAGGAGAAACTGCTCTTCACGCGCGCGGTTCTCTTCACTGCCGGCAACGCGCATGCGGCGCACTTCCTCAAGCAGGCCTGTCAGCGCCGACGGTTCGGCGGCGCTTGTGCACGAACCGGCACAGGCGAGCAGCACACAGGCGAAGCGCACAAACCGCGTCATTGCAAAGTCTCCAGATCAACCGGCGCCGTGAACGGCAGGATCAACAGATCGGGCGCCGCCTGTTTGCGCGCGATGCGCAGACCGCGACGAATTTCGGCGCGGTAGGCGTCGGCCAGCGGTTGCCAAGCGGCGGTCGCGACGTTCCACACGGCGGATTCCTCGCCGTCAAGCGTCTGGTACACCAGCAGGTTGCGCCCGACGCGCAGGAAATCGACTATGCGCCGTGCTTCGCCTTCGCCGACTTCTCCCCGGTACGCCTCAATCGTGCGGCCGTAATCGCTTTCGACCTGATACGCCTCCATCAGTTGGCGAAATTTTTCGGACACGGTAACGTCGGAATGCGACATCAGATCCTTGAGCCGCACGATACGCTCCGTGCGTTCTTCGGCCAGAAAAGGCAGGTCGGCACGGATGAAACGCTCGAGCGTGCTGATCATACGCTCCATGACGGGAAACAGTTCGCGCTCAAAAGTCCCAACGCTCGCGACGTCGCCTTCGCGGCGGAGAACGTCGTCTTCCTGATCGGCGATCAGTCGGCGCAAACGCCCGACGTAGATCTCGAGCGCCTCGACGTGGCGGATCACCGCACGGTATTCGGCAAACAGGGCGCGCGCCTCGTCGTCGAGCTTCTCTACGAGCTGCTGGGAAGCGGCACCGGCGCGCGCACTGCGCACCGACTCTTCGACGGCTTCATCAAACGGAGAAGCGAATAATGCCGCGCCGGAAAAAAACCCGGACAGGACGATCATCAGTGTAATCAGCGCAGACGGCATATTATCAGGCTGTGGCGCGCCCGGAAGGATTCGAACCTCCGACCACCTGGTTCGTAGCCAGGTACTCTATCCAACTGAGCTACGGGCGCGTGTGCAACAACTAAACTGCTACTATGCCAAAACTCTGCGCCGATGTGAATGACAAATCAGGCATCATCGTCCCGGCGGATACAAAACCCGCTCCGCGCCCGCGGAACTGACGAATTGCAGACCGACGCGCAGGCCGCAGGTTCGGGGCGAACCTACGCCACTATATTTCGCAGGGTTTTAGGCTCTTTGCTGTAACCGGGGTCGATGGCGTCGGCGGGGCAGACGTCAACGCACGCATAGCAACGGATGCACTCGTCGTCATCTATATACAGGGTGTTGTAGTAAAGCCCCGAGGTGTCGGCCGGTTTCAATCGCTCGTACTCAGTCAAGTCTATGCCGTTTTTTTTCAACTGCACGATCTCGTTGATGCAATGCTCGGCAGGACGCACCATAAGACATTCATCGCACAGCACGCATTTGGTGTTGTCAATCACCGGCGCCGGCGAGCGCGCGTCCTCAAACTTGTCGTAGCGGATGTCGTCAATGTTCATGCCCTCGTCGAGCAACACCTGTATCCCCAGGTCGATCATCGGCGGCGGTCCGCAGAAGTAGGCGGCGCAGTCGGACACCTTGACGCGCCCGCTGTCGAGATACTCGGACTTCATATAGTCGGTGACAAACCCCCTGCCGCCTTGCCAGTCGCTGTCGTCGGGCTCTTCCGACAACACCGGGACGAACTCAAACTTGTGGTCGGGATGCCACTGCTCCCCAAACCCTTTGATCTCGTCAAGCAGGTACAAGTCCCTCTGCGTGCGCGCACCGTATAAAAACACCGCGTCGCACTTGACCTGATTGCGCGTGGCGTCCTCGAGGATGGCATAAATCGCGCTCATGCCGCTGCCGCCCGCAACACACAGCATCGGGCGGTTCGAACCGTCGATCGTGAACTTGCCGAGCGGGCCACTGACCGTCAACGGTTCGCCGACGCGGTCTTTCTCGAACAGCCAGTTGGAAAACAGCCCACCTTCCATCAGACGGACGAAGAAAGTGTGCTGCCCCATCGGCTCAGTGCCGGGAGCACGAGCAAACGAATAAGCGCGCGGCTTGATCAGATGATCCGGCTTGAGCGTCGCATACTGCCCCGCTTTCGGCATCACGCCTTCACATTCGGCGTCGCACTGCACCGTCAGCGCGTAGGTGTCGTGCGTCAGTTCCTTGATGGCGCAAATCTCCGCCGTGCTGATTACCACGTGCCGTCCACGCAGAGTGCCGTCGGGCTTGGGCACGGTGCGTCCGAGATAACGGTCAAGCGGATCGCTGAATTGAGCAAAGTCTCTCATGATCAAATCCCTGTCCGGTTATTTCTGACAAAACGCTTCGGGGTGTTTGCTCCTGGCAAACTCGATGATCTCTTCGTCGGTGGCCTCGACGCCAGCGTTGCGCGGATCGGCGCGCCACTCCCGAATATAACCCTCATCCCCGCCGACCTGCGCCCATTTCTGCGGTGTGACGCGGTCGTGGTCTTCCACTTTCTCGGCTTCAACCAGCACCGAGTAGAAAGTCGGGCTCATGCCGAAATCGGTCAGCATTTCAGTATTCAGCGCATTTGCATTGACGCCGCCCAGCGTTCTGCTGCCCTTGAACTGCTTCTGCGTCGAGCACACGCCCGACAGCAATCCCTCGACGATCACGGCGTAGCAGAAAGTCTCGCCGCGGTCGTTGTACAGCCGTACGAGATCGCCTTCGTTGATGCCGCGCACCTTGGCGTCCTCGACGCTCAACTCAACCGTCGGACGCGACATCATCGCCTGCAAACGCGGCACCGACTGGAACGAGTCGCCGATGAAGTAATGCGTGGCGCTGCTCAGCACCTGCAACGGAAACTGCTTGCGCCGCTCGTCCTCCTGCCCCTCGATCTCGGGTTTGTAAGTCGGCAACGGGTCCTGCCCGAGTTCCTTCAACGCCTCGCAGTAGATATCGATCTTGCCGCTGGGCGTCGGCCAGCCGTTCTTCAGGTAGTTGCGCCGCTCCGCCTCGACGTGCCCGCGCGCCCAGCCGTTTTCCTCAAGCTGCTCGTAGGTGATGCCCTCCATCAGCGGGTTCTCCTCGGAATCGATGATCTCGCGAACCATCTCCTCGTCGGTCTGGATGAACGCGTTGTCGCCGGGCTCAACGTAGCCCATCTTTGCCGCCAACTTGCGGAACAACTCGGTGTTGCGCACGCTCTCGCCGAGGGGCTCGATCACCGGCTTGTTCATGCCGAAGTAGTAATTGCCGTACGCCGCGTGCAGATCCATGCGCTCGAGTTGCGTATCCGCCGGCAACACGATGTCGGCATAATCACAGGTGTCCGTCCAGAACGTTTCGTGCACCGCGACAAACAGATCGTCGCGCATCAGCCCCTTGCGCACGTTGTTACTGTTCGGCGCGCAGTTTGCGGGATCCGAGTTGTACACGAACAACAACTTGATCGGCGGATCGAGTTTCTCCTCATTGGCGCCGACGTCATCGGTAAGCGCGCGCCCGATCTGCACCATGTTCACGATGCGCGATTCGCTGCGGTTGCCGAGGTCGGGACGCTGCAATTTTCCCAGCGGAAACTTCAGCCACATCTCTTCGAGCGTGCCGAACGCGGTGCCGCCGCATTTCTCGCGCCACGCGCCGGTGATGCACGGCAACGTCAGAATGGCACGGCACATCTGCCCCGCGTTCTGATGGCGGTTGAGGCCGTAGTTGGCGCGGATATACGTCTTTTTAGTGGCGGCGTATTCCAGCGCAAATCGAGTGATCACCTCCGGGGTCAGGCCGGTGATCCCGGCGACTTTCTCGACCGTGTACTCGGGCAATTTCTTCTCGAGAAACTCTTCCCAGCCGTTGGTCTGCTCTTTCAGGAAATCAACGTCGTGCAACCCCTTGTCAACGATGATCTTCATCATGCAGAGCGCGAGTGCACCGTCGGTGCCGGGGCGCGGCTGAATGTGCCAGTCGGCCATCATCGTCGTGCGCGTGATGCGCGGGTCAATGACGATCAGTTTCACACCGCGCGCGCGCGCTTTCTGTATGAAGGGAATTGCGTGCACGCCGGTGCTGACAAGATTGGTGCCCCACAGGATGATCAACTCGGCGTCGTCGCACGCCTCGTCTAGCGCGGGACCGTTGGCGATGCCGTAAGTGTAGATGCCCGCCCACATTGCGGCGTAAATGCAGATGGACTGCTCGAGACGCGCCGCATTCATCTTGTTCCAGAAGCGCTGGTCCATGCCCCAGTAACCCAGCATCCCCAGCGTGCCCGAGTAGGAATAAGGCTGGACCGCCTCGGCCCCGTATTCCTCAATGGTCTGCTTGAAATTGTCGGTGACGGCGTCGAGCGCCTCGTCCCAACTGATACGTTCAAATTTTGCGCCGGGGCCTTTCGGCCCGACCCGCTTATGCGGATACAGCACGCGGTTGTCGTTGTAAACCAGCTCCAGGTAATGATTGACCTTGTTGCACAGATACCCCTTCGTCACCGGGTGGGTCGGGTCGCCCTGAATACGGATCGCCTTGCCTGTCTTGTCGTCGCGGGTGATCAGCGTCGAGCAGGTGTCCGGACAATCGTGCGGGCACGGCATATGGTGAATTGAATAACCTTCTGGGGCCTTAAACTTGGTAACAGCTGTCATAACGATCCCTCCAAATATCCTGCCGTTATCACCTTATTGTAATACCCCCGCCCCGATTGGCAACTGAACCGGCAATCAGGGGCATATCGCGCCTGATCCCGGCGAAAATCCCTTGTCCCGGCGCAGTTGCGGGGCGATTTCCGCACAATCCCGCGAGGCCGGACATGCTAGAGTAATCTCCGCCATGTGGTACGCGTTCCTCTGCAAAGACCTGCCCGACAGCCTCGAAAAGCGCAGGCGCTCGCGCGAAGCGCATTTTTCAAGACTTCAGACACTGCACCGCAGCGGGCGACTGTTGCTCGCGGGGCCGTTTCCGGCAACCGACTGCCTCGAGCCCGGCGACGCCGGCTTCACCGGCAGCCTGATCGTCGCTGAATTTGATTCGCTCGAAGACGCGCAGGCGTGGGCGGACGAAGAACCTTATCTGGCAGCGGGTGTGTACGAGGAAGTCCCCGTCAAGCCGTTCAATCCGGTGTTGCGCTGATACGCCTTGACATTTTTGCCTGCCTGATACCTGATCCGTCGGCGCCGGGTTTGCAACCCGGATCAATGGGGGTTGCCTGCCGGGTCTGACAACTCACGGCACAACGCCAATCAGCACCAGCGGAACCGCCGGGACGCCGCGCCCCTGCCGCAGCACATTCAGCAAGTCCCTCTCGTAGTAGGGCACACCGGAAGACATTTTCCTCTCCAATTCCTTCATGGGCAGGACTTCGATCCCAACGTCGATGACGTCTGAGACGTAGAAACTGACGTGCTTCACGAACAGGTCGTGCGCCACAAAAGCATACTTGCCGAACTGGATTTCGATCGCGACACGATCCTTCACGAAGTCGGTCTGATTGTAGGACATGATCGGCTCGTAGCCTGCGTCCCTGATGACCTGTTTCTGCTCATTTTCCGAACGTCCACAGATGCTGCGCAACAACTTCTCGTCGAACGTCACCCAGAACGTACTCCGGCGCTCGCCTCATCCCCGCGCCTCCAATCCGCACTTGAACGCCTGGTTCATGTCCACGGGGGAATAGAGACGTTTGCCGTGACGCTTCTTCTCCTCCGAGATCTTGGTTCGACAAGATTCCGCATTCACGGCCTCAATGACCTCCTCCACTTCCCGCCACAGCCTTTCCCGATGGACCTGCAGGTATTCCCTGCCGTTCAGGTGCGAATAGAGGGCTCTGATCCGCATCAATGCCCGCCGCGCGGCCGATCCGGATCGTAGATGGGTTTCCCCATAGGGCGAGTGCGCAAGGATCCGTTATACAGCTGGCGGACGCGCTTGCGGGCGATATCGACATACCTGGGGACATTGTCGCATCCATAGGCCATCCGCTCGTGCATCAGCGCGGCAATGACCGATGAACCAACTCCCATGTAGGGATCGAGCACCGCGTCCCCCGCGTCGGTCATTGAGAGGACCAGACGCTCTACCAGTTCAACCGGAAACTGGCATGGGTGGATCGTCTTCTCAGGATGGTTGTTCTTCACGTTCGGAAAAGCCCAAACGTCGCTCGGGTTCTTCCCTTTCGGGTTACCCGACAGCTTGCCGACGTTCGGCCCCTTGAAATGGCGCTTGTCCGGGTACTTCGCGGGAACCCGGATCGGGTCCAAATTCCACGTGTAGTGCTTGCCCTTCGTCCACCAATTGATCGTCTCGTACCGTCCGGAGAGACGTTTCGTACAATGCAAGCCATGCCCGAAGTGCCAGATGGTCCGGTTACGGAGTTGCAGACCTTGCGCCCGGAATACGGGGTAGAGCACAGTGTCGAGGGGTATGATCTCGCCGTTTTCGACGTAGTTTCCGACCTGCCAGCAGATCGAACCCTGCGGATGCAGAACCCGCACGCACTCGGCGATCACGCGTTCCTGTGTCACGAGGTAGGCGTCGAGCGAGAGCCTGGCCTCATAGTCCTTCCCCAGATTGTACGGTGGGGAAGTAACGATCAATTTCATCGTCCCGTCGGACAGTTTCCGCATGAAGGCAAGGTTGTCGTCGCACGCGAGAACAGGCTGGTTGTCCGCCTTCTCCCGTTTGTGCGGCTTCCGCGGCAAAGCCCGCGCCGGCTCCCCCGGCGTAGCTTCTGAGAAAAGATCGGGATGAGCTGGCATGATCTTGTCTCCGGTCAGGGGTTCAGGCACCCCGGGCGAGCTCCCGGTACGTCAATCGTTTGCCGACCAGTCCGACGTCGACTGATCGTATCGGGTTCAAATCAGGCAGCCGGTCAGATCGGCCCGCCCTTGACGAGTTCCATGAACTCGGCACGGGTGCGGTGGTCCTCGCGAAAAGCACCGAGCATTGAGCTGGTCACAGTCTTGCTGTTTTGCTTTTGCACGCCGCGCATGACCATACAGTAATGCACCGCCTCGACCACAACGCCGACGCCGAGCGCGCCGAGCACGTCCATCAGCCCTTCGGCGATCTGGCTGGTCAGCCTTTCCTGCACTTGCAGGCGACGCGCAAAGATATCCACAACCCGCGCGATCTTGCTGAGGCCGATGATCCTGCCCTGCGGCAGATAACCGACGTGCACCTTGCCGGTGATCGGCAGAATGTGGTGCTCGCACAGTGAATAGAACTCGATGTCCTTGACGATCACCATCTCCTCACAGTCCACTTCAAACAGCGCGTCGCTGACCGCGTCCCTGACGCCGATGCCGTAGCCGCTGGTGAGATAGCGGATGGCGTCGGCAAAACGCATCGGAGTTTTTACCAGACCTTCGCGGGTCGGGTCCTCGCCGACCTCGTCGATGATGACGCGCAAGGCGTCGGCGATGCGCTCGTCGCGCCGGGAAAGCCCTTCGACGTCTTCCAGAAATTTAACTTCGCCGGTACTCATGGCGGCCTATTCAATGACCTCCTTATATAGATCCTCGTCCACCCCGTCCGCCCCGTCCCTGATCAAATGCCCGCGGCGGTTCAGGTAAAAGTTCCTGAGCTGCTGATAGAAATCCGGCGACAACTCGCGCAGGATCTTTCCCTGCTCGAGAAAACCCGCGCGGGCGCTGACAACCTCCGTCGCCTGCAAAGCCGTACGCACGTCGCGGTTGTCAATCAGGTTCACCGGATAGATCAGAAAATCCACCACTCTGCCGGGAAAATCGCGCACCGTGCTCGGGCCGAGCAACGGCAGCATGAAATAGGGCCCCGGTCCGACACCCCAAACGCCGAGCGTTTGCCCGAAGTCCTCCTGCTGCTTAGTCAGCCCCATGGCGGTCGCGGGATCAAACAGGCCAAAAACGCCGAGCGTCGAGTTAATCAAGAACCGCAGGACGTCGCTGCCGCTGCCCGCAAAATCACCCTGTAGCAGATTGTTCAGCGCGCTCGGCAGGTCTTCGAGGTTGGAAAAAGCGTTGGCAACGCCGCGCCTGGCGAATCCCGGCAACAACTTGTGGTAGGCCGACGCCACCGGCTTCAGCACCACGACATCAACGCCTTCGTTGAAAGCGAACACGTGGCGGTTGTAACCCTCCCACGGATCGCGCGGCTCGCCATTGAACGCCTGCTTCACCGCGCAGCCGCTCAACAGCGACAGCGACAGGCACATCACAACGATACGTAACCTCATCCCGCCGCCGGTGATTGTGCCGCCTCTGTATGTCATATCTAGTCGCCTCTTTTTCGGGTGGCCTATTCTACTTTGTCGTTGCGCCCCGCCGCAAGTTTCAGGCGCAATGCGTTCAGTTTGATAAATCCTGTCGCGTCGGACTGGTCGTAGGCGCCTTCATCGGCCTCAAAAGTCGAGATCTTCCGGTCGTACAGCGCGTTCGGCGAACGCCGTCCGACGACCGACACTATACCTTTATATAGCTTAAGCCGCACCGTGCCAGTGACGAACTGCTGGCTTTGATCAATCAGGGTCTGCAACATCCTGCGCTCGCCGCTCCACCAGTAACCGTTATAAATGAGCGCCGCGTAACGCGGCATCAACTCATCCTTAAGGTGCTGCGCCTCGCGGTCGAGCGTCAGTGATTCCATCGCCCGGTGCGCTTTCGCGAGCACCGTGCCACCCGGCGTTTCGTAGCAACCCCGCGACTTGACGCCGACGTAGCGGTTCTCAACAATGTCGGCGCGCCCGATGCCGTGACGTCCCGCGAGCGCGTTCAGCGCCTCGAGCAGCGCCGCCGGCAACAGCGCCTCACCGTCGATCGCGACCGCATCGCCGCCGTCAAAATCAAGCTCCACATACGCCACCTCGTCGGGTGCGGCCTCGGGCGAAACTGTACGCAACCACATCGCCTCATCGGCGGGCACCCATGGGTCCTCGAGCACACCGCCCTCGTAGGAGACATGCAACAGATTCGCGTCCATCGAATAAGGCGAACCGCCGTCGGCGCTCTTCTCAACCTCAATGCCGTGCTCCTTCGCGTACGCCATCAGCGCCGAGCGCGAATTCAGGTCCCATTCGCGCCACGGCGCAATGACCTTGATGCCGGGGTTGAGCGCATACGCGCCGAGTTCAAACCGCACCTGGTCATTGCCCTTGCCGGTTGCGCCGTGCGCCACGGCGTCGGCGCCGACCTCGGCGGCGACCTCGACCAGACGCTTTGCGATCAACGGCCGTGCGATCGCGGTACCGAGCAGATATTCGCCCTCGTACAGCGCGTTCGCGCGAAACATCGGAAAGACAAAATCGCGCGCAAACTCCTCGTGCAGGTCTTCAATGACAACTTCGCACGCACCAAGCGTCTGCGCCTTCTCCCGTACCGGCGCGTCGTCCTCCCCCTGACCGATGTCGGCGGTGAAAGTGCACACTTCACACTCGTAAGCGGTCTGCAACCACTTAAGAATGATTGAGGTGTCCAGCCCGCCGGAATAGGCGAGAACAACTTTGTCGATACTGTTCATGGTGGAAATAACGACCGTGCCTTGTGATATGATGGCAGAAAACCGCCTGAAATAAAATAAAGGCATTGAACGAAGCGTCAGACAGCCTGAACATCATCCGCCCCGACGACTGGCACGCGCATTTCAGGGAAGGCGAAATGATGCGTTTTGTCCTGCCTCACACTACGCGCGTGTTCGCGCGCGCTATCGCGATGCCCAATCTCACAGTGCCGCTCACCGATGCGACGCTGTGTTCGCGCTACCGCGCGGACCTCGCCGCGGCGGCGGATGGCGGCTTTGAACCGCTGACGACGCTGTTTCTGACCGACGCGACGACGCCCGCGGTCATCGCCGACGCCAAACCCGACGCCGGCGCCTACGGCGCGGTCTTCGGCGCGAAACTGTATCCGAAGAACGCAACGACCGGCGCCGAACACGGCGTCGGCGACGTCAAAGGCCTGTATCCGGCGTTTGAAGAAATGCAAAAACGCGGACTGCCGCTGCTGCTGCACGGCGAAAGCACCGAACCTGCAATTGACTTTTACGACCGCGAAAGAACATTCATCGAAACGACGCTCGCGCCGTTGCGAGCGCATTTTCCGGAACTCAGGATCGTTCTGGAACACATTACCACGCGCGAAGCGGTGGACTTCGTGCGCGCAACCGACAACACCGGCGCAACGATCACACCGCATCACCTGCTGTACAACCGCAACGCGCTGTTTGACGGCGGCCTGCGCCCACACCGCCACTGCCTGCCGCTGGCGCAGCGCGAAAGCGACCGCGCGGCGCTGATCGGGGCGGCGACCAGCGGCGACGCCTGCTTCTTTGCCGGCACCGACTCGGCGCCGCACCCGCTTGAAAGCAAACACTGCGACCACGGCTGCGCAGGGGTCTTCAACGCGCCGGCAGCACTGGAAACCTATACCGAGATCTTCGAGCAAGCCGGTACGCTCGACCGGCTTGAAGCGTTTACCAGTATCAACGGCGCCGCGTTTTACGGCGTCGCGCAAAACCAAGAACGCGTGACGTTAATCAAACGTCCGTGGTGCGTGCCCCCGGCGTTTGAAACGGCGGTTGAGACCGGCGGCCTGCGCGTCGTGCCGTTTCGCGCCGGCGACACCATCACCTGGCAGGTGTCTGCACGAAACGCACCGGTGGCACAATGAAAAACTACTTCCGCGGCTTCCTGCCGGTGGTTGTAGATGTCGAAACCGGCGGCCTGAACGAAAACACCGACGCGCTGCTCGAAATAGCGGCGGTGTTCATCGACATTGACCGGCAACGGCTACTGTACCCGAAAAGCAGCGTGTGCTGGGCGGTCGAGCCTTTTTTGGGCGCGAACATGGAGGAGTCCTCGCTCAAGGTCAACTGCATTGATCCGTTCGACGTCGCGCGCGACGCACAACCGGAAAAGGAAGTGTTCAATATGCTGTTCGCGCAAGTGCACGACGCGCTCAAGAAACATGAATGCAACCGCGCGATCCTCGTCGGCCACAACGCCGCGTTTGACCTGAAGTTCCTCAACGCCGCGGTCAGTCGCAACCACCTCAAGAACAACCCGTTCCACGCTTTCAGCAACATCGACACGGTCACACTGGGGGCGCTGGCTCACGGACAGACAGTGCTGTCAAAAATCGCCGAAGCCATCGGCATCAAATGGGACAGCGACAAAGCGCACTCGGCGGCGTATGACGCCGACATCACCGCACGCATCCTGTGCAACGTCTTCAACCGCTGGCGGCAACTCGATCACAGCCAGCCATGAAGACGCCGACGCTCAGACCGCTGACTGCGACGGTGCTGCTCGCGGCCGCCTCGACCCTGCCCGCAGCCGAGTTGTGCCCGTTGCGGGATGCCTCCGAAACGGCGGGGGCCGACGCGATTGAAGCGTCGGCGGACCATTTTGTGGCGCGCATCAACGGACGCTCGCGCCTGTCGGGCGCAGCGCAATTCAGACAGAACGACAACCGCCTTCGCGCCGAACGCATAGACTACGACCCGAACGCCCGGCGCGTACAGGCCAGCGGCAACGTGCGCTACACCAACTGCGACACGAAAAAGCCAGCCTGGTTCCTGTCCGCCGACCGTTTCACGCTCGACCGCAAAACCAACACCGGCACCGCCAAAAACGCATGGCTCGTCGTCGGCAACACGCCACTGCTGTACCTGCCGCGCTACCATGTCTCGCTCGAGAACCGGCGCAAGTCGGGCTTCCTCACGCCCGAGATCGGCGAAAGCAGCGAAACCGGCGCGGAACTCGCCTTTCCTTATTATTTCAACCTCGCACCCAACCACGACGTCACTCTCGAACCGCGGTTCCTGAGTAAACGCGGTGTGCAGTTCGCGGGCAAGTACCGCTATCTGAGACGCTTCAGCGAAGGCACACTCAAAGGCGATTGGCTCAGCGACAACGACTACGACAATAACGGCGACGACGAACGCTACTCGTATTCGCTGCGACATCAGACCAGAGCCGGCGACAAACTACGTGTGCAACTGCATCTTCAAAAAGTCTCGGACAGCGACTATATTGAAGACCTGAGCAGTTCTTTCGACCTGATCGACGAAAACTACCTCAACAGCAAAATCCTCGCCGACTACGTGTGGCGCGGTTGGCACCTGAACCTCGCCGCCGAAAACTTCCAGCGCACCGACAACGACGCCCGGCGCGAAACCCGGCTGTACGAAAGGCACCCGAGCGTAGCGCTGTCGAAGAATCTGTATTCCCCCCACCTGAACCTCGACCTCGGCCTGCGCACCGAATGGACCGACTTCAACCGCAAATACGACGCGCCCGACATGTCGGAGACCGCCGAAGGTGAACGTCTCGACAGTGAGATCACGCTGCGCTGGCCGTACCGCCGCCCTGGCTTTCACTTCACACCGAGCGTCGCCCTGCGCCACACCGACTACACCCTCGACCGCCGCCCAGACGAAAGCCGCACGCTGCCGTGGTTCAGCCTGCGTACCGGCCTGGTCTTTGAAAAGAACATCCACCAACAGCGCTACCGGCACACGATTGAACCCGAACTTTTCTACCTCCACGTGCCGCGCAGAGATCAAAGCGACTTCCCGGTATTTGACACCGGCGCGTCCGAGTTCCGCTTCTCGCAACTGTTTGAGGAAAACCGCTTCAACGGCGCCGACCGGGTCGGCGACGCCGACCAACTGACGCTCGCACTGAGCAGCCGCCTGATCCACGCGCGCAGCGGCCGGGAAGCACTGCGCTTCAGCGTCGGGCACACGAGTTATTTCCGAAACCGCGACGTCGGCCTGCCCGACGAAGACCTCAGCACCAACCGCTACGACTACTCGAACCTGACCTCAGAGTTCGCGCTGAACCTGAACGAGAAACTGAAATTCACCTCGTCGCTGATCTGGGACACCGAAAGGGAGTTGCCGGCACGCCACGCCGTGCGCCTGTCGCTGAACGCGGGCAACAACAAGATCATCAGCTTGTCGAACCGCTACCGGCGCGGCGACGAAGGCTTCAGTCAGAGCGAGATCGGTTTCCACCTGCCGCTGGGCACGCGCTGGCGCTGGTTCGGCGGCTGGCGCTACGACCTGCGGGAGAACGAAGACATCGGCGTTATGACCGGCCTGCGCTACGACACCTGCTGCTGGAGTTTGCGTCTGGCGGGACAACGCCTGCTGAGCGACATCGACGGCGCTGACAAGTCCATCGCCAACGGCTCGCTCGACTACAATACGAGGATCGGCATAGAGTTCAGCCTGCGCGGGCTGGCCACACTGGGCACTAACACCGGCAGCGGCCTGATTGAAAAATGGATATCGGATTACCGCAAACGATGACCTCCGCCAACGGACGAGCAAACCGGGCAGACAGGCCGACGCCTGCACCACGCCCGCCGTGCGCCACCCGACTGCGGATTACCGCGACGGGCACCAGGCTACGTCGTCGGGCGATCCGTCGGCCCGGCAACGCCCAATCCCGCATCGCTGCAGCGGGCGCCGCGGCCGCAATGGCGGCGACCATACTGATGCCGGCGTCGGCGCCGGCGCAACCGATGGGACTCGACCGCATCGTCGCCGTCGTCGAAAACAAGACCATCACTGAACGCCAACTCAGACAAAACATCCGGCGCGCGAAAGCGGCGCTGGCGCAACAGAACCGCGAACTACCCGACGAACGCACGCTCACTGCGCAAGTGCTGCAACAAATGGTCATCCAGCAACTGCAATTGCAGGAAGCCAAGCGGCTCGGCATCGTCATCGACGACATCACGCTCAGCCGCGCGGTGGAAGAGATGGCGAAGCGCAATAACATGAGCCTGGCTGAATTCAAACGGCAGATTGAAAGAGATGACCGCAGCTTTGAGGAGGTCAACCGGAAAATACGCGACGAACTGACCATCCGGCAGCTGATACAGCGCGAAGTGATCAATCGGATTGAAGTCAGCGAGCAGGAAATAGAAAACGTGCTGATGCTCGATGAAAACCGCCGACGCAACGCCGAGTACCATGTCGTGCACCTTCGGGTGCCGCCGCAGGAATCCGCCGACAAGTCCGCCGCGGCGAGAACACGCCTCATGCGGGTGCGGCGGCAACTGCGCAACGACTCGTTCTCCTCGCTGATCGACTTGCGCAAGCGCTTCGCCCGGCTGTGGCGTGCCGCGGCAGCCGACGGCCGCACGCAACTGCGCTATCAGGTCAAGGATCTCGACTGGCGTCGCGCCGAAAACCTGCCCGCCCCGGTGCGCCGGCGCCTCAAGGCGCTACGCGACACCCCCACCAGCCCGGTGATCTCCAACCGCGACGGGCTGCACCTGTTCCAACTGCTGGCGAGTCGCAGCGGCAGCCCGGAGATGATGCAATTGCAGCATCACGTGCGCCATATACTGATACAGACCAACCCGATCGACGACGACGACAAAGTACGGCGCAAACTTATGAAGATCAAACGCCAGCTTCAAAACGGCGCCGACTTTGAAGACTTTGCGTGCAGATACTCGCAGGATCCGCTGAGTTCGATGAAGGGCGGCGATCTGGGCTGGTCGAGTCCGGGCAACTACGTACCCGAATTTGCCGAAGCGGTCGCACGGGCGCACGGGAAAGGCGACATCGTCGGCCCATTCAAGTCGTCCTTCGGCTGGCATCTTCTGGAAGTCCTCGACACGCGCGAGCACGACATCGGCGACGACACCATACACCGACAGGCGATCGCGGAAATCAGGAAGAGAAAGTCGGATGAGGAGACGCGGTTGTGGTTGTTGAAGCTCCGGGAAGAGCGCCGAGTCGAGATCAGGATCTGATCACGCGCTGTTTGAGCGCCTGCCTTGTTGCGAAAATGCTGCCGCCACCCACTGACCCCTCCGCAAGTTCCGCTGCGGGTCATTCCCGCGCCGCGTGGCCATCCCGGAAAGCGCACGATCCCGCCTGTCTTTTGAACACCCGCCTGGCTGCTGGAACACCGCTGCTCACTGGCCCCTCCGCAAGTTCCGCTGCGGGTCATTCCCGCGCTGCGTGGCCATCCCGGAAAGCGCACGATCCCGCCTGTCTTTTGAACACCCGCCTGGTTGCTGGAACACCGTTGCTCACTGACCCCTCCGCAAGTTCCGCTGCGGGTCATTCCCGCGCCGCGTGGCCATCCCGGAAAGCGCATGACCCCGCCTGTCTTTTGAACACCCGCCTGGCTGCTGGAACACCGCTGCTCACTGGTCCCTCCGCAAGTTCCGCTGCGGGTCATTCCCGCGCCGCGTGGTCATCCCGGAAACCGCATGACCTCGCCTGTCTTTTGAACACCCGCCTGGTTGCTGGAACACCGTTGCTGCAACGCCGATGAAAGTTGCCGTCACAACGGGCGACCCCGCCGGTATCGGCCCCGATATTGCGCTGGCGCTCGGCGCCGACCAGACTAAAGAACATCTCGTCGATCAATTGGTCCTGATAGGCGACCGCCAGGTGCTGGCCGAACGCGCTGAACTGCTGGGAAGCAAAATCAGCCCAGAGGAGTTGCCTATGGAGTCGTCCGCAACGCCCAATCCCCTGCAACTGGCGCAGGTCACGGCGGACGCGCCCGCCGCCGCCGGCCGCGCCGACCCGCATAACGCGCGCTACGTGCTGGCACAGATTGACGCAGGTATCGCAGGCTGTCGCGACGGTGCTTACGATGCGCTGGTCACCGCACCGGTCAACAAGGCCGTGATCAATCAGGCGGGCATTGCTTTCTCCGGCCACACCGAATATCTCGCCGATGCCTGCGGCTGCGACACGGTGATGATGCTCGTCTGCGAAACGCTGCGCGTCGCACTGGCGACAACACACCTGCCGTTGAGCGCCGTCGCGCAGGCGCTGACGTGCGCGCGCCTCGAACGGACATTGCGCGTCGTCGATCAGGCTATGCGGCGAATGTTCGGCATCGATGAACCGCGCATCGCGGTGTGCGGACTCAACCCTCACGCCGGCGAAGACGGTCATCTCGGGCACGAAGAGACGCAGATCATTCGCCCGGTGCTCGACCAACTGTCCGCGACGATGAACCTGAACGGGCCGTTGCCCGCCGACACCGCGTTCACGCCGCGACAATTGACCGACTGCGACGCCGTCGTCGCGATGTACCACGACCAGGGACTGCCGGTGATCAAGCACGCCGGCTTCGGCAACACCGTGAACATCACGCTCGGCCTGCCTTTTGTACGCACCTCAGTGGATCACGGCACCGCTTTTGATCTCGCGGGCACCGGACGCGCATCCGCCGCCAGCCTCCGCGCCGCCGTCGTGCAGGCCGGCCGCCTCGCCGACAACCTGTACCGCCACGCAACGTGAAACACCGGTGCGACGGAAACCGATCAGTGAGTAGTTATGTGTCGTTGGGTATCGGCGTGAAATGCTTATGCGACGAGGATCCCGGACAGTGAACTTCCAGGCGATCAACATTGAGGGGCGCCGGTGAGCAGGCAGGCAAAACAAACACGCGAACGATGAGCCTCAAGGCGATGAACACCCCGGCTAAAAAGCACCTCGGCCAGCATTTCCTCACCGACACACAGACCGTCGCGCGCGTGGTTGAGGCGATCTCGTCGGCCCCGAACGAGGCGATCGTCGAAATCGGCCCCGGCCTCGGCGCATTGACCGCACCGGTGCTCGAACGCGGTGCCGCCTCGACACCATTGAAACAACGAATCCCCGAACGATGAGCACTGAGAACCGCCAGTGAACAAGCCGGATAAAACAGGCCCCCGGACGATGAGCCTCAAGGCGATGAACACCCCGGCTAAAAAGCACCTCGGCCAGCATTTCCTCACCGACACACAGACCGTCGCGCGCGTGGTTGAGGCGATCTCGCCGGCCCCGGACGAGGCGATCGTCGAAATCGGCCCCGGCCTCGGCGCGTTGACCGCGCCGGTGCTCGAACGCGGTGCCGCCTCGACACCGTTGAAACAACGAATCCCCGAACGATGAGCACTGAGAACCGCCAGTGAGCAAGCCGGATAAAACAGGCCCCCGAACGATGAGCCTCAAGGCGATGAACACCCCGGCTAAAAAACACTTCGGCCAGCATTTCCTCACCGACACACAGACCGTCGCGCGCGTGGTTGAGGCGATCTCGCCGGCCCCGGACGAGGCGATCGTCGAAATCGGCCCCGGCCTCGGCGCGTTGACCGCGCCGGTGCTTGAACGCTGCGCCCACCTCGACACCGTTGAAATCGACCACGCGCTCGCCGACCGGCTGACGCAACGCTTTGCCGAAAACAAAGCCTTCACGCTGCACTGCCGCGACGCGCTCGACTTTGACTTCGCAGCGCTGCACACGGACCGCAAGATCAGAGTCATCGGCAACCTGCCCTATAACGTTTCGACGCCGTTGCTGATGCATTTGTTCAACACCTGCGAACACATCCGCGACATGCACCTGATGTTACAGACCGAAGTTGCTGAACGCCTCGCCGCGCAACCCGGCACGCGCAATTACTCGCGGCTGAGCGTGACCGCGGCGTGTTTCGTGGAAGTCCGCCATCTGTTTGACGTCGCCCCCAGCGCGTTCTCGCCGCCACCACAAGTCAGTTCCTCACTGGTCAGGCTGCTGCCGCGCCCGTGCCCGTTCGACCCGCAACGCCGGCGGGCGTTCCTCAACCTTGTCGGACGTGCGTTCTCGCAACGGCGCAAAACCATCGGGCGGATCTTCTCGGGCACCCTCGACGACACCGATTTCGCACGGCTCAATCTGTCCGCCGCCGCCCGCCCCGAAACGCTGGGGGTAGATGATTTCCTCGGCATGTTAAACTTGATTGACGGCAAGCAAACAGCATCAGGAAAGCGAGGCAACCACTATGAAAAACCGCTATGACATCGACGTGGACGTGCAAACGCACTACCTGGAAGATCAGTCCGATGCAGACAACGAACGTTACGTATTCGCCTATACGATCACGATCACCAACCACGGCTGCGTCGCGGCACAACTGCTGTCACGGCACTGGGTGATCACCGATTCCAACGAGAAGGTGCAGGAAGTGCGCGGCGAAGGCGTGGTCGGGGAAAAGCCGTTCCTGCGCCCGGGTGAAGCCTTCCGCTATACCAGCGGCACCCTGATCGACACGCCGATCGGCACCATGCGCGGCAGTTACCAGATGCTCGCCGAAGACGGCAAGGAATTTGACGCCGAAATACAGGAATTCATGCTCGCCGCACCGCGCGTGCTTCACTGAACGCACCGCCCTGATGTGACGTCGCACTGAAGAGATGTCACTCTACGCGATCGGCGATCTGCAAGGCTGCCTCAACCCGCTGAAACAACTGCTCGACGAGATCGAGTTTGACCCGGCGCACGACGAACTCTGGCTGACCGGTGATCTCGTCAGCCGCGGCAGCGATTCGCTCGAAAGCCTGCGCTTCCTGAAAAGCCTCGGCGCGTGCGTGCGGTGCGTGCTCGGCAATCACGACTTCCATCTGCTGAGAACCGACGCCGGCTGCGAACACCCGCCGGCCGACGGCACACTCGACGCGGTGCTGCAAAGCCCCGACCGCCGCGAACTGATCGAGTGGCTGAGACGACACCCGCTGTTCATCGTGGACCATGAACGCCGCCTCGCGATGGTGCACGCGGGCCTGATACCCGGATGGGACATCAACACCGCGCAGGCACTTGCCGGAGAAGTTGAAACGCGACTGCGTGCGGACGACTACCGGACGTTCCTCAAGAACATCTACGGCAACACACCCGAATACTGGGACGACAATTTAAACGGCGACGACCGTGCGCGCGTGATCATCAATGTGATGACCCGGCTACGCTTCTGCAGCGCCGACGGACGCATCGACCTGGGACATAAACGCGAACCGGGGACGCAACCGGACGGCCTGCACCCGTGGTTTGAACCGCCCCACCGCCGCGACCCGGCCTACACGGTGATCTTCGGCCACTGGTCGGCGCTCGGTTTCATCCGCCGCGATGGGGTTCTCGGCCTCGACACCGGTTGCGTGTGGGGCGGCAGCCTGACCGCGTTCCGCCTCGACCCGGGACAGGAACGGCGGTTCAGCGTGAGGTGTGGGGAGTAAAGGATCAGATCCTTCCTTCATTCACGGCTTTTTTGAGCCAACTGTTCAACTGTACCTTCAACACGTCCAGAGTTTTCGATAATTCATCGACCGCAGTTGATGATCCCAGATGAGCAATGATCACCGGCAATACGGCTTCGTAAATGGTTGTCGGCTCCGCTGCCATTGCCTGATACCTTACGGGCTGCGATAACTTTTGGATCCGTCCTTCATCCACGGCCTTTTTGAGCCAGCTGTTCAACTGTACCTTCGACACGTCCAGCGTTTTCGATAATTCACCGGGTGCAGTTGGGGATCCCAGATGAGCAATGATCATCGGCAATACAGCTTCGTAAATAGTTTGATGACTGATGATCACCGGCGAGACGGCTTCGCAAATGGTTGTCTGCGCCGCTTCCATTGCCTGATACCTTACGGGCTGCGATAGCTTTCGGATCCTTTCTTCATCCACGGCTTTTTTGAGCCAGTGATTCAGTTGTGCTTTCGACACGTCCAGAGCTTTCGATAATTCATCGACCGCAGTTGATGATCCCAGATGAGCAATGATCACCGGCAATACGGCTTCGTAAATGGTTTCCGGTTCCGCCTCTATTACCTGATATCTCACAGGACTTAGTAGTTTTTGGATCCGTCCTTCATCCACAGCCTTTCTGAGCCAGCGATACAGCTGTGCTTTCGACACGTCCAGGGTTTTCGATAATTCACCGGAGGCGGTTGGGGATCCCAGATGATCAATGATCACCGGTAATACAGTCTCGTAAATGCCGGGTCCCGGCGCCACCGCGGAACTGTCCATCGTTGGACCAATAGGAAGAACTCCCTGTTTTTCATCTTTCCCTGATCTGTCGATCTGTGCTTGTTCTTGACCTTTTACAATCTTGGCAAGATCAGCGAGGTGTTGACCCAGCTCTTCCCGATATTTCACTTCCTGATACTCCAGAGCACCTGAACACAGCAACTCTGTGTTGCCGACAGGAACATTTGCGCCCGATCTCACAAAAACCGGTAGAGGATTTTCCCGTTTCAGCTCTTCCACCGCCCCGGCCCAGGTGCCGCCTTTTTTATACTCAGCACTCACGACCAGGCCGTAATCAGCCATGGCATAGATCAACTTATTTCGCCCCATTGCCGTCCCGACTGTAAAGCGGGCATCCGGGCGGTAAGGAGATATTAAAAGCAACTGGTCATCAGAGATTGCCCTGCGTGCATTGCGTTCAAGACTTCTCCTCAGAAGATTTTCAGCAAGAACGCCTATTACCACACCTCCCGCATCAAGTGCGGCGGTCATGGCAATCTGGTCAACCCCGCGAGCCCCCCCTGAAACAACCGGCATTCTGTTGTAAGCGCATAGCTCAGCCACTTTACGGGCAAAATCCTCTCCGTCACCGTCCACATTCCGCGAACCGACAATTGCAACTCCACCACCCTGCAAAAGAGACCTGTCGCCTACTCCGAAAAGAAGCGGAGGTGCTTCATTCTTCAGATGCTTTTTATACCGTGCCGGATAATCCCGGTCGCTTCGGCTCAAAACCCAAATGCCGTTCTGTTGCCATTCCTCTACAGCAAACCCAAGCTGAACGCCTCTTCCGAGCAGGGATTTCAATCGTTGCAGCTCGATCCCGGAATTTATTGCCGCCAAATCTACATTTTCATATCGGAGCAGATCCGCCGGCCGCATTTTCTCACCGATCAGCCAGCGGGCTACCCTGTTGTATTCTGATTGCGTGAGTGGTTTTATGGAGCGCGCTTTTCCAAGCACGCCACAGAGCAGCATTATCGATTTCGTATCGTCTGTTAAAAGATTGTTCATTTATCAATTCATCCTTGGAGAATTAAGCGCCAATGCCAGAGGACGAACCGCCGTGCAACCCGCCTGACGCAACAAAGCGGATACAACGGTAAAAGTCCACCCCGAGTCAACCACGTCGTCGATCAACAGGCACGGATCATTCCGTTCAAGGTTGATTTCAAAAACACCATCCAAATTTCGTGCTTTCTGAAAGCTGTTTTCCCTGGTTTTCTGTTGATCATTCTGCCTTGCTTTCCGAACACAGGGAATAAACGGCAGCTTCAGGCCACCCGCTAAACGCCGTGCAAAATCCGGAACTAACTCAGGATGATCAAGTGAAGGTATGCAGGTCAACCATTCGGGGGGCGGTCTGGGATCCCATGCTGCAATCATCTCGACACACGCGGTTACAAGCTCATCTGCAAAACTTCCAGTTTCATATTTCCCTTTGGCAACGAGTTGCCCCCAACCGGCATCACGCCACAGACTCAGGGCACGACCTTTAGAGGCTCGAAATTTTGGTGGAATCCACCTTCCTCCAAGTGGATAATGTTTGAACATATTCTCTGCGGGCCATTGCTTGCGAGGCTTGATTGGTTGACAGCCTCTTTTAAGAAAGAGTGCCGCCTGGTTTGCCAATTCATCGCTGTACTGTTCAGAAAGCAGAAGTCCGGGGTTACAATTCCGGCATTTACCGCAGCCCTGTGAGTTGGGGTCATCGAGCGCATTTTGGAGGAATGCCATCAGGCATCCTCTGTGTTCCATATATTCCTGCATCTGACGCTGTTCCTGTCTCCGGATCCGGGTAATTGCCTCTATATACCCCTGATCAATTGCATAGTCAGCCGCCGAAGCTGTCGCATACCATTTAGAACCGTCTTTTACAATCGGAGAAGGGGATTCTATGGTCAGATATTTGATCGTTTTTTTAATTTGTGACCCGCTGATATTTAAAAAATTTTGCATTGATGATGGTGGCAGGCCATCATCCGCCTTATCAAGCGTTTCAAGGATGGCGGTAATATGCTGCTGAGGTGGAAAGGCACTGCGTATGAAGTAATCTGCAATGTGATCGTCCTCCTCGCCACAAAGCAGAATGCCATACGCCTCTTTAACAGCACGACCGGCACGACCAACCTGTTGATAGTAATGAACGACGGAAGCAGGCCTTTGAAAATGAATTACAAACCCCAAGTCAGGCTTGTCAAATCCCATCCCCAAAGCAACGGTGGCAACCAGAACTTTTACTTCATTATCAAGCAACCGCTGTTCCAACACTTCGCGGTTTGAGATGTCGGCATGATAGGCTTCCGCACGAATTCTGTTGCGCTGAAGCCATTCAGTGAGTCGTTCTGCATCGCGCTGAGTCAGAGTATAGATTATTCCACTGCCCGGAAGATTTGGAATAGTCTGTGCCAGCCAAGCCATTCTTGCTGCGGGACTGGGCATATTTATATTCTGAAGTTTGAGGCTTTCTCTGACTAAAGAACCTCTGGCCAATTCAATGTCATCCCCGAGTTGCGACTTGACATCATCCACAACCCTGTCATTGGCTGTTGCCGTTGTTGCCAGCACCGGAACATTGGAAGGAATAGCTTGAAGGACACGAACGATACGCTTGTAATCCGGTCTGAAATCATGCCCCCAGTCTGAGATACAGTGAACCTCGTCAATCACAAAAAGCCCGATGTTTTCTGCAATAACAGGGAAAACTTGCCGGCGAAAGGAAGCATTTGCAAGGCGTTCGGGAGAAATCAGCAATATATCTACCTGATCAGCGGTCAACTCCTGCCTGATCTGATCCCATTCGCCGGTATTGGTACTGTCTATCTTCCTGGGTGTAATGCCAATTCGCGCGGCAGCCTCAATCTGATTGCGCATTAATGATAATAGCGGAGAAATTAATAAGGTTGGCCCTGAACCCGACTCTCGAATAAGCTTTGTCGCCAAAAAATAAACCATGCTTTTCCCCCAACCGGTACGCTGGACGACAAGCACCCTTCTACGATCTAAAAGCTGCGAAATACTTTCCCATTGCCCATCCCTGAACTCCGCTTGAGGATCACCAAGTGCGATCCGCAAGTGATTCAAAGCATTCTGTCTCATGGTTTTTCCATATCAATATCACTTCCTGTCAAGATAGCAACGAGTCTATTTAACGGATCGTTGGGCGATTTGATCCGATCAACATTCATTATAGACCTGAAGCATGAACGCGAGCCGGGGACGCAACCGGACGGCCTGCACCCGTGATTTGAACCGCCTCGCCGCCGCGACCCGGAATGGAAACGGCGGTTCAGCGTGGGGTGTGGGCGGTGATGACCGGCTCATCGGATCAACACGGGTTGCCGACGTGCCGGGGGCTGGATCATCAGTTGACCTATTCTCTTGAAAAAGTTTACCATATAGGTAAATATTAACAAACAGCCATCTCATTCAGGAACTCGAAGCAAAAGAACCTGTGAGGAAAAAAGACAAGCACAACACCTGCTCAACAAGAAAGTGGCGAATAACCCGCCCGCAGTGCTCAGCGACTCGAAAGCGGCGGAAAATGCGGCTGTTTTCTCTAAAGAGAATCCTCACAGACAACCTCACTTGTTGCATGGACGATTGAAAAACAAATGGGCGGTCAGCATAAGCGGAGGAATACGGTTGGTATTTACCCATGATCACCATGACCCGCCAAAATTATCTGATGGCAATATCGACTGGAAAAAAATTACCAAAATAATGATCGTGTCAATAAGCGACTACCATGTCTGATTTAAATACATTTGAGCCCGACCGGGTATCTCCTGCGGGAGATACCATCAAGGACATTATCAGGTCTCGGGGATGGAAACAGACTGATTTTTCAAAAAGAACCGGATGGTCTGAAAAGCACGTAAGCCTTCTCTTCAACGGCAAAGCGCCTATCACTGAAGGAACGGCTGCGGTGCTTGAGCAAGTGTTGGGAGGCCCCTCCGCGAAATTCTGGCTTACCCGCGAAGCACATTACCGCGCTGAACTGCTACGCCTGAAGCAAGACAAAAAATACCGTAAATGGGTGAGGTGGCTCAGACAAATACCGATCAGGGAGTTAATGAACAACGGGTACATTGAAAAATCCAGGCAGACGGCCGGGAACAAACCGCGCATTGTCCGGGAAGCGCTGAAATTCTACGGCGTGGCTTCCCCGAAACAATGGAAAAGCTGTTTTGAAGAGACAGAAAGGATGCTCTCGCTGACGAAAAAACGCCGGCAGGACATGGGGGCGGTTTCAGCTTTGCTGCGCACGGGTGAGATAGAAGCCGAGGAACAAGGCACCCCGGCGAAATATGGCAAAGTAAAATTCCGTAAGGCGATTGCAAGGATCCGGAACCTGACCGTCGAAAAACCACAGGAGATTGAGCACGGGATAGAGAAACTGTGCTTCGACGCAGGTGTGCATCTGGCGATTACGCCTGCTTTCAGGAAAGCGCACGTCAGCAGCATCGCGCGCTGGCTGAGACCCAACCGGCCACTGATCCAACTGCCGCTATATGGCAAGACCAACGATCAGTTCTGGCTGACTTTCTTTCACGAAGCCGGCCACATTCTGCTGCACCAAAGCCGACGGATGGCATTCTGGGACGACAAAATAATGCCGGATGAAAACAGACTCGAAAAAGAAGCCAGCCAATTTGCGATCAACACGCTGATCCCGAAGCAGTACTCGGAACAACTCAAACAAGCCTCAAAGTCCGCGCATGCGATCCGCAAATTCGCAAAAGAATTGAATATCCACCCGGGCGTCGTTGTGGGATGTTTGCAACACCAAAAACATCTGCCCCGCAATACGCCGCTGAATAAGTTGAAAGTGATTTTTCCGCCGAAGGACAGACACAAACCGCACTTATACTGACCAGGCGTCTGCCTCGGCCTCAACGCTTATAACCGTATAACCAACGGGCGGTGCCGGCGCCGATATTGCGAACTGAATGAACGGCGCCTGCCGGTATCAGCAGCTCCTCTCCGGGCGCGGGACGGCGCACCTCACCCGTGATCTCGAATTCGACTTCACCCTCGACCACCATCACCAGTTCGTCGGTCGCGTGCGTGAAATCCTCCCAGCACTGCCCCGGCGGGTCCACCCACAGGTCACAACTGAACCCGCGAGAACGCCAGCGTGTGGCTACTTCTGATTGACGGGGAGTCGAAGTCATGTTCGCTCTCCTTAAGACAATGCGCGACCGCAATGATCAAGGCGGCAATGCTCCACGCTGATGATCAGCTTGACTTCTGACTTGGCGATGGAAAGCTTATCAGAGCCTGGCGATCAACCCCATGGCTGCAATGACTGCACCGCCGACAGCAATAGCGGTGGCAACGATCCATTTGATCAGCCTGACTTCCAATTCGGCGATGTCCATTTTCGTAGCCGCCTCATTAACAGAAATCAGTCCCTCAACTGCTTTCTTGGTGGTCCCATCAGACACGTTCGCCTCGATGAGTGCCCGGTATAGCGAGGTAGTGCCCATGGAGGGATATCGAGTCTCTGAACTACAGTTTGAGGAAAGTGATCAAGGGGCGCAGGGCGTTCCCACATGACGACGCGATCCGGAAACTGCCTGTATCCTGGTTTGCGGAATGCGTCAAAGAAATGGACGCTGCCGATCAGGGACTGGAAAGCGGCCCTGGATCAGTTCATCATACTGTTCGGCGACCGGGTGCCGATCATAACATGAACTGGCCGCTTACACAGATTAATTTACATCCTCGAGAAAGTGTTTGCGGAGTGACAATACTTCACTTGATGCTCAACGAGCAATCTTGTCGTTAGGTTATCTATTATAATTCCCAGATATTAAAAGAGCCCCCGCTGGGAGGGCTCTTGGTCGCTTAAAAGCGTTGCCTACGAAAAAGATATTTCATTGGTATGAAAAGCTAATCGATAGGCCTTGGTCAGTTATACTACTGGCCAGTATATACGAGAATGCATCTATGAGCAAGAAGGTGTTAGGGCTTGATCTCGGCAGCAATTCCATAGGATGGGCATTGCTTGAGGCGGATAAGCATGACAAACCAACCGGCCTAATTGACTTGGGATGCCGAATTTTTCAACGTGCGGTGGAGGATAAAAACCCTACCCCGAAGAATATCCATCGGCGAAAGTGCCGCTTGGCACGAAGAGTTATTCAACGCAGAACACGGCGCAAACAAAAGATGTTGCGCTACCTGATCAGATTGAACCTTCTGCCAGAATCGTTGAAGCAGGACCCGCAACCGGAAATTATGCTCAATAAATTAGGCGATCCGTACCAATTGCGGGCTAAGGCACTGGACGAGCCACTCTCGCCTTATGAACTGGGGCGCGTATTGTTGCACTTGGTACAACGCCGAGGATTTTTAAGTAATAAAAAAACCTTACTTGGACAAGATATGCTGGATGATCCTGACGTTCTCGCAACCATGGAAGAACTAGGTGAAGATGCCTCTGATGCTACTGCCAAAGATAACGAGGAGGAAACGGATTTCAAAAAAGATATCAGTCAAGTAAGAGACAAAATTGAGCAATCGGGTTACAGAACGCTTGGGGAATATTTGGCCTCATTGCCCGCACATGAATGTAAGCGAAATCGTCTTCACGATGGAGGGCTCCTTAGAACCGACCGAAGAATGTATAAGGAAGAACTGGACGCTATTTGGCAACAACAATCTCAATGTCACGATATGTTGACCAATGAATCAAAGGAACAGATAGAAGATATTGTTTTTCATCAACGACCAATCAAACTAAACCCTGATCGTGTTGACAAGTGCTCTCTTGAAAAAGACTGTACGCGCAGTTCAGTTGCACGCCTCGAGTACCAAAAATTTCGTTACATGCAAGACATCAATAACTTGCGATATTTCGACAGCAACTCCGAACGGTATATATCTTTAAGCAATACAGAAAGAGAAATGCTTTGGCTCTTGTTTGAGAATAACTCGCATCCGAAATTTCCTAAAATTCACGAAGGTCTGAGATTGGATCGAGGCACACAGTTCAACCTTAAGACTAGTGTTAAAAAGTTAAATGGGAACACAACTGCTTGTGCCATACGTGAAGTCATTTCAGAGTGGGATGAATATTCGGCAGAAAAACAATTCGCTTTGGTCGAAGATTTGATAACAATTCGGAAAAAGTCCGCACTGAAAAAACGTCTTATGAATCACTGGAAATACAATGGCAATACAGCAGTTCGTTTGTGCATGATTGAATTTGAGCCTGGACACGCAAATCTTTCTTCAAAGGCCATTAAAAAATTATTGCCGTATATGATGGAAGGGAAAATTTATTCCGATGCCAGAATTGCCGCGGGATATGGATATAAAACAGAAGTGAAAATTGCCGACCGCCTAGGTTGGCCACCTGAGACACGCAACCCGATTGTGAATAAAGCTTTGCATGAACTGCGGCGAGTAATTAACGCTGTTATTGTGGAGCACGGCAAACCGGATACTATTCGCATAGAAATGTTGCGGGATTTGAAAATGAACACCAAACGACACAAAGAACATATAGAGCAAGAGAATAAGAAGACTCAAATGAATAATGAAGCAGTTGAAGAATATAAAGGATTTTGTAAGCAGCACCCCGAGCTTAATCTCAGCAGTTACCCACAACCTGCCATAAGAATAAAATATCGACTGTGGAAAGATCAAAACGAGTGTTGCATTTACAGCGGGGGAATGATCTGCAGAGCAAATTTATTCAGTGCTAACACAGAAATAGACCATATTCTGCCATTGAGTAGATCTTTAGATGATTCCTACATGAACAAAGTCGTTTGCTTTGCTGAGGAGAATCGCGCTAAAGGCAATCGCACTCCCAAAGATGCTTTTGGTAGTAATCCAGAAAAATGGAATCAGATTACCCAGGCACTTCCCCGATGGGGGAAAAAATTACTTATCAAACAAAAGCGGTTTTACATGGTTGAATCTGATTTACTGGAAAGAGACTTCATTGGGAGCCAACTTACCGACACTCGTTACATTTGTCGGGAAGCACACGAATATCTAAAAACGCTTGGGGCCGATATATCCTTTACACGTGGAATAATGACCTACTGGTTATGCCGTCATTGGGACCTTAACAGCCTATTAGGTAAAACCAATAAAAAAGAACGAAAAGATCATCGCCATCACGCAATAGATGCAGTTGTTACCGCGTGCATTGATAGAGGGTTTTATCAGACACTCTTTACTACTGCTAATAGTTTACAAGCTGATAAACGCACTGGCCTTGGTATGCGCGATTTATTAACGGACCCCCCTTGGCAAGATTTACGTGCGGAAACAGAATCGCATTTGGAAAATATGATCGTCTCCCATGTGCCACGACGCAAAATCAGCGGAAAGCTGCATGAAGATACAGGTGCAGGATTTGTAAAAGGAGTTGGTACAGTTTACAGAAAAAAACTGGACGGGAAGTTTACTCAATTCCGAGTTGATAAAATTTGCGACCCTGCCATTAAAAAACAAGTACGAAAACATTTGAAAAAGCATGATAACAACCCTAAAGAAGCCTTTTCAAAAGGAGTTTATCACAAAGACGGTAGAACACCAATAAAACGGGTACGCATGATTCAATCTAAGACCAATAAGTCAAGACTAGAAAAAACAAAATTCGGTATTCGTAACAAGCAAGGAGAGATTTTTCGGTGGATGACGTATGGAAATATTCATCATGTGGAAGTTATTCGTCACAAAAAATGGCAGCCACAAGGGGGTTTTTATCACTATGATGGAAGCGGCTTATCGCGCACGAGGCATCAATGGAGCTAAACGCCCAATAGTTGAAACTCAACATGGCAAAGATTACGAGTTTGTCATGGCATTGCATATTAATGATTTGGTTTCAATACAAAAAGATAAAACAAATAAAATATATAGAATTCAAAAGATCGACCAACAGGGAAAGCATCTAAAGCTACGTTTGCATACAGCAGCCGAAATTAACAACCCAACTGAAACATTGCTAGATAGAGAATCAACGATTCCCGCACTAATGCAATATGAATTGAAACCTTTGAAAATAAATGCAATAGGAAAATCGTTGGATGATTAAGCGGACGGTTGATATCAGTGAACGGGCATATATTCGCACCCAAAACAATCAACTCTTAATAGAAAAATCAGGGGAATTAGCGGCTGTTATTCCAGTTGAAGATATAGGGATTCTCATACTACAACACCCTGCAATTGTTATTACTCAAAAAACACTAATCGTATGCCAAAAAAACAATACGGTTGTTGTTTTCTGTGACGAGCAATACATCCCTTACTCCGTTATTTTGCCGATTAGTGAAGGACACAGTCTGCATACAAAGGTTCTGCAGCAACAAATATCAGTTTCTAAATCAACTAAAAATCGTCTATGGCAGCAGATTGTTCGCCACAAAATCATACAGCAAGTAGATACTTTAGACCGCCTAAATGTCAGTTCAGCAACACTAAAACGTATAGCTATAAAGGTAAAATCCAGCGATAAAGAAAATCATGAAGCTCAAGCAGCACAACTGTACTGGCGCTTGTTAATGGGACAAAACTTTCGTCGAGACCGTAACCAAAGTGGCATCAACGCCTTACTTAACTATGGTTACGCCATCATCCGGGCAATGGTGGCTCGATCATTAGTGGGTAGCGGGCTTCATCCGGCATTAGGATTACACCACCACAATCAGTACAACGGACTTTGTCTAGCAGACGATTTAATGGAACCTTTCCGTCCTTGGGTTGATTTAGTAGTTTGGAAAATTGCAAGGCAAGATTCCGAACCAAAAATTTGTAAAAATAACAAACGATATTTACTAGAATTACTTAGCAACGCTGTAATTTGGAAAGACCAACCCTTGCCCCTAATGGTTGCCTCTCACCATCTTATGGCTAATCTAAAATCCGTGATGTTTGGCGCAACCAAAGCTCTGAATATTCCAACGAGAATTAAGGAAGATCAATGATTAGCTTTGGAGGAACGCATACTATGTGGGTTATTGTATTGTTTGATCTCCCGACAGATACTAAGTCAGCAAGAAAACAATACTCCAAATTCCGGAAGAACCTATTAGTAGATGGCTTTGGTATGATGCAGTATTCTGTTTATATGCGACACTGTGCGAGTGAAGAAAATGCACAAGTTCATGTGGCACGCGTTAAAAGCTGTCTGCCACCCGATGGAGAAATAAGAATCCTAAAAATTACCGATAAACAATTTGGGAAAATACAAGTTTTCTACGGAAAAAAGACCAAACCAATTGAACAACCACCCACACAACTGGAATTTCTGTAATTCCAATACTTGGAAATTTTATAAAAATCAGCCTGTTGCATTGTGGCGAGTATAACTGACCAAGGCCTATCCGCAATTCACAACTAATCAGGGGGTAGAGGCGCAATCAGTTCAAGTATAACTGACCAAGGCCTATCCGCAATTCACAACTTGACTGGTAAAGACAGGGAACGTGCGGTAAGTATAACTGACCAAGGCCTATCCGCAATTCACAACTGACACAGAAGGTTGTCGATAAGCAGCTTAGTATAACTGACCAAGGCCTATCCGCAATTCACAACATGCCCCAACACGACAGCACGATGTGTTGCAGTATAACTGACCAAGGCCTATCCGCAATTCACAACGCTAAAGGTGTTTTAATTGAGGAACTGAATAGTATAACTGACCAAGGCCTATCCGCAATTCACAACGCCTCCATCCACCGGTAGAATATGATCAGCAGTATAACTGACCAAGGCCTATCCGCAATTCACAACTGGAGATGATGGACGTTCCTGGAGCGCGGGAGTATAACTGACCAAGGCCTATCCGCAATTCACAACAGGAGCTCTATTATGACACGGCGCATAAAAAGTATAACTGACCAAGGCCTATCCGCAATTCACAACGGTAGAAACTAAACTCATCTTCCAAATTTTTCTAGCAGCATCAGGGGGGGGGCATATTAAAAAGTATTGGGAAGAAACTACATCTAGATAACTCCACTTCACCTCCTCCGCAATTCCCAAAACACCATCTCATAATCATTCTTCTCATCAGCGGAATGCTCTCCCACCTGCTCCCACTGCCACTCGCCTTTATCAAGCTCCGGAAAGAAAACGTCGCCGTCGGGTTCGGCCTGCACCAGCGTGAGATGAATACGCCGGCACAGCGGCAGGCACTGGCGGTACACCTCTGCGCCGCCGATGACCATACATTCCTCATCGCCGGGCAACACGTGCAGTTCATCGAGTGCGTGCATGACTTCGCAACCGGCAGCGACGTACGCAAAGTCGCGGCTGAGCACGATATTGCGTCGTTCTGGCAACGGCCGCGCGAGGGTTTCGAAAGTCCTGCGCCCCATCACCACCGGCCTGCCGGTCGTGATCCGCCTGAATCGCTTGAGATCCGCCGACAAATGCCACACCATCGCATGGTCTTTGCCGATCACGCGGTTGCGCGCGTGTGCGACGATCAGCGTGACGTTCAACGGCGGGGTCGCGTCGCTCATACGGCGACCGGCGCCGCGATCGGCGGATGCGCTTCGTAGTCGAGCAGGTGAACGTCATTGTATCCGAAAGAGAAAAGGTTCTGCACCTGCGGATTGAGTTCGATGCGCGGCAGTGGTTTCGGCGCACGCCGCAACTGCTCCCGCGCCTGCGCAACATGGCTGTCGTACAGGTGCACGTCGCCGAAAGTGTGGACGAACTCCCCAGGTTCCAGACCGCACACCTGTGCGACCATCAGCGTCAGCAGTGAATAAGACGCAATGTTGAACGGCACCCCGAGAAAAACGTCGGCGCTTCGCTGATAAAGCTGGCATGAAAGGCGCCCATGCGCCGCGTAAAACTGGAACAGCACATGACACGGCGGCAGGTGCATGAATTCAAGTTCACCGACGTTCCACGCGCACACCAGCAGCCGACGCGAATCAGGGTCGGCGCAGAGGTCGTCCACCACTTGCTGCACTTGATCAATGTACATCATGTTCGGCGCGGGCCACGAGCGCCACTGCCGGCCGTAGATCGGCCCCAGGTTGCCGTCCTCGTCGGCCCACTCGTCCCAGATCGTCACGCCGTTGCGGTTGAGATAAGCAACGTTGGTGTCGCCGCGCAAAAACCACAGCAACTCATACACCACCGATTTGAAATGCACGCGCTTGGTCGTCACCAGCGGAAAACCCTGCGCGAGGTCATAACGCGACTGCCAGCCGAACAGCGAGCGCGTGCCGGTGCCGGTGCGGTCGTCTTTGGCGACGCCGCGTTCAAGCACGGCAGACAGCAGTTCAAGATACGCTTTCACGACAGCCGCCAATAACACGGAGAGCAGTACGGTTCAGCACGGGTCATCGCGCCCGGCTAAAGTCCTGTATCTGGGCGGCGCTGCGGTGTCGCTCCGGCGCGGGATACCCGGCCGGTGGCCACGGATCACCGGGGCTGTTCCGCCGATGAAAACGCCCCGCATATCAGCGGGGCACAAATGTATGGACTTTTGAGGGCGCGGCGTCGTCAGCCGCTTCCGGTTTTTACTTGGCCAGCAGTATGAGAGCCGAGGTATAGACGCCTGCAATGGCAGAGATGATCACTACCGCGCCGATGAAGATGCCGACCACCCACTGTGTGGTCTTGATTCTTGATTCGTCAATCTTGCGATCCAAATCCTGGATCTTGTCATAGACGGTTTCTAAAGTTATTTCCATCGTCATTCTCCTCAGTTCTGCAAGGAGACTCCCCGGTAGGGAGACTCCCCGCGGGGTTAATGTTTTTGGAATTATATATCAATCTTGATTTTCCCCGATTGTATTACATCGGGGGTATGCCCAGTCCCCGCCCGGGTACCGATCGCCTCAAATACGCGCGCTCCGGGCGTCGTTTTCGCCCCGGCGCCCCCCTGAACCCGAGGACCCCCGGATCAAGCGCGAAAACGGCGATTCTGACCGGAAAGCCCTCGCGCCCCACTTCATCAACGCAGCAGGGTTCCAGTATAGCCGCTTAATGTTTGCAGGGAAACCACGGCTTCAGTATGCAAAACTTTTTTTAACAACAGGGGGGGGGGGGGGGGGCTTAAAAATTGGAAGAAACTACATCTAGATAACTCCATTTCACCTCCTCCGCAACTCCCAAAACACCATCTCATAATCATTCTTCTCATCAGCGAAATGTTCTCCCACCTGCTCCCACTGCCACTCGCCTTTATCAAGTTCCGGAAAGAAAACGTCACCGTCGGGTTCGGCCTGCACCAGCGTAAGATGAATACGCCGACACAGCGGCAGGCACTGGCGGTACACCTCTGCGCCGCCGATGACCATACATTCCTCATCGCCAAGCAACGCGTGCAGTTCATCGAGGCCATGCACGACTTCGCAGCCGGCGGCAGTGTACGCGGGGTCGCGGCTGAGCACGATATTGCGTCGTTCGGGCAACGGCCGCGCGAGGGTTTCGAAAGTCCTGCGCCCCATCACCACCGGCCTGCCGGTCGTGATCCGCCTGAACCGCTTGAGATCCGCCGACAAATGCCACGGCATCGCATGGTCTTTGCCGATCACGCGGTTGCGCGCGTGCGCGACGATCAGCGTGAGGTTCAGCGGCGGGGTTGCGTCGCTCATACGGCGACCGGTGCCGCGATCGGCGGATGCGCTTCGTAGTCGAGCAGGCGAACGTCGTCGTATCCGAAAGAGAAAAGGTTTTGCACCTGCGGATTGAGTTCGATGCGCGGCAGTGGTTTCGGCATACGCCGCAACTGCTCGCGCGCCTGCGCAACATGGCTGTCGTAAAGATGCACGTCACCAAAAGTGTGGACGAACTCCCCTGGTTTCAGACCGCACACCTGCGCGACCATCAGCGTCAGCAGTGAATAAGACGCAATGTTGAACGGCACCCCGAGAAAAACGTCGGCGCTTCGCTGATAAAGCTGGCATGAAAGGCGCCCGTGCGCCGCGTAAAACTGGAACAGCACATGGCACGGCGGCAGGCGCATGAGTTCAAGTTCACCGACATTCCACGCGCACACCAGCAGCCGACGCGAATCGGGATCGGCGCGGAGGTCTTCCACCACCTGCTGCATCTGATCAATGTACATCATGTTCGGTGCGGGCCACGAGCGCCACTGCCGGCCGTAGATCGGCCCCAGGTTGCCGTCCTCGTCGGCCCACTCGTCCCAGATCGTCACGCCATTGCAGTTGAGATAAGCAACGTTGGTGTCGCCGCGCAAAAACCACAGCAACTCATACACCACCGATTTGAAATGCACGCGCTTGGTCGTCACCAGCGGAAAACCCTGCGCGAGGTCATAACGCGACTGCCAACCGAACAGCGAGCGTGTGCCGGTGCCGGTGCGGTCGTCTTTGGCGACGCCGCGTTCAAGCACGGCAGACAGCAGTTCAAGATACGCTTTCACGACAGCCGCCAATAACACGGAGAGCAGTACGGTTCAGCACGGGTCATCGCGCCTACCATCGTCATCTTCACAACGCCCGCCGGTGACATTGAGCCGCAAGCACGGAAACGAGCCGGCACCGCTGACACCTTCACACACAATGCCCATCGCCGACACCTTCACAGCACGCGCCGTCGTCATTTTCACAACGCCTGCCGGTGACGTTGAGCCGCAAGCACAGAAACGAGCCGGCGCCGCCGACACCTTCACAGCACGCACCGTCGTCACCTCCACAACACCCACCGCCAGCACCTTCACAGCATCCGCCGGTGATGCCGGGAGTGATACAGCAGCCACGCGCCGGCGAGCAGCAGCGGCAAGCTCAGCAGTTGTCCCATCGTCAACCAGTCCCACGCGACGAAGCCGAGGTGCGCGTCGGGTTCGCGCAAAAACTCAACGCCGATGCGCCCGAGCGCATACAGCAAAGCGAACAGACCACTGACCGCACCGAGCATACGCGGCTTTGACGAATAGATCCACATCACGGCAAACAGCAGAACACCCTCGATCAGCAGTTCATACAGTTGTGTCGGATGACGCGGCAACGCATCGACGTGCGCAAACACCATCGCCCACGGCGCGTCGCTCACCCGTCCCCACAATTCGCCGTTGATGAAGTTGCCGAGGCGTCCGGCGCCGAGACCGAGCGGCACCAGCGGCGCGATGAAGTCGGTGACCTGCAACAGGGGCATCCGGCGCTTGCGTGCAAACAGCCACAGCGCGGTCAACACCCCGAGCAGACCGCCGTGAAAGCTCATGCCGCCCTCCCAGACCATGAAGACCACCGACGGGTCATAGAGAAAACGCTCAAAGTCGTAAAACAGGATGTAGCCGAGGCGCCCGCCGAGGATCACGCCGAACACACCGTAAAAAAGCAGGTCATCGACATCCCGCGACGTTATGCCGAAACGGCCGTCGCGCGCACGCACGCGCCCGAGCAACATGAAGATCACGAAGCCGAGCAGGTACATCAGCCCGTACCAATGCACTTTGACGCCGGCGATCGAAAAAGCCACGGGGTCAATGTCAGGATACTGCAACATCGTCCGGCGGAACACACCCTGAAGTTGTTCGTGTAAAAACCCGGTTCATGGCGCAACGGATCTCGACCAATCTATTACCCGGTCTATTACTCAATCTATTACTTCGGCGGATTGACTACAATAAAAGGATGCGGTCAAAAGACGATTGACCGGCGCAAATTATAGCAAGCGCCCGCACCCGCCCGCGGAACGCGATAACATAAGCGCCCGGCCACCGAGAACCATCGCCATGTCTTCGTCCCATCATTCACCCAACCGCCTGGCGCAGGAGACCAGTCCCTACCTGTTGCAACACGCGAACAATCCGGTGGACTGGTATCCCTGGGGCGAGGAGGCTTTCGCCGTGGCGCGCGAGCAGGACAAACCGATCCTGCTGTCGATCGGTTACTCAGCGTGCCACTGGTGCCACGTCATGGCGCACGAGTCTTTTGAGGACGACACAACCGCGGAATTGATGAACCGCCTGTTCGTGAACATCAAACTGGACCGCGAGGAGCGCCCCGACATCGACAAGATCTACCAGACTTCGCAGTCGCTGATCACGCAGCGCGCCGGCGGCTGGCCGCTGACAATGTTCATCGACCCGCAAGACCATTGCCCGTTCTTCGGCGGCACTTACTTCCCCAAAGAGGCGCGCTACAACCTGCCAGCATTTAAGGAAATCCTCGAGCGCGTGCACAGTTATTACAGGGAGCGGCGCGCGGACATCCGCCGCCAGAATACAGCGTTGAAGGACGCGCTGCGCAAGATCTACGCCCCCGCCGCCGACACCGCGACGCCGGCGGTGGCGTTGATCGAGACCGCGCGGGCAGCATTGATACAGCAGTTTGACCAAGTGCACGGCGGCTTCGGCGACGAGCCGAAATTCCCTCACAGCGAGCTCATGCAGTTCATGTTGCACTGTCGCGTGCGCGCCGCACTCGACGACGCAGACGATGCGCAGGCCGAGTACGCGGCACTCTACACGCTGGAGAAAATGTGTTGCGGCGGCTTGTACGACCATCTCGGCGGCGGTTTTTACCGTTACTCGGTGGACGCCGCCTGGCAGATCCCGCACTTTGAAAAAATGCTCTACGACAACGGCCCGTTACTCGGATTGCTGGCCGAAGCCTGGTGCCTCAGCGGCAACGCGCGCTTCGCCGACGCGGCAGGTGAAACCGCGCGCTGGGTGTTGCGCGAGATGCAGGCGCCCGAAGGCGGCTACTACGCCACGCTCGATGCCGATTCCGAGGGTGGCGAAGGCGCGTTCTACGTATGGCGCAAAGACGAAGTCGCCGAGGTGCTCGGCGACACCCCGCAGGACGCAGCGATCGCGATGCAGCATTTCGGCCTCGACAAGGTGCCGAACTTTGAAGGCCGGTGGCACCTGCACGTCGCGGCTGAGGCCGCAGCCGTCGCCGAAGCGCTCGGCACCGACACCGACACGGGCACAGCCGGTATTGAACGCGCCAGACACGCCTTGTTCACACACCGCGAACAACGTCCGCGCCCCGGACGCGACGACAAGATCCTGACGAGCTGGAACGCGCTGATGATCAGAGGCATGGCGCAGGCGGCGCGGCTGCTCGGCGACGGCGACTGCCACCGGTCGGCCGCGCGTGCACTTAACTTTGTACGCGACAGCTTATGGCGCAACGGGCGGTTGTCAGCCACCTGGAAGGAAGGGCAGGCACACCTCACCGCCTACCTCGACGACTACGCCTTCCTGCTCGACGCGATCTTCCACCTGCTGCAATGCCGCTGGCGCGACGACGATCTCGCGTTCGCGCTCGATCTCGCCGACGCCCTGCTCGAGCGCTTCGAGGACACCGACAACGGCGGCTACTATTTCACCGCACACGACCACGAGCAGCTGATCCAGCGCCCACGCACATTGCACGACGAAGCGACGCCGTCGGGTTACGGCGTCGCGACGCTCGCGCTCGCAAGATTCGGCCTGCTGTGCGGCAACGACGCGTATCTCAAGAGCGCAGACCGTGCACTGGCGCAGGCCGCCGCGACGATTGCGAACGCGCCGAGCAACTGCACCACCCTGCTGTCCGCGCTGGCCGAGCAGCACCAGCCGCCGGAGACCATCATCATTCGCGCGCGCGGCGATACACTCGCACAATGGCGGCGTACCGCCGCCGGGCACCACTCGCCCCTGCGCTTTTGTTTTGCGATTCCCGGCGACGCCACCAACCTGCCGCCGGCCCTGCACGACAAGCCGCTGCGCGGTGAAGCCGCCGCCTACTGGTGCCGCGGCACAACCTGCCTCGCACCGATCGACGACCTCGATGCCTTCGCGGCAAAACTCGCGGAAAATACACCCCGACGCTATAACAGACGACCGGCCGACCACCCGGCGCCGGACGGGTTGCGACCCGACACGGCCGATCCCGCATGAGCGTCCTGCGCATTGCAATCCGTCTCCCGCTGATCGGCATCCACGTCGTCATCGGCATACTGCTGTGCATCTTCGCGCTGACGCCCGACAGACATAGAACGGGCAGCACGCGGCAGCGCGGCATCGTGCACTGGTGGCTGCGCACCTGCACGCGGCTGATCGATCTCCACCCAGCGCCGGACGGGTTCCGATCCACCCCGACCGATCCCGCATGAGCGCCCTGCGCATCGCCGTCCGTCTCCCGCTGATCGGCATCCACGTCGTCGTCGGCATACTGCTGTGCATCTTCGCGCTGACACCCGACAGACATAGAACGGGCAGCACGCGGCAGCGCGGCATCGTGCGCTGGTGGCTGCGCACCTGCACGCGACTGGTTGACATTCACCCGGCGCCGGACGGGTTGCGACCCGACACGGCCGATCCCGCATGAGCGTCCTGCGCATTGCAATCCGTCTCCCGCTGATCGGCATCCACGTCGTCATCGGCATACTGCTGTGCATCTTCGCGCTGACGCCCGACGGACATAAAGCGGGCAACGCCCGGCAACGCGGCATCGTGTGCTGGTGGCTGCGCACCTGCACGCGACTGGTCGGCATCCGCCTGCATATTCACGGCAAACCCGCCGAAGGCGCGTCGCTGGTCGTCGCCAACCATATCTCGTGGATGGACATCGTGATCGTCGGCAGCCTGCAACCGGTGAGTTTTCTGTCGAAAGCCGAGGTCGCGCGCTGGCCGATCATCGGTTATCTCGCGCGCAAAGCCGGCACCTTGTTCATAGACCGCGGCGCCGGCGCGGAAACCGCGGCGCAGTTGATCAGCGAACGCCTGCGCGTCGGCGCCAGCGTCGCGTTCTTTCCCGAAGGCACGACTTCGGACGGCACCGAAATACAGCGCTTTCACCCCCGCCTGTTCATGGCCGCGATCGACACCCATGCGTGGGTGCAGCCGATGGTCATCACTTACCCGTGCAACAGCGCACACGACGGCGTTCACGAGAAAGCGCCCTACACCAGCGACGTGCCGTTCTTCACCCATGCCCTCGCGGTGCTCGGCGAGCCGTGCATACACGCCGTCGTGCGCTACACCGACAGCCTGCCCGGCGACGGCGACCGCAAACAACTTGCAGAAAAAGCGCGCGAATTGATGGTCGCAGAAACCGACTGAACGTTCATCTTCAAAGTGCAGACGCGAACGGTCCCGAATGTCCGAAGTTATATAATTCCCGAAATGAACCACGGCCATGACGAACCCCCGCACCCGGAAGCGCCGGTCAGCCGCCGCTACGGACGGTTCATGCTCACGGCGACCTGGATCTCGGTGTTGGTGCTGTTGTTTCTGTTCTTTGAAGATTATCTGGTCAAACTCTACAACCCGAACACGGCGCCGGTGTCCGAGCGGCTTGTGGACGGCGGTATGCGCGTTGTGCTGGTACGCAACCGTTACGGCCATTACGTCACGAGCGGCAACATCAACGGCCGCCCGGTCAACTTTCTGGTGGACACCGGCGCAAGCGACGTGAACATCCCCGCGGCAGTGGCGAACAAGCTGAACCTCGTGCACGGCGCGCCGTTTTATGCCCGCACCGCAAACGGCACGGTCACCGTTTACCGCACCCGCCTCGACAGCGTTGAAGTCGGCGGCATCCGTCTCGACGACCTCAACGGCAGTATCAACCCGCACATGGAGGGCGACAGCATCCTGCTCGGCATGGAGTTCCTCAAGCGCCTCGACTTCAGCCAGTCGGGGCGCGAATTGACGCTGATGCAACCGGCACCGCGCTGATCCGGCCGATCCGCGTCAAAGAGGAAAGAACAACTGTTCACCGCGCACCCTGAAAGCGCGGATCAACGAAAGCCCCTTTTCGGAAGTCAGCCAGTCGGCAAACGTCCGCGCCCCGTGAAAACGTACGCCGGGGTGACGCCCGGGATTGACCAGAATGACACTGTAGGGATTGCGCAGCGGCGGATCATTCTCGGCGATCACTTTCAAGTTCGGGCGGTTATTGAAACTGATCCAAGTTGAGCGGTCGGACAAGGTGTACGCATTGAGCTCATTGGCGATGTTCAATGCCGCACCCATGCCCCTGCCGACTTCGCGGTACCAGCCACGCTCCGACGGCACCACATTCAACGCCATACGCCACAATGACAACTCCTTTTTGTGTGTGCCGCTGTCGTCGCCGCGCGAAACAAAGATTGCACCGCTTTTTGCGATACGCCGAAGCACCTCGACGACGCCGACCGCACCCACAATGTCGGCGGCACCCGCGACCGGCCCGACCAGCACATAGTCATTGAACATAAAGGTCTTGCGCGAAACGCCGTAGCCTTCGCGCACAAATTCCAATTCTGATGGTTCGTCATGAACGATCAGGACGTCGGCGTCGCCGCGGCGCGCAATGCTCAACGCACGACCGGTACCGACGGCGATCACGTGTACCTCAATACCGGTGTCGCGCTTGAACGCGGACAGCAACACTTCGTAAAGCCCTGAATTATCGGTCGAGGTCGTCGAAGCCAGCCTGACGGGATGCGCCGATGCGACGGCCTGTCCGCCGGATAATGCACCGGGGGACATCCCCAGAAATGTCCCCGGCAATAACCCCAGCAATAACCCCGGCAATAGCCCCGGGGTGGACTTCAGAAAGCGGCTTGCAGGCGGAGAAAATCGCATATCGTCTTGTTCCCGGTGCTGCTGAAAAACTCCTCGCACGCGGCGTGCGCAATCAGACACCCGCGATCGAGAAAAATAACATCGTCGCACAATTGCCTGACCTGAGAAAGATTATGCGACGTGAAGATGATCTTGGTGCCGGCACGCTTGAGGCTTCTAATCGCATCCTCAACCCGCTCAGTGGATTCCATATCAAGCCGGCCGGTCGGCTCATCCATCAGGATAACGTCCGGGCTGAGTGCGCAGGCGCGCGCGACCGCAAGCCGCTGTTGCTCGCCGCCGGACAGCAAATGCGCTTGATGTGTCGCACGGTGCTCGAGGCCGACCAGCCTGAACGCCTCGGTGATGCACCGCCGTCTTTCCTCGTCCGAAAACCCATGCAGACGCAGGACGTAATCGACGTTGGCGTAGGCGCTGCGTCTGAGCAGACGGGGTCTCTGGAACACCATCGCGATGCGTCCGCCGAGGTCGCGCGGCGACGCGTCACCCCAGCGGATGTCGCCGCCGCTCGGCTCGATCAGACCATGGCAAAGCCGCAACAGCGTGGTCTTGCCCGCACCGTTGGCGCCGAGCAACGCGGTGCAGGCATCGGCATCGCTGGTGAAATTGATGTCGCGCAACAGCGTGTGACCACGCACGGCATAGTCGAGATCAGCAACTGTCAGGTGCAGTGAAACCATCAGACGTGCAGCCGTGATTCGCCGAGATTACGCAGCGCCTGCGCGGAGAAAGTGATCAACAGGGACAACACGATCAACACCATGCCGAGCGCCAGCGCCAGCGCGAGATTGCCCTTGCTGGTTTCGAGCGCAATTGCGGTGGTCATCACGCGCGTCGCATGATTGATGTTGCCACCGACGATCAGCACCGCGCCGACCTCGGCGATGGCGCGCCCGAAACCGGCGAGCACCGCGGTCAGCAGGCTGAAACGCCCCTCCCACAGCAAAGTGCCCACCGTATGCGGCATCCGGCAACCCAGAGAACGCAGTTGTTCGCCGTATTCAAGGTACAGATCCCGCACGGTCTGGTAAGTCAGCGCCGCAATGATCGGGAAGATCAGCAAGGTCTGGGCGATGATCATCGCGCCCGGCGTGTACAACAGTCCAAGCACGCCGAGCGGGCCCGAGCGCGACAGCATCAGGTAAACGAACAACCCCACCACCACCGGCGGGAGGCCCATGAAGGCAGTCAGCAGGCTGATCCAGAAATTGCGCGTCGGAAAACGGCTGACCGCCAACGTTGCGCCGATGCAGAGGCCGATCACCGCGGCGATTACGACCGCGGTCAAACTCACCGTAAGCGATAAACTGATGATCTCGAGCAGGTCGGGATCAAGTGCCGCCACCATCTCGACGGCGACACGAAAAGCGTGGCTGAAGTCGTTCATACGCTCCGCCGCCCGGCGGGCGGCCGTTCAGGTACCCTTGTTATGCACATAAAATCAGCGGATTACGGCGGGCGCCCGCAAAGCCCCGCCGCTGTAACCGCCCTGCTCCGGGGTTTTCGGGCTGGACCGGCTCCGGTTTCTAATTAAACAAGGGCAATTATATACTTAGCCCCGCAAGCGGCTCTGCAAGTAGAATATAGGCCTCTGAAAAACAGCAGCCTGCCCGTCGCCTGAAAACGGGCGTCGCGTTGCAAAACCAACCCAACAGGAATCAAGCCATGACGGAGATCACTTTACAAGGCAACAAAATACACACGCACGGTGTCTTTCCGGCGCCGGAGGCGGAGGCGCCCGACTTTACGCTGGTCAACAAGGATCTTGAAGACGTCAGTCTCAAGGACTTCCAGGGCAAGCGAAAGTTGCTGAACATCGTGCCGAGTCTTGATACGCCGGTGTGCGCAACCTCTACAAAGAAGTTTGACGAGGCGGCGCAACGCAACCCCGACGCGGTGTTCCTGATCATTTCATCCGACCTCCCGTTCGCGATGTCGCGCTTTTGTTCAAGTGAAAACCTCAACAACGTGATCCCGCTGTCGCTGATGCGTTCAAGAGCGTTCGCCAAGGACTACGGCGTGCTGATCGAAAACGGCCCGCTGGCAGGCATCACCGCACGGGCGGTCATCGTGATTGACGAAGACAACGTCATCCGGCACGCCGAACTGGTCAGCGAGATCGCAAACGAACCCGATTATGACGCCGCAATAACCGTGCTGGCCTCGTAATCACAACTTGTTCAGCGAATTCAATCCGGGGCGACAACATCGCCGGCCATTATCCGGCGGCTGCCGACGTGGCCGCCTGAGCCGACACCAGGCCCGCTCCGCACCTTCAACGTGCACGGACGCAAGGCAATCCCGCATCAGTTGCCGGCTGCCTTCTCCATGAACCAGATCTTCAGCGGCAGACAGCGGTCGGTAAGATCCAGCGCCGCAGATTGCAGCACGCCCGGCGGCAAATGCTCGCCGACAAACCACCAGCGGATCGCGTCGAGAGCGTACTTCATACCGAGGTTGCGTCCCTTGACGTTGCGCTGATAGCGGCGCAGCACCGACCGGCGAAGACCCGCACCACACGCCGCAGACGCCACGGCGTCGGTCAGCACGCGCACGTCGGCCAGCCCCATGTTCGCACCCTGCCCCGCCAATGGGTGGACGCTGTGCGCGGCGTCGCCGACCAGCGCGATACCGGCGCCGATGTAGTCGTCGGCCAGCGCGCCGTACAAAGGGAAGGCGACGCGCCTCGAAACCGGCGCCATCGCCCCGAGACGATTCTCCAGCACCTGCATCAGCCGTTTACCGAACGCCTCGTCGGGCAACGCGGCGAGTTCGTCGGCGAGCGGCCTGTTGCACGACCACACAACGGAGCCCAACTTCCCGCCGCACCCGGTGAGCGGCAACAAAGCCGCGATGCCGTCGCGCGAGAAACATTGCAGACAAATGTTGTCGTGCGCGACTTCACACTCGACCGTCGCGACGATCGCCTCCTGACCATATCCATGACGCCTGTAAACGATGCCGGCGTATGCCCGCACCTGCGAATCGGCGCCGTCGGCACCGACGACAAGACCCGCTTCAATTTCGCCGCCGTCGTCGAACGCAACGCACCAGGCGTCCCCGTCGGCGACGGATCGCATGGATTGCAGCCGCGCCGGACAGCGAACCTCAACCTTGCGGCATCCGCGCAGATGCTCAAACAGCACACTGCACAGGAGCCGGTTTTCAACGATCACGCCGAGTTGCGCCCGGGCGACGTCGGTTGCGTGAAACGTCACGCGCCCGCGCCCGGCCCACACCTCCATCTTCTCGTAAGGACAGAGCCGCTGGGCAGCGACGGCGTCCCACACGTCGAGACGCCGCAGCAATTCACAGGATGCGTCATTCAGCGCAAACACGCGCAGGTCGTGATCCTGAGCGACGTCAAACGGCAGCGGCTCGTCGCCGCACAACACGACCGGACAGCCGATCTGCGCGAAACCGGCGGCGCAGGCAAGACCGGTGACGCCGCTGCCGACAACAACGACGCGGTCAGCCGGCACGCGCTTCTCCCCGCGCCGCCCGCGGCTTCCGGGGCGTCAGCGGCAGGCCGCTCGCGAGGCGCGACGCCGACGGCAACAGGCCGAGGCTTCTACGCACGACGGCGCGGCGCAGAGGCGGAAACAACTCAAAGCCGAGCAACGCCGCACCGCGCACCGGCGCGAACACGCGCCGACACCGGGTGAATGCGCGCGCCAGAAAATCGGTGAAGCGTGCAACACGCCGGACATCGGCGCGGCGCTGATCCTGCCACGCGGCGAGACCGGCACGTGCGCCCGCGTCGTCCGCAGCGAACACACTTTCGGCAAGCGCCGCAATATCACGCAACGTGAGATTGAAGTTCTGCCCCGCAACCGGGTGCAGCGTGTGGGCGGCGTTGCCGAGCACAACGACGCGCCCCCTGACCATTTGCGTCGTCCGCACGAGGCGCAACGGAAACACCGAGCGCCCGCCAACGCGCAGAATACGTCCCAGACGGCGACCGAAGTCAGCTTGCAGCCGCTCGATGAACCGCTCGTCGGGTTCCGCGGCGACGGCGGCGGCTTCATTCCGCGCCCGCGTCCACACGACACCGCAACGCGAACCGCCGAGCGGCAGCACCGCGAGCGGGCCCTGCGGCGTGAAACGCTCATAAGCCACGTCGCCGCAGGCGATCTCGGTTTCAATGTTGACCACAACGGCGGCCTGCCCGTAGTCGGATACCACGGTGTCAAACCCGGCCGCAGCCCGCAGTCCGCCGCTGTCAGCAAGCACCAGCAGGCGGGTTTCGATCTCGCGGCATACCCCCGCCTGCTCAAGCGTGACCGTCACGCGGTCCGCGTGCTGCGCCAGCGCCGTCGCCGTCGCCGGTGAGAACAGTTCAAGGCCGTGCAGATCCCGGTGCAACGCCTGACCGAGCACGCGGTGGGGCACCGTCCACGCGAGTGCGTCCAGCCTCTCGTGCGCGGCGCAGATGCGGGTGGCGCCGAACACGCCTTTTTCGGATACGCGGATCTCGCGGATCGGATGCACCTGCATCGCCGGCGCATCCCACAGCCCCAGCGTGTCAAGGATGCGGCGACTGACGTCGGCGAGCGCGATGCTGCGCTCGTCAAACGTCACCTCGAACAGTACATCGCGCGCGTGCGTCTCGACCAGTGCGACACGCCCGGGGTAGCCACGCAACGCCGCTGCCAGACCGGCGCCCGCGAGACCGCCGCCGATGATCGTTATGTCAAAGGCCTTCATTGCCGACACTCATCCACCCGCCGAAACCAGCGCCTCGATCTCGTCAGGGTCTTTCGGCACGCCGTCGCTCAGAACGCGCGCGCCGTCTTTGGTCACTACGAGGTCGTCCTCAATACGAATACCGGTGTTGCGCCAGCGGCGCGGCACGTCGGCGCCGGTGCGAATATAAAGCCCCGGTTCGACGGTCAGCACCATGCCGGGCTCAAACCGCCGCGGGTGCACACCGTCGCTGTAACAACCCACGTCGTGCACTTCCATGCCGAGCCAGTGGCCGGTGCGGTGCATGTAAAAGCGCTGATACTCGCGAGCAGCGATCAAGCGCCGCACCTGCCCCCTGAGCAACCCGAGCGCGACCAGCCCCCGGGTCAGTGTACGCACCGCCGCACCATGTACGTCCTCCCAGGTGTTGCCCGGACGCACTTCGCCGATCGCCGCGGACTGCGCTTCGAGCACGACCTCGTACAGTTCACGCTGCACCGGCCTGAAGCGTCCGCCGACCGGAAACGTGCGGGTAATGTCGCTTGCGTAAAGCTGACACTCGGCGCCGGCGTCTATCAGCAGCAAATCACCGTCCCTGAGCGCGTCACCGTTGCGCGTGTAATGCAGGGTGCACGCGTTAACGCCGCCAGCCACGATGGACGGATACGCGGGCACCGCATCGGCCCGCTCGAACTCATAGTGGATCTCGGCTGCGAGCTGATATTCAAATACGCCTGGGCGGCACGCGCGCATCGCGCGCCGGTGCGCTGTCGCCGAAATCACCGCAGCCCGCCTCATCAACGCGGTCTCGCCGCGCGACTTGCGCAGGCGCATCTCGTGAACCGGCTCCTCAAGCGCGAGCAGTTCACGACGGCCCCCGCTCTGGCGAAGCGGGTGTCGCAACAGGCGCAGCAGGTGTCGGTGCGGCGTCTCCTCACCGTCCATCGGCAGGTAGATGCGGGCGCATTTCGCTGCGAGTTCTGGGAAGACTCGGTCAAAGTCTCCGATCGGAAATGCGCGGTCCGCACCGAAATCACGCACCGCCCCCCGACACCCGGCAAATGCACCGTCCCAGATCTCGCGTTGCGCGTCGCGGGGACGACAAAACAGAATGTACTCGCCGCCACGACGTTCGGGTGATCCGGGTGCGAACACCGCAATTGCATCGGGTTCGCAAAAACCGGTCAGGTAGGCGAAGTCGCTGTGCTGGCGATAAGGATGATCGACGTCGCGTGTGCGCGACGCCGTCGGTGCGGCGGGAATCACCGCGAGCGCACCTTTGCCGAGCATACGCATCAGCGCGCACCGACGGCGGGCGAACTCGCCCCCGGCCTTGATGGCGCCTGCCTTTGTCCGGGGCGATCTCATGCCCGCACCATCGGCACGCCGGCGCACTTACGGTCATCCGGCGAAACCGCGCAATCGGTCAGGCCGACTTCGCAGATTCCGCTTGAAAACTTTGAACTCAAACCGGACGGGATATTTTTAAGCGACGTGTTGTCAACGCCGACCCCGTATGCAGATCCTCTGCGACGATCGGTCGTCGCCTGCACGCACTCATGGCGATTGTCCGCCGACACGGACGCGCCGTTGCCTTCAAACGGCGGCGGCCCGGACCGCATATCGTCCTCGACGAGTCGGCCGGGACCTTCATCAAACAGCGCTTCCCCATCCGGTATGACGCTTCCGGAGAAACGCTCAGCGCCGGTGTCCGGTTTCTCGATTTCCCGTACTCGGTACTTGAGTTGAGCAGAGATATCCACAGTTAACACGCCGGACAAAACCCCGTGAAGATCAAAACAACCGTGTAAAATGCGCTGTTTTTTTCGAACATGTTCTGCAATGAATTTCAACGTGTTTTCTCCGCCTTTTCAGCAAGTTATGCGTACTCAAAATGTGCATTCTACACAAACTCGCGAAAAGTTATCGCTGAGAATGCAAAAAATCATGCAGAGACCGGTTTGCAGAAGTATTGACCCTGCTTACTAAATAAGCATAATCCGTTGCTTAATGGAACCTGATTTAAGTCAGAGAGGAAATATGCAACTGCTGACGGAACTTGAGCAGCGGGTGAACGATTTGCTCGAAGACCATAACAGGCTGATGGAAGAAAATCTGGCGCTGAAGAAACAGCAGAAGAAGCTTTCATCAGAAAAAGCGGGTCTGAATGACCTGCATCACCAGGTTCACTCCAAAATTGAATCCATGCTCACTCGGTTGAAAATGCTGGAACAATCATGAGCGAACTACCTCCCAACCAAATGAAGGTAACAATATTCAACAAAGAATATTGCGTGTCGTGTCCCGAAGGCCAGGAAGACAAACTGGCCGAGGTGGCGGACTTCCTGAATCAACGAATGCGGGAAATGAAAAACTCGGGCACGGGCCTCGGCGCAGACCAAATCGCCGCGATCACAGCCCTGAACCTGGCGCACGAATTGCTCGAGCAACGTCGCGAACAACAGCTCCGCCAACATGAACAACAAAGCAGCAGCGACGAAGTACACGACCGATTAAAGGTGATAAAAGATCGCCTCGACACGAATATGTTTCAGCGCCGGATGAGAACCGGACAGCTGCACCAGTTTTGAAATAGCTCTGGAATGTTCGAGAGTGGCCATGAAGAACCTTGAGCGTATCTAAATGACAACAGGGGTTTACACGGACGCTGTTGTGCAAGTCCACCGACTGAGTGGAAAGCCTGATGCGGATGTCACAGACCCCACCTTGGACATATCAGCCCAAGGCCAAGGCTTGCGACGGCATTTCGGAGTTGTTTCAAATCAACCGGGCCTATATAGGGAACTGGAGGCTTTTGGCAAACTAACATACCAACCATTAACCGTTGAACAAAAGCGCGCCACGAATCCTGAAACACCTGACGGTAAAGGCCTTAATCAAGTGCTCATAACATAATGGGAGGTAGTTTGATGGTAATCAAACGACGCACCAAAAAAAGAAGGGCCACGAGCAAACGCGCTCCGGCCAAGCGCCGCACGACCAAACGTCGCACGACGAAGAAGCGGGCTGCGCCGAAAAAGCGCCGCACGACCAAGCGCCGCGCGACGAAGAAGCGGGCTGCGCCGAAAAAGCGCCGCACGACCAAGCGTCGCACGACGAAGAAGCGGGCTGCGCCGAAAAAGCGCCGCACGACCAAGCGTCGCACGACGAAGAAGCGGGCTGCGCCGAAAAAGCGCCGCACGACCAAGCGTCGCACGACGAAGAAGCGGGCTGCGCCGAAAAAGCGCCGCACGACCAAGCGCCGCGCGACGAAGAAGCGGGCTGCGCCGAAAAAGCGCCGCACGACCAAGCGCCGTGCGACGAAGAAGCGGGCTGCGCCGAAAAAGCGGGCTGCGCCGAAAAAGCGCCGCACGACCAGGAGACGCCGCCGCTAAGCGGCGCCATCAGGTCGGCAGTCAACGACTGCGCTCAAAAGAAACCCGGCTTGCTACCTCGCAAGCCGGGTTTTTTCATGCCCGCCCGATACCCGCCTGCGGACGCCGGGCAAACCGGGCCAGGCCGATCAGGACAGCCGCCGACACCCCGCTCACCGCGCCATACCAATGCGCCTCAAAAATCACCGGTAAATCAACCAACCCGGCGGTCACCGGCGTCGGCCCCTGAAAATGCTCGTAGGCAAGTTTCACCGTGATCACCGCCAAAATAAACCACGCCGGATGATCATTGCGCTGTACCGACAGCCGCAGTATGGCGACCGCGAAAAACAAGCCGTGAAGCACGCCCGACAAGCCCGTGTACCACTCGAGCTCCGGCAGAAAAACGAACATGCCGACGCCGGTGCCGAGCGCACAGACGAACAACAGCAACGCCCACATCCCATTGCCGCACACCGGGCGACCGTACGCCCAGATCAACCACCACGCCGCGAGATTGAGCAACAGATGCGCCCATGTTTTATGAACAAAATGGCCGCTGACAAGCCGCCAATACTCGCCGGAGAGAAAAGCGGTGCGGTCATAGATGAAGAGCTCGGCCGGACGCTCCAGCACGAATAAAGCGCATACCCCGGTGACGACCACCAGTGCCGCAGAGGCCTTCAGCAGATGGCTTGACGGCATATCAGTGATCGGAATTCCAAGCGGCGGTTTTGAAGAAGCCGGGCAAACTATTTTTCGACGGCTTCGGTTTCGCCCCCCGCTTCGAGCCAGGCCTTCAATCCGCCGGACAGACTGCAAACCCGGTCAAAGCCCATTTCCTTCATGCGATGCGCCGCAAGCAACGAGCGCCCGCCGCTCATGCAGTACAGGATGAACTTCTTGTCGCCAGCAAACAATTCATTATGGTAAGGACTCTCAGAGTCGACCAGAAACTCGATCATGCCGCGGGAAGCGTGTACGGCTCCGGGAATCTTCCCGAGCGCAGCCAGTTCCGGCAGATCACGAACGTCTACGAACTGAACGTCCGGATCGGCAGCCGCCTTCATCGCCTCACCCACCTCGATGACGTCCACCGCGGCTTGCGCCTGTGTCAAAAAATCCTTGAAACTTTTATGCGTTTGCATGAACACCCCCCGATGTATTCGCAACCGGCGTCATCATACTATAAGACGGGTCTGCGGCACGCCGCCGACCGAGCGCGGCGGCGAAAAACCGCCGCGGAGGGTTATGGAAGCCGACGATCAAGGTGCCGTCGTCCGGCGGGTGATTTACATACCCGCCGCTTCAGGAGCCGAACTTGCCGTCGCCGGAAAAAGTCAGCGTATCGCCCTTGGATTTTTTAGCTTTCGTTTTCAGCAGCTCTATCAGACCCAGGTCTTCAGTCTTCATATCCACCGTATAGCGATAACTGCGATCAGCCGGATCAAGCGAAGCCCGCCCCTTGATCATGAACCGATCCCCGCCGCCGCCGAAATCGGAGGTCAGGCCGACGTCTTCGCTCAGCCCCGCCCGCCACTGGTAGTCGCCCAGATCAAACTTGTGAGCCTGTAAACCTTTCAACGAACCGGTGGCGCGCAGTCCGATCAGCAGGCGGGTGTCTTTCGGATCCAGGGACAGCAGTTCGAGATGAACCTCGCCGGCACCTTTGAGCCTGGTCTTCAGCGGCCCGAGGTTGAGCGGGCCGTCAATCTGCGCGTTGATCCGCGCATCGCGCGCCTCGACGGTGCCACCGAACAGTGAATACGCGACCGTGCCTTCGCTACTGAGCGACGGTGAACGGGCGCGCACGCACATCGCGGTCGGCCCGAGGCTAAGACCGGGACACCATTGCCAATCGACGTCCATGGTCAACACCTTGTCGGGAAGCAGCGCGACCTTGCCCTGATAAGCCAGTTCGGTCGCGCTCCCCGACCATACCGTGCCGCTCAGATTCCCCACGCGAATGCCGTCGGGCAGACCGAGTTGCAACGCCACGAACTGAACCGGCATGGTCAAAAACGCGATGACGCCGAATGCACTCAGTAGAAACAATACAAAGAGTGTGCGCTTGAGCCAATCGTTCATCGTCTAAGTCCCGATGATGACGGTGCCCGACAACTGACCGTTCTTGTTCTTCAGGCTGAGTCCGGACACCGCGTAACCGCCGTTGGTGAGCTCCTCAAGCCAACGCATGATTTTCCTGCCTTCACCACCTTTGATCTTCACTTTGACGTGTTTGACGCCGTCGGCCTCCTCGACCACCACCTCGCCTTTGATCGCTTTCCGCTTCAGGTCGCTTTTGACTTTTCCCCTGATCGCGTCCGGCGGCAGATTGACCGGCAATATGCCGCCGGCTTCGGCGCGCATACGCGCCAGAGCGTCAACCTGCGCCCGCAACCATTGATAATCGCCTTCGGCGGCCCGGAACGCCTCGCCCGCGGTCCGGTGCATCACAATCACCGGCTGGATCATCCAGTACAAACCGGCGGCGACGGCGAATACCAGCGCGGACAACAGCAACTTCTGCTCCCGGCTTTCACGCGCGCTCCACCACGCCAGCATCGACGCCGGCAACGTCATGTCGCCTTCTCCATTCCCAACTCAAGACGCAACCGTTTTCTGTCCCTATCGTCGGACAGCGGCCTGGGATCCACCTTGACCTCCCTGAGTTTCCTGATCCGACCCAGCAGTTGATCAAATCCTGCGGAAGAACTGACGAGCAAAGACACCGACGAACTCGTGAGTTTGACTTCCTCGACGCGGCACATCTTGCACGAGGAAAGCGCCGACTCTATGCGTGCCAGCGTTTGCCACGGGTTTGTCTCGCGCCGGACCACGCCGCCCTTGACCTGGCTCATGCGTCGCCCGACCTGCGCACGCAGGTCAGTCACCGGCTGCTGACCTGAAAAATTCCGCTTGTACAGCGCAACCGTCGCCTGTTTCATCGACGCGGTGGTCATGTTCATAATGCGCGTTTCGGCTGCGAGCGTCGCGAGATAGAAAGCGAACACCGCCGCCGCCGCCACACCCGCCCATCTCCAAGGCTTGCCCCACGTCGTCAGCATCGACACCGGCCGGAACGCGCCCTGCAGGAAATTCATCGCCTCGGCGCCCCGATCGGGCCCCGCGAGCATTCGCTCGTCGAGGCTGCCCGGCAGAAGTTCGGCACGCTCGCGCCACGCTTCGGGCAACGCCTCAACGTCGTCGCTGAAAATGCGCGCGCGCTCGGCAAACCCCGCGACCTCGAGCAACGATTTGATCCATTCGGGCGAACCCACCGCCCCGTCTTGCAGACCTGAACGCAACAGACAGCGTCCGCCTTCGTGCCACAGCACCGGCCGTTCTTTTTCCGGGGGCACGGCGAGCACGTCAGGCCAGACCGCTCTCGGCTTGAGTTTTTTTTCGCGCAAAGCGTCAAACCACTTTTCCATCAGCTGCATGGAGACGACGGCGACGGCGACGCCGCTTTCACCGTCGTCGGCGCGACCGATAGCAAAGTGCTGCTCTCCAACCGCGACGGCCAGCTGCTCTTCGAGCGCGAAAGCCACGGTCTGCTCCCACATTTTCTGTCGCCCCGGCGGCAACTCGGCGCGGTGAAACACCACCTGCTCCGACGCGACCCATACGCCGGCGTCGGCGTGGGCGTCGGGCGCCAATGCAGTCAACGTTCCGTCGGGGTCAAACTTCCACATCGTCGTGCTCTTCAAAACCCGCCGGCGTCGTCTTCCTCCGGGTCGCCCCTCGGCGCACCGCCTGAAGCCTCCGCCTTGCAGTCATCCCTTTTATAATAGCCCGATCCCATCCTCCTTTGCAGAACGACCACCTTATCCTTGTTCGAGTTCGCTTGCTTTAAAGCCTCCTTCGAAAGGTACTTGCGGTACAGCAGACTCTGGATCTCGATCGGCCGGTCGCGACCGAAACGCACGCACGCAGAAAACAGAAAAAATTCGCTTCTGGCGCTGAAAAACCGTTTGGGATCGGGATCATCCGGACCGGTACTGTTCCCAAAAAAAGCCTTGATGCTATTATCGTCGCTGAACCAGTGGTCATCTCCACGCCGGCTGCTGATATCACTGACGTCGTCATCCTCAACACCGGGAATATGGCGCAACAACTTCAAGTCCACGGTATTAATGTTCATCTTCACCCGGGCGGGACGCGGCAACGCCGAGACCAGAGGCAACAGAAAATCCGCAACCCGGCCGTCAAAACCCTCGATCAACCGGATCTCCTCGGGCCAGGCCATGCGCCTTTGACCGGTCAAATAGGGTTGCTCATAATTCAGGTACTCGTCGTCTTCGGCTCCACTGCCCTCTTGCACTTCGCTGTTCGTGTCAAACCAATCGACCAACGCATTCCACAATGCGTCGGCGTCCGGCACCTCGTCATCGTAGGCGAACTGCCCGTTGATCAGATTCTTGAACGTCCCCTCGTACATTTCCAACCACCCCCATTCATTTTGTTTTTTTTTGCTTGTTTCCCGGAATACAACCGCCTGGCGTACGCCGTTCAGGTTGAACAGCCCCGACAGGTCGCGCACGCTCGCGTGCAGGCACCGCCGATTACCGCAGACACGCCGGAGCGTGTCGTACCACTCATCCGGTATATGGTCCGGCCTGCCCCAATCCGGGATCGGCCACGACCACAGTTCCCGTTTCGGGTCTGTTTCTTCATTGTATCCGGCAACGTTGAAGTGATAGTCGAACTCCATATTGTTGTCTTTTGCGAGCAATTCGCGCGCATAGGTCTCGAGACCGAACACGAGCAAGAACGCCTGCTCGCGGCTCATAATGCGCGTCGAACGCTCAATGTCGATGTTCTGCCGGTACAGCAGCTGCACCGCCGACGCCGAGACCACCGCGACCACGACCATCACGCTGATCAGCGCGACGCCACGCACCGTTCGCTGTCTAGTTTTGATCGACATCCAGCCTGTATTCCCTGCCACCCGGGAACAGGCGCACAAAAGTCCGGTCGCGCGCCTCGATGGTGACCCTGACGCCCACCGGCAGGTCTTCTTCCGAGTTGAACATGTCGGTATCGGCGTTGGGTCTGGTGCTGGCACCGCCTGCGGGCACTCCGGGTTTTTCCCGGTCGGGGTCAAAGTCATCGGGGTAGGTCTCCACGATGAAATCCTCGACGTCCTCCATCAGCAAACTCTCCTGCGACTCGGCGTCGAACGGGCGATCGAGCACCGGCCATACCATGCGGTACAGGCTGTCCTCCCTGACGCAGTAGGCAACACGCTGCATCCCCGCAGGCAGCGCGGCGCTCGACGGCAGCCCGGCGCGGGTGAAACTGACGACGCAGTCGCCGTCGTCTTCGGGCTCGAGATCAAACGCGGGGTAAGGCTGAGCCCTGCCTTCTTCGCGCACCGGGCGGCGCGCCATGTTCACGAAGTCCTGGAACAGGACCGTCCATACCAGCTGCATCTCGGCCAGGTCCTGGGCGCGACCCTCGACCCGTTGCTGCACGGTCATCGAGCTTTGTATGCCCTGAAAGGTGATCGCGGAGATCACGGCAAAGATCGCCGTCGCGATCAGCACCTCGATCAACGTGAAGCCGGCCAGTTTCATCGCTTAAAGGGGTTCTTTCATCCAGGCCCTGAGACTGCCCGCCACGTCGTCGCGCGCGGCGGGGGACACTTTGATCTCGTAGAACAGGATCCCGCCCCCGACCTCGTCGGTTTCTATCGCCCACGACCAGTCGGCGCCGTCCTGCTCTTCGACGTCGGACAACTCGCAGCTGACTTCGCCATCGCCGTCTCCGCCTTTCTGCACCGACGCGATATGACACCGCATCAGGGCATTCCAGGCGATCCCGTGCGCGGTGTAGCGCTCGCCCATGCCCGCCTGAAACCTGACGTAATTGCCGAGCGCGTTGAGCGAGGCACCAAGCGCGATCGCGAGCACCAGCACCGCGATCAGCACTTCGATCAGCGTGAAACCGTTACTACGGCGCATCGCCGTGTTCGAGACTCATTTTCCCGCTCGCGGTCCACTCAAGCGTCGCGTACAAATTGCCGCCGACGAAGAATTCAATCTCGCCGGCCGGCTCCCACAAGCCGGTGGGCTGAAATTCAACCAGCGGCCTCTCGAGTTCCTCTTCCTTGTCGCGCCCGGTGTAAAAGCTCTCGTCGTCTTTGAGACGCCCGTCAAAAGAGGTGCCGCCGACGGTCATCGCGATCTCGGCAAACCCTTTCCACGACACCGGCCTGAAAGCGGGACGCTCGCCCTTGCCGCTTGAATAAGCCGACCAGCCGCGGGCGGTCTCGACCACCGGCATGAACCTCTGCGCCGCACGCTCCCACTTTATGCCGTAGTGATCACCTTCGAGAATGGCTTCGTTGGACAGCCCCTGCATCAGCAACTGCACGTCAAAAACCGCCGAGCGCGTTTTCTGGTTGCTGGTCAGATCCACCGAGAACAGAACCGAAGCGACGATCACGCTGATAATGATCACGACGACCATGACCTCGATCAGCGTAAAGCCCCGCGACGCCATCACCGGTCTGCGCGCACCCCCAACGCGGCGGGCGTTCGGAAACAACGGCATCAAGAACCACGATGCGTGGGGTCTGCGCACGCGCCCGACGTGGCGGGTGTTCGGGAACAACGGTATCAAAGACCACGGCGCGCGGAGCCTGCGCACGCCCCCGGCGCGGCGGATATTCGGGAACAACGGTATCAAAGACCACGGCGCGCGGAACCTGCGCACGCCCCCGGCGCGGCGGATATTCGGGAACAACGGTATCAAAGACCACGGCGCGCGGAACCTGCGCACGCCCCCGACGCGGCGGGCGTTCGGGAGGCAGGGCTTCATGGCGGTTAGACGATGAACAGGGACGCGCCGGCTTATTCGTCCAGATTCCAGTTGCCGATATCCGCGTCGAGCCCGTTACCGCCTTCGGTGCCGTCAACACCGTAACTGTAGATGTCGAACTTGGCGTCGCTGCGGTGGCCGGGATAAGAATAATTGTAGGGATGTCCCCAAGGATCGTCGAACACGCGTTCGAGATACTTGTTGCCGCCGCTTGCCAGTTCGGTGAGCGTCGCCGGATAATCAAAGTGGTCAAGACGGTACATGTTCAACGCGTTGGTGATCGTGCGCACATCCTGCTTGGCGCGCACTTTGCGCGCGTGATCAGGCCGGTCCATGATCGCCGGCACGACCAGCGAAGCAAGAATTCCGAGGATCACGACGACCACCATGATCTCGATCAGCGTGAAACCACGCTGCCTGATGCGCGCAATGCGGCGCCCGGCGCGTAATCTGTGCATGTTGTTTCCTCCCCGGCGGGCCACCGCCGCCGACCCTCATATCAACTGGTTCATCTCAATGATCGGCACCAGTACGGCCAACACGATCAGCAACACGATGCCGCCCATCATTATAACCAATAGCGGCTCAAACAGCTTCAGCGTCGCATCTATGACGGTCTTCAGTCTCTGCTCGTAGTAGTCGGCGACTTTGAGCAGCATATTATCGAGGGTGCCGCTCGATTCGCCGCTGCTGATCATGTGGATCAGGAACGGCGGAAAATCCTCGGCCTTGGTCAGCGCCTGGTGCAGGCTGTCGCCTTCACGCACGCGCTCGGACACCACATCGAGCGATTCCCGCAACGCGGTGTTGTGCACACGCTCGGCGGCGATCTTCATCGACTCGAGTATCGGCACCCCGCTGCCGAGCAACATTCCGAGGCTTCTCGACCAACCCGACACGTTCGACAGCACCACCCAGTAGCCGATGCGCGGCGCGTGCAACATCAACGAATCCCAGCGCAGGCGTATGTCGGGGCGCCTCAGCGCAAGGGAAAAGCCGACGGCGGCGAAAAAGATCACCATGAACAGATACGGCCCGTAGTCCTGCAACCAGTCGCTGACCGCGATCAGCCCCCGCGTCAGCGCCGGCAGGGTCTGATCCATGTTGACGAACACGCTCGTCACCTGTGGCACCACATACACGATCAGCAGAATGATCACCGTCAACGCGACCGTCAGCATCAGGAAAGGATAGATCAATGCGGCCATCAGCGACTGCCGCGCCTTGCCCTGCACTTCCACGTCGTCGGCGAGGCGTTCGAGCACTTCCTGCAAATGCCCGGTCTCCTCGCCCGCGGAAATCGTGGCGATGTAATCGGCGGGGAATAAATACGGAGAGTTCTTGAGCGCGTAAGCGAGGCTGCGCCCCTCGGTCACCTGGCTGCGCACGCTCGATATGAGCCGCTTGACGACCATGTTCTCAGCCTGTTCCGCCATCAGGCGCAGGCTCTCTTCCAGCGGCATCCCCGATCCGACCAGCGTCGCCAGCTGGCGCGTGATCAGCATCAGGTCGTTGCGGCGGATACGCTCGCGCATTCGAAACAGCGACATGCTCTGACGCACTTGCGTCACTTTCACTGGCATCAGCCCTTTTTCGCGCAGCAGTTGCCGCACCATGCGGTCGGAATCCCCCTCGAGCACGCCCTTCCGCGTCTTGCCCTGACGGTCATAAGCAAGATAGTTGTACGCCTGCATTGCCGGTCACCATTCGGGTTGTTTCGTTTGTTCAAAACAAAATTATATAGGACTTATAACCTCTCAGCGTTGTTGGAATCGCCCGACGCCGTTATATGGCGTCCGGCTCCCGCGACTGAGGCCGTTGCACCGGGAGGCAACGATACCTGCCGGTCTGCGGAACGTGAAATGGATACCCGGCTTCCCGACGGCCGTCGAGTCCATGAATACCGGATCAAGTGCCGGCGCCCGCGGGGGTGGATTGCCTGCCTGAGGTTTATCGGCGGCGATACGACTTGCCTGTCCGCTTCAGCAGCCCGTCCGGCATACTGTCAAGCCCCTTTCCCTCCGGGGCGGGCACAAAACCCGGCTTCCAGACGGGCTGTCGAGTCCATGAATATCGGATCAAGTGCCGGCGCCCGCGGGGGTGGATTGCCTGCCTGAGGTTTATCGGCGGCGATACGACTTGCCTGTCCGCTTCAGCAGCCCGTCCGGCATACTGTCAAGCCCCTTTCCCTCCGGGGCGGGCACAAAACCCGGCTTCCAGACGGGCTGTCGAGTCCATGAATATCGGATCAAGCGCCGGCGCCCGCGGGGGGTCAGAAATCGAGCGTCACCGCGAGCACCTCGTCGAGCGAGGTTTCATCCGCGAGAATACAGGCCAGGCCGACGTCGCGCAGGCTCCGGCTGAATTGACGGACGTACTTCTCCATCTCGATCTCGCTGACGTTCTCGTGGATCATCTGGCGCAACTGGTCGTCCATCGTGATCAGGTCGAACAGGCCGAAACGACCGACGTAGCCGGTGCCGTGGCAGTCGTCGCAACCTTTCGCGCGATAGATCTTGCGGTTGTTGCTGAAAAGCCCGGGGTCTATCGACCAATGCCTGAGCTGCTCGGGATCAGCCTCGTAAGGCTCCCGGCAATTCGAGCACAGGCGTCGCACCAGGCGCTGGGCGAGCACGCCCTGCAACGTAGAGGTCAGCAGAAACGGCTCGACGCCCATGTCGCACAGGCGCGTGACCGCGCCGATCGCGGTATTCGTGTGCAAGGTCGAAAGCACCAGATGCCCGGTCAGGCTCGCCTGCACCGCAATGTCGGCGGTTTCCCTGTCGCGGATCTCGCCGATCAGCACGACATCCGGGTCCTGACGCAGGATCGCGCGCAAGCCGCGCACAAAAGTCATCCCCGCCTTGACGTTCACCTGAGTCTGGCTGATACCTTCAATGTTGTATTCAATCGGATCCTCAATGGTCATAATGTTACGCCGACGCCGGTCTATCTCGGCGAGCGCGGCGTACAGCGTAGTGCTCTTGCCGCTGCCGGTCGGGCCGGTGACCAGAATGATGCCGTGCGGGCGTTGCACCATCTGCTTGAAACGCCGTTGCGTCTCCCCGCCCATGCCGAGGCCGTCGAGGCTCGGCTGCTCCATACCCTTGTCGAGAATACGCAGCACCGCGCGCTCACCGTAACTCGAGGGCAGGGTTGAAACGCGCAGGTCAACCGCGCGCCCACCAAGCAGCAGCGAAATGCGCCCGTCCTGCGGCACGCGCTTCTCGGCGATGTCGAGCCGCGCGAGCACTTTCACGCGCGACACCAGTAGCGGCGCAATCTGCACCGACGGCGTAAGCACGCTTTTCAGCACGCCGTCGAGGCGAAAGCGGATGTGCAGCTTGCGGGCGTAAGGCTCAATGTGGATATCCGACGCCTTCTGCTTGATCGCCTCAAAGAAGATCGCGTTGAGCATACGGATCACCGGCGCGTCGTCTTCGCTCTTCAGCAGGTCTTCGGGTTCCCGCAACGCCGCGGCCACCTCGTCGAGTCCCATCATGTCCTCGACTTCGGACAGGCTGTCGCCCGACTGGTCGGCGTACACCTGTTGCAGCGTCTTATCAAACAACTCCGGTTCGAGCATCGTCACCGGCAGTTCGCGCCCGCACCAGCGCCGGGCTTCCTGTAATGCGAAAATCGGCACGCCGGCGCGGCAACACAACACTTCACTGCCCTCGGGCGTCTGGTCCAGAAAGACCCCCTGACTCTGGGCAAAACCGAAAGAAAAACGACGAGCCCGCACCACTGCCGCCCTCAACGGAACATCTGGTCGGCGCCGAGACGGAACAGACGACCCCGGAAGTCCAGGATCACACCGTCGGGCGTGATCTCGTTGATCAGCAGGTCGTCGTTCAGATATTGCTTTTCCTTCAACGCAACGCCGTTCAGGATCACCTTGCGCGCGGTCGGATGCGCCAGCGAATACAGATGCCCGGTCAACTCAAGGCGCGGCAGGCGTTTACGCAACGATGGCGGCAACTCGGCAATGTCGAGAACCTCGTCGGTGAAAGCCCATTGCCCCGACGCCTGAGGGTCGGCTCGCCCGGGCACTCGATCGGCAGCCGGTGCCGTGGCGAAGTCATCCTCGTCGCCGGTAAAGCCGTCGTACGGCTTCGGCGCAAGCAAAGCGGCGCGCACCGGCTCGGCGTCGGCGTCGCCCGGCTGCGACGGCACGACGGACTGCTGATCACGGGACCCGCCGGCCGCTCCATTCGCGACAGCGCCGCGTTGTGCGACCGGATTGTCGCCGGCACCCGGGTCAATCGCGCCGTCGTCAAACCACAGGGCACCGGCCAGCCACAGGCCGAGCAACAGCAGCGCCGCGACGACGCCGATCCAGTACGGCTTCGAGACACGGCCCGGGGACAGCGGCGACGCTTCCTCGGCGGCCTGCGGCGTCAGCACGTCCGGCACGCCGCCGCCCTGCCTTTCCTGCTCCGCCTTCTTTAATGCCGAGAGAATATAAGACATGATTCACACGTTCAGCTGCCGCGTACAGCGGCGGTTCACATTCCTGGACAGCACGGGCACGCCGGAGATCAGGCCGTTGATCATGATGATCGTCTCGCGCCCGACCAGCCCGTCCACTTGCAAGCCGCAGCGCCGCTGCAAACTGCGCACCCGGCTCACCAGCCCGAAGTCATAGACTTCAGAGAACCCGGCGGTGACTTTACGCCCTTCCAACCGGGATATTTTTTCCTTGACCCAGACGACGACGCTGCCCCTGTCGCCCGGGCGGATGGTGCGCACAAACCCCGGCGGACGACGCCACAGCAGCATGAACTCCTGCGTCCAGTACTTCTCCATTTGGTTGCGCGTGGTCTCCATGGTGCGCGCGCCAACCCCGAGACGCAGATTGCGACCTTCGATTGCAAGCAACGTGGCGTAGAACAGCCGACCCTCGTCGGATACGAATTTCAGCAGGGCGGGACGGTTGAGCCGCTGCAAATCGCGGAATTTGCCGCGTTTGTACCAGCAATCGAGCTGATTTTCAGAAGCAAAACTGCACGGCGCCCGCGGCGCATCAGCCGAAAACTCGACCTGCCAGAGATCAAACAGCGCTAGATAGGCACCGGACTCGCCATACTCCTCACTCGTCAACGTCTGCCAGCTCAGCGGCGACTGATCGCGCGCCTGATCCTGACCCTGATCGCGCCCGACCACAAGCTGCTGTTCGGCAACAGGCGGTGGCGGTTCGGCGATCGCCATCACCGGCGACGGCAGCGCCTCCGGTGTACGCCCGGCGATCTCGACGACATCCGTACGCGGCAACGGAAGCTGTTTAAGCCAATCCACAAGCGGCACCTCGGCAAACACGAACAGACCAGCGGCAACGGCCGCGCCGGCGGCGGCGCCACCCGCGGACAACAGCCACGGGCGACGGCTCCTGAAACGCAACGCCTGGCGCTCGTCGGCGACACTCCGGCGGTCGCCGAACACTTCGCGCGCGGCCTGCTCCAGCGTTTTCATATCGACCTCGTGCTTATCCTGCACGTAGCAACCGAGCAGCGCGCGGTCGCACAGCAGGTTGATCAGGCGCGGCACCCCCTTGCTCAACTGCGCGATACGCAGTATCACCGCTTTCGAGAAAATCGCGGTGCTGCCGCCGGCGATTTTGAGGCGGTGGTTGATATAGGCGCGCACTTCGCCGGTCTTCAGCGGCGTCAGATGAAAGCGCGCGACGATCCTTTGCGACAACTGGCGCAGTTCGGGCTGATCGAGTTTCGCCAAAAACTCGGGCTGGCCGATCAGGATGATCTGCAGGAGCTTCTGCTCGTTGGTCTCGAGGTTGGTCAGCAGGCGCAGTTGCTCGAGCACTTCAATGTCGAGGTTCTGCGCCTCGTCGATCATCACGACCGCGCGTTGTCCCTGCGCGTGAATGTCGAGCAGATAACGGTTGAGCGCATCGGTCAGCGTCTTGTTCGTCGCGCCCTTGTCATGCCCGACGCTGAACTCGTCGCAGATCGCCTCGAGCAATTCGTTGCCGCCGAGCGTCGGCGTCAGCACCAGCGCGAGATGCACGTGCTCGGGCACGCGCTCGAGCAGGCAACGGCACACCGTCGTCTTGCCGGTGCCGACCTCACCGGTCAGCAGAATGAAGCCGCCGTTCTCCTGCAAGCCGTAAGTCAGGTGCGCGAGCGCCTCACGATGGCGGCCGGTCAGATACAGATAGCGCGGGTTGGGCGCGATCGTAAACGGGTTGTCGGAAAAATTGAAGTGCTTTTCATACACGGGCCAAGGGCGCCATCGCATTGATAGCCGTACAGGATAAGGAATTATATACCGTCCGCTCTATATGCCCCGGTATCCATTTGACGCTTCACAGGCCGGGCAACCCCGCCGCCTCCACGTCCGGCAGCCCCACCCCCGGAGGCTGGGATATTCAACGCGGCGTTAATATCCGCATTGTCCCGATGACCGTATTTGGCACAATGAAAACTGCTTTGTGTCCTGCGGTTGTCTTTTGAAACATGCCCGCAGGCATGATAAGTCCGGCTGGTATAGGCCGCCGGTACCTTCACCACAACCACTTTGCAGGACAAACATCGCTCCGGCTTGTACCACCCCGTCGCCGGTATCCCGCGGTTCAAGCCGGCCTCGTGTTTGACGTTCGTACCCGGATTGTCCGCCGTCCCTTTCGCGCTCGCCGTCATCCCCTGTACGTTCAAATCCTCAAGATACACCACGTCATACCGACTTGCCATCTCCTTTGAAACATGATGACACCGGTTGGCGCGCGCCTGAACGATCCGCGCCTACACCCTTCGGGATAACAGACAGGCTCTCAGATAACGCCCGGATGCCCTGCGCTTCTCCTTCCTGCTCCCGCTGTCCTGCCGCGGCCTCATCCATCGCTGCGGCGGCGCTTCTTGCGCTTGATGATCTTCTTCTTGCGTTTGAGCTTGCGGCCATCCTCGGCGTCGGGCCTCCGCAACGTCGGCAGCACCATCTGGTCTTCATCAGGCAACAGGGTCTCGGTGGCCTGCGCGTCCATCAACTGATTGAACCGCAACGCGGCGTAGCGTTCGCGCGAGGTCTCGCTCCCCTCGTCGGCGTTGCGCAGGATCGTCGGCCGGATGAACACCATCAGCGTGGTCTGGGTTCTGTTACTCTCACGGCCTCTGAACAGATGGCCGAGCACGGGCACCTTGCTTAACACCGGCACCCGGCCTTCTGACTCACTCGCCGATTCGTTTGACAGACCGCCTAGTACAAGAATGTCACCGTCATTGACGAGTACCGTCGTTTTAATCTCACGGTTTCTCGAATCCAGGGCGCCACTATCCCCTCTGCTCGTCGGCAACACTTCCTCAGTCTTGTATTCAATGTCCAGACGCACCGAATCACCCTCGGTGATCTGCGGCCGAACCTTCAACTTTGTACCAAATTCCTGACGTTCAAAAGCGATATTGCTACCTCCGCTATCTGTAACCCGTCCGGTCCGATTTGACAGCACCTCTGCCACTTCAATCGTCGCCTCTTCATTGTTGAGGGTCAGAATAGACGGCGTCGATAACACACGCGTATCCTGATCCGTGCGAAATGCCGTAATCAGAAAGTTGATGAGGTTGCCGCTGAATGAAGCCTGGCCAAAAAGCCCAAAATTTGAATCTCTCGGATCTATTCCCATAAACACGGCCCCCACACCTCGAACCACGTCTTCCTGGCGCTGCACGACGCCGCCTCTGCTATCTCGAACTTCCTTTTCGTCAGCTTCAGCTCTGATAACCTTCCCACCCCTTAACCGAGTTCCCAAATCAAACGCCTTCTCCTGAAGGGTATCCGCAAAGATCGCCTCGATCAGCACCTGCGGCCGCGGCACGTCGATCTCGCGCACGACGCGCTCGACCGCCGCGATCAGTCTCGGCGGGCCGCCGACGATCAGCGCGTTCAGCGCCTTATCGACCTGGATCACGTGGTTGCGCTTGGAAGCGCCGGTGGTCTTTTTCTTTTCGGTGGTCTTGTCCGCCTTGGTATCCTTCTTCTTGGCGTCTTTCTTCTTGGCGTCTTTCTTCACCGGGGTCTTCCGGGGCTCGGCGTACTCGCCCTCGCCGCCGAGCGTCTTGAGGAACTCGGACGAACTCAAAAGCCCCTTGATGATCTTCTCGACGTCCTCGGCGCGCGCGTAATGCAAACGGATCACCTTGATCAGCCCCGACGTGTCGCTGCTCGTTTCGCTGTCGAGCTCGGCGATCAGCGCGCGCAAACTCCGGCGCGCCGAAGGCGGGCCGGTCAGGATGATACGGTTGCCCTGCTTGTCGGCGACCACCTGCACCAGATGACGCAGGTTCTTGTTGCTCGCGCGCTGCAACAGGCCGACGAGATCCTTGGCGTCGGCGTAGTCGAGGCTCACGATCTCGAAATCGCCGACGTCCTTGACGTCTATCTTGTCGATCACCCGTCTGACGCGCTCGAGATTGGAGTTGACCTCGGTGACCAGCAGGTTATTGGTCTCCTTGTGCACCAGCACCTGCGCCTCGGGCGTCATCAGCGGCTTGATCATCGGGATGATGGTCGCGGCGTTCAGATGCCTGATCTGAATGATCGTCGTGATCAACTTCTCGGACTCGCCGCGCGGATCGCCCTCGACAAATTCCGGCTTGAAACGTGCGGCGATGTTGCCGGGCAGGATGCGCGTGAGGTTGTCGCCCCCCTCGACCGCGCGGAAGCCGTGCATCCGCAGGATCGACAGCATCACGTCATACAGCGCCTCCTCGGGCACCGCCTCGTTCGCAAGGATCGTGACCTTGCCCTTGACGCGCGGGTCTATCAGGAAATTCTTTCCCGTGAGTTCGCCGACGCTCTCGATGATCTGGCGGATATCGGTGTTGCGGAAGTTGAGCAGCAGCGGCTCGGAAATCGCCGACGTCGCCGACATCAGCAAAGCCGCGAGGACGACGCAGGGTATCGTGCGGCGGCTCAGCCGCTTCAAGCTGTTATTCGGGATATCGGGGATCACTTGATCAGAACCTCGGTTTCGGCGCCGTCGCGCAACACCTTGAGTTTGATTTTATCGGTCTTCAGCACCGCTTTCCACAGTCTCGGGTTGGAAGGCATCTGCGACGCCGCCGCGCCGTTCACCGACAACAGCACGTCTCCCTCCTTCAGGCCCAGCGAATCGAGCATCTTCTGGCCGTCATCGCGTCTCGCCGACAAGCTGAAACCGGTCTTGCCTTTATTCTGAACCTGCTCAAAGCTGAACAGATTGAGCAACTGCAACGGCTCCTTGCGCAACAAGGCTTTGAACTGCTTCGCGCTGGCGATCGACCCCGGCGCCGCCCTGGATCCGGGCGCGGTATTGCCCGCCTTGCCGCTCCTTCCCCTACCACCCCTCAGGCTCGCGGCTTTTTCAATTTCCAGCGTTTCGGTCTTGTCGTCGCGCTGCAAGGTGACATAAGTGCCGACAATTTCCTTCAGGACAATCGCGGGCGCAACCTCGTCGCCGACGCGATAGATATTCTCCTTTCCTTTGTACCGGATCATCGCCAATCCCTTACCGCTTTCCTTACTCTGCGCGATCACGCCGACCAAGTTGGCCTTGAGACGTGAAGGCGGCGCCGCCTTGGGCTTGACTTTCGCGGTGTCGGCAAACCAGTCCCATCTGCCGCGCGCGTCGGCGACTTTGGTCACCACGCCCTTGCCGCTAAAAGTCGGCACCATAAGACGAAACCCTTCGGGAAAAAACACGCGCCAGAACAGCGAAGAAGCGTAATAGAAACAAACGAGCAGTAGCGCCACGGCGACGGCCCGTCCGGCCGCGACATTGAGCGCCTGTAAGCCGACACCGGAAAATACACTTTTGTACAGGGGCGATCGCAAACTCAGCATAGCGCTATCCCCGAGCTGGAAATCAACAGGTTATTGTAGTGCCTGACGGGAAAAGCGCCAACTTTGGCGCGGCGCCGCAGCCGAAAAAACGCCCTGTGACGCGGACTCGCGCACAACCGCCGCAAGCCGCGGCGGCACGTTCAAGGGCTGCCCGCCGGAGTGGTCTTCGGGACGCCTTCCGCCGCGGTCGCGGTGGATTCCTTTTGCTTTTTTATCTTCAGTTCCAACTGCCGGATCAGCCGCTCCGCCGCCATCATCTTCGTCTTTCGATGTCCAAGACTTTCTCTCAGCCACTCTATCTCCTCCTCCTCGTCAGGACTGGCATCGGGGCCCTTCCGTTCCAGTATCTCCAGCTCATAGACACCCTGTCGATAGAATATCTCAAAACGCGAACGCGCCAGTTTAGATCTCTCCAGCGCCTCTTCAATCCTGCCCGCTTTAGCCAAGGCAACACCGAGTCTGTACTGGAAAGCGCCGATATTTGGCTGCACGGATACCAACCGACCTATGGCGTCCGCCTCATCCTGATAGCGACCGGCATTTCTATAGGCAACTGACAGATTGGAAAGCGTACTCGTGTCATAAGGCCGCGCCCGATCCACTTTCTTCAGCATCTCGATAATAGTGTCGTTGTGTCTGTCGTTCCCCATCTGCATCAACGCAGTCGCCTGCATCCATAACAAATTATTACGCAAGGGGTTCAACTGGTGGGCGCGCTTGGCTGAGTTGTACGCGCTCCTGAATTTTTTCCCCTTCATGCTGATCAGGGCGCTGCGTAAATCAAGTTCGGAGTGGTACCAGTTATGTTGCAGGCTGAACAGGCCGAGGGTCACGGCGATGGCAACCACCGCCGCTATCGCCCGGAAAGGCAGCGCGGGCAACTGCAAAACATGATCACGCCCCGTTTCAAATACCACCCCGTACAGGTTTGAAAGCACTGCAATATAGGTCATTACAATGAAAATCGGCACCGGCTGCTTCAGGGGAAAACTGAATACCGCGTTCACTCCGATGCCTGCAATCGCCAATATCGCCGGTATCGCCAGCAGAGAATGTTCGGTACGGACTGTCAGCAAACGCCCCACCAGCCTGAACAACGAAACAACCATCCATATAAACAACGCAAACCCGATAATCCCCAATTCGCACAGTATCTCAATATAATCATTATGCGCGTTGGCGTGATACAGATTTTGCAACAACTGACTGTCCGGCCTGAACCACGACTGATACATCCTGTGGTGAATCGTCCAATTGCCCAGCCCGGTACCAATCAAAAAGTGGTCCATGAACATCGGGATTGAATTGCCCCACATCGTAATGCGGGTGTTGGCGCTGCCGCTGAAGTCGCCAACTTTCTTCACAACCTCCAGACCGTGCCGGGCTTCCAGAATTTTAGGCTTCGCGCCGATCGAAGCCTCCAGAACTTTTTCGGTATTGCCAAACATGGAGGGCGTAAGAAACGACATACCCACAAATAAAGCCAGGGACACCGCGAGCGCGATTTTCTTGATCGGCATGTCGCCGAGAATATGGTAGTCGTGCTTGAGCTTCAGATAAACCAACAGGCCGGTCAAAACCATTATTTCCGAAATAAGCCCGACCAAAGCCCCGCGCGAACGTGTATAAAGGATGTAAGTCATGATCAAAGCGATTACAATCGAAAAAAACCAGATTCTGGTGTTGTTCCTGGAAAGCAGGAAAAACGACACCGCGATCGGCAAAGTCAATACGCCGTATTGCCCCGCCATGTTTTTATTGCTGAACGTCGCCGCCGGCACAATGTGCTGCTGTACCCAATCTATGCCGAACAAGTATTGCCCGATACCGAGCAACGCCATCAACAACCCGCTGACCAGCAGGAAGAACAGCATCACTCTCAATACCTTGACTTCGCGCAGTATCACCATGATCAGCAAGGCGCACAGGAACGCCCCGCTCCAATCAAGCGCATCCACCACCGCTTCGTATTTGGTGTGGGCCCACAACACCGACAGCATCGCCCAGCCGTAAAACACCAGTATCGGCAACTGTACCGGCGAACGCGGCATAACGATCTGCCTGCGGACAAAGCACGACAGCAGGAACAGCGACAGGACCGCCAACCCGCCCACTTGAATATAGGCCGCCATGTGCAGGTCCGGCGTATAACCGCCTTTCTGGCCGTACGGCCCGACGATCGGCGGCGACACGATCAAAAATATCAGCAGGCCGATCAGCAACGGAGTCCACACCGAACGGGCCTCGACCCCAAACGCCGCCGCAACCGCACGCGGCTTACGGGAAGCCTTGCCCAGATCGGGCTTTTCTCGGGCGGGCGCGGTATTGCGATTACCGGAAACCGGCGGGCGCAACGGTTTCTTTTTCCTTTTCTTCTTCTTTCCCACTTTTTTGATCTGCCCTTAAAGAGCCCGTTTCAACGGGCGCTTGAAAGTTTAGTGCGGTACCGGATCAAAGCGCACGGTGTACTGCCATTTCAAGGAACCTGATCCAGCAGACGCCTGTGAAAGTTGCCGCCATGATCAATCCGGATCGGCGGTGCAGGCGGGAAACCTGAACGGGTATAGAATATCGCGTTCGCCGCCGCCGCGCCAATACCGCAAAACGGGCACCGTTTGCCGGAAGGCGGCTATAATATAGCCAGCGGCAGACCGCGGCAATACAAAAAGCCATGCGTCATGGAGAACCGATGCTCAGACTGCCTTTTCCAGCAATAGTCATTTGGCTGTCTCTCGGGATAATCGCCGGTTGGTGGTTGCACGTTTTCTACCAATCGCCGGCGTTCCCCTCCATCGGGTTGAACTTGCCCGGCCTCGCGACACCCGATTCCCGGGCGCCGACCGAAGCGGACGCACTCGAAGCGGATTCCACAGCTGAAATTGAAGCGCTGATCGCTCAGGGCGAATACGAACTCGCGCTTTCCCGCTTCGGCAACACCCGCGAACGCAACCAGCAGGCAGCCCTGAAAAATCAGCAGACAATCATCACGTCGCTGTCGCAACTCAGCGACGATGCCCCCGACAAGGCGCAGCCGCTGTTGCGCCGTTTCCTGGAGGAGGACACCTACAACCCGCAAGGCCTGCTTCTGCTGGGAAAAACCTATTTCAAGAACGGCCAGTACATGCGCGCACTCGAGACCCTGTTCAACCTCAAAAGCCTCACTCAGGCGGAAGTCCCCGAAGAAGACATCAATTCACTGATTGAACAGATTGAAGCCGAATACGCGGGACAACTCAAAGACAATGAACGTCTCGACGGGCTGCTGATGCTGTATCAGTTTCTGACGGCACAGGACCCCGACAACACCGCCCGCTTCTACAAACTCGCCAGGATCCAGCATGATCTGCGCCATTACTATGACGCGCTGACATCGCTCAACTACGTGCTGTACGACCCCACGTGGAGCAAACTCGCGCAAAACATGGCCGATGAAATTCAACAATCCATTGATCTCGATGACGCAATCCAAGTGCCGCTGAAACGCGTCGGCGAACACTTCATCGTCAACGCCCGCATCAACGGCATAGACGGCGCGCGCCTGATGATCGACACCGGCGCCTCGCTGTGCGTGCTGCGCCCGCAGGCGGCGCAGCAGTTCGGCCTGCCGGTGGACAGCGACAACTACACCATACTGAATCAGGTTGCCGGCGTCATTAACGCGCCGCTCATAGAAATCGACACTCTGGGCATCGGCGACGCCACGGTGCGAACCGTCAAGGCCAGCGTGATCGAGATGACGCCGGACGCGGACAAAGACGGCCTGCTCGGCATGAACTTCCTGAACAATTTCAAGTTCTTCATCGACCAGAAACGCGAAATCCTGTACCTCGGATCAAGGTAACCCCGTGTCAACCGCGCCTGCGCGAACGGCGGAACATCATCAGGCGCCCCCGCACGAGCCCCCCGAAGACACGCCGGCGCTGATCGATATCTGCTTCAACTTTACGCACGAAGCTTTCAGAAAGGACGAAGAGGCGGTGCTGGCAAGAGCGCGTGCAGCAGGTGTATGCGCAATGGTCGTCCCGGGGTCGTCCGTCGCCGACAGCGCCGACGCGATCAGGCGCGCGGCACACTACCCCGGCGCCCTGTTCCCGGCGGCGGGCGCGCACCCCCATACCGCGAGAGACTGGCACGAGGGTTCGCGCGAACAACTGCAAAAACTGGTGCGGAACGACGCGGTCGTCGCCGTCGGCGAAACCGGCCTCGACTACTGCCGCAACTTTTCACCGAGGGAACGGCAGTTGCGGGCGTTCGATGAGCAAATCGGGGTTGCGGAAGACACCGGATTGCCGCTGTTTCTGCATCAACGCGACGCCCACGAAGATTTTATCGCCACCCTCAAGCCACGGCGCGCAGCCATCATCGATGCGGTCGTGCACTGCTTTACCGCCAACCGCCGCGAACTCGACGACTACTTGGAGCTCGATCTGTATATCGGAATTACCGGCTGGATCTGCGACGAACGCCGCGGTGCCCACCTCAAAGAACTGGTCAAGGAGATACCGCGTGAACGGCTGCTGATTGAAACCGACGCACCCTATCTTGTGCCACGCGACCTCGCACCCGGGACGCGCCCGCGGGACCGGCGCAATGAACCCGCTTTTCTGGCGCACATCGGCGCGCGTGTCGCCCGGTGCCTCGGTGTTTCGATTGAAGAACTCGCGCGGTGCACCGAAGCCAACGCGCGCCGCCTGTTCGGGATCGCCCCTTAACCGCCAGCCTTGCCCGCCCCGGCGGCAGGCCTGATCGCCACGCGCTGCAAGGTGTAGCCGTAATCCTCGAGCAGTTTGAGCACGCCTTTCTCACCGTGCAGGTGCAACGCGCCGATGGCGATGAACGCGCTCTTTCGGCGCAACGGCGCGAGCATGTAATGCGCCATCACAACGTTGCGAATGTGAAGAACGTGTTTGAGATATACCTTGTCATAGCCTTTCTCGATCGACTTGCTGGAAACAAAACGGGTACTCAGATCGAGCATCCCGCGCAGATCCTCGCGCAGATAAGCGCCGGTCATCATTTCAGAGAGATCGGACAAGTTATCGTGCGCCTTCAGGCGATCGTTCAGCAACCCGATCTGGGCATCAAGCGGAAAGTCGTAATAAGCGGCCATGAGTTCTTCCAGCGTCTCGACCTGATACAGGTCGGTCACATGCTCGACAGCCAGCTCGTACAACACGTGATCCATGATGTCGCCGCGCTTTTCATCGGCACGGAACTTGCGCGTCCCCAACTCGTTCATCGCAGCCCACGGCTTCAGGCGCGGAATGCGGTCGGCGCCGACGCCCTTCTCTTTCAGCAACTTTTCGATCTGCCCGTAAGTTTTCTCCCCGATCAGGCCGGGCAGCGTCTGCCCTTCGGGCAGGGTCATGTCGTCTATGATGTTCTTGAATCCCCAGTGCGGATTGAAATAACGCGCGCCCGGAAACGCCTCCATACTGAAACTGTGGGAGGACACCAGCGTTTTCCTGACGATCGGCGGCAGGTCAATCACCCGCTCGTCGTTGGAATGAAAGGTGCCGAAAATATAGCCGATCGGCTCATTCTCCTTCAGGATCTTCCAGAACAGCCCTTCACCGAAACGCTCGACCGACGCGGCGCCCGCCGACGCGACCGACGCCGACACGAGCAACGCCGGCAACAGCCGACAGAAACTGCGCACAGCACGGTTGTGTGATCGAAACGTCATGCTTTTCCGGATTGTCTTTCTGTGATGCTCGAACAGAAACAGCGGGGCCGACGGCGCCGATGATACTCCCCCGGCAACGTCCATGCCAACCGGACGTTCGCGACCACCACGTGATGGGACAAGCAGGATGGATATTGCGTGGGTATTCAGCAAGGTGTCGGATCAGGCGAGGCTCCAGTCCGGTCTCCGGCCGTCATAGCAGTCGAGGCAGGTTGGCAGGCGGTCGTTGAACTCCGACAAAGCAACAAGGTGCGGCATCAGGCCGCGTCCGTCTCAAAAAGCCGTCGTTTGATATCAGCGGGACATGCTCTCACGCATGGTGAGACGCCTTGCGATGAAAACTCAGGCTTTTGGACGATTCAACGGAAACACGCGCTATGGGTCTTCTGATCGAAGAAGGCGCAATACCGGCTCTCATGCAAGCAATCACCCCCGCAACTTCCCAGTAATTCTCAACCGGGTGAAATTGTTCCGGCCCCCAAGGTAATTCTTCCAGTCGGTTTCGCATGATGTTCTTGTTCTCTTTAACCGAGATCACAGGGATGCCTTGCTCCAGAGCGGCCAATACAGGCACCCCCAGGCATCCATCCGGAACCACCAAACATGAAACGTCGGCCACCGAGACAGCATCCTTCGAGTGCAGATCGTGAGTTTTAAAAATCCCAGGGCTTTTTTGCAAACCTTTCAGGACACATTGAAGAAAGGTTGAAGATATGGCTTCCGACGCCATGCGAGGATCGACAACACCGGGGTCCAGGTCAGCCACCTCTTTCGATTCCAACATCGGGGCGTGCGCCGACGGCAAATTGAACATCGACGACACGAAATGAGTCAGCATCGCTTCAACACCTCCCCAGGGATTGACCATGCCACCCTCAGATTCAAAGTAATCCGTGTGATAATTAAAGGGCGCCTGTATGATCGAGTGCACGGCTACTGCATCGATGCGATCTTCATGACTCTCTATCGCCGAAAAAAGAATATCCAGTTTTTCGATTTCCCCGACTGCCTGACCGGAAGTGGAATAATTTGCTTTCATATTCAACGGTGAGGAAAGAGCCACGACCGCAGGACAACTCAAACCGTAAGAAGCACAAGCCGCGTTGACAGCGTTGATCGTTTCATTCATGAATGTTTTCTCTTCGTGGCAATCCATTACCACAAGAATACGATTTGAACGAACCGGCTGTAACACCACCGTGCCCATCATCAAGCGCGCGATAACGCTGCCCTCGACGTACAGACAGTTTTCAGGCATTTCATTGATGTCTGACGCGTTAACCACGTTGGGGTGAGTGATCAGGATATCGCTGACTTCCCCCAGCATCTTTGCAACCACGCAGGCATCGCCGGCGTGTCCGCCGATTTCCGCCCCGATCCCAGTGGGAATGACCAAAACCGTGTTGAATCCGGCCGTGTTTTCACAAGTGCGGGGAATGAACTCAAAAATCGATTGCATCTGACGGTCGCGCAAACCAACACTTTCCAATACCGTCAGCTCGCACCGATGCAGATCCTTTGTGGTCTCGAAAATGTTGAATCTCAGTGGAATCTGGCTTTTCCTTACATGGAAATCCACGGCTTGCCGGACGTGGCAGATCAGGCCTGATCTGCAGTTGATCCGGGGGATCGAGAATTCCATATAGGAAATTTTCATGTCTTGTGAACCTTGTCTTTCAAAAGTCGTTCAATGAATTGGCTGTCGAGATCATCGGCTTGAAACCACTCCGTTGAAAAATCCCTTGCCTTCCCAAGGGAAAATTCTTTGCAGGAGAATATGTTGATATATACGGTTTTGAGCAGATCCAAAGTGTGCACAACGATGGTGCTGGTCAGTATAAAGCAAACTGCCGAAGTGCCTTTAGTATGCGGTGAGGTCTGCTGTTCTTCCGGCGACACCCCTACGTCGTCCCAGAAATGAATCTCGCATTTCTGCATCTCAAGTATATGGCACAGATTTGTAAAATATTCATCCAGATGCTCCCGCGTAAACGTCTTCGGATTGCAACCGTGAAGGTCCAGCACGAGTTCATAGCCGTAGATGACGGAGTCTCTCATCGGTTATACGAGTCAACCCAAGCCAAATTTTGAGGGGTTGTTTACCACACATCGTGCTGCAGCAGCATGTTTCCAGTCATCCCTCAAGAAGAAAGCTTTTATGAGGTCCCTGAGCATTTCTTTTTGCGCAGAATCATTTTCGTTCTGACACCTTCGGCATAAGTTGATAGTGTCTTCTATTACCTGTTTTCGCTTCTTGGTCAGCCTCTTTCGTGAGAGATTCATACACCTGATAGTTTCTTTCCCCATAAGATTTTTTTTAACTGCACGTACCTTTCCGGAAGGCTCAAAGGATAAATACTGCTCGGGATCATCCGAACACGGATCGATCAAGAGTCTTTTTTCTACTTCCAAGTCATCTCCCGGAAAAAGCGCCCGGGTGCTCTCATCAGACAGAGGGAATTGGTCATGTTTTCCCTGTGCAGCCCCCTCTGCAGGATCGTCATAAGTAGGCTTGTCTTTCCGGCGCTGATTACAGGGTTTGCAGGACGCATAAAGATTCGACCACTCATAGGCCAGCCAGTAATACCCCGAGTGATCACGGTTTTCACGCACTCTTCCCTTAGGGCGAAAATGCTCTACATCCCAGTCTGTTTCCTCCAGAACACTTTCACAATAAGCACACTTGAAATGGAATAGTTTTTCCAACGCGGCGCGGCAGTCTTGATGAGCATAGACATCTTTTCTGAACCCATATTCCTCTCCTTTTTCTATACTCTCTATAGCTTCTCGAGTGCTTCGTTCTGCTAGGGCAAACCATTTCCCACCGGGCTTGATCACTTGCCTTTTCTCATCGACGCGGTTCCTGTCAATGCGGTTCCTGTCAATATGGATCATGACTCGTTGTTTAATTCCTTTCTTATCTCTTCAATAAGGCGCAAGAGGCGGGAATCACTTTCCTTTTTTCCGGCAGCAGATATTTTTCCTACATGTTGTCTAATGAATTTGCGTTCTTCTTCACTGTATTTTGAATCGCCCCTGTCCGACAATTCGCGGTATTTTTTCAGGTCTTCCATTAACTTGGGATGCTCCACTTTAGAGTCAAATAAACTCTCGTCGGTATATACATCTTCAACGCTGTAATAGGACAAGTCGGGAGCGATCTCTTCAAGGACAACAATGCTTTCCTGCCCTCCCGCATCGCTGCGTTTCCGTTTCAACGCAAACACTTTGTCTTCTTCACCACAACCTAAGACGATCATCGGGCTATGCGTTGTCCCTATGATCTGCACCTTCGGCAATTGTTCTTTTAACCTTTTTAACTGCTCCCGTTGGAGAGTTGGGTGCAGGTGCTGTTCCAACTCGTCGATCAAAATCAAACCCTCGACCTCTTTAATATCGGCCAACTCGGGATTGTTCAACAATGCCCAACTGATAAAATCACAAAGCCAGGTGAACGGTATTCTATAGCCGTCAGCTGTGGATCTTAAATTTATTCCGTTGCCGATATTCGGGCCACTGAGGGTTACGCCTTCCATGCCCAGTGCAATGCTATGCCCGGGGCCAAGCCCGATCGATTGGATCAAAAGCTTCGTAACCTGCCTATATATTTTTTCCTCACGACTGTCTTTTATTCTGCGGAGAACAATCTCAGGATTTAACAAATGAACCTCATAGCGAAACAAGCTGTAAGTGGCGTCAACAACGCTATATTCGCCCGAGTCTTCTGAGGCGCCGGTAGATCTGCCGGCGCCATATCCACACAGTACAGGAATGGCCTTCCGAATACCCTCATACTCCGTTTCTCTCTCGGCTTTTTCTATCACGCCGGACTTGGAAATCGTGGTTTTTACTTCCTTCCCTCCCGTGAGCTGAAGAATAATCTCCGTAGGCCCGTTTTCTTCAGGCCCCATCAAGCCGTTCACGTCGGGAACCAAGGTACTCGGCTCCTCACACAGGCATATAGCGATACACCTCAGAATCGTGCTCTTGCAGGTCGAGTTGGCTCCGATGATGACGCTGTGCAACGGTAACTTCCCCTCGTCGAAGGGCAGCTCCAACTCTTTTATCGTGCGGACGTTCCTGAGCTCTATTTTTTCAAGATACATGGCTTTATAGAAATAAGGTTGAAAACATCAACCATCGACCTCTCTCCGCAAAACGGTTCTCGATGCACGGGAATGTCCTGACCAAAGCCGGGCGGCGATTTTTTCAACAAACAAATGAAGAACAGTTCAAAAACTGCGGAGACGCAACGCATTGTAATACATCCACCGACGCCACGGGGTCGGGCGGTGACTCTTAAAAGCGTCAACGGAGGCGGTCAGGTCACGTTTGTCCCAAAATACCAATACCCGCATACACCGCCTGATCCCCCTCCGAACACAGCGGGAGATCAAACAGGCGCTTAAAAAAACGCCGGCGAAAAGGTCGCCGGCGTTATTCCAGTCAAAGGAAAAGTCCGGGTTACGCGTAACCCGCCTGTTTGTTCATCAGGGCCGCCACACGGCGCTCACCCTCCGACGCCTCCTCCTCGTCCCACCTCTTCAACTCCTTCTGCATCATCGTGTGGAACATCAAAGGCAACAGCGCCACCGCAAACAACGCAAAGTAACCATGCCCCGTGTTCGGGGCGCCCACTTCGTCCAACTCCCAGAAATGCGTCTCCCCGCGGTCGTGGTGATCCGCCTGCCGGCCGATCTCTATGAAATACCAACTCGTCAGCGCCGTCGAATTGTCCCACGAGTGCCGATAGTCTATCGGCTCACCCTTCTCACGGATCAACCCGTAATGCTCCATATAGTTCAGCGCCTCCAACTCGAAATTCGAGATCAGCCACAGCACCGCAAGGCAGCCGATACCGACCCAGCCGCCCGCGAACCAGAACAAAAACAACGACGGCAGGCTCATCGCATAGCCGCGAAGCCACCGGTTCTGCCAAGACAGCACCGGAACACCCAACCGCTCCAGTCGTTGTTTCTCCATGCTGTACAGAAACTTCGACTGACCGAAGTAGGACTTCAACAGGTGCAGATACAGACTGCGCCCCCGCGGCGACGTCGCCGGATCGTCCTCACATCCCAGCTCCAAGTGATGGTTGTACACGTGCGCGTAGCAGAAATGCGACGAACCGCTCAACGCCATCATCCAGCGCGCGATCACAAAACTGAAACCCTTCGTGTGCGCCAACTCGTGGCCGTAAATGATCCCGATCCCCGCGTAGATCGCAGAAGACACCGCCGCACCCGCCAACTGCGAGCCCGTGATCCCCTGATACACCGTAATACCGAACAACTCCGTCGTCCCCAACGGCACACCGCTCACGTATTCGTAAACACGCCATGCCAGGTTCACCTGCAACACGACGAACACGCCCAACATCGCATACATCACCGTGTTATGAAACGGCGCGATCCCGTTCGTGTTGCCTGCCTCGTCAAAGCCTGCTCCCATCGTGCGACGCGACACCAGCGCGTCTATCACGATCGACGCGCCGAGCATATACAGCCCCAGCCACACCCACGGGCCGCCTATGAACACGCCGTACATGCCCGCCAATATCGAGATCGGCGCCAGCAGGTAACGTGCATTGATAAGGAATTTGTTCATCTTCAACCTCCTTTTCATAGCGGATATGTGTCTATTGAACGGGGGCAGAATAGCACCAAAACAGGGCGTCTGTTAGCGAATTGTCTAATACAAAAAGGGGACAACTGTGCAAATAATGCCTTTTTAGCCCGGTCAAAGGCGGTTATAATATAGACACACGATGTACAGAAAAAATGACGAAACCGACTGCCGACAGCCTTGAAGGCAACCACCCGATCCAGGTGGTCTCACGCTACACCGGCTTGAGTTCGGACCTGATCCGGGCTTGGGAAAAGCGCTATCGCGTCGTCACGCCGGCGCGTACAAGCAACGGCAGGAGACTCTACAACAACTCCGACATTCAGCGCCTGTCGATGCTGAGACAGGTCACTCAGTTCGGAAGAAGGATCAGCGAAGTCGCGCACCTGTCGATCGAAGAACTGACCGGGATTATCAGAAGCGACGAAGTCGCTGTGGCGCAAAGGCCGGATCACGGAGAAGCCCGTCTCAGCACGGGGTCGGTGATGGAACTCTTCGACCAGTGTCTCGACGCCATCGTCAAACTTGATATGCGCGATCTTCAGACCATCCTCGACAGCGCCTCAAAGGAACTCGGTACTGTATTCCTGATCGAAGACCTGATCTCCCCTCTGCTGCACCACATCGAAAATGAATGTCGTCAGGGGGAATTGCTCAACTGCCATTGGCGCCTGTTCACCGAAACCATTCGGGGCGATCTGACGGTACTGTGCACGCAAAACGAGGCGGCGCGGCATAACGTCGTCGTGGCCTCAATCCGGGAAGACCCGACGCTGACTGCGCTCAGGGCCGCGGTAATCACCAACACTTACGGCTGGCACCCGATCTACCTCGGGGAACGCGCCACCTGCAACGAGATCAACGACGCAGCTGCCTCATCCGGCGCAGCGGCGGTGATTATCAGTTTCGATGAGTCGAGCGAAGACGCACGCATCCCCAATGAAATGAAACGGCTCGCGTCTCTGCTGCCGGAACGCGCCCGGCTCATCGTGAATGCGCCCGACGTATGCACTTATTCATCGGTGCTGAACGAAACGGAAGCGCTGCACGCCCATAACTTCGCCGAAATGCGCCTTGAATTTGAGCGGATCGAGAGCGAATACGAATAAGGCCGATGGGACCGATCCAGGCGACAATCGAAGACAAGTTACGGCGGGCGCTGAGTCCCGAGCATCTTGAAGTCAGCAACGAAAGCGGCAAGCACAACGTGCCGCCCGGTTCCGAATCCCACTTCAAGGTAACAGTGGTGTCACAAAACTTTGACGGCAACGGGCTGCTCGAACGCCACCGCGAAGTCAACCACATTCTTGCCGATGAACTCGACGGCGGCGTTCACGCCCTGTCGCTGCATACTTTGACGCCGAGTGAATGGCGTGCGCGCGGGGAAGCGACGCGCGAGACGCCGCCGTGCCGCGGCGGATCAAAGGCTTGAACCCGTGAACGACGTGCTGGTTGAAAGATCGCCCAGCCCGGGCAAGATCGAAGTGCTGGGTGCGGATAGCTGGCCGCTTAAAAAACTTGCCGCCGGACAATACACGCGCACTTACGCAACGAGTGAGGAGTGTTACATCGCCGAGGGGAAAGCCGTCTTATCCTGCGGCCGGACGATCGAGGCGGTCGCCGCTGGCGACCTGGTGTTCATTCCACAGGGGCTGACGGTCACCTGGGAGGTGCCCGCTGAAATCGAATACCACTGGCGCGCGTGCGGCGGCACCTGAAAAAAGCGGCCCCGGATCCGGGGCCGGGCTTCTGCGACAACGCATGAGTACCAAAAAACACGGCCGGAACGCCAAGGTCTTTTGGGAATCCGGGGCCGGGCTCCCGCGGCAACGCATGAGTACCAAAAAACACGGCCGGAACGCCAAGGTCTTTTGGGAATCCGGGGCCGGGCTCCCGCGGCAACGCATGAGTGGTATATTAGGCGGATGACTTATCTGCTTTCTTTTCTGCTGGTACTCGCAATCTTCGCCGCAATGGCGGTCGGGCTCGCGTTCGGCGGAAAACCCCTACGCGGCAGTTGCGGCGGACTGAACTGCAAACTCTGCTCAAAGCCGGAAGACTGCCCGCGCAACACCGAGAAAAACTCCCCGTAGCCGCCAATGCCGGACGCCATACGTACCACGCTGGTGTCGAGCGATGAGTTGCTTCGGTATCTGGGCAATCCCGCGTGGGTCATCTTCGACTGCCGCTTCGTGCTGAGCGATCCCGACGCGGGACGCCAACGCCACCTGCGGGGACACGTCCCGGGCGCGCGCTACGTTGATCTCAACAAGGATATGTCATCCCCGGCAACACCGACGAGCGGACGCCATCCCCTGCCGGACGCGGATGAACTCATCGCAAAACTGCGCGCCTGGGGGGTGAACGCCGACTCGCAGATCGTCGTTTACGACGACGTAGCCGGCTCAATCGCGGGCAGAATGTGGTGGCTGCTTCGCTATCTCGGACACAACGGTGTGGCCGTGCTCGACGGCGGGTTCGGAAAATGGGAGAACGAAAAAAAACCGCTGGAACAAGGCAAAACCGCACCTGCGGCGGCAGGAAACTTCAGCGGCAAAGCACACGATGCAATGTGGGTTGAAACCGCGGAACTCGAACTCATCCGCGAATGTGACGACACCGTCATAATAGACGCACGCGCACCCGAACGCTACAGCGGCGAAAAAGAAGGGGTCGATAGCGAAGGCGGACATATTCCCGGCTCAATCAACCACCCGTTGCAGACCAATCTCGACAGAAATGGCTGCTTTCGCCCCGCCGATGAACTCCGCGAAACATACACCGCGTTGCACAAGCCCTGCACCATCCATTCGTGTGGCTCGGGCGTTACCGCCTGCCACAACCTGCTCGCGATGGAAATCGCCGGGCTTCCGGGCTCACGGCTTTACGTCGGTTCCTGGAGCGAATGGATCCGCTCACCGCAAAGACCGAGAGCCACCGGCAAGGAACCGGGCCGGTCCCCATGACCGGCACCCGGGCTGCGGGATTGACCGGCGCGTCGGGAAAATGGAAATCGCCGGGCTCACGGCCTTACGTCGGTTCCTGGAGCAAATGGATCCGCTCACCGCAAAGGCCGAGAGCCACCGGCAAGGAACCGGGCCGGTCCCCATGACCGGCACCCGGGCTGCGGGATTGGCCGGCGCGTCGGAAAATGGAAAATCGCCGGGCTCACGGCCTTACGTCGGTTCCTGGAGCAAATGGATCCGCTCACCGCAAAGGCCGAGAGCCACCGGCAAGGAACCGGGCCGGTCCCCATGACCGGCACCCGGGCTGCGGGGATTGGCCGGCGCGTCGGAAAATGGAAAAATCGCCGGGCTCACGGCCTTACGTCGGTTCCTGGAGCAAATGGATCCGCTCACCGCAAAGGCCGAGAGCCACCGGCAAGGAACCGGGCCGGTCCCCATGACCGGCACCCGGGCTGCGGGATTGGCCGGCGAGACCTCGGCTGTTTTGACAGACTCCCATGACCGGCACCCCGGCTGAACCGCGGGATCGACGGGAGATGCCTCTCAGTGAACTACTGTAGCGCCTGCGGTTCCACCAACGTTGCCTTCAAAGTGCCTCCGGGCGATTCACGCAGCCGGCACGTGTGCCAGGACTGCGGGGTGATCTTCTACGAAAATCCCAAAATCGTCACCGGCTGTATTCTCGAATGGCGGGAACGAATTCTGTTGTGCCGGCGCGCGATCGAACCACGCGCCGGATTGTGGACGGTACCAGCGGGTTTTATGGAAAACCATGAATCGATCACCGACGCCGCGATAAGGGAATCGATCGAGGAAGCCCACGCAACACCCGCCGGTATGCAGCTGCACGGCATCTACAACCTGAAGCATATCAGCCAGGTTTACATACTCTATTGCGGCAAATTGAAAGACGGGCACGCCGAATCGGGTGAAGAAACTTCGGAAGTCGCCCTGTACCGCAAAAACGAAATCCCCTGGGAACAGATTGCCTTTCTCGTGATCAGGGAAGGACTGGAAAGATATTTTGAAGACCGCGTGCGTGGCGAAATGAAACTGCACAGCGCGGACATAGACCGCGACGACAGCGGTGAGATAAAAGTCATCAGCCGCGCGGAATCCCCCGCTTTTTCGGTTTCAAGATAAACGTAACGCGGCGTCTGCCTTGCGACCGGCATCGTCCGGCGCTTCACAGTATCCGCGACTTCGTTGGAGGGCGGACGTTTTGACGGTCAGACCTGGCCGCCGATCAACACGAGGAATCGGCGCACGGCGACGCCCACGTCAAACCACTTAAGATAAATGCAGCGCGGCACCGCTCAAAGAATGCATTACTGCAATGCGCCTTCAAGGAAGACCCTGATCCTGAACCGAAGCTCCTGCACCAGCGAAACGATCACATTCAGCACTCCAAATTCTTCATCTATCTCCGCGGTTACGTTGGTGACGGCCACCGATTCAATGGCGACAGAACCTTCCGTCGTGCTTCCGCTCACGCGGATCATGACGTCCGCGGACCGATCGCTCTCCGTCAATGTCACGGTGTCCGGAACCACCGCCAGACCGGCGGTTACTGCGTCCAGCCTCACCTCGACCCTCTGACTGCCGGCCAGCTCAGGCGCCGTCGTCACCGTCGCCGTGCCGGTGGTGTTCTGCTGCGTCAACGTCAACATGCTTTCGGTGAACTGAACTGTAACAATCGCCGGATCAACCGTCACCGGCAACGTGCCCGGCGCCGCCTCCACGTTCACCGACGGGGTTGTCGATGACGGGACGGCGCGCACCGCTACAGCGCCTGTCATGTCTGCCGCGTTCACCGTCACAGCCACCACCGTTGAACCGCTGTTCAATGTCACCGTCTCCGGAACCACCGTCAGGTCGCCGGTCGTCTCAAACGCCAGCACCAGCGACTCGTACACCCTCAACACTGGCTCCGTCGTCACATCCACTTCAGCACTGAGCCCCTGCCGCAGGGTCACGGACGCCGGCATGAACACCGTGGCCACCGCCCTCATCGCCGGTTCCACCGCCACCGTCGTCGCCCCGGGCAACACGCTCAACTCGGTCATCATCATCGCCTCCGCCCTCAACATCACCATCACCGTCTCCGGCGCCAGTACCTCCAGCGCGCGCACTGTAACACTCAGCGTTGACATCTCGCTGTTCAACATCGCCGGCACCGTCAGCGACACCACCTCCAGCACATCCGGGTTCACGCTCGTCACCGTCACCGACATCGACTCTTCGCCTACCAACCTGTCGCTCAAACTCACCTCGACAACCGCCATCTCGTCTGTCTTCAATACGTCCTCAACCGCGGACAACTCCAACGACACCTCGAACGAGATTACCTCCACCACCACCAGCAGCAACACCTCCTCGGGGACCGCACCTTCACTCCTCACCGTCAGTCTCAGTGTCGTCACACCCAGCAGTGCCGCACGATCCGCGCTCAACGCCAACTCGACCCGGGTCTCGTCAGACGCCAGGCGTCGCTCAAACGGCAGCACCTCCCCGTTCAACCTCAATCCATCGCCGGCGCCGCCATCCACGCTCACCGTCAACGCCGTGCCACCGCTTCCCAGCAACGCCGAACTCAAGGCGACCACCTGCGTCGACTCGGCGCCACGCCTCAACTGCAACATGCCCGATACGGCCGAAATCACCTCGACCGGCGGCCTCACCGTCGCCACCGTCTCACTCGGCAACACGCTCAACTCCGTCGTCTTCGTCGCCTCCGCGCGCAACATCACCCTCACCGGCGCCGACACCTCCAGCGCGCGTACTGTAACTCTCAGCGTTGACATCCCGCTGTTCAACGTCGCCGGCGCCGTCAGCGACACCACCTCGAGCACATCCGGGTTCACGCTCGTCACCGACACCGACACCGACTCCTCACCCACCAACGCGTCGCTCAAACTCACCACCACGCCCTTTGTCTCACCCTCTCTGAGCGCGACCTCGGACAACGCCAGCGACACCTCCACCGGGATCACTTCCACCGCCAGCAACACCCTCTCGCCTGCAATGCCGTCGCCCGACACCGTCAACCTCAACGTCGTCACGCCCAGCGGCGCCGAACGACCCGCGCTCAACGCCAGCACCACCAACTCCCCGTCGGCCGACGTCACCGCCCGCGAAGGCAGCACCAGCCCTCCACCATCGCCTTCAGCCGCCTCCAGCGCCAGCGTCGCACTGCGGCCCGCCGTCAACGTCGAACTCAATGCCACGACCACCTGTGCCGAAGCATCCCGCCTCAACTGCAACGATTCCGCCGCCAACTCCACCGTCGCGTCCTTCGGCTCCGCCGTCACCATCGTCTCACCCGACAGCACGCTCAATTCCGTCGTCCGCGTCGCCTCCGCCGTCAACGTGACCGGCGTCGGCATCGATACATCCAGACCACGCACCGTCACCGCCATTGCCGGCGTCGCGCTGCTCAACACCGACGACGCCGGCGCCTCCACCGACAGCGCATTCGAATCCCCGCTCGACACCGTCACCAGCACCGACTCCCCGTCTATCAGACGGGCGCTCAAGCTCACCGACACAACCGCGGTCTCATCCGGCTTCAGCGCCGCCCTGTCCGCAGACAACACCAGCGACACCTCCACCGGTATCACCTCCACCGCCAGCAACACCCTCTCGCCTGCAATGCCGTCGCCCGACACCGTCAACCTCAACGTCGTCACGCCCAGCGGCGCCGAACGACCCGCGCTCAACGCCAACTCCACCCGGGTCCCGTCAGCCGGCATCAGCACCCGCGACCCAGGCAATATCAGACCGTCGCCGTCGCCCTGATCCACCCTCAACGTCAACGTCGCGCTGCGACCCTCCAGCAACGCCGAACTCAATGCCACGACCACCTGTGCCGAAGCATCCCGCCTCAACTGCAACGATTCCGCCGCCAACTCCACCGTCGCGTCCTTCGGCTCCGCCGTCACCATCGTCTCACCCGACAGCACGCTCAATTCCGTCGTCCGCGTCGCCGCCGCCGTCAATGTCACCGGCACCGACGACGCCACCTCACGCGCCGCCACCGTCACCTCCAGCGTTGACTTCTTGCTGTCCAACACCGTTATCTCCGGCAACTCGATCGACAATACATCCGGATCCCCGCTCGCCACCGACACCGACACCGACTCCCCGTCTATCAACGGGGCGCTCAAGCTCACCGACACAACCGCGGTCTCATCCGGCTTCAGCGCCGCCCTGTCCGCAGACAACACCAGCGACACCTCGAACGGGATCACTTCCACCGTCAACGATACTTCTTCGGTTTCCACACCTTCACTCTCCACCGTCAATCTCAGCGTTGATACACCCAGCGGCGCCGAACGATCCGCGCGCAACGCCAACTCCACCAGGGTCTCGTCAGACGCCAGCTCCTGCTCCACGGGCAATCCCGATAACCCTTCACCACCTTCAACGACGCTCAACATCAGCGTCGTACCACCGCCTCCCAGCAACACCGGGCTCAACTCGACGACCACCTGCGTCGAGGCGCCACGCCTCAACTGCAACATGCCCGATACGGCCGAGATCACCTCGACCGACGGCCCCACCGTCGCCGTCGCCTCGCCGGGCAACACGCTCAACTCCGTCGTCTTCGTCGCCTCCGCGCGCAACATCACCATCACCGGCGCCGACACCTCCAGCGCGCGTACTGTAACACTCAGCGTTGACACCTCGCTGTTCAACGTCGCCGACGCCGTCAGCGACACCACCTCGAGCACATCCGGGTTCACGCTCGTCACCGACACCGACACCGACTCCTCACCCACCAACGCGTCGCTCAAACTCACCACCACGCCCTTTGTCTCACCCTCTCTGAGCGCGACCTCGGGCAACCTCAGCGACACCTCCACCGGGATCACCTCCACCGCCAGCAACTGCGCCCCCGCTGCCACGTTCTCGCCTTCCACCGTCAACCTCAGCGTCGTCACGCCCAGCGCCGCCGAACGACCCGCGCGCAACTCCAACTCCGCCCGGGTCCCGTCAGCCGACGTCACCGCCCGCGAAGGCAGCACCAGCCCTTCACCATCGCCTTCAGCCGCCTCCAGCGCCAGCGTCGCACTACGGCCCGCCGTCAACGTCGAACTCAATGCCACATCCACCGTCGCCATCGCGCCGCGCCTCAACTGCAACGACTCCGTCGTCAACGTCGCCATCACATCCCCCGGCTCCACCGTCACCATCGTCTCATCCGACAGCACGCTCAATTCCGTCGTCTTCGTCGCCTGCCCCGTCAATGTCACCGGCACCGGCGACGCCACCTCGCGCGCCGCCACCGTCACCTCCAGCGTTGGCTTCCCGCTGTCCAACACCGTTATCTCCGGCAACCCGATCGACAATACATCCGGATTCCCGCTCGCCACCGACACCATCATCGACTCCCCGTCTATCAGCGGGGCACTCAAGCTCACCGTCACAACCGCGGTCTCATCCGGCTTCAGCGCCGCCCTGTCCGCAGACAACACCAGCGACACCTCGAACGGGATCACTTCCACCCTCAGCAACTGCGCCCCCGCTGCCACGTTCTCGCCTTCCACCGTCAACCTCAGCGTCGTCACGCCCAGCGCCGCCGAACGACCCGCGCGCAACTCCAACTCCGCCCGGGTCCCGTCAGCCGACGTCACCGCCCGCGAAGGCAGCACCAGCCCTTCACCATCGCCTTCAGCCGCCTCCAGCGCCAGCGTCGCACTACGGCCCGCCGTCAACGTCGAACTCAATGCCACATCCACCGTCGCCATCGCGCCGCGCCTCAACTGCAACGACTCCGTCGTCAACGTCGCCATCACATCCCCCGGCTCCACCGTCACCATCGTCTCATCCGACAGCACGCTCAATTCCGTCGTCTTCGTCGCCTGCCCCGTCAATGTCACCGGCACCGGCGACGCCACCTCGCGCGCCGCCACCGTCACCTCCAGCGTTGGCTTCCCGCTGTCCAACACCGTTATCTCCGGCAACCCGATCGACAATACATCCGGATTCCCGCTCGCCACCGACACCATCATCGACTCCCCGGCTATCAGCGGGGCACTCAAGCTCACCGTCACAACCGCGGTCTCGTCCGCTTTCAGCGTGTCCCTGTCCGCAGACAGCACCAGCGACACCTCGAACGGGATCACTTCCACCCTCAGCAACTGCGCCCCCGCTGCCACGTTCTCGCCTTCCACCGTCAGCCTCAGCGTCGTCACACCCAGCGCCGCCGAACGACCCGCGCTCAACGCCAACGTCACCGACGCGCCGTCGGCCGACGTCACCGCCCGCGAAGGCAGCGTCAGCCCTTCACCATCGCCTTCATCCACGCTCAACACCAGCGTCGCATTGCGGCCCGCCGTCAACGTCGAACTCAATGCCACATCCACCGTCGCCATCGCGCCGCGCCTCAACTGCAACGACTCCGTCGTCAACGTCGCCATCACATCCACCGGCTCCACCGGCTCCGCCGGCTCCACCGTCACCACCGTCTCTCCGCCCGACACGCTCAACTCTGTCGTCTCCGTCGCCTGCGCCGTCAATGTCACCGCCACCGACGACGCCACCTCACGCGCCGCCACCGTCACCTCCAGCGTTGACTTCTTGCTGTCCAACACCGTTATCTCCGGCAACTCGATCGACAATACATCCGGATCCCCGCTCGCCACCGACACCGACACCGACTCCCCGGCTATCAGCGGGGCACTCAAGCTCACCGTCACAACCGCGGTCTCATCCGGCTTCAGCGCCGCCCTGTCCGCAGACAGCACCAGCGACACCTCCACCGGGATCACCTCCACCGTCAACGACACTTCTTCGGTTTCCACACCTTCACTCTCCACCGTCAATCTCAGCGTTGATACACCCAGCGGCGCCGAACGATCCGCGCGCAACTCCAACTCCACCCGGGTCCCGTCAGACGCCAGCTCCTGCTCCACAGGCAATCCCGATAACCCTTCACCACCTTCAACGACGCTCAACATCAGCGTCGTACCACCGCCTCCCAGCAACACCGGGCTCAACTCGACGACCACCTGCGTCGAGGCGCCACGCCTCAACTGCAACATGCCCGATACGGCCGAGATCACCTCGACCGACGGCCCCACCGTCGCCGTCGCCTCGCCGGGCAACACGCTCAACTCCGTCGTCTTCGTCGCCTCCGCGCGCAACATCACCCTCACCGGCGCCGACACCTCCAGCGCGCGTACTGTAACTCTCAGCGTTGACATCCCGCTGTTCAACGTCGCCGGCGCCGTCAGCGACACCACCTCGAGCACATCCGGGTTCACGCTCGCCACCGACACCGACACCGACTCCCCGGCTATCAGCGGGGCACTCAAGCTCACCGTCACAACCGCGGTCTCGTCCGCTTTCAGCGTGTCCCTGTCCGCAGACAGCACCAGCGACACCTCGAACGGAATCACTTCCACCGCCAGCAACGCCCTCTCGCCTGCAATACCATCGCCAGACACCGTCAACCTCAACGTTGTCACACCAAGCATCGCCGCACGTGGCGCACTCAACGCCAGCGCCACCGACATCCCGTCAGCCGGCACCAGCACCCGCGGCTCAGGCAACATCAGACCGTCGCCGTCGCCCTGCAACGTCAACGTCGCACTGCGGCCCGCCGTCAACGTCGAACTCAATGCCACATCCACCGTCGCCTCCGCGCCACGCCTCAACTGCAATGATCCCGCCGCCAACTCCACCGTCACATCCACCGGCTCCACCGGCTCCACCGTCGCCGTCGCCTCGCCGGGCAACACGCTCAACTCCGTCGTCTTCGTCGCCTCCGCGCGCAACATCACCCTCTCCGGCACCGACACCTCGCGCGCCACCACCGTCACCTCCAGCGTTGACTTCCCGCTGTCCAACACCGTTATCTCCGGCAACTCGATCGACAATACATCCGGATCCCCGCTCGTCACCGACACCGACACCGACACCGACTCCTCACCCACCAACGCGTCACTCAAGCTCACCAACACGACCTTCGTCTCGCCTTCTCTGAGCGCGACCTCGGGCAACCTCAGCGACACCTCGAACGGAATCACTTCCACCGCCAGCAACGCCCTCTCGCCTGCAATACCATCGCCAGACACCGTCAACCTCAACGTTGTCACACCAAGCATCGCCGCACGTGGCGCACTCAACGCCAGCGCCACCGACATCCCGTCAGCCGGCACCAGCACCCGCGGCTCAGGCAACATCAGACCGTCGCCGTCGCCCTGCAACGTCAACGTCGCACTGCGGCCCGCCGTCAACGTCGAACTCAATGCCACATCCACCGTCGCCTCCGCGCCACGCCTCAACTGCAATGATCCCGCCGCCAACTCCACCGTCACATCCACCGGCTCCGCCGTCACCATCGTCTCACCCGACAGCACGCTCAATTCCGTCGTCCGCGTTGCCTCCGCCGTCAACGTGACCGGCGTCGGCGTCGATACATCCAGACCACGCACCGTCACCTCCATTGCCGGCGTCGCGCTGCTCAACACCGACGACGCCGGCGCCTCCACCAACAGCGCATTCGAATCCCCGCTCGTCACCGTCACCAGCACCGACTCCCCGTCTATCAGCGGGTCGCTCAAGCTCACCGTCACAACCGCGGTCTCATCCGGCTTCAGCGCCGCCCTGTCCGCAGACAGCGCCAGCGACACCTCCGCCGGTATCACCTCCACCGCCAGCAACGCCCTCTCGCCTGCAATACCATCGCCCGACACCGTCAACCTCAACGTTGTCACACCAAGCATCGCCGCACGTGTCGCACTCAACGCCAGCGCCACCGACATCCCGTCAGCCGGCACCAGCACCCGCGGCTCAGGCAACATCAGACCGTCGCCGTCGCCCTCCAGCGCCAGCGTCGCACTGCGGCCCGCCGTCAACGTCGAACTCAATGCCACATCCACCGTCGCCTCCGCGCCACGCCTCAACTGCAATGATCCCGCCGCCAACTCCACCACCGGGTCGTCGTCATCCAGCACCGCCACCGTCGCCGACAACGCCGCACCCACGGCATAGCCTTCGCCGCTCTGCACCGTCACCGTCACCGCGCCGTCCGCCTCGTCCAACTCATCGTCCTCCGTCGCCACATCCAACTCCAGCACCGAAAGCCCCGCACTGAAAGTGCCCATCGTTGGAAACGCGCCGCGAATCACCGCACCGACTTGTTCCACCTGCACCGACACCTTCAGTTGCACAGCCACGCTCCCCGTGCGCGTCAGCTTGAACACCGCATCCTCACCCTCAGTCACCGTGCCCCCCACCGCCTCGACCGTCACCACTGCCGGCGACGACTCCTCATCCACATCCTGAAGCTCAACCGTGATGGCCGCCATCGCCGAATTGGCGCCGTCGGTGACCTCCACCGTCACCTCGTAAGTGCCGTCCCCACCCGTGCCGCCCGGGGCCTCGTAATCCTGCGCCGACTTGAACGACAGCCTGCCGTCCCCGGTCAGCGTGAACACTTCCGTATCCGCGCCGCCGATGATCGACCAGACCAGATCGCTCGCCGGATGATCCTCGTCCATCGCCGTCAAGATCGTAATCACCGCCGTCGAATTCTCCCGCGCCGGAATCACGCCCGGAGACGTTATATCAGGCGTTGCGTCGTCATCGGCGATTGTCACGACACCGGCAGCGTCACGCAACTCGACAACGCTCAACAGGCCGATCGTGCGCGCCAATGCGACCGCAAAGGCCTCGTCTCTCTCGTCCAACTCATCACCGATGACCTGGATCGGGAAGGTCAGCGGCGGCGCCCGGTAAACCCGCACGCCGTTCACGGTCGCGCCCGTGAACCCCGACAACGAGAAAACCCCGGTGGTGCTGACAGCAACATAGTCTTCCCCGGACAACGCCTCACCGTCCATCGTCGAAAGCGATACCACCAATTCGTCGTCGCAGTGCGGCATCTCGCCTCTTCTTGTCATCGCGATCACTTCAACACCGACCACAGAGTCCGCGTCGCCCTCATCGACCCTGATGCGGGTGCTCGCAAGACCCACGACAATCTCCGGAACGTCGTCGTCCAGAACGTCCACCGTCGCAGACCCCGTGGTTGCAGAGACGATATAGCCAGCACTCCCCTGCACCTCCACGGTCACATTCGCGTGCTCCTCCCAGTTGTCGTCATCGTCGGTCGCCACCGTCAACCGCGTCGTCCCCGAGTCCGCCGCAAAGACCGCCATCGTCGGCGTCGCGCCCCGGATCACATCGCCGGTCGCGCCCACCGACACGTTCACCGTCAGCGCCGCACTCGTGACCCCCACCCGCGTCAGCGTGAACACCGCATCCTCACCCTCAATCACCTGCTCTGCATCTGCACTGATCATCACGGCCGGGGCGGTAACCACCTGCCCCTGCGCCGAAGAGAAAAACGGCATTGCACCGAACAGGGCAAGACTCAAAGCCCATAGGCGCACGCCGACGTACTGGCTTCTGAAAACCGGACGCGACAAAACATAATCCGCCAAAATCACATGCAAGATTTATTCCCTGATAATTAGGAACAATACAATCAGGCTGGGCAACACGCTTTCTGCGAAACAAAAGCCTGTTGACCGGGGGCAAATATCCTGACGGTCGCCATTATAGCAACTTTGAAAGAGGCGCTTAATAACTGGTTGATACTGCTGATTTATTAAACTCCGTCCGGGCCAAGAGCCGTCATTTTCCCGAACCGGGGAAAACGCCTGAAAGCTCCTGCTGAAACAAGACAGGCTGACAGGAAATATACATCCCACTCGACGAAACGGTGGTTTCATCATCCGCTACGTATTAACGGTGGATTTCACACCAACAGACGGCATACGTTGTCCCTCATGCGGAAATCACGACCGGCAAACGCTTGCCACAACACCTTACTATATACTTCGGTTCAACGGAGAGGTACCGAAGTGGTCATAACGGCGCTGACTCGAAATCAGATGGTCGGTGCAAGCCGGCACGTGGGTTCGAATCCCACCCTCTCCGCCGATTGATTCTCCGGCATCCCCTGCACGTCCGGTAGAAAGACTGAGCGCACGTAATATATGGGGCTGTAGCCCGGCGGGCCCGCCAGCAATATTCCGCTCGATGGGATGCCCCGACAGCCATTCGCGCCGGCGCCGGGTGTGCGGGGCGCTCAAGCCCGCCATGCGGCAGGCCCGGCGCCAGTGGTACGCGGTGTGGAGCGGCTGACCTTGAGTGCGTCCGGGGTGGCCCTGGAGTCAATCGGGGCCGTGTTTGTCCCGGAATGTCAGGGCTTCAAGTTCCTGTTGGGCTGTGGTTTCCACCATCGCCTCCCATTCAGCAGATAAAGAGGCGATTTTATAGAAACCCCTGAGGCGGAAACCGATGTGTTGAACCAGCATGTCGGCTTCCTTTTTAATCAGGCCATTTGTCCCGTATGTTTCCGGCCTTATACAATATGCCGATGGCCGGACTCGAACCGGCACGGCTTTCGCCACTGCCCCCTCAAGACAGCGTGTCTCCCAATTCCACCACATCGGCACGTATCAACAGTTTAGCCGCCCATGCGCTAGCGCGCCTGAATAGTCCCGCATCCCCGGCGGGAAATATGCCGGCGCCTGCGGGCGTCAGTTCGGAACGTCGGGCGCGGTATCGTCGGTGCCGTCAAACTCGTCCGGCACGTCGTCGGCATCGTCCACCTGTTCCTGCGGCTGCTGCAACGACTCTATATCCACTTCATCCACGACGCTTCGCTGAACGTACTGAAAATTTGCGAGGTAGGCGAGACCGAGGCTATTGACCAAGAACAAACCGGCGAGCACGGCAATGACCTTGGTGATGAACGGCATCGCCCCCTGCGAGCCGAACACCGACCCGGACGCGGCGCCGCCGCCAAAAGCCGCACCCACTTCGGCGCCGCGCCCGCGGTTGACCAGAACCAGCGTGATCACCGCAATGGCGAGCAGGACGTCCACAATGACTAACAGACTGTAAAGCATAGTCGGCCTTGTATCGCTTCAGGAATTCGCCTCAGGCATCGCCAGGGACTGCCGCGCAGATACGATAAAAACTCTCGCCGTCCAGCGAGGCACCACCGACCAGACCGCCGTCAACACCGCGGGCCTGAAGCAACGTGCACGCATTATCCGACGTTATGCTGCCGCCGTAAACCACCCGCGCCGATCCGCCCGGGCCGAGACACCTGTGGATCACGGCGTGCATCTCAACAACCTGCTCGACCGAAGCGTTCCGCCCGGTGCCGATCGCCCATACCGGCTCGTAGGCGACCACCCACGAGGCATCGCCGGGCACCCCGTCCACGGCGGCGAGCTGCCCGGCAACCACCCGCCCGGCCTCGCCGGCTTCGCGCTGATCGAGGGTTTCACCGACACACAGAATCGGCGTCAGCCCCGCAGCAAGTGCCGCCGCAAACTTGCGCGCGATCAGTTCATCGTCCTCGTGATACACGCGGCGCCGTTCGGAATGTCCGACAATCACATAATCACAGCCGACATCCTTCAGCATCTGCGCCGAGTTCTCGCCGGTATAAGCACCTTCGCGTTCCCGGTCGCTGACATCCTGGGCACCGAACCGGATACCGCTCCCGCGCAGCAATTCGCACACCTGCGACAGATAAACAAAAGGCGGGCACACAACGACCTCGACGCCCGAGACGTCCGCGAGACGCGACTTCAGGGAACTCAGCAGTTCATCGGCGAAATCGGTGCCGCCGTGAAGTTTCCAGTTGGCGATTATCAGGGGGGGGCGGGCGACTCCCGTCGCGGCACTCATGCCTTGATTGAAGCACGCACCGCCCCGGCGATCTGCCCCGCCCACACCCTGCACACATCCTCGGATTCGGCCTCGACCATCACCCGTACCAAAGGCTCGGTGCCCGAAGGCCGCACCAGCACCCGCCCGCGGCCATTGAGCGCGGTACGCGCCGACGCGAGGACATCGGTGAGACGGGAATCGGTATCGTCAAACGCGCCTTTGAGCGGCACGTTGACCTGCGCCTGCGGATAACGGGCCATCACCTTGCGCGCTTGCGACAACGGTTGCCCGCCGAGCGCCGCAAGCACCTGCAAAGACGCCACAATGGCATCGCCGGTCGGCGCCTTGTCAAAACAGATGAGGTGCCCTGAAGCTTCGCCCCCGAGCATCCAGCCCTTGCTTTCGAGCAACTGCAACACGTAACGGTCGCCGACTTGCGCACGTTCGAACGGAATACCGCGTTCCGCCAGCACCGCCTCGAGACCGGCGTTGCTCATCTGCGTTCCGACCACGCCGCCGTGCAGAACGCCCCGATCGTGATGGGCCACGGCGATGATCGCGAGCAATTCGTCGCCATCCACCACCTCGCCCTGTTCATCGACCATGATCAACCGGTCTCCGTCGCCGTCTATGGCGATGCCAAAATCGGCACCGCGCTCGCGCACCGCGCGTTGCAGGGCTTCGGGATGGGACGCGCCGCAACCGTGGTTGATATTGACACCGTCGGGCGCGACACCGATGGAGTGCACCCGCGCCCCCAACTCGCGGTACACGTGCGGGGCGACGGCGTAGGAAGCACCGTGAGCGCAGTCCACCACCAAATTCAGATCGTCGAGGGTCATGTCCTCCAGCACCGTACTCTTGCAAAACTCAACATAGCGCCCAACCGCGTCGTCAACGCGCTGCGCCTTGCCGAGTTTGAGCGAATCCACGACCTCGAGCGGCCGCTCCATCCAGCGTTCAATCTCGGCTTCCTCTTCGTCCGACAATTTGACGCCTCGGTTGGAAAAAAACTTGATGCCGTTGTCATAATGGGGGTTGTGCGACGCGCTGATCACGATGCCAGCGGCGACGCGGAAGGTTTTCGTCAGATACGCGATGCCGGGTGCCGGCAACGGGCCGAGCAACAGAATGTCCATGCCCGCCGCCGACAACCCGGCCTCGAGCGCCGACTCAAACATATATCCGGAGATGCGCGTGTCCTTGCCGACGAGCACTTTGTCGCTGTCGCCGGCAAGCGCCTTACCCGCGGCCCATCCCATTTTGAGAACCGTCTGCGGCGTCATCGGCTCGCGCCCGACGCGCGAACGCATGCCGTCGGTGCCGAAATATCTTCTGGGAAGCGACTTGGCCTGCGTCATCTTAGTCCGGGCGTCCCGGGCAGAAGGCGATACAGTTGGCCGGGTGAGCTTGAAACAAACAAAGCGACGGCATGACCTGTGCGACGAAAGGCGCAGGTTTCGCGCGCGGCATCGATGAACACGGCGATGGTATGACCGTGCGACGAAAGGCCGGTGCACCGACGCGCACGGATCCGTGCATCCCCACAATCCGGCGCCGGGTCATTCAGTGCTGACCGGCGGGGCCGCCGATCTTGCTCTTGAAATCTTCATCGTCGGCGGGCTTGGCTTCCACTTTGGAACCGTCGTGATCGTCGTCATCGTGCCAGCCTTTCGGCGGCCGCGGCTGCTTGCCGTCCATGATATCGTCTATCTGACTGGAATCCAGCGTCTCGTATTTCATCAGGGCATCGGCCATCATATGCAGCTTCTTGATGTGCTCCTTAAGAATACTGCGCGTACGCTCGTAGTTCTCGTCTATGATGCGGCGGATCTCCTCGTCTATCGCGCGCGCGGTACCATCCGACAACAGTGTTTTGTTGTGCTGGTGGGCGAGCGTCTGCCCGAGGAACGGGTGACTGTCCTCGTCGCTGTACGACAGGGGACCGAGGCGATCGGACAAGCCCCAGCGTGTCACCATGTTGCGCGCAATCTCGGTGGCACGCTCGATGTCATTGGATGCGCCGGTCGTCACCGATTGCGCGCCGAAGATCAGTTCTTCGGCGATACGTCCGCCGAACAGGCTGGAGATCTGGCTTTCAAGTTTCTGCCGGGTATGGCTGAGCTTATCCTTCTCGGGCAGGAACATGGTCACACCCAGCGCCCGCCCGCGCGGGATGATCGTCACCTTATATACGGGGTCGTGCTCAGGCACGACGCGCCCGACGATGGCGTGCCCCGCCTCGTGATAGGCGGTAAGCTTCTTCTCGTCTTCGGTCATCACCATCGAGCGGCGTTCAGCCCCCATCAGGATCTTGTCTTTGGCTTTCTCAAAGTCCCCCATCTCGACCAGACGCTTGTTGCTTCTCGCCGCAAACAGCGCCGCTTCATTCACCAGATTACTCAGATCGGCGCCGGAAAACCCCGGCGTGCCGCGCGCGAGCAGGTCGGCGCGAACGTCATCGTCGCACGGCACCTTGCGCATGTGCACCTTCAGTATCTGTTCACGCCCGCGAATATCAGGCAGGGGCACCACAACCTGGCGGTCAAAACGCCCGGGCCGCAACAACGCGGGGTCAAGCACATCAGGGCGGTTAGTCGCGGCGATCACAATCGTACCCTCGTGGCCCTCAAAGCCGTCCATTTCGACCAACAACTGGTTCAGCGTCTGTTCGCGCTCGTCGTGCCCGCCGCCGAGTCCCGCGCCACGATGGCGCCCGACCGCATCTATCTCGTCAATGAAAATGATGCACGGCGAATGCTTCTTTGCCTGGGCGAACATATCCCTGACGCGCGACGCGCCGACACCGACGAACATCTCGACGAAATCCGAGCCCGAGATCGAGAAAAACGGCACTTTGGCCTCGCCCGCGATCGCCCTGGCGAGCAGAGTCTTACCGGTGCCGGGCGCACCCACCATCAGCACGCCTTTCGGGATGCGTCCACCGAGCTTTTGAAACTTGGCCGGGTCTTTCAGGAACTCGACAAGTTCGCCGACCTCCTCTTTCGCTTCCTCGATACCCGCGATATCCTTAAAAGTGACTTTGATCTGATCCTCGCTCATCAAGCGAGCCTTGCTTCTGCCGAAAGACATCGCGCCGCGCCCGCCGACACCGCCCTGCATCTGGCGCATGAAAAACACCCACAGCCCGATCAGTAACAACATCGGGAACCAACTGATCAGAATGTCAAGCAACAGCGACGGCTTCTGCTCTGGGCCGGTGTGGATCTCGACCTGGTTGCTGAGCAGGTCGTTGACCAACTCGGGATCGCCGGGGTTGAACGTGGTAAAGCGCTCGTTGCTCACATAGTAGCCGTGGATAGTGCGGTTATCGGCATCCACCTCGACGCTGCGCACCTGCCCACTTTTGACGTCGGAGATGAACTGCGAATAAGTGACGTAGCCGGATTTATCGCCGCGCCCGACAAAATTGTTGAACAGCGTCATCAGCACGACCGCGATGATCGCCCACAAGATCAGATTCTTAACCATACCGTTCATTAGTTGCCTGCCGTTGACCTTTCATTATAAACCCTGTCAATCAGCCCGCCGCCCGCCGGCGTTCAGAATCTAGCCAGAACATACATTTCACGGCTTTCGCGACGTGACGCCGCTGGTTTTTTCGCCACCACCCGGCTGCACCGGCGCCTGAGTTCAGCCATATATTCATCAAACCCCTCCCCCTGAAACAACTTGACCACCAATGCGCCGCCGTCCGTCAACGTATCGCCGGCGACGGCGAGCGCCGTTTCGGCGAGAGCGAACGCCCGCGGCATATCCACCGACGCGATACCCGTTATATTGGGGGCCATATCCGACATTACAAGGTCAACGCGGCCGCCGAGAGCGACGAGCGCGCGCTTGAGCATTTCAGGGCGACGCGCGTCGCCTTGCACAAAGTGGACACCGGGCAAAGGCCGCATATCGAGTATGTCAACCGCCGCAACGCAACCGTCGCCGACCTTGGACACCGCATACTGACTCCATCCGCCGGGCGCCGCGCCGAGGTCGAGCACGTGCGTGCCGGGCTTGAGCAGGCGTTCACTCCGGTCGAGTTCCTGCAACTTGAAAACCGCGCGTGAACGCCAACCCGACTGTTGCGCCGCCCTGACGTAAGCATCATTCACCTGGCGGCGCTGCCACCGATTGCGCTTGCGCGACATTACAACGCTTCGCCACGCCGGGAGACTAAAACGCTTTGATGAACAAAACGACCATCGCGGATGCCAACGCAACGACGTCCGGATCTCAGCCAACACCTCTCTGATGGTCGCCATGTTAGCCCTAATCGCCATGTTAGACGTCGGCGACGCGACAGCTCCCTGATCCACCGACATGCCGGTTTTTTCAATTTGACCGCCTGTGCTGAAAGCGCTTCAACAGGTTCAATCGGGGGGATGTAAACCAAACTGTGTAAATGGTCTATCGTGATAATACACCTTTTTCAGGAGGCGACGATGACCAGTCTCAACAAAAAACAAGATGCCCTTCTCAAGGAACCGCTTAAAGACTTCAAAGGCGATGCCAGGGACTTATTCGGCAAGAATGGCCTGATCAAAGAGGTCAGCAAACGTTTGATCGAGTCGGCCCTGGAAGGCGAGATCACCGACCACCCCGGCTATGAGGTCCATGATCCGGTAGGCAACGGCAGCGGCCATTCACGCAACGGACGAAACCGCAAGACGGTGTACAGCACCGCGGGCGAGTTGCAACTGGAAGCGCCGCGCGATCGCAACGGCCAGCTCGAGCCTCAGATCGTCAGGAAGCGCCAGCGCCGGTTGACGGGCTGGATGACCTGATCATCTCCCTGTACACCCGTGGGCACACCACCCGGGAAATACAGGCGCAACTTGCGGAAATCCATGGCGCGGAAATCTCCTCAACCCTGATATCGAATGTCACCAACCGGGTGCTGGATGAGGTGAAGGCGTGGCAGAACCGTCCTGTGGATGCGGTGTATCCGATCATCTATTTTGACTGTCTGTTTGTAAAATCCCGTCAGGACAGGCCGATCATCAACAAGGCGGTCTATCTTGCGCCGGGGATTGACATGAGGGGCGGGAAAGAGTTGCCGGGGATGTGGCTGGGCGAAAGCAAGGGCGCGAAGTTCCGGCTCAAGATATTCAGCGGGTTGCTGACGCGGGGGTTGAAGGATTGCTTTATCGCGTGTGTGGATGGTCTCAAGGGCTTGCCGGAGACGATAGAGAGCGTTTACCCCCGGACACCGGTGCAGTTGTGCATCGTTCACCAGGTTCGCAACAGTCTGAAGTAGGTGAGTTGGAAGGATCGCAAGGCGGTGGCGGCAGATCTCAAGGAAATCCACACCGCCGTGACGGCGGATGCGGCGGCACTGCGTTTGGAGCAGTTTGCGCACAAGCGGGGGGAGCGGTATGCGGCGATTGCACCAGGCTGGGAACGCAACCGGGAGCGGTTGACCCCGTTCTTTGATCACCCGCCGGCGGTCCGCAAGGTGGTGTACACCACCAACGCCATCGGGTCTCTGAACTGCAGTTCGAGGAAAGTGACCAAGGGGCGCGGGGCGTTCCCGCATGACGACGCGATCCGGAAACTGCTGTATCCTGGTTTGCGAAATGCATCAAGGAAATGGACGCTGCCGATCAGGGACTGGAAAGCGGCCCTGGATCAGTTCATCATACTGTTTGGCGACCGGGTGCCGATCATAACATGAACCGGCCGTTTACACAGATTAATTTACATCCTCCTCTTTTGAAAATGCTCCATAACTCAAAACATTTGCACTTGGTTGTCCGATTTGTCTTGTAATGTAATGTTGGGCAGTTCAGCTTCAAAGGCATGGCTGTTTTGCCAACCTGTTCGTCCTGTTAAGAGCGTAACTGCTCTAACCGTCGGATTGTGATTTCCGTATAAATTGGATCAATATCTAATGTGAAGCATCGTCTATTGAGGATTTCTGACACAATCAAGGTCGTTCCAGAATGTGCAAAAAAGTCAATCACTAAATCGTTGGGAGTTGAGCTTGCTCGAACAATTCAATCAATGCACTTGATGGGCTTTTGAGCAAAACAACCAGATACATTTTCTTCCATTCTATAAAATATCTGTTGAATATCAACCCAAACGTTACCAGCTCTAAAGGAGGATCGTGAATAGCTAATCGAGCACTTTCTCCAGCCATAATAGTTTCAATATGTTCTTTATTAGCAGCATCCAAACAACCGACACGATGGCCTCGAACTGGATCAATCCAAACGTCTCCTAATTGCAGACGGCAATAAGGCAGTAGCTTCTCTTTAATTTGCGAAGACTGATCTAACCTAAGTAAGGGGTTGTTTTTCATGCCACCAATTCCCGATACCGCAACCGCATTCCGTTGGGCCAGCGTTGCTGCTTAAACCATCGTTCTGCCGCTACGTCATCGGGAAACATCCGAAACAGTTCAACAATCGAAATCTCTTCTCGTTCTGCTCGTCCTGGTCCTTTTTTCTTCGCCATGATCCATGCTCCATTTGTGTGTTTATTTTGGCTGGCATAGCATCAAAAAATAGAAAGTGGCGCCAAGACTTTTTGGCCGGCATTCGGTATAAGTCCCATTCAATCTGATTGTCCATGTTTCTCTCCCTTGAGTCAAAAAAAGTTAAAAGAGTCGGAACAGACACAAACCTGATCGCAAGCCGATCCCCGCAGACAGCCCACACGACAAGCGGTAGCATTTTCCCGATAAAGCTGATAAAGCCCGGTACAGCCACAGGATACGGTTGCCAGACAATCCTTCAGTCGCATTTTCCCGATAAAGCCGATAAAGCCCGGTACCACGCGGGTGAAGCGCCGCCGCTACCCTTTATAATGGCCTGATCGCGGCCCGGTCGCGCCCCGGACGCACCCCGGTCGGCAACATGGGAAATTAACGCGCATGGCCTACGTCGTCACCGAAAACTGCATCAAGTGCAAATACACAGACTGCGTTGAAGTATGCCCGGTGGACTGCTTTCACGAAGGCCCCAACTTCCTCGCGATCGACCCGCAGGAGTGCATCGACTGCACCTTGTGTGTACCCGTCTGCCCGGTGGATGCCATCTTCTCCGAAGACGACCTGCCCGAAGACCAGCGGCGTTTCCTCAAGATTAACGCCGAACTGTCCGAGCAGTGGCCAGTCATCACCGTGAAGAAAGACGCGCCACCCGACGCCGACGAGTGGAACGGCAAAGCCGGTAAACTCGACCTGCTCGAGCGCTGAGTCATGCAAGCCGTCGAAGACCGCCTGCGGACAATCCCCCGACACAGGGACCTGATTGGAGACTGCGCCGAAGCGGCGGTTGCATATTGCCGGGACACACTGCCGGACCTGCGTCGGGCGGTGATCGTGCTACCGCACCACCTGCAACAACGGCAGTTGCGCCGGCGCGTGCTTGAATGTGCCGGGGCGCTGGGATACGCAGCGGTGTTGCCGCCGGTCATCACCACCCTGCGCGCCCTGTTCCGGGAACGCGCGCGCACACCGTGCAAACAACCCGTGCTGTCAGCGCACGAACGCAAGCTACTGCTCGCAACCGCGCTCGACGAACACCCCGATCTGCTGCCACGCGCCAGCCGCTGGGAACTCGCCGACCAACTGTTGCAACTGTTCGACGATATTTCCGACAACCATTCGCAAGCATCGCCCGTTACAAGCCAATTGACGGAAAGCCCGGCGCAAATGCTCTACGGCGCTTGGTGCAAAGCCCTGTCGCAGACACCCGATATGCAAACGCTTTACCGCGAGAGCCTGCGCGACGATGCGCTGACGCAACCGGACGAGCACGTTTTTCTGTGCGGCTTCAACGAACTGTCGCAATGCGAAAGCACATGGGCCGCGCGACTGCATCAACAGGGACGGCTGACGCTGATCACGTACGCCGGCGAGAGCGGACACTACGCAGCGCCCACGCTGGCAACCGCCGCCGCAGTCGGCGGCGGCCCCTGCACATCCGCGCCGACCGACAACGCACGCACATACCTGCTCAACGCCGCGTTCACAGACAACGGCGCCATCGCCAAGCGAGCGAGCGCCGCCGTCAACCGCTTTTCTGACAGCCCGATCGCCGACAAGATCCGGATCTTCAAGCCCGAATCGCTCGAACAGCACGCATTCGGCATCTACCTGAAGATCCGTGACTGGCTCGACGCCGGCGTCGGCCCGATTGCCGTTGTCAGTCAGGACCGGAAGCTATCGCGCCGTCTCAGGGCGGTACTCGAACGCGCCGACATTCCGCTGTGCGACCACGCGGGCTGGGCTTTGTCCACGACCAGCAGCGCGGCAACGGTCGCGGCGCTGTTGCCGCCGGCGGAGCAGAGCTTCACCGGTGATCTCATACTGACGCTCGCGCGCTCGCCGTATTGCCGCTACGGCATCCCCGTCATGCGCGCACAAAAAGCCAGCGCAGAACTCGAACGCGCGCTCACGGAAATCAAACCGTTCGGGGATTTTGACGAAACAATTGAAAAGCTGAAATCATCGGAAGAACCCCGCCAAGACGCTCAACGGATCGTACATCGGATCCACAGCGCGTTCGACGACCTGCGCCAAGCGGCGACCAACGCGCGGCAACCGCTCGCGATGTTATTCGATGCGCTGTTCGAGGCAATGGACACACTCGGCATGGCGGAAGCCCTGCAAAAGGACGAAGCCGGCCAACGCCTGCTCGAGGAATTCGAAGCAATGGCAGCAGCCGCGACCGCGCAGGGCAGCGAAAGCAACTGGAACCTGTGGCGACGGTGGATACTGCACACGCTGGAACGGGAAAATTTCATCCCGAAAGAGCGCAACCATCTGGTCGAACTCTACAGCCTGCCGCAGGCATCGCTCGCACGCCCCGCCGGACTGATCATCGCCGCGCTCGACACCGGCCACACCCTGCCAGCGGAGCCGATACCATTACTCGACGAAGACACGCGCCGCGCACTCGGGCTGAAGGGACACAACTGGCGCATCGCCATGCAGTTCGAGCGTTTCCGCGCGGCCCTCGAAAGCGCGGACCACATCCTGTTGACCTGCCAGCACAACGATAACAGACAGACGTTAACGCCGGCGCCGTGGCTCGACGGCCTGCAACACTTTCATGCGCTCGCTTACCGCGACGATCTCGAAGAACGGAACCTGCGGCAGCGCGCGCAAGCCGAGGCGCGTATCGCAAGCGCGCCGCTTGAAAACACGCCGGCGCGCCCCCGGATGCCGGCGCCGCGGCTGCCCGCGTGGCCACAGCCCCTGAGCGTCGGCGCGGTACAGGACGCGCTGACATGTCCCTACCGTTTTTTCGCCAGAGCATTCTTGAAGCTCAGACCCGACCCCGAAGCCGACGACTACGACAGCCCGCGTAGTTACGGCGAACGACTGCACCGCTGCCTAGCGGCGTTACACACGCGCGACAAAAAACTGCCCGGCCCGATGGACGAATCGTGGACCGAAGAACATCGGGACAAAGCGCTGGAACTGGCACGCGCCATCGTCGAGGCGGAGTTCGCCCCTTATCTTGACCGCCATTACTCAAGCACCGAGCGAATGCAGAAAGCGCTTGAAGCGGTTCACTGGTACGTGGACTGGCTGATCAACAACTCCGCGCCCGACGCAGAGTTTGAAGCCGAAATAAAGCAAACGGCGGTGCTCGGCGGCGGACTGACGCTGGAGGGGCGACCAGACTGCGTGATCCGCGAAAATGACGAGGTACGCATACTCGACCACAAGAGCGGGAACACTCCGTCGGTCTCATGGATGACCACCGGCGAAGATATTCAACTCACCGCCTACGCCCTGTTTTACGACAAGGTCAAGACGGTAAGTTACATGAACATGAAAGAACATCGCGAGGTGAAGCTTGCAGACGAAAAACTCGACGACGCGCGCGAACGCCTGCTCGAACATCTCAGAACGTTCAAGCGCGACACCGCCGACCGACCCCTGCCCGCGTGGGCCAACGACGCAGACTGCCGGTACTGCCCCTACCCCGGCGTGTGCCGCCGCGACGCATGGCGCAGCACGATGCCCGCAACCCCGGACACGGCCCAGAACGACGCCGGGGACACCGGGACATCGCAAACCTGAGGCGCACACGCCATGCGTTGCGCCTGAACGACGCTAAGAGCGCCGGGGCATCGCAAACAGCACCACCGCGCCGGCAATGAACAGCGCCGCAACCGGGCCGCGCCCGCTCGAACATCTCAGAACGTTCAAGCGCGACACCACCGACCGACCCCTGCCCGCGTGGGCCAACGACGCAGACTGCCGGTACTGCCCCTACCCCGGCGTGTGCCGCCGCGACGCATGGCGCAGCACGATGCCCGCAACCCTGGACACGGCCCAGAACGACGCCGGAGACACCGGGACATCGCAAACCTGAGGTGCACACGCCATGCGTTGCGCCTGAACGACGCTAAGAGCGCCGGGGCATCGCAAACAGCACCACCGCGCCGGCAATGAACAACACCGCAACCGAGAGCATACCGAAACGCGGATTGCCGGTGAGCACGCCGATCCAGCCGAGGATCAAAGGGCCGACAAACACGGCAAAACGCCCGAGCAGATTGTAGATGCCGAAAAACTGCGTGACCTGCACGGCAGGCACAAGACGCGAGAACAGCGAGCGGCTTTGCGCCTGCACTCCGCCCTGCACCAGACCAACCAGCAGCGCAAGCATATAGAAACCGGCGAGCGTCTCGAGCAACGACGCCCACAAGCAGATCACGACATACACCGCGATGCCGACAAACAAAGATCGCCTGGCGCCGATGCGCGCGGCAAGCAGGCCGAACAGCAAAGTCGCGGGCACACCGACGAACTGCACCGCGAGCAACGCCGTCACCAGATGACCGGCGTCAAAGCCAAGCGCCTGCCCGTAGTCCACCGCCATCCTGATGATCGTGCCGACACCGTCTATGTAGAGCCAGTAGGCAACCAGAAACCACACTACTTCACGGTTAGCCTTCAGCAGACTCAGGGTTTCGGCAAAACGCCGGACACCTTCGCGCACCCAGTTGCCGGGACGCTTTTGTTCGCGCAACCACCACAGCAGCGGCAGACTGAAGACCAGCCACCACAAGCCGGTGGCATAAAACCCGCCGCGTACGACGGCGTCGGCGGCGATGCCGAAACGCTCGGCGCCGGTCAACAACGCCGCAAGCACGGCAAACAGGATGCCGCCGCCGGCGTAGCCGAGCGCATAGCCGAGCGAGGAAACCCGCTCGTAGTCGGCGGGTTCGCTGACCTCGATCAGCAGCGCGTCGTAGAACACATTGCCGAACATAAACGCCGAAGTGGCGGCGGCATAGACAATGCAGGCCATGCGCCATTCGCCGGCGGGAACCATGCCCAACAGCAAGGTCGCACCGGCGCCGACGAACGCGAAAGTCAGGAGGAAGCGTTTGCGCCGCCCGCCAGCGTCCACCAGCGAACCGAGCAACGGCGCGAACAGGATCAGCAGCACGCCGCTCACCGAGTTAGCGATTGCCAGCGTGAACGTGATCTCGGCGTCGGGCAACGACGCGGCCCACTGCTCACGATAAAAAATGGGGAAGAAGCCGGCGATCACCACGGTGGCGAAAGCGGAGTTGGCCCAGTCGTACATCGCCCAGGCGAAAGTCTTGCGGCGGCCGAGCGGTTTCATCTCAGGCACTCGCACCCTGCACCGGGCGCAGCCGCCGCTCACAGCAGCTTTGCCAGCACCAGCGCGTCTTCGCAGCCAATTTCCGTCGGGTAGTAATTCTTTCGCAGGGAGATTTGACTGAAGTGTTCGGAATTGTAAAGCGCCCGCGCCGCCAAGTTTGAAGCGCGCACTTCGAGAATTACGCGCCTGGCGCCGCACGCCGCCGCGCGGTCGAGCATCAGCCTGAGCAATTTGCGTCCGAAGCCGCGCCGCTGAAACGCATAATCCACCGACAGATTGACCAGATGGCACTCGGCGGTCGCAACCATCGTGATGCCATAACTGACAATTCTGCCGCCGAGCTCAAGCACGCTGGCTTCACAACCGGCGCTGAAACAGGACATGAACACATTGCGGCTCCATGGAAAGTCATAGACGCGGTTTTCAATCGCCGTCACTTCCCTGAGGTCGCCCGGCTGCATCGGCCTGACCCGCGGCTCTGATAAACGCGCGCCGTACAGCACGGCGTCTTTGGGGCGGGCGCTCACAGCATTCCCCCGAACGTCTCCTCACCGGCAACCACCCGCTGCGCAAGTTGCAGATCCTCCCACGACGCTTTCTTCTGCAACGGCGAACGCAGCAGGTATGCGGGGTGATAGGTGACAACGATCGGAATATCGGTTTCGTCAAAGCGATAAACTTTCCCGCGCAATTTCCCGACCGGGTTTTCAGTGCGGAGCAACGTGTTCGCGGCGACGCCACCGAGCGCGACAATAATACGCGGGCGGATCAGGCTGATCTGCCTTTGCAGATAGCCGTTGCAGGCGGCGAGCTCCTCGGGGCGCGGATTGCGATTTTCAGGCGGACGACATTTGACCGTATTTGCGATATAAACCCGACTGCGGTCAAGCCCGATCGCCACGAGCATCTTGTCGAGCAACTTACCGGCGCGCCCGACGAAAGGCTCGCCCTGGCGGTCTTCCTCAAAGCCCGGGCCCTCGCCGATGAACAGCCATTCCGCGCAGCGGTCGCCGACACCGAACACCGTGCGGGTACGCGAGGCGTGCAACGCGCAGATGGTGCAGGCGGCGACTTCCTGCTCAAGCAGTCGCCACGCTTTACGGTCGGCCGGATCGCCGGAATGATCCGCCCCCTCACTATCCGGATCGGGCGAACCGGACGGCGGCGGTTGCAACGCCGTCGCGTCCGCCGCGATATCCTCTCCGGACGATGCAACGCCACGGCGCGTGTAAACCTCGACGCCCATTTCATTGAGATAAGCAAGACGCGACGGCATGGTCATCATCCCCTGAAAAAGCGCATCGTTGCGCAACGCTCCCGAGGAAACCCCCGACTCTCATTTTGATCATACGCTGCACAACAACCGCCGATAAAGTCCCGCCCGCGACACGCACGTCGCGACAACCGGACCGCTTCAGACATGGTCGTGCTGCGGGTGTGTATGCGCGGCTTTCCTTCGGAATTTATTCAGCGCGTTGACATAAGCCTTCGCCGAGGCGATGACAATATCGGTGTCGGCACCGAGGCCGTTGACGATACGCCCGCTTCTGCTCAGACGCACGGTGACCTCGCCCTGCGCGTCGGTGCCGGTGGTAATGTTGTTGACCGAATACAAAAGCAACTCACTGCCGCTGTCCACCAGCGACTCAATCGCCTTGAACGCGGCGTCCACCGGGCCGCTGCCCGAGGCGTTGGCGATCCTCTCGTCGTCGCCGAGTTTGAGCGTAACCACGGCGTCCGGCGTTTCACCGGTCTGCGAAGTGACTTTCAGGGAGATCAGGCGGTAGTACTCGAAACTCTGTTCAAAGCCCGCTTCAGACACCAACGCCTGCAAGTCTTCGTCGTAGATGTCGTGCTTCTTGTCGGCGAGACTCTTGAACCGCGCAAAGGCGTCATTCAACTCGTCCTCACTTTCGATCTCGATGCCAAGCTCCCCGAGGCGCACGCGAAACGCGTTGCGTCCGGAGTGCTTGCCCAGCACGATGCGGTTTTCCAGCCACCCGACGTCCTGCGCACGCATGATCTCGTAAGTCTCGCGCTGTTTGAGCACGCCGTCCTGATGGATGCCGGACTCATGGGCAAAAGCATTGGCACCGACGATCGCCTTGTTCGGCTGCACCGGAAAACCGGTGATGCCGGCGACCAGACGCGAAGTCGGCACGATGCAGGCGGTATCGAGTCCGCTGTCGCAATCAAACACGTCGCGGCGGGTTCTGACGGTCATCACGATTTCCTCGAGCGCGGCGTTGCCGGCACGCTCCCCGAGGCCGTTGATCGTGCACTCGACCTGGCGCGCGCCGTGCACCACCGCCGACAACGAATTGGCAACGGCGAGACCGAGGTCGTTGTGGCAATGTACTGAAAACACCGCGCGGTCGGCATTGGGCACACGCCTGATCAGGTTGCCGACCATGCCGCCGAACTGTTCGGGAATGCTGTAGCCGACGGTGTCGGGAATGTTGATCGTTGACGCGCCGGCGGCAATCACAGCCTCGATCACGCGGCACAGAAAATCCTCCTCGGAACGCCCCGCGTCCTCCGGCGAAAACTCAACGTCGTCGGTGCAGCGGCGCGCGAGTTTCACCGCCGCGACCGCGCGCTCGAGAACCTGCTCTGGCTCCATTTTCAATTTCGCTTTCATGTGGATCGGCGAGGTCGCGATGAAAACGTGGATACGCGAAGCGGCGGCCGGTCGGAGCGCTTCGCTCGCGTGTTCTATGTCCTTATCAACCGCGCGCGCGAGACCGCATACGCGGCTATCGCGCACCGCCTTTGAAACCGCGGACACGGCTTCAAAGTCACCCGGACTCGCCACCGGAAAACCTGCCTCGATCACATCCACGCGCATCTTTTCCAGCGCCCTGGCGATACGCACCTTTTCCTCGGCCGTCATTGAAGCGCCGGGGCTCTGCTCACCGTCGCGCAGCGTCGTGTCAAATATGAACAATTTGTCCTGACGATCAGTCATATTCCTGTCTCGTTATACCCTCGGGGCGCCGTTCAACCCGGCACCGTGAATGTGCTCAACAACCCGGCACTCAGCGCGGCAGACGCAACTGAAGAGACACAGTCCGCCGCGACCGGGAAAAACCGGCTTGTTCCCATTGAAAAGGGCGTATCCATAGGGTGCAAACTTTAATGTCTTCCACAGCTTACTGCAACGCACCTTCGAGGGAAACACAATCCCTGATCATCGGGTACGCCTCGCACCACGGAACCGTCGCCCCGCATACCGCGATGGCTTTCGCGTCATCCGGGGGCCGCCCGCGCCGGCCGCCGGAGGGCAGCCCCCGGAGACGAGGCCAAGGCGCCGTACAGCCCTTTATCCCGACCGACAGGCCGCGCGCCTGAAACCAAGCGCGAGCAAGCTCACAGCTTTTTGTCGGAACCGACAGAGGGGAGCGGGAATTTGCGCCATCGCCTGAACAGGTACAAAAACGGCCCGGACAAGGCATAGACCAGCGACAGGAAAAATATAAAGCGCGGCAAATCCACCGCCGCAACGACAAATCCGACGACGACCGCGAGCAACGCAATGAACGGCACCCGGTTCTTGAAATGCAACCCCTTGAGGCTGTAGTAACTGAAGTTGCTGACCATCGCCGCCGCCGCCATAATCACAACGCCCAGCACCAGCCAAGTCAGCTGGCCTCCCTGATAGCCGAAATCCCGCCACGACCAGATCAGCGACATCACCAATACCGCAGCGACGGGGCTCGGCATCCCCCTGAAAAAATACTTCTCGCTGGAACCGATCTGCGCATTGAAGCGCGCGAGACGCAACAGCGTCGAGGCAGTGTAGAAAAACGCCGCAAGCCAACCGATACGATGCCATACCTGTCCCGGCTCAAAGGCGGAAAAGGCCCACAGATAAACCGTCAATGCCGGCACGAAGCCGAACACCACCGCGTCGCTGAGGCTGTCGTACTCGGCGCCGAAACGGGTCACGGTATTGGTCATGCGCGCGACGCGCCCGTCGAGGCCGTCGAGTATCGCGCACACAAACACCGCGAGCGCGGCGCTTTCAAAGTCACCGTTGAGCGCGCGCACCATGGCGAAAAACCCGAAGAACAGCGACGCCGTCGTAATCAGGTTGGGCAACAGATAAATGCCGCTCCTTTTACCGCTCCTGCTTTTCATCGCCGCATTCAGTTCCTGCTTTTATCGACGATGCGCTCGGTGACAATCCACGACATCATCGAGCGCAGTTTCTCGCCGGTCTGCTCTATCAGCGATTCGGCGCACTCGGCGCGCGCCACCTTCAGCCGCTGCGCCCCTTTGTCGTTCTCTTCAATGTATTCTTTCGCGAACTGCCCCGAGCGAACCTCCTCGAGGATGCGCTTCATCTCCGCGCGCGTCTCGTCGTTGATGATACGCGGCCCGCGCGTGATGTCGCCATATTCGGCAGTGTTGGAAACAGAATAGCGCATATTCGCGATGCCGCCCTCATAGATCAGATCGACGATGAGTTTCAGTTCGTGCAGACATTCAAAGTAGGCCATTTCAGGCGCGTAGCCCGCCTCGACCAGCGTGTCGAACCCCGCCTGTATCAACGCCGTCGCACCGCCGCACAGCACCACCTGTTCGCCGAACAGGTCGGTTTCGGTCTCTTCGCGGAAAGTGGTTTCGATGACCGCCGCGCGGCCGCCGCCGTTGGCGCAGGCATACGACAAAGCGAGTGCGTGGGCGTTGCCGCTCGCATCCTGCGCAACCGCGATCAGCGTCGGCACGCCCTGCCCCTTCAGGTAGGTGGAACGCACCAGATGCCCGGGGCCTTTGGGCGCGACCATGATCACGTCGAGGTCTTCGCGCGGCCTGATGCGGTTGAAATGGATATTGAACCCATGCGCAAAACCGAGCGTCGCACCGCGACGGATGTTCGGCTCGACCTCCCCGCGATAAATGTCGAGATGGTTCTCGTCGGGAACCAGCATCATCACCACGTCGGCGTTCGCCGCCGCCTCCGCAATCGGCGCACACGCAAGACCGGCGGCACGCACCTTGTTTTCGGAAGACGATCCGGCGCGCAGGCCGACCACGACGTCCACTCCGAAATCGCTCAGGTTGCCGGCGTGGGCGTGCCCCTGGGAGCCAAACCCGATAATCGCCACCTTTCTGCCTTTTATCAGCGAAAGATCGGCGTCCTTGTCATAGTAAACATTCATTTAACGCCCCCTGAGTTTTTCCGCCGCCCGCGGACTGTCTGTGAAACCACGCATCCCGAACGGAACGGATGGCCGGAACCCGCCCGCCGTATTCGCCGCGGCATACGCGCGCATTCGACCGAGCCACGCGAACACGATCCCGCCCGCCGCGTCCGCCACGACATACTTTTGAACGAGCCTCCTATTATATCTTTAACATCAAGGCGCCGCGTCCCAGACTGATGACACCTGAGCGCGCGATCTCGCAGATGTCCCACTCCTTGAGCGCCTTGACGAAAGCATCCACGCCATAAGCGGGGGCAGTCAACTCCATCACGCCGACGCCGCTCGTATGCTCGACAACCACCGCGTCATGCGCTTCGGCGAACCGGTCGAGGCGCGCGCGCCCGTCCTCACCGTCCGGGCATTTAACCTTGACCAGCAATGTTTCTCTCTCGATGTGCTCGCGCTTGCTCAAGTCCATCACTTTCACGACGTCAACCAGCTTGTTCAGTTGCTTCTCAATCTGCTCGGCCAACTCGTCGGCGCCGAAAGTGATGATCGTCATCCGCGACAGGGTCGGGTCGTCGGTCTCGGCAACGGTCAACGATTCAATGTTATACCCGCGCGCGGAAAAAAGGCCGGCGACACGCAACAGCACGCCCGCCTCGTTATGGAGCAACACTGAAATGACATGCTTGCCGAACGGCCTGGACATCAAGAGGAAACGATGAGAGACACGATAAACGGCATCCGAAAAATACCGCTTGCTGATCAGGCTTTCTTCAACAAAAAGTAAAACTTGCCGCCTTCCTCGCTTGATTCGAGCAGTGTGTTTCCCGTTTGCTTTGAGTACGCCTCAAAATCCTTTACCGAGCCCGGGTCGGTTGCGATGATGCGAAGCACCTGCCCGGGCTCCATTGACACGATCGCCTTTTTTGCGCGCAGGATGGGCAGGGGGCAATTCAGCCCGCAGGCGTCAAGTTCCTGATCAAATCCCGACATGGCAATTCTCTCCTGATTGGGTTTTCATATTCCAAATGATTGTATGACATGGGGCGGGAAAATCAATGATTCCGCCGTGATACCATCCCTCAATCCGGAGAAGCGGAGGATTGAAACAACCGGACGCAAGTCGCCGCCCGCGGCGGATGTGGCGGCGGAAAACGGCAAGGCGGGGCGGCAGTCCGGCGGAGGAATTGCTGATGACAGGCAAAATCAGAGAGACTATCGGGCAAGTCGTCAGGAACGCCATCCCCGCGCTTCCCACCGCGTTGTCGGTGCCCGCCCTGTTGATCGCTGCGGTGGTGGCAACGGCGACCATCAGCCTCGCCACCGCGCAAACCTCGCTCGACCTGCCCGACATAGGCGACCCCGCAGCGACCGGGCTGCCGCTGTCCCAGGAGAAACGGCTCGCCCCCGTGATTCTGCGGCAATTGCGCTCACAACTGCCGGTGCTGGAGGACGTTGAACTCAACGAATACCTTTCCGCGCTCGGCAGACAACTGCTGTCGGCGGAAACGCGCAACGAGCTCGACTTCCATTTCCTGCTGGTCAGGCAGCCGAACATCAACGCATTTGCAACCCCCGGCGGCATCATCGCGATCAACAGCGGCCTGATACTCGCCACGGAGTCGGAAAGCGAGCTGGCGGGCGTGCTCGCGCACGAGATCACGCATGTCACACAACGCCACCTCGCGCGCCTGATCTCGGAGTCCAAAAAGATGAGCTGGGTCGGCTACCTCGCGGCGATCGGCACGGTGCTGGCGGCAGCTTACGACTCACGTCTGGCGGCGCTCGGTGCACACGCCGGTGCCGCACTGCCGCTGGAACGCGCTCTGGGTTATTCGAGAACATTTGAGCGCGAAGCCGACCACCTCGGCATGAGGCTGATGGTCGCCGCCAATTACAATCCCGAAGGAATGCCGCGCTTCTTTTCACGACTGCAAACGCGAGAGAGCAGAACCGGCAGCAATGTTCCGGAGTTCCTGAGAACACATCCGCTGACCGTCCACCGGCTCAGCGACACATTCACCCGCGCAGCACGGTATCAGGGAGAATACCGGGACGACAGCAGGGAATTCATGCTCGCCCACGCGCGGCTGGCGGCGCTGACGGATCCGCAGCAAACGCTGCTGAAAAAAGCACAGACGCCGATAGAACGGTACCGGCGGGCGGTGGCGTTGACGCAGACCGACAGGGCGCATGAAGCCGTGCGGATGCTGGAGAACCTGCCGCAAATCCGCGAAACAACGGCCGGTGGCCTGGCGCTGGCGGAAGCTTACCTCGCGCAGGGTGATCATCACGCGGCGATTGCGTTGCTCAGATCACTCGACGCACTGCACCCGGGGCGCACGAGCATCGCCTACCATCTGGCCGACGCGCTGCTGCGCGCGAACAAGCCCGCCGCGGCGCAGGCGCGCCTGCGCCCCGTTGCGCGCCATCGACACGCCCCGATCTTTGACAAACTGCTGGCAAAAGCGGCCGCGGCGAACGGCAAGGCCTGGATGAGCCATAAGTATCTCGCCGACTACCATCAACGCAACGGACGAATGCAGGCGGCGCTGGAACAACTGGCGCTGGCCGAGAAGGACCCGAAGATCAACAAGCCCGCGAGGGAACTGATCAAGGCCGAACGCAGGAAAATAGAAAAGATACGTGAAGAAATGAAGAGAGGGTTGTAGGAACCGCGCGACTTGCCGCCGCCACCCGCCGGGTTTATTGAGCATCCGCAAGAGGGCGATACAGTTGGCAATTTGCCGCACGGGTGGACACACCGATGAACACAGATCAAGAAAGAGTGAACAGACGGGCTTTGTGCGGCGGCTCTCGAACTCCGCAGGTGACGCAGAACCGGTGCCGCTCAGGAAACAGCGGGCGGGCTTTGTGCAGCAGCTCCTGAACCCCGCAGATAAGAAAGGGCAAACTCTGAAGCGTCTGCCCGCGCGGACGGACAGGTGATCCGCACGTGTGAGTTCCGCAGCCCTAAGTTGGAACGTCGGCACCGCTGACCGGGTAACGTGTGCCCGCTCACACGGCGGCGGTTCCTGCCGATGAACACAGATCAGAAGAGGACGGACGGGCTTTGTGCGGCGGCTCCTGAACTCCGCAGATGACACAGAATCGGTGCCGCTCAGGAAACAGCGGGCGGGCTTGTGTGGCGGCTCTCGAACCCCGCAGATGACACAGAATCGGTACCGCTCAGGAAACAGCGGGCGGGCTTTGTGCGGCGGGCGACCTGCCCGCGTGGAGTTCCTCGACTGCGGATGTCAGTGCCGGGCTGGAGACGTACGCCGCCGGCGCCGCTGAACGTGAGGAAGCAACAGACCGAGCGCCAGCGGGATCAGCCAGATTGGATCCATCGCACCGCCACCACCACCGCGCCTACCGACCGGGCCGACGACGCCGCAACCCTCACAAGAAGGCGCAGCAGCAAATGAGAACTTAACCGGATCCTCCAAAGCGGTTTCGAGTATCAAACCCTGAGTCTTCCTGCCCGACGTCAACTCGACTGTGAACTCGCCGCCATCGCCGACATTATTCCTATCCTCACTCGATCCGTCAGGGTCCTTGAACTTCACCGACACCGTCGCGGTGGTTGGCTCAAGCTCTAACGTCAACGTGATCCTGACGCGCCGGTCGGAGTCCATTATCTCCGGCCTCGTCGAAACCGTCACCTCTGCCGACGACCTAGAACTGACCGTCCCCATCATCGGCCTAATGACCGGCTCCAAAAGCGGCAACCCCACAGCCAGCGCGTTCGGGTCATGGATGACGCCGTTCGCCGTCCCGTCGGCATCGTTAGCGCCCCCGTCCTGGATCTGCATCAGCAGACAACGATCCCCTTCGCGCACCCCGTCATTCGCTGAACGCCATGCGTGCTGACCCGGATCAAACGCCCCCCCGTCCGGCTGCCGCCTCGCATTGGACGACGGGCACGGCACCGGCGCGCTATACACCCGATCGGCGTTGACCACCGCAAACTCGTCCCATTCACCTTCCATAAACTTGTACACCGGCGAGGGTTGCGTCGCTTCCCTCAACAGCGGGATCAACACAACCACCACCCTGCCGGGCGAAACCTTGACGCTGAAGTCAAACACACCGGTCGCCACGTCCGTCACATCCAGACCCTCCAACGGCCTGATACCCGGAACGGGGTTGTGCAACACGACCGAATACCGGGTTCCCTGGTTCCCGAATCCTTGCTCCTCCGAGTCATCAGCCAAGGCATAAGCGTAGCCGCCCAGCGCCAACGTCAGATCACTCTCTGATCCGGAAACCTCAACAAACTCACGCCGCTCGCTGATCACGCTGTTCATGCGTGCGCCGTAAACCGGCAGACGCCTTTCGCCCGCCCCGGCGTCGCCCTCCCTGGAATCTGGTACCCCATTACCATTGGCATCCAACTTAGCATCGACAACCACCACAATGAACCTGCCTTCAACAAAGCTATCCGCCGTGGTTGAAGCCCTTACTTCAATCGTGTCGCCAACTTCAATAGCAGTATCACTGATTTCAATTTCATCACTCAGGTCAACCGTTGAGCCATCCATCACCGATTTGGACGACACGGAAACGGAAGACGACGGCTCGTCCCAGCGGTGCCTCCGAATGTCTACCATGAATGACCCCCCGGACACCTCACTCGGTGCGTTGACGGTGAAAGTCAGGGGGATGAGATCATTGCTGCCGAGCGGCAAGAAGTTGCCATCACGACGAACATACAGCGGCAGGCCGCGATCACCGAAACCAAACACTACCTCACTTGCAGGCCGCTCAAAGACCTTCACCTCCACCGTCTTGTTAGCCAAAACAAAGTTGTGGGTAAAGGAGGCGGGGATGATCGCCAGCGTCACCTCCTGCGTCGTCAATGGAGACGACAGGGTAGCCTCTACAACACCATTCGTATTATCCTGATCCAGCTGTATCGGCTGTTCGCCCCCCGCCCTCAATTCAACGCTGAACATGAACTCTGAATTCAACACGTCATCCGATACGGCCACCGACACCGGCAGACTGACATTCGTCAAGCCCGCCGCCGCCGTCTGCATACTCAGGTCAAAGCCCACCGGCGGCGCGACGTAGATTTCCTCCACGGCGCTCGCCCAGCCGAATTCGTTCTCCGCCACCCACAGGATATTCCGCGTGAACGAACCCAGCAGCACGTAGCCGTCGCCGTCCTTATCCGCCGCCTGGCACGGATTATCCGACCCGGGCACACCCGCACGACCTGATCTATCGGTGCATCCGGAGTCATCTTCGTCGTACTGGACGGCACTATACGCCGTCAGCGTCCCGCAATTGGTGCATTCCGGCGCCATCAACTCGACCCGCGTTATCGGCCCCGTCCCGGCTACTGTGCGCATACCGATCTCACCAAACCGAGGACTTCCCGGTATGGAGTCATCCGTCATGTAAGGCGCCACGTCCCGGCAGTCCGTTCCGATCCGCACTTCCACCCGGTTCGGCACGCCGTCGCTGCCGACGGCGAATTCATCACCGCCGCAATAACGCTCCAGTCCACCGCCCGCCGCAATCACCGCGTCGAGTTCGTCGTGGATGCCGTTGTCATTGTCATCGACGACGCCCGTCTTCATCTTCTCCGATACCGGGTCGTATTTCAAAGCACCGTCCTGCGGGTTGCCCGCCCTGTCGGTCGCCGTCAACTGGAACTCGTACGTTCTGCCCGGGATCAGCACCGCGTTCGCCCGCGTTATCTGGAACTCCGCACGCCTACCCTCACCTTCACCCTCCTTGATCAGAACGTAGCCCGCGCCGCCGCCAGTGCCATCATCATGGGTCCTATATTCGCCCCCCGCGTAAGGCGCTTCGTCGAACGTGACCGTTTGGGGGCGGGTTGAACCCTCCTCCCTGATCACCACCGTGTAACGCAGGCCGCCGTAAGGGCTGCCGTCCTCGGCCGGGACAATCTCACCGCCCTGCGCCACCCGGTCTTGTGCGGGCACCCACAACAACGTCGCAGTGGTCACGGCAGTCTCGACCTTCACACTCGTGTCTGACGGCAATGTCGGGGGAATCTCATCACCCGTCATCGTGAACCCGTCAGTCTTAGAGACCCGCCCGGTAGCGGTTCTGTCGCCCAGACCATCCGCGCCGTCATTGCGCGAGGTCTCCCATGTCACCTCGACGCTGCGATCCTGCGAGTAAGCGGCGTTTGCGTCCACCACAATCGCCAGCGCTTTCAAAACCACGTTCGCCGTGTCTGAAGAAAGCGAGCTCGTGAACGTGATGGTGGAAGTCACCACGCCTGCCGATCCATCCCGGCCAACCGCGACATTGCCGACGGCGACGCTCAAATAGCGAAGTTCTTCTCCCACAAGAATCACTCCGTCAGTGTTATCAACCACCCCGACCGAATTTTCGCGCGCGACCGCCTCCTTGTCCGTAGCGGAAGCGTCGGCGGGCGCCGAGATCTTCACGATTAAAGTATCTCCGGCTCTGAGGTAGGGGGCGTTGTTGCCCGCGAGCTCCCCGCCGCCGGCGCCGACAAGGGCGATCGGGTCAACGTCGGGATCGCTTACGCCACGGATGAAAGTCTCGGTCGTGCCGGCGTTCACCACCAAAAATTCCGGCAGCTCCAATTCCAGCGGATCATCCCTTGCGGCGATTGACAGGAAAAATGACCGTTCAGTCCCGGGCCCTTGTATGCCGTCCTGGCCGGGCACATCCATCAGTTCAACGCGCAATTCCCCTATGCCGTTGAAGTTCTCGAGACCGTCTTTCAGGTCGCCCAATAACCTCAGAGTGGCGCCTGAGGGCACTTCGAAACCATCCTCATCCACTCCGGTCAAGGCTTCTTCACGAGTAGAACCGCCGGAAACACCGACGGACATTCGGAAATTCGCCAACTGGGCGAATGCATCCGCACCGGAAATTGATCTGCCCCGGTCCCCATTGCGCCGCAATTCAAAACTGGTGACTTTGACACGTATGTCGTCGTTCTCTTCCGGCCCGTCGGCTACGGTCAAAGAAGCAGTGCTTCGAAGCAACTGAGTAGTGCCCTCAGGATCGGGCGCGCGGCGCGCCGAGACTGTCACCACTAACGGATCTGCCACCGGGCGGACTTGGTAAGTGAACGAAAATGGTTCTGACGTATCGCTATCGCCCCCGCCGGCGTCCTGAACCGTGAAGCTGTACTCGACAGTTCCGTACTTACCGGGAGCCGGTGTTCCATGAGTCACTTGTATTTGCGTCCTGCTCACATTGACTGACGGCAAGGTTGTGAACAGGCTCTCGAACCCCCCATCAACATTGTTTGGGCTGCTCGCAAGACTTGCATCAACACGGGCTGCTGCTCCCTGCTGCAACGCCTGTCCCGTCTCTATGGCGTCGGCGCTACCGATAATTATCACCGTGTTAGCCAAACCATCCGGGTCGTCTTCATCCTGCTCAACTGTATCTATATCGAGCTCAACCGTCGGAGGATCATTGATGTCATCCACCACCACCGTGTAAGTCCCTACTACGTTGGTCGGGTTGATGCCTGCCACGCCCTGAACCGGCCTCAAGGTGACTTCAAACGTTATCGTCTCCGGCGGGTCTTGATTGTCATCCGCTATCCTGAAACTCAACGTCCTCAAAGCCGCCTGCACCTCGCTCGTGGAAGCCGGGGAAAACCCCTCGGCCGCCCTCAGGTTTACCGTGAGGGCGTCCGCAGCTGACTCCACCGTAAACCCCCCTCCCAAAGCATCCGTCACCCACGTGGAACCGTCCAGAGTCCCGTTCACCCCGGCTGAGGCGACGACTTGAATGCGAAGGATTGCGGCGCCATGCTTTCCGTCCCTGGCGTCTGCACGAGCCCTATCAAGGTCTTCATTGACATCCGTGATCGTTGTGTTGGCGAATATCACTTGCGGTTGCTTCAACCCGTCTTCAGTCAGAGTTACCGCAGCGCCAAACGTAATGACCGGAGCCGGATCAGAGGTCAACGCAAATGCCAACTGATTTGAAGGCTTCGGGGGGCCCGCATCGCCCCCTTCGCCGTCATTGCCCTGGTCCCAAAAACTGATCTCAACCACGCGGTCCTGTCTGATGCTTGTATCGGTGTCGTCTATCGAGATCATTATGGCGGATTGCAGGAAAGCGTTCATGGCTTCCTGGCGCAGATTGCTCGTCACGACGTCGGCCCTCAGAATCTGCCGGTTGTCGCCGGTGGTCACCGCCGGCGGCGTCGAGCGCGTCACTTTGATCTGCCCGAAGCCCGTGCTGCCGCTGCCGGCGATGATGGTGAGATCATCCGCGCTGACAAAACGGAAAACCCTGAACTCGACGCCGCCAACTTCAAGACGGCCGCCGTCTGCTTGCAGGGCATCCACCAACCGAATGTTCACCGCCTTACTGTCCACCTCGGCATTTCGTGACCCCTCGTCAAGCGCCACGGTCAATGAAGAACCTGCGCGATACCCCAGTTCGGACGATCCCGGTGAAAACCCCGCCAAGCGCGCCCGTATATCCGGGTCCGTGATGGTCGCCTTCAGCGTGGTTGCTTCACCCGGCGCGACGCTGAATGGGGCGCCGGGCGCCTGCGCCAGAACCGGCGCATCGTTGACCGGCTTGATGGTCACCCCGACTTCACGGGTTGCCGTTAGCCCGGTGTCGCCACCTGCGATACCCGAATCCGCCGTGCCGTCCGTCGCCGTAAAGGTGATCGTTGCCGCACCATTGATACGAGGCAATAAATCAGGGCCATTATGGCCAGTGATCGCCACCGACACCGTGTCCTGAGTCACTGAAGCCGCACTGTCAAGGAGGTTTTGACTGTTCACCTGCACCTCCACGCCATCCTGATCCAGAAAACCGCTAATTGACGCCGACATCACGACGGGGTGATCCGCCGACACAGGCTGCTCATCAGGGCCGTTGCTTATATCGCTCAACCTAACCTGCCGTCGTATAGCAGAATCTTCAAAAAACACTCTGCGTGTGGGCGCGGTAATCTCCGGCTCATTATCGACGGGGTTGATCGTTACCGTGAACGGACCAAACACGGTTGCAGCGCCGCCACCACCGGAGTCTCCAACCCGCACGGAGAACGTATGAGTCCCATGCCGGTAGGGTTTCGGGGCGTATGTGACCCCTATGTCCCCATCAACGAGGTCGAAGATAATATCTAATGGACCATCAGGTGTAAGGGGATCTCTAGAAGATATAAGCTCCTCTACCTCATCATTTATACCGGGATTGCCAACTTGTGTCGCCCCGCGAATATAGGAGATCCTCCCCAGTACCGACTGACCCCTTTCAACCGGAGACAGATTGCTTATTATCGTCGTTCTGTACGCATCAGCACCGGGGAGGACTTCATCCACGGCGGGAATCTCCTGCACAACACCCGTCGGCGGGTCGTTCTGCGGTGTGATGGTGTAGGTAACGGACGTTTCCGCCGACGTCAGGTTGACAGAGGCCCCAGCAGGAGGTGTGGCGGTAAAGTCGAATCGCACCGTCGCGCCCGGGTCATCCTGGTCATCCGCCAATTTGAACCTCAGACGCTCTGTCAGTAACGTCTTGAACCATGATGCGTCTTCTCCGAATACGCCCGTGTCAAACTCGAGACGTCCACTTATGATACGCCCGTTATAATTTCGTCTGTCACTAAACCCGCCGACACTAACCGACGTCTCGGACACTAATGGTACAAAACCCGCCTCCTCGTTCCTCTTGACAAGCAAGTTGTCAGTAAGAGACTGGAGAACACCGTCATTCTCGAACACCATTTCAATGGTGAATGAGGTGAACCGATCATCGGCGATGCCCGGCGGGTTCCTATCCCCTATCTCTACCCCTCCCACGATCGCAACCCCCGACGACTGCGTCTGCAGATTACTTTCAGAGAAGTCACCGTCGGAATTCGGAGACACCCTGAGGAAAGCCGGCAGGTCGCCGAGCATGTTGATCATTTGAGGCAGCCTGGCGGTGTGCACCACCTCAGCATCAGCACTCCCGGTGAGGTCGCGCGCGCGGTCATTGTCCGCCTCCTCAAACTCGACAACAATCGTCCTGCCTCTGACCTCCGGATATGGATCATGTCGGTGAACCGAAACCCTGATCAGGTTGATTAATTTCTCAAAGAGACGCCTGCTCGTATCCGCATTGTCAATCTCTATTTTCAGAAAATGCGTTCTGTTGAGAAAATCATCATCATCGGTGCTGGAGACGCCTTCATTTAAAACACGAAAAGTCTGAACGTCTGACACCCGTTGTCTTGTAACACTCCCCACTCGCGTTCCACTAACGGAGATGTCGAACTTCCCATGAAGATGACCAAAGGGGTCGTCAGATGCCAGGTCGGGGGCAGTATCAGCCGCCTCCACCGTCAAATCGTCACTCTCGACGAAGTCAATGTGCACACCGGCCGCCGCGAGGGCAGAAGGGTCTCCGCCTCCCTCTTGCAATTTGACCGTCAGTATTCCGCCCCGCGCGATGATCTCATCGGCGCGGCCAATATACCTGCCGTTAACCCAGTCGGGGTCGCTCAAGGCGAAAGCCAGAGTTGTACTTCCGCCCACCGGAACATCAATGTCCTCAGCGGGGTCAAGGGTGATTGCCATAGGATCATTGGTACAGGCAATGGCGATGCGCGCGACCCGCTCACTAGTCCCCAAAGCCCCACCGCTGTTGAAGGGGGCTGGATCGCCGTTTACCTCTGATTCCTGCGCCGAGATCGTGAGAGTGCCCTCACCACAGGCGTTCCCCACCTGCGATGGGTCGATGGTCAATTCGTTCCCGCTAATGCTGGCAAGGTTTGGCCTGGTTAAGCCGAAAACGCCCGTCCTGGCCTTGATGCTAAAGGTCGGTGTGCCTGACTCTTCCGGCCCATTGGTTCCCTCCAGAGTCACTTTCAGTGCGCTGCCATCTTCCTCCAGATCCGCGAGGGGGGTAACATCCGGGGGAGAAAACTCCGGCAAGTCATTGACCGGTCTTACTCTCATGGTGAAAATCCTCGGATCGCCGTCGGCGTCAACGACCACCTCCCTGCCGCCGCTGTCGGTAACCTCCACACTAAACCTGAGGGTGCCCCATCTATTGGCGATCGGGGATTCCCCGAAGCTGACAACACAATTGCCGGTAGCCTCATCACAAGATGCCGATATGCCAGCATCAGCGGACGCAAACAACCGGCCGCCCGAACTCCCCTCATTGATATTCCCATTGGGAACGATAGGCGCAAATGCTATCTGCACGGCGGTGTCGCCTGATTCAACTACACTGTAATCTGTCAGAACAAGCAGAGTAGAGGGCTCGTCGGCGCTGAGTGAAGCATCTTCGACTATGGACGTTGCCGTGGCAGCAACCGTGTACTCAATGTCGTTCGTCGCCAAGATCGGGATGAAAAGTGTTGCCTCCCCTGCTGCTTGATTGATCCCGGAGCCGGGCCGCGGTAGCAGTGAAATGGTGAATTTGGCGTTGGTGATGCCAACCAGCAGGTCGTCATCATCCCCGGTGAGCTTGAAACGAAGCGCTCTGAGAAACGCCAGAGTCTGCGCGTGAGTCGCGACGGACTGACTGATGATGGTCGCCTGCATTCTGCCGCTCCCTTCGCTGCTGGCCGCAAAGCCAATCCTGTATTGCACCCCCTCAACAGTAACCGTCTCGCCCTGGATCACCGGTTTATCGAGCGGGGAGAGACGCCTGGCCGCAGCATTACTCACATTAACACCTATGAATGAACCAGACGCGTCCGTTAACTCCACTGCAATTAAGATATCCAAAACACCGTCGGGGGTGAGGTCTCCACCTTCGTTCAGGCTGATCGTTGACGCTGCAGGAATGACGCGGACCGCACCTTCAGCAAAAGTCGCCGCCTGCAAGCTGTCCTCAGATACCGGCGCCCGACCAAGACCATTGTCTCCGGGGATGAACACCAGCGGCAGATCATCACCCGTCAGCGTGAACGTGTCAGTCCTAGAGACCCGCCCGGTAGCGGTTCCGTCGCCCAGACCATCCGCGCCGTCATTGCGCGAGGTCTCCCATGTCACCTCGACGCTGCGATCCTGGCGATCCTGCGCGTAAGTGAAGTCTGCGTCCACCACAATCGCCAGCGCTTTCAAAACCTCGTTCGCCGTGTCTGAAGAAAGCAGCGCCGTGAACGTGATGGTGGAAGTCACCACGCCTGCCGTGCTATCCCGGGCAACCGCGACATTGCCGACGGCGGCGCCCGAATGGCTAAGCTCTTCTCCCACAAGACTCACTCCGTCAGTGTTATCAGCCACCCCGACCGAATTTTCGCCCGCGACCGCCCTCTTGTCCGCCTCGGAAGCGTTGCCGGGCGCCGAGATCTTCACGATTAAAGTATCTCCGGCTCTGAGGTAGTGGGCGTTGTTGCCCGCGAGCTCCCCGCCGCCGACGCCGACAAGGGCGATCGGGTCAACGTCGGGATCGCTTACGCCACGGATGAAAGTCTCGGCCGTGCCGGCGTTCACCATCAAAAATCCCGGCAGATCCAGTTCAAGCGGATCATCCTCCGCGGCGATCGACAGGGAAAATGACAGTGAGGTGGGGGAGGCTTGCTGCACGACGTCCGCGCCGGATTCGTCCTGCAGCTCAACCGTCAATGCCCCGCCGCCGTTGAATTCCGCGAAACCGGTCTTGGGTCTGCCCTGGAACGTCAGGACCGCGCTTGAAGACACTGTGAATTCCTGATCCAGGCCGGTCAGGGAGTGCGATACGCCGTCGACAGATATTTGGAGACCCTCCAACTGCCTGAACGCATCCGCGCCGGAAACGAACCTGCGTACGTCCCCATAGCGCCACAGCGAAAGGCCGGTGACTTTGACACGTATGTCGTCAATTTCTCCCGGGCCATCTGCAACGGTGTAGGAAGCGCTTTGAAACGCCTGACCCTCAGTACCGGTAGCGGAGGATGACTCTGACACAACGATGGGGTCTGGAACCGCAACGACTTCGTAACTGAAGCTCTGCTGACTCGAAAAGCCGCCCCCGCTGTCCCGAATCACGAATGTGTACTCGACAGTTCCGTACTTGTCGGGAGCCGGTCTTCCATGAGTCACTTGTATTTGCGTCCTGCTCACATTGACTGACGGCAAGGTTGTGAACAGGCTCTCGAACCCCCCATCAACATTGTTTGGGGCGCTCGTAAGACTTGCAGCAACAGTGGTTGCTGCTCCCTGCTGCAACGCCTGTCCCGTCTCTATGGCGTTGGCGCTGCCGATAGTTATCACCGTGTCAGCCAAGCCATCCGGGTCGTCTTCATCCTGTCTAACTGTATCTGTAACGAGCTCAACCGTCGGAGGATCGTTGATGTCAGTTACGTTCACCGTGTAAGTCCCCACTGCGTTGGTCGGGTTGATGCCTGCCACGTCCTGAACCGGCGTCAAGGTGACTTCAAACGTTATCTGATCCGGCGGGTCTTGATTGTCATCCGCTATCCTGAAACTCAACGCCCTCAAAGCCGCCTGCGCGCCGCCCGTTGAAGTCAAGGTGGAGGCGCCGGTCGGCGTCAGCGCTACCGCGAGGCCGTTCGGTGCTGCACTAAACCCCGACGGCAAAGCATCCGTCACCCACGTGGGATTGGGCAGAGCCCCGTTCGCCCCGGCTGAGGCGACGACTTGAATACTCGCGATTGCAGCGCCATGAAATCCACCCGAAGCCGTTCCGGGGTCAAGGCTGGTGCCTTCATTGACATCCGTGATCGTTGTGTTGGCGAATATCACTTGCGGTTGCTTCAACTCGTCTTCAGTCAGAGTTACCGCAGCGCCAAACGTAATGACCGGAGCCGGATCAGAGGTCAACGCAAATGCCAACTTATTTGAAGGCTTCGGGGGGCCCGCATTGCCCCCTTCGCCGTCATTGCCCTGGTCCCAAAAACTGATCTCAACCACGCGGTCCTGTCTGATGCTTGTATCGGTGCCGTCTATCGAGATCATTATGGCGGCTTGCAGGAAAGCGTTCATGGCTTCCCGGCGCATATTGCTCGTCACCTCGGCCATCAGAATCTGCCGGTTGTCGCCGGTGGTCACCGCCAGCGGCGTCGAGCGCGTCACTCTGATCTGCCCGATGAGGCCCACGCCGGTCCTGCTGACCCTGATGGTGAGATCATCCGCGCTGACAAAACGGAAAACTGTGAGGCTGACGCCGTTAACTACGGTGCCGTCAACTACGACGCTGTCAACGTCGAAGCTCTCGCCTGCTTGCAGGAAATCCACCAACCGAATGTTCACCGCCTCACTGTCCACCTCGGCATTTCGTGACCCCTCGTCAAGCGCCACGGTCAATGCAGAACCTGCGCGATACCCCAGTTCGGACGATCCCGGTGAAAACCCCGCCAAGCGCGCCCGTATATCCGGGTCCGTGATGGTCGCCTTCAGCGTGGTTGCTTCACCCGGCGCGACGCTGAATGGGGCGCCGGGCGCCTGCGCCAGAACCGGCGCATCGTTGACCGGGTTGATGATCGCCAAGACTTCACGGGTTGCCGTTAGCCCGGTGTCGCCACCTGCGATGCCCGAATCCGCCGTGCCGTCCGTCGCCGTGAAGGTGATCGTTGTCGCACCATTGATACGAGGCAATAAATCAGGGCCATTATGGCCAGTGATCGCCACCGACACCGTGTCCTGAGTCACTGAAGCCGCACTGTCAAGGAGGTTTTGACTGTTCACCTGCACCTCCACGCCCGGCTGAACCAGAACACCGCGAATTGACGCCGACATCACGACGGGGTGATCCGCCGACACAGGCTGCTCATCAGGGCCGTTGCTTATGTCGCTCAACTCAATCAGTCGTGCAGCACCTTCATCATAAGGTACAACAGCGAGCGCGGTAATCTCCGGCTCATTATCGACGGGGTTGATCGTTATCGTGAACGGACCAAAGTCGGCTGTAGCGCCGTCGGAGTCTCCAACCTGCACGGAGAACGTCAAAGTCCCATGTCGATAGGCTCTCGGGGCGTATACCAATTCTACGGAATCCCCTCCTGAAAGACTGACTGCCGGATTCACACTGAAAAGCTCAGCTGTGGCGTTATTTATACCGGGATTGCCAACTTGTGTCGCCCCGCCAAAATAGGAGATCCTCCCCAGTACCGACTGATCGCTTTCAACCGGAGACAGATTGCTTATTATCGTCGTTCTGTACGCATCAGCACCGGGGAGGACTTCATCCACGGCGGGAATGTCCTGCGCAACACCCGTCGGCGGGTCGTTCTGCGGTGTGATGGTGTAGGTAACGGACGTTTCCGCCGGCGTCTGGTTGGGAGAGCGCTCAGCAGGTGTGGCGGTAAAGATGAATCGCACCGTCTCGCCCGGGTCATTCTGGCCATCCGCCAATTTGAACCTCAGACGCTCTGTCAGTAGCGTCTTGAACCATGATGCGTCTATTCCTCCTGATGGGTCCGCGTCAAATTCGAGACGCCCGTCCCTGACATTCGCGCCAAGCGATCGTTCTTCACTCCCCCTGCCGATACTAACCTGCTGCCCGCTGGGCTCTAATGGTACAAAATCCACCACCCTGCTCTCCTTGATAAGCAAGTTGTCAGTAAGAGACTGGGGAACACCGCCATTCTCGAACACCATTTCAATGATGAATTGTCTGAACCGATCATCGGTGATGCCCGGCGGGTTGATATCCACTATCTGGTGGATAGCCGTTGAGGGGTGCACGATCGAAACCCCCGACATCTGCGTCTGCAGATTACTTTCAGTGAAGTCACCGTCGTCGGGATTCCGAGACACGCTGAGGGAAGCCGGCGGGTCGCCGAGCATGTTGATCATTTGAGGCAGCCTGGCGGTGTGCACCACCTCAGCATCAGCACTCCCGGTGAGGTCGCGCGCGCGGTCATTGTCCGCCTCCTCAAACTCGACAACAATCGTCCTGCCTCTGACCTCCGGATATGGATCATAGTCGTGACTCGAAACCTCGATCAGGTTGATTAATTTCTCAAAGAGACCCCTGCGCACATCCGTTTCGTCAATCTCTATTTTCAGAAAATGCGTTCTGTTGAGAACAGCAGTATCACTGTCGTCGCCTTCAAAAGTCTGAACGTCTGACACCCGTTGTCTTGTAACACTCCCCACTCGCGTTCCACTAACGGAGATGTTGAATTTCCCATGAAGCTGACCAAAGGGGTCAGATGCCGGCAGGGGGTCAACAACCGATGGGGTGGTGGAGACCGCCACGTCGGTACTCTCGACGAAGTCAATGTTCACACCGGCCGCCGCGAGGGCAGAAGGGTCTCCGCTTCCCTCTTGCAATTTGACCGTCAGTATTCCGCCCCGCGCGATGATCTCATCGGCGCGGCCAATATACCTGCCGTTAACCCAGTCGGGGTCGCTCAAGGTGAAAGCCAGAGTTGTTCTTCCGCCCACCGGAACATCAATGTTCTCAGCGGGGTCAAGGGTGATTTCCATAGGATCATTGGTACAGGCAATGGCGATGCTCGCGACCCGCCCCTGAGCCCCCAAAGCCCCACCGCTGAAGGGGGCTGGAGCGCCGTTTATCCCTGATTCCCGCGCCGAGATCGTGAGAGTGCCCTCACCACAGGCGTTCTCCACCTGCGATGGGTCGATGGTCAATTCGTTCCCGCTAATGCTGGCAAGGTTTGGCCTGGCTGCTCCGGGAGCGCCCCCCGCGCCTGTTAAGCTGAAAACGCCCGTCCTGGCCTCGATGCTAAAGGTCGGTGTGCCTGACTCTTCCGGCCCATTGGTGCCCTCCAGAATCACTTTCAGTGCGCTGCCATCTTCCTCCAGATCCGCGAGGGGGGCAACATCCGGGGGAGAAAACTCCGGCAAGTCATTGACCGGGGTTACTCTCAAGGTGAAAATCGTCGTAGAGCCGTCGGCGTCAACGATCGTCTCGCGGCCGCCGCTGTCGGCAACCATCACATTAAACGTGAGGGTGCCCCATCTATTGGCGATCGGGGATTCCCCGAAGCTGACAACACAATCGCCGGTACCCGCATCACAAGATGCCGATATGCCAGCATCATCGGACGCAAACAACTGCCCGCCCGAACTCCCCTCATTGACACTCGTCACACCAAAAATTTGTGGCGGCGCGGCGGTGTCGCCTGTTTCAACTACATTGTAACCTGTCAGAACAAGCAGAGTATGGGGGCTGTCGGCGCTGAGTAAAGCACCTTCGGTTTCGGTTATGGTCGTTTCCGTGGCAGCAACCGTGTACTCAATGTCGTTCGTCGCCAAGATCGGGATGTAATATGTTGCTAGCTCCACTGTAGAATCGATCCCGGGGCCGGTCGGCGGTACCAGTGCAATGAAGAATCGGGCGTCGGTGTCAACCAGGTCGTCATCATCCCCGGTGAGCTTGAAACGAAGCGATTTGAGAAACGCCAAAGCCTGCTCGTGAGTCGCGGCGGTGTCCCCGACGACGACCGCATCCATAATGCCGCTCGATTCCCTGAGGGAGGCGAACAAAAAGCCAATCCGGTATTGCACCCCCCCAACAGTAATAATCTCGTTATCGGCCACCGGTCTATCGAGCGGGGAGAGACGCCTGCCCGCAGCATTACTCACATTACCATCTATGATTGAACCCTCAGCGTCCTTTAATTGCACTCCAATGGTGATAACAGCAACACCGTCGGGGGTGAGGTCTCCACCTTCGTTCAGGCTGATCGTTGACGCTGCAGGAATGACGCGGACCGCACCTTCAGCAAAAGTCGCCGCCTGCAAGCTGTCCTCAGATACCGGCGCCCGACCAAGACCATTGTCTCCGGGGATGAACACCAGCGGCAGATCATCACCCGTCAGCGTGAACGTGTCAGTCCTAGAGACCCGCCCGGTAGCGGTTCCGTCGCCCAGACCATCCGCGCCGTCATTGCGCGAGGTCTCCCATGTCACCTCGACGCTGCGATCCTGGCGATCCTGCGCGTAAGTGAAGTCTGCGTCCACCACAATCGCCAGCGCTTTCAAAACCTCGTTCGCCGTGTCTGAAGAAAGCAGCGCCGTGAACGTGATGGTGGAAGTCACCACGCCTGCCGTGCTATCCCGGCCAACCGCGACATTGCCGACGGCGACGCTCAAATAGCGAAGTTCTTCTCCCACAAGACTCACTGCGCCAGTGTTATCAGCCACCCCGACCGACATCTTGTCCGCCTCGGAAGCGTTGCCGGGCGCCGAGATCTTCACGATTAAAGTATCTCCGGCTCTGAGGTAGGGGGCGTTGTTGCCCGCGAGCTCCCCGCCGCCGGCGCCGACAAGGGCGATCGGGTCAACGTCGGGATCGCTTACGCCACGGATGAAAGTCTCGGACGTGCCGACGTTCACCATCAAAAATTCCGGCAGATCCAGTTCAAGCGGATCATCCCTCGCGGCGATCGACAGGAAAAATGACCGTTCAGTCCCGGGCCCTTGTATGCCGTCCTGGCCGGGCACATCCACCAGTGCAACGCGCAATTCCCCTATGCCGTTGAAGTTCTCGAGACCGTCTTTCAGGTCGCCCAATAACCCCAGAGTGGCGCCTGAGGGCACTTCGAAACCATCCCCACCCACTCCGGTCAAGGCTTCTTCACGAGTAGAACCGCCGGAAACACCGACGGACATTCGGAAATTCGCCAACTGGGCGAATGCATCCGCACCGGAAATTGATCTGCCCCGGTCCCCATTGCGCCACAATTCAAAACCGGTGACTGAAACGCTTATGTCGTCGTTCTCTTCCGGCCCGTCGGCTACGGTCAAAGAAGCAGTGCTTTGAAGCGACTGAGTAGTGCCCTCAGGATCGGGCGCGCGGGGCACCGAGACTGTCACCACTATCGGGTCTGCCACCGGGCGGACTTGGTAAGTGAACGAAAATGGTTCTGACGTATCGCTATCGCCCCCGCCGGCGTCCTGAACCGTGAAACTGTACTCGACAATTCCGTACTTACCGGGAGCCGGTGTTCCATGAGTCACTTGTATTTCCGTCCTGCTCACATTGACTGACGGCGAGGTTGTGAACAGGCTCTCGAGCCTCCCATCAACATTGTTTGGGGTGCTCGTAAGACTTGCAGCAACAAGGGTTGCTGCTCCCTGCTGCAACGCCTGTCCCGTCTCTATGGCGTCGGCGCTGCCGATAGTTATCACCGTGTTAGCCAAACCACTCGGGTCGTCTTCATCCTGACTAACTGTATCTATATCGAGCTCAACCGTCGGACGATCATTGATGTCAGTCACCTCCACCGTGTAAGTCCCCACTGCGTTGGTCGGGTTGATGCCTGCCACGTCCTGAACCGGCCTCAAGGTGACTTCAAACGTTATCGTCTCCGGCGGGTCTTGATTGTCATCCGCTATCCTGAAACTCAACGCCCTCAAAGCCGCCTGCGCGCCGCCCGTTGAAGTCAAGGTGGAGGCGCCGGTCGGCGTCAGCGCTACCGCGAGGCCGTTCGGTGCTGCACTAAACCCCGACGGCAAAGCATCCGTCACCCACGTGGGATCGGGCAGAGCCCCGTTCGCCCCGGCTGAGGCGACGACTTGAATACTCGCGATTGCAGCGCCATGAGATCCACCCGAAGCCGTTCCGGGGTCAAGACTGGTGTCTTCATTGACATCCGTGATCGTTGTGTTGGCGAATATCACTTGCGGTTGCTTCAACTCGTCTTCAGTCAGAGTTACCGCAGCGCCAAACGTAATGACCGGAGCCGGATCAGAGGTCAACGCAAATGCCAACTGATTTGAAGGCATCGGGGGGCCCGCATCGCCCCCTTCGCCGTCATTGCCCTGGTCCCAAAAACTGATCTCAACCACGCGGTCCTGTCTGATGCTTGTATCGGTGTCGTCTATCGAGATCATTATGGCGGCTTGCAGGAAAGCGTTCATGGCTTCCTGGCGCAGATTGCTCGTCACGACGTCGGCCCTCAGAATCTGCCGGTTGTCGCCGGTGGTCACCGCCGGCGGCGTCGAGCGCGTCACTTTGATCTGCCCGAAGTCCGTGCTGCCGCTGCCGGCGATGATGGTGAGATCATCCGCGCTGACAAAACGGAAAACTGTGAGCTCGACGCCGCCAACTTCAAGACGGCCGCCGTCTGCTTTCAGGGCATCCACCAACCGAATGTTCACCGCCTTACTGTCCACCTCGGCATTTCGTGACCCCTCGTCAAGCGCCACGGTCAATGCAGAACCTGCGCGATACCCCAGTTCGGACGATCCCGGTGAAAACCCCGCCAAGCGCGCCTGTATATCCGGGTCCGTGATGGTCGCCTTCAGCGTGGTTGCTTCACCCGGCGCGACGCTGAATGGGGCGCCGGGCGCCTGCGCCAGAACCGGCGCATCGTTGACCGGGTTGATGATCGCCAAGACTTCACGGGTTGCCGATAGCCCGGTGTCGCCACCTGCGATACCTGAATCCGCCGTGCCGTCCGTCGCCGTGAAGGTGATCGTTGCCGCACCATTGCTATTAGGCAGGCCGGTGATATCCATCGAAGTCGTGACCTGAGTCACCGGAACCGACGAGTCAGCAACGCGGAGGTCTTGACCGCCTACATTGAACTCCACGCCATCCTGATCCAGAAAACCGTCAAATGACGCCGACATCACGACGGGGTGATCCGCCGACACAGGCTGCTCATCAGGGCCGTTGCTTATGTCGCTCAACTCAATCAGTCGTGCAGCACCTTCATCATATTCATCATAAGTTACAGCAACGGGCGCGGTAATCTCCGGCTCATTATCGACGGGGTTGATCGTTATCGTGAACGGACCAAAGTCGGCTGTAGCGCCGTCGGAGTCTCCAACCTGCACGGAGAACGTCAAAGTCCCATGTCGATAGGCTCTCGGGGCGTATACCAATTCTACGGAATCCCCTCCTGAAAGACTGACTGCCGGATTCACACTGAAAAGCTCAGCTGTGGCGTTACTCACCCCGGGATTATTAACCTGTACTCCCACTTCGTTAAGCGTGACGCTGCTGATCACCTGCCCACTTTCAACCGCAGACAGGTTGTTCACCACTGTCACTGTCTGCCCAATGTCATCGGAGGCGGCTTCATTCACGGCGGGAATGTCCTGCGCAACACCCGTCGGCAGGTCGTTCTGCGGTGTGATGGTGTAGGTAACGGACGTTTCCGCCGGCGTCTGGTTGGGAGAGCGCTCAGCAGGTGTGGCGGTAAAGATGAATCGCACCGTCTCGCCCGGGTCATTCTGGCCATCCGCCAATTTGAACCTCAGACGCTCTGTCAGTAGCGTCTTGAACCATGATGCGTCTATTCCTCCTGATGGGTCCGCGTCAAATTCGAGACGCCCGTCCCTGACATTCGCGCCAAGCGATCGTTCTTCACTCCCCCTGCCGATACTAACCTGCTGCCCGCTGGGCTCTAATGGTACAAAATCCACCACCCTGCTCTCCTTGATAAGCAAGTTGTCAGTAAGAGACTGGGGAACACCGCCATTCTCGAACACCATTTCAATGATGAATTGTCTGAACCGATCATCGGTGATGCCCGGCGGGTTGATATCCACTATCTGGTGGATAGCCGTTGAGGGGTGCACGATCGAAACCCCCGACATCTGCGTCTGCAGATTACTTTCAGTGAAGTCACCGTCGTCGGGATTCGGAAGCACGCTGAGGAAAGCCGGCACATCATCGTCTTCGTTGGTTCCCACGGTCACCGACGCGGCACCCTCGATAGCCTGTGCGTCGGTATCGGTCACGGAGATCTCGATCTTGTAACGGCGGTTGCCCGTCCCCGTGTCCGTGTTCTCCGCCAATCTGATGACAAACAGTTTTGCGCTTTCACCCGCCGCGAAAATCAAGTCCTCCGGAATGTCCACCGAAACTTCGCTAAAAGCTGTCGCACCAAGCGCCTTGTGTCCCCACGAAACGCCCGAATTGTCCGCAGGGCCTACCTCGCGCAACAGGGACAGCCTGATTGTTGAAACATCGCCCGCGTCACTCTCCGGCCTTGAAATCAAAACGCCCCACAGCGTCCCCTCGTCCGCGTCATTCCCCTCATCCACTATGTTCGGGTTCTCGATGGGGGAGTCGGGCAACGTCGTCGCCGTTATCAAACCCAGATTGTTCGCCTGATCCGTCAGCACCTGGGTGAACGCGATTGAATAACGCTCCCGGCCCCTCAACTGCAATCCCCCGACCTGTGCCGGCGCGGCGGTGCGCGGAAACTGCGATGTGCCCTTCTTCTGGCTCACGTCGAATACCGACCCCAAGCTCGGATAGCGCAGCTCTTTCACTTGCTCCGCAATCCGAATATCCACCCGGTCACTCGAATCGTAATCGCCGTCCGGCATCACCAGCCTCAATGCCTGCAACCCCTCATCGAACGTCCGGCCGGACATGTCTTCCCCGTCGTGTGTCTGTATAGCTGAAGGGGAAAGACGCCGCTCCGTGCTTTCGCTGCTGTCATAGTGAATGATCACGAAATCAGCCGGCGAAGGGGCGACGTTCGTAATCACCGGCGTTGACTTGTCGTCGTTGTTATACCTGATCCCGAACTTGGCATTCTTGTTCAGGGTCACGTCAATATATCGGCTCCGAGGGCCGACCGTCGCACGGTTGATATGGGGCGCGAAGCGGTCGTAAAAAACCTGCATGTGCCAGTCGGTGCCGCCGTGCAATTCATTCCCGTCCGCGTCAACAATCGTCTTGCCCGATGCCGGCGGCTGGATACCGATTGTGAACTCCTCGGTGAGTTCGGATGCACCGAAGAGGGCGCCCGGGTGTTGGTCAGACGGGTAATGCAAACGGATCACCGTCTCGCCGCCAGCCAAAACGCCGCCATCCGGCTTGCTCACCTTGCTCGGTGCCGCCATGGCGCGGGTGTCGTTAACGGTCGGGTCTGAAACCGGGCTTTTGGCCGGATAGGACACGTCCTGAGCCTGCAGAAAGTTGAAAGCGCCCGCGGTGACAGGAGTGATGGTGGTGGCGCCCGACGGCGCGCCGTAAACCCCCTCGCTGAACCACAGGTCAATATAAAATCCGTCGGCCAGTTGTGCGTTGCCCAACTCCGCATTAACAATCGACGGCGTGCTGTCCAGCGGGTAATACCACAGGTTGTTGTCCGCTACCATGCTGTAAGTCTCGCTCTGTGAGCCGGCCCCCGTTAATTGCTCAGCTTGGGAAAAACTCCGTCCCTCCAACGCCAATCTCGCCGGCCCGTCATTGTTCGACGCCGTGACCGGACAACTCCACCTGAACACCGGCAGAAAATCCTCCGAAGGCCCCGGAAAACGGTTTGCTAATATGAGTGCCTCAGGAAGAAACGCGGTGGAGGCAGGCGCCGTCAAACCGTTTATATGAGTTGTATTGGTTACATTTTCAAAGTGGTTAGCATCGGTGGTATTCCATGAACTGAAAACACCCAGTGACGTCCGGGTGCAGGCGGTCTTAAATATGCTCAACGCCCCACTGAACGCCGCCTTGTCGAAATGAATATAAACCCCTACCAACCGCCCGATGTTGCCAAGACTGGTGAAACTCCCGTCAGACGCCTTATCCTCGCTGATACCCCCCGGCTCCGCCTGCGGCGGCTGACCCGCTCTGACCTGTATCTCAAACTCTGCACGGCCATCCGCCACCTTGAAATTGTCCATCCGCACCACTAACACCCCCGTACAGATAGCAGCACCAGCCGAACAGTCGTTCCGCGGACGCGCTCGCGCCTCGGCATATCCCAAAAGATTCCCCGGGTCTATATCATCAGGAGGAGCCGTGACGCTGGGAGAAAAATCCGCCGGCAATATCAACTGCGCTCTCACCTCACCCAAAGCAGCAAACAGACCTGCCGCCACCAACCAGATTATTAAACCTTTATTATTCATCATCTTATCATATCAAAATGCAGACAACTGGCCACCTTTTCCCACGTTCGGCACCACAAATCCGCTCAAGTCCGTCGCATCCGTACCTGCGTCCATATTCACATCCGAATTGCGATAACCACCACGACCAATATCGGGAACCACAAACCCGCTCAAGTCCGTCGCGTCCACCCCATTGTCGTTGTTCGCATCCCCGGCCAGCATTACCGGGCAACCACCTACCTGCTTTACCGCAATGGCTCCCCTGAATACTTTCTCCACCGTGTTAAATTCATATACATAATCCACCTTACTGTCGCCGCTCGTCGATACCGTCTCCGAGGCGATGATCGCCAAATGGTTGCGGTGCTTCACCGCCACATAAGCATCATGCGTGTCGGGGGTGAAATCCAAGCCTTCAAATGAAAGCACACCCCCCTGTGGGTCGGATGCATCCACGATACTCCCGTCTTTGTTCAGAAACCCTGCCTTGGTGACGATCGTGGCGCCAGCTCTCGCGTTCCCCACAGGCACCCCGGCGTCCTTACTGACAATCCGCAACTGAACCAACACCCAGTCCACCACATTCTCTGGAACCATCTCATTCGTATCCACAGATGCATGCGTCACATTAGCGACCGTTGGATAAGCTGCTTCAGACGAGGCCGGAACGAGTCTGTTTACAGCCAGGGTGTTTGCCATCTCTGTTCCACACGCCGCCTGCCCCCACGCCTGACCTGCAAACGCCAGCGCGACCAATATCGCCGACAACGCAAACACCGCACGCCGCTGGGTGCAAGACCGCAAAACAGGACATGCGGAACGTGAAAACATTATTTCAGACTGCTCCTTGTTTCAGGGGTGAAGAATTGCTAAGTCTGCCAAACTTATGCGGAAAATTCAACTGGCAACGTTGTCTGGCGCAGCATCAGACATCGGGTGCGCATTGTATAACACCGCTGATCTATAACCGTTTCGGGGGATTATGACAACCCCGGGGTGTGGAAAGGTGATCCGCCCGCGTGAGTTCCTCGACTGCGGATGTCAGTGCCGGGCTGAAGACGTACGCCGCCGGCGCCGCTGAACGTGAGGAAGCAACAGACCGAGCGCCAGCGGGATCAGCCAGATTGGATCCATCGAACCGCCACCACCGCCGCGCCTACCGACCGCCCCGACGCCGCCGCAACCCTCACAAGAAGGCGCAGCAGCAAATGAGAACTCAACCGGATCCCCCGAAGCGTTTTCCAGTATCAAACCCTGAGTCTTCCTGTCCGACGTCAACTCGACTGTGAACTCGCCGCCATCGCCGACATTCCCGTCATCCTCACTCGATCTGTCAGGGTCCCTGAACTTCACCGACACCGTCGCGGTGGTTGGCTCAAGCTCTAACGTCAACGTGATCCTGACGCGCCGGTCGGAGTCCATTATCTCCGGCCTCGTCGAAACCGTCACCTCTGCCGACGACCTGGCACTGACCGTCCCCATCATCGGCCCAATGACCGGCTCCAAAGGCGGCAACCCCACAGCCAGCGCGTTCGGGTCATGGATGACGCCGTTCGCCGTCCCGTCGGCATCGTTAGCGCCCCCGTCCTGGATCTGCATCAGCAGACAACGATCCCCTTCGCGCACCCCGTCATTCGCTGAACGCCATGCGTGCTGATCCGGATCAAACGCCTCCCCGTCCGGCTGCCGCCCCGCATTGGACGACGGGCACGGCGCCGGCGCGCTATACACCCGATCGGCGTTGACCACCGCAAACTCGTCCCATTCACCTTCCATAAACTTGTACACCGGCGAGGGTTGCGTCGCTTCCCTCAACAGCGGGATCAACACAACCACCACCCTGCCGGGCGAAACCTTGATGCTGAAGTCAAACACACCGGTCGCCACGTCCGTCACATCCAGACCCTCCAACGGCCCGATACCCGGAACGGGGTTGTGCAACACGACCGAAGCCAAGGCATAAGCGTAGCCGCCCAGCGCCAACGTCAGATCACTCTCTGATCCGGAAACCTCAACAAACTCACCCCGCCCGCTGATCACGCTGTCCGCGCGTGCGCCGTCAACCGGCAGACGCCTTCCGTCCGTCCCGACGTCGCCCCCCCTGGAATCTGGTACCCCATTACCATTGACATCCGTCGCGCCATCGACAACCACCACAATGAACCTGCCTTCAACAAAGTTATCCGTCGTGGTTGAAGCCCTTACTTCAATCGTGTCGCCAACTTCAATAGCAGTACCACTGCTTCCAATTTCCTCACTCAGATCAACCGTTGCGCCAGCCGTCACCGTTTTGGACGACACGGAAGACGGCGACTCGTCCCCGCGGTGCCTCCGAATGTTTACCATGAATGACCCCCCGGACACCTCACTACTGACGGTGAAAGTCAGGGAGATGAGTTCATCGCTGCCGCGCGGCAAGAATGTGCCATCAGGACGAACATACAGCGGCAGGCTGCGACCACCGAAACCAAACACTACCTCACTTGCAGGCCGCTCAAAGACCTTCACCTCCACCGTCTTGTTAGCCAAAACAAAGTCGTGGGTAAAGGAGGCGGGGACGATCGCCAGCGTCACCTCCTGCGTCGTCAATGGAGACGACAGGATAGCCTCTACAACACCATTCGTATTATCCTGATCCAAGGTCAGCTGTGCGTCCCCCGCCTTCTCCAATCCAACCTCAACCTCGAACATGAACCCTGAACTCAACACGTCATCCGATACGGCCACCGACACCGGCAGACTGACATTCATCGAGCCCGCCGCCGCCGTCTGCATACTCAGGTCAAAGCCCACCGGCGGCTCGACGTAGATTGCCTCCACGGCGCTCGCCCAGCCGAACTCGTTCTCCGCCACCCACAGGATATTCCGCGTGAACGAACCCAGCAGCACGTAGCCGTCGCCGTCCTCATCCGCCGCCTGGCACGGATTATCCGGCCCGGACACACCCGCACGACCTGATCTAGTGGTGCATCCGGAGTCATTTTCGGTGTACGGGACGGTGACTGTGGCGCTACTTATATACGCCGTCGGCGTCCCGCAATTGGTGCATTCCGGCGCCGTCAACTCGACCCGCGTTATCGGCCCCGTCCCGGCTACCCTCCTCCCAGCGATATCGCCAAACTCAGGCTCTCCCGGCACCTGGTCGTTCCGCGAGAAGAAATCCCGGTCCCGGCAGTCTCTCCCGATCCGCACTTCCACCCGGTTCGGCACGCCGTCGCTGCCGACGGCGAATTCATCACCGCCGCAATAACGCTCCAGTCCACCGCCCGCCGCAATCACCGCGTCGAGTTCGTCGTGGATGCCGTTGTCATTGTCATCGACGACGCCCGTCTTCATCTTCTCCGATACCGGGTCGTATTTCAAAGCACCGTCCTGCGGGTTGCCCGCCCTGTCGGTCGCCGTCAACTGGAACTCGTACGTTCTGCCCGGGATCAGCACCGCGTTCGCCCGCGTTATCTGGAACTCCGCACGCCTACCCTCACCTTCACCCTCCTTGATCAGAACGTAGCCCGCGCCGCCGCCACCAGCATCATGGGTCCTATATTTGTCATCCTCGTAAGGCGCTTCGTCGAACGTGACCGTTTGGGAGAAGGTTGAACCCTCCTCCATGATCACCACCCTGTAACGCAGGCCGCCGTAGGGGCTGCCGTCCTCGGCCTGGACAATCTTACCGCCCTCCGTCACTCGGTCTTGTGCGGGCACCCACGACAACGTCGCAGTGGTCACGGCAGTCTCGACCTTCACATTCATGTCTGACGGCAATGTCGGGGGAATCTCATCACCCGTCATCGTGAACGTTTCAGTCGTAGAGACCCGCCCGGTGTTTCCGTCGCCCAGACCATCCGCGCCGTCATTGCGCGAGGTCACCCATGTCACCTCGACGTCGCGCTCCTGCGAGTAAGTGGAGTCTGCGGTCACCACAATCGCCAGCGCTTCCAAGACCGCGGTCGCCGTGCTTGAAGAAAGCGATCTCGTGAACGTGATGGTGGGAGTCACCACGCCTGCCGATCCATCCCGGCCAGTCTTGACATTGCCGACGGCGTCGCTCAAATAGCGAAGCTCTTCTCCCACAAGACTCACTGCGCCAGTGTTATCAACCACCCCGACCGAATTTTCGCGCGCGACCGCCTCCTTGTCCGCAGCGGAAGCGTCGGCGGGCGCCGAGATCTTCACGATTAAAGTATCTCCGTCTCTGAGGTAGGGGGCGTTGTTGCCCGCGAGCGTTCCACCGCCGACGCCGACAAGGGCGATCGGGTCAACGTCGGGATCGCTTACGCCACGGATGAAAGTCTCGGACGTGCCGGCGTTCACCACCAAAAATTCCGGCAGCTCCAGTTCAAGCGGATCATCCCTCGCGGCGATCGACAGGAAAAATGACCGTTCAGTCCCGGGCCCTTGTATGCCGTCCTGGCCGGGCACATCCATCAGTTCAACGCGCAATTCCCCTATGCCGTTGAAGTTCTCGAGACCGTCTTTCAGGTCGCCCAATAACCCCAGAATGGCGCCTGAGGACACTTCGAAACCATCCCCACCCACTCCGGTCAAGGTTTCTTCACGAGTAGAATCGCCGGAAACATCGACGGACATTCGGAAATTCGCCAACTGGGCGAATGCATCCGCACCGGAAATTGATCTGCCCCGGTCCCCGTCCCCATTGCGCCGCAATTCAAAACTGGTGACTGAAACACTTATGTTGTCGTTCTCTTCCGGCCCGTCGGCTACGGTCAAAGAAGCAGTGCTTTGAAGCGACTGAGTGCCCTCAAGATCGGGATCGCGGACACCCGAGACTGTCACCACTATCGGGTCTGCCACCGGGCGGACTTGATAAGTGAACGAAAATGGTTCTGACGTATCGTCACCGCCCCCGGCGTCCTGAATCGTGAAGCTGTACCCGACAGTTCCGTACTTACCGGAAGCCGGTGTTCCATGAGTCACTTGTATTGCCGTCCTGCTCACATTGACTGACGGCAAGGTTGTGAACAGGCTCTCGAACCCCCCATCAACATTGTTTGGGCTGCTCGCAAGACTTGCATCAACACGGGCTGCTCCCTGCTGCAACGCCTGTCCCGTCTCTATGGCGTCGGCGCTACCGATAATTATCACCGTGTTAGCCAAACCATCCGGGTCGTCTTCATCCTGCTCAACTGTATCTTTAACGAGGTCAACCGTCGGAGGATCATTGATTTCAAATACGTCCACCGTGTAAGTCCCCACTGCGTTGGTCGGGTTGATGCCTGCCACGCCCTGAACCGGCCTCAAGGTGACTTCAAACGTTATCGTCTCCGGCGGGTCTTCATTGCCATCCGCTATCCTGAAACTCAACGCCCTTAAAGCCGCCTGCGCGTCGTCCGTTGAAGTCAAGGTGGAGGCGCCGGTCGGCGTCAGCGTTACCGCGAGGCCGTTCGGTGTTGCACTAAACCCCAACGGCAAAGCATCCGTCACCCACGTGGGATCGGGCAGAGCCCCGTTCGCCCCGGCTGAGGCGACGACTTGAATACTCGCGATTGCAGCGCCATGAGATCCACCCGAAGCCGTTCCGGGGTCAAGATTGGTGGTGTCTTCATTGACATCCGTGATCGTGACGTTGCCATACCTGTCGCCGAATATCATTGGTCGCGGTTGCTTCAACTCGTCTTCAGTCAGAAAAGCTACCAGAGTGCCAGCGGAGAACGTAATGATCGGAACCGGATCAGAGGCCAACGCAAATGCCAACTGATTTGAAGGCTTCGGGGGGCCCGCATCGCCCCTTTCGCCGTCATTGCCCGCGTCCCCAAAACTGATCTCAACCACGCGGTCCTGTTTGATGCTTGTATCAGTGCCGTCTATCGAGATCTCTATGGCGGCTTGCAGGAAAGCGTTCATAGCTTCCTGGCGCAGATTGTCACTTATGACGTCGGCCCTCAGAATCTGCCGGTTGTCGCCGGTGGTCACCGCCAGCGGCGTCGAGCGCGTCACTCTGATCTGCCCGATGAGGCCCACGCCGGTCCTGCTGACCCTGATGGTGAGATCATCCGCGCTGACAAAACGGGAAACTATGAGGCTGACGCCGTTAACTACGGTGTCGTCAACTACGACGCCGTCAACTTCGAAGCCCTCGCCGTCTGCTTGCAGGACATCCACCAACCGAATGTTCACCGCCTTACTGTCCACCTCGGCATTTCGTGACCCCTCGTCAAGCGCCACGGTCAATGAAGAACCTGCGCGATACCCCAGTTCGGACGATCCCGGTGAAAACCCCGCCAAGCGCGCCTGTATATCCGGGTCCGTGATGGTCGCCTTCAGCGTGGTTGCTTCACCCGGCGCGACGCTGAATGGGGCGCCGGGCGCCCGCGCCAGAACCGGCGCATCGTTGACCGGGTTGATGATCACCCCGACGTCACGGGTTGCCGATAGCCCGGTGTCGCCACCTGCGATGCCCGAATCCGCCGTGCCGTCCGTCGCCGTAAAGGTGATCGTTGCCGCCCCATTGCTATCAGGCAGGCCGGTGATATCCATCGAAGTCGTGACCTGAGTCACCGGAACCGACGAGCCAACAACGCGGAGGTTTTGACCGCCTACATTGAACGCCAAGCCATCCTGATCCAGAAAACCGCTAATTGACGCCGACATCCCGACGGGGTGAGTCGCCGACGCAGGTTGCTCATCAGGGCCGTTGCTTATGCCGCTCAACTCAATCAGTCGTGCAGCACCTTCATCATAAGTTACAGCAACGGGCGCGGTAATCTCCGGCTCATTATCGACGGGGTTGATCGTTGCCGTGAACGGACCAAAGTCGGTTGTAGCGCCGCCACCGGAGTCTCCAATCCGCAAGGAGAACGTCAAAGTCCCATGCCGGTAGGGTTGCGGGGTGTATGTGAACGTTACGTCCTCACCATCGAGGCGAGGACGACTGCGGGCTACAAGCTCGGCTACAAGCTCGCCGGGGTTACCACTTATACCGGGATTGCCAACTTGTGCCGACCGGCCAAAAAGGGTGAAGTGCCGTCCCTCTAAAACTATCTGATCCCTTTCAACCGGAGACAGATTGCTTATTATCGTCGTTCTGTACGCATCAGCACCGGGGAGGATTTCATCCACGGCGGGAATCTCCTGCACAACACCCGTCGGCGGGTCGTTCTGCGGTGTGATGGTGTAGGTGACGAACGTTTCCGCCGGCGTCAGGTTGATAGAGGCCCCAGCAGAAGGTATGGCGGTAAAGTCGAATCGCACCGTCGCGCCCGGGTCATTCTGGTCAGCCGCCAATTTGAACCTCAGACGCTCTGTCAGTAACGTCTTGAACCATGATGCGTCTTCTCCGAGTACGCCCGTGCTAAACTCGAGACGTCCACTTATGATACGCCCGTTATAATTTCGTCTGTCACCAAACCCGCCGACACTAACCGACGTCTCGGACACTAATGGTACAAAACCCGCCTCCTCGTTCCTCTTGATAAGCAAGTTGTCAGTAAGAGACTGGGGAACACCGCCATTCTCGAACACCATTCCAATGGTGATTAGGGCGAGCCGATCATCGGCGATGCCCGGCGGGTTCCTATCCCCTATCTCTACCTCTCCCACGATCGCAACCCCCGACGACTGCATCTGCAGATTACTTTCAGTGAAGTCACCGTCGGAATTCGGAGACACCCTGAGGAAAGCCGGCGGGTCGCCGAGCATGTTGATCTTTTGAGGCAGTGTGGCGGTGTTCACCACCTCAGCACTCCCGGCGAGACCGCGCGCGCGGTCATTGTCCGCCTCCTCAAACTCGACAACAATCGTCCTGTCGCTGACCTCCGGATATGGATCATGGTCGTGACTCGAAACCTCGATCAGGTTGATTAATTTCTCAAAGAGACCCCTGCGCACATCCGTTTCGTCAATCTCTATTTTCAGAAAATGCGTTCTGTTGAGAACAGCAGTATCACTGTCGTCGCCTTCAAAAGTCTGAACGTCTGACACCCGTTGTCTTGTAACACTCCCCACTCGCGTTCCACTAACGGAGATGTTGAATTTCCCATGAGAATGACCAAAGGGGTCGTCAGGTGCCAGATCGGGGGCAGTACCAGCCGCCTCCACCGTCAAATCGTCACTCTCGACGAAGTCAATGTCCACACCGGCCGCCGCGAGGGCAGAAGGGTCTTCGCTTCCCTCTTGCAATTTGACCGTCAGTATTCCGCCCCGCGCGATGATCTCATCGGCGCGGCCAATATACCTGCCGTTAACCCAGTCGGGGTCGCTCAAGGCGAAAGCCAGAGTTGTACTTCCGCCCACCGGAACATCAATGTCCTCAGCGGGATCAAGGGCGATTGCCATAGGATCATTGGTACAGGCAATGGCGATGCTCGCGACCCGCTCACTAGTCCCCAAAGCCCCACCGCTGTTGAAGGGGGCTGGATCGCCGTTTATCCCTGATTCCCGCGCCGAGATCGTGAGAGTGCCCTCACCACAGGCGTTCCCCACCTGCGATGGGTCGATGGTCAATTCGTTCCCGCTAATGCTGGTAAGGCTTAACCTGGTTAAGCCGAAAACGCCCGTCCTGGCCTCGATGGTAAAGGCCGGTGTGCCTGACTCTTCCGGCCCATTGGTTCCCTCCAGAATCACTTTCAGTGCGCTGCCATCCTCCTCCAGAGCCGCGAGGGGGGCAACATCCGGGGCAGAAAACTCCGGCGCGTCATTGCCCGGGGCTACTCTCAAGGTGAAAACCATCGGGGCGCCGTCGGCGTTAGGGATCACAGTCCCCTTCCCATCCGTGCCGCTGCTGTCGACAACCGCCACATTAAACGTGAGGGTGCCCCATCTATTGGCGATCGGGGATTCCCCGAAGCTGACAACACATTTGCCGGTAACCTCATCACAAGATGTCGATATGCCAGCATCATTGGACGCAAACAACTGCCCGCCCGAACTCCCCTCATTGACATTCGTCACACCAAAAATTTGTGGCGGCAAGACGGTGTCGCCTGTTTCAACTACATCGTAATCTCTCAGAATACGCAGAATATGGGGGCTGTCGGCGCTGAGTGAAGCATCTTCGACTATGGACGTTTCCGTGGCAGCAACCGTGTACTCAATGTCGTTCGTCGCCAAGATCGGGATGTAATATATTGCTGTCGCTATTCTAGGATTGATCCCGGGGCCGATCGGCGGTGCCAGTGCAATGTCGAATTGGGCGTTGGTGTCAACCAGGTCGTCATCATCCTCGGTGAGCTTGAAACGAAGCGCTCTGAGAAACGCCAGAGTCTGCGCGTGAGTCGCGGGGGTGTCCCCGACGACGACCGCCGTCATAGCGCCGCTCGCCCTCACACCGCCGCCCGGTTCCCTGATGAGGGCTCCCGGCAATTCAATCTGGTATTGCACCCCCCCAACAGTAATAATCTCTCTATCGTCCACCGGTCTATTGAGCGGGGAGAGATGCCTGCTCATAGCCCTCGTCTCACCAAAATCTATGATTGAACCAGACGCGTCCGTTAAATACACTACAATGCTGATATCAGTAACACCGTCGGGGGTAGGGTCTCCAAATTCGTCCAGGGTGACACTTACATCGTCAGGAATGACGCGGAGCGCGCCTCCTACTACCTGTAAAGCAAAAGTCGCATCCTGCAATCTGTCCTCAGATACCGGCGTCCGACTACGACCATCGTCTCCGAGTTCTAACTTCAGCGGCGGATCATCGTCTTCGTTGGTTCCCACGGTCACCGACGCGGCACCCTCGATAGCCTGTGCGTCGGTATCGGTCACGGAGATCTCGATCTTGTAACGGCGGTTGCCCGTCCCCGTGTCCGTGTTCTCCGCCAATCTGATGACAAACAGTTTTGCGCTTTCACCCGCCGCGAAAATCAAGTCCTCCGGAATGTCCACCGAAACTTCGCTAAAAGCTGTCGCACCAAGCGCCTTGTGTCCCCACGAAACGCCCGAATTGTCCGCAGGGCCTACCTCGCGCAACAGGGACAGCCTGATTGTTGAAACATCGCCCGCGTCACTCTCCGGCCTTGAAATCAAAACGCCCCACAGCGTCCCCTCGTCCGCGTCATTCCCCTCATCCACTATGTTCGGGTTCTCGATGGGGGAGTCGGGCAACGTCGTCGCCGTTATCAAACCCAGATTGTTCGCCTGATCCGTCAGCACCTGGGTGAACGCGATTGAATAACGCTCCCGGCCCCTCAACTGCAATCCCCCGACCTGTGCCGGCGCGGCGGTGCGCGGAAACTGCGATGTGCCCTTCTTCTGGCTCACGTCAAATACCGACGCCAAGCTCGGATAGCGCAGGTCTTTCACTTGCTCCGCAATCCGAATATCCACCCGATCATCCGACGTGTAAACGCCATCCGGCATCACCAGCCTCAATGCCTGCAACCCCTCATCGAACGTCCGGCCGAACATGTCTTCCCCGTCGTGTGTCTGTATAGCTGAAGGGGAAAGACGCCGCTCCGTGCTTTCGCTGCTGTCATAGTGAATGATCACGAAATCAGCCGGCGAAGGGGCGACGTTCGTAATCACCGGCGTTGACTTGTCGTCGTTGTTATACCTGATCCCAAACTTGGCATTCTTGTTCAGGGTCACGTCAATATATCGGCTCCGAGGGCCGACCGTCGCACGGTTGATATGGGGCGCGAAGCGGTCGTAAAAAACCTGCATGTGCCAGTCGGTGCCGCCGTGCAATTCATTCCCGTCCGCGTCAACAATCGTCTTGCCCGATGCCGGCGGCTGGATACCGATTGTGAACTCCTCGGTGAGTTCGGATGCACCGAAGAGGGCGCCCGGGTGTTGGTCAGACGGGTAATGCAAACGGATCACCGTCTCGCCGCCAGCCAAAACGCCGCCATCCGGCTTGCTCACCTTGCTCGGTGCCGCCATGGCGCGGGTGTCGTTAACGGTCGGGTCTGAAACCGGGCTTTTGGCCGGATAGGACACGTCCTGAGCCTGCAGAAAGTTGAAAGCGCCCGCGGTGACAGGAGTGATGGTGGTGGCGCCCGACGGCGCGCCGTAAACCCCCTCGCTGAACCACAGGTCAATATAAAATCCGTCGGCCAGTTGTGCGTTGCCCAACTCCGCATTAACAATCGACGGCGTGCTGTCCAGCGGGTAATACCACAGGTTGTTGTCCGCTACCATGCTGTAAGTCTCGCTCTGTGAGCCGGCCCCCGTTAATTGCTCAGCTTGGGAAAAACTCCGTCCCTCCAACGCCAATCTCGCCGGCCCGTCATTGTTCGACGCCGTGACCGGACAACTCCACCTGAACACCGGCAGAAAATCCTCCGAAGGCCCCGGAAAACGGTTTGCTAATATGAGTGCCTCAGGAAAAAACGCGGTGGAGGCAGGCGCCGTCAAACCGTTTATATGAGTTGTATTGGTTACATTTTCAAAGTGGTTAGCATCGGTGGTATTCCATGAACTGAAAACACCCAGTGACGTCCGGGTGCAGGCGGTCTCAAATATGCTCAACGCCCCACTGAACGCCGCCTTGTCGAAATGAATATAAACCCCTACCAACCGCCCGATGTTGCCAAGACTGGTGAAACTCCCGTCAGACGCCTTATCCTCGCTGATACCCCCCGGCTCCGCCTGCGGCGGCTGACCCGCTCTGACCTGTATCTCAAACTCTGCACGGCCATCCGCCACCTTGAAATTGTCCATCCGCACCACTAACACCCCCGTACAGATAGCAGCACCAGCCGAACAGTCGTTCCGCGGACGCGCTCGCGCCTCGGCATATCCCAAAAGATTCCCCGGGTCTATATCATCAGGAGGAGCCGTGACGCTGGGAGAAAAATCCGCCGGCAATATCAACTGCGCTCTCACCTCACCCAAAGCAGCAAACAGACCTGCCGCCACCAACCAGATTATTAAACCTTTATTATTCATCATCTTATCATATCAAAATGCAGACAACTGGCCACCTTTTCCCACGTTCGGCACCACAAATCCGCTCAAGTCCGTCGCATCCGTACCTGCGTCCATATTCACATCCGAATTGCGATAACCACCACGACCAATATCGGGAACCACAAACCCGCTCAAGTCCGTCGCGTCCACCCCATTGTCGTTGTTCGCATCCCCGGCCAGCATTACCGGGCAACCACCTACCTGCTTTACCGCAATGGCTCCCCTGAATACTTTCTCCACCGTGTTAAATTCATATACATAATCCACCTTACTGTCGCCGCTCGTCGATACCGTCTCCGAGGCGATGATCGCCAAATGGTTGCGGTGCTTCACCGCCACATAAGCATCATGCGTGTCGGGGGTGAAATCCAAGCCTTCAAATGAAAGCACACCCCCCTGTGGGTCGGATGCATCCACGATACTCCCGTCTTTGTTCAGAAACCCTGCCTTGGTGACGATCGTGGCGCCAGCTCTCGCGTTCCCCACAGGCACCCCGGCGTCCTTACTGACAATCCGCAACTGAACCAACACCCAGTCCACCACATTCTCTGGAACCATCTCATTCGTATCCACAGATGCATGCGTCACATTAGCGACCGTTGGATAAGCTGCTTCAGACGAGGCCGGAACGAGTCTGTTTACAGCCAGGGTGTTTGCCATCTCTGTTCCACACGTCGCCTGCCCCCACGCCTGACCTGCAAACGCCAGCGCGACCAATATCGCCGACAACGCAAACACCGCGCGCCACAGCTGGCAAGACCGCAAAACAGGACATGCGGAACGTGAAAACATTATTTCAGGTTGTCTCCTTTCAATTCAGGGAAGGGGTGAAGGATTGCTAAGTCTGCCAAACTTATGCGGGAAATTCAACTGGCAACGTTGTCTGGCGCAGCATCAGACATCGGGTGCGCATTGTATAACACCGCTGATCTATATATGACAACCCCGGGGTGTGGAAAAGGGGGGAGCGAGGAGATTGCCCTATCAATCAGTGGGTTAGCGCGATTTCAGCGATCCGGGACACGGGGATACTCCTAGTCCGCCGGCGCGACGACTATAAACCAGCGGCGGCACAGTCCTTGAAGCCGTTGCCGCTGTGAACGCGCGACACACCCGCCCGCGTGAGTCCTGCAACCATTCGGTTGAAAGACCGGCGTCGCTGATCGGCCAACGCGCGCCTGCCCGCACAGCGGACTAATGGAGCTTGCCGCAGCAGTTCTTGAAACGTTTGCCGCTGCCGCAGGGGCAGGGCTGGTTTCTGGTCGCCGCAGTAGTAACCATCTTCTTTTTGCCTTCGTACAGGCGCTGGTGCTCTTCTACAAAGTCGGTCCCGCCGAGCGGTGGAACACGAAGCGAAAACATCATCTTCTTGTCCTTGTGCGACAGCGAACAGTCGGCGCAGGAGAGAATGTCCATACCGATCAGGCAGTCGGCCCCAAATTCAAAGTCCTCCGGTATCTCCGTCACCGGCACTTCGGTAAACCGGATCATGTTCGGCAGATAGATGTCGGCGTAGTAGTAGGTGACACAGCCGTTGTTGCCGCCGAGTTGGAGGTTGGCGGCTTTGATCACTTCGCGCGATATGCGCGTGCGATTCGCGGCGGTATCAAGAATTGCGCTGTATTGCTTGAGTTGCGACTGCGGCACACCTTTGTCGCCGGGTATGGACCGGGTGATGCCGATGTCGAACCTGATCTGGCGCAACAGCCTGTCAGCCTTCATCGTGAAGGCGCGAAAGTTTGAGGGGCCGAGTGCGATCCGAGCTTCGTCCGCAGGTTTCTTGGGAGAGTTGGCCATCAGTCATGCACTCCATGGTTGGGGCGGCGGGGAGCGCTTTTGGTGATCCGCCTGTCGTGATCAACCGCCGAAATGCTTGAGCACGCACCATGACGTAAAACAGGTTTGTGCTTTCCCGTTAAACCGGCTTCTCCAATTTCAACAGCAGAATCGTTCATGTTCTTCATCAAGTCGTCCTCCGGCAAGTTGAGGGGTGAGAGGAAATAATATAGGGAATTATATACTTAAATCCACAAGGACTTGAGCATCCATTTGACGTTTCACAGACCGGGGGCCCCACCGCTTTCACGTCCGGAAGCCCCATTCCCGCAGGCCGGAATAGTCAACGCAGCGTTATGGTTTTGTACAAACCGGCAGACACTCGCCGTCGCCCATGACCTCTTCGCTTTCACCGGCACCTGCGGGCACAGCCTGTATTCAGTTGCGCTGTGTACCTTCATCGCCTTTGACGTGAGTGCCGTCGGACTGATCGTCAAACTCTGACCGCGGCGACAACCCACATGAACGCCACTGCCCTGTACAAAGCCCTGCTCGAGGCCTATGAACAGAGAAAAAAACCACAAACTGCACTGGCGCATACTTGAAACCATTGCCGCGCTGCTCATTGTTGCAACAATCTCCTGGGGAGGCAAAACTGTTTTCGACAACTCTACAGGCTTGGCGACAGCTCAAACGCGATTGAACCAGGCGGAAGCTTGGGCGAGGAACTGAGGAACTGAAGAGCAACATAGAGGCCATGAGGGAGGATATTGGAACGCTCAAGACCGACGTGGCGGTGCTCAAGACCGACATGAGGGATCTTAAAGCCCAAATAAGCCAGCTAGACACCAAGTTTGACAAATTGTCCATTGAACTTGGCGGTAAAATTAATCTTTTGCTGAAGAAAGAAGAGAAAAGAATATGAACCTCAAACGCCTTAAAACCCCACCAAAGATCGCGGTCAGAGTTTGGGCCGTCGCCACAGCCGGGGTGTCTCTTTACGTTCTTTAGATAGATTCACGAATTCACCGGGAACGGATTCCCTGATACTTTCTGTTTATTGATTCAAATCACTTTTTCTTGGACAACTTCTTCCCCCGGCGCCATCACCCGGCATCGCTTTCCCGCTGACACTGCTCGCGGCGTCAATGACGCCGGCCTCGCCGCCGCGGCCATATAGCTGATAAACAGGGGTATTGCCCGCCGCATCGCCCGATGACAGGGCGGCGCGGGCAAACCTCCCGGGCAGCCCTCCGCATCGCCCGGTTCCTCTCCCCGTGTCGTGCAACGGCGGACCGGCGCGGGTCATGCAACGGAACCGCGAAGCGTAAAACGTCTTTGCCGCGTCCAATATGGTCATCGGAACAACGCAACACGCGGCGTTGGCTGTTCCGGTTTCCCGGATAGGGCTACTGTACGCGGAGGCGGCGACCTCAGGCGGTCTGTGAAACGTGAAATGGGAGTGCGGCCCCCTTGCCGGGAGCCAAGCGCGTAGTCTCCAAAGATTGGGTCGTGCAGGATTCGAACCTGCGACCATCGGATTAAAAGTCCGGTGCTCTACCAACTGAGCTAACGACCCGTCGGAACATGCGAAACCGCAGAATTATAAATGATAAAGGGGACTGATACACATAATCCAGCGCGTGCCCGGCTGTCAAACAACACCCCCCGAACAATCCGGGAATGGCCGCTAAAAAACCGACGAATGATCTTGCCCGCCAGTCTGCAATCGTCAGTCCCGCGGAACCGGGCGCCTGAACCGGGCGGGCGCGTATCCGGCGCCCTACACCGCGTCGAGTTTGCGCCACCTGCCGGGCAGCAGACGCAGGTCGGCCATGCCGGCAACCAGCGCTTTGACGAACGTCGCCTCACCTTCATAAACGAGGCGGTAGTACTCGACTTTCATCGACAGAGCAGCACCCAGCACGATGCACGCGAAAGTGATGAATGAGCCAAGCGCGAGCGTGGAGGCGCCGGTGATCGCCTGCCCGAAAGTGCAACCGAGCGACAACACGCCTCCGACCCCCATCATCAGACCGCCGACCAGGTGGCGCACAAAGTCCCTGAAGGATACGAACCACTCGATCCGGAATTTGCGGAACGCAACCGAGTAAATGAACGAACCGAGAATTACGCCGGCAACGGTGATCAGCGAGAAAGTCAGGATATTCGACGCAAAGCCTTCCTGAATGAAGTAGTAAAAGTGCGCGGTCGGCTTAACGAAGGTCAGCGACTGCGCGCCGACGTCGTAGGGGCGTCGGTCGAGAAACTCAATCTCTTCGAGCAGCGCCTGCCCAAGCGGGCCGGCGGTCACGAACCACGCGGAAACTACCGCGACGCCGACGACAAGGCCGCCGAGCACGTTGTCAAAACTCGCGCGCAAGTCGTCGGACTTCAGCGCCCAGGTCAACAGCAACGCGCCGAGCACAATCCCGATGATCAGGCTGAGGTCGGCGTCCGCAAGACCGAACATGCGGGCAAGCAGCGCCGCGATGTTCTGGCTCGCGATCCCGTAGTCGCCGAAGTTGACCGCGAGCGGCTGCATCCAGCGCAAAAACCAGTCGTAACTGAAATCGGTGTAGATCATCGCGTACGCGGCGGCGCCCATCGCCAGGAACACGACGACGGATTTGGCGTTGCCGCCACCGATGCGGATGATGGTCTTGTTGCCGCAACCAGAACCCAGTGTCATACCGATACCGAACAGCAGACCGCCGAGCACATAGCGCATCCATACGAACTGCGGCGTCGTGTAAGGCGGCTTGCCGGTGCCGCCGTCGTTCACCAGCGTCATGTCCACCGCAGCGATGCTGCTGAGCAACGCGACGCCGATCATGGCGACGGCGATCGAGAGCACCCAGGCGCGCATACGCCCGGTGTCGCCGATGTTGACCCAGTCGGACACCGCACCCATCGTGCAGAAATTGGTCTTGTTCGCGACCGCGCCCATCACCAGCGCGATCACCAGTCCCCACAACAGTATTTGATGTATCAATTCCATGGTTTACCCCGGTTGCCCGCGCGTCAATCGCCCGGACGCTAAATGATGTTGCTCAAAATTCCGGCGCATTATACATAAAGCGTCGGGTCGGCGACGCCCGCGTCCCGAAAGCCCTGCGCACGAAAACTACAGGCGTCGCAACGTCCGCACGCACGCCCTTCGGCGTCGGCGCGGTAACACGACACCGTCATCGCGTAATCAACGCCGAGCTTGCTGCCGCGGCGGATGATATCGGCTTTGCTCAACTCCACCAGCGGGGCGTGCACGCGGATGCCGCCACCGGTAACGCCGGCACGGGTTGCGAGGTTGGCGAGGGTTTCGAACGCGGCCAGAAATTCGGGGCGGCAGTCGGGGTAGCCCGGATAGTCAACCGCGTTCGCGCCGATGAAAATGTCCGCTGCGCCGAGTGTCTCCGCCCAGGCCAACGCCAGCGCCAGAAAAACCGTGTTGCGCGCCGGCACGTAAGTGACGGGAACGCCGGAGTCGGTATGCGCGTCGGGTACTGCGACCGCCGGATCAGTCAGCGCAGAACCGCCGAACAGTTCGGACGATAAGGGATATACGCGGTGTTCGGCCGCGCCGAGATGCCGCGCGACGCGCGACGCCGCGTCGAGTTCGACGCCGTGACGCTGGCCATAGGCAAAACTTAAGGCGTGGCAGGTGAAGCCCTGCTCGCGCGCAACCGCAAGCGTGGTCGCGGAATCGAGTCCCCCGGACAGTAAAACGACGGCGTGCGGCATGGCGCGGCTCACAACACTACGCGACGCACAACGCCGCGACGGGTTCGACGCCGTGACGCTGGCCATAGGTAAAGCTTAAGGCGTGGCAGGTGAAGCCCTGCTCGCGCGCAAGCGTGGTCGCGGAACCGGGCCCCCCGGACAGTAAAACGACGGCGTGCGGCATGGCGTTACTTGCCTGGCACCTCTCCCCACAACAATTTATGCAGTTGCAATTGCAGACGCACCGGCAGGCGGTCGGCGAGTATCCAGTCGGCAAGCTCCGCCGCTTCCTGACGCTTCCAGGCCGGCGAGAACAGCACTTCACAACGCGCCGAAAGCGCGTGCTGCTCAACCTGGCGCTTTGCCCATTCATAATCGTCGCGGTCGCAGATCACAAACTTGACCTGATCGGTGGAACGCAGATGCGCGATGTTTGCAATGCGGTTGCGCCCGCACTCGCCGGATGCCGGCGTTTTCAAGTCCATAACCCGCTCGACGCGTACATCAACCGGCGAGATGTCGTGCGCGCCGCCGGTCTCAAGCGAAACCGCGTAGCCCGCGTCGCACAGCCAGGTCAGCAGGACGAAACAACGTTTCTGCGCGAGCGGCTCGCCGCCGGTGACGGTCACGCGGCGCGGCGCATACGCCGCGACCTGCGACGCAATCTCGTCAATGCTCATCCATCGTCCGCCGGTGAATGCGTATTCGGTGTCGCAGTAGCTGCACCGCAACGGGCAACCGGTAAGACGCACGAACACGGTGGGGATACCCGCGTGCGTGGACTCGCCCTGCAACGAATAAAAGATCTCGGTGACCCTCAGGCACCCGGACGCTGGAGCCGGCCCGACGCGCTCAGCCGCCGCGCTCATCGGGCCGACTCCCTGTTGATGATCCTGAGCCGGCGTTTGGCCAGATCACGCACGCGCCCGTTGTGCGAGTCGGCCAGAGACTCAAGCAACAACCGCGCCGCCGCCGGATCGCCCTCGCCGTGATAAATATAGGCAAGTTTCAGCCGCGCGTCGTCGGCTTTGTCGCCTCTGGGAAAGCGTTTGACGTATTGCTCAAAGTGCCACGCGGCCTCGCTGTATTGCTTCTCGGTGTAATAAGACTCGGCAATCCAGTAGCGTGCTTTCGGTTCATAGGGACTGCCCGGGTAGGCGCCGAGAAACTGCTGCAGCGCGGCGCGCAGACCGTCGTACTGATCTTTGTCGAGATACGCAAGCGCGTCCAGATACGCCTCGCGTTCCTGCTCGCTACCGGGCGCCCGGCGCCCGGACAACGCCAAGCTCTGTGAGTCGGAACGCGGCGCACGCGCAACGGGCGCATCCACCCGTGCGGATGACCCGGCGACCTGCCCGGCGGCAGTGCGCTGATCGGCGGGCGGCGTGCCAGTTGCGGTTTCCTCTGCCGGCGGCTCGACCCCTGTTGGCTGATCGGCGGGCTTCATCGGCGACGCAGGCCTTGTCTGCCCACCAGCAGTGCGCTGATCGGCAGGCGGCGTGCCAGTTGCGGTTTCCTCTGCCGGCGGCTCGACCCCTGTTGGCTGATCGGCGGGCTTCATCGGCGACGCAGGCCTTGTCTGCCCGCCGGCCGGCGTTCCGGCGGCGACGGGCTGGGTAGATGGCGCAGTAATCACCGTGCGCACGGTTGGTTCTTTGACCTCCATGCCGAGTTGATCGAGCAGCGCTTCGAGACGGTGACGCAACATTTCATTTTCGTTCCTGATGCCGCTCACTTCGGCGCGCAACTGATGCACCTCGTCGAGCAATTTCATAACCAGCGCGTCGCTGCTTTCCTGTGCCGACACGGGCGGCGCGACCACCGGCACGACCATCAGCGCGGCTGCAAACATTGCGACGACCGTGCGCCGACGCATCCCGGCGCGCCCGGCACAGGCCCCCCTGCCTGTTGCAAGCACCGCGACGACCGTGCGCCGACGCATCATTCCGCCCGTCATCCCGGCCATGACGCCGGCGACTGCTCCGACCGTCACCATGTGAAAGGCGACCAGACGCCGCCGCGCACGTTCGCCGTTGACAGCGGGATCAACTTGCCGAACACGCCGTCGGTGGTCATCAGGCCGAACACGCTTTTACCGTCCTGGTCGGTGATGTAGCCGAGCAACTGGCCGTTGGCGGTAAAACGCGGGCCTTCGACACCGGGATTGAACACCAGTTCGGTCTCGTCGCCGTCGCCCTTTATAAAGTCCTTGATCACGATCACGAACCCCTGGCTGCGCCGGCTTAGAAACGCGATCTGGTCGCCGCGCGGCGAAACGTTGGCGTCGGAATTGTAGGTGCCGCGGAAAGTGATGCGGCGCGGCGCGGCACCTTCATGATCAACACGGTACAACTGTGGGCTGCCGCTGCGGTCGGAGGTGAAGATCAAAGTGCCGTCCGGTGCCCAGGCCGGCTCGGTGTCAATGAAGACGTTGTCGGTCACGCGCAACATGCGCTTTGTCTCCAACTCAATGGTATAGATGTCCAGATTGCCGTCCACCGAACCGACGTAGGCGAGACGCCTGCCGTCGTCCGACCAGTTCGGCAGGTTCGCGGGGCCGGTGTGCTCACCCAGCATCTCGCGCTCGCCGCTTTCAAGCGCCTGCACCACGATTTCGGGATAGCCGTTCTCGTGCGACACGTACGCGAGCCACTTGAGGTCGGGCGACCACGCCGGCGACATCAACTGATGCGGCGAACTGTAAATCGCGTGGGCGTTGCGCCCGTCGGCGTCGCTGACATATAAGGTGTTTCTGTGGCGGCGCCAACTGTAATGCTCGGCGCCGATAAACGCGATGCGGGTACTGAAAATGCCGGGCACGCCGGTCAATTCCTCATACACTATATCACTGACCTGATGCGCAACGCGCTCGACCGTGGCGCCTCCGGCAATAACGAATTCCCTGATGCGCTTGCGTCGCACCGCGTCGTACAACTCAAAGCGAACCTCGCCGTTTTGCATCACTTCACCGACGACGAATTTCTCGGCACCGGCGGCAAGCCACGCCTCGTAGTCCACCCCGGCGCTGAGCGGCGACGAGACGGCGGGTACGGTGCCTTCGATCACCGAGAACAGCCCGCTGTAAGCGAGATCATCGGCAATGATGCGGTGATAACTGCGGTCGAGACCGTCCGGCTCGCCGGTAAACGGAGATACTGCGATCGGCACGCCGCCCTCGATGCCCTTGGTGACCTCAACCTTGAGTTCGGCGAACGCGGCCGCCGACAACAGCAGCAGGGCCACCGCGATCACGCAACACCGCGCGAATTCAATACTCCTGCTTGAAAGTAATCTCGACTTCATTGTCAAACACGTCCCACGAGGGCGGCGCCGGTAAAGGGCTCGCTTTCCATACCGCGTCCTCCACTGAACGCTTGTAAAACAAATCACCGTTGCAACTGGTCACTTGCACGCTCTCAATCTTACCATCGCGGTTCTGACGCAATTTCAAGGTGCAGTCGCCGCCTTTTACGCTCGCGGGCGGGCGCTTCCAATGCCTTTCGACGCTGCGCCGGATCGACTGAACATACTCCTTGGTCCAGGCCGCGATCTTCGCGCGCCTGATGCGCTCCTGTTCGACTTCCTCGGCGCGCCGCCGGGCTTGTTCCTCCAGGCGCTTTTCCTCCTGCTCGAGTTTGCGCGCGGCCTCCTCCTGTAGCTGCCTCTTTTCCTCGGCGGCGCGGCGCGCGACTTCTTCCGCAAGGCGTTTCTTCTCCTGCTCGAGTTTGCGCGCGGCTTCTTCCGCAAGGCGTTTCTTTTCCTGCTCGAGTTTGTACGCGGCTTCCTGTTGAAAACGCACTTTCTCCTGCTCGGCCTTCAGGCGCGCCTGCTCAAGACGCTTCTTCTCCTGCTCGGTCTTGCTCTGTGCTTCCTCGAGTTGCTTCTGCTCCTGCTCGGCCCTCAGGCGCGCCTGCTCGAGACGCTTCTGCTCCTGCTCGGTCTTGCTCTGCGCTTCCTCGAGTTGCTTCTGCTCCTGCTCGGCCTTCAGGCGTGTCTGCTCAAGACGCTTTTTCTCCTGCTCGGTCTTGCTCTGCGCCTCTTCGAGTTGTTTCTTCTCCTGCTCGGCCTTGCTCTGCGCCTCCTCGAGTTGCTCCTTCTCCTGCTCGGCCTTCAGGCGCGCCTGCTCGAGGCGCTTCTTTTCCCGCTCGGCTTTCAGACGCGCCTGCTCGAGGCGTTTCTTTTCCCGCTCGGCCGCGCGCCTTGCGTCTTCCTGCGCGCGGCGGCGCACCTCGTCGGCCTCGCGTTGTTTGCGCTCACGCTCACGCTTGCGCTGCACCAGTTCTTCGATCTCCTGCGGGCTCACCGCGGTGGCTTTGACAACCGGCGCCTGCGGCCCGGAGGGGGAACCCGACTGCGGGATCAGCGTCGGGCCGATGCTGAACGCCGCCAGACTGATCAGGGCAAGGTGGATCAGAATTGAAGTGATAAGCGACTTTCTCTGCCGTCGGCTGTCGCGCTTCTTCATTGCAGCGCCGTGTCCTCCGGCGATTCGGTAATCAGGCCGATACTCTCGGCGCCGGCTTGCTGCAACATCACCATCGCGGCGACGACTTTGCCGTACGGCACGCCGCGGTCGCCGCGCACGTAAGCGACACCGCCCTGATCAGGCAGCAACGCGAACAACTGGCGCAACGCAAACTCATGCGACAACGGCTGGTTGGCGACCTCGCCCTTGTTCAGCAGGATCTGGCCACGGCGCTTGACGGTGACGATCAGCGGGTCGGGCGCCTGGCTGTCCTCGAGCGGACGCGCCTGCGCCTGCGGCAAATCAACATCAACACCCTGCTGGATCAACGGTACCGTCACCATGAAGATCACAAGCAGCACCAGCATCACGTCTATATAAGGCACGATGTTAATCTCGGCCATGAGTTTGCGGTTGCGGCGAGTAAGCATCGGACGTTCTCCTTTTACTCGCCGCTCCGGTCGCTGCGCTTCAGCACCTGCTTGCTGAGAATGGTCGTGAATTCCTCGACAAAATTGTCGTAGCGCGAGATCAGGCGCTCGACGCGGTCGCGGAAACGGTTGTAGGCAATGACCGCGGGAATTGCCGCAAACAGCCCCATCGCGGTTGCGATCAGCGCCTCGGCAATGCCGGGCGCAACCAGCGACAACGTCGCGTACTGCACGTCGCGCAACGCGAGAAACGCATCCATGATGCCCCATACCGTACCGAATAAACCGACGTAAGGCGCGGTCGAGCCGACCGTCGCGAGAAAGTTCAACTGGCTTTCCATGTCGTCTATCTCACGCGACAACGCGACTCTCATCACCTTCACCGAAGTCGAGGAAATGGTCTCGACCGAAGCCGCGCGTCCCTTGTGCAGACGCAGGTATTCCCTGAAACCCTCGCAAAAGATCGCCGCCATGCCCGAATCATAATCTTCTTTCTGAACTTCCTCGTACAGCCGCGGCAGATCCGACCCCGACCAAAAGCGCTCCTCAAAAGAATCCGCCATTTTCTTCATCGCCTCCAACTCGCGCCACTTGTTGAAGATGAAAGACCAGCTGATCACCGAAGCCAGGATCAGGATCAGCATCACCAACTGCACCACGAAAGTGGCGTCAACGATTAAACTTAAAAAATCTAAATCGGCCTGCATGGTCTTTCTAATGCGGTGTCTGAATGCCGGTCGTGCCGCGAAAACAACGGCGCCGCCCGTTCCGTCCTGTCGCGTGTGCCGGATGAACCGGCGCGGGGCAGGTAAGCGCGGTGTCGCAAAGCCGCGAAACGTTCATTTTAACAGTCCGCAGATTAAAACAGGGCGGGCGGCGAGTTGCCTGCCACTCCCGTCGGCGGCTCAAGATCAAAATGCCGCCACGCGGCGGCGGTGGCCTGCCGCCCGCGGGCGGTGCGGATTATAAAACCGCTCTGAATCAAGAACGGCTCGATCACATCCTCAATGGTGCCTCGCTCCTCGCTGATCGCCGCCGCCAAATTGTCTACCCCGACCGGACCGCCGTTGAAGCGCTCGATCATCGTCAGCAGTAGGCGCCGGTCCATCGAATCAAAGCCACTGGCATCGACCTCGAGCAGACCGAGCGCCTGCGACGTAACCTCGGCGTTGACGGTACCGTCGAATTTGACTTCGGCGTAGTCGCGGACCCTGCGCAACAGGCGGTTGGCGATACGCGGTGTGCCGCGCGAACGTCGCGCGATTTCGGTGGCGCCCGCGGTATCGGCGCGCACTTTCAGGATCCTCGCGCTGCGCTCGACGATACGCGTCAGTTCCTCAACCGAGTAGAACTCGAGCCGTTGGACGATACCGAAACGATCACGCAACGGTGAAGTCAGCAGTCCCGCGCGCGTCGTCGCGCCAACCAGCGTGAACGGCGGCAGGTCAAGTTTGATCGAGCGCGCCGCCGGGCCTTCGCCGATGATGATGTCGAGTTGGAAATCCTCCATCGCGGGATACAGGATCTCTTCGACCACCGGGTTGAGGCGGTGGATCTCGTCCACAAACAACACGTCGTGCGGCTCGAGGTTGGTCAACAACGCCGCGAGATCGCCGGCTTTTTCGAGCACCGGCCCGGAGGTCTGGCGCAAACCGGCCTGCATCTCGTTGGCGATGACGTGGGCAAGCGTTGTCTTGCCGAGACCGGACGGGCCGAAGATCAGCACATGATCAAGCGGGTCGCCGCGTCTGCGCGCGGCCTCGATAAACACCTGCATCTGCTCGCGTACAACCGGCTGACCGATATACTCCTCAAGACGGGCGGGGCGAATGCGGTCATCCAACTGCACTTCGTCGTTTTTGCGCCGGGCGTCCAGCAATGGGTTGGGGTCAGCCATCGGTAAAACTCGATCTCAGTGCGGCTTTGATGATCTCCTCAACGGACGCGCCGGACCCGCCCACCTGCTTGACCATGCGGCGGGCGTTACCCGCCTTGTAACCGAGCGCGATCAGCGCCTGCACCGCGGCGGCGCCATGGTCGGTGACGCCCTTCGCCTTGCCGGCCTCGGCGCCGTCGCCGAGCTGCATCCAGTAATCGTCGTTGAAACGGGTCTTCATCTCCAGCACCAAACGCTCGGCGGTCTTCCGGCCGATGCCGGGAATACGCACCAGCGCCTCGACGTCGTTGTCGAGCACGCAACCCTTGAACGCGGCGGTTTCCATCCCCGACAGGATCGCGAGCGCAATCTTGGCGCCGATGCCGCTGATCTTGAGCAACGCACGGAACAGACCGCGGTCATACTCCGAGAGGAACGCATAGAGCGTGTGCGCGTCGTCGCGCACCAGCAGATGCGTCAGCAGGGTCGTACGCTCACCAGGTTCAGGCAGGTTGTAAAAAGTGGACATCGGCGCCTGCATTTCGTAACCGACGCCGTTGACATCCACGATCAGATGCGGCGGGCGCTTGAGAATAACCTCCCCGGTGAGCCGCGAGATCATCGCCCCGCCTCCGCGAGCCCGGCGCCTGCGGCGTGCGAGAATGCGTGGCACAGCGCGATCGCCATCGCGTCGGCCTCGTCGTCCTTGTGGCGCGCGGCGACCTGCAACAGACGTGCGACCATGAACTTCACCTGCTCCTTGTCGGCGTTGCCCTTGCCGACAACGGCCCGCTTAACGACTCGCGTGTCGTATTCGTACACCGGCACGCCGTTGGTGACGGCAGCGCATACGGCAACGCCACGCGCCTGCCCAAGCTTGAGCGCCGCCGCCGCGTCCTTGTGGACGAACACGGCCTCAACCGAGGCGACGTCGGGGCGGTATTCGCGAATGACTTTGTCGAGACCGTTGAAGATGATGCCGAGACGCACGGGCAGATCGCGCCCGCGCGTCACGACGTCGCCGCTCGTGATCAGACGGCCGGCGTGGCCGTCGCTTTCAATCACCGCGTAGCCGGTGGCAACGAGTCCGGGGTCTATGCCGAGAATACGCTGCACACCGCACCTCTACGCTTGCGCCGCGTGGGCGGATGGATCTGCGTTGCAATAAACATTTTGCACGTCGTCGAGTTCCTCGAGCGCGTCGATCAGGCGTGACAACTTGTCGGCGGCGTCGGCGCTGAGTTTGATCCGGGGGCCGGCGATCATCATCACTTCAAAATCGTCGGGAGGCAACCTGACCGCCTCCATCGCCTGCCTGATCTCGACGAGGCGCTCGGGCGCAGTAAACACCTGCACGCTGCCGTTGCCGCCGACGACGTCGTCGGCGCCGGCTTCGAGCGCGGCTTCGAGAACCGCATCTTCGTCGGCCTGCTCATACACCAGCACACCCTGCTGGGTGAACAGGTAAGCCACCGAGCCGCTTTCGCCGAGATTGCCGCCGTGGCGGGCGAATGCGCTGCGCACTTCAGCAACCGTACGATTGCGGTTGTCGGTCATGCATTCGACCAGGATCGCGCTGCCGCCCGCTCCGTAGCCTTCATAGCGCACGCTCTCGTATTCCCGACCTTCGAGCAGGCTGGCGCCGCGCCTGACCGCACGCTCGACAACGTCCTTGCTCATGTTCGCCGCCGTCGCCTTATCGATCGCAAGACGCAACCGCGGGTTGGCGTCCGGATCGGCGCTGCCGAGACGCGCCGCGATCGTGATCTCGCGGATCAAGCGCGTAAACAGTTTGCCGCGCTTTGCGTCCTGCGCTTTCTTGCGGTGCTGAATGTTGGCCCATTTGCTGTGTCCCGCCATCTTTCTCCCCCGTCCGCGCTCAGCGCCGCGCAACCCAGCGCTCAATCGCGGCAATGTTCGTGTGTGAACTCACCGACGTCAATGCCTCGTCGCGCGACAGCCAGCGATATTCCTCGTGCTCTCTCGCGTCGAGGGTCACGTCACGTTCGGCGTCCACCTCCAGTCTGAACACGTATTCGACGTTCTCAACCACCCCCGGCGCATAGCGATGACGCCACATCGGATAGATCAGGAACCGATTTATTGTATTGCAGTCCACCACCACCGCGTCGAACCCGGTCTCCTCGCGCAACTCACGCGCCGCCGCGCAACTCATGCTTTCACCCCACTTGAGACTGCCCGCAACCGACTGCCAGAAATGCCGTGGTTGCTTGCGCCGCAACAACAGCACCTTCCCGCCGCGGGTGTAAACGACAACCAGCACCGACTCAGGGCGCTTGTAATGCTTTTCACTTTTTGGCGTCGCGCTTGACAAGGCGTATGCCCAGCTCTTTCAATTGCCTGTCGGACACGGATGCGGGCGCATCGGTCAACAGACAGTGCGCGGTCTGCGTTTTCGGGAACGCGATGACGTCGCGGATGGAGGCGCTGCCGGTCAACAGCATCACGATACGGTCAAGACCGAACGCGATGCCGCCGTGCGGCGGGCAGCCGTATCTGAGCGCGCGCAATAAGAAGCCGAATTTTTCCTCGCTCTCGCGCTCGTCGAACCCAATCGCATTGAACACAGCGCGTTGCGTCGCTTCGTTGTCGATGCGGATCGAACCGCCGCCGAGTTCGGCGCCATTGACCACCAGATCATAAGCGCGCGCGCGACACACCTGTAACCGTCCGTGCAGGTCATCGGGATTGACCGGCGCGGTGAACGGGTGATGCAACGTGGTCCAGCGCTTGGTCGGCGCGTCAAATTCAAACATCGGAAAATCCACGACCCACAGCGGACGCCAGGCGTCCCCGACAAACCCGAGGTCGTGCCCGAGACGCACACGCAACGCCCCCATGGATTCGTTCACGACCTCGCGCCTGCCGGCGCCGAAAAAGATCATGTCGCCGTCGGCGGCGCCGGTACGCCCGAGCAGGCCGGCAATCGTTTCGTCGGGCATGAACTTCAGGATCGGCGACTGCAACCCCCCCCGCGCGCGCGCAACTTCGTTGCACTTCACGTAGGCGAGTCCACGGGCGCCGAAGTCGCCGACGTACGCGGTGTAACCGTCTATCTCCTTGCGTGTGAACGCGCCGCCGCCGGGTACGCGCAGAGCGACGACACGGCTGTCGGGATCGCCGGCCGGGCCGGAAAAGACCTTGAACTCAATGCCGCGCACCAGATCCTCGATCGGTGTGATCTCGAGCGGGATCCGCAGGTCGGGGCGGTCGGTCGCATACCGCGCCATCGCCTCGTCATAAGACATCCGCGGAAACGCTTCGGGCAGGGTGACCTTGAGAACCCGCTCAAACAAGACGCGGATCATGTCCTCGATCAGCGCCATGATCGCGTCCTCGTCCATGAAGGTGGTTTCAATATCGAGCTGTGTGAACTCAGGCTGGCGGTCGGCGCGCAGATCTTCGTCGCGGAAACAACGCACGATCTGGTAGTAGCGGTCGAAACCGCTCATCATTAGCAGTTGCTTGAACAGTTGCGGCGACTGCGGCAACGCAAAGAATGCGTCGTCGTGCGTGCGGCTCGGCACGAGATAGTCGCGCGCGCCCTCGGGCGTCGCCCGGGTCAGCATCGGCGTTTCAATGTCAATGAAACCACGGTCGTCGAGAAACTCGCGCAACACACGCACCACCTGCGCGCGCGTCCTCAGGTTGCGCTGCATCACGGGACGACGCAGATCGACGTAGCGGTAACGCAGGCGCGTCTCGTCGCCGACGTCGTCGTCGAGTTGCAGCGGCGGCGTCTCCGCAACGTTCATGATCTCAAACGCTGCCGCGACGATTTCAACCCGGCCGGTTTTCAATTCGGGGTTTTCGGTGTCTTCGGGACGCCACCGGACCTTGCCTTTAACGCGCAGAACAAATTCGTTCCGCACCCGGTCGGCCGCCGCAAACACCTCGGGGGTATCAGGATCGGCGACGATCTGCACCAACCCTTCGCGATCACGCAGGTCAATGAAGATGACACCGCCGTGGTCGCGACGGCGGTTGACCCAACCGCACACCGTAACGACCTGCTCCAGCAGGTGCTCGCCGATGTCTCCGCAGTAGTGTGTGCGTATGGCTTGCGCCGTCGATTGACCGGCCATTTCAGGCGCCGTCGGGCGAAGAGCCCTTACCCGCGGTGGACTTGGATGCCGTCGCGGTTTCTTTCCCGCCGCCGGCCGGCTTGTCGCTCTTCTTCGGCTGGTCTCCGGAGGGCTTGCCGTTCGCGTCCGCACCGGTGGAATTGCCCGCCAAATTGCGTTTGGCGCCGGTCTTGAAATCGGTCTCGTACCAACCGCCGCCGGCCAGGCGAAAGCCCGCCACCGATACCAGCTTGACCAGTTCGGGCTCGCCGCAATCGGGGCAATCGCGCAACGGCGCTTCTCCGACCTTTTGCAGGATTTCGTGCCGACAACCGCAGGCGGCACATTCATATTCATAAATAGGCATAGGGAATAATATATTTGTCTCACGTCACAAGGGCGCGAGTCGAAGTATCCATTTGACGCTTCACAGGTCGGCTCATGCCGTCACCTCCACATCCGGCAACCCCATTCCCAAAGGCCGTTTTCCGAATCTCATACAGGAGACGACACGTGAGTCAGGTATATTATGGGAATTATATACATATAGTCCCTTACCACAATGAAAACACACCGGACAATCAGATACAGGCTACACCCGCAGACGCAGGCGAAAGCGAATAAGTTATGGGCGGCGGCCGGCGCCTGCCGTTATGTTTGGAACCATTTTGTCAGTGTGCTGAGGGATGAATATGTGTTTTACGGCCAATGCGATCCCCGGCACTATTCGGGGATGTTCAAGCTCAACGGCGACTGGTTGCACGTACAGAAGATCGGGCAGATGAGGCTCACCGGCCATAACCCGTATCACGACGCAAGGGTGGTGAACGGCACGATCAGGCACGAACACGGCGACTGGTATGTGTATATCGCGTATGAGGTGGGGCGGGAAGCAGTCTTGCCGCATGTTTCAACAGAAGCCGGCATCGACCGCAATGTCGGCCAGATCACCTTGTCCGACGGACGATCCATCGCGCGCCGGACACCTCATTGCTGGAAGCGAGGAAGCGGCGTTATCAGCGGATGATGGCGAGGCGGGATGGCGGCAGCAGGAAGGAGAAGCGCAAGGCGTCGGGACGTTATCTCCGGGCGCGGCGGCCGGCGCAAAAGACGGCGGCGGGGATTGCACAGGCACGCACCAACTGGTGCCATCAGGTTTCAAGGGAGATAGCGCGGCGGTATGACGTCGCCTATCTGGAAGACCTGAATACGAAGGGGATGACGGCGAGCGCGAAAGGGACGATGGACAGTCCGGGCACGAACGTCAGGCAGAAGGCCGGCTTGAACCGGGGAATACTGGCGACGGGCTGGTACAAACTGGAGCGGTGTCTGTCATATAAGGTTTCGGTGGTGAAGGTGCCGGCCGCTTACACCAGCCAGACTTGCCATGCCTGCGGGTATATGGACAAAGCGAACAGGAAGTCGCAATCAGTTTTCGAGTGCGTCAAGTGCGGTCATCGGGACAATGCGGATGTCAACGCCGCATTGAATATTCCGGCCTCCGGGAATGGGGCTTCCGCACGTGGAGGCGGCGGGGTTGCCCGGCCTGTGAAACGTGAAATGGATCAAAAGCCCCGCAGGGACTATTGTATATAATTCCCTATATTATTGCCTCGGCATACACACATTGTATTATACGAGCACATTGATTGAATGCGCTCGATGACTCCGCCGCTGATACTTGTTCTTTACTACACACGCTACGGCGCAACCGGCCGGATGGCGCGCGCGATCGCACACGGCGTTGAAAGCGTCGCGCGCACCGAAGCCCGCCTGCGCACGGTGGCCCCGGTTTCGACGACACCCGGCGACGCCCCCGACCATGCGCCGGCAGACACGCCCCGGGCGACGCCCGCCGATCTCGAACAATGCGCGGGACTGGTGCTGGGCAGCCCGACCCGCTTCGGCAACATGGCCGCGCCGCTCAAGCATTTCCTCGACCAGACCGGCGGACTGTGGCTGAGCGCCGCGCTCGCGGGCAAACCGGCAGGTGTGTTCACCTCGACGATGAGCTTGCACGGCGGGCAGGAAACCACGCTGCTGACGATGATGATGCCACTGCTTCACCACGGGATGTTCATCTGCGGCATCCCCTACAGCGAACCGCAACTCGCGGCGACCCAAAGCGGAGGCACGCCGTACGGCGCAAGCCATACCGCGGGTCCCGACAACAACCTGCCGCTGACCGACGAGGAAGCCGCATTGTGCCGCGCGCTCGGGCGCCGCGTCGCCGATGCCGCACGCAAACTCGCCGCCACATAACGCGAGGCGCCCGCCGTTCCCCCCGCCTCAGGCGCCCGGCAGAACCTCCTTCATAAAGGGTACGGTGACACGGCGTTTGCGCTCCTTGGCCACGCGCGCAAGCCGCTCGACCGCATCAACCAGCCTGGAGAGTTCGCGCGGGCGGTTGCTCAACAGATAGGACAACACTTCATCCGAGAACGCGCAACCGAGACGATCGCCGATACGCCGCAACGCCTCCCTCTTGCCGGTGTCGTCCAGCGGCACAAGACGATACACCGCCCCCCACCTCAACCGCGACGGCAGGTCTTTGAGTTGCAACGCCATGTTCGCGGGGTTCCGCCGCCCCGCCATCACCAGCCGGCAATTGCCGGCGCGCGCCTCGTTGATCAGGTTGAACAGCGCACGCTGCCATGCGGCGTCGGCGATCACCGCGTCGAGTTCATCAACAGCGACCAAGTCGAGGGTTTCGAGGCCCGCGAGAATTGCAGGGCCGTTCGACGACAACCCCGCCAGCGGCAGCCAGACGCTGCGCCCGCCGCGCGCGGTCACCGCGCGACACGCCGCCTGCAACAGGTGGCTCTTGCCGACCGACGCCGCGCCCCACAGGTAAAGCTGGCGATTCCCGGCGCCGGCGCCGTTGCACACCCGTTGCAGATGCTGCACCGCGACGGCGTTGTCCGCCGCGACAAACGTCTCGATCGTGCTGCCCCCGGACGGCTCAAACGACAACAGCAATTGACGATGCAAAGAGGGCGTGTTTTCGTCAGACCATAAGCCCATGCGCCGACAGCCGGTTCAGATTGCGCGGGAAACGCTACGCCGCGTAAGCAGGTTCCACGCCGACAGCGCATACCCCGCACCGCTCGACAACGTTGTCAAGGCGACAATGCCCGTCAGAATCGCCACCAGGCCTTGCAATTCAAGACCGAGTTGGAGAATCAGCACCGCAAACACCAGCAGGATCTGGCAGAAGGTATTGATCTTGCTGATCACACTCGGCGTGATGCTGAAATCAATATTGAGATACCTGTAATACAGATAGCCGGCGATGATCAGCGCGTCGCGCCCGACGATCAACACCATCAGCCACGCCGGCAGCAAACCCTGCAAGCCAAGCATCAGGCAGGCGCCGACCAGCATCAGTTTGTCTGCGACGGGATCGAGCCTTTCCCCCAACTTGCTCTGCCAGTAATACCGCTTCGCCAGAAAACCGTCGAGCGCGTCGCTGACACCCATCAATACCGCCAGATAAAAAGCCGCGCGAAAATCCTCGCGCATCAGAAACAGCATCAGCAAGGGAACACACGCAATTCTACCGACGGTGATAATGTTGGGGATGTGGTTCATACCCGGCAGTTTCTTCCTGATTGAACAGCCGCGAAGTATAACTAAAATCAAAAACAGCCCGCCTCGAAAGCGGCCTCTCGTATATAATATGCGCCCTGCACCCGACGCCGCCTGTATCGAGAATCAGGGCAATCTGAAATGCTAGGAAAAACGCCCTCCGACGCCGCCCCGGACAAAACCGCGGATTCCCCGGATCGCGGGCGCCTTGATTACAAGGTGGCCGGCGTCGATATCGCCGCGGGCAACGCGCTGGTCGAGCGTATCAAGCCGCTGTGCGCGAAGACCCTGCGCCCCGAGGTGATCGGCGGCGTCGGCGGCTTCGCCGGCCTGTTCCAGTTCACGCACTCAAAATACCGATCCCCGGTGCTGGTGTCGGCGACCGACGGCGTCGGCACCAAGTTGACACTGGCCCGTGAACTCGACGCCCACGACAGCATCGGCATAGACCTCGTCGCGATGTGCGTCAATGACATATTGACCCACGGCGCGGAACCGCTGTTCTTCCTCGACTACTTTGCGTGCGGCAGATTGTCGGTGGATACCGCGGCGACGGTCATCGCCGGCATCGCCGAAGGCTGCGAACTTGCGGGTTGCGCCCTGATCGGCGGCGAAACCGCCGAGATGCCCGGCGTGTACGCCACAGGCGAGTACGATCTCGCCGGTTTTGCCGTCGGCGTGGCCGAACGCGACACTTTATGCGGTGCGCACCGCGTCAAAAACGGCGACGCGGTGATCGCGCTCGCGTCGAACGGCGTGCACGCGAACGGCTTTTCGCTGGTCAGGAAAGTGATCGCGCAAAGCAACGCGGACCTGGCCCAGCCCGTCGGCGACGACACGCTCGGCGACGCCCTGATCGCGCCGACGCACATTTACGTGAAAGCGCTGCTGCCCGTGATTGCGCAGGGCGGCATCCACGCGCTCGCACATATCACCGGCGGCGGCCTGAGCGAAAACCTGCCGCGCGTGATCGGCGCCGGGCAGGCGGCGACGGTGGATCTGCAAAGCTGGACGCGCCCGCCTGTCTTCGAATGGCTGCGCGACACAGGCAACATTGAAGAGCAAGAAATGCTGCGCGTGTTCAACTGCGGTGTCGGCATGGCGGTGATCGCCGCGCAAGCACAAGCCTCCGCTTTGATCCGGCAATTAAAAAAAGCCGGCTTCAACGCGTGGCAACTGGGTGAAATCACCGCGCGCGGGAAACAGGCGCCGGTCGTCTATATCTGACGCGGAACGCAATCCGATGCCGCCGCGCAAACGCTTGGCCGTACTGATCTCGGGAACCGGCAGCAACCTGCGGGCTATTCTTGACGCGGTGGACACGGGACGCATCAACGCGCGGGTGGCGCGCGTGATCAGCAACCGCGCCGACGCGGCAGGACTCGAGAAGGCACGCGCCTGCGACGTCCCGACCGCTGTCGTCGAAACTGAGGCGGCACTGCATCAGGCGCTGGCGGGCCCCGCACCTGACGTGATCGCGCTCGCCGGCTTCATGCAAATACTCGGCAGTGATTTCGTGCAACGCTTCAACGGCAAGATCCTGAACATACATCCGGCGCTGCTGCCGAAATACAGGGGGCTGCACACACACCGCCGGGTTCTCGAAAACGGCGACACGGTGCATGGTTGTAGCGTCCACTTCGTGACCGAAGCGCTCGACGCGGGCCCCGTCATCATGCAGGCGCGCGTGCCGGTGCTCAAAGACGATACACTCGACACGCTCGCGGCGCGCGTGCTTGAACGCGAACACGTGATCTATCCGCACGTACTCGCGTGGTACTGCGAAAACCGCCTGCAATTGCGCGGCGGCCGCTGCGTGCTCGACGGGAAAACGCTCGCGGAACCGCTGCTGATGGAACCGAACACCGCATGAGAACGCACGCCGCAAAAGCCCGCGGCCTGCTGCTGTGCGTCGTCTGTGCCGCAACCTGCGCCGGCGGCGGCACACACGACGCCGAACTCGCGCCGTTCGAGATCACCTACGACATTCAACTCGCCGGACTGGGCGCAGGAAAGGGCACCGTGCAACTCAAACCTAACGGCAACCGTCTGCTGTACATCACGACCGTCACCCCACGGGGCCTGCTCTCGACACTGTTCGGCGACACGCTGAAAATCCGTACGCATATACACCTCGAAGAAGGGCGGATCGTCGCCGAGGAATATATAAAGGAATACACGCGCAAAGCGGACAGGAAGCAGCGCTACCGCTTTGAAGCACACGGGCGCTCGGTCGAGATCCTGAAAAAAGGACGGGTTTATTTTCTGCCGGTGCCGGCAGGCACACTGGATGAAGCTTCGGTGCAGTTGCAGTTGTCCCGCGACGTGGCCGCGCGCGACGGCCCGTGGCACTACGCCGTCGTCTCAAACGGCAAACTCAGACATTACCGCTTTGCCGAAACCGGCGTCGAGACCATTACAACCACGCTGGGAAAAATTGAAACGGTGCGCGTTGAACGCACCAAGGTGCGCGACACCGGAAACCATACGATCGACCACCGCTATTGGCTGAGTCCGGCGCACCGCCACCTGCCGGTCAAGGTGGAACGGATTGAAGACGGGCGGGTCAAGCGCACGATGGTCGCAACGACTATCATCCTGGAAACACCGCGGTGAAATTCTCTGGCAAAACCGTGTGAAAAAGCCATGGCCACTGCCCGATGTGCCGATGGTGAAACCCGACCGCCGAAAGACAGCCCGGCCACACGGCTAAGCAACCCACAACTTTACAAGCCCGACAAATATCGCGGTTTGCACGCTCATGGCAATAGTCAGGCGCCACAATAACCACGCACGCAGTTCGGCTATGCTCGTGTGCGGATTAGCTATGCTCGTATGCAGCTCCACACGTAACTCCGTGCGCAATTGATACTATGTCGGCTTTCGTCGCCGGGTCCGACGGCACGCTTTGAGCCGCCTCGCTCGACAGGCGATCATCGGCGGCCGCGCTTTTCAACGCTTCGTAAAGTGGAACATTCATCATAATTCCCCGCAAAAAATTGTACAGCAAAAAGTGATCAAAGACCGCTTCGGAAACGCCCGCTTCCGAAACGGCAATATGCAGTTGAAACCCGCCGGGCGAGCATCAGGCAGGATAAGCGATAGTATTCAGCCGATAAGCGTATCGCGGGAGCGTTTTTCCGCAGCAGGCGTACGGGCTTTATTCGCCCGCGATCGTCATCGCGCCGACCAGTATTGAGCCGCACAGGATGTTGCCGCGCCGGTCGGTATCGTCGCCGACGGCAACGACATTCCTGAAGACGTCGCGCAAATTGGCAGCAATCGTCACTTCCGACACCGGATAGGCGATTTTCCCGCCCTCGACCCAGAATCCGGCGGCGCCGCGTGAATAGTCCCCGGTGACCCTGTTCACGCCGTGCCCCATCAGCTCGGTGACAAAAAAACCTTCACCCATTTCCTCGAACAGCGCGTCAAACGCGCAGGTCTCCCCCTCGAATACCCAGTTGTGTACGCCGCCCGCGTTGGCGGTGGTCTGCATGTTCAACCTGCGCGCCGAATAACTGTCGAGCACATAACTCGCAAGCACCCCGTCCTCTATCACCGCACGGTCGCAAGTGGCGACGCCTTCGGCGTCGAAAGACGCGCTGCCGAGTGCGCCGGGCAGATGCGGGCGCTCCATGATCCGCACGAATGAAGGGAACAACCGTTCACCGAGCGAGTCGAGCAAAAACGACGCCCTGCGATACAGAGCGCCGCCGCTGATCGCGCCGGCCAGTTGCGACAACAATCCGGTCGCGAGCTCGGCTTCAAACAGTACCGGCGCCTTGCGCGTTTTCAACTTGCGCGCGCCGAGGCGGCGCGCCGCGCGCGCCGCCGCGCGCCGCCCGATATCACGATGCGGCTCGAGGCGCTCAGGGTGACGGTGAACGCTGTACCAGAAATCGCGCTGCATACCGGCGCCGTCGGCGGCAACCGCAACACCGCTGACACTGTGGCGGGTACCGGCGACGGTGTGCGAAAAACCATGCGTGTTGGCATAGCAACGAACGCCGCGCGTCGTTGAAACCGACGCGCCTTCGGTGTTGACGATCCTGTCGGCCGCACGCATCTCGTTTTCGCACTCGACGGCAATGCCGATTGCGCGCCCGACGTCGAGATCCCACCGCCGGTCGAGATCAAGATCGGGGAAACTCGACGCCATCAGCGCGGCGTCGGCGAGTCCGGCACAGTCGTCTTCGCCGGCGTAGCGCGCGATATTGCAGGCGGTTTTAACCGCCTCGGCCACCACCTGCGGCGTAAAATCCGACAGGGCCGATGAACCTTTGCGCGTGCCGAAATAAACCGTCACCTCGAGCGAGCGGCCGTTGCTGTGCTCGAGCGTTTCGACGTCCCCCACGCGCGCGGTGACAGAAAAGCCGCGTGCCGAACTGACAACCGCTTCGGCGGCGTCCGCCCCCAAGCGCACGGCCTCCTCCAGCGCCGCACCGGCAACCACCGACGGCTCACCCGTCGACACAGCGGGCACGCTCAAGTACCGACGCCTCCGACGGTGAGGCCGTCAATCCGCAGGGTCGGCTGGCCGACGCCGACCGGCACCATCTGCCCCTGCTTGCCGCAGGTGCCGATGCCCTCGTCGAGCCGGAGGTCGTTGCCGATCATGCTCACCCGCGTCAACACATCGGGCCCGTGACCGATCAACGTCGCGCCCTTGACCGGCGCACCCACCTTGCCGTTTTCAATCAGATACGCTTCCGAAGTCGAAAACACGAACTGCCCTGAAGTGATGTCCACCTGGCCGCCGCCGAAATTGACCGCGTAAAAGCCCTTGTCAACCGACGCGATGATCTCCGCGGGGTCACATTCACCCGCGAGCATATACGTGTTGGTCATGCGCGGCATCGGCAAGTGTGAATACGATTCGCGCCGCCCGTTGCCGGTCACCGGCACGCCCATCAGCCGTGCGTTCATCTTGTCCTGCATGAAGCCTTTCATGATCCCGTCCTCGATCAAGGTCGTGTACTGCGTCGGCGTCCCCTCGTCGTCAACGTTCAGCGAGCCGCGGCGGTGCTCCAGCGTGCCGTCGTCCACGACCGTCACACCCGGGCTCGCGACGCGCCCGCCGACGCGCCCGCTGAAAGCCGAAGTGCCCTTGCGCCCGAAATCGCCTTCGAGCCCGTGCCCGACCGCCTCGTGCAGCAAAACGCCGGGCCAGCCGGGCCCGAGCACCACCACCATATTGCCCGCGGGCGCCTCCACCGCTTCAAGATTCAACAGCGCCTGGCGCACCGCCTCGTCCACCAGCGAGCGCGCCGTACCGCGGCGGATGAACACCTCGTAGCCATAGCGTCCGCCGGCGCCCGCCGTACCCTGCTCGAGCCGTTGTCCCTGCTCGGCGATGACGCTGACGTTCAGCCGCACCAGCGGGCGCACGTCGGCGGTCAGAGTGCCGTCGGCGGCGGCGACCATCATCACCTCGTGCTCGCCGGCGAGCGACGCCATCACCTGCCGCACGCGCCCGTCAGCTTTGCGCGCCATCTCGTCAATCGAATGCAGCAACTCCACTTTGCCGGCCTCGCCGAGATCCACCATCGGGTCCTGCACCGCATACAGTCCGCGCTCGTGTCCGCCGCTCCAAGCCTGCACCTGCCCTTCGCCGCCCGAACGCGCAATACACCGGGCCGTGCGGCTCGCGTCGAGCAACGCCGGCAGGGTGATCTCATCCGAGTACGCAAAACCGGCCTTCTCGCCGCTGACCGCGCGCACGCCGACGCCCTGGTCAATGCCGAACCCAGCCTCCTTCACGATGCCGTCCTCGAGCACCCACGACTCGTGGCGGGTGTACTGCATGAAAATATCGCCGTCGTCTATGTTCGCCCCCGTCAGTTGCGACAGCGCCCGGCTCAGATGCGCCTCGTCGAGACCGAACGGGTCCAACAATCTTTCTCTGGCGATGGTCAGTGCCTGTCCCACGTGCGTCCCTGAAATTTGCGTTGCCGTATTGTACGCGACCGGCGTATCACGCCCGTCGTTGATCGCGGCGACCGATGCGGCGATGCGCGACACAGGGAAACTCCTCGCGCACACGCTCCTGAAATGCGCGGTCGAGCCCGGCAACAGCCGTACCCTCGCCCCGGTCGATCTCGGCGAGCGCGCGGCCCCAAGGATCCACCACCATGCTGTGCCCCCAGTTCGTGCGGCCGTTGACGTGGCTGCCGGTCTGGTTGGCGGCGACGACAAACACCAAGTTTTCAACTGCGCGCGCGCTCAACAGCGTCCGCCAATGCGCCCGCCCCGTCGCCTCAGTGAACGCGGAAGGCAACGCGATCAGATCAACGTCGCGGTCGAGCATTGCACGGAACAACTCCGGGAAGCGCAGGTCGTAACACACCGCGAGACCGCAGCGCCCGAACGGCGTGTCGGCGACCACGATTTCATCGCCGGGGGTGAACGTGCGCGATTCCGAATAATCCTCGGCGGTGTCGCTCACGTGCGCGTCGAACAAATGGATCTTGCGGTAGATCGCGACGCGGCGCCCCTGCGGATCGTACAGCGCGCAGGCCGCGTATGCCCTATCGGGCCGCGGCGAGCGTAATGGGAACGTGCCGCCGACCAGCCACACACCGCACGCACGCGCCTGCGCCGCAAGAAAGTCCTGGATCGGCCCCGCCCCCTCGTCTTCGCATACGCCGAGTTGCTCACTGAGGTCGCGGCCGATGAACGCGAACACCTCGGGCAACACGACGAAGCCGGCACCGTCAGCGGCGGCGCGCCCGATCAGTTCACCCGCACGCGCAAGATTGACGGCGACGTCACCGCCGCTGTTCATCTGGACTGCCGCGACCCCGGGCGCAATCCCGGTCCCGACTCTGGAAATCTCCGGCGGCAATGAGCACCCTCCTGCGTTGAACGCCGACATCCGGTTCGTGAAACCATCGCCTCGAAACGCCGCTGATTTTACGGCATACAGTAGAATAGCAACTCCCCCGCAGACATCACGTCAAAATGGGACACGATCAACCGGCAACCATGGCCACGGGCAAGAAACTCAGGAAATACTCATCGCCGATGGTGGACGGCGCCGAACGCGCGCCCAGCCGCTCAATGTTGCGCGCCGTCGGCTTTGAGGAGGCGGACTTCAAAAAACCGCAGATCGGCGTCGCCTCGACCTGGAGTGAAGTGACGCCGTGCAATATACACATCGACAAACTCGCGCGGCACGCGGCACGCGGCGCGAGCGAGGCCGGCGCCAAACCGGTGATATTCAATACCATCACGGTTTCCGACGGCATCTCGATGGGCACCGAAGGCATGAAATACTCGCTGGTGTCGCGCGAGGTAATTGCCGACTCGATCGAAGCCGTCGCCGCTTGCGAGGGTTTCGACGGCGTGGTCGCCATCGGCGGCTGCGACAAGAACATGCCAGGCTGCCTGATCGCGCTGGCGCGGCTGAACCGCCCCGCCGTGTTTGTCTATGGCGGCACGATCCTGCCCGGCACGCGCCGGCGCCGCAAGGTGGACATCGTGTCGGTGTTTGAGGCCGTCGGTGAAATGTCGCGGCGCAAGATCAGCAGGAAAGAACTGCACGCGATCGAATCCTGCGCGATCCCGGGCCCCGGTTCCTGCGGCGGAATGTACACCGCCAACACGATGGCGTCGGCGATTGAGGCGATGGGCATGAGCCTGCCGGGCAGTTCGGCACAGAATGCCGTATCGCGCGCCAAGACCCGCGACTGCGTCGCGGCGGGCAAAGCCGTGATGCAGTTGATCAAAAAGGACGTCCGCCCACGCGACATCATGACGAAGCGGGCCTTTGAAAACGCGATCGCGGCGGTGACGGCGCTCGGCGGCTCGACCAACGCAGTGTTGCACCTGCTCGCGATGGCTCACGCCTGCGGCGTCAGGCTCAAGCTCGACGACTTCACCCGCATCGGGCGACACGTGCCGGTGCTTGCAGATCTGAGACCGAGCGGACGCTATATGATGTCGGAGCTGGTTGCGATCGGCGGCATTCAGCCGCTGATGAAAACGCTGCTCGACGCCGGGCTGATGCACGGCGATTGCCTGACCGCGACCGGGCACACGCTCGGCGACAACCTCGCCGCGGTGAAGCCCTACCCGCGCGGACAGCGCATCATCCGCCCACTGGACGACCCGATCAAACGCGACGGCCATTTGGTGATCCTGTACGGCAACCTTGCGCCGCAGGGTGCAGTTGCAAAGATCACCGGCAAGGAAGGCCTGCGCTTCAGCGGCAAAGCGCGCGTGTTCGCGTCCGAAGAAGACGCACTCAAACAGATCCTCGGAGGCGGCGTAAAAAAAGGCGACGTGATCGTGATCCGATACGAAGGCCCGAAAGGCGGGCCGGGTATGCGGGAAATGCTGGCGCCGACCTCGGCGGTGATGGGCAAGGGGCTCGGCGGGGACGTCGCGCTGATCACCGACGGGCGCTTCTCAGGCGGCAGCCACGGTTTCGTCGCCGGACACGTCACGCCCGAAGCCGCGGTCGGCGGCCCGCTGGCCGTCGTGCGCAACGGCGACCCGATCACGATTGACGCGGTCGCGCGTGAAATCAACCTCGATCTTGCAAAAAGCGAAATCCGCCGCCGGCTCAGAACCTGGAAAGCACCCCGCCCGCGCTACCGTCGCGGAGTGCTCGCAAAATACGCGAAACAGGTGGGTTCGGCGTCCGAAGGCGCAATCACCGACCGGGATTGATCGGACACAACGGGGTTTGCCCTGCCTTGCCGGATTGGTTAGGATTGGCGCCCTTGATTTTCCCGCACATGACTTGAACTTCGGGTGGGCCGACGGGTTGACCCATAGCAAAACCATTAAAAAATTCACTTCAAGGAGCGCCCGATGACGTTGACGCCGCAAGAACTTGAAACCCTGATGGAAAAAAAGAACAAGATGCGCCGTCAGGCGTACGACGCACGCGCCGCGCAGGAAAATAAAGACGAGATCAGCGCAACCATCTGCGAAAAGTTCATGCAGTTGCCGGAGTACCAGAACGCCGGAACCGCGATGTGGTACATCGACTGCCGTTCGGAAACCCGCACCCAACCGCACCTGCAAAAGGAAATCGAAAACTCCGGCAAAAAGATCATCGTGCCCTACTGCACGGTGAACGGGAAAGGCGACAACAAACTGGGGCTGTGGTACCTCGAAAGCTTTGACGAACTGGTGGTCGGCAAGTGGAATATCCTCGAGCCGCCACGCGACCGCTGGGGCGACCCGGACAAAGAGGTGGCGTCCGAAAATCTCGACCTGGTGATGGTGCCGGGCGTTGGTTTCGACCGCAACGGCGGGCGCATGGGCAACGGCCAAGGCTACTACGACCGCCTGCTTGAAAACGTCCGTGCCGACTGTCCGCTGATCGCGCTGTGTTACGAGTCGCAGTTGTTCGACGAGATCCTGGTCGGCCCGCACGACGTTTTCATGGACAAAGTCATCACTGAAAAGGACATTTATACGGGCAGAGGAAGAAACCGATGAGCGCCGTCATTGACGACACTTATGCGGAAGCGTTTAAGAGCACTTATGTTGAATTCCTGATCACGGCAAAAGACCGCACCTGGCTCGACCACGCGGTCAACGCCTGCACCGGCAACGCGTCGAGTTCGATCCTGTGCGATTGCGAGGCCGGCCTCGACCGCTACGTCGGGCCGGGTGGCGACAAGAACTTCAAAACGCCGGACGGGCGTCCCGGCGCCGTCGTGCAACTGCACGTGCCACATTTCTGGAAAAACCGCACCGGCAGGCTCGAAAAGGCCGCGCTGGTGCGAATCAGCCAGAACGTGCTGACCTGCCCGACCGCGGCGTGCTTCAACCTGATCGATTCCGACCCGTACTTCCGGATGGGGCGCAAAGTCGCCTATTTCGGCAACCGACACCAGAAACGCATTGAGCGCCACGGGCGCAAGCTGTGGTGGATCCCGATCCTCGGCGGTGAATTCATCCTCGACCGCCGCCTCGGTTACGCCGACGGCCTGATGGGCGGCAACCTGTGGTTCTTCGGCAAAGACACCGACTCGGCGCTCGCGGCGGCCAAAAAAGGCGTCGCGGCAATTCTGCCGGTTGCCGGCGTGATCACGACGTTTCCCGGCGGCGTCGCCGGCAGCGGCTCAAAGGCCGGCAGCGATTATGACTTCACCATCGCCAGCACTTACGAAAAATTCTGTCCGCTGCTTCAGAATGAACCCGGCATTGAGGGAGACCTGCCCGACGGCGTCGTGTCGGTGATGGAGATCATCATGAACGGGCGCGGCATGGCCTGCATCATTGAGGCGACGCAGGCGGCGATCGCCGCGGCGAAAAACATCGACGGACTGATCATGATCTCGGCGGGCAACTACGAAGGGCGCCTGGGCAAAAACTTTATCTACCTGCATCCGGAACGGCAACCACCCGCGCCCCCCCCTGAACCGGATCCGGCAGCCCGGCAATGACCTCTCCGGTCTCCAGGGGCGCGCAACTCCTCGACGGTAACGCGGTCGCCGATGCAATCCAGGCCCGCGTCACCGAACGGATCCGGCAGGCCGGCGGGCAACTGAATGAACGACCGATCACACTCGCGACCGTGCTCGTCGGCGACAGCGCGCCGAGCAGGCTCTACGTCAACCTGAAACTCAAACGCGCCGCCGCCGCCGGGCTCAAGCCGCTGCTGATCGAGATGCCGACCGACACCACGCAGGCACAACTCGAACGGCAACTCCGCCTGCTCGCAGACGACAGCACGGTGCACGGCATCCTGCTGCAACTGCCGCTGCCCGAAGGCCTCGACACCCGGGCTGCAATAGAGATACTGCCGACGAACAAGGACGTGGACGGTCTGACCCGCGACAACTTCGGTGCGCTGATGTGCGGCGACCCCGGCCTCATACCGTGCACCCCGCTCGGTGTCATGCACATACTCGAACACTACAAGGTCCCGATCTCGGGCCACCGCGCGGTGGTCGTCGGGCGCTCGTACCTGGTCGGGCTGCCGCAGGTGCTGCTGCTGGCGCGGAAGGGTGTGGACGCGACCCCGACCCTGTGCCATTCGCGCACACCGGCGCTGAAAGAAACCTGCCGCGACGCCGACATTCTGGTCGCCGCCACCGGCGCCCCCGGACTGATCACCGCCGATTGCGTCAAGCCCGGCGCCACGGTGATTGACGTCGGTATCAGCTACACCTCAGAAGGAATACGCGGCGACGTGGCATTTGAGGAAGTTTCGAAGGTCGCGGGTTACATCACGCCGATGCCGGGCGGCACCGGCCCAGTCACCGTCTCCTGCCTGATCGAGAACACCCTGACGGCGGCGAAAATGCAGGGAGCCATAAACAACTGACACAGACCAAAAACAAACAGGCGCCAATGAAAATACTGATCAATTATGCATCCCACAAGTTTGAATTCCGCCGCAATTTGAACAGTATAACGGGGTCGTTGGCGGGTGATTTTGACAAAGTCATTGAATATGCGCCTGAAGATCTCGACTCGGCATTCCGGCAACGAAACAAACATATCCTGGAAAACCCGCAAGGCGCGGGCTATTGGCTCTGGAAACCCTACATCATTAAAAAAACCCTGGAAAACATGAGGCTGGACGATTTTCTGTTTTACTCTGATGCAGGCAGCATTTTCATCGGATCCGCGGTGCCGCTGATCAAGACGATGCAGCGGACAGATCAAGACGTAATCGCCTTCGAAAACCACGATTTCAAGGAACGCGAGTGGACCAAAAGGGATGCGTTCATTCTGATGGGATGCGATACGTTACGGTACACAGATACCCTTCAACTGATGTGCGGTTTTTCCTTGTGGAGGAAAACGGCATTCAGCATGAAGCTGGTCAGCGAGTGGCTGCACTACGCTCAGGACGAGAGGGTCATCACCGACATTCCCAATCAATGCGGCAAAGAAAATTATCCTGGATTCAGGGCAAATCGGCACGACCAAAGTATATGGAGCCTCCTATGCAAAAAACATCAGGTAACAGTCCATAGAAGGCCGTATGCTCCGTATCACCACCAGAAGGCATTGTTCAGGGAATACCCGCATTCCACGTATCCCCGGTTTGTATTTATTTACAGATTTGATGTCAGAAGCCTACTGAAATTTTGCCTGACTCACTCCCCGATGAAGTCCCGTATGAGGCTTTTGATCCTGGTAAAAATGATGAAATACATCGCGCTGCGACTTTACATTAAATACTGGAAGTGCTCACGGAGTTCGGACAAATCAGCGTCATAGGTAAAGCCCGGATCCCGGATCAGGAACCGAATACTTGTCGCTCAAGTGCCGGGGGAACGCCGCGTTTCCGATTTTCCCGATCGCCGTTTATCAGGGGCTTGAAGGGCAACCTCAAACGCCTCCTTGAGAAACAACCGCCGCTTGCGGCATAATCGCCGTTTCCGCCCAACTTTCCCAGATGGGGCCGTCATCAAGAAATAAACCGAAAATCCAGGAAAACGATCATCCCGGGACGCAACTTCCTGTTTGTGCCGAACCGACCAACCTGCCGACTTAAGTAATCCCGGTGCGTGAAATGCCTTGAGAAACAACCACCGCTTGCGGCATAATCGCCGCTTCCGCCCGACTTTCCCCGGCGGAACCATCATCAGAAAATAAACCGAAAACCCAGGAAAACAATCATGCCAGGACGCAACTTCTTATTTGTGCCGGGCCCGACCAACCTGCCGGCAACCGTTGACAACGCGATGCGCGTTCCGCAGGAAGACCATCGCCGCCCCGATATGCACAAGCTGACCAAGCCGCTGTTCAAGGATCTCAACCAGATCTTCAAAACCAAAACCGGGCAATCATTCATCTTCCCGGGATCGGGCACCGCCGGGTGGGAAATCGCCTTGGTGAATACGCTGTCGCCGGGAGACAAAGTACTGACTGCACGCTTCGGGCAGTTCAGTCACTTGTGGATAGACCTCGCCCAGCGGGTCGGCCTCGACGTCGAATTCTTCGAAACACCGTGGGGGCAGGGCTTCCCGCTCGACAAGCTCAAAAAGCGCCTGCAGGCCGACATCCGCCACGAAATCAAGGGCGTCATGGTGTGCCAGAACGAAACCGCGACCGGTGTCGCCAGCGACGTGCGCGGCGCGCGCAAAGTGCTCGACCAGGTCGGGCACCCGGCGATGCTTTACGCCGATGGCGTCAGCTCAATCGCCAGCGTTGACTTCCGCATGGATGACTGGAAGGTTGATGTCGCGGTGAGCGGCTCGCAAAAAGGCTTCATGCTGCCCGCAGGACTTGCACTCGTATGTTTCAGCGCCAAGGCATTGCGCGCGAGAAAGAAAGCGAAATGCGCCAGATGCTATCTCGACATCGAAGACCATATCGTCGCCAACAAGGACGGTTTTTTTCCGTACACGCCCTCGATCCCACTGCTCTACGGCTTGAGAGAGTCTCTCGACCTGCTGCTCAAGGAAGGTCTCGCCAACGTGTTCAAGCGCCACCACCGCCTCGCCGAAGGCGTGCGCAATGCAATCCAAGCGTGGAGACTGAAAACCTGCGCCAAAGAGCCGAAGTGGTATTCGGACACGGTCACGGCGATCGTCGTGCCGCCAAACCGCGACGCGCGCGAGGTGATCAACATCGCCTACAACCGCTACAACATCTCGCTCGGCGCCGGGCTTTCGCAACTCGCGGGCAAGGTGTTCCGCATCGGGCACCTCGGAGACCATAATGAGACCTCGATCCTCTCGGTAATCGCAGGCACCGAGATGGCCATGCGCGACGCGGGCCTGAGAATCGCCCCCGGCAGCGGCACCGCCGCGGCCGAAGAATACTTCCGCGACACCGCCCCGCCGCTGAAAAGGGCGCCCGGAAAGTCACCGGCAAAGAGAAAACGCCACTAACCGGCGACGACGCACACAGCCATGAGTCACACACGTTACGAACCTGCGAAAAGCCGCGTGCAGCGCAGCGAACTCGCGGTGCCGGCGTCCAATCCAGGGATGATCGAGAAAGCGCTGGGGTCCGACGCCGACTACGTTTTCCTCGACCTCGAGGACGCGGTCGCGCCCGACGACAAGCCGCAGGCGCGCAAGAACGCGATCGCCGCACTCAACGACCTCGACTGGAAGGGGTCTGGCAAGACGATTTCAGTCCGCATCAACGGCCTCGACACGCATTACATGTACCGCGACGTGGTCGATGTGGTCGAACAGGCCGGCAAACATCTCGACACGATCCTAGTGCCGAAAGTCGGCGTGCCCGCGGATCTTTATGCAGTGGATATGATGGTGACCCAGATCGAGGAAGCGATGGGCATCGAGCACCGCATCGAACTCGAAGCGCTGATCGAAACCGCGATCGGCATGGCCAACGTTGAGGCGATTGCCGCGGCACGCGGCACGCGCCTCGAAGCCATGCACTTCGGCGTCGCCGACTACGCGGCGAGCAATCGCGCGCGCACGGTGAATATCGGCGGTCTCAATCCTGATTACCCGGGCGACCAGTGGCACGCGGCGCTCAGCCGCATGACCGTCGCCTGCCGCGCCTGCGGGTTGCGCCCGATCGACGGACCGTTCGGCGATTTCAAGGACTCCGACGGCTACGTTCTCGCGGCAAAGCGCGGCGCGGCGCTCGGTATCGAAGGCAAATGGGCGATCCACCCCTCGCAGATCGCACTCGCCAACGAAGTGTTCTCACCGCCGCCCGCCGAAGTCGAAAAAGCGCGCAGGATCCTTGAGGAACTCGAAAAAGCGGCGCGCGAGGGACGCGGCGCGGCGTCGCTCGACGGCAAGATGATCGACGCGGCCTCGGCGCGCATGGCCGAGAACGTGGTACGCACCGCCGACGCGATCGCCGCCAAACAAAGCCGGTGAACATCCACGAGTACCAGGCCAAGGAGCTGCTCGCCGAACGCGGCGTGCGGATCTCACCCGGCAGGCTCGCGTTCAGCCCGGCGCAGGCCGTGGTCGGCTACCGCTCTCTTGCAAGCGACAAATGCGTGGTCAAGGCGCAGGTGCATTCGGGGGCGCGCGGCAAGGCCGGCGGCATCATCGTGTGCGATAACGATCGCGACGTTGCCAAGGCCACCGACAAACTGATCGGCTCGCGTCTAGTGACACACCAAACCGGAGAAAATGGCAAGATCGTTGAGAAGGTGTACATCGAGGCCGCAAGCGAGATCGAGCGTGAGATCTACGCGGCCTTTGTCGTTGATCGGGCGAGCGAGCGCGTCGTCGCGGTGGTCTCCGCCGAGGGCGGTATGGAAATTGAAGAAGTCGCGTCGAGGAACCCGGGCGCGATCACCCGCATCCCGGTGGACCCGGCGGTCGGGCTGACCAGCTTCCAGGCACGCGAACTCGCTTTCTCGCTCAAGCTGTCCGGCGAAGTCGTCAAGCAGGCGGTCACCACTTTCAAGGCCTGCTACAACACCCTGATTGAACTCGACGCGAACATGGTCGAGATCAACCCGCTGGTGACCACGCGCGAAAAGCGGCTGATCGCACTCGACGCCAAGATCAACTTTGACGACAACGCGCTGTTCCGCCACCCTGAAATCACCGACCAGCGCGACAAGTCGCAGGAAGATCCGCGCGAGACTCGCGCCTCCGAACACGACCTCAATTACGTCGGACTCGACGGCAACATCGGCTGCATGATCAACGGCGCCGGCCTGGCGATGGCGACCATGGACATGATCAAGCACGTCGGCGGCGAGCCCGCAAACTTCCTTGACATCGGCGGCGGCGCCTCGCCCGAGCGAGTCGCCAAGGCTTTCGAACTGGTGCTCGAGGACGTTAACGTGAAAGCGCTGCTGGTCAACATCTACGCCGGCATCAACCGCTGCGACTGGATCGCCGAGGGCATCATCAAAGCGGTCGCGAAACTCGAAGTCAACGTGCCGCTGATCGTGCGCCTGTCGGGCACCAACGTGGAACTCGGCAAGCGGATGCTTGAAGAAAGTGAGTTCCCGATCATCTCGGCCGACACGCTGGGCGAAGCCGCACGACAGGCCGCCGCCACGGTAAAAGGCTAGGTTCATGTCCATCCTGATCGACGAAAACAGCAAAGTCATCATCCAGGGCTTCACCGGGCGCATCGGCACTTTCCACGCTGGAGAGATGATGGAGTACGGCACCAACGTGGTCGGCGGCGTCACCCCCGGCAAGGGCGGACAGACGCACCTGAACAAGCCGGTGTTCAACACTGTCAAGGCGGCGGTCGCCGCGACCGGCGCCGACATCAGCATCGTGTTCGTGCCCGCCGCCGCCGCCGCGGACTCGATCATGGAAGCCGCCGACGCGGGTATCCGCTACTGCGTCGCGATCACCGATGGCATACCGACACTCGACATGATGAAGGTCAAGCGCTTCATGCGCCGCTACAGGCGCGAGCACAAAATGATTCTGACAGGTCCCAACTGCGCGGGCACGATCACGCCGGGCAAGGCATTGCTCGGCATCATGCCGGGACATATTTATATGCCCGGCGAAGTCGGCGTGGTCGCCCGTTCGGGCACGCTCGGCTACGAAGCCGCGTCGCAAATGAAAGCCGCCGGCATCGGCATCTCCACCAGCGTCGGTATCGGCGGCGACCCGATCAACGGCAGTTCGCACCGCGACATCCTGGCACTGTTCGAGGCCGACGATGAAACTAAAGCGGTGATGATGATCGGCGAAATCGGCGGGCCGCAGGAAGCGGAAGCTGCCGACTACATCCGCGACCGAATGAGCAAGCCGGTGGTCGCCTACATCGCGGGCCTGACCGCCCCGAAAGGACGGCGCATGGGCCATGCCGGCGCCATCGTTTCGGGCAAAGGCGAAAGCGCCGCGGAAAAAGTCGAAATCCTGAAAGAAGCCGGCGCCGTTATCGCGCCCAGCCCTTCAGAATTAGGCCCCACCATGGAAACAGTATTAAAGAACCTCTAATAATATGAACAACCAAAAAGTCATAGTCACGCGACGCTGGCCCGCCGTCGTCGAGGAAGAACTACAGCAAATGTGCAGCGATGTTCAACTCAATAGAGACGACCATCCGATGTCAAAAGACGAGTTGAAAGACGCACTGCGCACCGCCGAATGCGTGTTGCCGACCGTCACCGACCCGTTCGACGTGGGAGTGCTCGGCGTCTCCGACATGCGGTGCAAATTCCTCGGCAATTTCGGCGTCGGCTTCAACCATATCGACCTCGACGCAGCAAAAGCCGCGGGCCTGATCGTCACCAATACCCCCGAAGTGCTGACCGACTGCACCGCCGACATCGCGATGGCGCTGCTGCTGACGGTGGCGCGGCGGATCGGCGAAGGCGAACGCCACGTGCGAGCGCAGGCTTGGGGGGGCTGGCGCCCGACCCACATGGTCGGCACCAAGGTCACCGGCAAAACACTGGGGCTGATCGGCTTCGGACGCATCGCCAGAGCGGTCGCACACAAGGCGCACTTCGGCTTCGGCATGAAGATCATTTACAGCGACCCGTTTGATATCCCGACGGAAGTGACCGGGAAATACGACGCGGTGCGCTGTGATTCAATCGAAGACCTGCTGGCCAAAGCCGATTTTATTTCACTGCACTGCCCCGGCGGTAAACAGACCTACCACCTGATTAATCAGGAACGCCTGGCGATGATGAAGCCGTCGGCCTACCTGATCAATACCGCACGCGGCGATGTGATAGACAATCAGGCGCTGATCGACGCCCTCGGCAACAAGCGCATCATGGGCGCCGGCCTCGACGTGTATGAAGACGAACCCGCCCTCGACCCGGGTTTTCTGAAACTGGAAAACGCGGTGTTGTTGCCGCATCTCGGCAGCGCCTCGGCCGAAACCCGCATCGCGATGGGCCGACGCGTACTTGAAAATCTCGGCGCCTACCTCGCTGGCGAAAAGCCCGGGGACCGGGTCGCCTGAGGAGCCGGCCCGCGGCAGGCGCAACCCGCCCCCGAAATTCGCGGCTGAAGCCCGTGGCAACCCTCCCCGGCTACCTCGGCCCGATCACACCCAGCCATCGCCGCGACCGCGCCGAAATCAGCCGGCGTTCAATCGCCTACGCCTCGCACACGCTGCAACTTTTCCATAAGTTGCTGCTCGACGTCATCCGCCGTCGCCGCCCGAACATCGAAGACCTGTTCACGGGTAAACGAACTTCCGCCGACAGCGACCTCGACTTGTTGCATACGTTGCAGGCGCGCGGAATCTGGTTTCAACTGCTGAACATCCTCGAACAGAACGCGACTGTACGTCGCCGCCGCGATATCGAAACCTCGCTCGGCGCCGATTGCAACGACGGCACGTTCATGCACCTGCTCGCAGGGGCGCGCGAAAAAGGCATCGGCACTGACACCATACAAACCCTGCTCGACAACACGTTGATCCAGCCGGTCGTCACCGCGCATCCGACCGAAGCCAAACGCATCACCGTCCTGCAGATACACCGGCGCATTTACCTGCTGCTCAAGCAACTCGAACTCACGCGCTGGACACCGCGCGAGCGCAACGAACTGATCGTGCACCTGTGCGACGAGATAGACCTGCTGTGGATGACCGGGGAGATCCGGCTGGAGAAGCCCTCGGTCGAAGACGAGATCGCATGGGGCTGCCACTTCTTTCACGAATCCATCTTTGAGGCGATCAACACTGTACACGAACAGTTCACCGACGCGCTCGCAACTTATTACCCCGATACGACGTTCGAAACCGGCACGCTGCTGCGCCTCGGCTCGTGGATCGGCGGCGACCGCGACGGCAACCCGCTGGTGACCTCCGGGATCACGCGCGACGCCCTGTTCACTTACCGCATAACCAGCCTGAAAAACCTCAAAGCGGAAATGTGGCTGCTGCTCAGGCACCTGAGCATCGCCGCGCACTCAATCAACGTTCCCGATTATTTCAGGCAACGCCTCGACGAATTGCTCGACGCCGGCGACGAACGCGACGCAATAGAAAAGCGCAACCCGGGCGAACTGTTCCGCCAATACGCGCATTGCATCATCGCCAAAATCGAAAAGACCTTGGCGGCAACCGAAAAGCGCCTGCCCGCCGACACCGGCGGCTACCGCGACGCGGACGAACTGCAAGGCGACCTCGAGATCATCCACCGCTGCCTGAACGACGTCGCCGCCAACGGCATCGCCCGCCGTTACGTGCTGCGCCTGATACGCATCGTGTGCACCTTCGGTTTCCGGACGGTAAGCCTCGATCTCAGGGAGAATTCGACCCGGATCAACCAAGCGCTGGCGGAGATCCTGAAAAAAGCAGCGCTGCATCCGCCGCAGTCCGATGCCGAATACCGCCAATGGGCGGCCGAGCTGCTCGACGCACCCTGCCCGCCCGCAACCGGCGAACTGTCCGGGCAAACCGCCGAGACTTTCCGGCTGTTCCGGTTGATCGCCGAAGTCGGCGACGACCTCGACGCTCATGCCTTCGGCAGTTTTATCCTGAGCATGACGCGCTCGGGGGCGGACGTCCTGAACGTCTATCTGCTCGCAAAATTCGCCGGGCTGTTTGACGCAGGCGCGTGCCGAATCGCCGTCGTGCCGCTGCTCGAGACCATCGAAGACCTGCGTAAAGGCCCGGAAATCCTTTCGGAAGTCCTGGAAACAGACGCGGTGCGCCGCACGCTGGACTCACTCGGCGGCGTGCAGGAGATCATGGTCGGGTATTCGGACTCCAATAAAGACGGCGGCTTTGTCTGCTCAAACTGGGAGATCAGCAAAGCCCAGCAACAGTTGCATGCCGTCGGGCGCGATCGCGGCGTCGCGGTGTCATTCTTTCACGGACGCGGCGGCTCGAGCAGCCGCGGCGGCGCCCCCACCGACGAAGCGATAGCAGCGCAACCGCCGTTCACGATCAACGGCAGGATGCGGGTCACCGAACAAGGTGAAGTGGTGTCTGCAAAGTTTGCAAACCTCGGCACCGCCGAACATCAACTCGAAACGCTGTGCGCGACGGCGCTCGGGCACAGCCTGTTCTCCGGGGTTGGCAGGCGGTTGCAGCAAAACAGTGAATTCGAGGCGGCGATGGAAACGCTGTCCGCCGCTGCGTTCGCGACCTACCGCAGATTGGCGGATCAGGACGGGCTGGTCATGTTCTATCAGGCGGCGAGCCCGGTCGAGGAACTGGCGTTGTTGAAGATCGGGTCGCGCCCGGCGCAGCGTTTCGGCGCCGGCACGCTCGACGACCTGCGCGCCATACCGTGGGTGTTCGCGTGGTCGCAGAACCGGATGATGGTGCCCGGCTGGTTCGGCTTCGGTTCGGCGGTGCAGACACTCACGTCTGAAAACAAAGACGGGCTTGCGCTGCTGCGTGCCATGCTGAAGGATTGTCCGCTGTTCCACCTGATCGCCAACGAGGTCGAAAAAACCCTGCCGCAGGTCAACCTCGATATCGCCGCCGCCTACGCGGAACTGGTACCGGACACCGGCGTACGCGACCAGATCTTCGGCCTGATCAAGGACGAATACCACCTGAGCGAAAAAATGCTGCTCAATATCACCGGCAAGCAACACCTTTGCGAAAGATTTCCGCGCTTCAGCCGCCGCCTCGAAAGGCGCCTGCCGATGGTGGATCAGGCCGGGTTTGAACAGGTGCGGCTGATCGCGGAACTGCGCCGGATAAGCGAAGACACCAAAGACAATTTGAGTTATCAGGAAAAACTGGTCGCGCTGCTGCTGTCGATCAATTGCGTCGCCGCGGGACTTGGGTGGACGGGATGAGGCGATGCCGCTCCGAAGAAACACCCGGAACGGCGGCGGCGAAAACGTATCCGGCAGATCCCGCGCCGGTATTTTGCAGGGCGCTTGATATGGCCACCCGACTTCAACGAAAAGCGCGATAAACCTCTTCGATCCGGTCGCGGCAACGTTCTGCGATCAGCGCGCGCCTCATTTTCAGGGTCGGCGTGAGCAGGCCGTTGTCAACGCTCCACGGCTCCCCGACAAACACGAAGCGCCTGACCCGTGCGTAGGCCGGAAACCGTTCGAGCAATTTAGTCGAGCGCCGCCTGAGGCCGGCAGCGGCGCTTTCGGGGTCTTTGTACGCACGCATCCGCTCGGAATCCGCCACTACGCAGGCGATCAAAAACGGGCGGCCCTCACCGTACACCATCACCTGCGAAATCAGCGGGTCCGCGAGCAACGCCTGCTCGAGGTCGGCGGGCGGAACTTTCTCGCCGTTGGCCATGACGATGATCTCCTTGATCCGCCCGACGATGTAGAGCCTGCCGGCGTCGTCGATGCGCGCCTTGTCGCCGGTGTGAAACCAGCCGGCGTTGTCTATGGCGCGGCGTGTCGCGTCGGGCCGGTTCCAGTACCCGCGCATCACGTACTCGCCGCACGTGAGCAGTTCGCCGTCGTCGCCGACGGCAACCTCGACGCCGGGCAAGGGCATGCCGACGCTTTCGGGCACGTTATCGTCGGGCAGGTTGACCGAAAGCACCGGGCTGGTTTCGGTCAGCCCGTAGCCCTGACAGACCGGCACGCCGAGCGCAAGCAACGCGTGCGCGATCGCGGGCGGCATCGGCGCACCGCCGCTGATCGCGTAACGCAAGCGCCCGCCGAAGAGCCCGCGGATGCGCACCGCAACCGCGCGGTCGAACACCGGCCACAAGACTTTGCGCAACAGGCTGTCCGCACGGCGGCGCCCGACCGCAACCGCGGCCCCGAACAAAGCATAACTCAACGGCGAACGGCGCAATTTTGCCTCGAGCCTGGCGAACACCTGCTCGTAGATCCGCGGCACCGAGATCAACACCGTCGGCCTGAACCTTGCGATGTCCTCGATCAGCGTCGCAACCGACCTCGCGAACGCGACTTCCGCACCGACCAGCATCGTCAGGTAATAACCCGCGGTTCTCTCGAACATATGTGATAACGGCAAAAACGAGACAAGCATGTCGCCGGCGCCGACGTCGGCGACCTGGTCCGACGCCTGCGCGTTCTTGAGTATGTTCGCGTGCGTCAGCATCACCCCTTTCGGAACGCCCGTGGTGCCCGAGGTATAAACGATCGTCGCGAGATCGCCGCCGGTGTGACCACCCGCACGATCGTCCGCGGCCGGAGTCGCCCGCTGATCGTGACGCGACAGCCACCCGCGCAGGTCGGTGACCCGTCCGCCCTTGTCGGCGTCCGCGAGGTCGGCGATACACACCACCCGTTCGAGCACAGGCAGCGAGTCGAGCACGCTTGTGATCTTTGCAAGCTGGCGCGCATTGCCGACCACGGCGACACGCACACCAGCGTCGCGCAGAATATGCGCGCAGTTGTGCGCGTTATCTTCGCTGAACAGCGGCACCGTCACCAGACCCAGCGCAAGCGCCGCCTGGTCAAATATCACCCACTCAACGCTGTTCGCCGCCATCACCGCGACCCGTTCACCCGGCTCCAGGGCGTGCCGCTGCAAAGCACAGCGCCAGTGTGCAACCTGCCCGGCGACTTCCGCCCAGCGCCACGCGCGCCAATCGCCGCGCGCAGCGTCGAACTGGTGATAGGCGACAGCCTGCGGCGTCCGCGCAACCCGCGAACGGAACAGGCCATCGAGCGTCGTCACTCCGGTGATGTCGGGAAACTGTTCCATAAACCCGCCACGCGCCACATTTGCCGATACTAATATACCGGTACGGCATTGACGCCCCCATCGCAAGACGCCCTATACCACCTCAGGTGTAGTATCCTTAACCTGCCCTCATGCGTAATGCCGCTCAAAACGCCAAAGCGGACGCCTCGGTCCGCCATGCCTCAGGCTGGGCGCCTTCGGCGGACGGCGGACGCCTGCCTTCAGCATCACAAACAGCAGACCTTTACCGCTTCGAAACGTCTCCAAAACTTGACGCAAAGAAGCGCTCGACACTCGGGCAGTTCATAACACCCGTTGGGATCTCGCGTTACATGGCGAGCCTTTTCACAAAGACATCCGGCGATCTTCGTGTTCTGGATCCGGGAGCCGGCGCCGGCTCTCTGACGGCAGCCCTGGTCGAACGTCTTTGCTCCGGCACACGCAAACCGCGTTCAGTATCCCTTTACTGCTACGAGATTGACGAGCTGTTGGGACGCCATCTCGGGAACACGCTGCGGGACGCTTCAGAGCAGTTAAGCCGCGCACAGATCCAGACCGACAGCACACTCAACGGGAGCGACTTCATTTTCAGCAATGCGTCCGGCGATCAGGGCGATATATTCAGTGAGGCTGACAGCGGTTTTACACACGTCATCATGAACCCGCCGTATAAAAAAATAAATTCCGCGTCGGCGTATCGCACCGCGCTGCGCAGAGCCGGAATCGAAACGTCAAATCTCTATACCGGCTTCATGTTTCTGGCAATGCAGCGCCTGCGCACCGACGGAGAGATGGTCGCGATTGTTCCGCGTTCTTTTTGCAACGGGCCTTATTTCAAGCCGTTCAGGGAAAAGTTCTTCTCAGTGATGGTCCTGCGGCACATTCATGTTTTCGAAAAGCGCAACAGCGCTTTCAAGAGCGATGACGTGCTTCAGGAAAATATCATCATCCATGCCACGAAAGGCGGGCGCCCGTCGGAAGTGAAAATCACAACGAGTCGCGACGCGAACTTCGAAATTGATCCCGATAATCTCGATTGCGTGGCCGAGGATATGACTCAGCGAGCCACACCTTATCAGTCCGTGATACGTCCGAACGACTCCGACCGCTTCGTCCGTGTCATGGCCGATGATCTTGAACAGGCCATCGCCGACCGTATGGCGCAGTTCAACACCACGCTTTCAGATCTCCGCATTGAGGTTTCTACCGGCCCTGTAGTCGATTTTCGCCTGAAAAATGACCTGCGTGCACAGCCTGAAGAGGAAACCGCGCCGCTGCTGTATCCAGCTCACTTCCGACACCGCTCCCTTGTCTGCCCCAAAGCCATCAACAAGGCAAACGCCATCAAAGTGTCCGACACGAGCCGCAAATGGTTATGGAAGAACACAGGACATTTCGTTGTCACACGCCGTTTTACATCGAAAGAGGAACGGCGCCGCATCACGGCGTCGGTTTATTCTTCAGAACTGCCCGGCGAATTTATCGGTTTCGAAAACCATTTGAACGTTTTCCACGCAAAGCAGGCGGGCATGCCGCGCAACTTGGCCTTCGGGCTGAGCGTCTATCTGAACAGTAGCATCGTGGATCGCTTTTTCCGGCAATTCAATGGGCACACACAAGTGAATGCGGCCGATCTCAGATCGCTTCATTACCCTGAACGGGAGGCACTCGAGCGCATCGGAAAGCAAACGGGCGACGCCATACTCTCACAATATGAAATCGACAACGTCATTGAGAGGGAACTTGCAGCGATGACCGACGACGTAAATCCACTGGATGCCCAGCGAAAGATCGATGAGGCGCTGAGCATTCTCAAGGCTCTGAGAATGCCCAAAGGGCAACAGAACGAGCGCTCGGCGCTTACCTTGCTCGCTCTTCTTGACCTGAAGCCTTCAGGTAAATGGAATGTACTGAAAAGGCCGCTCATGGGAATCACCCCGATAATGGACTACACGCGTGATCAGTATGGCCGCGAATATGCGCCCAATACCCGCGAGACATTTCGTCGGCAGACGATGCACCAGTTTGTCGAAGCGGGAATTGCACTTTACAATCCTGACAAACCGGCCCGCCCGGTCAACAGCCCGAACGCCTGCTATCAGATCAGCACCGAAGCCTACGCGGCGATTTTGACCTTCGGTAGCGACCAATGGCAATCGGCACTCGGCACTTATCTCGAAGGGCAGGAAGCGCTGACCGCGAAATGGGCGAAGCATCGTGAGATACATAAAATCCCCGTGCAGATCGCGGATGACAGGGAGATCAGTCTCACGCCCGGCGCTCACAGCCAACTCGTCAAGGAGATCATCATGGAATTCGCGCCGCGTTTCGCACCCGGCGCGGAGGTCATCTATGTCGGCGATACCGGAGACAAGGCCGGTTACTTTGAGGAAAAACGTCTCGCTGAGCTTGGCGTTGCCATTGATCAGCACGGCAAAATGCCGGATGTCATATTGCATTTTGAGCAGAAGGGCTGGTTGTTGCTGATTGAATCCGTTACAAGCCACGGGCCGGTGGACGCCAAACGCCATAATGAATTGGCGGCGCTTTTCAAAGATTCCAAACCCGGGATTGTTGTTTATGTGACGGCGCTTCCGGACCGGCGCGTAATGGGACGCCACCTGAATGACATTTCCTGGGAAACCGCAGTGTGGTGCTCAGACGCACCGACACATTTGATTCACTTCAATGGAGAACGTTTCCTGGGGCCTTATAAATGAAACCGACCGTCCGAAATTCGCGGCGCTTTATTTGAGAGAAACGATTTCATCGCCGGAGTAGCCGCTTTCATGCCCGGATCTGCGCCAGCCTGACCCGCTCTCACGGCGTGTTCGCCCTGAACAGCCGGGCACGGAAACGCATAGCTGCAATCACTCGCCGCAAGCCGGCCGTTTCCGGCAAAATCAACAGCTCGCACGACCATCAGGCGACAAACCAGACACCAGAATGCAGGACAGGGAAATAGCGATACGGGCCTGGAGCGATCGGGCGCTTGCGGCCGCCTGCCGTTATTCGCTGTTGGCCGGCGACGCAAGTTTCCGCCGCTACTTCCGCGCCGAATGCGGCGACGGCCGCCGTTTCGTGCTGATGGATTCACCTCCCGACCGGGAGGACCCGGCGCCTTTCGCCGAAATCACGCAGCGGCTTTTACGCGGCGGCGTGCGTGCGCCGCGTATCCACCACGCCGATCTCACGCGCGGCTTCCTGCTGATAGATGACTTCGGGGACGACCTGTACCTGAACCGCCTCGACCCGGGCACCGCCGACGACCTTTACCGCGCGGCCATCGACACGCTGGTGAAGATACAGCAGATCGACCACCGGGGACTGCCCGCGTTCGACACGCCGGCGATGATGGGGGAGATGCAATTGTTCATCGACTGGCTGCTCGACAGACACCTCGGCATGGCGCCCGATACAAAAACGCGGGGGATATATGAAAACGCTTTTCAACTGATCGTCGAGAACGCGCTGTCGCAGCCGCAGACTTTCGTGCACTTCGACTATCATTCGAGAAACCTGCTCGTGCTCGAAAACGACGGCGCGCCCGGCGTACTCGACTACCAGGACGCCGTCGTCGGGCCGGCCAGCTACGACCTGGCGTCATTGCTCAGAGATTGCTACATCGCGTGGCCGCAACCGGACGTCGATCGGTGGCGCCGTTATTTCCTCGAACAACGGCGCGATCACGGCGATGACTTTGACGTCCCGGATTTCGAGCGCTGGTTTGATCTCGCGGGCATGCAGCGTCATTTCAAGGCGAGCGGCATTTTCGCGCGGCTGTACCACCGCGACGGCAAACCCAACTATCTGGCCGATATTCCCAGAACACTCGGTTACATCGTCTCCTGCGCAGCGCGCTACCCCGAGTTCGCCGGGTTGCACGAACAACTCAACAAGGTCGCCCGGCGCCTGCCGGCGGAACGGCGATGAAAGCGATGATCCTCGCCGCGGGCACCGGCGTGCGCCTGCGCCCGCTGACCGACCGGCTGCCGAAACCACTGATCCGCGTGGGCGGGGAAAGCCTGATCGAAAGGCATCTGCGGCGACTCGCCGACGCCGGGTTCGGGGAGATTGTGATCAATGTCTGTCACAAGAAACAGATGATCATGGACGTGCTCGGCGACGGCGAAAACTACGGCGTGCGGATCGCCTATTCAGACGAAGGCGACACGCCGCTTGAGACCGGCGGCGGCGTCAAAAAAGCCCTGCCGCTGCTTGGCGACGGTGCCTGGCTGATCGTCAACGCCGACATCTATACCGACTGGCAACCGAAAAAACTGGAACTGCCTGAGGGGCACGAAGCGCACCTGTTGCTGGTGGACAATCCGGCGCACCACCCCGTCGGAGACTTCGGCCTCGACCACGGCAAGGTCACGCCGGCGTATCAAAACCGCCTGACGTACGCGGGCATCGGTTATTACCGCCGCTCGTTGTTCTCGGCGGCGCCCAGCGAGCGCTTCAAGCTTGCACAAATACTGAAGCCGGCAATCGAGCGGGGGGTTGTCGGCGGAGAGCACTGCCGGGATTTCTGGATGGACGCTGGCACCTCGGCGGGCCTCGAGGATTTGCAGCAAAAGGTCGGCGACGCGCCGCACGAAGGGACGCGATAACGCCTAGGCGACCGACTTGAGATAGCCCTTGAAAGCGCGCCACACCGGCCCGGGCGCGCCGACGCCGACCGGCTGACCGTCAACGCGCGTAACCGGCAGGATCTCCCGGGTTGAACTGCTCAACCAGATCTCATCGGCGTTCTTCAGTTCGTCGGCCGCGATCGCGCGCTCCTGCACTTCGACGCCGTGCCGCCCGGCGAGACGGATCAGCACGTCGCGGGTGATGCCGGACAGGATCCATCGGTCTTTCGGCGAGGTCGCCAGCACGCCGCCGCGGACGATGAACACGTTGGCGGCGGAACCCTCGGTCACCCGGCCGCCGCGCAGCAGGATCACGTCGTACGCACCGACAGCGACGGCACGCATCTTGAGCAACACGTTTGCCATCAGGCTCGTGGACTTGATGTCGCAGCGGTGCCAACGAATGTCCTCGGCGGTCACGACGCTGACGCCTTCCCCGGGGTGCGCCGGCGGTGCCGGCATCGCCATCACAAACACCGTCGGCGCGACCGGCGTCCCGAGGCAGTGTTCGCGCGGCGCGACACCGCGGGTGACTTGCAGGTAGAGCGACGAATCAGCATCGGCAGCGCGTTCAATCAAGGCGTTGAGAATCACCTCCCATTCGCTCGAAGTATGCGGCGACGCGATGTCGGCCTCCCGCAGACTCCATTCGAGCCGCTCAAAGTGAGCCGGCCACTCGAACATCTTCCCGGCGTAAACCGGTATCACCTCATAGACACCGTCGCCGAACAGGAACCCGCGGTCCAAGGCGCTGACACGGCACTCCCCGGCCGTCGTGAATGCGCCGTTGAGATAAGCGGGTGCGGCGGCGGGGCTCAAAACAACTTAAGAAACCCGTCAACCATACGCGTCAGGATGTCGCCCCGCGGAACGTCCGTCAGTGCGACCAGCGCCGTTTCCCGGCTGAACCAATCCTCGAAACTGACTTTGACCATGCCGAGCGACTGCATCCGGGAAACGGGCGCGTTGATTTCCTCCACCACGTGGCTTTCAATCTCGATCTTCTTCTGCGCCCCCCTCGGAACGGTGACATAAAAATCCTCAGGCACTCCAAGCTGCAACTGCCCGAGTTCGCCTCCCCAGACCCGCACTTCGAGCATCGGCTGCATCGCCTGATAAAGCCGGTGGGTCTTGAAAAACCTGAATCCGTAATCGAGCAACTGCGCGGTCTGCGTCGAACGCCGCTTTCCGCTGTCGCTTCTGAGTATCACCGAAACGAGGCGCATACCGTTGTGCATCGCCGAGGCCGCGAGGCAATAACCGGCGGCCTCGGTGTAACCCGTCTTCAGGCCGTCCACGCTCGGGTCCCTCCACAGCAGGCGGTTGCGGTTGCGCTGACTGATGTTGTTGTAAGTGAACTCCTTGACCGAATACATCGCGTAATGGCCGGGGAAATCGCGTATCAGTATACGCGACAGCGTCGCAATGTCGCGCGCCGTCATGTAATGCTCCGGGTCGGGCAGGCCGGTCGAATTTACAAAGCGGGAACCGGTCATGCCTAGCGCGACGGCTTTTTCATTCATCATGTCCACAAACGCCGACTCGGAACCGGCGACGTGCTCGGCGAGGGCAACGCTTGCGTCGTTGCCCGACTGAACGACTATGCCGATCAGCAGGTCTTTGACACTCACCTGCGAACCGACGTCGATGAACATGCGCGATCCCCCAGTCTTCCACGCATGTTCGCTGACTTCAACCTGGTCGTCAATCCTGATCGTGCCCTCGGCCAGCGCCTCGTACACCAAGTAGGCGGTCATCAATTTGGTGATACTCGCAGGATCGGCGGCCTCGTCGGCTTTTTTCTCGGCAATGACAACGCCGCTGTGAAAATCCATCAGGATATAACTCCCGGCGGCGATGCTCGGGGGGCCGGGCACCACCATCCGCGCGGCGAAGCCGCAGGATACGGATGCAGAGAACGCCGTAACCAGCGCCGCTTTTAACGCGACGCGCCACAAGCGGGTCACGTAAAACACCACCTTCAGTTAATCCCGGACAAGTCCGAAAGCGCGACGTGCAACTCATTGTCGGGCGGCACTTCAGCCACGACAACCTGTACCGGCACGACCCCGGCGCTCAACATGCCGAGTTTCCTCGCGGCCTGATACGACAAGTCTATCAAACGTTCGCCGACAAACGGCCCCCGATCGTTGATCCTGACGACCACCTCTCTTCCGTTCTCGAGGTTGATTACCTTGACCACCGAAAACATGGGCAGAGTTTTGTGCGCCGCGCTCATCTGATACATGTCGAAAATCTCGCCGCTGGCGGTCTTTCTGCCGTGGAACTTTCTGCCGTACCACGAGGCCGTGCCCGTCTCCGAATGGCCGACGGGCATGTTTTCAACCCAGTAACTGCGGCCCATGACCGTATAGGAAGGGGGGGCGCCGCGGCAATCGCCGGGCTGCTCCTGATACGCCACGTCGTACCTGTCGACGCGCGTTTCCGACATCTGGGACACACCGGCGCAACCGGAGACGGCCAGCGTCAGCGCCAACACCCCCCCGACCGGCATCACGGTCGCCGCCGCGCGCTCATCCATCATCGATGTCCTCGGTATAACGCTGTCTCAGGATCTCACTCAGCTGATAAACGGCCATCGCGTAACGCCGACTGTGATTGTAGCGGCTGATCACGTAGAAATTGTGATAAGTCGCCCAGTGCTCATAGTCGCCGTCTTTCAACTCAAATGCAAAAATCGAGAACAGCGGCTCGCCGTCGGCGAGGCCGTCGATGCCGCTGATCCCGTAATTGCCCGTATCCGCCTGCGACAGCCACGGCTTGATATCCTTGTTGAGCGGCAGCCGGCCCATGTCCCCCTTGAGACGGACTCTGCTCGCCATCGCGCCGTCGCGCTTCCAGCCGTGACGCGCGAGATAATTGGCGATGCTCGCGAGAGCGTCGGCCGTGCGCCATAAATCGCGCCTGCCGTTGCCGTCAAAGTCAACGGCGTAATAACGGTAACTGCTCGGCATGAACTGGCTGAACCCGACCGCCCCCGAGAAGGAGCCCCTCAATTTGCGATGGTCAAGACCCTCCTCGCGCCCGAGCAACAGCATCTGGGTCAGCTCGTCGCGGAAGAATGCGGCGCGGCGGGGATAATCAAAACCGAGGGTCACCAGCGCGTCGAACACCGGAAAACGCCCCAGATTGTCGCCGTAGTAGGTCTCGATGCCGGCGATCGCGAGCACCACGGGCGCCGGAACAAGGTATTCCCTCTCGATGCGGGCGAGCAGCCCCGCGTGCTCCTTCCAGAAATCAATCCCCTTGTCGATGCGCCTGCCGTTGATGAAGAGCTTTCTGTATTCGTACCACGGCTTCGCCTCGGCCTGCCTGTCCATCGCCCTGAGTGCGGCTGTCTGCTGCTCGACGTTGCTGAACAGGCGGTTCAGATACTTCCGCTCAAAGTTATGCGCCGCAACCAGCGTGTCAATGTAGGCGCGCACTTCCGGGCGAACGCTGTAATCCGCGGCGAACGCGCCCGTCGCGCCGCAAAAAGCAATCGCGCACGGCAAAAACCGGGGCCAGAACTGTTTCAACGGTTGCTCCTCATCATCGGGCGATATCTCTCGATGGCCATCAGGATACCGAATGAAGCGAGCAAGGTCACGACCGAAGTGCCGCCGTAACTGACCAACGGCAACGGAACGCCGACAACCGGCAGCAAACCGCTGACCATGCTGATATTGACGAAGAAGTACAGAAAGAAAGACAGCATGAAACTGCCCGCGAACAACCTGCCGAATTCGTCCGCGGCCTGCAGAGAGATCATAAACCCCCGGAACACGATCAACAGATACAGCGATATTAAAAGGCAGATGCCGACAAACCCGAACTCCTCGGAAAATACCGCAAAAATAAAATCGGTCGCTCTTTCCGGAATGAAATCGAGTTGCGACTGCGAGCCCTGCAACCAGCCCTTGCCCCAGATACTGCCGGAGCCGATCGCGATCTTCGACTGAATAATGTGATAGCCCGCTCCCAGCGGGTCGCTTTCCGGATTGAGAAAAGCAATCACCCGCTGCTTCTGATAGTCGAGCAGCGAATACCATACGACGGGCGTCAGCAGGAGCGCGGCGACGGCGCTGAGACTGATCCACCACCAGCGGACCCCCGCGAGAAAAATAACAAACAGCCCCGACATCGCGATCAGAATGGCGGTACCCAGGTCCGGCTGTAACGCGACGACCGCCACCGGCGCCGCCAGCAATGCCAGCGCCAGCACGAATCTCCACCCCCGCGGGATACGGCTGTCCGAAGCAAACAGCCAGCACAACATCATCGGCAGGCCGAGCTTGAGCAACTCCGACGGCTGAAACTTGATCGCCCACAGATCCAGCCAGCGCTGGGCGCCCTTGCTGATGTCGCCGACCAGCAGCACCAGCAGCACCAGCAACAAACCCAGCAGATACAGCCACACGCTCCACTTGCGGTAAGCGGCAACCGGCACCTGCGCCAGCATGAAAAGCAACGCAAAACCCACTCCGAACCTGGCCGTCTGGCGGATAATAACGTCAACGTCCTGACCTGCGGCGCTGTAAAGCGTCACGCCGCTCAGCACGGCAAGCGCCATCAACGCCGTGAGCAGCACATAATCGAGTTCAAACAGCCGGCGCAAAAACGATCTGGCGCCGATGGCGAACACGCTGCTTTGCAAGCGCCTCTCCCTCAGCCGGAAGCGCCGGTGTGCGCGTTGGAGGCGGCTGTCGGCGGCTGAAAATACGTGTCGAGCACCCGCCGGGCAACCGGCGCGGCATACCTGGCGCCGCCGCCCACGTGCTCGACCACGACCGCGATCGCGACCGCCGGATTGTCCACCGGAGCAAAAGCGATGAACAACGCATGATCCATCAGGGACTTATTCGTCACTTCAACGCCTCGCGCGCGCTCTTCCTCGCTGATGCTGTAGGTCTGGGCGGTGCCGGTCTTTCCGGCTATCGTGTAGTGCGCGTCCGCACCGACGCGATAGGCGGTGCCGTTCGGCCGATGCATCACATCCACCATGCCGTTGATTATCAACTCCCAATGATCGGGGGCGAACTCGACGGCGCCTGTAACCACCGGCCGACGCGCCTCCCAGCCTTTCTCCCCGGAGGCCCTGACCGCACGCACCAGACGCGGCTTCACCTGAGTGCCACGGTTGGCGATTGTCGCGGCGACGGCGGCGAGCTGCAACGGTGTCGCCAACAGATATCCCTGCCCGATACCGACCACCACCGTCTCCTCGGGAAACCACGGCTGCTGAAACCGCCCGCGCTTCCACTCGCGCGAGGGCACGAGCCCGCCCGCCTCGCCGGTGATGTCGAGACCTGCAACGCTGCCCAGACCGAATGAGACGAACGCATGGTGCAGCCTGTCTATGCCAATGCGATAGGCGAGATCATAAAAATAAACGTCGCACGACTGCGCGACGGCTTCGCGCAAACTCACCCAGCCGTGCCCCGTCGGCTTCCAGTCGTGAAAGCGCCGGGTGTTGCCCGGCACCGAAAAATGCGGGCCGGCAAACAGATAGTAGTCGGGCGAGGTGACACTGTGACTCAGGCCGGCGAGCGCGACGATCGGCTTGATCGTCGAACCCGGCGGGTACTGCCCCGACACCGCGCGGTTGAAAAAATGACGCCGCGGTGAGGAAACCAACTCCCTGTAGGCGTCGGCGCTGAAGCCATGCAGGAACTGATCCGGATCAAAGGCGGGTTTACTCGCGAGCACCAGAATGTCGCCATTGTTCGGATCCATCACCACCACCGCCCCCTCGTAATCACCGAGCGCCTCGTGCGCGGCGAGTTGCAGATCGAGGTCGAGGGTCAGAAGAAGGTCCCTGCCCGCCCGCGGGCTGCGCTTGCCGATCTTCCTGATGATGCGCCCCCGGGCGTTGACTTCAACCGTGTGCACGCCCGGCTTGCCGTGGAGTAGTTCCTCGTATCTCTTCTCCAGCCCGACCTTGCCGATGTAACTCGTCCCGCGATAATCACGCTGATCCACTGAAGAGATATCTTCCTGATCGAGCAACCCGATATAGCCGACGGCGTGGGCAAAAACCTCGCGGTAAGGATAGTGGCGCCCGAGTTCCCCGACAATCTCGACGCCGTCAAAGCGGTAACGCTCAACCGCAAACCGCGCAATCTCCTTTTCCGTCAAACGCGCCTTCAGCACCGCGCTGTGGAAAGGCGATTGCTTTGCGACGGTCTGCCTGAACCGGCCGAGATCGCGCGGGCTGAGCGCGACAATGTCCTGCAACCGTATAAGCGCTTGATCGACGTCCCCGACCAGCGAGGGCGTCAACTCAAGCCGGTACAGCGTGCGGTTGGCGGCCAGCGGCGCGCCGTTGCGTTCATACAGGACGCCTCTGGACGGGGGAATTGCGGCAAAGCGCAGGCGGTTGCTGTCGGCGAGCGTGCTGTAATACCCCTGCCTCTCGATCTGCAGGATCACCAGGTTGAACATCAGCGCGGTGCTCATCATCACGATGGCGACGGCCGCAACCCATACCCGCCTCAAAAAGATCCTGTTGTAATCCCGGCGCCGCAACTGGATTATTCCTGATAGCGTGCAATGCTCTCGATGATCTCGCGCCGCGCCGCTTCCGCGCCAATCCAATCCTCGACCTTGACCCATTTATCGGGCTCGAGCGCCTTGTAGTTTTCAAAGAAATGAACGATCTGATCGAGCAGGTCGGCGGGCAGGTCGGCGGCCGACTGCGCGTCGTCATAACCGCCGTTCATGCCGGGCGCCGGCACCGCCATCAGTTTGAGGTCGCGCCCCGCCTCGTCGGACATCTCGAGGGCGTCGATCGGGCGACACGGCACCACCGAGCCGGTCAGCACCGACACCGGGGTGACCACCAGAACGTCAAGCGGGTCGCCGTCCTCCGACAGGGTTTCCGGAATGAAGCCGTAGTTGCACGGATAGTACATCGGCACGTTGATAAAGCGATCGACGAATACCGCGCCGCTGTCTTTTTCTATTTCGTACTTGACCGGATCGGAATGCGCGGAAATTTCGATAATCGCATTCAGCACCTCGGGCATATTGTCGCCGGCGGGAATTTTGTCAATCAACATTTCCGTTTACACCGAAAGTTCCTGACCGTGAAATCCGGGGCGGCGCCGGAACACGATCAGCCGGAATCGGCCGTGGCCTCTTCCACCATCTTCCTGAGTTCGCCGTTTTCGAACAGCTCCATCACGATGTCGCAACCGCCGACAAGTTTGCCCTTGATGAAAACCTGCGGAAAAGTTGGCCAGTTGGAGAACCGCGGCAGGTTGCGGTGCACCTCGGGGTCCGCCAGAATGTTCACGTACGCGAATTCCCTGCCGCACTGCTGCAACGCCGTGGAAACGCGGCTCGAGAAACCGCACTGCGGCATCTGCGGCGTCCCCTTCATATAAATAAGCACGGCGTTGCTTTCGACCTGCTCCCTGATTCTGTCAATAATGTCCATCGTTGACCTCCGTTCGCGCGATTATAACCGTGATACGGCAGGAAGTCGCGCCGCGCCGCCCACCGTAACCCCGGACCGTGTTTTTCACACTGCCGGGTAAAAGCCGCCGCCGCCCGGCGTCTTGATCGTCAAACGGTCGCCGGGTTTGACCCGCGCCATCGCTTTCGCGGGCAACGGGTTGCCGTTCAACAAATTCTCACCGGACGCGCCGTCGTCACCGCCCGCAACCCCCCACGGACGACGCCGGCGGCGCTCACTCAAGATGGTGAAGACGATGGGCTGCAAAAACTCGTACTCGCGCACGATCCCGTCGCCACCGCAAAACCGTCCCCGCCCGCCGCTGGCGCGGCGCACCGCATAGCGCACGATCCTCAGCGGGTATTTCGTCTCAAGCAACTCGACTGGCGTGTTCAGCGTGTTGGTCATGTGCGACTGCACCGCGGAACGCCCCGCCCCGTTCGCACCGGCGCCGCCGCCGCCGCCGATCGTCTCGTAGTACGCCCAGGCCGGGCCGTGTTCCGGGTCGCCTTCCGCCGCGTCCCACCCCATCGCCAGATTGTTCATCGTGCCCTGGCTCGCCGCGGGCATCGTCTCGGGCAACGCCTGACCCAGCGCGCCGATCACGCAATCGACGATGCGCGAGCTGGTCTCGACGTTGCCGCCGGTGACCGCGGCCGGCGGCTGTGCATTCACCAGCGAGCCTGAGGGCGCGGTGATCCTGATCATTGAAAACACACCGTGGCAAGTCGGCGCATACACCGGAAGGAAGCAGCGGAAAACATACTGCACGGCGGCGACCGTGACCGCGATCGGGCAGTTGATGTTGCCCTTGACCTGCGCCGCCGTGCCGGTGAAATCGGCGCCGATGCCGGCGTCGCCGACGTCGAGCGTCACGCGGATCGGAACGTCGGTCGCACCGAAACCGTCGTCGTCCATATAGTCGGTGAACGACCACACGCCGCGCGGGATCACCTCGAGCCCCTTGCGCCCCAGACTTTCGCCGTAGCGGTTGATCTCGTCGAGGGCGGCGGCATAAGCGGCGACGCCCAGATCCGACGCCAGCGCCGACAACCGCTCGACGCCGAACCGATTGGCGGCGATCTGCGCGGCGTAGTCGCCGGTTTCGTCGCGCGGATTGCACGAAGCCGCGACAAACTGCTCGAGCTTTGCCCGATCAATGCGCCCGTCCCTGACCAGGTACTGCGGAGAGATCACGACGCCTTCCTCCTCGAGCGTCGAAGACACCGGCATACTGCCGGGCGTACTCGACCCGATGTCGGCGTGATGTGCGCGGTTGGCGACGAAACCGGCGAGACCGTCGCGCACGAACACCGGCGCAACCACGGTGACGTCGGGCAAGTGCGTGCCGCCGAGAAACGGATCATTGAACACCAGCATGTCGCCGCGACGCCACGCGAACTCGCCGACGACGCGCTCCAGTGCATACGCCATGCTGCCGAGGTGCACCGGGATGTGCGCCGCCTGCGCGACCAGGCGTCCTGCGGCGTCGAACACCGCACACGAGTAGTCCAGGCGGTCGCGTATGTTGGGTGAAAAAGCGGCCTGGCGCAGGCGTGTGCCCATCTCGTCACACACCGCGGTGACCCGCTGATTGAAAAGACTTAACTCGACCGCGTCCATGAGCGTACACCGGGCTCAACCGGAAAACGCGCTATAATAGAGAGTCATACCTCTGCCACCCGTGCATGTAACTTCCGATGGTTCTTCTTGCAACCAAGCTGTTCAAATCGTCTTGCAAGCCATTATCTTGACCGGGCGCGTAGTAGATCACGCTGGTTTCCCGCGCAGGAGGGTAACGACACCCTCAATTCCCCGGCTAGCGCCCCAAGGTCCAGACTCGCGAGAAGTTGAGCCGTTATCGGTCGCTTTGCATCCCAGAAAATAAAAGAGTTAAAAAAGCCTTTGGCTGACCTGGAGTTAAGTAGATCTGTGAGGACGCGGGCATCGCCCTCGGTTTGGCACGGCAAGAAATAGCAGGTGTCATCAAGTACAACCGGTTTAGTATCGATAGGTCCAATGCAACGGAAATGAAGGCGTTTGTAGAAACCTGAAATCGCGACCTTCCAAGGCGAAAAGCTGTACGGTCCCACCCCAAAGACCGAAAATCGCGGACGGTTCCGGTAGATTGAACTTGATCGCTTGTCGAGATGGCTTGCGTGCGCTTCAAGGTAACTCCAAGTCCGGGGAGCCTCTCGTCCTATCCGTGAAGTGTCCTCTCCCACAGACCGCTGGGTAACAAGCATATACCGCGATGGAGCCGGGTGCGGCTTCATCAACTCGGAACTCTTGAGCATCGGATGCAGAAAGGTGGATTCGAGACTCACGATTTCGCCAAATCCGTTCTTGAAAGTGTCGCTTCCCCTGGGACGCAACTCCATCACTCGCGAACAGTCGTGCTTAATGCCTGATCGCCATTTGAGAGGAAACCTGCCGTACAGGTGGCCATACGTACCAACGGCCCTCAAGTCTGCAACCAATCGTTCATTGCGAAGAGCGAACACGGAGTCAGGCTTGAGCGCGTCCAAGTTGGGATGGACAGCACATTCTTCAGACGTTGCTCCCGGCTCAAGAATACAAACCAGTAGGCACGCATCGACTGACGCGCCGAAGTGTTCAGCCGCATCAATCGAATAGATAGCCGACTCTTTGACGTACAAGCGTTTGCTCCACGCATGTTGAAGCACTTTCCGAGCCACCACAGTCTTGCAAAGCATCGCAAGTACGGCTGATCGTCCTGAAAGCCATTCCAATAGGTGTAGCAGCATCCACTCCGAGATGTCAAAGTTGCTCTTGCCTGTGATTGCATCGAAACCATTAAGGCGTTGGAAGTTGGACTTAGTAGGCAGATTCGTGCCACTCAACGCGCCCACAGCAGAGTTAGTCACCCAAGGTGGGTTGCCGATGACGAGGATCGGCTCTGGCAAGCCACCTAGTGTCTCAGGCCAGTCTTTTTTAAAGAAATCCTCACAATGGACCATTGCTCTCTCGACGGTCCCGGCCGTCTGCGCGTAATCCGGGTTGATCTCGAATCCGAGAGACAGTTCACACTCAGGAAAGGCATCCACGGATGCTCGAAGAAACGAACCTTTCCCACAAGTGGGTTCAACGATAGATTTTGGCGAAACCCCTAGGCAACAGAGCAGTTCACATACTCTGCGACAGAGCACGTCTGGAGTCTGAAAATCTCCAAACTCCACCTTTTGTTCTGTCTTTACAGACATATTCAACTTACTCGCAAGATGCCATGGACTGTGCCTGCCTTTTCAATGATACGCTTATATTGGAGTCGCCATTGAAGAGCGTTTGAAATTGTCAGATATCCCAACTGTGGAGGTTCATTCAGCAGCTCTTCCGCGAGTTGAATGGCTTCAACATCGTCGATGAGTAGGTTCCGGTCGCTCATGAACGCGATCAGATCATCTGCGTTACCTTCACGCTCAATTATTTCCCGAATGCCACGCGTGGTTTGATAATCAGCAGTGCGGAATTCGTCAACAAAGATGGTGTGGAGAATGTCGAGATTTGCAGTTCGCTCCACATCGTCGTCTGTTTTCTGATAAACAAAGACGAGCAGTGAATATCCAAGTCCGAGCACCTTTTGCCGAGCAGATTTGAACGGAGACGACGATTGTGGTTGCTTGATACTGGTAACCTTCATATCCACATTGAGATGGGGAAAATCGATTCCTTTCGCTGAGCTTCCTTGGTCATAAGTGTACTTTGAGCTAAGTAGGTTTTGGAATTTGTGCTCCAAGTAAGTGCCTACCGCTTTGCCATCGGTAACACCATACAGACTGGGCTCGTCATGGTCGGATTCCAGATTAGAAAAAACAGCCGCTTCCGTTTGAAGAGCCTCAATGCTCAGTGGTGATTTCATGTGGTTACCCGGTACGGTCATCACGGCAAGGTTAACGGCTGATGGTAGCACGTCGCGCGTCACCCACACGATGCTCACCGCTGCATGAGGCTGGAAACATAATGGGACTCACGGCCTGATTAAAAAGGAAACCGACATGCTGGTTCAACACATCGTCTTCTGCATCAGAGGTTTCTATAAAATCGCCTCTTTATCTGCTGAATGGGGGGCGATCATGGGAGCTGAAGCCTGATTGAAAAGACTTAACTCGACCGCGTCCATGAGCGTACACCGGGCTCAACCGGAAAACGCGCTATAATAACAAGAACCAATCCATGAACCGGAGGATGCTCAGATGAACCCACTCAATTCGGTCCCCGGAACCATCATTTCCGGCTTTATTCTGGCAATCATCGTCAGCCTGATATTGACCTCGACCGGCTCGTATGAAAACGCCATGACGTCGGTCATCGTGTGGCTGCACGTAGTGGTCGGCATCGTCTGGATCGGCCTGCTCTACTATTTCAACTTTGTCCAGGTACCCGCGGTCGGCGAAGCCGCGGCGGATACGGACGGCCCGGGACCCGCCGCGATCAATAAATACGTCGCGCCGAAAGCGCTCGCGTGGTTTCGCTACAGCGCGCTGCTGACCTGGCTGACCGGCGCGGCCGCGCTCGAAATGTTGACCGGCGGCGGCGGACTGACCGACGCATTCCTGCTCGATCCGTCACAACCCAACATGCAGGTCATCGGCGTCGGCGCGTGGCTCGGCACGATCATGCTGTTCAACGTGTGGGTGCTGATCTGGCCGAACCAGAAAAAGATCCTCGGTCTTGGCGGCGTCAGCGCAAGCGACGAGGAAAAAGCAAAATCCAAAAAAGTCGCCCTGATGGCGTCCCGAACAAATACCCTGCTGTCGATCCCGATGCTGATGTGCATGGTGGGCGGCGGCGTACACGGTCTCGGCCTGCCGTTCTAGCGCATCTCCAGCGACACCGCGGCCGGTTCCGACACGCGGCGGCAGGGCAATCCCGGAAACAATCCCGGCGGCGCACAGCAACCGTGCGCCGTCAGCTTTCATGCCATACAACGGCACGCCGGAAACGATAAAAACACAATGAGCGGACACCTGATGCAAAACTACGCGCGGCTGGCGGTCGAGTTCGACCGCGGCGACGGCGTGTGGCTGTGGGATACCGACGGAAAACGCTACCTCGACGCACTCGCCGGCATCGCCGTGTGCGGACTCGGCCACGCGCATCCGGCGGTCAGCGACGCCGTCGCCGGACAGGCCGCCCGGCTGACGCACACGTCCAACCTCTACGGCATCGGCATACAGGAAAGGCTCGCGGACAAACTCTGCGCCATCAGCGGTCTCGACCGGGCTTTTTTCTGCAATTCCGGCACCGAAGCCAACGAGGCGGCGATCAAGCTCGCGCGCCTGCGGGCGCACCGACGCAACAACGCCGCGCCGGTAATCGTCACCATGGAAGGCGCTTTCCACGGGCGCACGCTCGGATCGCTCGCGGCCACCGACCCGCAGGCCGAAGACCTGTTCGGCCCGCTGCCCGCAGGCTTTGTGCAAATACCGTTCGGCGACGTCGCCGCGGTCGAACACGCGCTCGCCGGGCATCCGCAGACCTGCGCGGTCATGGTTGAACCGATCCAGGGCGAAGGCGGCATCCGCATCGCCGCCGACGGTTACCTCGCCGCGCTGCGCGAACTGTGCGACCGCCATCAGGCGCTGCTGATCATGGACGAGATCCAAAGCGGCGTCGGCAGGACCGGCGCATGGTACTGCTGCCAACACGAAAACATGCGCCCCGACATTCTGACAACGGCCAAGGCACTCGGAAATGGCGTGCCGATCGGCGCGTGCCTCGCCGACGCACACGTCGCCGAAGATCTCGGACCCGGGCTGCACGGCTCGACGTTCGGCGGCAACCCACCGGCCTGCGCCGCGGCGCTCGCAGTGCTGGAAACGATGGAAGCGCAGGACTTGTGCGCGCAAGCCGCGGCGACGGGCGACTACCTGCTGGCGCAACTTCAGGCGGGACTCGGCGGCGTCGCGGGCGTGGTGTCCGTCCGCGGCCGCGGCCTGATGCTCGGCATTGAACTCGACCGGCCATGCAGACCGCTGGTGCAACAGGCGCTCGCGCGGAGGCTGCTGATCAATGTCACCGCCGAGCGGGTGGTGAGGTTGCTGCCGCCGCTGATCCTCGAACGCGAGCACGCCGATATAATCGTCGCGACGCTGGCGGCATTGATCCCCTCATTCGTTGCCGCCTCATAAGGCACCGGGGAACACGGCGATGAACCCACCTGCACAACGGCATTTTCTGAGCCTGTTGGATCTGGCGCCGGGCGAGTTGAAAACGCTGCTCGCGCGGGCGCTGGAACTGAAACGGCGGCAACGCGGGGGCGTCGCGCACACGCCGCTGTCGAGCAAGGTGCTGATCATGATTTTCGAAAAGTCTTCCACCAGGACCCGCGTGTCCTTCGAGGTGGCGATGCATCAACTCGGGGGCTATGCGCTGTTCCTGTCGGCGCGCGACACCCAACTCGGGCGCGACGAGACGATCAGCGACAGCGCGCGCGTGCTGACACGCATGGCCGACGCGGTGATGGTGCGCACTTTCGAGCACGAGCGTCTGCTCGAATTCGCCGAGCATTCGCGGGTGCCGGTCATCAACGGCCTGACCGACCGGTTCCACCCATGCCAGTTGCTGGCCGATATGCTGACCTATCTCGAAAAGCGCGGCGACATCCGCGGCCGCCAGGTCGCATGGGTCGGCGACGGCAATAACATGTGCCACTCGTACATCAACGCGGCGGCACAACTCGACTTCAATCTGCGTATCGCGTGCCCGCAGGGGTTTCACCCGAAGCCTGAGATCATCGCCGACGGCGGCGGGCACGTCGCGCTGACGGACAATCCGCAAGCGGCAGTGACCGGCGCCGATCTTGTCGTGACCGACGTCTGGGCGAGTATGGGGCAGGAGCGGGAACGCGCCGAACGGCTCGACAAGTTCAGGGGCTACCAGGTGGACACGAAACTCATGCAACTCGCGCACCCGGACGCCTTGTTCATGCATTGCCTGCCGGCGCACCGCGACGAGGAGGTCACCCGCGACGTGCTCGAAGGCCCGCAAAGCGCCGTCTGGGAGGAAGCCGAAAACCGGCTGCACGCGCAAAAGGCGCTGCTCGAATTCCTGCTCGCGGGGTAAACGGCAAAGACACCCGGAGACGGAGACGCCCGGCGGGCAGGAGCGGGAACGCGCCGAACGGCTCGACAAGTTCAGGGGCTACCAGGTGGACACGAAACTCATGCAACTCGCGCACCCGGACGCCTTGTTCATGCATTGCCTGCCGGCGCACCGCGACGAGGAGGTCACCTGCGACGTGCTCGAAGGCCCGCAAAGCGCCGTCTGGGAGGAAGCCGAAAACCGGCTGCACGCGCAAAAGGCGCTGCTCGAATTCCTGCTCGCGGGGTAAACGGCAAAGACACCCGGAGACGGCGACGTCGGCGGCGCGGCGCGCAAAAGCCCGGCGGCGAAGACCCCCGTGAAACGCCGGCCGACGGCCTCACCCGGTGGGATTGAATTCAGAAGCTCCAACAGCGCCGCCCGAATCCGGGGCAACGCTGGCCGACGGCCTCACCCGGCGGGACGCCGGATATCCTTTCCCTCCACCGCCGGCTGCGGCTTGCGTTCAGCCTCATCCTCGCCCCCGGTGGGATGCCGAATATCCTTTCCCCCCACCAGGTACACCACGTATTCGCCGATATTCTTGGCGTGGTCGCCGATGCGCTCGAGCGAACGGGCACACCACAGGGCGTTGAGCAGCACCCCGATGTCGGCGGGGCGCTCGACTACCGCAATGGTGAAGGCCTTGACCACCGCGCTGCATTCTCTGTCAACCTTCCGGTCCTGAACTTTGAGTTCATCGAGAACGCCGGTTTGGGTGCGCGCGAATCCGTCGAGCGCTTTACGCAGCATATTGCTGACGTGGCGGCCGAGTTTGTTCAATTCCTGCTGAACACTCAGCGGGATCTGCGCCTGTCCCATCTCGACGACCTGCTTTGCGATTTTTTGCGCCTCGTCGCCGACGCGCTCGAGGTCAATGATCACTTTCAGCACCGTAAGCACCATCCTGAGGTCGCGGGCGACCGGCTGGCGCAGCGCCAGAATATTCGCGCACTGCCCGTCGATGGTGATCTCCAGCGCGTTGATCTGGTAATCCGACTCGACCACCATTTTCACGGCCTCGACGTCGCGGGTCTCGAGCGCCTTGACCACCGTCGCCACACGCTCTTCGGCCAGCCCCCCCATCTTCAGCGCCATGTTGCGCAGCCGGTCGAGCGCAAAGGCGAACTGTGCCGAAGTGTGATCGCTGATGTCAGTGGAACTCATGGGCGGTGATTGTAAAGCATTGAATAAGCAACGGCAAAGGCTGTCACGATTCAGTCATCACTTTGTAATGTTTTTTACATATAAAAGACACATCGGCGGATACCCGCCCGTTGGAAATGATCATGACGTTGCCTTCACTCACTGTTGTATTGCTGGCATTTGCCACCGGCGCCTATCTCCTCGCCGGGAGGCGCCTGTCGCATACCGGCACGACGCGCACGCGCGGAAACGCAGCCTATTACAAATGGTATGCCGCCTTGTCATGCGGCGTCCCCGCCCTGCTGATACTGGCGTTGTGGAGTCTGGGGGAACCGGGCGTGCTGCGCCATCTGGTCGAACCGCACATACACGCCGACGCGGTCGAGCGGGAGATACTGCTCGCAAGAGTGCCCGCCTTCGCCGAAGCGCAGATTACCGGGACCCGGCCGGTCGGGATGCAGGACAGCGAACCCCGCATTGCCGCGGCCGTCGCAGCTTACCGCCATCTCAAGCAAACCAGCCGCACCGCGCTCGCGATTATCCTCGCTTCGCTGCTCGCCATCGGCGCAGTGCGGGCGTTGCGGCGATTACATCCGCACTTCAACGCGCGCCGACGGGTCGAGGCCTTCGTGAAATTCATATTGCTGCTGTGCTCGACCATCGCGGTCCTGACCACGATCGGCATCATCATGTCGGTGCTGTTTGAGAGCCTGCGCTTTTTCGGTTCGGTGTCGGTGTTTGAGTTCCTGTTCGGCACCACTTGGGCGCCGCAGGCGACGCCGGGATCATTCGGCTCGGTGCCGCTGTTTGCCGGGACCATACTGATCTCGCTGATCGCGATGCTGGTGGCGGTGCCGATCGGGCTGATGTCGGCGCTGTATCTGTCGGAATACGCCGGGGCGACGACCCGCGCGACGGTGAAACCGATGCTGGAAGTGCTCGCGGGCGTCCCGACCGTCGTCTATGGCTTCTTCGCGGCGCTGACCGTCGCGCCGGCACTACGCGAGGCCGGGGAGGCGTTCGGCCTGAGCGTGTCATCCGAGAGCGCACTCGCCGCGGGGCTGACGATGGGGATTATGATCATCCCGTTCATCTCGTCGCTGTCGGACGACGTGATCAACGCGGTGCCGCAATCGTTGCGCGAAGGTTCCTACGCGCTGGGCGCGACGCGCGTGGAGACCGTGATCAAGGTGATCGTGCCGGCCGCGCTGCCGGGCATTGTCGGCAGCGTGTTGCTGGCAGTCTCGCGCGCGATCGGCGAAACCATGATCGTGGTGATGGCCGCCGGCTTTGCGGCCAAACTGACGGCCAACCCGTTTGAAGCGGTGACGACGGTCACCGTGCAGATCGTCACCCTGCTGGTCGGCGACCAGGAATTCGACAGCCCGAAAACGCTCGCGGCGTTCGCGCTCGGGCTCACTTTGTTCTTCGCCACCCTGACGCTGAACATGATCGCGCTGAGAACCGTCAGGAAATACCGGGAAAAATATGAATGAGCAACAGTTAAAACTCTTCAGGAAGAAGCTTGCGCGCCGCTACGCCGCCGAAAGGCGGTTCAAGCTTTACGGCGTCATATCGATCGCGCTGGCACTGACTTTTCTGGCGCTGCTGTTCATCACCATCCTCGGCAACGGATACAGCGCCTTCGAGCAGACCAGGATGCGCCTCGACGTTGACCTGTCGGGGCCGGAGTTCACGCAAGCCGCCGCCGCGGATTTCACCGGGGCCGACTTTCACCCGGCGATCAGGCGCTCGCTGCTGACGATGTTCCCGGACGCGACCTCCCGCGCCGACAGGAAAGCGGTGATGCGACTCATCAGCATCGCCGCGCCCTTTGAATTGCAGAACATGGTCGCCGCGCAACCGGATCTCGTGGGCCGCACGGTGTCGGTATGGCTGAGCGCCGACGACGAAGTCGATCAGTTCGTCAAAGGCAAGATAGACCGCACGCTGGCGGAATCGGAACGGCGCCTGAACGACCGCACGATCGCGCGCATCGACCGGCTGCTGTCCGAACAGCGCCTCGAGAAGCAATTCAACACCGCGCTGTTCACCCACGGCGCCTCGCGCGAACCCGAACAGGCCGGCATTCTCGGCGCACTCACGGGCTCGCTGCGCGCCCTGCTGATCACCTTCCTGCTGTCGTTCCCGATCGGCATCGCCGCCGCCATCTACCTCGAGGAGTTCGCGCCCAGCAACCGCTTCACCGACCTGATCGAAATCAACATCAACAACCTCGCCGCCGTGCCTTCGATCATCTTCGGCCTGCTGGGACTGGCCGTGTTCATCAACTTCTTCGGCCTGCCGCGATCGACCCCGCTGGTCGGCGGCATCGTCCTTTCGCTGATGACGCTGCCGACGATCATCATCGCCAGCCGCGCCTCGATCAAGTCGGTGCCACCGTCGATACGCGAGGCGGCGCTGGGACTCGGCGCTTCGCACATGCAGACGGTGATGCATCACGTGCTGCCGCTGGCGATGCCCGGTATACTCACCGGCTCGATCATCGGCATGGCGCAGGCGCTCGGCGAAAGCGCGCCGCTTCTGATGATTGGCATGGTCGCCTTCATCGCGGACATCCCGGCAACAATCACCGACCCTTCGACGGCGTTGCCGGTGCAGATCTATCAATGGGCGAAAAGCCCGGAACGCGCTTTTGTCGAACGCACGGCGGCTGCAATCATCGTGCTGCTCACTCTGCTGATCGCGATCAACATCACCGCTATAATCCTGCGCAAGCGCTTTGAGCGCCGCTGGTGAATGTGGACAAAGCCTCTACAAACAGCCGGTAAACCTGAACAAAGAGACTACAAATGACCAGTAACCCGAACAAAGTGGCTACAAGCGACCGATAGACATGAACAAGACCTCTACAAACGATGACCGCGGCGCCACGGTCGGAGACGTCCGCATCGAAAATCCGCGCATATCCATCCACGACGTCAACGTCCATTACGATCAAAAGCACGCGATCAAAAACGTCGGCATGGACATCGGCAACAATCAGGTGACCGCGATGATCGGACCGTCGGGCTGCGGCAAGTCCACCCTGCTGCGTTGCCTGAACCGAATGAACGACACCGTCGAGAACTGCCAGGTCACGGGGCAGGTGGTTCTCGACGGCCAGAACATCTACGACAAAAAAGTGGACGTGGTCGAGTTGCGCGCGAAAATCGGGATGGTCTTCCAAAAACCGAACCCGTTCCCGAAATCCATCTACGACAACGTCGCTTATGGGCCGCGCATCCATGGGCTGACCGAAAACCGCGACGCGCTCGACAAAGTCGTGCACGACAGTCTTGACAAGGCCGGGCTGCTGCAGGAGGTCGAAGACCGCCTCGACCACCCGGGCACCAGCCTCTCGGGCGGACAGCAGCAGAGGCTGTGCATCGCCCGCGCCATCTCGGTGGGCCCCGAAGTCATCCTGATGGATGAGCCGTGTTCGGCGCTCGACCCGATCGCCACCGCAAAGATCGAGGAACTGATCGGCGAGCTCAGCAAGAACTATGCCATCGTGATCGTCACGCACTCGATGCAGCAGGCGGCGCGCGTCTCGCAACGCACCGCCTATTTTCATCTCGGCGACCTGGTCGAGATCGGCAATACCGGCAGCATTTTCACCAACCCCCGGCACGAACTGACCGAGCAATACATCACCGGACGGTTCGGATGATGGAAATACTGATCACCGGCGGCACCGGTTTCATCGGCCGGGCGCTGATCCCGCGGTTGCAGGGAAAAGGACACCGGGTCACCATCCTGACGCGCAGGCCGGACAAGATAAACGAGCCGAACATACGCGCCCTGGGCAACCCGGAGGAGATCGGCGAAAACGACAGGATCGACGCCGTGATCAATCTCGCGGGCGCTCCGATCGTTAAAAGATGGACGAACGCCTACAAGCGAACACTGATCGACAGCCGCGTCGGGACGACGGAAAAGATCATAACGCTGATGGCGCGCCTGAGGCGCAAGCCGGCAGTGCTGATCAGCGCCTCGGCGATCGGCTATTACGGGGTGCACGACGCCACCCCGCTGGATGAAACGGCACAGCCTCATCCCGAATTCACCCACACACTCTGCGCCCGATGGGAAACGGCGGCTTTACGCGCGCAAAACGAGAATGTGCGCACCTGCATCGCCCGCCTCGGCGTCGTGCTGGGTAACAACGGCGGCGCGCTCAAGCGCATGCTGCCCGCGTTCCGCCTCAATCTCGGCGGTCGATTGGGCGACGGTCGGCAGATGTTCTCGTGGATCCACATCGACGACGTCGTGTCCGCCTTTGACTTCCTGCTGCGCGACGACCGGTTAAGCGGCGCGTTCAACCTGACCGCGCCGTCTCCCGTCACCAATGAAGAACTGACCGAAGCGCTCGGACGCGCGCTGCACCGGGCAACGTGGATACCGATGCCGCGCCTTGCGGTGAAGTCGCTGTTCGGCGAGATGGGCGAAACCCTGCTGCTCAAAGGCCAGAACGTGATACCCCAGCGGCTGCGGCAGGCGGGGTTTGAATTCAGTTATCCCACTTTGGACAAGGCACTGCACGCCCTTCTTGCGCGCTGACATCAGCCTGCGAAGCCGCGCGAACTCCCCCGCCCGCCGGCACCAATCCGCGAAGCCGCACAAACTCCTACGGCGACGGGTTCGCAGGAAAGTCGCAATGGAACACGCTGCCTTTGCCGGGCTCGCTTTCTATGGGAATTATCTAGCAAACTAGCCAAAAAGTCTTGATATTTCAACTGCATTTTATATCATTTAACTATCCATAATGCAGTTAGCAAGAGGGTTGTAAAATGAGTAAAGGTAAAGGTCCGGGCAAGTTTTACAGGGAAGACATAAGTCTTATTGACCTGTGCAAGAAGTTCTCGGGTGACGACACGGCAGAGAAGTGGTTTGAGCAGGAACGCTGGACCGGATGGCACAGTGTACCGATTGCGGTTCAGAACGCTACTCTGTGATCAAAAACAAGAAGCCCATGCCCTATCGCTGCAAGGATTGTCGGCATCACTTCAGCGTCCGCAAAGGTACGGTCATGCAGGCTAGTCCCTTGAGTTATCAGAAATGGGCAATCGCTATTTACATGGTTGCTACCAGTCTCAAGGGCGTGTCCAGCATGAAGTCGCACCGCGATCTGAAGATCAGGCAATCCAGCGCATGGCATCTGGCACAACGCATTCGCAAGGGCTTTGTCGAAGGGGCAAAGCTGGAAGGCATCGTGGAAATTGACGAGACGTTTGTCCGCACCTTGTCTAGCTTTGTGTCAAAATCCGTTCAGCCCAACACAACAATATACACTGACGATCACAAGAGCTACACGTCGCTTAAGGGGGAGTATGACCATGCCACAGTCAAACATTCAGTCGGCGAGTATGTACGCCATCAAGCCCACACAAATGGAATTGAGTCATTCCGGGCATTACTCAAAAGAGAGTATCACGGCACATATCATCACATGAACGAGAAACATTTGGCTCGCTATGTGGTCGAGTTTTCAGGCCGCTTTAACATCCGTGAATTGAATACACCTGACCAGATGTCTGCCATCGTAAGAAGCATGGCAGGCAAGCGGTTGCGGTATCAAGATCTGGTCACGTGAAAGACTGGGTAAACAAAATCCATTGCGGGGATTGTTTGGATGTAATGAAGTCAATGCCCGCTGATAGCATTGACCTCATCGTTACATCCCCGCCGTATGCCGATGCCCGTATTCACACCTATGGCGGGGTGTCCCCCGATGATTATGTCGATTGGTTTTGCCTTCGTGCAGAACAGATGTATCGAATATTAAAGCCTTCAGGTTCCTTTGTGCTGAATATTAAAGAGAAAGCCGTGGATGGTGAACGACATACATACGTGCTTGATCTGATATTGGCTTTAAAAAGGCAGACTGGTTTCAGATGGGTTGAGGAATATATCTGGCACAAGACAACGGCTGCACCGGGGAAATGGAAATACAGATTCAGAGACGCATGGGAGCGCATCATTCATTTCAGCAAAACCAAAGACATCAAGATGAATCAAGATGCCGTCAAAATCCCTATCGGAGACTGGAAGGATACGCGTCTTAAAAATATGAGTGAAAATGACCGATCACGCCAAGAGTCGGCTACTCATTCAAAGATTGGAAGAAGAATTGCAGCATGGGAAGGGAAGGATAAGGTTTACCCATCCAATGTACTGCACAAATCGCCGGTCGCACACAATACCGGACACAGCGCAGCATATCCTGACTGGTTGCCAGAATTTTTTATTGAGTTGTTTACGGATGAAGGCGACATTGTTTTAGACCCGTTTATAGGTAGCGGCACCACATACAGGGTTGCTGAAAGCCTTGGCCGCATTCCCGTAGGAATTGAGATAAACCCCGAGTACATAGAGGTTCCCAAGCAAATGACGTTATGAGTAAATTGTCTTGGATTGATGACGAGAAGCTGAATGACGCGGTTTCTAACATGCTGGCACGTGCACAAAGGGCAAAGGACAATGCCCCCACCAGAATGGAAAACAATATCGTTGACCCATTTTCCTCTCTGGTTTTAGCCGCAATCGTTGCAGGCAACCATCTGGAGATGTTGACTACAATACAAGCCATCAATTCAGTTTCATCAGGAATATCCAATGCGGTAGGAAATTTTCACCAAGAAATACTCGGTGCAGTACAAGGGTTCAGCAATCATGACGCCGGCTATGATCTGGAGTGTCAGGACAGGCATAATTCTTGCAGAGGTCAAGAACAAGCACAACACAATGAACGCATCCAACCGCATCAAAGTAGTTGATGATCTGGATACGGCAATCAGACAAAAAGGCAGGGGGTGGACCGGTTATCTTGTAATCATTATTCCGAAAATGCCAAGGCGTTATAGAAAGAAGCTAACAACCAGGGAGATTTATGAAATTGATGGAGCTTCATTTTATGAACTGGTAACACGGTACCCTACTGCCCTGCATGACCTGTATTTTTCAGTTGAGAGGGTTATGAAAGAACATAGCCCTGATGCTGAAAATGGCGATATTTTCGAGTATTGCAAAAATGTTTTACGCAAGGGCATACCTGAATGAGCAAGAAAGCCAAACGTGGCCGATCTGCAACCCGTGTTGTCAACATAGACGCCACGGCTTCGGAAATCGCCCAGTCCATCTTTCGCGTGGCCAAGAAACCAGACCCCAGTATTCGGGTTGCAAAACGCGCTCGAAAAACCAGGTAGTTACGGGCTTTGGCCAGTTTACTGGATAATTCCCCTTTCTATGCGCAATGAGGCGCCGTGCCTTTGCAGCACGCGCTTGACGATCGCCAGGCCCAGTCCGGTACCGCCCGATCCGCGCAAACTCCCCCGCCCGCCGGTACCAATCCGCGAAGCCGCGCAAACTCCTACGGCGACGGGGCCGCAGGGAAGTCGCAATGGAACACGCTGCCCCGGCCGGGCTCGCTTTTTCTATGCGCAATGAGGCGCCGTGCCTTTGCAACGCGTACTTGGCGATCGCCAGGCCCAGTCCGGTACCGCCCGATCCGCGCAAACTCCCCCGCCCGCCGGCGCCAATCCGCGAAGCCGCGCAAACTCCTATGACTACGGGGCCGCTGGGAAGTCGCAATGGAACACGCTGCCCCGGCCGGGCTCGCTTTCTATGCGCAATGAGGCACCGTACCTTTGCAGCACGTGCTTGACGATCGCCAGGCCCAGCCCGGTGCCGCCCGATTCGCGCGAACGGCTCTTGTCCACCCGGTAAAAGCGTTCGGTCAGACGCGGCAGATGCACCGGGTCGATGCCCGGCCCCTGGTCGGATACCGAAAGATGACGGCCGTTGCCGTCCTGCGACCAGACCACGCGCACGACGCCACCTGCGGGAGAATAACGCACCGCGTTACCGACCAGATTGGACAGCACGCTGTGCAACTCGCTGCGGCTGCCGTGAAGCACCACCCCCTTTTCGATGGCGACATCGATCCTGCACCGGCTCTCGGGGTTGATCACGGCCACTTCCTCCACAACCTCGTCGGCAAGACGGCGGACGCTGACCTTCTCGCCGTTGTACGCGGGCGGGCGGCTGCCCTCGAGACGCTCGAGCATCAGCAGGTCTTCAATAATGCGGTTCATGTGCCCGGCCTGTCTGCTGATCTGCGTCGCGGCGTCGGCCGCCCTGCCGTCCGGCGCCGATTCCGCCGCGCCGGCGATCATCTCGGCGTAGCCGCTGATCACGGTCAGCGGCGTCTTCAACTCGTGCGTGACGTTGCCCAGCAACTCGCTGCGCGCGCGTTCCAGATAATGCACGCGGCTCAGATCCTGCACCACGATCAGCCTGTAACCGGCAGCGCCGAAAGATGAAATATAAACAGCCAGCGCCCTGTCAAAGAGGTTCAGGCTCATCTCGACGACGTCTTCATCGCTTTCGAGCGCGGCGACGAAGTCCGGATGCCTGACCAGATGATCGATCTCCAGATCGAGGTCGTCGGGATAAGACAGGTGCAGAAAATCGGAGATGGCCGCGTTGAACCATTCGATGCACCGGTCGCGGGTGATGATCAAAAACCCGTAAGGCAACGTGGCGACCCCATCTTCAAGACGGCTGTAGCGGCGGCGTTCCTCGCTTTCATCGCGTCCCTGCCCGAGACCGGCGATGCGCCGGTAAACGTCGCCCCACAACCCCCCGACCCCGGGCGCATCCGCCGGGGCGTCGGCGTCCAGCCAGCGCCGCAGACGCAGCAACCGCACCCACTGCAACGCCGCCCAGATGCAGGCCCCGACGAGCAGGCCCGGCAGCAGCGCCGACAGCATCGCGCCGACACCCGCCCCCGCGAGGACGAAAAAGACCAGCGCCAGCAATTCGTCAAGCATCTGACCTGCTACGGCGGGTTGTCCGCTTCAGAAGAAACGTTCAGACGATAACCGACGCCGCGCACGGTCTCGATCATCTTTCCGCAATCACAACTTTCGAGCGACTTGCGCAGGCGGCGGATCTGCACATCCACCGTGCGTTCCTCAACGTAAGCGTTGACCTCCCAGACGTGGTCAAGAATTCGTGCGCGGGAAAACACTTTGTTCGGATGCTTCATGAAAAAATGCAGCAACTTGAACTCGGTCGGGCTGACCGTGATCTCGCGCCCGCCAACCAGCAGGCGATGCTCGGACGGGTCGAGCGTCATCGCGCCGACGTTGATCTGTCCGGCGCCCACATCCGCCTGCGTGCGCCTGAGCAGCGCGTCGATCCGCGCGATCAGCTCGCGTCCCGAAAACGGCTTGGTAACGTAGTCGTCGGCGCCGGCCTTGAGTCCCGCGACAACGCTTTCCTCCTCGGTCTTCGCGGTCAGCATGACCACCGGAACATCACGGGTCAGTTGCTCGGCGCGAAAACGCCTGACCAGATCCCAGCCGCTGAGCCCCGGCATCATCCAGTCGAGCAGGATCACGTCGGGCAGCGCCCGCTTGACCTGCTCGGCCGCCTCGTATGCATCGCCCGCCTCGACCACCTCGTAGCCTTCACTGCCGAGCAGCACGGCGACCATCCGGCGAATTGCCGGGTCGTCGTCAACCACGAGAACCAGCGGCTTGTCCATACGCCCGGATCATGCACCGGCAATGGCCGCAGACGCGCGGCCATTGCCGGTGCGCGCAAGCATCAGCGAAAAATACTCGTCGTCGGCGACAAAGTGACGTAAAGGTGTGCACCGGCTTGAGCCGACCAGCTCCTCGACGCCGCCGCGCGTGAACTTGCGACTGATCTCGGTGCGGATCGTCTCGCCGCGCTCGAGTCGGATCGAGTGGTCGAGAGAGCCAAAACAGATCTCCTGCCTTTTGCACGAAACCAGATGCATCTCGATCTGATTTTCACGTTCGTTGAAAAAAGCCAGGTGCGAGAAGTTTTCGAGGGAGAAGTCGGCGTCGAGTTCGCGATTCAATACGTCCAGCAGGTTCAGGTTGAAAGAGGCGGTCAACCCCTGCGCGTCGTCGTAAGCAGCGTCGAGCACCTCCCTGCACTTGACGCGGTCGGCACCCAGCAGCAAAGCGCCGTCGGCGCCGAGCAGGGCACGGATCTCCCGCAGGAAATCAACCGCCTCGCGCCGGTGCAAATTGCCGACGGTGCTGCCGAGGAACAGGCCGAGCGAACGCCCTTCGGGCAAGCTGATGTTCGCGAGTCCCGCGCTGTAATCGCCGACCAGCGCGCAGACCTTCAGCCACGGATATTCACATTCCAGATCGCGCGCGCACTTTTCAAGCATCTCGGCGCAAATATCCATCGCCCAGTAGGTGCAGGTCACACCGCGACGCTCGCAGGCGTCAAACAGCGCGCGCGTCTTGCGCGAAGTGCCGCTGCCGAACTCTATAATGTGATCAGGCCTGACCAGTTCAATGATCTCGTCGGCGTTGTTCCTGAGCAACTCGTCCTCGGTGCGGGTCAGGTAATACTCGCGGGTCTTGCATATACGGTCAAACAGCCTCGATCCCTGCTCGTCGTAAAAGTACTTCGGGGAAAGATTGCGCGGCCTCGAAAACAAGCCCTGCACCACGTCCTGCTGAATCGTGTTGACCGCACGCGCAGGCTCGACATTGACGCAGATGAAACCGTTCGCCCGCCGTTGCGCGACGGAAAAATCCACCGTCGCCAAATTGCCCGTCGCCCGATTGTCCATTGGATCAGCCATCCACCCGGTCGCCGAATAAGAATTGTACCCAATGCTTTTTATTGCCTGTCAAAGCGGTTCGCTCCGCGGAATTCACCACCAAATGCCCTGACACGCGGGCTTGAAGATGGTCTCCGCGGGTGTAAGATAAGGTTTGCTGATCCCGCGAATACAATCAAAAGCCCGACCCCCGCCCGCGATAAAAATATCCCCATAAAACGTTTGTCATAAAAGCGCGTTGAACAGAGCAAAGCCGGAACACGGATAAAACTTATGTGCCGTCTCGCTGCATACCTGGGGGAGAAACTGCCGCTGAAAACGTTTCTGCTTGAGCCGGAGCATAGCCTGTATGTGCAATCGTGGCAACCGAAAGAACTGAGTTATGCGAAACTTAACGCCGACGGTTTCGGTTTCGGCTGGTATCTGCCCGACGGCGCCCCCGCCGCCTACCGCAATCAGGCGCCGATCTGGACCGACGCCAATTTGAAAAGCCTGGGCGACGCACTGCACGCACCGCTGTGGCTGGCCATGGTCAGAAGCGCGACCGCCGAGTACGACCCGTCGCCTTTCAACGTGCAACCCTTCCGCCACGACCGCCTGATGTTCGTGCACAACGGCTTCATCCGGGATTTCAATAAAGGCGTGCGGCACGCGATCGCCGCCGAACTGAGCGCCGACGTTCTGGAGAACATACACGGGCCAACCGACTCCGAATACCTGTTCGGCCTGCTGTGCCGATTTGCTTCAAAACACCCCGGCAACCTCGAAACCGCACTCGCCGACACCGCCGGGTGGTGCCGGCAGAACCTGCCGGACAGACCGGCGATGCTGAACGTCATCGTCACCGACGGCGACCAGTTCTGCGCCCTGCGTCTCGCGCTGAACGCCGAAGCGCCGACGCTGTACTACACCGACGACGGCCCGCCCGGCTTTCCCGCCGACTCGCGCCTGATCGTGTCGGAACGGCTGACCGGCGACGGCGACTGGCGCGAAGTGCCCGCAGGCCACCTGCTGACGATCAAACGCGGACAACGCGCCGCGCTGAAACCGCTGGATTGAAACGGGCCGACGGCATGGCGCATAACGCGAAAACCATGCGTCTTGCGGAAATGCAAAACGCATTGCACGCGCTGGTCGCGTCACTCAGCGAGACAGACTGCCGCACCCAATTCCACCCCGACCTCAGCCCGCCCGGCTGGCATCTCGGACACGCGACCTTCGTTGAAAACCAATGGATCAGGGAGACCATCCTGGGAGACAACCGCACGACCGCCCCGGTGCGCGACCTGTACCTGCCGCAAAACGCGCAAAAGCCCGACCGCGGCGCGTGCCTGCCGCCAGGGAACACGCTGCTCGACGAGTGCCTGCGTATGCAGCGCGACAACCTCGCGTTGCTCGACGACCCGCCACCGATGCTCGCCGCCCACCCTCTGATGCGCGACGACTACCTGCTTAAGTTCCTCGCGCAACACCACGCCATGCACCTCGAAACCATACACATCGCGCTGACCGAAAGGCAGTTGCAGAGAAAAAACAAGGGCTACCGGCCGGAAGTCCGGCTTGAAGCCGCCACCGTGCACTTGCAGCCGGTTGCTTTTGACGGCGGCGACATCGAGATCGGCGGCAACGGCGCCTGGTGTTTCGACAACGAACTGCCGAGACACCGCGAAACACTGCGCGGCTTTGCGCTCAACGCAACGCCCGCAACCAACGCCGAATTCCTCGGCTTCATCGAGAACGGTGGCTACGACAACGCCGAATGGTGGGACGCCGAAGGCCTGAAGTGGCTGCAAAGAACCGGCGCCGACGCGCCGCACCACTGGCTCAGCGACGACGCCGGCGCGTGGTACGGTGCCGACGATCGTGGCTGTCACGACCTCGCCGCCGACGATCCGGTGTACGGCCTGAGCCGCCACGAAGCGTGCGCGTTCGCACGCTACGCCGGCGCGCAACTGCCGCACGAAAGCGAATGGGAGGCGGCGCGCGCGCAAGACCCCGCATACAAGCGTATCCGCCCGAACGACTGCGCGTGGGAATGGTGCGACAACGTATTCCACCCGTACCCCGGCTTCAAACCCTTTCCATACCGCGAATACTCGACCCCGTGGTTCAACAACGCGCACTACTCGCTGCGCGGACACAGCCGTCACACGCCCGACGTGTTGCGCCGCCCGACGTTCAGGAACTTCTACACCGCCGACAAACGACACATCTTCGCGGGCGTGCGGCTCCGCTTTGAGATCGATTGACGATCCCGCTTACGACGAGACCGGTTCTATTATTCCTTCAAGATCTGACGGATCAAAAGACACCGCGCTGTGCCATTTGCCAAATCCTTCATGGCGGTTGACCGCCTCGACCCATTCTCCAAGAAACTCTCTTTTAATTTGATTTTGTTGATCGTCCTGACCTTTTACTTCCAGAATTAAATGCTCGCCGTTGCACAAGCGGATAATAAAATCCGGATAGAACCTCCTGACCACCCCCTGATACAGATAATTGACAAAAAACCCCAGATGTTCATTTTTCACAAATGAATCAACCGTGTCCGTTTTCTCCAGAAAATAAGCTTCGCTTGCTTCCCACGCGCTGTCATAGACACAATAATTGATATGAGACTTCTTCGACCATTCGCAAGGTTTCGCGGTGAACCACGGACGGGCGTCCGACGTCGAATAAACAGGTTTCTCCTTGTCAAAAACAGGCATCAATGCTTCCGCATTTTCTGACCTGACGGCTGAATAGAAGTGCTGTACCACTTTATTCATATTCAGGATAAGCAATACCTTGCGTTTCCGTTCGTCCTGACTGAAATCACGATTTTTTATTCTTAATTTATCCGACTGAATGAATTGACCGGCCAACCTGACCAGCTGCGCGATAAACGCCCCTTCGTCCCCTTTCCAGTTGTGATTTTCCGAATGGTAGATGCTTGAAGCCACCCGAAAAGCAATGGTCTGCAACCGGGTATTTTCGCCTATGCTCTCGATGCCTAAATTCGCCTCCCTTAACCTGGCGTGCGGCTTCCCTGCAATGATCTCCGCCATCTCGGCTTCGATGATTGATCCGTAGGGATTTAACTCCAAAGGCTCTACTTCTGACCAATCCACGGAAAGAACCGGTCTGTAGATACGGTCAACGCGAATGACATTCGGCCAAGTCATCTGATGTTCAATTTTTTCCCGGACAGGTTCAATCCTGGTTTTTTCCGACGGCGGCGGATCAGGTCCATCCTCTTCATGCGGCAAAAAAGTAAAGGGAACACCAAAGACATTAACGTATTCGGCGTCAAACAACCCGTCCTGATTGACCTCATAAGAAACCCGGCGCAACCCCCTGCCGACCACCTGCTCGCAAAGCAGTTGGCTGGAGAAAGCGCGCAACCCCATGATATGAGTAACCGTCCTGGCATCCCACCCTTCGGAAAGCATACCGACCGATATGACGTTTTGGATCTGCTCGCCCAATTTGCCCTTCTGCCCGATGGTATCGACCGTCTGGCGCAATCTTTCCGCGTTTTCGCGCCGGGTCAATCCAGGTTCATTGTTCCCGGCGGACTCTTCAAGGCCGACATCGGGTGCTTCGTCTTCAGCTTCAGCCTCATTCAGAACCCTGCTGTCAATCTGCAATATCCTGTCCCGCTCGCACAATTCCCGAACACTTATTTTCCCGTTGTCAAAAGCGTATTTAATTCTTGCCGAAGTTTCAGTGCGATTGGCCACTGTGATCATCACGGGCGGGGTGGATCGCCCGCCCTGTTGCCACGATTCCCTGGTTTTAAGCCAGTCGCCCCCCAGCAAATAATAGGCATTGGTGACCAGATCAGGCAGAGGTGCTGTTGCGTCGGCTGTCTGATTCAGATCATCCTTCACTTCTTCGTCCATATAAATGTGGTACAGCCTGGATTTAAGCTCTTGCGTTCTTTCGCTGTCGTCACGAACAACGACTCTCGGGGTCTTGACCAGCCCCGACTCGATGGCGTCGCTCAACCCGAAATCAGACACGATCCACGAAAACAAGTCCTCTTCGTCAGTGTTTCTTCCCGAAGGTGAAAAAGGCGTAGCCGACAGATCAAAACACCGAAGTATGCCCACTTTTTTATGAATTCTATCCAGGCCGCCAACCCAGACCGTGGCTTCCTCATCCCTGTTCGCCTGAGAACCCACCCTCCAGGCATGATGCGCTTCGTCGTTGATGACAATGATGTTTTTGGATTTCGCCATCTCGCCGAGCACATTGCGCGCGTAGGCTTCAAGACTCACTTCCATGCGTTTACGCTTATCTACCGAACGAAGTTGTCCTTTATCAACCTTTTCGTCAATCTTCTCTTGCGAGTCCCAGGATAACGTATGCCAGTTGTGGATCAACACTCTCCCCCGACGTAGTTTTTCCATCAACGCGGCGGGAACAACGTTGAATGCATCGTAGTAATTTTCCTTATGGGACGGCTGCAACACCTGCAAGCGGCTTTTGATCGTCAAGCCGGGGGCGACGACCAATACATGCTTGCTGAATCTGGTATCCATGGGATTGGTGATCTTGTTCAGAAAATTCCACGCGATGATCATCGCCATGACGACGGTCTTACCGGAACCGGTCGCCATCTTGCTGCACCACCTTTCAAACGTGCCGCCATCGCCTGATATCTCGATGCCAACTCTTTCTGAAGCCGGCGCTTCGGTAAGCCATATCAGCGTTTCAATGGCTTCCAACTGGCAAAAGAAAAACCGTCGATCGGTCTGCCCGTCAAGGTCGCACCAATGATCAATCAGGCGTCTGGTGATCCCCGTAACGCCCGGATACCCCGCCTCCCGCCATTGCCTGACCCGCGCACGAATTTTGTTGGCCAATTCGATCTCGACAAAAATCCCGGGGTCGTCAAAACCCCTGTACTTTGGAGTGGCTTTTATATAGCCTGCCGGTCGCCTGCCTTCCTTGATCGAAAAATCGCGCGTTTCCCTTTCATAAAGCCAATGCTTTTGAGGTTCCTCATAGGGGTTGTTGAGGATCAGTTTGTCGATTTTCTTGCTCATGCCGGAATTGCAACAGACTGCCTGAGTGCCGAGTAAAGATCAATTTCAGTCTCTTCCAGAGCCTCTACAGTAAAGCTGATTGCATAAGGAATGGGTTCTTCTAATTGTTCTGCGGCATCGGCAGCACATTCAACAAAGATTTCGATCTGGTCTTCCCCGAACTGAGTGATTTCAAGGATCTCATGTTGCACGGTGCCATTCCGCACTTGCTGCCAGTCTGCCTCCTGTCGGTTATCTTTTGCAAAGTCGGGAATCTCAAAAAACAATTTTGCCTCACGGATACCATATCGGCGAGGATTTATAGGTGTGAACCACGCCAGCGTCGAAACCAACCTGACACGCAACCCCTCAAGGCCATTGGGAATATGCAGACGAAACCGATGTCTTTCTGCCTCATTCAATTTGCCAAAACCCAAAAGAGTAACCCGCTTTTCAGTACACGACTTAACCCGCTCAAAATCTGCTTCACCGTAGCCGAGGTGTTTAGAAACAAACCGCTTAAACCTGCGTGAATTCTGCGGGTTGCTCAATATCTTGTAGTGCTCTCGCATATTTCTCCAACTCGCCCCATGCACCAATAGTGCTTTTAAGAGCAAGGCATCATAACCTTCGGGCAATGCTGGCTTTTCCTGTCGCAAATTCTCCAGAACTTCGAACAGGTGAACAGCGGCGTGACTTGCCAAAGCCGCTGCATTGCTTGTGCCTGCTCGATGGACTGTATTGTTTATGTCTCCCGCCGAAGTACCGACATAAGCCATTCTTTGTCCAATATCATTACGCGGTTGCCGAAGATACCCGTTTCCTTCTGTTTCTTCATACAGCATCCGCCCGCCAGGCACGAGAATTTCAGGTTTTATCTGGCTTCTATAGCCCGCCCCATTGCGACTATATTCTGCAGGCAATCTTTGATTTTCGTATGGGTCGATCAAATTATCCGGGGCGTTCCCTGAATGATCAAAATGTATTGATCCCACCGTCAGACTATTGATGGACTCGGCGGGCGATAGCAATTTTCTTTTCCTTTGATTGGCCTCTATGCTCTGAATGATCTGAATAAATTGTTTTTCCGGAAACAATTCTTGATTTTCCTCGACTGGGATCTCATCGAGGTAATTGCCTGCACTTACTATAAACAATACCTGATATTTCCAAGACAGCCAGTCCAGCAATTTTGCCCAGGCAGACATCTCTCGGATGAACTGCTGGTTCAGATTACCAATGGATAAATTAATCACCCGGATTGTCGGGCAAACCGGCTCCCTGCCACCATCCCCATCAAAAATTCTGGTTACCGCTCTTTCAACTAAATCTTCGGCAAATTCCAAGTCAGGCACCTTCTCCTTTTTACTAGGAGAGCTGTCAGGTTGCATGATGGGACGCACATAAATTTTCCTGTCAATGGAATTGCTTTCCGTATCGAGCAAATCATTATGACAAATGAGTGATGCCATCCCGGTTCCATGCCTTTGTCCCCCTGCTTCATACCTTTCTAAAAATCCATCGGGATCATCAAAGATGAGATAGTTTTCAAGTAATTGATGATTGAGTAGCGGCACACCATCCAATAAGGCAACCACAGGCAAAGAATTACTTGGGACGTCAACAGATATTTCTGATGCTTTATCCTCCGGCTCTATATCTGTCTGCAATTGCTGACCAATAGGCCGACAATACTTGATACCATAAAATTTTATCCACTCTGGATAGCCGGAACGACCGTCATTCTTATAAGCATTAAAAACATCTTCCACCGCCGATACCGGCAGAGTAACCTTAAGAGCATGGAAACCAATCTCTTCAATGCGACACTGTTTATCAATTCTGCCCCGTAGCGATTCAACATGTTTCTTCAACTGGTTTTCTATCTTGCCTCCTGTTTGCTCATCCTCTCGAAAATGTAATTCGACTTCAAATATACAATCAGATGTGGAGCCCCTTTTATCTTCAATTTCCCGTTCCCAGTCTTCAAGAATTCCCGTGCTTTCGAGGCGATCCTTTTCATTCCAGTAGCGTAAATCAGCTATATAAGTAAACAAATATTTCCAAGAGCCATATCCATGTGCCAGCTCCCTCCCTTTCTTCCATTCATTCCAGAGTCTCAACAGAGACCGCAATGTTTTTTGATTACTCGATGATAGGTAAAGCCTTCCCTCTTCTTTCCTAGCCTTTTCAAGATCTTCACTGCCGCTTTCATACAGATCATCAAGGCGCACCTCATCCACATCAATTTCGGCCAGCCATTCCAGGCCGTCTATTTTCTGAACTGCTTTATGGAAATCACTGGTTTTGCCGACAGTTTCAATCACCAAAACCTGAGAGGAGTCCCCGGGCAGGTCCTGAATATAGCTGATGATCGTTTCAAACTGTTGGCTGATACGTTCCGCTCTCCCCAGCGAGTCGTCAGGCGCGGGGAGTTTACTCCCGCCTCCAGACCTCTCAGGTCGTTCGACTGATTCCGGCGAAGGAAAAATTAACAGAGGTCTTGAGATCTCCATTTATTTCTCTTTTTGAATGCGCTCTTTAAGACTATCGCGTCTGTTCCACTGTGCTATTTTTTTGTTGGTGATGGCCTTTGCATTATCTTTCTGCTTTTCCAAAATCGCCTTGCGCAACACGTCACAACAAAACTCCTCCAACTCCGCGTAGGAAATTGGTTTCAGCTTTTCAACAAGAGTTTTTCCTGAAACGCCAAAATGCAACGCCGTTTTTCTCTGGTAAGACTCGATATAAGCAACTGCCTCCGCCTTGGTAGGCGGCGTCAGTTCTATACGCACCTGAAATCTGCGCCAAGCGGCCTGGTCAAGCAAATGAGGATGATTGCTCGCCACTACGATCACTGTTCTGCTTGGCAAAGAGTCAACTTGCAACAACAGTGAACTGACAACACGCTTGATCTCGCCTGTTTCATGTATGTCACCCCGCTCTTTGCCAATGACGTCAAATTCATCAAAAAACAACAAACAGTGACGTTGACGCGCATAATCAAAAATTTTGTTTAATCGACTTGCTGTTTCCCCCAGAAAACTTCCAATCAGTCCATCATAGCGAACCACGATCAGAGGCAACATCAATTCGTATGCCAACACTTCAGCCAGTGTGGTTTTACCATTGCCCGGCGGCCCCAAAAACATCACGCGATTACGCGGTGAAAGCCCGTAGGTTTGGAGTAATTCGCGGCGGTGATTTTCGCTTATCAGTTCCTGAATGATCTCTTTGTTGTCTTTTGAGAGACAGATATCAGCGAGTGTTTTTTCAGGAACAATATCATGCACAAGAGAAGCTATGCCATTCTGCAATATCCTTCCCATCCGCTTTTGCTCGCCGTTTTCCCGAAGAATACGAGCCAGGCGCTTTGCCAGAACCTTGTGATTCTTATCGTGCTCTTCAGCAATTATTCCTTCAAGATACTGGGTAACTTTGCTGCTATCCCCCACAACCGCGGCTCTTGCCAGTTGTACCAATAGATCTGCTCTTGCCATTACCCTGCCTCCGCCACCCGCAAACCTTCAATGCCACGGCCGTCCACAATTTCAACTGCTATGCGCCGACCTTCACCTGTTTGTTCGCGGCCGCCACATATAAAACAAACAGACAGGTGTTGTACAAGCATTTAGAAGGTATCAGATGTTGAGTTCCCGGCGCGACCTCCGGCTATTATAACGGTCAAGGCGCACAGGCTTCCAATCGGCAAGAAACCGTTGATCCATTCGTTCGCCGGGATCGCGCCAGCCCCGATCAAGTGCTTCAGTAATTCCAGTAACGCCCGGATACCCCGCCTCCCGCCATTGCCTGACCCGCGCACGAATTTTGTTGGCCAATTCGATCTCGATAAAAACCCCGGGGTCGTCAAACCCTTTGTAGTCGGGAGTGGCTTTTATATAACCTGCGGGTCGCCTGTCCTCCTTGATCAAGAAATCCCGCGTTTCCCTTTCATAAAGCCAATGCTTTCGGGGTTCCTCATAGGGGTTGTTGAGGATCAGTTTGTCGATTTTTTCCACAACGTGACCTTGAAGTGATCTTCGGTCGCCTCACAATCAGGCTCTCTGCCATTGTGCTCTTTCATAAGAGGAACAACCTTGCGACGAATACCCATGCCCTGATGCTCCATCAGGCCATAATCGCGCAGCACATTGACCATATTCTGGTTTCTCGGCGCACGCTGCCCGGCCTTTACCTTCTCAACCGTCATACCGTTGACCAATGCTCCGGGACTTATGATTTCCATGCGATCAGCATAAACACTCACTTCAATATCCGTATTTTTTGTCCAGTCCCTATGGGCAAAAGCATTGACGACCAATTCACGTATCACTTCTCTTGGATAATCCCAATGCCTTTCGCGGGTCACCCCGTCGTCCAGTCTTTCCTCACTGGTATGGGGCTGCAAATAAGATAAAACACGATCAGGCACAGACGGTTCGCTATAACTGTCTTCAGGTTTGCCCAGCCTTGTAAAGGGAGGGCTGATAACGGTGTCCAACAGGGGGTTGTAATCCTTGTCAGTGCCCGGAAAAACAGCCAGGCGGATTGACGCTTGGGGAAGTCTTAACTTTGCCTTGACCCCCAATCCGAATAACGCCATGCCTGAAATCGTGCAAACGCAATCGCCGTCCTCCTCACAACGCATCAGATCACGGTTGGTCAACCAGTTGACAATATCTTTTTTGGAAAAATCCTGCCATTCCTGTTCATCTATTACTCCGCTGAGATTGACAAAGTAATCCCGCAGGCGTTTTTGATCCAAATCCTCCAAGCCACTGCCATGCACGGGCATTTTTTCAACAGAGACCAAGCCACCTGACTCAAACAGCCTCGCCCGTTGTTCACGGGAGGCAATCCGGCAAGTATCCCCATAGCGCATGTAAATCTCATCACGGTCGTTATGCCTGAGCACATAAGGCTTGCTACTTCCCTGAGGCACTTTGACAACAGCCACTCTCTCATTCTCGTGCACGATCTCCTCATAATCCGGCAATATATGCGGGTGGACGTAACGGCCGATAACCATGTCCATCAACCATTCCTGAAAATTATCTTTCTGAACACCGCTTATGTCACCGTTGTCTTCGACACCGGCCAATATGGTGCCGCCACTCATATTGGCAAAAGCCACTATTTCTTTTGCCATGTTTTCAGGGCGTGCATCATCACGCTTGAATTCAAGCTTTGCGCCTTCACCCTGATTGATCAGTCCCAACAGTTCACTCAAACGCATGGGGATTTCTCAAAAACCATATTTTCTTTTGCGCAGATCAAAAGCCGCTTTGCCGCCTTCCAGTATGTCGGCCGCTTTTAGGAGTTCCCCGCAGGGGTCGTTGAGGATCAATTCGTCGATTGCCTTGCTCATGGCCACAGGCGACGGGGGTTTCTTTTCCGATGGCGCTCTCGATTCTTCTTCGGCACAAAAACAGGCGGGCTGTCAGCCCATATTATTCTGCCGTGTCTGACCCAATAATGGCACCTGCAAGGAAACGAAGTCACATGGATTGAAGGCGACAATGAAACGCTGCCATCACGGTGCTCATGCAACTTCCACTTTGTCTTATGTTCAGAGGAGATTTCCAGGCGAACGACCTGTTTGCACTTCCTGCGGGGGCAAACCACCGCCGCGTGATATGGCTGTTCCCGGCCGCCGATGATATAAACCGTATCCCGCTCGGGGTTTTCAGGAAAATCCTCGACCCACAGGGTCTGATACTTCCTGCGTTTCTCAACCAGGTTGAGAAGTCTGGTCATCATGGTTTTTTAATTGCTGAATGAGAAGGCTTCTCTCGCCCATGCCGGTATATTTGCTGAACACCGAGGTTGTTTCCCTGCCCGACGCTTCATTGCTGTAATGTCCATGCACCAGTCTGAACCGTTGCACCGCAAAGTCATCATTGCCATCGAGGCGAAGGCTGTGCAGACGCGACAAAAAATCATTAAAAGCCATGCAGGCGGCTTGCATGTTGATCGACATGACCGCAGGCTGATCTTCGCCCACTGCTGCAAGATAACCGGCAATTCGCTGTGCTTCATAATGTTTGCGGTCGGTGCGTTTCCACGTTTCCGCGGTCACCTGATCGGCAGTATAGCCGCCTCTGGACATCAAACTGGCGTTTTCCGGATGCATATAATGAGCGACCGCGTCGGCCTGTGAAATGGCCCCGTTGAAATCCGCTTCAAGGTTGACGCCGACGTCAAAATACGGCAGCCAATAGGCTGACGCAATGCATTCCAGGTGATACCTGCCTTCGGCAGAGTCAACGCAACCGAACATCGCGTCGCAACCGGTCAATGCTTCTATGGCCTGTTTGTCGCCCGTATGGGATTGATATGCTTCAACGCGGACATCCGTCCCCATTCTTGAAACGGCGCGTTTAAGCACCGCAACTTTTGAGTGGCTTTTGCGTGCATCGTTTTTAGTTGCATGGATAATGCGGTTCAAATTCTTTTCTTCAATACAGTCCGGATCAACAATCACCAGGCTGCCGATGCAATTCCGCGCCAAGAGTTCAATCACGATGCTGCCGGTGCCGGAACAGCCGACAACGCCGACCCGTAAACTGCGCAACAAATTAAAGGTGCCTTTGCCGAAAGTCTGTGCGATCCTCAAGCCCGGATCAGGCAACGCGGGTTGTGTTTTCGCCTGCTTCCAGATCCGAATGTTTTCGCCGATGACCGCAACGCTTTCCATCGGAATAAACTTTCCACGCGCATCCACCAGGCGGGATATAACCGTTCCATCCGGCAACATGATGGCAGAGCCGTTAGGCCTGCCGTCATCAAACCAATGACATACCGAGTGAAACAATGACTTGTCATTGTCATCGTCAGTCGCCGAAAACTTGTTCACCCCGTCCGGATGACTGTGGATTGTCATAACGGACAATCCCTTTTTGTCCATTTCTGTGACTTTATCGGCGGGCAGATAGTCGGCGAAAGGCCAGGTTAATCGGGTCGCGGTTCTTTTGGCGCAGGCATCAGCCGGGATCAGAACAATATCGTTGGCTATCAGGCGATAACCTGATCTTCCCCTGCCGTGGTGACAGAGAACAATCGCAGCAGATTCAAGGCCATCCCCGGAATGCAAGTGGCGATAGAGTTTTCCGTGCTGGCTTTCGGTCAATACGAATGAATGAACTGCTTTTTTTGAAGATCGCATTATCGCAACCCCATTTTAATGACTTGCGTTTTGCTTATCCCCGCTGTAATTCGTCCAGAAGCGCATTTTCAACATATTGTATATGGGTCGCAACGCAGTGAACGCCGGGGACCCATGTGTAATGACGCGACCACCTTTGCCAATTCTGACCAAAATGAATTTCATCCGCCAGCGTTCCAATCGCCCTGCCATCTTGACGCTGTACAGGCGGGGAAAAGTAAAACATGTCTATCGTTCCACTGGGGTAAGTATCCGGGATCAGCAACATCAAATCAGATTCTTCAGGGGTATAACCTTTGGGCAGACGATAATTCCTGAGCTTCAACCCAGTCTTGGCGCCGTCGCTTAACTTCTCCCATCGACCGCTATATTCGCTGTCAAGAAACCCCAGATCGTCTGCGGGCAAGATCATCGGGTGCAAGCCCCTTGCTGGGCCTGCCTTGGGGCAGTCTCAAAACGCTCAATACCGGGATGTAAAAGATCGACCTCTTGCTCCGCCTCAATGGGTTTGCGCCTGCCGCCATGAAATTTTTGGTTCAACGAGTATTCGCCAAAGGTTTTCCCGCCGGCCAACTTGAGAATAGCGGCGCCGGTCAATACAGGCTTGTTAACTGTGCGCTTCTCGCCGTCAATCTTTATCTTATAAAGCTGTTGGTCTTTCGGCGGCTTGCGGCCATGTCGCGCACATTCTTCCAGATCAATGATCTCGTCATCGCCGACAGGAATGGTGATATAACAATCTTTCTCCTGAACAACCAGCACCCAGTCATCCTGGATAAAAGCATCAACCTGGCCGCTTAAATCGACAAACAGCTTGCTGGCATCCAGTTCCTCGTCCCGTTTTCGCAGGTCATGTCCGGTCAACTTGGCCTTGCTTGTTTCAAACCGCTGACCATTAAGCTGAAAACAAACGGGGATCCTGACATTCGGATTTTCGCCAATATCTACGTTAGCATCGCCCGCAAAAATCCTCTCTCCACCGTGAATGATGATGTGATCATTCGGCAGGAGAGGAATGTCAATGTCGTTATCTTTGTTCAGATAAAGCCACTGCTTAGCTGGATCTATGCCTGCTTTCTCGTAGAGGAATTCGCCCTTGACAAGCCCTCTCGTAACTACTGTCGCAGTATTAAGTAAATTATTCTCAATGGCATTCATTCATATAGCCCTCACAGATTTTTATATGCTTCTTGTGAGCCGTAGATTTTAGCAGAGCGGGAACCTCGCTTTCTTGCAATCTCCAGCAATTGCCCCCTCCGAGCATCCCTCTTATTGCCCCCGTCAAGTATATCTCTCCTATCATTCGTGACGAGCACACGATCCTCGACTATAGCGACACAAACAAATGCTGCGTCTTTTGTATTTCCTCTTCCGATGATCCTTTGAATAGCCTCTCTTACCTCATTATGCTGGCCAATATCCACCGTTTTAAGCTCGCGTTCAGGATGAAGCCACCCTCTGAGCAATTCGTTATAGTTTGGGTTGTTGTATCCATTGCGCATCTTGTTCGATATTTCAGTTGTATATTCTCCCCAAATTTTTCCACCTTTATCAACAATCAGATAAACACGATCCTCATAAAGCACACTTAATAATTTTTCTATATGGTCCTCAGTGTTGTTTTGAGGGTTTAGTAACCCTATGAATATATTTGTATCTATAGCGATGTAGTCATTAGCCAGTTTGTTCATTGTCATCATCCGAACGCTCAAATTTTGCTTTGCCGAGTTCAAGCCCTTCTATAATATCCGCCCCAAAGAATTCCATAGGCAACCCGTCTTCCATGGTGCCATCTTTATTAATATCAAGATTTTCAATGGTGGCTTTGCCATCTTTAATATCAAAAAATGCAACTGTTATATCCTCAGACTCCAGTGTCCCTTCAGCAACTAATTTCCGCAATCGCAAAAGAATATTATTGCTGTGTGTCTCAATGATGGAACGCACTTTTCTTTTATTGTACAGGTCAGCCAAAAAACTACCCAACTCCAATTGAGCGGTAGGATGGACTTGAGCCTCCGGCTGTTCAACCACCAACGTGGTATTCGGATTCATCATCGCGCCCTGAACCAGAATTGGCAGACATTGACTCACGCCAAATCCAAAATCAGCGATATTGACACAACTTCCTGTTTTTTTGTTCCATGCGTTACAAGCTGCCAAGTCCCCCTTCTCGTCAAACTCGATTTTCTCAATATCTATAATGCTCTCCAGATGCGGGCGGATGAATTGATATTGGTCTTTTTCTTTATGAAACTGTTCCCACAAATGATGCAATGTGTGTTTCCCATATTTCCCCACATAACCAGCACGTACCTTTTTATCGCCAACATCAATAGCTCCGGGCGTATTTGTCTTAACCGGTGAAATATGCCTTATTGCTTCAATATGCTGTGCCACCGCCTGCCGGCAATATTGCACTGCAAGGCTTTCCTTATGTTTCTCAATATCATCAACAACATGGCTCTGTTCATCCGGAAACTTCAAAAACCGGCTGTCGTCACTAATTAACATCGTGCGAGATAAAATTTCATTCCCTTCCACAAAGAATTTCAAACTGCAATCTTCCCCCTGGAAACTTTTGCTGTACAAAACGCGGGCGCTGACTTCATGGTGTCCGTTAGACTGATGTGGGTTAATATCTTTGCTTTCAAAATAAACAGCTAAATCGTGCCCGGGGCTATCACTTTTCTGCACTTCCAAAGAAAATTCCATAAGAGTCTTCCCGGATGCTGCGTTTTTCAAATCATTGAAATAACGACCTAGCCGCACTTTCTCACCGTTGGTAACCAAAAAAGCGGCGCTGTCCCCGAGCGACTGTTGCAACATCAATAAGAACTTGATGACCGACGACTTCCCGGCGTTGTTTCTGCCAATCAGCACGGTGATCGGACGAAATCGCATGGTGACTTCGTCGTCAAACAGTCTGAAATTGGAGATTTTCAACTGCTGCAACATGACCGATCCCGGTTATTCATACCTGGGCACCACCCGCAAGCTTTCAATGCCGCGGTCATCCACAACTTTAACTGCTATGCGCTCGTTCTCACCCAACTCGAAAGGCAGGGAAAGGCGTCCCCTATAAGCTTCAATCAAGACTTCGTCTATCTCGGCTTTCAGGTTACGGGCCAGTCTGCTCCAGCCATCTCTGGGCCCGGACATGGGAAAAAACACCTGCCGGGGATACAGACTGCGGCCATCGTAGTCGGTATCCAGCATCCAAACCGCTATATTTTTATCGCTGCCCGACTCCAACTCCCCCGTTTTGGTGTTGAAGTAGTCAAACCCCCTGACTTCCACCTGCCATTTGTCGGTATGCCGACCACGGCGGATTTTCCGCAAAGCCACATCCGGTTGTCCGACCAGCCAAAAGCTTTCATTGCTCACGCGTTTCTTCTTCAAGTCATCGGTTTGCAGATCGGCGTTCATCTGCACTTTGAGCAAAGTAACGCCCGGCCAATTGGTTTCGTCAATATCCTTTGCCGCTTCCGGGTCAAATTGAAAGGCAGCAAAGATGACCATCCTGGGTTTAGGGCGCAATGTCCCGGCTTCTTCCAAAGCGAGTTCCACCTGCCGCTGATCCAGTGATGAATGTTCCGGGCCGAATGAAACAACAGCGCGTCCCGGCTCCTCCACATGGTCGTCTCCCAAATCGTTCGGCTTGATCTCGGCATCGGCGTGCAGATAACGGCAAGGCAGGGGTTCCACCCGGCTGAACATGATCTTTTGTCGATTTTTGCCGCGCACACCGCACCGCAACAGTTCGTCGCACCATTCGCTTTGGCGCAGAGTTTCTCCCGATCTGGCAATGGAAGCATCGGCGACATCCGCCGTTGGATCGCCCTCCGGATCGTCAGGGCTTCTTGCGTAGGGGGCGGGCACCGCCTCCACGGTAAAGGGACCGGCAATGCGCGCCTTGCCGGTTTCCTTCAAAGGCTGGTCGTACAAAACTTCAACATTTTGTTCATCGTTTGCCAAAATACGAGGCGACACTTTGGCGACGGTCTGGTATTCCAAGCCGCTGCCAATACCTTCGTCCGGATGCGCCAGTTGGTAGTAATCAAAATTGGCGGTCATCAACCGTTGCTTCGCCAAGGTCAATGCCACACGCGAGGTATCACAGGTTATCCAGCGACGCCCCCATTGCTCGGCAACCACAGCGGTGGTGCCACTGCCGCAGGTGATGTCCAAAACAAGGTCGCCGGGGTCGGTCGTCATTAGAATACAGCGTTGTATCGCCTTAACGGCCGTCTCTACAACATATTTCTTTTCGGTGGGGTGCATTCGCACAGACCAAACGTTATTAATTTGGCGTCCCGGCACTTCGTTTTCGTATTTTTTCCACATCAGCGAGTTTTGTTCCGGAAGCGCATCCAATCGTCCGAGTTCCGCCAAACGGTCCATCCCTTTTTTGGATATGGACCAATGTCGATTTTTTCCACACGAGAAAGTTCTACCGCCCCACTCGTAGGACTCAGAACGACCCGTAGTAGAAACGCCTTGAGAATCCATTGGAAAGCGCCGATAAATGCGAGCCTCTTTCGGCAAATATTTGTCTGGATCAAAACATTCTTCCCGAGTAGGTTTACGGCAATGACCATCGGGTAATTCCACCATTACATGCCAACTAAAAAATTCAATGATCTCCGCGCGAGTGAGCGGTTCATACAATTGTCGGTACTTCAGTTTGTTTTTGTCCTTGGCGTACCAAAGCAAATAATCCGCCACCTGCGGTAAATTGGATGTAGAACTGCTGCTGGTAGTGGCAAAAGATATGGTGGCTACCCGACTGGATGCACCGAATACCTCATCCAGCACCAGCCCCACGCGGTGTACGTTCTCATCGCCGATCTGCACAAACACGCTGCCGCTTTCAGTCAGCATCTCGCGCGCCAGCAGCAGCCGATCGCGCAGATAGGACAAATAGGAATGGATCCCCAACTCCCAGGTGTCCCGAAACGCCTTGATCATCTCGGGTTCGGAGGACAGATCTTCGTCCCTGCCGTCCTTGACATCGCGCTTATTGACGAACGGCTGGAAATTACTGCCGTATTTAATACCGTAAGGCGGATCGAAATAGACCATCTGCACCTTGCCCGCCATGGATTCTTTTTCCATCAACGAGTTCATCACCAGCAAGCTGTCGCCCGCGATCAGGCGGTTGCTCCAATTATCCTTGTGCTGATAAAACGCGACCGCTTCGCGCAACGGGCGACGCTCGGCGAACAGACCCAGCTGATTGCCGTCATCGTGTTCCTTTCTCACTGCGTCAATGATCGTTTTGGTGTCTATCCGCTCGTGCACGTGCAAACTGACCGTCGGCACCTCAAAACTCGTATGCTCGGATTTACCCGTCCACTGTAGTTGCGGATCAAGGTGCGGATCGTATGCCCAGGTTTTTCTTTCACCTTCGTCAGGGTCGTTGACAGGCGTCACGAGCCCGACCTGCGGGTTGTTCACACGCCGCTTGTCGGCGTGTTCGTATTGCCGTATCTGCTTTGTGGGCTTTTCTGCCATCAACGATCGCTCCTTAAAAGGCGGTTATTTGCCTCGACAGCTCATTATTCGCGGGGCCACACCAAAGAATGAACAAATTATAGCGCCCAAACCCGTATTCCACGGCTATTGCCGCCTTGTTTTTTCCTTTAAGAACATCCCGCTTCCAAAGGCATCGGGCGTTCTGGTCGTGAGACCTGATCGGTTGTTGCGGTTTGAGCCTTGCTTCATCATCCTTTCCCCTCGAACTTCGCCACCTTCCCAAGTTCAAATAAACTCTGCCGGCGTTCTCAGAAACGTCTCCACCGGAACGACGGCGACGTCTTTCTCGTATTCCCGCTTCGTCCCCGCGTACAACAGCATCGCGTCGGCCTCGGGATGATCCTTCTTGAACTGCAACAGCCCCTTGAAATCCTCCCGGCGCAGACGCCCGGTGCTTTTCACTTCTATGGCCTTCAGGCCGCGCCCGCCGTACAGCACAAAGTCCACTTCAACGCCCTGCCGGGTTCGCCAATAGCACACGTCGTACCCCCATCTCTTATAGTCATTCTGCGCAACGATCTCCTGCATCACCAGAGTTTCAAGGGCCACACCCCCTATTTCCTGATCCGTATCGAGTGGGCCGCGTGGGCGCAACGCGCGGAAAACGCCGACATCAAAAAAGTAGAACTTGACGCGGCTGACCAGCTTGCGCTTCGCCCTTCTCGCAAAGACTGCCAACTCGCGGGATAAAAGCGTGTCGCGCAAAATGGAAAAGTAACTCTCGACCGTCTTGCGGTTCACCGCACATTCGCTGGCGACCGACGAGACGTTCAGAACCGACGCCTGACAGAAGCTCGCCGCTTCAAGAAAACGGCTGAACGCCGGAAGACTGCGCGTCAGCCCTTCCTGCTGGATCTCCTCCTTCAGATAAGTCCCGACATAACTTCTGATGAAGTCGCCGGGCTTTTTCAGTTGCTGCACGCGAGGCAGGTGTCCGTATTGCAGGGAACGGCGCAAGTCAAAGTCCCCGCCAAGCTCCTCAACCGTCAGCGGATGCATCCTGCAAGTCAGGGCGCGACCGGCGAGCAGGTTTGTGCCCTTGCGTCTCAACGCGCGTGCGCTCGAGCCGGTCAGCACAAAACGCAGACCGCGTTTCTCGATCAGGCGATGTACCTCGTCGAGCAGCGCCGGCACTTTCTGGATCTCGTCGATGACCACCCAGCCTTCGTAACCGGCGGGGATCTTGTCTGCAAGCCGCACGGGGGAGGCGAGACAAGGTTGATAGGCTGGATGTGGAAGTGCGGTAACGGGGATCTTGTCTGCAAGCCGCACGGGGGAGGCGAGAAGTTCGTTGTACATACCGGATTCGAGCAGGTCAAAATACAACCCGTCCCTGTAAATCTGCTCGACCAGACGGGATTTGCCAGTTCCCCGGGGACCCAGCAGGAAGTAGCTTTGCTCCTGCGGCGGCTTGAAAATCCTTCGATACATCCGTCTATTTTACTCAAATTGGGAACGAAAACTCTAATTTTTATGTAAAATTGAAGTTTCCGACTCCAATTTATATATGAAAAACCCAGTATTCACAAGGTTTTTCAGCTGACACCTCCAATTCAGCATGAGACAGGTTGGATAATGCAAAAACCGGCTTATGAGCCTGTATCAACCGATACAGTAACGCCCATGACCCCATTCCGGCCAAGACAATGCCCCGCCCCGCTCAGGCGGGCGATCGAGCGGCAGGTCGCCGCGGCGCTTGAGGAAGACGGCGCCGACGACGACCTCAGCACCGCCGCCGTTGCCGCAGACGCAACGGCGTCGGCACAAGTGATCAGCCGCGAAGCGGGCGTACTCGCCGGCGTATTCTGGTTTGACGAAGTGTTCTCGCAGATCGACCCGGGCGTTGCAGTCCACTGGCGTCTCAACGACGGCGATGCGATAGAAAAGAATGCGTCCTTATGCACCATCACCGGCAACGCGCGCAGTCTGCTACGAGGCGAACGGTGCGCGCTCAATTTCCTGCAGACCTTATCCGCCACCGCCACCATCACCGCCGAATTCGTCGCGCGCGCGGCGGGCGGTCTGCTGATCAAGGACACGCGCAAAACCCTGCCCGGTTTGCGGACGGCGCAGAAATACGCAGTCGCCTGCGGCGGCGGCATCAATCATCGCATGGGCTTGTCGGACGCGATCCTGCTCAAGGACAACCACGTCCGCGCCTGCGGCTCGGTCGCGGCGGCGATCACGGCGGCGCGTCAGGCCAACCCCGACCTCGAGATCGAAGTCGAAGTCTCGTCACTCGAGCAGGTCAAAGCGGCGGTCGCGGCGGGCGCCGACACGATCATGCTCGACAACTTCAGCGCCGGACAGATCGCAACGGCGGTCAAGACGATCGCGGGCAAGGCGAAGACTGAAGTCTCGGGCGGCGTCGGTCTCGACGACATCGCCGGTCTCGTCGAGGCCGGCGTCGATCACGTATCGGTCGGCGCGCTGACCAAGCATCTGCATGCGCTCGACCTGTCGATGCAGTTCGACTGATCGCCGCTACAGCCTGTGCAGCGGCTCCAAGCCACCGGCACCAACCTGCCGCCTTCGGAATTCACCGCAAAGAAAAAAGCCCCATAACGGTACCGGTCTCGTCGAGGCCGGCGTCGATCACGTATCGGTCGGCGCGCTGACCAAGCATCTGCATGCGCTCGACCTGTCGATGCAGTTCGACTGATCGCCGCTACAGCCTGTGCAGCGGCTCCAAGCCACCGGCACCAACCTGCCGCCTTCGGAATTCACCGCAAAGAAAAAAGCCTCAGAGCGGTACCGGTCTCGTCGAAGCCGGCGTCGGGTTGCAGTGGCTTCGCCGCCAGCACCCCGGTGACGACCGGCTCGGGGGGAAACAGGCTGGGCTGGTGGCGTTGTTCAATGTCGGCCTTGAGGATCTCGCCCAGTTCCTTGAGGCGGCGGAGTTCGTCGTCGTCGCACGCGACCCCGATATGGCAGACGATGCGCTGCCTGACTTTGTCGGCGCGGCGTATTCCCTCGACGAGTTGGACGGCGCACCGGGGACTGTTGGGAGTGGATTTGGCGCGAACGAACATGGGGGAATGATACGGGTGCGGATGCCAATTGGATGATCATCACCAGGCATAACAAACGCCGGACAGGAATCGCGTGAGGCGGGACGCGGCTTTCAGAGGAGCCGACGGAGATCAACCGTCGAAGTCAAGAACTGCTTGCTGAAATAAACCGCCGAAGTCAGGTTCATCTTTCAGGTAACGCCGGATGCAGGCTTTCATCCTGTCGTGCGGGATGGACGGGAAATAGGCCGCGATGTCGAGATGCAGCACGTAGGCATAACGCCGGGCCTGCGCCTGGTAATAGTCCAGGGCACGATGCACCCCCCTGCCTTTGCGGCAGGCCCAGGACTGAGCGATCATCGAGCGGTCCAGCCACGGCTCGATGACGTCCATCAGCGCGTGATGCACCACCCGGTCGGCAAAAGGCGCGCAGGAGATCAACCTCGGCTTGCGTTCGTACAGGGTGAATTGACGGTAGCCGCCCGGCTACCGGGTATTGCCGGCCAGTTGCCGTTGCAGTCCGATCAAATTGGCTTCCAGATCCAATGCGGACCGGGCGACGTCATCGCGCCGGGCCTTGCCCCGCCGGGCCTTGCGCCAGGCGAGGTGCAGATTGTCGAAGCTGCATACCTGCGGCCAGATCCTGCCCGGACGTTTCATCTCGGCTTCGCCCGCGAAACGGTCTTCAGCCAGCCGCCGATCTGCCTGCCCGGATCCACCATCAACCGGGCGCCGTGCTGGTAGGCCTTATGCGCAACGGCCTTCAATTCATAAGCCAGGCGCCACAGATGCTTCAGCACGTTGAGCTTCCGGCTGGCGTATTCAAGCGCGCCCGCTTTTCCGGTACTGAAGGCGCCCTTGACCCGATGCTCCAGCACCAGCAGCGCGTGGTTCTCCAGCCTTTCCCCGAGAGTGAAGCGCCGCTGGTGGGGAAAACGGCTGATCTGAGGGATCAGCCACCGGATCATCTGGTGGCAGGACTCCACCGCCTGCGGCAGTTGGGGCGTCTTTTCAATCATGGCTGCACCAGAATTCTCCCGCGCTGACGCGCGGGTTGCGCCGCCTCACGGCGGCGCGGCTCGCTCACGCTCGCCGTCAAGGGTTCAAGTATCCAGCACCAAGGGATCATAAGTCCTGAGCCAACCGGAACCCGAGAGAGTGCTGCCGCTCGTTGCGGTTGAGCCAGAAGCGGTCCGCCGCACGCAGGCCCCCGGCGAGGCCGCCGTCGCCCCAGGAGCCCCCGCGAAGCACGCGAACGCCACAATCCCCACTATCCCCCTCCAACCAGGCGCTGCCATCGGTCGGCGCCCCATTGTAATTCTCGTGCAAGCAATCCTCCACCCACTCCCATACGTTGCCGTGCATGTCGTGCACTCCGAATGCGTTCGCACCGAAACTCCCCACCGGTGCCGTATGGTCAAAACCGTCAGCGCATACACTCTCCCGGCAGTTGGCATTCCCGCGAAGCGACGCCGCGTCGTTGCCGAAATGATACAGGGTCTCAGTCCCCGCTCGCGCCACATACTCCCATTCAGACTCCGTCAACAGACGATAACGCTTGCCCGTCCGCCCGTTCAACCAGGCGATATAAGCCCGGGCGTCATCCCAACTCACCCTCACGACAGGATGCTGCCCCGTCTGACTGAAACCGGGGTCGCGCCAAGTATTACCTGTATTACCTGCATCGTAGTTTGTCGCATCCACAAATGCCTCGAATTGGGCCCGCGTTATTTCATATTTGCCCACCGTGAAGGAGCTTATATCAACCGTATGCACCGGCGATGCGGCGGTATCACCGTCACCCTGAAGGTCCCCCATGCGGAAACGCCCCGCCGACACCACCACCATCTCCGGCTCCAAGCAATCCTCGCAATCAACCTCATCATCCTTAACCGCTATGGCCACCCTGCCTACCCCAACCGTTTGAACAATATCCCCGTTCCTCTCCTCAAGCAGAACTTCGCCGCTCCAGACCCCCGTTCTCCCTTTCGCCAATCCGCCCCCCTCGATCACGATGCTATCGGCCTGCTCGCTGATGCTGATCCCGGGCTGCTCGCTGAACAGGCCCGCCGGGCGGTTGCTGCTGATCGTGGTCGTGCCGAACGACGGTGTCAGCATGCCCATCGAATTGAACGGCATGAGCCCCCTCGCCACCGCCAGGCGCGGCAACGCAGACGGAGTGTCCTGTGTATTGGGAACCACGTACGTCAGCGAGACCGTGGTGAACGTCGGCACCGGGTAGCGAACCGCTCCAGAATCGCCAAACAAATCAATAAAATGCTGGTTCAACACCCTCCTGCTGGTAAGGCCCTTTGGCCAGTAGGACTTGACCAATCTGTGACGGAAGAAATCGGCATCAATGTCATCGTCATCAATGTCATCTATAGAAGTAAGTTCGGTGTTCACGCTTCCCGGCAGGGGGGGGTCTGCTGGACGTACCACCCTGAGCAGGTTGACGACCACATCTTCTTCGTTCGTGAAATGAAGGCATCCGAGATCGCTTGCGCAGGACGAGCTTTCAGATAACGGCGTGGCGATCAAGATCGCCCCGAGTGCTTCCGAGTAAAATCCGCCACGCTCCTTCTGTAGTTCTTCATAAGCCCTGTGACTGATCAAAGAACCTTCGGAATGCCCCATCAGCAACACTCGCCGCCCACGCTCTAAATATTCCCGCGCGCTATCCTGCAACGGCCTTATGATGTCAACCGCTGCATTACCAATGCGGCCGACCAGTTGCACACGGCGCTGCCCGACTGTCTGGCGACAATTGCCGTCACTGTCGTCACTGTCGTCAAAGACAAGACAAGTCGTATCATCATCGGACGTTGCCAGTTTCCTGAGTGCTACCCTATGGTTATCTAGATTCAACACGTTCAATGTTTCAAAGAGGTCCCCCAAAACGCCCGCGCCGGAATGGTGCCTGTACTCGAAGCAACGCGATTCACTGTATTCCAGGCGCCTCTTGCAATCAAAGGAATCGCTGTCAAAGTCATAATCGTATTCAACGCAACGCGCGTTTTTCTCCCGCTCAAAATCACGCCATCCCTCCGCAATCCTCAACAGAGCAACTTGTCCATCAACGCGCGCGGTTTTGATCCCGTTGCTGGTGTAGAGAACGATCGACTGCTTTTTGTACTGATTGCCCGGATCGCAAGGACTGTCCTCCTGCGCATGAGCCGAAAAACACGCCAGCAACACCACTCCAAAACACCATGCAAGGCGTCCCGAACATCCCGCGCTATTCACAGGCGGACCCCATATCATCCAGAAATTCATATTCGTAGAACGCGCCGTCCAGCGCCTCGTCGATTCCCCGGTAAGCCACGTAGCGGGCGGTCGTGTTGATCACCGAAAACCGCATGCGGAGTATTTCCTCTTCCAAGTCGAGATTGTGGGAGGACATGCACTGAATTGCCCTTTGCCCGGATTTGAGGAGACCGGTCTTCCGGGCGTCCGGCAGATCAACGACGGCAGGCGTCGAAGACTCGGGAACACTCGTCGATGTCATGGATGAGTAGAGCGCGATATCGCCCAGCATGCTCCGCGCCAGTTGCGTCAGGGCGCGGCGGACCTGAGACACGTCCGTCGCCATGGACCGGGATGCTTCAATTTCCCTGGCGCGCTCCGCAATGAATATCTCGACGTCGTCGCGCACGTCATTCCCGTCGATGTCAACCCCATCCAGCGTCAACTTCCCCATCTCGCCCGGATCCGGGGGCAACCCGGCAGAAGTCCCGCTGCTTCCCCCTCCATCCAGGCAACCGGAAAGAAGCAGCAGACAACAGGGCAGCAACACGGAACGCGCCGTGGAGATCAGGCACGCTTCGAGATTAAATCGGTTTTTACAGTTTGCTAGAGGGGGGGGGGGGGGGGGGGGGCAGTCTTATGAATGAGCGCATCTGCCCGAAGAAAGGTTTTCCATGAAGCGGCAGTGGCCATAAGGGGGAGTATGCAACTGATGGATTCAACTTGCAAGTGCAACTCCTGACTTCGACGGTTTATTTCAGCAAGTGGTTGATTTACAAAAGACCGTTTTCCGGTCCAGGCACAACATTTCAGGCTTTCGCCGACTCTTGTCGGTCAGTCCAGCGCGTAGGCGCTCGTCGTACGCTTCACCTTCATGATCGAGTAGATCTTCTTCGCCTCCCCGCCTGCCTTTGAGGGCAGCACATAACGCTTACCCGTGCGCTTGTGCCGCAGCACGCTCACCTGCACGTGCATCAACGCATTGCGGATCACCGCCGCAGACAGCCGCCGGTATTGCAACGCGACCCGGTAGCTCAAGTGCCGCCCACACGTCAAGGCCATGAACGCAATCGCAATATGCGCGCGGATCCGCGCCGGCGTCGAGTTGCAGTGGCTTTGCCGCCAGCACCCCGGTGACGACCGGCTCGGGGGGAAACAGGCTGGGCTGGTGGCGTTGTTCAATGTCGGCCTTGAGGATCTCGCCCAGTTCCTTGAGGCGGCGGAGTTCGTCGTCGTCGCACGCGACCCCGATATGGCAGACGATGCGCTGCCTGACTTTGTCGGCGCGGCGTATTCCCTCGACGAGTTGGACGGAGCGGCGGGGACTGTTGGGAGTGGATTTGACGCGAACGAACATGGGGGATGATAGCGGGGCCGGGGGCCGATGCCAATTGGATGATCATCACCAGGCATAACAAACGCCGGACAGGAATCGCGTGAGGCGGGACGCGGCTTTCAGAGGAGCCGACGGAGATCAACCGTCGAAGTCAAGAATTGCTTACTGAAATAAACCGTCAAAGCCAGGTTCATCTTTCAGGTAACGCCGGATGCAGGCTTTCATCCTGTCGTGCGGGATGGACGGGAAATAGGCCGCGATGTCGAGATGCAGCACATAGGCATAACGCCGGGCCTGCGCCTGGTAATAGTCCAGGGCGCGATGCACCCCCCTGCCTTTGCGGCAGGCCCAGGATTGGTCGATCATCGAGCGGTCCAGCCACGGCTCGATCACGTTCATCAGCGCATGATGAACCACCCGGTCGGCAAAAGGCGCGCAGGAGATCACCCTCGGCTTGCGTTCGTACAGGGTGAATTGACGGTAGCCCCCCGGTTGCCAGGTATTGCCGGCCAGTTGCCGTTGCAGTCCGATCAAATTGGCTTCCAGTTCCAGCGCGAACCGGGCGACGTCATCGCGCCGGGCCTTGCCCCGCCGGGCTTTGCGCCAGGCGAGGTGCAGATTGTCGAAGCTGCATACCTGCGGCCAGATCCTGCCCAGACGTTTCATCTCGGCTTCGCCCGCGAAACGGTCTTCAGCCAGCCGCCGATCTGCCTGCCCGGATCCACCATCAACCGGGCGCCGTGCTGGTAGGCCTTATGCGCAACGGCCTTCAATTCATAAGCCAGGCGCTACAGATACTTCAGCACGTTGAGCTTCCGGCTGGCGTATTCAAGCGCGCCCGCTTTTCCGGCGCTGAAGGCGGCCTTGACCCGATGCTCCAGCACCAGCAGCGCGTGGTTCTCCAGCCTTTCCCCGAGAGTGAAGCGCCGCTGGCGGGGAAAACGGTCGATCTGCGGGATCAGCCACTGGATCATCTGGTGGCAGGACTCCACCGCCTGCGGCAGTTGGGGGGCAGTCGTTCTTTCAGTCATGATCCCGCCAAAATTCTCCCGCGCTGACGCGCGGGTTGCGCCGCCTCACGGCGGCGCGGCTCGCTCACGCTCGCCGTTTCAAGGGGCCAAGTATCCAGCACCAAGGGATCATAAGTCCTGAGCCACACGGAACCCGAGATCGAAGTTGCGGTAGCTGCGGAAGCTCCCGCCGCGGAACGCCGCACGCAGGTTCTCGGCGAGTCTGTTCCAGGCGCCGCCGCGAAACACGGACTCGTCACAATTTCCACCATCCCCCTCCAACCAGGCGCTGCCATCGGTCGGCGCCCCATTGTAACCCCCATGCCAGCAATCCTTCACCCACTCCCATACGTTGCCGTACATGTCGTGCAAACCGAATGCGTTCGCACCGAAACTCCCCACCGGTGCCGTACGGTCAAAACCGTCAGCACATACACTTTCAGAACAGTTGGCATTCCCCATAAGCGACGCCTCGGTGTTGCCGAAATGATACAGGGTCTCAGTCCCCGCTCGCGCCACATACTCCCATTCAGACTCCGTCAACAGACGATAACGCTTGCCCGTCCGCCTGTTCAACCAGGCGATATAAGCCTGGGCGTCATTCCAACGCACTCCCACGACAGGATGCTGCCCCGTCGGACTGAAACCGGGGTTGCGCCAGAGATCACCTGCATCGTGGCCCGTCTCATCTACAAATGCCTCGAATTGAGCCAGCGTTATTTCATATTGACCCACCGCGAAGAACTGAATGTTGACCGTATGCACTGGCTTTTCGTTGGCGCTACCGACACCCTGAAGGGCCCCCATGCGGAAACTCCCACCCGGTATAAACACCATCTCCGGCATGCGGAAACTCCCACCCGGTATAAACACCATCTCCGGCTCCAGTGCCGGACCCAGTGTCAGACCGCCCGCCCCGCAGCCCCTTTGCGCGTGTGCCGGAAGACCCGCCAGCAACACCGCCAGCACAAACGTGCCGCAAACCGGTACCGTGATCGAACGCGCTGTGAAGAGCAGGCGCTTCAGCCGACCCCGATAACTTGCCGGCGGCAACAAACGCCTCACAGCACGGGATGAACCTGATCCGGCAGGTATTGATCTGTTCATTGGAAAAATCCTCCCTGGATGAAAATAAGGTTTCATTGACTTATGACTGGATCACGGTTTCCCCGTTTGATGGCCAGCTTGTATTGTACGATGCCACCCAAAGGTAATTCCGAAGCGGTCGATCTGAGGGATCAGCCACCGGATCATCTGATGGCAGGACTCCACCGCCTGCGGCAGTTGGGGCGTCTTTTCAATCATGGCTGCACCAGAATTTTCCCGCGCTGACGCGCGGGTTGCGCCGCCTCACGGCGGCGCGGCTCGCTCACGCTCGCCGTCAAGGGTTCAAGTATCCAGCACCAAGGGATCGTAAGTCCTGAGCCAACCGGAACCCGTCACTGCCGCTGCGGAGGCCGCGGGCGGACCAGATGCGGCCCGCCGAACGCAGGTTCCCAGCGACGTTGTCGAGCCAGGAGCCCCCGCGAAGCACGCGAGCGCCACAATTCCCACCATCCCTCTCCAACCAGGCGCTGCCATCGGTCGGCGCCCCATTGTAATTGCCGTGCCAGCAATCCTCCACCCACTCCCATACGTTGCCGTGCATGTCGTGCACTCCGAATGCGTTCGCACCGAAACTCCCCACCGGTGCCGTACGGTCAAACCCGTCAGCACATACACTCTCCCAGCAGTTGGCATTCCCCCTAAGCGACGCCGCGTCGTTGCCGAAATGATAACGGGTCTCAGTCCCCGCCCGCGCCACATACTCCCATTCAGACTCCGTCAACAGACGATAACGCTTGCCCGTCCGCCCGTTCAACCAGGCGATATAAGCCCGGGCGTCCTCCCAATCCACCCCCCCGACAGGATGCTCCCCCGCCTGACTGAAATTGGGGGCGCGCCAGATACTGCCTGCATCGTGGCCCGTCTCATCTACAAATGCCTCGAATTGAGCCCGCGTTATTTCATATTTACCCACCGCAAAAGGCTTGATGGTGACCGTATGCACTGGCTTTTCGTTGGCGATGCCGACACCCTGAATGTCCCCCATGCGGAAACTCCCACCCGGTATAAACACCATCTCCGGCATGCGGAAACTCCCACCCGGTATAAACACCATCTCCGGCTCCAGTGCCAGACCGCCCGCTCCGCAGATCCTTTGCGCGTGTGCCGGAAGACCCGCCAGCAACACCGCCAGCACAAACGTGCCGCAAGCCGGTACCGTGATCGAACGCGCCGTAGAGAACAGGCGCTTCAGCCGACCCCGATAACTTGCCGGCGTCAACAAACGCCTCACAGCACGGGATGAACCTGATCCGGCAGGTATTGATCTGTTCATTGGAAAAATCCTCCCTGGATGAAAATAAGGTTTCATTGACTTATGACTGGATCACGGTTTCCCCGTTTGATGGCCAGCTTGTATTGTACGATGCCACCCAAAGGTAATTCCGAAGCGGTCGATCTGAGGGATCAGCCACCGGATCATCTGATGGCAGGACTCCACCGCCTGCGGCAGTTGGGGCGTCTTTTCAATCATGGCTGCACCAGAATTTTCCCGCGCTGACGCGCGGGTTGCGCCGCCTCACGGCGGCGCGGCTCGCTCACGCTCGCCGTCAAGGGTTCAAGTATCCAGCACCAAGGGATCGTAAGTCCTGAGCCAACCGGAACCCGTCATCGCCTATGGAGTCGCGGCCTCTGCGGGAGTCCCTGCCGCGGGACGCCGCACGCAGGTCCCCGGCGTCGTTGCCGCTCCAGGAGCCCCCGCGAAGCACGCGAACGCCACAATTCCCACCATCCCTCTCCAACCAGGCGCTGCCATCGGTCGGCGCCCCATTGTAATTGCCGTGCAAGCAATCCTCCACCCACTCCCATACGTTGCCGTGCATGTCGTGCACTCCGAATGCGTTCGCACCGAAACTCCCCACCGGTGCCGTACGGTCAAACCCGTCAGCACATACACTCTCCCAGCAGTTGGCATTCCCCCTAAGCGACGCCGCGTCGTTGCCGAAATGATAACGGGTCTCAGTCCCCGCCCGCGCCACATACTCCCATTCAGACTCCGACAACAGACGATAACGCTTGCCCGTCCGCCCGTTCAACCAGGCGATATAAGCCCGGGCGTCATCCCAACTCACCCCCACGACAGGATGCTGCCCCGTCTGACTGAAACCGGGGTTGCGCCAAGTATTACCTGTATTACCTGCATCGTAGTTTGTCGCATCCACAAATGCCTCGAATTGGGCCCGCGTTATTTCATATTTGCCCACCGCAAAAGGCTTGATGGTGACCGTATGCACTGGCTTTTCTCTGGCGCGACCGCCACCCTGAATGTCCCCCCCCATGCGGAAACGCCCACCCGGTATAAACACCATCTCCGGCATGCGGAAACTCCCACCCGGTATAAACACCATCTCCGGCTCCAGTGCCGGACCCAGTGTCAGACCGCCCGCCCCGCAGCCCCTTTGCGCGTGTGCCGGAAGACCCGCCAGCAACACCGCCAGCACAAGCGTGCCGCAAGCCGGTACCGTGATCGAACGCGCTGTGAAGAACAGGCGCTTCAGCCGACCCCGATAACTTGCCGACGGCAATAAACGCCTCACAGCACGGGATGAACCTGATCCGGCAGGTATTGATCTGTTCACTGGAAGAATCCTCCCTGGATGAAAATAAGGTTTCATTGACTTATGACTGGATCACGGTTTCCCCGTTTGATGGCCAGCTTGTATTGTACGATGCCACCCAAAGGTAATTCCGAAGCGGCCGATCTGAGGGATCAGCCACCGGATCATCTGGTGGCAGGACTCCACCGCCTGCGGCAGTTGGGGGGCAGTCGTTCTTTCAGTCATGATCCCGCCAGAATTTTCCCGCGCTGACGCGCGGGTTGCGCCGCCTCACGGCGGCGCGGCTCGCTCACGCTCGCCGTCAAGGGTTCAAGTATCCAGCACCAAGGGACCGTAAGTCCTGAGCCAACCGGAACCCGCTACCGCTGCCGCGGCCGCCCCGGTTGCCCCCGAAGCGGTCCGCCGCACGCAGGTACCCGGCGACGCGGCTGAACCAGGTGCCCCCGCGAAGCATGCGAACGCCACAATTCCCACCATCCCTCTCCAACCAGGCGCTGCCATCGGTCGGCGCCCCATTGTAATTGCCGTGCCAGCAATCCTCCAACCACTCCCATACGCTGCCGTGCATGTCGTGCACTCCGAATGCGTTCGCACCGAAACTCCCCACCGGTGCCGTAAAGTCAAACCCGTCAGCGCATACACCTTCAAAACAGTTGGCATTCCCCCTAAGCGACGCCGCGTCGTTGCCGAAATGATACAGGGTCTCAGTCCCCGCCCGCGCCACATACTCCCATTCAGACTCCGACAACAGACGATAACGCTTGCCCGTCCGCCCGTTCAACCAGGCGATATAAGCCCGGGCGTCCTCCCAATTCACCCCCACGACAGGATGCTGCCCCGTCTGACTGAAACCGGGGTTGCGCCAGACACCACCTGCATCGTGGCCCGTCTCATCTACAAATACCTCGAATTGAGCCCGCGTTATTTCATATTGACCCACCGCAAAAGGCTTGATGGTGACCGTATGCACCGGTCTTTCGGCGGTGCCACCGACACCCTGAAGGTCCCCCATGCGGAAACGCCCACCCGGTATAAACACCATCTCCGGCATGCGGAAACTCCCACCCGGTATAAACACCATCTCCGGCTCCAGTGCCGGACCCAGTGTCAGACCGCCCGCCCCGCAGATCCTTTGCGCGTGTGCCGGAAGACCCGCCAGCAACACCGCCAGCACAAACGTGCCGCAAGCCGGTACCGTGATCGAACGCGCCGTAGAGAACAGGCGCTTCAGCCGACCCCGATAACTTGCCGACGGCAATAAACGCCTCACAGCACGGGATGAACCTGATCCGGCAGGTATTGATCTGTTCATTGGAAAAATCCTCCTGAATAGAAATAAGATTGTATTGGCTTAATAACTGTACCACAGCTTCCCTGTCTGATCTGTATGAAACTACGAGGGTTATCCCAAAGTTGATGTGCAGGTTACCGGTCAGCGTTGATGGTTGGCGTGACGCCCCGCGGGCAGGCACCGTGGCAACTCAGGCAGGCCCGGAACAGGGTTTGGCGACCGGGTTGCGGGGGGCGGTTCAGCGCATTGCGACGGAGTCGGCGCAAGTGGAGTACGTGGGGACCGCGACGGGCGTTGTGGAGATGAGTTGGGCGCGGCGTCTTGGGTCAGGCGGAGTGGGTAACCTCGCGCAGCGCGTCGGCCTGTCGCGCGGCGTAGTGGCAGTGCGCCTGAGGCTGATGCAGGAACCGCCCGCGCATACGGACGATGGAGATGGCGGCATTGGACAGGCAGGCAAGGTTGCGCGGCAGGCGACCGGTGCGCACGCGCGAGCGGTCCTCGTCACAGGCGACATCGCGCACGTAGTGAACGTGGTTCTCGATCTCCCACCTGACTTCGACGGTTTATTTCAGCAAGTGGTTGATTTACAAAAGACCGTTTTCCGGTCCAGGCACAACATTTCAGGCTTTCGCCGACTCTTGTCGGTCAGTCCAGCGCGTAGGCGCTCGTCGTACGCTTTACCTTCATCATCGAGTAGATCTTCTTCGCCTCCTCGCCCGCCTTTGAGGGCAGCACATAACGCTTGCCCGTGCGCTTGTGCCGCAGCACGCTCACCTGCACGTGCATCAGCGCATTGCGGATCACTGCCGCAGACAGCCGAACAGCAAAGCGGCGCTGACCAGGCATCTGTATGCGCTCGACCTGTCGATGCAGTTCGACTGAACCGCCGCTACAACCTGTGCAACGGCTCCAGACCACCGGCGCGAACTGACCGCCCGCGGTCGGGTGCAATCTGCTGCGAAGAAAAAGCGTCCCACAATAAACTCCCCTGCCATGCGCGGTCGCGTGCATACAGCGCACGTTCCAGCCTGCGGATCTGCTGCTCCACCAGCTCATTGCCCGTGCTGCTGCACAAAGCACCAATCTGCCCGAGCGAAGTCGGCGCACGGTCGGGCCACATCACCCGCGACCATTGCATCAGCGCATCCCTGGTCGCCACCGCGTCGTTACCCTCGCACGCCTGTCGCACCGCCCGGCGCCGCTCGCGCATCGTCTCCCGGCGCTGCCACGCGTCCCGGAGCAGGCGGTACAGCCCGGCGCCACGCCACATCATTGCCACCGTCGCCAGCCAGCCGAACAGCAAGGCCGCGCTGACCCAGAACCACAGGTTATTCACCTCAACCGCGACCTCGAACGCAACGGGTTCCTGTTCCGCATTACCCGGCTGATTGCCGCCCGCCGCCGGCTCATCGACCGTCAACGCGCTGAACGCCGCCTCGGAGACCGTAACGTCTTTTGTCGGCAACTCGGCAAACTCAAGGCGGTCGGTGCGCGTGTTCCACCACGGCACTTTGACGCCCGGCAACGTGTAGGCGCCGGCCTGCGCAGGGATCAGCACCGCCGACTGCTGACGCCTGCCGACGATGGTCTTGCCGCGGCGCTCGTTCTTGAAGTCCGCCGACTCGGTATAAAACCTGAAGCCGTCGCCGACCGGCAGGTCTATTTCGGGCACCTGCTTCGCCAACAACCCGTCCGCCTGAAAGTTCAACGTGCGCGTGATCGGTTCTCCCGCGCGCCACGACGACAGATCGGCCGACCAGTTCTGACTGATCTTGAAACTCCGCGCCGGCAACCAGATCTTTCCGGGGAATGATGCCGGCACCGGCCGGACTTTCAGGGTCAGCGCGCGCGATCGCTTGTTCACTGAAAACCTTCGCCCCTGCTTGACATACGTCCCCTTTATGCCGACCGGGTTGATCTTCATATCGCCGCTGTTCTGCGGATAGATCAGATACCGCCTTTCGTACACATCGTAGCGCCTGCCGCCGCGGTTTTGGTGGTATTTGCGTGCATCCCCCAAGCTCTCGACGATCGCCTTGCTGCCGCTTTGCGGCGGAGTTACCGAACCTCGCAACGGATACAGCATGAACACCCGCAGGGTGAACAGCATCTGAGCCTGCACGTACGGGTTCTTCGGTTCCGCGCTCACCTCGATAAAAAACTCCTCGGCGGGACGCTTCTTCCCCTGTGCCTTCGGCGGCGGTTTTACCTGGATCGGCTTCGCCGCGCTGCGCACCGCGCCAAATTTCAACGGCGGTATCTGCAATTTACCCGCGCGCTTCGGTTGCAGACTCACATTCCATTCGTGCACGGTGCGCGCGACACCGTTGACGATCGTCTTCTGAACACTCTTTCGCTTTGACAACACCTTGAAGTCCTTGTTCAAAGGCGACCAGTCGGGAGCGGATGCCTTGCCGGATCCGGTGGTGAACTTGACGTTGAACGTCTCGTTGGAGGCGACGACCGAGCGATCGGGCGTCACTTTCATGGTGTCGCCAGCCGCGCCCTGAGCAGCCGCAGGCGCGGCGAGGCACAGCGTCAGCCACGCAACGGCACGCCGCGTCACCATGGCTTGTCTCCCTGCCCGCCTTGGCTCTTCTTGTTACGGCTCAAGTGGCGCAACTTGCGCTTGAGCAGGCGACCGGGGTCGTCGGGCACGCCTCTCAGCCATTGCTCAACCGCCTGATCTTTCTCCGCCATCGTTTCCAGCGGAGAACTCGCGTCGGCCTGATCGCCGGCGGCGTCTTCCCCGCCTTCTTTATCAGCCAACTCTTCTTCGCCGGACTCGTCGGGCGCCATCGCCTCTTCTTCGCCGGACTCGTCGGGCGTCGCCGCCTCTTCTTCGCCGGACTCGTCGGGCGTCATCGCCTGTTGCGCTTGCTGCTCTTCTCCCTTTTCACCTTCCTCGCCTTCTTCGCCCAACTGCATCTGTTGGGTCTGCATCGCCTGCAAGATCTGCTCGACGATGCCGATATTATGCGTCGCGTCCTCCATCGTTGGCATGATCTCAAGCGCATGACGGTACGCCTCGATCGCCTCCTTCAATTTCCCCGCGCGGACCAGCGCGTTGCCTTTGTTATACCAGTTGGCGGCGCCGTCGAGCGTCTCCAGGGTCTCAACGGCGCCGGCGAAATCCCCGCTGCGGTATTGTGCGGCAGCCTTCCACTCGTCATCCTCAAACAACTCGGCCGCACGCGCGGCGTCTTCGCCTTCGAGCGCACGCACCGCCTGTTGATCGGGACGCAACCACAGATCCGCCCAGTCCAGCGCATAAGCCGGGTGCGGCTGCGCCAACACCGCACACGCGGCGACCGTCAGCAGGCCGCGCCGAAAGCCGAGCGCGGCGATCGGCAGCATCAGCAGGATCAGCCACGGCCCCTGCTCGCGCCAAACGTCGGTGGTCGCTTTGTTTTCGTCCTCGCTTTCAACGGCCACCGCATGGGCGTCAAACCAATTGCCTAGTGCTTCCACGTCGTCGTTCGCAAACAGGTCAAAGCGGACGTAAGTGCCGCCGCCCACCTGCGCGACTTCATTCAGTTTGTCCCCGTCAAGGCGGGGGACCACCACTTTGCCCTCGTGACTCAGAAACTCTCCTGAAGGCAGAGAAACCGGCGCGCCACTCTCGGTGCCGACGCCGAGCACCGACACGTGATAGCCCTTGAGGCTCAACTGCTGCGCCTGACCGTGCGCGCGCGCGTCGGCGTAATCGGTGACCAGCAGCACGTCGCCGGCGGCGGCGCCGATCTTCTGCAACAGGGCGCCGGCCTCTTGCAGACCGAGATCGGCGCGGCTGCCCTGACGCGGCATCAGGCTGGTGTCGAGCGATTGCAGGTACAACTCGATCGCCGCGGTGTCGTCGGTGATGGGCACGACGGTGAACGCATCGCGGGCGTACACGACCAAGCCGGTCTGCCCGTGACTGCGCCGGTCGAGCAGGTCGCTGACCTTGAAACGCGCACGCGCAAGGCGGTTCGGCTTGACGTCCACCGCACTCATTGAAAGCGACAGGTCGAGCACCACGACCAGCGCCGAATCGTCGCGCAACACCGGTTGCGGCAGGCGCTCCCACGCGGGACCAGCGAGAGCCGCGATCGCGAGCACGCCGGCGAGACCAGTCAGATAAAGAAAACTGCGCCGTCCCACGTTGATCGCGCGCCCGAGCAGCATGAACGTCAGCAGGTGCGCGTCGCATACCGCCTCCCAGCTCTTGCCGGAAAACCGCCCGCGGGCGAGCAGCCACAGCAACGCGGCGAGCGGCGCCAGCGCCGCAAACCACCACGGGCGGACAAAGTGCAGTGCGCCGAGAACACTCATGCCGCGATCCTCCGTCCGGAACGCAACAGCAACAGCAGCACCGCCATCAGCAGGGCCGCCGTCAGCGGCCACGGGTACAGGGCGGTGCGCGTTTGAAACAGTTCGGGATCACGCTCAATGACTTCAAGCTGGTCGAGCAATGCGTAGATCTTCTTCAATTCGTTGGTGTCCCTGGCGCGAAAATAACGCCCGCCGGTTTTCTTCGCGATGGCGCGCAATGTCTTTTCGTCGAGATCGGAACGGGCACCGAACAGCCCCATCTTTCTGGCGGCCGCGCGGTCGGCGCCGATACCGATCGTATAGATCTTCATGCCCTCCCCGGCGGCGAGGGTCGCCGCAGTTCCAGGGTCGATGCTGCCGGCGTTGCTGGCGCCGTCGGTCAGCAGGATCAGCACTCGGTTGCTCTGCTCGTACTGGCGCAAACGCTTGAGTGCAAGACCGATCGCGTCGCCGATCGCGGTCTTTTTCTCCTCGGCGAGGCCGATGAACGTGTCGCCGAGCATCTCGCGCACCGATTCAAGGTCAAAACTCAGCGGCATTTGCAGGTACGGATACTCGCCGAACACGATCAGCCCGATCCGGTCGCCTTCGCGCCGTTTGATAAAGTCCCCGGCGACCGCCTTGGCGGCTTCGAGCCGATTGACCCGGCGCCGGTCGAGCATGAAGTCCTGTTGCTCCATGCTGCCGGAAATGTCGAGTGCGAGCATCAGGTCGCGCCCGCTGACGGGCATCTGCGTGAACTCGCCGAGCCATTGCGGACGCGCTGCGGAAATGACCAGCAACAGCCACGCGATTGCCGCGAGCCACAGCAGGAGCTTCTTTGAAAAGAAACTCCGCTTGTGCCGCATCGACTGCTCAAAATCATCCATGAAAGGCACCCGCAGAGCGGCCTGCTCGACCGATCTCGCGGGCTTGACCAGAAAGCGCGCGAGCAACGGCGCCGGCAACAGCGCGAACGCCCACAGCCATTCAAAATGGATCACGCCGAACCCCTGCGCGACATCGCCAGAACCCATTCCTCGCACACTCGCAACAAGGCGTCGCCATCGACTTCGGACGCGACTGAGGCAGGCGCACGGTAGGGCGCGTCGGCGAGCGCGCGCCCGGGACCTGAGGAAAAAGCCTCGCCGCCGACCTGCGCGTCGAGCCACTCGAGCCACGGCTCACCCGTCAGCGCCGCCGCCTCATCGCGCGACACAAACCCCATCGCGACACGGCGCAACAGCACCGACAGCGCGGCAACCAGCGCGCACACGTCGCCGTCGTCGGCAAACGCCGCGCGTGCGCGCGCGAGCTCCTCGAATGCGGCGGTATCCGCAGCCGGCGCCGCCGACGCGCGCGCCGGGCGCCGCCACCGGGCATACCATTCGTAGCGCCATGCAAAATAAGCCAACAGCGCGATGCCGGACAACCACCACCATCCGGGCGCCGGCGGCCACCACGACACCGCCGCCGGCAACTGTATGTCGCGCAACATCTCGAGCAGCGTTGCCGGATCGGCGGGCGCCTGCACCGGGACGGGCGCGGCCGGATTGACCTGCGTTGGGATCTCGGCCGGGTTCATCGCAGACGCGCACCGAAGTCTTTCTTCAATACTTCGAGCGGACTTTCAAACGTACGGCACTGAAAAAAGCCCGCGTCCGCCTTGCGCGCGACCGTCAGCCAGCGCCCGACCCTGGTACGGAAACGATTGGCATAAGCCTCGGCAAATTCGGGATCGCCCGTGTTAAAACGCAGGTCGTGCAGACCGTCGCTGATGCGGTAATCGCCCGGCGGCGGCAATTGCCGCTCGACGGGATCGGATACCAGAATGAAGAACACTTCGCTATGCACGGCGAGTTGGCGCACTGCGGTTTCACCCGCCTCGTCAATACCCCGGAAGTCGCTGATCGCAAACACCAGACTGCCGGGGCGCACGAGGTGCAGCAGACGCGACAAAGCCTGCCCGGCGCTGCGTACCCCGGCACCCTGAGGGTCAGCCCCGGCGTCGCGCCGGACGTCGGCGCGCAGATCAGCACGGGGGTCAGACGCGCCGGCCGCCGCGAGTTCATGGATCAGGCGCAACACGCTGCCCCTGCCACGCTTCGGCCTCAATTCGCGGTGCGACTTCTCGGAGAACACCACGCCGCCGACACGATCCCCCTCCTGCGCCGCACTCCACGCGAGCAACGTGGCGGTTTCGGCGGCGGCGATCATCTTCAGCCGCCCGCGCGTTGCAAAGAACATCGGCGCACGGCAATCGACCCATAAAAACACCGGGCGCTCGCGTTCCTCGCAAAACAATTTGGTGTGCGCCTTGCCGGTGCGCGCGGTCACCCGCCAGTCGAGATAACGAACGTCGTCGCCCGGCTGATACAGACGCGACTCATCGTATTCCATGCCGCGGCCTTTCATGCGCGAACGGTATGCGTCGGACTTGCGCGCACGGATCTCACCGCGACGCAACGACAAACCCCTCGCGGGCTGGGCGAGTTTGATCAGCGACGCGGCGGAAACGGAGACCGCTTCCTCGTGTGCGAGTATTGTCGCCGGCGCCGCGACCATGACTTCAGGGTACCGCGATGCGCGCGACCAGCTCCGAAACAACCCGGTCGGGCGTCACCCCTTCGGCTTCCGCTTCGTAATTCAGGATCAGGCGATGGCGCAGCACGTCGGCACAAACCGCCTGCACGTCATCGGGCGACACGTAGTCGCGCCCCGCGAGCCATGCGTGCACGCGCGAGCAACGGTCGAGCGCGATGGTCGCGCGCGGGCTGCCGCCGTACTGCAACCAGCCCGCGAGATCGTCGCCGTAGGCTTCGGGGGTGCGGGTCGCGAGCACCAGTTGCAGCAGATAACGCTCGACCTCCTCGGCCATATACAGGTTCAGGATCTCGACACGGGCGTCGAAGATCTCACGGCTGCTGACCTGAAATTGCGGCGCGTCGTCGTCGCGCGCCGTCTCGAGCACCTCGCCGCGCACGAGTTGCAGGATCGCCTGCTCGTGCTCGGCGTCGGGGTAATCCACCCTGGCGTGCATCAGAAAGCGGTCGAGTTGCGCTTCGGGCAACGAATAAGTGCCCTCCTGCTCAATCGGGTTTTGCGTCGCCATCACCAGAAAGAGTTCAGGCAACGGGTAGGTCGTGCCGCCGACGGTGATCTGCCGCTCGGCCATCGCCTCGAGCAACGCCGATTGCACTTTGGCCGGCGCGCGGTTGACTTCGTCGGCGAGGACCAGGTTATGGAAGAGCGGGCCTCTTTGAAACTTGAACGTGCTGGTCTGCGGCGCGTAAATCTCAGTGCCCGTGAGATCGGCGGGCAACAGATCGGGCGTGAACTGGATACGCTGAAAGTCGCCCTCGATCGCGTCGCCGAGCACCTTGATCGCGCGGGTCTTGGCGAGGCCGGGTGCTCCCTCGACCAGCAGATGCCCGTCGGCGAGTAACGCGATCAGAAGCCGCTCGACCAGTTCCTGCTGACCAATGATGCGTTCCTCGACATAACGCTTCAGCGCGTAAATGCCTGACTGTTCGTCCATGGTGGGTATTCCCGGGGTTGTGCCTGCTGGAGTTCTTTCTCTGGTTAGAATGCCTGACTGTTCGTCCATGGGTATTCCCGGGGGTTCAGGCCGCCTGCGCCTCCATCTCGGCGGTGTACGCACCGGTTGAGGCAATGCCGTTGAGACGGGCGCGCCTTGAGACCACCCGTTGCGCCGCCGCAATGTTCGCCGGATCACCCTTCCAGGTTTTCATCGCCTGTTGTTGCAGGGCGCGCCCGTAAGAGAACGTGATGTTCCACGGCGCGCCGCCTTCGCGCTGGGCCAGTTGATTGATCGCATTGAGGTTGGCCGTCGCCGCCTCGTCGCTCATGCCGCCGGACAGAAAGGCGATGCCGGGCACTGTCGGCGGTACCGTACTCAGCAGACACTTCAGCGTCATGCGCGCGACCTCATCGGTATCGGCCTGCCGTTCGCACCCGGCGCCCGACACGACCATATTCGGCTTGAGCACAATGCCGCTCAGCTCAACGCCCTGTGTCGAAAGTTCGTCGAACACCGTACGCTGGGTGTACTCGGTAAGCTCGTGGCAACGCTCGATTGAATGGGCGCCGTCCATCAGCACCTCGGGTTCGACGATCGGCACGATATCGGTCTCCTGGCACAGCGCCGCGTAACGCGCCAGCGCGTGCGCGTTGGCCTCGACGCAGGCCCGCGACGGCATGGCGTCGCCGATCGTGATCACCGCACGCCATTTGGCAAAGCGCGCACCGAGACCGCGATATTCCTCGAGGCGCTCGCGCAGGCCGTCGAGTCCCTCGGTGACTTTCTCACCGTCATGCCTCGCCAGCGCCTTCGCGCCCTGATCGACCTTGATACCGGGAATGATGCCTGCACTTTCAAGGTACTGCGCAAAAGAGACGCCGTCGGTCGTGCACTGGCGCAAGGTCTCGTCGAACAGAATTGCGCCGGAAATATGGTCGCCGAGATCCGGCGCCGTCACCAACATGCTGCGGTAATGCCTGCGGTTGTCTTCGCTGACCTCGATGCCGAGCTGCTCAAAGCGCTTTTGGCAAGTCGGATGGCTCTCGTCCATCGCGAGTATCCCCTTGCCCGGGGACACCATGGCGCGCGCCACACTCTGCAAGGTGTTGATGTCCATTATGACTCCCTCCTGTTCCCGCACCGCGACCGGCGGGGCGTTTCATCTTCTTTCGTGAAAGCCGCCGATTTTAATATAACTGCGAGCGGGGTATGGGGTGTTCCCAAATTGCGGGTGGATTTCCCCAACTCTCAACCACAGGTGCGGCGACGGTGCGGGACATTTCATGTATAAAACCAGAAATATATTGGGCTCACAGCCTGATTCAAAAAGGAAACCAACATGCCAGTTCAACACATCGGTTCCCACCTTAAAAGTTTCTATAAAATCGCCTGTTTATCAACACCCGTAAATGACCGCCCTTGACGCATTCAAGGTCAGCCGCTCCACCATGTGGCGCAGTTCGTGCCAACTCCATCTACCCCGACTGCATAAATGCGCCACTCTTCCATTTGCAGGCCGTCTATGGATGAGGTGGCAGGTGCGCCGGCAAACTGCAAGCCGTCACTCAAGCAACCGATCAAGTCGAGGCGGACAAGGAAAGTCAAGAAAAGCTGGATTGAGGGAACGTCACAAAACATTCATTACAGAAGGAATACCAAGTCTTACGGTCATTGCTGATACGGACACGCCGAAAGTGTTTGACAAACCTGCAATAGTTACATGAGATTTACCATATTTATCAATATATTCCTCTATTTTTTCGTTGGGCATTAAAATAACAGCCGCCAACCTATTGGCATCTATCTCATCTCGTGTTGATAACCCGCTTCGATAAAGCGTATTTTCAGTAATTCCATTGCCGATTTTGTCTCTATGTAAAAGAAAATGCGCTAACTCGTGGGCGATAGTAAAGCGTCTCCTTGCCTTGGATTCAGCTTTATTTGTATGAATAACATATTTGTCTTCTGTCAGACAAATTCTACCTGAAACATTCTTGTCAAGGTCATGTTTTTCTACCGCACTTATTCCAAGGCTTTTAGCCAGTTTAATTATTGGAACGGGATGTGCCAATAAATGACTTTGCGCCGAAATAATTTTGCGCTTTATACTTTTTCCCAGTTTGTATTCTTGCAATTCACTATCAATCATAGGGCGATACTAATATAATTAACCCAATCCGGATTCATCATAAAACCTTAAGAGCACTCTTTCTCTTTCTTAAGTTCTTCCTCCCAATCAGTCCTGTTGCCTGCGGTCTCTGTGGCTTTCTTGTAATTTCCTGACCTGGCAGTCAATCTGCCAGTGCACCCTGCAAACAATTAAACTTGAAGTCATGGAAAACACTATAAATGTGCACCTTGCTTATTCCCTTATCAGGCCTTGCATTCAACAAGAAACCCGACAAAGTGTTCTTTGGGAAACGTCGATGGTTGAGTATGTTAGATATACTGCCCTTGTTATGCAACCACGTCGGTTTACCATCCGCTGTATGTAATTCCATTAACTTATTGATACTAAAGAAACGCGAACTGCTAAAGAAGTGTTTTCCTTAATCGCCAAAGTTCCCTTTTTGCATCAAGGACACGTCCAGCCAGATGGTTTATTTTCTTTAGGCCCGGATTTGCAAAGGGGCCTTTCCATATCACTCCGTCTCAGCACTCTCCTTCAAAAACCCGACTTTGACGATTTTCATTGCGTTGGTGCCGCCGTGCACGCCCATCAGGTCGCCCTTGGTGATGATCACCAGGTCGCCGTCCTTGACCGCGCGGCATTGCTTGAGCACCTTGATCGCGGCGATATTGGCTTGCAGGTGCGTGCGGTCAACGGTGTCGAGCTCCCCCGGGTACACGCCGCGGTAAAGTGTCACCTTGCGCCGGGTCTCGACGTGCCCGGTCAGCGCGTAGATCGGGATGAACGAGTCCGCGCGCGACATCCACAGTGCGGTTGAACCCGATTCGGTCAGCGCCGCGATAGCGGACACGTTGAGGTTATGTCCGGTATAGATCGCCGCCGCCGCGACCGCGCGGTCAACCCGGTCGGTGCCGACCGCCGACATCGAATCCTTGCCGGCGACGCTCCTGCCCTCTTCGGCGCCGCGGCAGATACGGCTCATCACCTCCACCGCGAGCGCGGGGTGTTTGCCGATCGCGGTCTCGCCCGACAGCATCACGGCGTCGGTGCCGTCGAGCACCGCGTTGGCGACGTCGGATATCTCGGCGCGCGTCGGCACCGGGCTGTCTATCATCGACTGCATCATCTCGGTTGCGGTGATCGCGATCTTGTCGCGCGCGCGCGCCTGTCGGATCAGGCGTTTCTGCACGGCGGTCAGGGTCGCGTCGCCGATCTCGAGACTCAGGTCGCCGCGCGCGATCATAATGCCGGCGGACACTTCCATGATCTCGTCGATCGCGTCGAGTGCTTCGGCGCGTTCAATCTTGGCGATGATGCCGGCGCTGGAACCCGCGTCGCGCAACAGCCCCTTGGCGTGCTTGATGTCCTCGGCGTTGCGCGGAAACGAAACGGCCAGGTAATCAATGCCGATCTCGGCGGCGAGTCTGACGTGTTCGTGATCCTTGTCGGTGATCGAAGGCGCTGACAAACCGCCGCCGCGACGGTTGACGCCTTTGTTGCTGGACAAAACGCCACCCTGCTCGACGGTCGTGACGATGCCGCTTTCGTCCGACGAAACCACTTTGAGCATCACCCGCCCGTCGTCAAGCATCAGGGTGTCGTCCACTTTGACGTCGCGGTACAGGCTGGGATAAGTCAGGCCGACCCGCTCGACGTTACCGTCGTTTCTGCCGAGACCCGGGTCGAGTACAAAAGTCTGCCCCGGCTCCAGGTTCACCTGCCCGTCGGCAAAGCGCTCGATGCGGATCTTCGGCCCCTGCAAATCGCCGATGGCCCCGACGTAGTATTTCATGCGCTTGGAGATGTCGCGCACGATCCGCATCCGCTGCGCGTGCTCCTCGGCCTCACCGTGCGAGAAATTCACGCGCACGGCATCGACGCCGGCTTTGAGCAGGGCGACGATGACCGCTTCGTCGTCGGTCGCCGGCCCCAGCGTCGCAATGATCTTGGTGCGCCGCGGCAAACCGGTATGTGAGATCTCAGTCAACCGGGCACCCCTTTGTCCTTCAGCGCATCCCTCAGCGCAGCGAGCGCGGGCAGGTCGCCCTTCTCTATGAACTCGAGCAGTGCGCCGCCGCCGGTCGAGATGCAGGAGATGCCGTCGGCGGCGCCGAACTGTTCAATCGCCGCGAGCGTATCGCCGCCGCCGGCCACCGAATAGGCGTCGCCCGCGGCAATCGCCTGTGCCAGGCTGCGCGTACCCCCGGCAAAGGGCGCGCGTTCAAAAACGCCGATCGGCCCGTTCCACAAAACCATCGCGGCGCTCTTGACCGCCGCCTTGATCCGCTCGCGGGTACGCGGGCCGACATCAAAAATCAACTCGCCCGGCGCCACTTCATCGACGCCGCGTACAACGGGGTCGGACGCCGTCGGAGACGGCGCGCACACCACGTCGTCGGGCAACAACAACTGCGTGCCGCACGCGCGCAGTTTTGCACACAAACGCCCGGCGTCTTCCACACTGCCCGGCTCATACAGGGAAGCGCCGACGTCATGTCCCTCGGCGACCAGCAGCGTATTGGCGATACCGCCGCCCGGCACCAGGCAATCAATTTTTTCGCACAGCACCTCGAGTGTCCCGAGCTTGGTTGAAACTTTGGAGCCGCCGATCACGGCGACCGCCGGGTGTTCAATCGCACCGGCAATGCGTGAAAACGCTTCGACCTCCGCGCACAACAGCGGCCCGGCGCAAGCGACGGCGGCGTATCGCACGACGCCGTGCGTCGAGGCGTGCCGGCGGTGGGCACAACCGAACGCATCCATCACGAACACATCGCACAGCGACGCCAGCGATGCCGCGAACTCAGGATCGTTGCTCTTCTCGCCACGGCTGAAGCGAATGTTCTCCAGCAACACGACTTCGCCCGGCGCAACCTCGCCCAACACCTCGTGTGACGCAAAACGCACCGGCACACCGAGCAACGTTTCAAGGCGGCGGGCGACGGGCGCGAGCGAAAACTCGGCCGTGAAACGGCCTTCGTCGGGCCTGCCGAGATGCGAGATCAGGATCACCGCCGCGCCCTGCCCCAGGGCAAAGCGGATCGTCGGCACACAGGCGCGAATACGATGATCGGCGGCGACACGTCCCTGATGCAACGGCACGTTCAAATCCACGCGCATCAGTACGCGCCGCCCCGCGAGCGCAACGTCGTTCATGCGCAAAAAACCGGGGGCGTCGGATTGCGGCTGCAACACCACGGCGTTCATTACAGATTCCCCAGCACGCGGGCGACATCGAGCATCCGGTGCGAATAGGCCCACTCATTGTCGTACCACGATGAGACCTTGACCAAAGTGCCCTGCATGACCTGGGTCAGCGTCGCGTCGTACACCGAAGAGGCGGTGCTGTGGTTGAAATCAACCGACACCAACGGCTGGTCGCTGAATTCCAGCACTCCCTTGAACTCGCCGGCGGCGGCGTCGCGCACTGCATCGTCTATCTCTTCCCTGCTGGTGGCGCGCGACGCGGTAAAAGACAGATCCACCAAAGACACGTTGATCGTCGGCACGCGCAGAGCGTGCCCGTGCAACTTGCCCGCGAGTTCCGGCAGCACCAGCCCCACCGCTTTCGCGGCGCCGGTCTTGGTCGGAACGATCGAGCTGGTCGCCGACCGCGCGCGGCGCAGATCCTTGTGGCTCGTGTCTATCAGCACCTGATCGTTGGTGTAGGAATGAACGGTCGTCAGCAGACCGTGTTCGACGCCGACGCTGTCGAGCAGCACTTTGATCAACGGCGCGAGACAGTTGGTCGTGCACGAAGCATTGGAGACGACGGCGTGCCCGGGCGTCAGAATCGAGTGGTTGACACCGTAAACGACGGTCGCATCGACTTCGGTGCCCGGCGCCGACAGCAGCACCTTGCGCGCACCCGCGTCGAGATGCAGCTTCGCCTTGTCGCGGCTGTTGAACTTGCCGGTGCATTCGAGCAACACGTCGATACCCAACGCCCTCCACGGCAGGGCGGCGGGATCCTCGCCCTGCAGAAAGCGGATGCGGTCGCCGTTGACCACCAGACAATCGCTGTCCACCTCGACGCTCGCGCTGAAGCGCCCGTGTGTTGTGTCGTAGCGCGTCAGGTGCGCCGCGGTGTTGATGTCGGCACGGTTGTTGATCGCAACCAGCCTGATGTCCTCACCCTGCGCGGACTCATACAACACACGCAGCACATTGCGCCCGATGCGGCCGTACCCATTGATCGCTATGTTGATCGCCATCTTCCGTATTCCTCAATCGTGACATTCAATGATAAGCAGCACCCGGTAATAGACCCGGATAATAGACTCAGACAACCAATCTAGGCGAGCATTTCGCCAGCGGCCCTGAAAACATGCTCGGCATCCAGCCCGAAATGCCTGAACAGCGCCCCGCCGGGCGCCGACTCGCCATACGTCCCGATGCCGATGACCCGACCGTTGAACCCCGCGTATTTATACCACCAGTCGGGCGCCGCGGCTTCCACTACAAGGCGCCTGACACCCGGCGGCAAAACCGAATGACGGTACATCTCGTCCTGGCGTTCAAAGACTTCGGCGCACGGCATTGAAACCAGACGCACGCGCCGCCCCCCGGCGTCAAGACGCCGACACGCCTCCAATGCCAACGCCACTTCGGAGCCGGTCGCAACCACGACCAGTTCCGGCAGGCGCCCGGCCTGCACTTCACCGTCGTACAGCACATAGCCGCCGTGCGCGACGTGCGCAAGCTGTTCACCGTCGCGCGCAAAGTGCGGCAGGGTCTGGCGTGAAAACGCCATCGCGCTCGGCCCGTTGCGCCGCTCGATCGCGCATTTCCACGCGATCGCCGACTCAACCGCATCGCAGGGACGCCACACGTCGAGGCCGGGCATCAGCCGCAGCGACGACAGATGCTCTATCGGCTGATGTGTCGGCCCGTCCTCGCCGAGGCCGATCGAGTCGTGCGTATAAACCAGAATGACGCCCTGTTTCATCAGCGCCGCAAGACGCACCGCGTTGCGCGCGTAATCCGAGAAAGTCAGAAAGGTCGCGCCATAAGCGATGAAGCCGCCGTGCAGACACAGCCCCGACGAGATCGCCGTCATTGCAAACTCGCGCACGCCGAAATAAATGTAGTTGCCGTCGGCGTCATTCCTGTCAACCGCCTTGGAGTTCGGCCCCAGCGTCATGTTGGACCCCGCCAGATCGGCGGAGCCGCCGACCAACTCCGGCAGCACCTCGCCAAACGCGGTGAGCGCGTTGCCCGACGCCTTGCGCGTCGCCATGTCTTCACCGGCCTCGTGCACCGCGCGCACCAAAGACGCCGCGTGCGCGTCCCAGTTCGGCGGTAACTCGCCGCGCATCCTGCGCTCAAACTCATCGGCAAGCTCCGGGTACTCCTTCCTGTACCGCTCAAACTGCGTGCGCCACTCGTCTTCGAGCACACGCCCCCTGGCGCGCGCGTCCCAGCCGACATAGATCTCGTCTGGCACTTCAAACGGCGCATGAGGCCAGCCGAGTTGCCTGCGCGCAAGGGCGATTTCGTCGTCGCCGAGCGGTGCGCCGTGGCAATCGGCGCTGCCCTGCTTGTTGGGCGCACCGAAGCCGATTGTCGTCTTACAACACAACAGCGAAGGCTGCGAGTCGCGGTTGCACGCCGCGTCAAACGCGTGCACCACGGCGTCGGCGTCGTGCCCATCGACGTTCTCCACGACGTGCCAGCCATACGCGCGGAAACGAGCGGGGGTGTCATCGGTGAACCAGTTTTCGACTCTACCGTCTATGGAGACGCCGTTGTCGTCGTACACCACGATCAACTTTGACAGGCCGAGCGTGCCGGCGAGCGAACATGCCTCGTGCGACACACCCTCCATCAGGCAACCGTCGCCTGCGAACGCATAGGTGTAATGATTGACGATCTCAAACCCGGGACGATTGAAACGTGCGGCAAGCATTTTCTCGGCGAGCGCCATGCCGACCGCATTGCTGAGACCCTGTCCGAGCGGCCCGGTCGTCGTCTCGACGCCGGGTGCGCAACCGTATTCGGGATGCCCGGGCGTTTGTGCGTGCAGTTGGCGAAAATTCCTGATCTGGTCGAGCGACAGATCATAACCGCTCAGGTGCAACAGCGAATACAGCAACATCGCCGCGTGTCCGTTCGACAACACGAAGCGATCGCGGTCCGCCCAGCCCGGATTTGACGGGTTGTGCCGCAGGCAGTCGTTCCAAAGCACCTCGGCAACGTCGGCCAGCCCCATCGGTGCGCCCGGGTGGCCGGATCGGGCGCGCTGGACGGCGTCCATGCTGAGCGCACGGACCGCGTTGGCAAGTTGGCGTCGGGATGGCATCGGTAAAGCGCAGAATTATAGCAGGCAGAGTAGCGATAAACCGTCGCGTCGGCAGGAGGTTATACGGGCGAGATCGCCCGTCTTTGGATCCGCCCCGAACATCCACCCGTCGTCCGACCACGCCGCGAACAATATGAGGGCCGCCGGATGATGACCGCGGTGCCGGCCCCCGACTTAAATTCGCTTCGCTGAAAACAGGGGCGGCACACCGCCGATAAACGAGCCATCCGCGATTGACCGTGCAGGTAAACACAAGGAACTCAATCACATACAGGACGATGACATACAATATGTCGATGGCTTTTCACCCGATCAGGTGCCGCGCCGATGGCTGACGACGCGCCTCAAACGCTGGGCGTGGTGATGGACCCCATCGCGCGGATCCATCCCGAAAAGGACACGACGCTCGGGTTGCTCGAAGCCGCGCAACGCAAAGGCTGGTCGCTGGTATATTTCGAGCAGCACGACCTGTACCTGCGCGACGGCACTGCCCGCGGCGAAGGTCGCCCGCTCAGCGTAAACCTCGACCCGCGCGACTGGTTCCGCCTCGAAGAGCCGCACGACATGGCGCTCTCCGACCTCGACGTCGTGTTGATGCGTAAAGACCCGCCGCTCGACCTCGAGTTCCTGTACACCTGCTGCATACTCGAACACGCGACGCAGATGGGCACGCTCGTCGTCAACCACCCGCAAGCGATCCGCGTCGCCAACGAAAAGATGTTCGCACAGCAATTTGCCGACCTCGGACCGCCGACCCTGGTCAGCCGCGACCACCGGCACATCACGCATTTTCTCGACAAACACGGCGACGCGGTGATCAAACCGCTCGACAACATGGGCGGCGCGTCGGTGTTCCGCCTGCGCAAGGGCGAACCGAACACCGACGTCATCATCGAGACGATGACGCACGACGGGCAACGCACGGTGATGGTGCAGCAACTGATAGCCGACTATGAACAGGGCGACAAGCGCATCCTGATCATAGACGGTGAACCCATGCCTTTTGCCCTCACGCGCATTCCGCCACCGGGGCAACTGCGCGCAAACCTGGCCGCGGGCGGACGCGGTGAAATAAGCGAACTCAACGACCGCGACCGCGAAATCTGCGCACGCCTCGCACCGGCACTGTCGGACATGGGCCTGCTGTTCGTCGGCCTTGACGTCATCGGCGATCATCTCACCGAGATCAACGTGTCGAGCCCGACCTGTATGCGCGAGATCAACGCGGCGTGCGGCCTTGACATCGGCACGCAGGTGATGAACGCAATCGCCGACCGGTTCGCCGCTCTGCAAGCGCCGTGACCGCCGTGATGGGATTTGACTTCGGCCTCGCACGCATCGGGGTCGCGGTCGGCAGCCTCGACAGCGGACACGCTGAAGCGCTGACCGTACTCGGCGCGAAAAACGGGCAACCCGACTGGAACAAGGTCGCGAAACTGGTCGCGGCCTGGCAGCCGGCAACGCTGGTGGTCGGCCAACCTTTCGGCGACAGCGTATCGCAACCGTCAGATCCGGCGGCGAGGCAACTGTCAAAGGGCTTGATGAAGTTCCGCGAGACGCTGCAAACCAGATTCAATCTGCCAGTCGAATTCGCCGACGAGGCCTATACCTCGACCGAGGCACGGCATCTGCTCAGCGAACAACGCCGGGCGGGGCGGGCGAAAAAAGTGCGCAAGGGTGAAATTGACATGACCGCCGCCACCGTCATACTGCAATCGTGGCTGTCGCAAACACAACCTAAAAAAACGGCCGGGCAAACGAGACCATGATTAAAAGCAAAAACATTAAAGTGGAACCGCTGCTCGAAACGCTGACCGAGCACTTGCGGATCTTCCTGATTGAAACCCGCCGCCTGGATTCCCCGATCATCATCGGCATCCGCACCGGCGGCGAGTGGGTCGCGGAAAAACTGTACGAGGCACTGAAACTGAAAACGCCGCCGGGGACACTGAACATCAACTTCTACCGCGACGACTTCAGCCGCATCGGCCTGCATCCGCAGGTCGAGCCTTCCGACATACAAACGCCGATAGACGACCGCCACGTGATCCTGGTGGACGACGTGCTGCACACCGGCAGAACGATACGCGCCGCCTTGAACGAGATATTTGACTACGGTCGCCCCGCGTCGGTGACACTCGCGATACTGATTGACCGCCGGGGAAGAGAATTGCCGATCTGCGCCGACGTGCGCGGCGACATCATGCCCCTCGAAGAAAGCCAGAACATCAAATTGGAAGGGCCCGATCCGCTGAAGTTGAAGATCACCGGCTGAATCGGCGCGGACGGCCTGACGCCCCCGGCTCACAGCAGATCCAGTTGCCGACAGGCGCCGCCCGACGGACACAAATTCGACACCGACACACCGAGCAGACGAACGGCGCGACGGGTTGCACCGGTTTTATCAAGCAACCCGGGCAACAGCGACAGCATTTCATTGCGTCCGCTCAGCACATGAGCGAGCGTATGGCTGCGCGTCACCAAAGTGAAATCCGAAAACTTGACCTTCACGGTGACCGTGCGTCCGGTCAGCTCCTTTTCAACCAGCATTTTTGACACTTTCGACGCGCGGTCTCTGAGTTGCTCGAGCATATCCCCGAACTCGTGCAGATCTTCCGGAAAAGTCGTCTCGCACCCGATTGACCTGCGCACCCTGCCCGGCTCGACCGGCCTGTCGTCCACACCGCGCGCGGCATCATAGTAATACCGACCGACCTTGCCGAAAACCTCGACCAGTTTTTCCGGCGACCAACGCCTGAGGTCGGCGCCGGTTTCGATGCCAAGCGTCTTCATCTTCTGTTCGGTCACCTTGCCGACGCCGTGAAATTTGCGTATCGGCAGACTCCCGACAAAGCGCTTTCCTTCCTGCGGCGCGATCACAAACAAGCCGTCCGGTTTGTCCATGTCCGAGGCGATCTTCGCCAGAAACTTGTTGTATGAAACACCGGCGGATCCTGTCAGGCCGGTATTGCGCCGAATGTCGTCCTTGATCGCGCGCGCAACGTCGGTTGCAGAACGCTCCCCGTCCCCGACAGTGACGTCGAGATAGGCTTCGTCGAGAGACAGCGGCTCGATCAGGTCAGTGTATTTGCAAAAGATCCTGCGAATCTGCCCGGAGACGGCGCGGTAAACGTCGAAACGCGGCTTGACGAAGATGACGCCGGGGCAGCGTTTCAGCGCCTGCGCCGAGGGCATCGCTGAATGGATGCCGTACTTGCGCGCTTCATAACTGCAAGTAGCGGCCACCCCGCGCCCATGAGGAGAACCGCCGACCACCAGTGGCTTGCCGGCCAGTTCAGGACGGTCGCGCTGCTCAATCGCAGCATAAAACGCATCCATATCAATGTGAATGATCTTACGAAACGATGACGGTTGCATTGAATGTGCGGAATGCCGAAGACGTTTTTACTGCAACGCACCTTCGAGGAAAACCCTGATCCGGAATTTCAACACGCTTCTCATGAATTCCACCGTCAGTGAATTAGCGGAGACGACGTTTACGTTATCGACAACGGCACATCCGATGGTCGCGATGCCTCTAAGCACCACCGTGTCAACCGGGCCTTCGGTAGTCGGCAACGGGTCGGGCAGGCTGACTATTACCACTGTAGATGGATTGGCCCTTGTCAGGATCACTTCATCCGGGGTCAGCGTCAACAGACCCGGTGTGTTCGGAACCAATTCCACAGTAATCGTCTCCTCATCCAACAGGGACAACGTTGCGGTTACAGTCACCGACGCGGCTTCGCTGCCCGTCAGCGTCAGCGTAGTCGGATCAACCCGCATTGTAATCGTTTTCACCGCTTGCACAGTCACATCCGACGCCGACGCCGTCAGCACCACGTCCGTATCCGACAACACCGCCTGCGCCTCCACCGTCGCGGTCGCCGTCGGTGTCCGCGCACTCAACAGCACCGGCGAGCCCGCCACCGTCAATGCCGACAAATCTGAACTCACCAGCGACACCGACACCGTCTCGTCCGAAACCAACTCAGCCGACGTCCCCACCGTCAAACGGCTTACCCCCGAGCGGACGGCCCAGCCACCGGCGCCTGACGGCTGGCCCCCTGAGCGGATAAACCGGCCGCCGACGCCTCATGCAGGGGCGCGACGGCCGTCACCGCCTGCGTGTCATTTTCGCGGTTGCGCTTTGGACTGATCGCGGCGACGTCCGGCAGGAACCCCGGATGATCTCAGGTGTGATCCCCAAGTGGTTGCGCACCGGCTTTGGGAAACTTCACCGCCTTTTTCTCGACCGGATGATCTCAGGTGTGATTCCCAAGTGGTTGCGCACCGGCTTTGGGAAACTTCACCGCCTTTTTCTCGACCGGATGATCTCAGGTGTGATTCCCAGGTGGTTGCGCACCGGCTTTGGGAAACTTCACCGCCTTTTTCTCGACCGGATGATCTCAGGTGTGCCCTCAGGAGGATTGCACTCCGGACTGATCGCGGCGCCGTCCGGCAGGACAAGGCCGTTGCCGGTTCACAAACAGGAAGCGTTATTAATGTGACAAAAAGCGCACGCTTCCGCCCGGCGTCTTTCACCGGACAACGTACCTTCGTCGGGTTTATGTGTTCAATGATGACGGCGACGCCGGCGCCCGGGCGCAAGAAGTGGCGCGCTTTTCAGAAGGCAACAGCGACGACCGGTTTTGCCATTGTCTTCAATCTGCGTAATCCGCGGATATCAAAAGCATCCGCTACTGCGGCGCAGATGATGATCCCCCCCTCACGTTCGCAGGAGCAACGGCAACGGGACGCATCAGCGCCAGATATAAAGCGGTTGAGATACCGGCCGCGCCGAGCACCAGGCACATGATCACCATCTGGTACCTCGTCGCGATCAGCGGCGACACACCCGAAAGAATCTGCCCCGTCATCACCCCCGGCAACGACACCAGGCCGACGGCAAACAGCATATTGACCGTCGGGATCATCCCCGCGTGCAGCGCGGTGTTGCGCACCGTTTCGTAGTCGCCGCCATTGGCAGACTCGGACTCAAAACGCTCGGCCGCAAGACACACGGCGTTCATCGCGTTGGAGAAGGTAATACCCGCGAGCGGGATCATGTACTTCACGGAGAACCACGGATACAACTCGAGCACAAACTGCGTGACAAACAGCAGCGTCCCCAGTCCGCCCGCCGAGATCGCCAGCAGCATCTTCGCGTAAAGCGCCGCGCTCTTGCGCTTGAGCGGACGCAGCGCAATCCAGCTTGCGATCGTGAGCATCACAATGAACACCAGCATTGCGGTCGCCGCGCGGTCGAACACGAACAGGTAGTTCAGCACATAGCCGATCAGAACCAGTTGCACGACCATGCGCAACAGCGCATACATGATGGTCTGGTAACGCATCGCCCAGAAGAAGTAGATAACGGCGACGGCGATTACCGGAATTACCATCAGCGTGAGATTGAAAACCGGGATGATCTGGAGGCTGTTGTTCATGACTGGGTTCTCCGTGGTTAAGGTTGTGACTCCGCAAAGCGTCTTTCAAATTCAGGGCTGGCAAACGAGGCAAACCCGCCGGGCGCGCGATCGACAAAATACGCGGCGATGCCGCAACGGCGCGCAAGTTCGAGACCGGCTCCGCTGCCCAAAATCAGCAGCGCAGTCGCGAGCGCGTCGGCTTCCATGCCGCTCGCGGCGACGACGCTCACGAGGGCGGTACGGTGTGTCACCGGCCACCCGGTGTACGGGTCTATCTCGTGCGAATAGCGCCGCCCCTGTATCTCGGAGTAGATGCGGTAGTCACCCGAGGTGGCGACGGCGGCGGCGTTCACCCGGATTGAACGCAGCACCGCCCGCACGTCGTCCGCAGGCTTTTCAACGCCGATACGCCATGGTTCGCCGCGCGCGTTGACGCCGCTCGCATACAACTCGCCGCCGATCTCGACGAGGCTGTTGCGGATGCCCTCGACGGCAAGCGCCGCGGCGACTTGATCCACTGCGTAGCCTTTCGCGATCGCCGACAGGTCAACGTACAACCGCGGGATACGCTTGCGGACCATCGGCGGCGACCGGCGCACGTCGAGGTGGCGGTAATCGACGACGGCCAACGCGCGGGCAACGGCGTTGGCGGCCGGCACGTCATCAATGTCGGGTTCCGGGCCGAAACCCCACAGGTTGACGACCGGCCCGACGGTGACGTCAAAAGCGCCGGCACTGAGCGCGCTGATACGCTGCGCTTCGAGCAGCACCGCCACGAGTTGCGCCGACGCGGGTTGCCATTCGGTGCTGCGCGAGCGGTTGAAACGGCTGAGTTCGGAATCCTCCAGGTAGGTGGACATTCGGCTGTTGACCGCGTCAAGTGTATCCCCGACCGTACGCGCGAGGCGTTCGAGGACGGCTTCATCAACCGCCTCGGCGATGGCGACCGAATAGGAGGTGCCCATCGTTTCTCCGGTGAGCGTCAGCGGCAGCCGGCGCGTATCGCAGCCGACGCATACGGCGAGGCAGGCGACCAGCGCGGCGATGCGTTGACAGGTGCGGCGGGCGGGGATCAGCGACAACACCTAGCCGCCGAAATCATCAAACAGAATATGTTCTTCCTCAACGCCGAGGTCGCCGAGCATCCTGATCACCGCGTCGTTCATCATCGGCGGCCCGCAGATGTAGTATTCACAGTCTTCCGGTGCCGGATGGTTCTTCAGGTAATTGTCGTAGAGCACCTGATGGATGAAGCCGGTGTAGCCGGTCCAGTGATCTTCGGGCTGCGGATCGGACAGGGCGATCTTCCAGTAAAAGTTGGCGTGCTCCTTCTCGAGCCCGTCGTAGTCCTCGACAAAGAACATTTCGCGCAGGCTGCGCGCTCCGTACCAGAAACTGATCTTGCGCTTGCTGCCGAGACGCCGGAGTTGATCGAATATGTGCGAGCGCATCGGCGCCATACCGGCGCCGCCGCCGACAAAAACCATCTCGTTGTCGGTGTCGCGCGCGAAGAACTCCCCGAACGGGCCGGAGATCACGACCCTGTCGCCGGGCTTGAGGTTGAAGATGTATGACGACATCGCGCCCGGCGGCAGGTGCGGCATCGGCGGCGTAGCGATGCGCGCGTTCAACATGATGATGCCCTTCTCGTCGGGGTAGTTCGCCATTGAGTACGCACGCGACACCGGCTCGTCAACGTGCGACTCGAGCCCCCACAAGTTGAAGTTGTCCCACGCATCACGATATTCCGGCTGTATATCAAAGTCGCTGAACTTCACGTGGTGCGGCATGCACTCGATCTGGATGTAACCCCCGGCGCGGAAATCGACGTCCTCACCGGGGGACAGTTCGAGCACCAGGTTTTTGATGAAGGTTGCAACGTTGTCGTTCGAGCGCACGGCGCACTCCCACCTGCGCGCGCCGAACACGTCGGGCGGCAACTCTATTTTCATGTCGCGCTTGACCGCGACCTGGCACGACAGGCGGTCGCCCTCGCGCGCCTCGCGCCTGGTGATGTAGGTGGTCTCGGTCGGCAGGATCGCGCCGCCGCCCGAGTGGATCTTGACCCGGCACTGCCCGCAGGTGCCGCCACCACCGCAGGCCGACGACACGAAAAGTTCGTTGTCCGCGAGCGCGGTCAGCAGCTTTGAACCGACCGGTACCTCGATCTCCTTTTCGCCGTTGATGTTGATGTTGACGTTGCCGGCGGCGACCAACCGCGACTTGGCGATCAGGATCACGAAAACCAGCACCAGCACGATCAGCGTAAAGAAACTGATCCCGAGTCCGACTTCGAGCATTGTCGGAGCCTTAAAGTTGCACGCCTGAGAAAGCCATGAAGCCGAGCGACATCAAACCGACGGTGATGAAAGTGATGCCCAGTCCCTGCAGGCCGGCGGGCACGTCGCTGTACTTGAGTTTTTCGCGCACGCCGGCGAGCGCGACGATCGCGAGCGCCCAGCCGAAACCGCTGCCGAAACCGTAAGTGACGCTTTCGGCAAAGTTGTATTCGCGCTCGATCATGAACAGCGAGCCGCCGAGAATCGCGCAGTTGACAGTGATCAGCGGCAGAAAAATCCCGAGCGCGTTGTACAAAGCCGGAAAGAAACGGTCGAGCGTCATCTCGAGGATCTGCACGATCGCGGCGATCACGCCGATATAGCTCAGCAACCCGAGGAAGGACAGGTTCACCTCCGGCAGCCCGGCCCAGGCGAGCGCGCCGTCCTTCAACAGATACTGGTAGATCAGGTTGTTCGCGGGCACGGTCAGCGTCTGCACGACGATGACCGCGATGCCGAGACCAACGGCGTTCTCCATCTTCTTTGAGATCGCGAGGAAGGTGCACATCCCGAGGAAAAAGGCGAGCGCAAGGTTCTCGACGAACACCGCACGGATCAGCAGGCTGGCATACGCTTCCATCGCTACGCCCTCTCGGCCACGGCGTGAATACGGAACTCGGGTTCCTCGACCTGCCCGGTCTTGGCGGAGCGGATTACCCAGATCATCAGGCCGATGATAAAGAACGCGCTCGGCGGCAACAGCAACAGGCCGTTCGCCTGATACCAGCCGCCGTCGGTGGTCAGCGGCAGGACCGTGTAGCCGAACAAAGTGCCTGAGCCGAACAGTTCGCGGATCACGCCGACGACGAGCAGCACCAGGCTGTAACCGAAACCGTTGCCGAGGCCGTCGAGAAAACTCATGCCCGCCGGATTCTTCATCGCGTACGCTTCGGCGCGCCCGAGCACGATGCAGTTGGTGATGATCAGGCCGACGAACACCGACAGCGTCTTGCTGATCTCATAAACATAGGCTTTCAGGATCTGGTCCACCACGATCACCAGCGACGCGACAATGGTCATCTGCACGATGATGCGGATGCTCGTCGGCACATGGTGGCGGATCATGCTGATCGAGGCGTTCGACAGCGCGAGCACGGCGGTCAGCGCGACGCACATGATCAGCGACGCGCTCAACGTCGTGGTCACCGCGAGCGCCGAACAGATGCCGAGAATCTGCAACGTGATCGGGTTATTGTCGATCAACGGATCAAGCAGCGCTTTTTTTTTGCTTTCCATCTTGAGGTGCCCTCACGACACTCCGCCGCCGACCGGTTCCGGGAACGGGCGGCAACCGGCGCATCCGGCCCAAAAACGAATTATATTACTTGCTCCGCAACTTCTCCGAGACGTCCTCACGACACTTCGCCGTTGCCGACCCGTCTCAGGAACGGGCGGTAACCCGAACGCCCGGCCCAGAAACGGATCATGTTCGTCACCCCGCGGCTGGTCAGCGTCGCGCCCGACAGGCCGTCCACCTTGTAGTGCGCTTTGGGGTCAGCGGCGGAAACCTTGCCCTTGATCACCTCGAGATGCGGGTAATCACCGTCGCCGTACAGTCGCTTGCCGCGCCACAGTTGCCGCCATCCGGGGTTATCCACCTCCCCGCCGAGGCCGGGAGTCTCGCGGTGCTCGTAGAACTGCAAGCCATAGACGGTCTTACCGTCCTCCTCGAGTGCAAGAAAACCGTGCAGCGTTGACCACAGGCCGTAGCCGCTGACCGGCAGGATGATTTTATCGAGCCGGTCGTCGCGCCTGACCAGATAAACGACGGCGCGGTGAGGACGACGATTGATGCGTGCAGTGTCCTCGGCGGGCGAAAGCGCGACGCTCTGATCGGGGTCGCGCGCGGCGCGGCGCATGTCAAACTTTGCGGGGTCGGTGTCGATGAAACGGCCGTCGGCGAGATTGATGACGCGCGGCTCGATGTTTTCAAACAGCCGCTCGACGGATCCGTCTGGACGGTAAAGACCGGCCACCTCAAGAAGGTTCATGCGCATGTCGAGTTCACGGTTGAACGCCTGCTTCGACTTGAGGCCGACCGCCGCGGTCGAGACCACGACCGAGCACACCAGACACAGCAGCACGGTGACAATCAGCGTCTTTTTGATGGAGTCATTGTTCACGACGGTTCACCCACGGCGCAACGCCTCTCGCGGCGGCGAATATTGGCCTTGATGACCAGATAATCTATCACCGGCGCAAAAATATTGCCGAACAGGATGGCCAGCATCATGCCCTCGGGAAAAGCCGGGTTGAGCACGCGGATCATCACCGCCATGAAACCGATCAGCAGGCCGAAGATCCAGCGCCCGGCGTCGGTATTCGCCGCGGTCACCGGCTCGGTCGCCATGAACACCATGCCGAAGGCAAAGCCGCCGACGGCGAGATGCCAGTACCAAGGCATTGCGAACATCGGGTTGGTGTCGCTGCCGATCCAGTTGAGCAGCAACACGGTCGCCACCATGCCGAAAAACACGCCGGCGATGATACGCCATGAAGCGATGCGCGTGTACACCAGAAAAGCGCCGCCGAGCAGACAGGCGACGGTCGAGGTTTCGCCGAGCGAGCCGGGCAGGATGCCCCAAAACGCCCGCCACCAGTCGTAACCCGCGTCGAGCACCTCCGCCATGCCGCCAGCGGCGGCGGCGCCAAGCGGCGTCGCGCCGCTGTAACCGTCGAGCGCAACCCACACCGTGTCGCCCGACATGAACGCGGGGTAGGCGAAATACAAAAAAGCGCGACCGACCAGCGCCGGATTCAGGAAGTTCTTGCCGGTGCCGCCAAACACTTCCTTGCCGATGACCACGCCGAAACTGATACCGAGCGCCACCATCCACAGCGGCATGTCGGGCGGCAGCGCCAATGTGTACAGGATTGAAGTCACCAGAAAGCCCTCGTTGACCTCGTGCCTTCTGACCACCGCAAACAGCGCTTCCCACAGACCGCCGGCAACGACGGTCACGACATAGATCGGCAGAAAGCACCAGAAGCCCAACCACATACACGCGGCGACGCTGCCGGGGTCGTGCGAGATGCCGAACCACGCGGTCAGCGTGCCGCGCCAGCCGGGCAGCGACTCCATACCGGCCGCCGCCATCGCCGCGTTGATCTGATAACCGCTGTTGAACCACGACATCAGCACGCACGGGACCGTCGCGAGCACGACGTAGGACATCACGCGCTTGATATCGAGCGCGTCGCGCACGTGCGGCGCGCGTGCGGTCACCGCATCGGTCCAATAGACAAAAGTGTCGATCATCTCGTACAGCGGGTAAAACTTGCTCCAGCGCCCGTCGCGCTCGAAGTGATGCGCAAGTTTCTGGATGAAACGATGTTCAGACATGGCTGCGCTCACCCATCCTTCTCTATGCGTTCCAGGTTTGCGCGCAGGATCGGGCCGAACTCGTGCTTGCCCGGACAGACGTAGGAACACAGTGCGAGATCCTCTTCGTCGAGTTCGAGACAGCCGAGTTTCTGCGCCATCTCGGTATCCATCACCAGCAGGGATTTCAGCAGCGGCGTCGGCAGCAGGTCGAGCGGCAACACCCGTTCGTAAATACTGACCGGCACCAGTGCGCGCGGACTGCCGTTCTGCATACAGGTCATATCAAACGCGCGCCGCCTGAGCAGATTGGAGAAAACCGCGCGGCTGGCGGAAAACAAGTCAAAGCCCGGACGCAGCCAGCCGAACGTGCGCCGCTCGCCGCGCTCCTTCAACGCCGTGACCTGCAACGTGAAACGCCCGAGGAAATCCGACCACCCGTCGGCCTTGTAGCCGTCGAGCACCGAGCCGACGACCAGACGATGGCCGCCGCCGACCGAGAGTTCGTTCTCGCACAACTCGCTGACCGAAGCGCCGACGCGGGTTTGCAACAAGCGCGGGCGGTTGACCACCGGCCCCGCGAGCGACACCACGCGCTGCGTCGGATACACGCCCTCGAGGAACAACGTGCCAAAAGCAATCACGTCCTGATAGCCGATTACCCAAACGGTCTTGCTCTCCCCGACCGGGTCGAGAAAATGAATGTGCGTCCCGGCAAGCCCCGCCGGGTGCGGCCCCGAAAACGCGGCGACGTCAAAATCACCGTCCGGCGACTGCATGTCGCCGCCGGTACATAAGAACACCTTGCCACGAGTGAGACGGCGCACCACCTGCATCCCCGTCTCGAACAATCCGGACGACCTCCTGATGATCAGTTCCGGGTCGGGTGCCAGCGGGCGCGTGTCCGCGGCATTGACGAAGATGGAATGCGGCACACTTTCGGGAGGTGGCGTTTTGCTGTACGGCCGCGTTCTGATCGCTGTCCATAATCCGCTTTTGAGCAGTTGCGCGATCACGTCTGCGCGCGCGCGCGTTCTGATGTCGTCCGGATCCCAGCACTCGAACTGCTCATTGCGCTCGCCTTCAACGCGAATCACAACGGACTGCAACACGCGCCTTTCACCGCGATTGATCGCCTCGACCGTGCCCGACGCCGGCGACGTGTAACACACCTGCGAATGGCGCCGGTCAACAAACAGCGTCTGCCCCGCCGCGACCGCGTCGCCCTCGCTGACGTGCATACCGGGCTTGAGCCCGTGATACTCGTGCGCGACCAGCGCCACCCGCGATACAGGCCGGGCCTTCTCTATCACCGACTGCTCCGGACGCCCCGAGATCGGAATATCCAAGCCTTTTTTGAGGTTGATGTGCATTGAAATGAAACGGCGCACGCTGATTTTATACCAACCGCGCCAGTTCACTTTCCGCTTCACCGCAGGCGAGGTGGCCGCCGTTTTGCGATCGCTGACAACAGGCAAGGCACCGCCGTTCGGCAAGCCGGATTTCAGCGGCTGACGTATATAATTCCCTTATTTTCAATCCCCGAAAATGAAATTCCGAAAATCCGAAGCCCTCTACGCCAGCGCCCGCGACGTGATCCCGGGCGGAGTGAACTCGCCGGTGCGCGCGTTCAAGGGCGTCGGCGGCACCCCCCCGTTCATCGTCAGGGGCCGGGGGGCGCGGCTGTACGACGCCGACGGCAACACCTACATTGACTACGTCGGCTCGTGGGGGCCGCTGATCCTCGGACACGCACACGCCGACATCGTTCAGGCGGCGGCGGACGCACTCCAACACGGCCTGAGTTTCGGCGCGCCGACCGAGATCGAGATCCGCCTCGCCGACAAGATCCGCGAGTTGATGCCCTCGATAGAGATGGTGCGCATGGTCAACTCGGGCACCGAAGCGACCATGAGCGCGATCCGTCTCGCGCGCGGCTACACCGGACGCGACAAGGTCATCAAGTTTGACGGCTGTTACCACGGCCACGCCGACAGCCTGCTCGCGGGCGCGGGGTCGGGTGTACTTACCTGCGCCATTCCCGGCTCGCCCGGGGTGCCCGCCGCCGCCGCCGCCGACACATTGGTGCTCGACTACAACGACAGCGCACAGGTCGGGCGGGCTTTTGAGCGCTGGGGCAAGGAAATCGCGTGCGTGATCGTCGAGCCGGTCGCGGGCAACATGGGTTTCGTGCCGGGCGACGCCGATTTTTTACAGACGCTGCACAGGCTGTGCGATGACGCCGGCAGCCTGCTGATCTTTGATGAAGTGATGACCGGCTTCCGTGTCGCGCTCGGCGGCGCACAATCGTTGTACGGCATCCGCCCCGACCTGACGACGCTCGGCAAAGTCATCGGCGGCGGCATGCCGATCGGCGCGTTCGGCGGACGCCGCGAAGTGATGTCCGCGCTGGCGCCGGAGGGGCCGGTGTATCAGGCCGGCACGCTGTCGGGCAACCCGGTGGCGATGAGCGTCGGACTGAAAACGCTGGAGACCGTCGAAGCGCCCGGCTTCCACGACACCTTGTCGGAACAAACCGCCGCGTTGTGCGCCGGCCTGTCGCGCGCCGCCGACAAGCACGGCCTCCCTTTTTATTGCGATCACCTGGGCGGGATGTTCGGCCTGTTCTTCACCCGCGGGCCGGTGCGCACTTTCGGGCAGGTCAAAGCCGCCGACGGCGAACGCTTCTCGCGGTTTCACCGCGCGATGCTCAAACGCGGCGTGTACCTCGCACCGTCCCCGTTTGAAGCGGGGTTCGTGTCGGCGGCGCACACGACGGAGGACATTGCCGAGACAACGGCGGCGGCCGGGCAGGCGATGGGCGGGTGACCGTGGTGCGACCTGAGCCCGTCGAGACCGTTGAGGGGTTAAGAGTGTGAGCGAAAACCCGCCATACACCATCACCGCGGAAAGGGTCTTCCCGCCCATCATCTGATCCGCCGGTCCTCGTTCCCGGCCCGCGTGCGGAATGGCAATGGGGGCGCACGGGCGGCCGTGCGCCCTGCCGGGTGATGTGGAAAGGCACCCGCACAGGTTTCGGCTTCACCGGTTGGATGCTTCGCGCCACAGGTGAATGCCGGCGACGCTCGTCACGATCACGACCAGCACATGGAATAAGAGAAGGGCAGAGGATCGTAAAAATTATAAATCCTCTATTTGCACCAGAATCTGGCGGGCAAGTGTGGTCTTGCTGGTCTGGCGCGGTCCGGTGACGAAGATCAGGTATTGGGGGGCTTTCTCAGACGCTTGAGGATCTCTGATTTTTGTACGCGTTCATAACCTTTTGCTGCGCACCTCCCGTCCGCGTGCGGTAAGCCGATACTTTTGGTTTTTGGCCGTGGGTGATTCAGGATGGGTCATATCAACCAGCCCTGCGGCCACCGCCGGGTGAATGTAGTTTTTGCGAAATGTCGGACGGTGCGACAGATCCATTTTCGCCATAAGTTCGGCGGCGGTTTTCGGGCCTTTCCGCAACGCGGCGAGGAGCCGCGCTACCTGGTCGCTTACCTGGTCGCCTGTCTGGGGGATCCGGATGGCTTCAAGAATGGTTTCCAGCATAAAGCTGATGAACGGGGTGCTCTCGCCTTTTGCGGAACTCTGTCTGATGGCGTTGTAGTAGTTGCTTTGGCTGGCATGAACCAGGCTTTCTACGGGGACGTGGGCGAACAGGGCTTTCCAGCGGGTCAGGATCAAGGTCTGCCAGAGCCGTCCCATCCGTCCGTTGCCATCCGCAAAGGGATGAATGAACTCAAATTCATAATGGAATACTGAGCCGGCGATTAGTGGATGTGCGTCGGTGTCGCTCAGCCATGCCAACAGGTCGGACATGAGTTTTGGTACACGCCCGGCGGGCGGGCCGACGTGGTGTATCTCGCCTTGCCCCACCACTGCCACCTTGCCTCGGCGGTAGTGCCCTAGTGCATCCAGCAGGTCGGCCATCAGAATTTCATGGGCATTTAGCAGATCGGCCTCGTCGGCGGGGTTCCACTACAGGTATTGATCGTAGGCTTTGATGGCGTTCCGGGCTTCCTGAATGTCCCGTGGCGGGGCGACAACGGGTTTGCCGTCAAGAATTGTCGAGACTTGCTCCTCGCTGAGGATATTGCCTTCAATGGCCAGCGAGCCGCGAATTGTGCGGATCCGGTTGATTCGCCGCAAACGCAGATCCTGTGAGATGCCCGCTGCCTCCGCCCGCCCGATCGCTTCGCCGATTTGTTCAATGCGGGCAAGCATATGTTTCATAGAGTTACGTCCCATTACGCTATTGAGTAAAAATACTCAATAGCGTAATATCAGGGGATGAGCCTCTATGAACGCGCACAGAAATCAGAGATCCTCGAGCGTCTGGATCAAGCCCCCAAATACCTGATCTTCGTCACCGGGCCGCGCCAGACCGGCAAAACCACGCTTGTCCGCCAAGTTTTGAAGCACACCAAGCGACCCCATTGCTACTTGTCGGTTGACGAACCCGATCCGGCCACACTCCCTCCCTCCCCGAGCCTTGACGAAAGTATAACCGACATCGCAAACGAAGCGACTGCTCCGCTCGCTGAAAATAGGGACACGCGATGGTTAACACATCATTGGGAACGGGCCCGGTTGGATCTCGCCAAAGAGCCGGAACGGGGCTTCGTTCTGGTAATCGACGAGATCCAAAAAATTCCGAACTGGTCGGAAGCGGTCAAGGGACTGTGGGACGCAGATCGACGGTACGACCGTCCGCTGCATGTCATTCTGCTGGGCTCGGCACCTTTGCTCATGCAGCAGGGGATGCAAGAGAGTTTGGCCGGCCGGTTTGAGATTATCCGCCTCACTCATTGGTCGTTTGCCGAAATGTCGGCGGCATTCGACTTTGACCTTCCGAGATATATCTATTTCGGAGGTTACCCGGGTGTCGCATCGCTCACCCGCAACCAGTTCCAATGGCGTAATTATGTCGCCGACTCGCTGGTCGAGCCGAATATCGAGCGCGACATCCTCGCAATGCGGCGGGTGGACAAGCCTGCGCTACTGAAGCGGCTGTTCAGACTCGGCGCTGAATGTTCCGGGCAGATCTTGTCCTACAACAAAATGCTCGGCCAACTTCAGGATGCCGGCAATACCACGACCCTGGCAAACTATCTGAACCTGCTGATGAAAGCCAGCTTGATCGCCGGTCTCCAGAATTATGCCAATCATGCCCATCGTCGCAGGGCTTCCAGTCCCAAGCTCAACGTGCTCAACACGGCGCTGATGTCGGTCCATTCGAGATATACATTTGAGGAGGCCAAGGCGGACCGGAGCTTCTGGGGACATCTGGTCGAAAGCGCGGTCGGCGCGCATTTATTCAACACGGGAACACCTTATCATCGCCTCTATTACTGGCGGAATAACGACCACGAGGTGGATTTCATTCTGGAACGCCGTCCGAAGCTCGTTGCCTTTGAGGTCAAGAGCAGCGTGCGGCGATCACGCGCGAGCGGCCTTGAGGAATTTGGAAGGCGTTTCAATGTCAGGAATTCAATTCTTGTCGGCGAAGGCGGGATCCCGCTGCCCGAGTTTCTGTCAGTCCCGGCACAGAAATGGTTTGAAGACCCATGACTCATTTTGTTACACGCACCTGCACCAAGATTAACGAAGGGGGCGGGCAAAGCGGAACCGAAAGACTTCCCACACCTGAGATTTTTGAGAAGTTTCGGGAAACGGACGCCTATGTGCTGCTCGGCGCCCCCGGCGCCGGCAAAACGACGGTGTTCAGGCACGAAGCCGAGCATACGACAGGCGGGCACTATGTCACCGCACGTGACTTCATAACGTTCGACAGCAGACCGGAATTGGGCAACATGATCCTGTTCATTGATGGGCTCGACGAAATACGGGCCGGGTCGGCTGACGGATGCACGCCGTTCGACAACATTCGCACCAAACTCGACAGATTGAACTGCCCCCGGTTTCGCCTGTCCTGCCGCGAGGCGGACTGGTTCGGCACCAGCGACCGCAGCCATCTGGAAAAAGTCTCAAAAGACGGCAAAATCACCGTGCTGCGCCTCAACCCGCTGTCCGGCAACAATATCCACGAAATCCTGCGCTCATGTCACGACGTCCCGGACACGGACCAGTTCATCGCCTCGGCCCGCGAGAAGGGCGTGGACAGCTTGCTCGTGAATCCTCAAAGCCTGAAAATGCTGGTGCACGCAGCCAAAGACGGCACTTTGCCGGAAACCCGGATGCAAACGTTTGATCTAGCCTGCCGGACCTTGCTGGGCGAACATAACCAGGAGCATCGGATAGCAAATCGGGATGGCGTTGATATTTCCCGTCTGATGGATGCAGCGGGGCGGCTTTGCGCCGCGCAACTCCTGACCGGCAGTGCGGGGTGGCGCACCCTGCCCGACGGCGGAAGCGATGACGAATATCCCGGGTTGGAACAAATATCCGGCGAAGATCAAGCTATTCTTCGTCATGTGTTAGGCACCAAGTTGTTCGAGGCACCACCCGAAGGGCGTGCAACCCCGGTTCACCGGCACGTTGCCGAGTTTCTCGCGGCAAGATATTTGGCCGGCTACATCAAAAACGGGTTGCCGCTCAAACGGGTTCTCGCCCTGATGACGGCGGACCATGACGGCGGCATCGTATCGGGGTTGCGTGGCCTTTCCGCCTGGCTTGCAGCTCACAGCAAATTCAGTCGGGATGAGATCATCAAACGCGACCCGTTTGGAACCGTCCTCTACGGCGACGTTCGGGAATTCTCCGCCGATGAGAAACGCCGGGTGCTGAACTGCCTGGCACAGGAGGTGAAACGACGGCCCCCCCGGATTAAAGAGTTAAACCGCAACGATCCCCGGCTGGGAGACTTGGTTACGCACGATATGGAGGAGCATTTCCGAGAGATTTTGTCCGACCCGGCGCGGGACGATGAGCGACAATTCTGGCCCCTGATCCTTGTTGAAATCCTTGGTCATGGACAGGCTCCTCCGGGACTCGCCGATCTTATGATGGAAACCGTCAGGGATGACAGGCGGTGGCCCCGTATCAGGGGCTGCGCCCTTTCTGCATTTATTCATCACCAAGAAGATCATGAGCGCGCCGTTGCTGAACTCAAAACCTTGCTCGGGGATGTGACTTCGGGGCGGGTGTTGGATCCCCAAGATGAGCTCCTGGGACGTCTTCTGAACGAACTGTATCCCGAGGCGCTTCCCCCGTCGAAGATCTTGCAGTTTCTGCGGGTGCCGAAAGAACCGAATCTCCTTGGGCAATACCAAGGTTTCTGGAGATGGCGCATCTGCAGAAAGTCAACAGCTGCGCAGTTGGCTGAAATTCTTGATGACTTCGTAGCGCGATACGACCGGTTGCGTGCTGAAGTTCAAAATCATCCGGATGACAATAGTCTATTACTTCACGCTCCGCAGGCTGTGTTGAGCTGCTTTCTAGAGAAAGTTGATATGAAAACTTATGAAGTTGAGTTGGAGCGGCTTTTCAATTGGCTGGGAGTTGCCGCATGGGTGGATGATTGTGGGGATGATCAGGTGGATGATCTAGTGGGTGATTGGAAGCAAGCAGAACACATTGCCGGTTGGCTTGGAGAGCATCCCAAGCTGCTGAAATCGCTGTGGGCGATGGGGGTGGCTCGCTGCATGGGCTCATCCGAGTTCAGCGTATGCATTTACAGGTTGCGGTTCCGCCGGCTTTTCAACGCCAGACTGCCGGCAGACTTCGGACGCTGGTGCCTCGATCAGGCTGTTGATGCCGAAGATCATGACGTGGCGACATATTGGATCCGCGAAGTTGCAAGGTGTTTGAGCCAACAGACTCTCGACAAGGAACTTTCCCGGGAGCTTATCGAGACACGCATCGCCAGACACGAGGCACTTGCCGGAGCCTTCCACCAGAGACTGGCCAAACCGGAAGATAACAACGCGCATGATAGACGCCCCCAGGAGCGGCGCAAAAAGCAGATGACGCAATGCCAGCGGCAATGGCACAAGAACGTGAAATCGCATGAAACGGCACTGCGCGAAAACCGCTGCCCGCCTCCGATACTGGGCCAGTTGGCCCGAGCGTACTACGGCGGCTATGCGAACGTTCGGGGCGATACTCCCGGAAAGCGACTGGCGGACCTGATCGGCAACGACAAGAGTTTGATCGAAGCGATCCTGACCGGCTTTCGCGGAACGATCAATCGAGACGACCTTCCCGACGATGCAGAGATCATGCGCCTCAAAGCTCAAAACCAAGTACATCTCCTGACTTTTCCGTTCATGGCCGGATTGGAGGAGCTTGCCCACCCTGCACCGGATAAAGTTTCACTCAATGAAAAGCAGAGGCGTCTGGCCCTCACGATCCACTACCTCGTCCCCATCTGGCCTCTTTCCAGAGATCATGCGGGCAAAGGGCCGAGTTGGTTTCGGGTGTTGCTGAGGTCCCACCCGGAGGCGGTTTCCGACGTTCTGGTCCGAGTCGCCCGTTTTCAGTTGCGTTCCGGTGCCGATTTCGACACCGGTCTCCGCGAGTTGGCGTTCTCCCTGGATCATGCAGGCATCGCCCGCCTAGCCGCATTACCGCTTTTGAAAACATTCCCCGTGCGCTGTACGGAGCGGCAACTGCCGAGTTTGAACCACTTGCTCATAGCGGCCTTGCTTCACTGCAAAGAAATGCTGACCCCGGAGTTGATCGCCGGAAAACTCGCTCATCGCAGCATGAATGTCTCGCAACGGATCTACTGGATGCTCGCGGGTCTTTTTATTTCGCCGGACCCGTATCGCGAAAAATTGGAGTCGTATGTTGCCAAAAATGAGCGCCGGATCCGGCGCCTGACGGAAGCGGTCGCCGGATATGACCATCAGCCGGCACTGATCCAACGCCTGAATGTTCCAGCGCTGCAATTCCTGATACGGCTGAATTGCATTCCGGCATTTGTCGATCAACTGGCCTCCATCCCCAACCAGGCGGCCACGGAAGCCCTCGAGGCACTGTCGTCCGATGACGACCTGCTTCCCCAGCGAGCCTGGCTCAACGAGGCCAAATACGAGCAGAACTTCAGGCGGCGCGAAGCCGAATTTCGGTATTGCAATATCCAACATCTTGAGCAAGTGCTCGCTGGTCACAAGCCAGCGAATGTTGCCGGCCTGGCCACGCTGACGATTGAATATTTACGTGAAATATCAAGCAACATCCGCGACGGGAACACGTCGGATTGGCACCAGTATTGGAATGTGGACCCGAACAATCGCCCTCAGGCGCCCAAACCGGAAAACGGGTGTCGGGATGCACTGTTGTCAAATCTACAATCCAGGTTCAGCCGGTTGGGGATTGATGCGCAACCGGAAGGCCGCCACGCCGACGACAACCGGTCGGATATTCGCGTCTCGTACGACAGCTTCAACGTGCCGGTGGAGGTCAAGAGAAGCTGCCACCGCGATCTTTGGAGCGCGATCGGGAAGCAGCTGATTGCCAGATACACCCGTGACCCGGGCGCGGGCGGCTACGGGATTTATCTTGTATTCTGGTTCGGGGACACGGAACATTGCCGCCCGACGTCGGGGGAAGGACCGCCTCTGGAAAGTGCCGCCGAACTCGAAGAGCGTTTAGTCAACACGCTTTCAGAAAACGAAAAGCTAAAAATCCAAGTTTGCGTGATCGATGTTTCCAAGCCTGAAACATGAGCCCATGTTAACCGGCGCCCGGTCACCGAACAGCATGACGAGCTTCACTCTTTAGTAAATAAAACAATTCTGTTTGTGTTGGTACCGCGTTGATTATTGGACACTCCCCATATATTCGCCGTTTTTGTGAACTTCTGGGAATTGATCATAATTCCCATACAATGCAAACCCGACTGTATTCCGATTTCGGCTACATGCTCGTCAAGTCTCACAGAGCCGTTTCTGACTTCGCCGACCTCAAAAGCCACCCAACCACCTTCCCGGGTGATCCGGAATAACTGCCTGAATACTGAAAGCATGGCCGACTTCCATTCCTCCAGAGAGTCCGACCGGGTGATCTTCTTGCCGATGACATCGACATCGACATGATTGAACCAGCAACGCAACCAGTTGTCCTGTGCGTAGTTCACAATGTCCAGAAAAGGCGGCGAGGTAACCGTCAATGCAACACTCTTGTCAGGGATTTCATCCGTGCCGCCCGCGTCTTTTTCCAAAAAGATCGCCGTTTCAGCGCATTGGTTTACATTCTTTATCAGATCTTCAGACATGTCTTTCAACAATTGCCTGGATTTTGCCAGTATGATCTCTTTCGTATTCCGGTACTCAGGCAACTGCTTTCTTTTCTGATTGATCTTGAGCTGCCGGTCCGGCGTGGTCGCCTGATTCGGGGGCAAGGTGTAAACCGAAAAGAAACCCTTGCTGTGCCCGGTCAGACGATTGGTTGCAACAGCCCTTATCCATTTGTCCAGGCCATCCTCCTCCCCCTTCTCCCTGCGTCTCCTGAAATACGACCGGATGGACAAAATCTCGGCCAACGTCTGCGGAGCATAAAACATCGACAGATCAACGTCCGATCTCAGCCCGGTCACAACGGGGATCTTGTCGAGGCGGTCGGCCAATTCTTCAAGTCGCGGCGGATACAATCTGCCTTCGCACATTATTCTGCTCAGCGGGTTTATATCATTGCTGACAACCCTTCTCCCCAACAAAGCAGTCTCAACAGGCGTCGTTCCTCTTCCTGCAAAGGGATCATAAACAACGTCACTTTTTTCAGTCAGCAGCTTGATGAAAAATCCGGGCAGTTGCGGCTTGAAGCAAGCCCGGTAAGACACTTCGTGAATGGAGTTTCCCTGCCGCTGTTTCGCGGTCCAGAATTCATTCGTGAAACGGCAAACAGGCTTGCCTTCAATCAATACGGAATCCGTTTCCGTGGTCCTGCCTGAGGGAGATCGTCCCGCTTCGACATGGCTGTAATTTTCCAAAAAGCCACGGATATCCGAAGGCTCATGCCACACTTCTGGCTTTTGAACAGCTGCCGGCATCGTCAGTTCAAAACGGGCTGGTCACCGATAAAGACACGATGGCCGATCGGGGTATCCTGCCTCACGATGAGGGTTCCGGGCTGATCCCATAAGAACTCACACCTGCGCCGAAAACAGGCGGGCATACAGCCCGTTCTCTTCCAGCAGTGCCTCGTGTGCGCCGTGCTCGATGATATGGCCGGCTTCAAACACATAAACGCGGTCGGCGCGCTTCACGGCGCTCAGGCGGTGCGCGATGATCAGCGTGGTCTTGCCCCGCAGGTGATCAAACAGAGCTTCGTACAGCAGGGTTTCGGTTTCCGAGTCAATCGCCGAGGTCGCTTCGTCGAGGATCACCACTTTGGGGTCTTCGAGCAGCATCCGCGCGATCGCCAGGCGCTGGCGCTGCCCGCCCGACAACTTGACACCCTGCAGACCGACCAGCGTGTCGAGCTGCGCCGGCCTGGCGTGCACAAAGCCCTGTAACTGCACGACGTCGAGCGCGTGCCACAGCGCGTCGTCGCCGACGTTGCGTCCTAGCGTCAGGTTGGCGCGGATCGTGTCGTTGAAAAGCGAGGGCGTCTGCAACACGCAGCCGACGTTCTCGCGCACCGTTTCAAACCCGATCCGCTCGACCGGCACCCCGTTATATAAAACCTGCCCGCTGTCGGCGCGATACAGGCCCAGCAACGTCTGGATGAAGGTGGTCTTGCCGCCGCCGCTGGCGCCGACCAGCGCGACCTTTTCACCGACACCGACGTGCAGGCTGACGTTGTTCAGAACATCGACTTCACCATCGTAGGACAGGCACAGATCGCACACCTCAAGCGCGACCGTCGTCCGCCCATCGAACGGATCGGCCGTCGCCGGATACCGCGGTTCACGGTCGAGTCCGAGCAACCCGTTGATGCGCTCGAGCGCGGCCTTCGCGCCGAACCACGAGTACTGCATACTGAGCACTTCCTGTATCGGCCCGAGCATGAACCACAGATAACCGAAGACCGCGATCATCTGCCCAATCGTCAGATCCGAAAAGACCACCATCAACATGCCGAGCGCGCGGAACACGTCAAAGCCGAACAGGAAGATCAGAAAAGACAGGCGGCTTGAAGCGTCGCTGCGCCACGTGAAAGCCACCGCGCGGTCCTTGATGCCGCGCGCCATCGACACGAGCCGGCCGATGTAGTGCTCGTCGCGGTTGCTCGCGCGGATCTGCTGCATCGCGGTCAGCGTCTCGACCACCGCCTGCTGGAAGATCTCGATGGCTTCGTTTTCTCTCTTCTTGAGACTCTTGACGCGCTTGCCGATCGCCATCGTGAAATAGATCACCAGCGGATTCAAGAACAGCAGGAACAATGCGAGTTGCCAGTGCAGGAACAAAAGCACCACGGCGGTTGCGACGATCGTCAGCAGCGAAACGATGAAGCGGCTGATCGCCGCACCCATGAACTGATCGAGTGTCTCGAGGTCGGTCACCAGACGCGCGCTGATCCCCGCACCGTCACGAGTCTCGAACTCGGACACCGACACGGTGCCGAGATACCACAGCAACTGCTTCCTGATGCGATAGACAATGCCCTTTGAGATGTGCGAAAACAGCAGCGTCTGCCACACGGTCAGCAACCAGCCCGACACGCGCAACAGCACGGTGACGACGAGGATCACCGCGATGTACAACACCGGCCCGTACCACGCTTCGGCAAAAAACGGGTTGATCATCGCGATCAGCGTGCCGGGCTGATCGAGCAGCACCTCGTCCACCAGCAGCGGCATCAGCAAAGGCACCGGCACGCTCACGAGCGTCGCGGCGAGCGCGATCAGGTTCGCGGTCACCAACTGGCGGCGGTGCCGCAGCACCAGCGAGAACAGATAGCGCGGCGCGTAAGGCCGCATCGGTGCACCGGTCATGCGGGCGCCTCCCGCAACTCGTGCGCAAAGCGCGCCGGCAGATCGTCAAATCCGCCGTTCGACATGAACACCACGTGGTCGCCGGGCCGGGCCTCGGCACGCAGTCGCGCGAGCAGTGCATCGCCGTCGTCAAACAGCAGCGGCGGCGACAATGCGCGGATGCAGGACACAGCGACATCGACCACCGGCGCAAGCGCCGCCGGACGGTGGCAGAACACCCGGTCCGCGCCTGCAAACGCCTGCGCAAGCGCCTCGTTGTGACGTCCCATCTTCATCGTGTTGGAGCGCGGCTCGAACACCGCGAGCACACGCCCGCCCGACGCCCCATCCGCAACCCGCGCCACCGCATCGAGCGTTGCACGGATCGCGCTCGGATGATGCGAGAAGTCATCATAGACGACGATGCCCGACGTCTCGCCTTTGACTTCCAGACGCCACCGCACACCGCGAAAGTCCTCGAGCGCGCACAGCGAAGCCCGCACCTCGACGCCGACGTGATACGCCGCCGCGACCGCGGCCACCGCGTTGGCGACGTTGTGCGCGCCGAGCACCGGACAGCGGCAGTCGCCCTGCCCGCGTCCCCGGTGGAACAGGCGGAATCGATCGGCGCCAGCGTTAGTGCGCACTTCGGCGAACCAGTCGGCGGCGTGCGGAGCGCCCCGCGCATCACCCTGCACGTCGCCGCTCAGGGCAAAACTTTCGCACGGTGACCATACCCCCATGTCGAGCACCGCACGCAAAGCAGCGTCATCCGCGCGGTACAGCACGACACCGTCGCCCGGCACGGTGCGCAACAAAAAGTGAAACTGCCGCTCGATCGCCTCCAGGTCGGTGTAAATGTCGGCGTGATCAAACTCAAGGTTGTTCAGCGCCAGCACGTGCGGGTGGTAATGAATGAACTTCGGTCGCTTGTCAAAAAACGCCGTGTCGTACTCGTCGGCCTCGATCACGAAACATTTCAGGTCGCGCGCGCCCGCAGCGGCGTCCGGCGGCGAAAACGGAGCAGGATCGGACCGGCGCTGCAGCCCGTCGGCGCGCGCGGATACGTCAAAGTTCACCGGCACGCCGCCTATCAGGAAGCCGGGTGCCAGCCCCGCGCGCTCAAGTATCCATGCGAGCATCGCGGTCGTCGTCGTCTTGCCGTGCGTACCCGCGACCGCCAGCACGCGGCGCCCGCCGAGCACCTCGCGCGCGAGCCATTCGGGGCCGGAGACGAAAGGCAGGCGGCGGCGCAAAATCTCCTCGACCAGCGGATTGCCACGCGACAGGGCGTTGCCGATGACGAAGCAGTCCCAGCCGCGTTCAATGCACGCCGGGTCGTACCCTGGGTTGACCTCGATCCCGGCGCGCTCGAGTTGCGTGCTCATCGGCGGATACACCGCCGCGTCGCAGCCGCCGACTTCGTGCCCGAGCTCGGCGGCGATCCGGGCGAGACCGCCCATGAAGGCTCCGCAAATGCCGGCGATGTAGATGCGCATACGGCGAAATCAGCCGCGCGTGAAAACCCAGTTGGCGTCGTCCGACAATTGCTTGCTGTAACGATAGCCGCCTTCGCTGAACCGCTTGATGTCGGCGGGGTCGCTGAGCCGGTGCTTCACGATATAGCGGCTCATCGCGCCCCGCGCGCGCTTGGCGACAAAACTGATGACCTTGTACGAGCCGTTCCTGCGCTCCTTGAACACCGGCGTGATCACCTGCGCGTCGAGAGCCTGCCTGCGCACCGACTTGAAATACTCCTGAGAGGCGAGGTTGATCAACACCGGAAAATCAGTGCGCCGGATGTCGCGGCTCAGGCAATCGGTGATCTTGCCGCCCCAGAACTGATAGAGATCATCGCCGCGACGGGTCGCAAACCGCGTCCCCATCTCCAGACGGTACGCCTGGATCAGGTCGAGCGGGCGCAGCACGCCGTAAAGCCCCGACAGCATCCGCAGATGCTTTTGCGCAAACTCAAGGTCTTTGCGGTCGAAGGAATCGGCTTCGAGACCGGTGTAAACGTCGCCCCGGAAAGCCCACACCGCCTGCTTCGCGTTGGAGATCGTGAACGGCTTCTTCCACTTGCGGTAGCGGCCATAATTCAGATCGGCGATCTTTGAACTGACACTCATCAATTTTGAGAGGTCTTTTGCCGACAACTTCTTCAGGCGGTTGACCAACTCCTGCGCCTCGTCGAGAAACACCGGGGTGGTGCACCGACGCACCGGCGGCGGCGTTTCAAAGTCGAGCGTCTTGGCGGGAGAGATAACGATCAGCATGGTGATAATGAACTCTATTTAATGGCCTCAGCGCAATTATAAACTCACAAAACGAGTAATCCAGCCGAACGACTTTCTTTTCAGAAACCGCTTTCGCGCGACGGTAGAAGATCACTCCCCGCCCGCGCCGGGGATGCCTTCACGACACGGGTCTTTGACTGCCTTCAAGTCAGAAGGCGCCGGCAAGATCTGATTGCCGCGCCAATTTCCTTGACTACAGCGGGAATTGGCTCGCCCAACCGGGTCACAAGCAACAATGCTTCGGGCGACTTTCAATGGGAGCAGTGTATGCCTGCCTATCCGTGGGATTATGGAAAATCATTTCCGCTTTCGCTTCCGCGCAATCGGAATACCTTTGTTTTGTAAGGACCGGGAGATTTTTTCGTGGAAACAATAAATCCCTTCCCACGGTTGATCTTCACGTGCCGTTGGGTAAGCGGATTCTTAATCTGAACCAAGTCGCTTTTAGTCGAACTCATCGGGGAATGGCGCCTGCGATATTGCACCCGTTATCCTACCTTGCCTCAAGCCGCCGCAGAAACGCTTTTTCGTCAAGGATCTCAACGCCGAGTTCTTTCGCCTTGTCGAGCTTTGAGCCGCTGTTGGCACCGGCGACCACGGTCGTCGTGCTACGCGACACGGCGGAGGCAACCTTGGCGCCGAGCATCGTCAATTTGCCTTTGGCTTCATTACGCCCCATCGACAACAAGGTGCCGGTCAGCACATAGACCTGCCCCGCGAGCGGCGTGCCGCCGACGGCGCCCGCGGGCGCCTGAGTCCGCACGTGGCGACGCAATTTGCCGAGGATGCGCTGATAGTTCGGGTTGTCAAAAAACTCGCGGATGCGTTGCGCGACGACGGCGCCGACTTCGGGCACGCCCTGCAGGGCTTCCTCGTCGGCGCGTTCGAGTGCGTCCGGTGTTTTGAAATGCAACGCGAGCGTGCGCGCCACCGTCTCGCCAACTTCGGGGATGCCGAGCGCGTAGATAAAACGTTCGCACGGGATCTTCCTGCTTTTTTCTATCGCCGCGAACAGGTTGTCGGCGCTTTTTTCACCGAGGCCGTCGAGTGCCGCGATCAGTTCTTTCTTTTTATGCAACTCATAAATATCACCGGCATCCTTGATCAGCTCTTCCTCGAGCAGGCGCACGACCAGTTTTTCGCCGAGACCCTCGATGTCCATCGCCCCGCGCGATGCAAAATGCTCAATCGCCGCCCTGCGCTGCGCCGGACAGCCCCAGGTGTTGGCACAATACAGGATCACTTTGCCCTCGCTTTCGCGCACGACCTTGCCGCCGCACTCGGGACATTTGACGGGCACGGGCACCTTTTTCGGTGCGGGCGACGGACGCTTGCCTGTGACCACCTTGACCACCTGCGGTATCACGTCGCCGGCGCGGCGCAGGACGATGGTGTCGCCGACACGAACGTCCTTGCGGGCGATCTCATCCATGTTGTGCAACGACACGTTACTCACGGTAACACCCGCAACCGAGACCGGTTCGAGCCGCGCGAGCGGTGTCAGCGCGCCGGTCCTGCCGACCTGAAAGATGATCTCCCTGACCGTCGTCGTGGACTCGTGCGCGGGAAACTTATAGGCCACCGCCCAGCGCGGCGAACGCGACAGCTGCCCGAGACGGCGCTGCCAATCGAGATCATTCACCTTGAAGACCACGCCGTCCAGTTCATAAGGCAGGTTGTCGCGCCTGTCGAGCATCCTGTCGTAAAACCCCGCACATTCTTTGGCCCCCCTGACGACGCCGACCTCGGGACACACGGGCAGACCGAACTGTTTGAGACGCCTGAAAACCCCTGTATGCGTGTCGGCCAAAGCGGCGGTGACTTCGCCCACGCCGTAGCAGAAAAAAGAAAGCGGCCGTTTCGCCGTGATGCGCGGGTCGAGTTGGCGCAGACTGCCGGCGGCCGCGTTGCGCGGGTTGGCAAACACCTTGTCGCCGTCGCGCTCGGCCTGCCGGTTAAGTTTTTGAAAGCCGCTCTTGCTGATGTACACCTCGCCGCGCACCTCGAGCAGCGGCGGCGAGCCGTCGCCGCGCAGGATCAGGGGCACGGCTTTGATCGTGCGCACGTTCTGCGTGATGTCTTCGCCGGTGGCGCCGTCGCCGCGCGTCGCCGCGCGTTCCAGGCGGCCGTCGCGGTACAGCAGGCTGACGGCAACCCCGTCAAACTTCGGCTCGGCACAGTATTCAATGTCACCGCAACGCCCGGCGGCGTCTTCGATGCCCTCGGCGATCAGACGCTCACCCACGCGACGGTCGAAAGCCTCCATCTCCACCCGGTCGAAAACATTGTTGAGCGACAGCATCGGCAGCAGATGCCCGGCCTGCTCGAATTTCTGCGCGGGTTCACCGCCGACGCGCTGCGTCGGCGAATCAGGCGTGATCAGTTCAGGGTGTTCGCCCTCAAGCACCTGCAATTTCCGGAACAGGGCGTCGTACTCCGCGTCGCTGACCGACGGGTCGTCGAGCACGTAATAGGAATGGTCGTGCCGCCTGATCTCCCGCCTTAATTTTTCTATGCGCGCGGCGGCGGACTGGGGCATGTCACTTACCGGCGCCGGGCGCGGCACGGCCCAGCGCATACGCCTGAAGCTCTTCTTTGATGTGCTGGATCGTCTGCACGGTCAGATCGCTGCGGCTGTCGTCGCGCACCGCACCGCCGAGGCCGGCGGCGAACAGGCGCGCGCATTTCAGCAATTCGTCAAAAGTCTCGAGTGGCGGCAGCGTCCCCGGCAACTGTGCAAACAGACTCAGGCCGGCGGTTGAGAAATCTTCCATCTTCCCCCAGTCGAACACGCCGGGGCTGAACATGTTGGCCATGTAGAAAAGCGGCGGCTCGTCGGGTTCAGGCACAATCCGCGACACGCGATATTGAAAGAAGCCGCCGTCGCTGCCGGTGGCGCGTTCAAGGCCCGCCCGCTCGGCGATCCGCAGGATGTCGGCGCCGGCAAACTGACGCTGCGACTTTGATTGCACGTGCAATACCAGCACCTTGCTGTGTGTCCCGCGTGCTTGCGCGCCAGAGAGGGACGCTTCGTCGTTCAGACGGGCAACTGGCGGGATGTACGACTCAACCCGCCCCCCGACGCTTACCCCGACGGGTTGCCCGGCCGCTTCATCGGCCACTTCCGCGTGATCGGCGGGCGGGATGTGCGGCTCAACCCGCTCCCCGGCGCTTGCCCCGGTGGGTTGCCCGGCCGCTTCCGGGCGGGCGGTGGGCGCGGCGGTGCGTGTCCCGGCGGCATCGTGTGGAAAGCCCGGCGGCACCCGCTCCCTGGTATCAGTCCGCTCGGTGGTGCGGCGGGAAAACCAATACACCCCGGCGATGATCACCACGCCGATCCCTAGCAAAAACCAGCGCAGAAAACCTGAAAAGGACTCGTCCATATAGGGAGTTATCTTACCTGAAATCCGGCCCGGAGCTATTGATCAATGGCTTTTCCATGCGGCAGACGGACAAGCCGTATTGCAAGCTGAACAAGGCACAAGATCAGTCGTAAATTGGAAAAATCTTCGAGTGCGTGAAGTGCGCTCATCGGGACAATGCGGATATTAACGCCGCGTTGAATATCCCGGCCTCCGGGAATGGGGTTGCCGGACGTGGAGGTGGCGGGGTTACCCGACCTGTGAAAAGTCAAATGAATGCTCAAGTCCTTGTGGATTTAAGTATATAATTCCCAAACCATGCTCCGACTGCCGGGTGGGTTATGAAACGATCCACGGCCCGGAAAGACCCCTGAAAACCATGCCAAATTCAACAGGACAACCACACCCGCAAAAAGCACCTGCATCCGCCAAGCAGGGCAGTTCAATGCAAAGAAACATTACCCGGGTGGTGATTTTGGTGTCGCTGGTGTTGCTGGCAGGAATACTTTTACTTGAATATACGGATACGGATCGGGACAACGTTACAGATAATGGCCCGCCCCGCACTGATGAAACTCCAGAAAAAACAACACCTCCCCCGGATGAGCCTGTCTCTTCGATGCAAAAAACAGACCCTGAGGAGGCTTCAAAAGAACCTGATCCAAACGCTCAGTCACCTGAACCCGAACAAACTGAACCGCCGCACCCCCAAGACAAGACGGAACCCGCACAGACCACTGAGCGGCATGAGAATGGAAAAGCAATAACAGACAAGCATTCCGCAACGCCCGAACCCGCCGCGCCATCCGACACGCCGCATGAAAGCGGACAGGCAACAACGGATGAGCCCTCCGCGCCCGAAAGCGGCAGCCTGCCATCTGAGACCCCCCCGCCTGTTGAGGATGAACAGTTTCTCAGGAGGTTCGAAAAGACCAAGCATCTCCTGGCCGACATCCATCAGGAAATCGGGCATTTGAACACCTTTTATTGCGGGTGCCCCTACGTTCGCAAAGGCGCTTTTGACGGCGATATCGACCGTGACGATTGCGGCCTTGAGGCCCGCCAGAACGAGGATCGCTCCGGTCGCGTCGAGTGGGAGCACGTCGTGCCGCCATCCTGGTTCGGGAGAACACGCCAATGTTGGCAATCGGGGCATGAGTTATGCGTGAAGAAAGACGGCACCCAGTTCAAGGGTCGGGAGTGCTGCACCCGACACGGTGTGGATTCTGTATTTGCAGACGCATATAACGACCCGCATAATCTCTTCCCGGCCGGCGGTGAGCTGAAAGATGATCGCTCCGACTATCCCTTCGGCACGGTCGAGGGTGAACCACGCAATTATGGTTCGTGCGACTTTGAGGTGGACGGCAGTCAGAAGGTGGCCGAGCCGGCCGAAGGAGTTCGCGGCGAGATCGCTCGCGCAATGCTCTATGTGGCCGACTGGCACGGCATGGACGTGAAGATGGCGCATGATGAATTGCTCGAGTGGCACGAAAGCGACCCGCCCGAGGACTGGGAACTCGCCCGCACCTGCATGATCGAGGACATGACCGGACTCGCGGGTTATATAGGGACTTGCACCAAGTGAAAATTTGCGGCCGTTCGCGGCCGCGATGAGCCCCCGCAATGAACTTTCAGGGACGCGACCCCCTGATCGGCGACGTTGGTCGTGAGCCGTGTTGCGATGAACTCCCGAAATGAACTTCCGGAGACGCCGCCGTCAGGCGGTCGCCATCTTCGCCGCTTCTTCAACATCGACCGCGACCAGGCGCGACACGCCGGGCTCCTGCATGGTGACGCCGATCAGGCTGTGCATATACTCCATGCTGATCTTATTGTGCGTGATGCAAATGAACTGCACGCGCCCGCTCATCTCCTTGATCAACTCGCAGAAACGTTCGACGTTGTGCTCGTCGAGGGGGGCATCCACCTCGTCGAGCAGGCAGAACGGCGCCGGATTGAGTTCAAAGATTGAAAACACGACCGCGGCAGCAGCCAACGCCTTCTCGCCACCGGACAGCAGGTTGATCGAAACCCGACGCTTGCCGGGCGGACGCACCATGATTGAAACGCCGGTGGTCAGCAGGTCGCGCTCGGTCAATTCAAGATGCGCCTCGCCGCTGCCGAACAGGCGCGGGAACATGTTCTGAAGATTGTCGTTGATCTTGTCGAAAGTCACCTTGAAACGCTCGCGGGTCTCCCGGTCTATCTTCTGGATCGCGTCCTCGAGCGTCTTCAGCGCACGTGTCAGGTCATCGTACTGCGAATCAATGTATTCCTTCCTCTCACTCAGCTCGTCAAACTCCTCGAGCGCGACGAGGTTGATCGCCCCGAGACGGTCTATGCCGACCTGCACGCGCGCGAGTTTTTCCTCCTGCGTCTCCATGCTGGTGCCGGACTCCATGCTTTCCTCAACCGCCGCTGATTCAACGCCGAGCTTGTTGAACTCCGCGAGCGCGTCCTTGCTGCGCGCCGTGCTCACCTGCAAGTCCGCGCGGGCCTTCTCGTACGCCTCGCGCCGCGTCTCGACTTTGCCGGCAACGTCGGCACGACGCTGCTCCAGCGCCGTCACTTCCGATTGCAGACCAGCAAGCTGCCGGGTGTGCTGCTCGAGCTGCCGCTGTCCCTCGGTGTGCTGCTTCAGCAAGGTCTCAAGGCGGTTGCGGCTCTCCTCCATCGGCTGCTCCAGGTCGGCAAGCGTCTTCTCCAGAGACTGCCCGCGCTGCCCGAGCTCCTCCTTGAGCGACTGCAACTGCCCGGCCTGCTCGCGCGCGGCGCTGTGCCCGACCCTCACCGCCTCGCGCTCGACCTCGGCACGGTGCAGCGCCTCGCGCGCGGCACGCAACTGACTGCGCGCCTCCTCGAGCGCGGTCGCGCCCGATTGCTCGACGCCGCTTTCGAGCACCGCCGCTTCCTTGAGCGTCGCCGCCAACTGCGTCTGCACCTGTTCGCGCTGCGCTTCCCTCTGCACCAGATCCGCACGCGCGCCCTCCAACTCGCGCTTGAGCGCATCGCCCGCGTCGTCGCACGCCTTGAGCTGGCGACGCAGATCCTCCATCCGGCGCTCGCGCACGATCACACCTTCGCCATCCTTGTCCGGCGTATGCAACTTGATCCAGTTCGCGCCGACCCAGATACCGTCGCGCGTGATCAGCGACTCGTGCGGCTCGAGCGACGAACGCCGCGCCAGCGCCTGCGCCAGATCGTCCGCCACCTGCACCCGCCCGAGCAGGCCGCCGAGACTTTCACTGCCCGACACTTTGTCGGCGAGCGTGTCGCCGGCGGCGGCGGCGACCGGCTCGAACAACACCAAGGTTCCACTGCCGAAATCGCCGACACGCGCAGCGTACTCCTCGAGTGAGGTCACTTCGACCCCCGCAATAAATGAGCCGAGCACGGTTTCAACGGCGCGCTCCCACCCGTCGGCGACGCGCAGATGCTCGACGAGACGATCCCTGCGCCCGAGGCCGGCGTCCTTCAGCCAGCGCATGAAGCCCCCCTCGTCGCTGCGCAGTTCAGCCTCCTGCAACGCTTCGAGTGACGCGATCCGCCCCTGGATGTCGCTGCGTTTGCCCTGCGCCGCGTGCAACGCTTCAACCTGATCGTGCACCTTGTCGCGCAACACGGCGATTTCCACACCGATGCGCTCGATGTCGCCCTGGCGCTTCTGCGCCGTATCGTGAAGTGTCTGCCGGGCGACGGTGCGCTCCTCGCGCAAACGCTTCACTTCGCCACCGAAACGCTCGACTTCCCGATCGAGTTCACCGCAGCGACGTTCCTTTTCGAGTTGCAACGCCTGCTTCTTTCCGATCTCCTGCGCGTTGCGCTGCGCCGCGACCTGCACTTCCCTGAGTTCCCCGCTCAGGCGCCCGATGCTTTTTTTGCGGTTCTCGATGTCCTGCTCTTCGCCGGAGATCTCCGCGCCGAGACGATAATGCGCCTCCTTCATGCGGTTGAGTTCGTCGTTGCCTTCCTGCGACGCAACCCGCTTCTGCTCAATGTCGGCCTCGGCCTCACGTAACACCGCCTGGCTTTTCTCAAAATCGAGGCGGCGATCCCCGACCTCCTTCTCGCACGCCGCCCGCTCCTCGTCGCGGCGTTTGTAACGTAACAACAGCAGTTCGGACTCAAAGCGCTCCTTGTCCTTTCTGAGTTGCTTGAACCTTTCGGCGTTCCTGACCTGCCGCTTGAGCTTGCCCAGCTGCTTGTGCACCTCTTCTCGAATGTCCATCACGCGGTCGAGATTGTCGCGCGTGCGGCGGATGCGGTTCTCGGTCTCGCGGCGGCGCTCCTTGTACTGCGACACGCCCGCAGCCTCCTCGACGTAGGCACGCATCTCCTCCGGTTTGGCCTCGACGATGCGCGTGATCATGCCCTGCTCGATCACCGCGTAACTGTTGGAACCGAGGCCGGTGCCGAAAAATATGTCGGCGACGTCGCGGCGGCGACAGCGTGTGCCGTTGAGGTAGTACTTGGATTCGCGGTCGCGCGTGACGGTGCGGCGCAACGACAACTCGGTGTACTGGGAGAACTGGCTGCTCTCGTTGCCGACGATACCGTCGCCGACGTTGTCAAAGAGCACCTCGACCGAAGCCTGCCCCATCGGCTTGCGCAGGTTGGTGCCGCTGAAAATGACGTCCTCCAGGTTGCTCGCGCGGATGTGGCGGGAGGTCTCACCCATGACCCAGCGCACGGCGTCAACGACATTCGACTTGCCGCAACCGTTCGGCCCGACGATGCCGATCATGTCGCTTTCAAAATCAATGCTGATGGGCTCCGCGAATGACTTGAACCCGTTGAGTTTGATCTTTCTGAGTCGCATAATGCCAAGTCTATCAAATGAAAAAACCCCGGCAGCCGGGCCGGCGATCGGTGCGGCGGCGCCAGACTGCCACGGGCGCAGTGATGATCAGATCAAGCAAAAACCTTGAGACTTTCGACAACCCCGAACCGGGCAGGGATTATACCGTGCGTATCGACATCCCCGAATTCACCTGCCTGTGCCCGCTGACCGGCCAGCCCGACTTCGCCCACCTGCTGATTGAATACGTGCCCGACCGCCTGTGCATTGAACTGAAAAGCCTGAAGGGATACATCTGGTCGTTCCGCGACAGCGGCGAGTTCCACGAGACCGTCACCAACCGGATCCTGGGCGACCTGTGCCGGGCGATCTCGCCGCGCTTCATGCGCCTGACCGCCGAGTTCAACGTGCGCGGCGGCATCGCAACCACGGTGACCGCCGAGCATCGCGCGGAAGGATGGACTGCGGCTGAATCGGTGACATTGCCGGAAGCGTGAAAGGGGCGGCACCCGGTGTCGGACGCCTTGGAGAAGGTGGCCGTTCAAGCGCCGTCCATTGCCGCCCGTGCCTTCTACTTGCGCCAGTAATTATTCGCGGCGGCTATCGTATTGAACTCAATGGCGATGACTTCGGCCGCTTCAATCAGCGAAAGACCATCTTCAGAGTAAACCGCACGCACTTTCTTTTTGACGGCCGGATCGGACTGCATCTCCCCGATTGATTTTCTGGCCAGTTTGATCGCAAGTTGGCGGCCCTCGTACGGTGTCGCCGTGATCAGACTGGGCACATAGTCCTCACCCGCAACGACATACGCGGGAAGTAAGATGGAGAACAGGATCAGGAATGTTGAAAGTTTCTTGGACATTGTTTATGCCTCCTGGAAGTAAAGGGTCTGCTTGCAACGCCATATAATAAGGCAAAGGAGCAGGTGCTTTGCAGGCATTAGGCAGGGCATCGAATAGCTGTTAAGTCCTCAGTGGGACTGTTGGGTATTATAGCGGTCAAGGTGCCGTAGTCGGCCAAAAACTTCTTCACGCTCTGTGTTTCAGTTACTGAGCAATGGGTTATCCTGATGATACACCTCCGCAATTGGGCGCCGGATGAGATATACATAAGTTTCAGTTACTGAGTAATTAGTTATACTGGTGATACATTCAATGATGAGTTATCTGATTTATATAATTGTTGTTTCAGTTACTGAGTAATTAGTTATACTGGTGATACGGACGTCGCCGACGACGATCGCGTTGTCGTCTATCGTTTCAGTTACTGAGTAATTAGTTATACTGGTGATACACAATTATTAGACCAACTCAGAGAAATTGCCACGGGTTTCAGTTACTGAGTAATTAGTTATACTGGTGATACACATAAATAAAGGGCTTGACATTGTGAGCGGATAGGTTTCAGTTACTGAGTAATTAGTTATACTGGTGATACGTTAAATCTGGCATTGACAGGTAGCGCTTCTGGGTTTCAGTTACTGAGTAATTAGTTATACTGGTGATACCGACGGGTACGGCGACGCGGAGCGCGAGGGCGAGTTTCAGTTACTGAGTAATTAGTTATACTGGTGATACTCAAGAGGCGGACTGCGATAGACCCGTCTGAAGTGTTTCAGTTACTGAGTAATTAGTTATACTGGTGATACAGCGATTACCCGACAGACTGCGAGCTGACTCGGGGTTTCAGTTACTGAGTAATTAGTTATACTGGTGATACGCACGCCCCCGCCGTGGTGCAGACGCCGCGCCTCCGGTTTCAGTTACTGAGTAATTAGTTATACTGGTGATACGGGAAACGTCCACCGCATGGGGACAATCTAACGGTTTCAGTTACTGAGTAATTAGTTATACTGGTGATACACAATTTTGTCACATATAAAGTCGCTGGCGCAAAGTTTCAGTTACTGAGTAATTAGTTATACTGGTGATACAAAAAATGTTGGATGAATCAGTAGTTTCGCATTACGTTTCAGTTACTGAGTAATTAGTTATACTGGTGATACATACATATATATATATATATATAGGGGGTATCCGGTTTCAGTTACTGAGTAATTAGTTATACTGGTGATACCCTACACAGGGCGCGGGTTTTTTTAGGGTTATAGATGTTTCAGTTACTGAGTAATTAGTTATACTGGTGATACGACCTGCAATTAATGAGTGGAATAGAAGACAAAGTTTCAGTTACTGAGTAATTAGTTATACTGGTGATACCGCGCCGGCGACGGCGAGGGCGACGCGGTGCGCTGTTTCAGTTACTGAGTAATTAGTTATACTGGTGATACCTGAGTGCAATTGCTAACCAGCCTGCAGCACAGCCGTTTCAGTTACTGAGTAATTAGTTATACTGGTGATACAATTAATGGTGCATAAAGTATAACATGGTGAAATAGTTTCAGTTACTGAGTAATTAGTTATACTGGTGATACCCGCGCGTTGCTGAGATATCTTGGGGGTGGGGTGGTTTCAGTTACTGAGTAATTAGTTATACTGGTGATACTGATGTTTGCGCTTGATCTCAATTTGCTGCAGAGTTGTTTCAGTTACTGAGTAATTAGTTATACTGGTGATACTCTTTCAGGTATCTATATGACCCCGAAAAAAAGGGTTTCAGTTACTGAGTAATTAGTTATACTGGTGATACCTTCGCCGGCGACGAGGGCAAGGTGATCTGCAATAGGTTTCAGTTACTGAGTAATTAGTTATACTGGTGATACATGTTGATATAATGTGATTTAAATGCATGATTTTGTTTCAGTTACTGAGTAATTAGTTATACTGGTGATACTAAGAAAAATTTAAATCGTTGTAAATCAAGCACATGTTTCAGTTACTGAGTAATTAGTTATACTGGTGATACCGGCGACGCGACGCGCGCGGGCTGTGGCGAGGGCAGTTTCAGTTACTGAGTAATTAGTTATACTGGTGATACTCACAGAATGTCATCTGATCGTTTTAAATGTCTTTTGTTTCAGTTACTGAGTAATTAGTTATACTGGTGATACAGAAAACTAATGCAAGAATTAAAATTCAAGACAGGTTTCAGTTACTGAGTAATTAGTTATACTGGTGATACGTTAGTTAACCTAAAATTAGATGAAGGTGTTCTGTGTTTCAGTTACTGAGTAATTAGTTATACTGGTGATACATTAGCCTTAATCTATTTAAAAAAAGAATGAATGTGTTTCAGTTACTGAGTAATTAGTTATACTGGTGATACGGCGAGAGTTCAGACGCTTGCCGACGATTTGGGGTTTCAGTTACTGAGTAATTAGTTATACTGGTGATACCCAGTTTCTTCTGGTGTAGTTAAACAAACTAAAGAGTTTCAGTTACTGAGTAATTAGTTATACTGGTGATACACAGTAAGTGACATAAGTTTTCTCCAGTTTTTTTTGTTTCAGTTACTGAGTAATTAGTTATACTGGTGATACCACACATCAAGCGTGATGCTTAATGTTGAAAAAAGTTTCAGTTACTGAGTAATTAGTTATACTGGTGATACCCCTGTCCAGAAGCCTTGTTCTACAAGGCTTCTGGACTTGGAAATGGCGCGATACTTCCGCAAATGCATCTTTTGTTGAATATCGCGCTGTTTTTGCGAAAAGGCATTTTGTTATGGTATGATTACCAAACCAGTATAGCTTGATTACTGATGTTCTGTAATCATCTAAAAGCATTTTGAACGGACCTCTGCACTAGCACGTCTGCCTTCATATTTAGAAGGACAAAAGAGCCGCCTCCGGGCGGCTTTTCTGTGTCTGGGTGACTACAAACGATCATTGCAAAAATTAATATATTCGCAAGCACAGCATTGTGCATGTGTTGCGCTCGATGCAGGTTTCAACCCCCGCTGTAACATTTGTTTTATTTGCTTTACTGATTCCATCACATTTTCTCGTATATCAGTATTTACTTCAATGATATGTAGCACTTTACCTTTACCGACTAAAAACCCGATCTGGCTGGGTTTGGAAAAATGCTTTTCCAGCAGCATCGCGTAAGCCACCAATTGCAGTTTATCACCACGTTTCTTGTTATTCGCCGAAAGTTTAAACTCAACGGCATAAACCGCTTCATCGGTTTCAATCGCCATATCAACAATACCATGTATGCCAATAGCATCATCACGCATCATTAAATTATGGTGGATTGTTCCCGTCTTTAGATTGAAGCGGGATAAATTCCGCCTTTGCCATAACTTCGTTTCCAATTGATGAAAGTCTTCGCCTTGCTGAACCCAAGTCGGGCGATGCACTGAAGCATCAGTCAGCTCCATATAATAAACGACTCGCGGGCAATAACACCATTGACGGATCAGGTTGACCGGCACACTAGATAACATACGTTTCATCCCAATCGTTGAAGTCTTCTTTTCCATGGCCGACAAAATAACTTTGTCCGCGCCCGTTAAAATTGGTATGCGTAATAAATGCTTTATCGGTTTTCGCCAAATTGCTATCCAAATAGCGTTTAACTGATTGCAACTCGGCCAAGGATAAATAACCCCAGAAAACAGACTTTTGCACTGCTTTTAATCCGTTTTTTTCCAACTCCTTAAAAATACGAGTGCGTGTTTTATTGTCTTCCACATCGTAACTAATAAGATATTCTTGTCGCAAAGGGTAAGTCATCCCGTATCACCACTTGAATAAATATGGTTTGTAAGTTTTTTCACCATAAAAATGACCACACAGACGGTAAATTTGCCGTTGTATGATGTGCTCCAGTTTGTGTTTCTTGCCACGATAAAGATATTTTTTCGCACAGGTCTTTTGTATTTCGCTGATGAGATTTTTTTTTAATTTCTGGGACAAAAATGTTTCGCCTTCACTTTGCGCCCGCAGCTTTATCACGGCACGGTCAACCACCCATGCGCGATACTCCTCCATCATGTCCAATACCAATGCCATTTTGCCTGGTCGCTTGCCGTGCATAACGCCAAGATACGGTTCCAAGCCGGCATTGACAATTGAATTCAAGATATAACTGCTCAACACTGCGTAGCCGAGATTAAGCATGGCATTATTGATCTCCTGACTACCGCGGCCTTCTCGCCTTTGGAATGACGAGGAAAACAGCGCAGCTTCGCGCAATGCCTGAAAATAGCCATTGGCGCTTGCACCCTCAAAACCGAGCAAGACATCAATATCTTTTGCATGCCCGGCTTTGACAACATTCTCGTGCAATGATTCAGCAGCAGATTCCAGCGTAGCGTAGCGGTGATATTTGCCAAGATGATTCAACACTGCGCGCTGGTTTTTAATCTTTGCAGTGACTATTTTTCTCGCAAGCAACATGGTATCGCCCTGACAGAATGTCGCTTGCGCTATGCGCACAGCAACGACGCCGTGTTGCGATTGCCCCAGGATGGCCGAATGCACAACCCCTCGAAAATCCAAGAAGAACAACTTGATCCCGCGACTGCTCAACGCTTCAACCAAGTCGCTTGAAATACTGACCCCACGCTTTGCAATGGAAATGGTGCAGAGGCGGTTAAGTGGATAATGAACGGTTTTTTCTTCCTGTTTAATCTTCAAACGGTGATTGTTTAATCCAAGAAATGTACCGTAATCACAGATGACGAGATGTTTCAATTTGCTTTTGCCTTGAGAGGAAACCTGTCGGGGTTTTTAATAATCTCTTTGGTTAATTCCACATCAATTGCCGGCCAGTAATAATGGCCGGAGGATAATTCCTCTACATTCAGAACCGCTCCAATGGCCTGCTCTTTGAACCAAGGGAAGTCCTGGTATGACATGAAAAGCTCTTCGTTGTGCGCGAACAACCATATCCCATGTGAGGAGATATGTGTAACTTCAATCGCCGAAGTGTTGCTCCCAAGCACTGATGATTTCATGGTGATGTTCCTCGATTAATTTTTCGATCCGCCTAAGGTGTTTTTTTGAGTAATTGTGATTTTTTGCAAGTTCAATTTTAGGTTCCAGCCAGAACTTTGCTTCACCATCTACCGAAAAAACATGAACATGCTTTCGTGTTTCTTCTCTTGAGAAAAAGAAAAACCGATATCCGGCCGCTCTGAATATTGTGGGGCTCAAGAGTGAGCTTTCCGCACTGCCTTTATGGAGAGATGTCTCATTGATAATACTCCGCTAACACAGGAAAAAGCTTTTTCTGAATAATTTCCGGAAACCCACTGCCTATGTACTCAATAATTCCGCCTTCTTCTGCTACTTTCTGCAGTCTTTCTTTCAGTCTTTCCTTTTCTTTAGGCTTAAGTAGCGCATGCCTTAAAATGTCATCTATCTTATTTTCTTCAGATCTGTTATTAAAAGTAAGGCGAACTTTTGGGCGAGTATTGTTGTCAATACAGTACTCCAAGTTCCCAATACCCCACCCACGTAACTCATCATCTAATTCTATTGAATGCCAGGCCCTTGGCTTTATTATCGCAATGTCGTCATTGATCTGGTCGTAATAATCTTCCTCTTTTAATAAAAATAATTTTTCGGACTTGGCCGATTCAGACAAAAGTTTACCAATACAACACTTGCTTTTAATAAAAACAGGAATAAATACCTTTACATTTACCTCTCTCGAATCGGAATCGTTGACTATCTGGAAGATATCCTCCCCATTCCAAGAATTCCTCTTGAGTAAAAATTTTCCCTCCCCTGTCTTAATAGGTAAAGAGAATACTTTTCGGACTTTTTCATGATTTTGCTTGCTCTCAGGCTCCCTGAAAAATCGCCTCAAAAAAGCTCCGTCTTCTAAATTCGTTTTTTCCCATTCGTGAACAAGCCGTTGCCATTCATTTCTAACGGGTAACGTGAGGTTTTTAGGGATTTGAAAATATGTTCCTTTGTGCAATATCTTCTTGGTTTCTTCCAAAGTCGTAATTTTCTTTTTTTCTGTTCTATAAGCAAGAGATCGCAAAAACTCCATCTCATCGGAATAGCTCTGATGGCCCTTAGCCGTATTGTAGTGTCCTATATAGTAAGCATGTATCGCCTGCACGTTAAACGGAATATAAAAATAATTGGTTTTTGAAATGAAGCTAGTATTTGCTAAGTGCTTTTTCAATTCACTAAAAGGCTCGTCTCTTATCAGCCTCCTCAGATCAATTCCTTGCAGGTTAAATTTCAGGATGAAATATAGTCTTGTACGGTTGAGTGTGTTGTCTTTAAATTCATAGCTGTTACCCCAATTGAAACCAATGCGCACCTCGCTCGTTTCTTTATGCACCAGAATGGGCAAATAATGTTCGGCATAAATGCTATCACGATGAATCGATCGATGAACAAAAAATGTTTGATGGGGGTTAGCTCGCTCCAAATTGTTTTTCCGCGTATCTTCCGGTTTAACCCGAACCACATCAAAGATGGTCTTCTCTAATATCTCACCTGTGTCCGTCTCTACAGGCCAAAGATTGATGGAATCATCAATTTCAAGTTTGAGTCCACCGTCATTCCTGTGATCATGGGCTACTATGGCAAAAGCAAGTTGCGCATCTATCAGGTGTGAATAACTCTCCTGCGACTTACCTTCTTCCTTTTTGTATCCCTCTATCTCCGAAGAGATTTTCTCATATTCATCGCGCAAGTCCCTAATGCCGCTACCTCGACTGTTTGATTGCGTCTCTACACCGAAATAATCAAAATTCAATTTTTTTAAATCAAGCGGTTTCTTACCCGCTCGTTTCAATTTATGGTTTAGTCTCAATGCTTTTTTATACAGGTTATTTACCAATGTTTCTGCAAAATAACGTTGCGTCCCATTAACGAATGTTCGAGTGCGACTATCAATGGCATTGATGACTTTTTCACGCAGGGGATGACCTACCAAAAACAAAGCGTGACGAAAGGCTTTTTTCTGATCTTCAGTCAGCAGATTGATAAAACCGCGGTATTTTCCAAACTCAAAATCCTCACTCTCGTCATTACCAATCTGCTCAATTATCCAGCTTTTAATTTTTTGGTCATCACTCGTGCCAAATTGCTTCTCTTTATAACCACGATTGAGATCAGCCAGTGAAAATTCTTGATCCCCTTTAATCTCTTTATTACCTCTGTCACTTGCCCAAATAAAATTAGCTTCATCATTGAGAGTTCCCCACTCTGAGGATCGGGGAATAATATGGTCTTTATCCCCCCCGCTTAGCGGTTCACCAGTGTAGGGACAAATACCTTTGCTGGCCTCTTTGATTCGTTCATCTTTATCCTTAAAAATTTCGTCAGCCAAAGCGGGCAAATTTTTGTCTTCTCTTTTACTTTTGTTTTTAATCTCCCGGAGATTCGGTTCAAACTCAAAACGATTCGATTCCGTGATGATGGGAACACGAACGTGCTTCCCCGCTTCCAGCTCAGCTTTGATTTTTTTCCATTTATCTTTGGCTATGGCGCCACCCACGATTCTCGCCATGCGCATCACGGCGCCATCAATCAGGCGCGTTTCAATGGCAGGAAGACGCTGAGCTTTGGCGTAGTTCTCTTTGCCGTCCTTGCTTTCGACTGTCTGCATCCGCTGAGCGTTGTCTGTGCTGCATACAGCGCAGGTATTGGCATTACCACTACGTTCCTTGAAGGCAATGTTGTTGATTTGTGCAAGTAAATAAACAGCAACTGCCGGATTTCTCTCGAGAGATTCTTCCCATCGCTTCTGTTCTGATCCGTCATATAAAGACTTAGTAATATCCAGACATAGTTTTCTCGCCCTTTTACAAAAATTGTGGAGTTTAGAGGCCTCATTCACTCTGGAACTTTTCAGGATTTTTTTGATTTCCCCTTCAGACGACGATTCACTCCCTTTTTTATGATAAATAAGACCAAATATATTCTGGATATCCAACCTCAAACGCCCTCGACGTTCTTTTTGCTCTTTTGCGGCCCGGTCGCAATTTGCTTTCAAGCTCTGAATGCTATTTAGCCAGCTGAATAGTTTTTCATCTATCGTTTCCCCATCTTGTTTGTCAGCAATCTGCTCTAATTTATCTGGTGAAACCTGCAACAAGCCCGCCAAATCCCCCAGCATCTGATAGCGTTTCTGCCGCGGCTTGTGATTGCAGTAAGTCAACAAGTGGTTCTTATCATCAAACCTGCCTGTGTTTTCATAACCGCGTCCTTTGACAAAGCGATATTCCGGGTGGATATAGATGCGGCCGTCTCTGGCACGCTGGCGCAACTTATAGTATTTGCAGATTAAATGCAGAAAAGCACTATCCGCAAATATGCCTTCATCTTTATAATCTCTTTTGGTTTTTAATTCATCAGGCAAAATGCTATCATTAATCGCCTTTTCCAACTGTTCTTTTGCCTTTTCTTTTTCTTGTGGCGTGGACTGCGGCTGCCGATATTTTTTGGCATGACTGTACATCTCATTGAGATTAAGCCCATCACTTGCCTTTACCCGGTCTAAGATAAATTGCAGAACACGCGCGTCTAAATCCTTGCTTGTTCTTCTCCCGGAATCTTTTTTCAACTTCCCGGTTTCATCATTACTGAAATATGAGTTTTTCTTACCGCTCTCTAAACTTTTTAAGTCTTCTTCAAAGCCACCTAGATATTCTTTTACTGATGCTAGTTCTTTAAGTTTTCCTGACCAGTCCCGCCACTCAGGGTATTTATTGTCCAAGAATATTGGGTTAAGTATCAAGCTCTGACATCGAGGAGGTCGCCGGTTGTTGTTGTCTTGGTAAGGAGGAACGGTGGAAATGGGGTCAGTTTTCAACCAAAAATCGATAACTGTGCCTTTGCAACCTTTCCCCCATTTTTCACAAAGACTTTTATAACTTCCCTCCTTGCCCTCAGCCTTGTCCTTATCCTTTTCCGGACTGACGCGCCACTCATGCAAAATCCAGTGGCCAAATAATTCGCTTAGACGATCTTCGCTCCAATGATCACCGTTTCTATGCCTTTTATCATTGAAATATTTTCTAAGGGGCTTGAGCTCCAGATTGCTGAGGTGGCCGATGAGATTTTTCAGCTTTTCAACATCAGAAGGTGCAAAATCGCCCGCCTGTAACTTTTTACAAAAAGTTTTCAGGTAACGATGAGAATGGTGTTTGTTTTCCAGAATCTTCTTGACTTCTTCAAAGTACTTGCTGCGATGACGACCACCGGATTGCAGCTCATTGAGGATTTTGTATAGAGCAAAGGATAAATGTTGAAGGTGAAGTTGCTTCCAAGCAAAAATTGCTTTCCCTTCGAGCGGTTCGGGAGGCATGAAATCCTTGTCTCCAAGTTCGAATTTCTTTTTAAAATTCCAGATCGAGCCTTTCAGATTTTTTTCTTCTTCGGAAATATCGGGTAAAGAATCTAAAATTTTGCCAGCAACTTCTGGAGTTTGTTGATTGAGATAAGTAACCAAGTCAAAAGAAATAACCGAGCCAGAAGAAGAAAGATATTTCCATGTAATTTCCGAACCATCACTTTTGTCTTCAGCAACAAAAGTTTCATCCAACTGCTTGACTCCCTTCTGTCGCCACTCATCCCATATCCATTTAGATAATTGGGAAAGTTTTACCTTAGCCTCAGCCTTTTCCTCTTTTATTTCTTGATTGTTTTTTCTTGTCTCGCAGTAATCCTTAAGCTTTCTCGTTCTTGCAATGAAAACCAGTTCTTTGTCGATGCGCGTGGGTTCTTCATTAATAGCATCAAATCGTTCTTTTACCGTTTCTTTTCCTTTATTAGCCCATTCTGTCAAGGCACTGGCAAAGTCATATTCTCCATCTTCGTTTGAAGAGATTTTCAACTCTTCTGGCAATAGCTCATACGCCTCTTGAGGAAATCGGCTGAGCACTTCTGCATCGTATTCTTCGGTAAGGAAGCTGAACCCCCTGCGATTCATCAAAAAACTAATGGTCTGCTGAACATCCTTATCCCATGGGAGCCTAAACTTTTCGCACCAGATCAGCTTAAACAGCCGCTTGGCCATTTGGCGACGGTTAAAACAACGCCTTTGGTGGCGCTTTGCAGTTCGATTCACCATTAGCAGGGTGTAACTACCTTTTTCCAGCTGATAAACCTTCCCTTCTTTTGCGCCTTCTTTTTGTAGCGCATCCAATGAGCTCCCGGCTTCATAGTGAGCAAAATAAACCCCGGTGTTTTTTGCACCCAGATCAATTGCGATGGGACTAATAAACTCTTTCCCCGACATCGGGGTTCTCCTTTTTAAAGAATGTGGGTTTTACGGCAATCCTACGACCGGTTGAATCAAAATCAAGTTTACCATCAAATTAAGTTTACTACGCAAAGCGAAAAAGCGCAGGCCTGCCATCCCGTCCTCGCCTCTGCACAAAGACAACCGATGACAATAACCTTGTGAATCAAGGCGGCCGAACCTGAAGTTTTTAAGAGAAAAAGTTATTCCCGCTCGGTTGTATATGTTATACGGACAAAAGCGTCCATTTGCGACGAGCTCTCAACCTCTGACCTTCTCCCCAGACACATCAACCCCAAGCAGGACTTTGTAACAGAACGGCCACGCCCATTAAGGAAACATACGCACCCATCAGAGTTTGACGATCAGTCCCACGGCGACAATGATCACGCCCGCGATGATGATATTCCACCTGAGCATCCTGGTTTCCAACTCGGCGATGTTGGTTTCCAGCTTGGCGATGTCGGCTTTCATCGCCACCCCTTCCATCTTGGTTTCCACTTTGGTCTCCAGCTTGGCGATATCAGTCTTCGTGGCGGCTTCACTGGCCGCGACCAGCCCGTCAACCGCTTTCTCGGTGGACGCCTCGGATACGGTTGACCTCAAGCAGGGCTTTATATAAGGCGGTAGTGCTCATGCGGGAAATTATACTTCAAACGCCCCGGATAAACACTGAAAAGCGTCGCCGTGGCACTCAGCGCAGTCGGAAAAACAACCGTCACCCCCGACAATACGGTCTTCAGTAACTTAAGAACTTATTGCAATTACGAAGCTTCCTTCGTCGGGAGAAAGTCATTGAGGTCCCCTTTATCAGATTCAGGAAAAACCTCTCATGCAAATCAACATCTTTTAGGAGAAGGTCATCTCCGACTTGGCAAAATCAGGCACTCGACAGCCTGATCCTATACATTCCCGTCTTTTAGCAGTTGATCCAATTTGTTCTCGAGACGCCCGAGATCACCCAGTGTGCTCTCGAGACCATGCAACCTGTCACTGACATCATCCAGCCTTGCCACCAATCTTTTTTCTGTATCTCGTAAATTCTTTTCCAGATTTTCCATTCTGGTTTCCAACTTTGCGTTCCCAACCAACAAAGTCTCATAATTTTCTTCTATCTTGTCGTTTGTTTCTTCTACATCGGCCAAGCGACCTTCAACATTCCCCCCAAGCCGAGTTAAGCCCTCAACCGATCGCCCCAACGATCAGCAGGACAACAACCCCCTCGGCAATGTGAACAGGGCTGAACCGCTTCTGCTTCTTTTTTGTCTGCGCATCATCCGTCATAGTTCATATATCGTAGGGCAATATGCGTTTCAGGTCATCCAGAAGCCAAACCCACTGGTCAGTGATGAGGAGGTTCTCCAAGAAAACGGCATCCCGGCCGTCGCGCAGGCGCCTTTACCCCTGCAAGAAAGCAAGAGCAGGGAGCGCAAGCCGTTCGGGTCAGACACCCTCTCTTTACGAGGGAACAAACCGAGTCGGGCAGCGTGGCGCTGTTCGAGCTGCGGGTCAGACACTCCTCTTTCTACGAAGGAACAAACCGGTTCAGTGTGCGCCTGAACTCAAAGATCACTGGCGTGCCGACCAGTTGCAGCTGCTCGCGGAAATAGTTCTCGAGATAACGGCGGTATGACGCCGGCAAGCCATCGACGCGCGAGCCGTACACAATGAAGCGCGGCGGGCAGGTGCCGCCCTGATGCGCATAACGCAATTTGACGCGCCCGCCCGACACCACCGGCGGCTGGTTCCGCCGCACCGCGCCGTTGAGCAACCTGGTGCACTGCGGCGTCGGGACATGAACGCGCGCCGACTCACAGGCGCGACGGACCGAGTGCATCAGGCGCTTTGTCCCCCGGTTCAGCAACGCCGACAGTTCCAGCACTTCAACCCCGCGCAGAAAACGCAGGCCGAGGTCGCGGCTACGTTCCAACTTGTGGCGCGCCTCGTCGTCGGCGACCAGATCGTGCTTGTTCACCGCCACCACCAACGCACGTCCCGCCGATATCGCCTTGTCGGCGAGGGCGGCGTCCTGCGTCGTGATGCCTTCGGCGGCGTCGCACACCAATACCACAACGTCCGCGAGCATCACGCTCTCAAGCGCCTTCAGCACGCTGAACTTCTCGACGCGCGCATCCACCTTGCTGCGCCGGCGCACGCCGGCGGTGTCCACCAGCACGAAGTGTTCGCGGTTGAAGACGAAAGGCACCGCGATGCTGTCGCGGGTGGTGCCCGGTGTCGCGCTGGTGAGCACGCGCTCTTCACCGAGCAGGCGATTGAGCAGCGTTGACTTGCCGACGTTGGGCCTGCCGAGGAACGCGACGCGCACGCCGTCGGGCAGGTGCGCGGCATCGAGATCGTCAGGCAGATGCGCGGCCTGCTCCGAGAGCGCACGCCGCAAAGCGCCGATGCCGCGTCCGTGCGCCGCCGCCGTTTGGAAGTGGGCGGCGAGGCCTAGCGACGCGAACTCAGCGACGACCGTATGTTCGTTGCAGCCGTCCATCTTGTTGATCACGAGCCAGACCGTCTTGTCGGCGCGGCGCAGTTGTTGCACCGCCGTCTCGTCGGCGCCCGTCAGCCCCTCGCGCGCATCGACGACAAAACAGATCAGGTCGGCTTCGGCGATCGCCCACCCGGTCTGCACCACCACCTGTTCGGTGACCGCGGCCTCTGTTCCGTCCGCACCCCCGGTCAGGCCGCCGGTGTCGATCAGCAGCCAGCGGCGTCCTTCATCCTCGACGCAACCGTAATGACGGTCGCGCGTCAGCCCCGCCTCGTCGGCGACGATCGCGTCGCGCCGGCGGGTCAGTTGATTGAATAAAGTGGATTTACCGACATTGGTTCTGCCAGCCAGCGCAACTTTCAGCATCGCGGCTCACCTCGAACGTGCCGCCAGACGCGCGGCGATCTTCGCGGATGCCAGATCGCTACCGCGTCCGAGCACCAGCACCTGGTCGCGCCACGCCAGCGGCGCGCTTGCAATCGGCGCGCGCATAACGCGCCGGCGCGCGAGGATGGCGCCGTCGTCGCGTGCCAGCCAGTACAGATAACCGAGATTATCGCCGACGAGGACGAACTTCCCGGTCGCCAGCGGCGCACTCAGGGTGCGCACGGCGAACGCCGGATTGTCCCAGATTTCGGTGCCGGTGAAGCGGTCGAGCGCGCGCACTTCACCGCCCGTCCCCACCAGATAAACGAACTCCTCATCTACATCGAGACCAGCGTAGGATTCAAACTTGGCGAGCCACAGAACACGCTGCGCCTCAATATCGAGCGCCAGCACACGCCCGCGGTAAGCCGCGACGTACAAAACATCGTCGTATATCCGAAACCGCCCGTCGATATCAACGATGCTCTCGAGATCTGAACCCCTGGTGGTGAGGCCAATCCTGAGCTCGCGCTGGACGCGCCCATTTTCGAGCGCGACGATCAGCAACTTGCCGCTATCAAGCCCGACAAACCCGAAGCCTTCATGCAAACGCGGCACGCTCATGCCGCGCAACGTCAACGTCGGCAAGTCGGTTTTGAACTGCCACAGTTTCTCGCCATCCTCCACCGCGACGGCAATGACCCGCCCGCCCGAATCGCGCACCAGCACCAAGCTGCGGTGAGGGCGTGAGATCGCGGTGATCTCGTCGCCCGAGAAACGCCGGCGCCAGATCTCGTCGCCGCTGTTCGCCGCAAAGGCGATGACTTCGCCGGTGATGGTACCCACCATCAACGTGCGCCCGCCGCCGCCGACAGCGAACGAAACCGGCACATTCAGCGAACGTTTCCACAAACGCTTGCCGCTGCGCGCAGAAAAAGCACCGACGCGGCCCTTGGGCCCGCCCGCAAACACGGCGCCACCCTGCACTAAAGGCAACAGCTTGGCATAAGAATCTTCGGCGCCGGCGCCGACGGAGCTCGACCAGACCTTCTCAGGTTTCAATCTCGGCTTGAACTCGGTCAGCGCCTGTATCCTGGGATCGTCTCCCAATAATTCGTCGCCGAACACCGCGACACCCGCGTCCTTGATCCAGCCGCAGGCGGGCAACGCAAGGCAGCACAGAGCAATGGCAAACAGCCGGCAATGAAACATGGCGCACGACCCGCGCGGGGGCATTATTGGGGGGTATTTTGCGGCGGAGGCGGCGAAACCGCCTGCCCGAACGACTCGATCTTCAGACGCAGAAACTCCGCTTTCACCCGCGCGTCCTGCCAAGCTGAGGTATAAGCTTTGAGAGCACCGTCGGGATCATTGCTTTTCAGCAACGCATCGCCACGCACCTGTTCGGCATAGCGCCGCATACTTTCGGAAAGCGGGACCGCATCAAACACGTTCAGCGCCCGATCCGTATCTCCCAGAGCGACCAATACGCGCATGAGCCGAATGTAGGCCAACTCCGAGAGCATCGGCTGGATCGCGTTTTCCGCCACCCACTGAAGGTCGTCGGCCGCAGCCGCGAGTTCGCCTCGTTTTATGAAGGATTGCGCACGCTGTAGGTACATGAATGCCGAATAGGGCGTGTCGATATAATCGCCGAGCGGCAATTCCGGCAGTTCGTCGTCCACGTCGGCGGATGCCAGCGCCTCGGCGAAAGCGGCGTAAGCCTCCGCCGCGTCGGCGGCGTGGCGGTCGAGGTAATAATTCCACCCTTCCCAGCCGCCGAAGCCGGCGATCGCAAACACCAGCCCGGCGCCGACAAACTTGCCGTTGTCGTCCCACCATTGCCGCAGCGTTGTGAACGCTTCGTCGTTGGATCCGGCCGTCTTAAGCGGGGGTTTAGCCATCGTTGTCGGGAGTTTGCGGGTCGTGCAAGTGATGGAGCAGGCTGTCGGCCACTTTGAACGGGGGTTCAGCCATTGTCGTCGGTCCCAAAGGGCGGCAATTCTATCACAGCAGATACTGCTCCAAGCGCTCGCATACTTGCGCCGTGGGCAATTCAATCTGCTCTTGTTCGTCGCGCAGCGGCTTGACTGTAACGACGCCCTTCCGGATCTCGTCATCGCCGATCAGCAACGCGACTTTCGCACCCAGTTTATCGGCGCGTTTCATCTGCGCCTTGAAACTGCCGCCGCCGCAGTTGACGACGATGCACCGGCGCGGCAGGGCACGACGCAGACCGGCAGCCAGTGGATGCACCGCGAGTTCGGCCTGCTCACCCACTGCAACGATATACGCGTCGATGACGGCGCCCGCGTCGGCCTCGGTGTCCGCAGCCTCGGCGGGCGCCAGCAGCGCCGCCAGGCGCTCGAGACCCAGCGCAAAGCCCGCCGCCGCGACCGCGGGACCGCCCAGCATCTCGACCAGCCCGTCGTAGCGGCCGCCGGCACACACGGTCGCCTGCGCGCCGGCGTCGGGTGTCACCCACTCGAACACGGTGCGCGTGTAGTAATCGAGTCCGCGCACCAGACGCTCGTCCTCCTCGAACTCAACACCGGCGGCGTCGAGCATCGCCTTCAGCGATTCGAAATGGCGCCTGGACTCCTGGTCAAGATACGCCGGCAGGCGCGGCGCGCCTGAAACCACGGCGCGAACCTCTTCGTCCTTGCTGTCGAGAATGCGCAGCGGGTTGGAATGAATACGCTCGCGTGCGTCTTTGTCCAGCCGGTCTTCATGTTGCGTCAGATATGCGATCAGATCGTCGCGATAACGCTTGCGCGAAGCAACGTCGCCGAGCGTGTTCAGCTTAAGCACAAAACGGCCGGCGAGACCGAGACGCTCCCACATTAACGCGGTCATCGTCAGCAGTTCGGCATCGATATCGGGGCCGGCGAAACCGAACGCTTCGGCGCCGACCTGGTGAAACTGGCGATAACGCCCCTTCTGCGGGCGTTCGCGCCGGAAGAACGCCCCCGAATACCACCAGCGACGGCGGCAGTCGGGACACAGCAGCCCGTGCTGAAGCCCGGCGCGCACGCAGCCCGCCGTGCCTTCGGGACGCAGACTCAAACGCTCGCCGCCACGGTCCTCAAAGGTGTACATCTCCTTTTCCACGATGTCGGTGACTTCCCCGAGCGAGCGCGAAAAAAGGTCGGTGCGTTCGAGCGTCGGCAGACGGATCTCACGATAACCGAAAGCGCCGAGCGTCTCAGCCAGCGTCGTTTCAATCCGCCTCAGCGCTGCACTCTCGGCGGGCAGCACATCGTGCATACCCTTTACAGATCGGATCGTAGGCATCACCGACCGTGATCACTGAGCCGGCTTTTCAAGTTTGAAGAAAGCGGTGCTGATCTGGCTGATGTGGCGTTTGATGTCGTACTCGATACCATCGATCCAGACGCGCACGCCCCGCGCATCGCCGAACTTGAAGTCCAGCGGAAACGAACCGTAAATCGTCCCCCGATAATCCTGCTCCAGCATTCGGTTGATGAGCACCTTGCCCGAGCCATCGATCAAGTGCGCCCAACTGCGATTTGACGCATGGATCGTGATCTCCGCCAACTCGGCGGGCCTCGATGGGCCGGGCGACCCGTCCCCACCGACAACCGCCGGCTCAGCCGACCCGGTGTCGGCGGGCACCCTCGTTATCAACGGCCGCGGCACGGGTTTCAGCGTCGGCGCCTCCTCGAACTGCCGCAGCTGCTCCATCCACCAGAATGACATCAGCAAAATGATCACAGACGCCACCGCGAGCGAACCCCACAGGCGGGTCAGGCGATGGACGTGCTCGTTCATTGCGGGTAGAAAATCGTCGTCTTCTTGTTCCGGGGCCTCGAGCACCAGTTTTTCGAGCAACGGTTCCGGGTCAATCTTCAGCAGGCGGCAATACGATCTGGTATAGCCGCGCACATACACCGGTTCCGGCAATGCATCGGTATCCCCGGCTTCAAGACTGCGGATCAGTGCAACCGACAAACATAACTGCTGCGCGACGTCTTTCACCGACAGCTCCTGCTTTTCGCGCTCGTACTGCAACGACTGCCCGAGAAGTTCCGCCGTGTTGAATTCCGGGTCAACGCTTTTGAAAGCCGGTTCCGTCATCTTAAAACCTCACTTCGTGCGCACACAGAGCTCGCCGTCGCTGAAAAAGTATGCGATCTCGGCCTCGGCGGTGTCGGGTGCATCCGATCCGTGCACCGCGTTTTCGTCTATTGAAGAGGCGAAATCCGCGCGCACGGTGCCGGGCGCCGCTTTCGCCGGATCAGTCGCCCCTATGATCTCGCGGTTCCGCGCAATTGCGTCCTCACCCTCGAGCACCTGCACCAACACCGGCCCCGAGATCATGAACTCGACCAGCGAGTTGAAAAACGGACGCTCGCGGTGCACCGCGTAAAAGCCCTCGGCGCGCGCGCGCGACAGGTGCAACATCTTCGCCGCGACGATCCTGAGCCCCGCCTTTTCAAAACGGCTGCAGATCTCGCCGATATTGTTTGCGCCGACCGCGTCAGGCTTGATGATGGATAAAGTGCGCTCGACGGGCATTGTGTCTCCTTGTGTTGTTTGTCTGATCCGTACCTTGCGCAAGCGAGGGGGATCACCGTTCCGGTTTGTTTTCAGCTTGCCCGGGTTATCCAGATCACCTCAGAACGTCACGTCTTTTCTTCAATCCACATCATCTGGATCGCTTCGAGTATCTTCTCTCCGCAATGCTTCGGGTCGTCGTCAAACTCCTCGAGCGCGCACACCCAGTCGCGCAGATCGGTGAACCGGACATATTGCGGGTCCTCGTCGGGGTGGCTCTGATCAAGCGCGATGGCGATATCCCTGCTGTCAGTCCATTTAAGCGCCATCGCAGTCACCTCTCAGTTGTTTTCGGAAGCCAGGTTGATCGTGTATTTCGGGACTTCGACCACCAGATCCTCGCCGGCGACCCGCGCCTGGCAACTCAGCCTCGAGTCGGGGTCAAGGCCCCACGCCTTGTCGAGGTAATCCTCCTCATCCTCGATCGGTTCCGCAAGCGAATTATAGCCTTTGCGCACATAGACATGGCAGGTGGTGCACGCGCACGACTTCTCGCAGGCGTGCTCAATCTCTATGCCGTTCTCCAGCGCCGCGTCGCAAATGCTCTTGCCCGGCTCGACCTCGATGGTCTTGCCTTCGGGGCAGAATTTCTCGTGCGGCAAAAACTTTATGCGGGGCACGGCAGGCCTCACCCGGTCTTTTCGCTGAACTCTTCGACCGCACGCCCGCGCATCACGCGCCGGATGCTGCGGTTCATGCGTCGCGCGACGTACGCCTCGCTGCGTTGCTCGAGCGCCTTGATCGCGTCGGCGATCGCGTCGGCGTCGCCGGCGCCGAGCACGTCGTGCAGATACCCGCGCGCCACGCGGATCGCATCGAGTTCGGACGGCTCGAGCAGCGCCTCGCCGTCGGCGGCGAGCGCCGAGTCGAGCGCCTCGATCACCCGCCGCGCCTCGACCTCGCGCTCCCTCAGGCGACGCGCCGTCATGTCATCGGACGCATGCGCCATTGAATTCCTGAGCATCGTCTCGATCTCGCTGTCGGACAGGCCGTAGGAGGGACGCACTTCAACGCCGGCCCTGACCCCCTGCGTCGTCTCCTCGGCCTCGACGATCAGCAGGCCGTCGGCATCGACTTGAAACGTCACGCGAATGCGCGCGGCGCCTGCCGCCAGCGCGGGGAACCCCTTGAGTTCAAAGTGCGCGAGCGAACGACATTCGCTGACCAGTTCACGCTCGCCCTGCACGACGTGCACCGACATGCCGGTCTGCCCGTCCTTGAACGTCGTGAACTCCTGCGCGCGCATCACCGGGATCGCCGTGTTTCTCGGAATGATCTTCTCGGCCAGCCCGCCCATGGTTTCAATCCCGAGCGACAGCGGCACCACGTCGAGCAGCAGCATCTCGCGTTGCGGCGCATTGCCCGCGAGCACGTCGGCCTGTATCGCGGCGCCGACCGCGACCACGCGGTCGGGGTCGATGTCGGTGCGCGGCTTGCGCCCGAACACCGCCTCGACGCATTCGCGCACCTTCGGCACCCGCGTCGAACCGCCGACCATCACGACCTCGCCGACCTGGTCGGGTGTCAGGCCGGCGTCGTACAGCACCTCACGGCACACCACAACCATCTTCTCCGTCAACGGCTCGATCAACCGGTTCATCGTCCGGCGCGTGATGTGCTGCCCCCACGACTGCCCGTCGGGCAACTTGATATGGCACGCCGCTTCCTCAGACTCGCTGAGTTGCTCCTTGAGCGCGCGCGCGTCGCGCATCAGACAACGCAGAATTTCGGGGGCGTCGCCGACGGCGGCGGCGCTTTCGGCGATCAGGTGCTCCGCGATCAGGCGGTCGAAATCATCGCCGCCGAGCGCGGTGTCGCCGCCGGTCGCAAGCACCTGAAAAACGCCTCTGTCGAGTTTCAGCACGGACACGTCAAAGGTGCCGCCGCCGAGATCAAACACGACGATCACGCCGGCGTCTCCGCGGTCGAAACCGTAGGCCACCGCTGCCGCCGTCGGCTCGTTCAGCAGGCGCAACACGTTGAGGCCCGCGAGTTTCGCTGCGTCCTTGGTCGCCTGACGCTGCGCGTCGTCAAAGTAAGCCGGTACCGTGATGACGACGCCGTCGAGCGCGTCGCCGAGCGCGGCTTCGGCACGCTGCTTCAGTACTTTCAGGATCTCCGACGACACTTCAACCGCGGTCTTCGGCCCCGCCACGGTTTCAATCCTCGCGACCGTGCCGTCGGTCTGCGCGAAACGATAAGGCAACCGTCCGTGCAACGCGGCAGATTCCTCGGGAGGACGCCCCATCAGGCGCTTGGCCGACGCGATCGTGTTCAGGGGGTCTTCAACCGCCGCGGCGAGGGCCGCCTCACCGACGACGACGCCGTCGGAACGATAACGCACGACCGACGGCAATGCGTGCCGCCCCTGATCGTCGGGCAAGGTGTCGGGCAATGCAGAAGTGTCGGCGGAACACCCGCCGTCGCCGGGACCTTCACCGCGGGGTGAGGCAACGGGCGAAGTGTCGGACGCGGTGTCAGCAGGAACGCGACGTACTGTGGCGACCAGCGAATTGGTCGTGCCGAGATCAATGCCGGCGGCGCGGCGCACCGGCCGCGACGCCGGCAACCCGCCGGGCTCGCTGATCCGGATCAACGCCACCGCCGTTCACCCGTCCGGCGTGTCCGGCGCGCCGCAGGCGCGGCGAACGCCGCCGATCTCGTCATGGAATTTCTTGATGAACTTCATCTTCAGCACCGCCTCGCGTGCGACGGCGAAATCCCCGTCGGCGTAAGTGCGCTTGAAATGCTCCGACCACTCTGCCATGCGCGCGTTGGCATCGCGCTCGAGTTGCGCCAGCGCAACGGCCGGATCGGCGGCGGCGACGCTTTGCTCCAGCGTTTCCCTCAATGCCATCTGTTCCATCAGGAAATCGGGGTCGTTCACCGTGTCGGGTTCGTCGTTGAACTCGACACCCTTGAGTTCGAGCAAGTAGGCCGCGCGCGTACAGTCGTCAGTCAGCACCGCATAGGCTTGGTTGACCAGCGCCGCCCCCTGCACCGCAAGCCGCTTTTCCTGCGCGCCGGCGGTCGCGTAGCGGTCGGGATGCAACAGCGACTGCAACTCCCGGTACTTGCTTTCTATACGTGCGGACTCGACGTTAAAGCCAGGGGGTATGCCAAACAACTCAAAGTAATTGTCGGCGGGGTTCAGGTTCATGGCGCCGACACACGGGGCAGGCTCCCCCGCGCACAGCAAACAATTTGAAAATCACCCGGCGGTGACCGATGGCGTTGCCACATTGGTTTGTGATTAAAAGCGGCGGTCAAGCCGGGCGGGACGCGGTGTCGGGCTAGACATTAAAGCTCTCGCCGCAACCGCAACGGCCTTTTTCATTCGGGTTGTTAAACCGAAACCCTTCGTTCAGGCCTTCCCTGCCGAAATCGAGTTCGGTTCCTTCGAGATACATCAGGCTTTTCGTATCGATCACCAGTTTCACGCCCTTGTCCTCAAACACCCGGTCGTCATCCTCCAACTGGTCGGCGTACTCGACGACGTACGCCATGCCCGAACAACCGCTGGTGCGCACGCCGAGGCGTACGCCGATACCCTTGCCGCGCGAGGCGATGTAATGCTTCACGCGGTCGGCTGCGGCTTCAGTCAACGTAATCGCCATCGGGGGCTCCTACCTCCTCGGGCCTGCAAATGCCGGCCGGTCAGGCGGACTTGCGGTGCAGTTTTTCCTGCTTCTGCTCGTAGTCCTTGACCGCCGCCTTGATCGCGTCTTCCGCGAGTACCGAACAGTGGATCTTCACCGGCGGCAGCGACAGTTCCTCGACGATCTGCGAATTCTTGATCTTCGCCGCTTCGCTGAGGCTCTTGCCCTGCACCCACTCGGTGAGCAAACTCGACGAGGCGATCGCGGAACCGCAGCCATAGGTCCTGAACTTGGCGTCCTCAATGACGCCCTTGTCGCTGACCTTGATCTGAAGTTTCATCACGTCGCCGCACGCCGGTGCGCCGACCATGCCGGTGCCGACTTGCGGATCCTCTTTGTCGAGCGACCCGACGTTGCGCGGGTTCTCGTAGTGATCAAGCACTTTTTTTCCGTATGCCATGGTCTTATCCTCCCTTGAAAATACGTCTTTGAAATTTTCCGCTCAATGCGTGACCCATTTGACCGAGTCCAGGTCCACGCCGTCTTTGAACATCTCCCACAACGGGGAAAGTTCGCGCAACTTTTCAACCGCCTTCCTGATCAGGCTCACGGTGTATTCGACCTCCTCAGCGGTGGTGTAGCGGCCAATCGAGAAACGGATTGAACTGTGCGCAAGTTCATCGTTGCGCCCGAGAGCGCGCAACACGTAACTCGGCTCCAGCGAGGCCGAAGTGCACGCCGAACCGCTCGACACTGCAATGTCTTTCAGTGCCATGATCAGCGACTCGCCTTCGACAAAGTTGAAACTGATATTCAGGTTACCAGCGATGCGCCGTTCGAGCGAGCCGTTCACATAGACCTCCTCGATGTCGTTCAAGCCGGCCAGCAACTTGTCGCGTAACCCCTTGATGCGTTCGATCTCGGCGGGCATGACTTCCTTCGCGATGCGAAATGCCTCGCCCATGCCGACGATCTGATGCGTCGCGAGCGTGCCCGAACGCATTCCGCGCTCGTGGCCGCCGCCGTGAATCTGCGCCTCAATGCGAACGCGCGGCTTGCGCCTGACGTACAGTGCGCCGACCCCCTTCGGCCCGTAAACCTTGTGCGCCGAGAAACTCATCAAGTCCACTTCGAGTTGCTTGAGGTCTGTCGGCACTTTGCCCGCACTCTGCGCCGCATCCACGTGGAAGATGATGCCGCGCTCGCGCGTGAGGCGCCCGATTGTCTCGAGGTCCTGAATGACGCCGACCTCGTTGTTCACGTGCATCACCGATAACAACACGGTGTCGTCGCGCATCGCCGCCCTGAGTTTGTCGATATCCACCAGGCCGTCGGGCTCGGGCTCGAGATAGGTCACTTCAAAGTCCTCGCGCTCCAACTGCCGGCAGGTGTCGAGCACCGCTTTGTGCTCGGTCTTGAGCGTGATGACGTGCCTGCCTTTCTTACGGTAGAAATGCGCCGCACCCTTGATCGCGAGGTTGTCGGATTCGGTCGCGCCGCTGGTCCACACGATCTCCCTGGGGTCGGCGTTGACCAGCGCGGCGACGTGCTTGCGCGCTTCCTCGACCGCCTCTTCGGCGCTCCAGCCGAACGCGTGACTGCGCGACGCCGGATTGCCGAAAGCTCCCCCAACGGTCATAAACTCCGTCATCTTCCGGGCGACGCGATCATCGACCGGCGTGGTCGCGTTGTAGTCGAGATAGATCGGCAACTTCACTTCGCTCACTGCGGCATCCTCCCGCGCAGGGATTCATTCTGCCAATGCACCGCGGCGCCATGATGCGCCTCAAACAGGCGTTCCTGACGCCGCGCAACTTTGATCGCTTCACGCTCGGCAAGCACTTCGGCGAGCGAGGTCCCGCTCAGAAAGTCGTAGATGCTGCGGCTCAACCCTTCCCACAGGCCGTGCGTGAGACAACGCTGGCTGCTCTGGCAATCGGCCTTGCCGCCGCAGCGCGTACTGTCAACGTTTTCATCCACCGCGCAGATCACGTCGGCCACCGAGATGTGCTCGGACGCCTTGGCCAATGTGTAACCGCCGCCCGGCCCGCGCCGACTTGCGACCAGGCCGCTCTTGCGCAACTGCATGAATAACTGACCCAGATACGAAGGCGGAATCTCCTGACGTGCCGCAATGTCGGTCAGCGCCACCGGCTTGTTGTGCCCGTGCAGCGCGAGATCCAGCATCGCCGCCACGGCATAACGCCCTTTGGATGTCAGTCTCATCAGCAGTGTCCTCCTGCGCTTTGCGGGGTGCTCTCCCCACGGGAGCGTCACCATACAATTCCTGAGTGTTTTACGCAAGTATTACCAAATGGGTAGAGACGGGCACGTGAAAGCACTGTCCGGCGGGAATCGCAACGGTGTTGAGCACCGGTTTGCGCGGGGTGGCGTCGGGGGGGGTCATTAAAGGCACCTGCGAGCCTGGACTGTAGTGAAGCCGCCGCGGATGAGGAATTAGGCACTGTCAGGTTCCCCACGGGGAGCCTGAAACACTCTTAAATGGCCAGGGAAGCGTCGGCTGACCAAGACCTTTGATCGGTGTTTGCGGAGAACCTGTCGTTTAATCCAGTACCTTTTTTCGAGGGAAGATCATTTAACATCCTCTCCACTAGAATATTCGCTTCAGCAATCGCCTCACTTTCATTGTTTTCAGCCAGTTCAATTACTTTCAAAGCGTCAAAATCGCTGACCTTGTCAAACTGCTTCACTGAAGGACAGTAACATTCATTGAGATCCCCAGGCTCAAATTTATCTAAACCATCACCATATTGCCGCTTGTTCGTCATTAAAATATTTTGACCAGTATCACTCATCAGATAAACAAAAAGTCTGTTTATATGATCAGCGCCAAATATATTTGGATAAAAGGAATGGAAACAAGTGAAGTTGATCGCATCGGTAAAATTCCTGACCACTTTCAATCCTCCCCTGTTAAACACACCCGCAAGTACCGGCGCGGGCGAACGTGACTCCAGCTTGTACCAAGGCGTTCTATGTTTTGTCAGGTATCTTCCATCAAAACCTTTACTGACTCCATATTGCAGATAATTGGCTACATTCTTGTCATTCCGATCCATGGCATTGAAACAGAAAACCGCAGCACCATTACTTGCCAAAACAACGTAATCATCCTCCGTAAACACCAATTTTTTGATTTGCGAACTTTTAGTTATGCATTTCTTTGTGTTATTCAACCCGATTTTAAGAGCCTCGACTTTATCTTTATTCAATGCAAAATATTCGTTCGCCCCCGTTGCTATTCCTCTCACAAATTTCCCATATTCAGCTATTCTAGACATCCTTTCCGGGATCTTGAAATTCCAATATCTCGAAGCGATCAGGGGGGACCACTTTTTGTTGAAAGGCAAGCTGCCGGACGGCAATTCATGTTGAAAGAATTCGTCCAGATGATCTATGGAGTTAAGTTGCTCCAAACTGTCAACTCTGCTGATTTTTATCGGCCCGGACACGGCGTCATTTTTGCAAAGTAAAATACATACTGTTGTAACGGCATCTGAAAAAATATCCTTTTCATTGCAAAAAAACACAATTTGCTTCAACAACCCATTTTTCAACAACTCTTTCTTTATATTTTCCCCGTAACCTGTATTGAAAAATTCAAAAGGCATGATATATGCCAGTCTTCCCCCCTCGTTAAGTTCCCTTAAGGATTTAACCAAAAAGACGGATGCAATATTAGAGTAACCGTTCAGCTTGATGCCAAGGTTTTTCTCAATGTATAAAAGAACATCGTGCCTGTTCAAAAAGTTTTGAAATCTCATATACGGCGGGTTACAAACGATTGCGTCATATTTATTCTTCTCAGTTTGCAGGTAATCAGAGATTTCTACCGCCGGAGAGCTTGCTCCGTGGCTGTTCAAGTAGTCCAGAATATGCGAATCTATTTCATAAGCTGAATAATTGACGAGCCGACCGTTTATCTTCTTGTTACATAACAGTGCATCATAAAAAACCCCTAAACCAAAAGCGGGATCGAGAAGTGAGCTGGGGTTATCCTGTATAACCCACGAAACCATTAAATCCGCGATTATTTCAGGCGTGAAATACTGGCCGAATTTTTTGCGGCGACTGACCGATGTCTCATTAACATAATCCAACTCATGCATTGATAATTTCCCGCATAAATACTTTTTCGTCCAAATAACCTCTTCCACCCTCAAAAGTAACGTAGAAAAGCAACCTGCCACGATCAAGCTCTTTCATTGATGACGAGTGATCAGGCATGTCAATTCTACCCAAAATTTCCTTCCCGACCTTCACGTTGACCTTGATAGCTGTTTTTTGCTGATTTTTAACGTCCGATTCAATCGAAAAATAAGTTTCTTCATTTTCATCATCAGAAACCAGTACCAGAATATCCTTAAATGAAATTAGATATGCCTTATCAAAAAAAACCTGTAGGTAATAATGTCTTACATTGAATCTTTGTATCCACCTGTTAACCAGTGCTACGTCTTCCATCTTAGGAGTTATGCTCAAATAATCCTTTTTGTGAAGAGTTTTTATGTTGGCTTTTAACTCTTTCAACAAATCTTTAAGCTCTCTGAGTTCCTGCGTGAGAGACCAAGCTGGCAATCTGAAATCCAAATCTTTAAAAGTATCTATAGTCGCCCTCTCTAGCATTCGAAAGATATTCACATTTTTTCGTTCAAGAAGTGAGCGATAAGGCTCTTCAAAAATCGCGTCTCTCAAACTGGCACATTCAGAAGTCGCCCTTTCCTGACGCCGGAACATAAAATCATTATATTTTTCTATCAGAAAAGAACTTGATCTCACTTCAAGTGCGGCTATTGCCCTCCTTACATGGTTTTCATCATTGATATCAATCTCGTCATTAATGAAATCTGACTTGTTAAAAATCAAAAGATCAGGCTTTTTACCTACTGTGTTTAACTCGCGTTGGTAATTACCATAAAAATCCTCGAAACCATCATCCCCTGCCGCAATAGAGTCAGAACGACCATACTTAACAGCAATATATTCTTCCAAATTCTCATTTATCGCCTTAAAAACGACTTTTTCAGCCCAGTCACCCTGTTCTTTATTGATCAAAAATTCCGAACTGGCCATTGTAGGTGGCCGACCTTGCAATTGTATATTCGTGTCCACCATAAGCGGAGAATTAGCTATCAGCTCCTGTATCTCATCCTTATACATCTTTGTATTCATAATATTTCTCAAGAAAAAACGTCAGGTGAACAGAGACGGAGCAAAGCCTTGCACAGACTCACCACTTTTGACGCTCCAGATGGCCGGTGAGCAACCATTTTACAAGAGATAGTGACGATAAGGCATGGTGTATTTTGGCCGTCACTTGAATCAAACCATGAATCCTATATGTTTCCGGCCTTGCTACAAAAACTCGGCTGCATGACCGCAGCCGTGCCCCACACACCCGGCATTGGCGTGAATGGTCGCCAGCATCGAGTGCCTAAATACGCCGGTTGCGAAAGTACAAAAGGAAGACCCTGAATACGTTAAAAATTGATCCGTGATCATTTCGAGAAAAAGACCAAGTGATTTCCACCTGCTTTCATTCCCGCTTTACTGAGTAACGGCAACTTTATAAAACGCTTCAACGGCCATCGCGGTCATCGTCCACCGGCCCGCGCTCGAATGCGCTGAGCACGCCGCGCAGGATGTTGACTTCGCGGCGGCTCAGATGGGTGCGGTTGAACAGCTTGCGCAAACGGCGCATCAGCGATTGCGATTGACGGTCAGCAAAGAAGCACGTTGTTCCCAAGGCGCGCTCGAGGTGGTCGTAAAATCCCTCGACTTCGCCGGAAGACGCCGGCATATCAGGGCCTTTCTCAGGCGGTGCACCACCGCTGCCGTACGCCGTCGCGCCGGAGACCGCGCATTGCCTGATCTCGTAAGCGAGCACCTGCACCGCCGACACCAGATTCAATGAACTGAACTGCGGATTGCAGGGAATGTGCACGAGGTAATGGCACAGATCCATCTCCTCGTTGCTGAGTCCTGAACTCTCGCGTCCGAACACCACTGCGACCGACCCGCGCGCCGCAAACTCGATCAGCTTCACAGCCGCCGCCTCAGGCGACAACACCGGCCACCGTATATGCCGCAACCGCGCGCTCGCACCGACCACCAGATTGCAATCGACCACCGCCTCGGCGAGCGACGCCGCCGATGAGGCGCGCGCGAGCACGTCGTCGGCCCCAACCGCCATCATCGTCGCTTCGTCCGAGGGAAAGCGCCGCGGATTGACCAGATGCAGCCACTCAAACCCCATGGTCTTGATCGCGCGCGCGGCGCCACCGATGTTTCCCGGATGCGTCGGCTCAACCAGAACGAAGTGCACGGACACGGCGGCGGTTTTCATTTCATCCGTCATCCATTCATTATAGGGAAGACGCATTAAAATAACGGACAACAACATTTAACACACGCCAGAAAGACTATAATTCAACATGAAGTGAACAATGTTGAACCGGCCTCCCGGAGCGGGACGGCTGCATACAGGAGCGGCGGGGTTGCCCGGCCTGCGAACCGTGAAACAGATACAGCGACCACCTTTCGTCGGGTCTGTCGTCCACGACCCCTGCCCGAAGCCCGCCTGTGAAGCATGAAACGGACACGGCGCACCATGTCGCCTGTACACGGCAGCTCGTTCGTGCGCAGAACCACAGATACGGCGCACCGCCTTTCGTCGAGCCTGTCATCCACGACCCCTGCCCGAAGCCCACCTGTGAAGCATGAAACGGATACAGTGCGCCGCGTCCATACGTAATGTATTATTCCCAACGTCAACCCTGACCGCCGACTCACCGGTTCCTGAAAAACGCCTTGCTGTCCGCCTACGCCAACATTGCGGAAAAAGCCGCCGTCGCCGCGGGGCGCCTGATGCTGCGCGGCGTAAAGCGCCTCGACACGCTCACGGTGCACGCCAAGCACGCCAACGACTTTGTCTCGGAGATAGACCTCTCCTGCGAACGCGAAATCCTGCACCACCTGCACAAGGCCTACCCGGACCACGCAGTGCTGGCCGAAGAAAGCGGCCTCACCGGCAACGCCGACAGTGAACACCGCTGGATCGTCGATCCGCTCGACGGCACTACCAACTTCCTGCACGAGATCCCGCACTTCGCCGCGTCCATCGCGCTTGCAAAAAAGGACACGCTGCTGGTCGGCGTGATCTACGACCCGTGCAAGAACGAGCTGTTCAAGGCGATCAGAGGCGAAGGCGCGCTGCTGAACAACCGGCGCATCCGCGTCGCCGAACGGCGCAATCTTGAAGGCGCGCTGCTCGGCACCGGTGTCCCGTACAGCTCAGATCGCGACCTCGAGCAGTACCTGCGCGTGCTGCAAAGCCTGATCCGCAATACCGCGGGCATCCGCCGCGCCGGTGCCGCCTCTCTCGATCTCGCATACGTGGCGGCGGGGCGTCTCGACGGGTTCTGGGAGTTTGACCTGAACCCCTGGGACATCGCCGCGGGCGCACTGATGGTGCAGGAAGCGGGCGGCATCGTCGGCGATCTCGATGGGGGGCGCGATCACATGCAATCCGGAAACACGCTGGCGGCAAACCCGACGCTGTTGAAGAAGATGCTTGAGAGGATCCAGGCGGCAGGTGACAAGACGTAGCAGATGGAGTTTGCATGCCCTGATCGGCACGTTCAAGGCAGCCTGATTAGCCTCGGTGCTTCCCAAGCGTCAGCATGACCCGCAAGGTTGCAACGGCAAATTTCAGAGATGAGTTGATCAGCCTCGGCGCCCCCCAGGCATCGGCACGAATAGCAGCAACTAATGCCAAGACCAATACAACGTTCTGTGCCCCCCAAGCGTTGGCATGACCCCTGTATGCCCCCACCAGTGACGCTGACGCTGTTATTGATCAGCCTCGGTGCCCCCCAGGCATCGGCACGAATAGCAGCAACTAATGCCAAGACCAATACAACGCTCTGTGCCCCCCAAGCGTTGGCATGACCCGCAAGGTTGCAACGGCAAATTTCAGAGATGAGTTGATCAGCCTCGGCGCCCCCCAGGCATCGGCACGAATAGCAGCAACTAATGCCAAGACCAATACAACGTTCTGTGCCCCCCAAGCGTTGGCATGACCCCTGTATGCCCCCACCAGTGACGCTGACGCTGTTATTGATCAGCCTCGGTGCCCCCCAGGCATCGGCACGAATAGCAGCAACTAATGCCAAGACCAATACAACACTCTGTGCCCCCCAAGCGTCGGCATGACCGGCCGCTGGCGGCTCCGGTCAGCCCGGTCAACCTATACCCCGGCATAGATACTTTACATTTAGACGGATAAATGTAAAGTATAGATATGATTAAACGGAAAATCTGGTTGGAACGGCTCCAGGAGATGTGGTCTCGCCGTTCCCTCATCTGGCTTTCCGGCGTACGTCGGGCAGGGAAAACAACCCTAGCCCAGATGCTGCCCGGCGCGCACTACATGAACTGCGACCTGCCTTCCGTGCAGAGAACCCTGGAAGACCCGGAACTGTTTCTTAGCGACCAAGCCCCTGACCAGACATTGATCCTTGACGAAGTGCATCGCCTCAACGACCCAAGCCGACTGCTGAAAATCGCCGCGGACGAGCACCCTCAGTTGCAAATTCTGGCAACCGGCTCCTCCACTCTGGCGGCCACTCGCAAGTTTCGGGACGCCCTGACCGGGCGCAAGCAATCCATCCACCTGTGCCCGGTATTGTGGGAAGAGTGTGAAAACGAATTCGGCATCCGTGACTTTGACCGCCGCTTGCTGCACGGCGGCCTGCCTGAGCCGTTGCTGGCTGCAAGCAAGGACCATGCCTTCTTCAATGAATGGATCGACAGCTTCTATGCACGGGACATTCTTGAACTGTTCAGGGTACGCGATCGCCAAAGATTTCTGTCTTTGTTCCGGCTCCTGCTACGCCAAAGCGGCGGACAATTGGACTACAGCCAACTGGCGAATCTGAGTGAGATGAGCCGTCCTACCGTCAAGTCTCATGTCGAAGCCATGCAGATCGCCCACGCGGTGCATCTGCTGCAACCCTTTCACGGCGGAGGCAGGCGCGAGATAGTCAGGCGACCGAAATGCTATGCCTTCGACACCGGGTTCGTCACCTTTGAAAAGGGCTGGGACAGCATCAGGGAAGACGACCGCGGCCTGCTGTGGGAGCACCTAGTACTCGACACCTTGCGTTTTGGACATGCGGACCAAGACATTTTCTATTGGCAGGACAAGACACGCCGCGAGGTGGATTTTGTGGTCCGGCGTACCCGTGGCCGGATAGACGCAATAGAGTGCAAGATCAACCCTGACAAGCTCAATACCATACCCGTCGAGACATTCCGTGCCTTGTACCCGCGAGGCGACAACTATATTGTTGTCCCTCGCTTGAAGGACGCCCACCGCATCCGCCGGAATAAAAAAGTATATACCGTGTGTACGCTTAAGGACTTATTGCGATTGCAAAGCACCTCCCTGCCGGAGAAAGCCCGGATCAGCCGCATGTAAAGTGCATCCGGCAGATCGGGCTTGCTGATGCCCCATGACGGCCGGCTCGACAACCTGAAAAGTTAAAAGTCGAGGCGCAAGATGCCGGATAGTGAAAATGGCCCGGCAAAGTGGATGGAGACCACTGTGAGGCATGAAAAAAGCCGACGGAAACGGTCAATAGAAATAATCCCTTGATTTTTCGGGGGCAGGCAAATGGAAATTGGGCGCTTGAAAGTAGTGCCGAGCGACGTGTAAAAAGCAAACAGGGGACTGATCCAATTACACCCAGTGTATTAGTTGATTATCTTGAAAGAGAGTTAATTGATCCTGCCAGAGCTGAAGGCCATGGGAGAAAAGATGGAGAGAAACTCGACGACTTGGAACTGCTTGCAGAGTTGCAGCACAACCAAGCGGCCACTTGTCTACTTGACTTCACTCATAATTTTCATATTGCTCTTTGGTTTGCCTGTGCATCCAGCAGTGAAAGCAATGAAAACCGGAAAAGTGGCAAAGTCTTTGTTATGAATTACAGCGACATTAACACTTTCAGACAGGTTGGCAAGAATGTTACAAGCATAAGGGATATTTTGATGCCGACGTCGGGACAAGTTAGAGGACAAAAAACACAGGGATATAAACAGCCAGATATTTGTTACTGGCCACCTTCTGTACAAAACAATCGAGTTGTTTCTCAAAGCAGTTGTTTTATTTTCTCTGCTAATTCCATACCCAAAAGTGCCTATGAGGAAGTAACAATAGAGGAAGGAGATAAAAAGGATGTCTTACAAGGGTTGAAACTGTTCTACGGGCTGGAAAAAAGGACCATCTTCCGAGATCTCGTTGGCTTTGCGATAGCTAATAATCAGGATGAAGAATTACGTGAGTTGCCTACTCCACCTGCGTTATCCACATCGCCCACGCCACCTATTCCATCTAGTGCCTTAAGATATTTTGAAGAAGGCAATCGTCTTTTTCAAAAGCAAAAATTATGAATTAGCCATTGAGAATTATGATAGGAGTGTTGAGATTAATCCCAGCCATTCTTTGGCCTATAGCAACCGGGGTTTCGCAAAACATCAATTAGGCAGACATTCAGAGGCGATTGAAGATTTCAACGAGGCAATTAAACTTGATCCCAATCTTGCTCATACACACTATACCCGCGGGCTTGCCTACCAAGCACTAGGAGAACATGAAAAAGCCGAAGCTGATTTCGCTAAAGCGCAGGAACTGGGATATATCGGCAATATAGATACCATTTCTTAATTACAGCGGCCAAAGAAAAATACCCCCGACGCCGCAATTTGGTGTAATTGAAAGCAGGATTGCGTAAAATCCCCTTATGCCTCGAAAACCCTCTTCCAAACCTCGTGACTATCGTCACGATGACAAGAAAGCACTGCTACGTCCCGAAAGCGGAGCGCAGGATGTCTTCCCGGCCACCAAGGGAAAACCACCCAAGAACTATCGCTACGATTCTTCGCTGTCGCCGGAACTTGCCTGGGATGAGGCGGAAACCCGCGGCGAGGGTGAACGCCTCATTGATGAGATCATCAGCAGCGATAACTTGGGGCAAGCGCAACATGCGGCAGAAGAATTAAAAAACCTGTCCAAACCTTTCTTGAATTGGGCGGGCAAAGCCGAACACGGCAGCTTTTCCGTGCCCACTTTACCGTTGTTCGTGCACGAACGGCTTTCCACCCAAGCGGTGCTGGAAACTCTGAAGCGACACAAGCGCGACCGGAACATGACGCTGGATCTGTTCGGCGAAGGTGAAAAAACCATCGGCGAAAAAATCCGCGGGGCATACGAGCATTTGAACGGTTGGCAAAACCGCATGATATTGGGCGACTCGCTGCAAGTGATGAACTCGTTACTGGAGTATGAAAATCTGGGCGGACAAGTGCAGATGGTTTATATGGATCCGCCTTACGGCGTCAAATTCGGCAGCAACTTTCAGCCCTTTGTGCGCAAGCGCAACGTGCAGGACGGCGATGACGGCAGCATCAGCCGCGAACCGGAGATGGTGCAGGCATATCGGGACACCTGGGAGTTGGGCATTCACTCGTGGCTGACTTACATGCGCGACCGGTTGTTGCTCGCGCGTGAATTATTGACCGGATCCGGTTCCTGTTTTGTACAGATCTCGGATGAGAATGTACATTTGGTGCGAAGCGTGATGGATGAGGTCTTCGGGAGGGAAAATTTTGTTAGTCTAATTACTTACCGAACTAAACTGATGCCTTTCGGGACTAAGTTTATTGAACAGATGTCTGACTTTATTGTTTGGTACTCTAAGGATAAAGAAAACATGAAGTATAGAAACTTGTTTGTCGAACAAAAGGTTGAGGGGAATCAAAATTACTTTTGGTATGAAGTTAAAGGTTCATACAAAAAAATGACAAAAGAACAAATTAAGAACCACTCCCTTTTACCAGATAATGCCAAAATTTATCGTTTAATGTCATTAGAACCCAGTGGCCTGATGCCATCAGGAAAATTTGAATTTGAGTTTGAAGGCACCGCTTTCCATCCCCCAAGAAATGGCTGGTCAACCACATTCCAAGGAATGCAAAAACTTGTTTCTGAAAACAGGATTCAAGTGAATGGCAATTTATTAAATTATCGTTTATATGCCAATGATTACCCTGTATCTGCAATCACATCACCATGGAATGATACGGCAGGGGCAACACAGAAAACATATGTAGTACAAACAGGGGCATCCATTATTCAACGCTGTATCCTCATGGCCACCGACCCGGGCGACTTGGTGTTTGACCCAACCTGCGGCAGCGGCACCACCGCTTATGCCGCCGAGCAATGGGGGCGACGCTGGATCACCGCCGACGTGTCGCGGGTGCCGCTGGCACTTGCCCGTCAGCGGTTGCTCACTGCCACTTACCCATACTATCAACTGAAAGATGAAAAGCTCGGCCCCGGCGGCGGCTTCGTGTATTCACGGAAACAAAACAAAAAAGGCGAGGAGGTGGGCGGCATCGTGCCGCACATCACGCTCAAGTCGATCGCCAACAACGAGCCACCAGCGGAAGAAGTTCTGGTTGACAAGCCGGACATCGTCAGCAAGGTCACACGCATCAGCGGCCCTTTTTGCGTGGAGGCCGTATTGCCTACCCCGCTGTCGCCCGATATGTCTCCGGATCGCACCGATGGTGTAGAGCCCCCCCCCCCCCCCCCAATGGGAGGGTGAAAGCCGGGAGGACAACCACATTCCCCGGATGATCGAAATCTTGAGACAATCGCCCGTCGTTCGCTTGCACGGCAACAAGACATTCAACTTGAAAAACATCCGTCCGCCCGCCAAATCGCTGAACGTCCACGCTGAAGCCGAGGCAGTTGGCGACGGCCAGATCATCGCCGTTGTTTTTGGCCCGGCCAATGGTGCAATCAGCGAACGCGCCGTGATAGAGGCAGGTAAGGAAGCACACCACAAAAATTATGCCCGCCTTTTAGTCATCGCATTTGCCATTGAGCCGGCCGCGCGGGGAACCATCGAGCACGGCGAGGAGACTTTTCATTTGCCTGCCACCTATGCACAAGCCAGCACCGACCTGGCAATGTCAGACTTGCTGAAGAACATGCGCTCCAGTGAAGTCTTTGCAGTGTGCGGACTGCCTGACGTGGAGTTGAGAAAGGCGGATGAAAAAACCGACAAAGGCGACGACCTATGGCAGGTGGAATTGCATGGCCTTGACGTGTTTGACCCGGCAGAGATGACGACCGAAAGCCGGAAGGGTGACGATGTGCCCTGCTGGATGCTGGACACGGATTACGATGGCCAATGCTTTCGTGCCGGGCAGGTGTTTTTCCCACGCACGGGCGCGTGGGATAAGATACGCCGTGCGGTGAAAGCAGACTTTGACGAAACCGTTTGGGATCATCTCCGGGGCGCCGTGAGCGCGCCTTTTGTCGCCGGAGAGCAGGTTGCCGTCAAAGTGATCGACGATCGGGGCAACGAATTGATGGTGGTTAAGGAAACATCGGGAGCAACACAATGAAACTGACCGTAAAAAACTTTGGCCCCATCAAGGAAGCCAAAAATATCAACATTGATCCAATGATGATTTTTGTCGGCCCCAGCAATACCGGTAAATCATATTTGGCCATCCTGATTTATTCCATTATTAATGTGCTCGGAGATATACAGGAAAGAGGCGATATCAGTCATTACATATTGCATGGCACAAAAGAAACGGACAAAGAACTTGCAGATTATGTTGAGGAAATTTTTTTAGCAGGCATAGAAGAAAACCGTCAAGAGATATATGAAAAGGTGGAAAAAGTGATCAATGGCTGCTTTTCTAATTGGGCAGAGTTTATTGCTTATTCTTTGAAGGGGAAAATTCTTTATTGTTTTGGAGAAGAAGGAAAAAAAATGATAGAAGGCAATAATGATAACGATTTAATTCTCACCATTACCGATTCACAAGATCAGCTTACCTTGAACTTATTTTCTCAGAACTCATCTTCTCCGGGAAAAAACCAATTGCGCAATAGCCAGAAGAAAAAAATCGCCAAATCAATAGTCGAAAAACTTTCTCAAAAAAGGTGGCGGTCCAGAGTTTATTCTGTGAGGTCTTTTACTCAGGCGATTTGTGATGAATTTGCCTCATCATTGATTGAGAATGGCGGCCGGTTCAATCAATCTCATTATTTGCCTGCCATACGCGGGGGTATCATGCAAAGCCATCGCACGCTCGTCAGCGCACTGATTGAACGCGCCCCTATGGCAGGGCTGATGGATCAGTTGCCGCCTATCCCGGCTTTTAATGGTGTTTTGTCTGATTTCATGCAGAAGCTGATTAATATTCCGGCCGCCAAGAGACGGCGAAGACGACATCGTGCTCCTTACCGCCATTTTGAAAAGGAAGAAGAAGAACAGAAAAAAATTCAAAAGATCGGCAGTGAGATAGAAAGCCATATCATGGGTGGAGAAATAACCATCAACCCGAGTGAAACTAACTATCCGGACTTCAGCTACACCTTTGAAAAAGAGCAAAAGCATGATTTGCCTCTAATGAACGCGTCTTCCATGGTTTCCGAGCTGGCGCCGGTTTCTTTATTTATTCGCAATTATGTCCGTTACGGCGACCTGTTTATTCTTGAAGAACCGGAAGCGCATCTGCATCCTGGGGGGCAAAGAGAAATATCCAAAGTTCTTGTGCAGTTAGTCAATGCCGGCGTTCATGTCCTGATCACCACGCACAGCGACACGATACTCGAGCAAATCGGGAACTGCATTCAGGCGACCAAGATGCCCGAGAAGAAATTATCCAGGCAATGGAGCAAAAAAGGGCAGACGCTCGAGGAAAACAAGTGCGCTATTTACTATTTCAGACGCACCAGAGACAAAAGGACGACGGTTGAAAAAATTCCATTTGACGCGGAAACAGGCATCCTCACCAAAGATCATCTGGATATTTCCTCAGACTTGTATAACGAAACCGTTGGTTTGCTGCAAGAGTAAAGGAACCATACTGATGATAAAGAAGGATTTTGGAAGGCGTTATAGCAATTGCAGACGCAGAAAGAGTTCCCTTACCGATTACAAGTTAAATAATGTTGCACGCCCCGTTATTTTCAGTGTGGACTGTGTGTTTAACCAATCAAAGCTAGGCGGAAAACGCTGTGATGATTTTGTCTTTTGCGATCTAAACCGGGATCAGACTGGTATTTATCTGATAGAAAGAAAGACCACTTCGGGAGATGTCGGAAAAATTAAAGATCAATTGCAGGGGGGCGCAAACTGCATTGAGGGTTTCTTGCATGACCCCGACTATGAGCGGCAACGATTTGATTTTTTGCCCGTGCTTGTTTCAAAGGGAATAAAAGGATCCCAACGCAAAAAACTGAGAAATAAAAAAATTTCATTGCGTGGAAAAGAGAAAGTGATTTATTACCTCGAGCGAAAAAAATCTTTGCCATCCATAACAGCCCAATGAATATCACAAAAGTCGTCATTCGCAACTTCAAGCGTTTTCAGGAAGAGACATTCAACCTCGACGGCAATGTCGTGATTGCCGGGCCGAACAACTCCGGCAAAACCACCTTGTTGCAAGCCATCGCCACGTGGTCGCTGGCACTGACGCGGTGGCGTGAATTAAATGACTATCAACGGCATAGCGGCGCCTACACCAGGGCCCCCCTTGCGCGGCAGGCGTTTTATTCAGTCCCATTGCGTGCGTTTGATCTGCTGTGGCACCAAAGAAAGTGGAGGAGAAATCAGATTGAAATAGAAGTAACCGGCAGTGCAGGGCATATCCCCATTGAAATCGAGAGCGACAGCAGCGAACAGGTGTACGTTCGGCCTTCTAAAAATGTCGAACCTGATCTTCTACGGAGCATCGGTGAATTACCGAAGCCGATTTTTGTCCCCGCCATGACCGGCTTGAGCACTGAAGAGCCGGTGTACCAACAACCCAAGATTGACCAGTTATTGGGCCAAGGCAAGCCTGGCGACGTGTTACGGAACCTTTTGGTCAAAGCCAGCAACGATCAAGACGCATGGAATAAGTTGACGGATTCCATAAAGAAAATGTTCGGCTACGAACTACTGTCGCCCAATACCGACGGCCCGAATATCGTCGCTGAATACCAACACCCACAGAACAAAACAAGATTTGACATTGCCAGTGCAGGCAGCGGATTCTTGCAGGTACTGATGCTGCTGACATTCCTGAACATCCGAAAAGGCACGGTGCTTTTGCTGGATGAACCGGATGCGCATCTGTATATGATCTTGCAGGACAGCATATATTCCGAATTACGGAACACGGCACAAAACAGCAAGTCGCAATTGATCATCGCCACGCACTCCGAGGTCGTCATCAACGCGGTTGACCCCAGAGAGTTGTGCGCTTTACTGGACCATCCCATAAAACTGGCGGACGACAATGAAAAATCAATGCTAATTCGCTCCCTTTCAGCTTTGTCCAACATGGACACCGTCACAGCAGTGGATAAAAAACAAATCCTTTACGTGGAAGGGCATACAGACCTGAGCATCCTGAAAGAATGGGCAAACATTCTGGATCACCGGGTAAAAGATTTTCTGCGACAACCGTTCTGGAAACCGACGGTATCCGAAACACGGCAAGGTACAAAGGGTATTAAAGCGAAAGACCATTTTGAATCACTGCGCTTAGCAACCTCTGATATTAAAGGCGTGGAGATTGTTGACTCGGACGGCAAAGATAGACCACTGCGTCGAACGGCAACGGACGGCATGCTCCTGAAATTGTGCTGGCGCCGCTACGAGATCGAGAGTTATCTGATACACCCTGTCGCACTTGCGCGCTTTGTCAGTCGGGTCGTTGGCGAAGAGGCACCGCTGGCAAGCATTGATGCTATGCAACAGGCGATGAAGAGACACTTGCCGGACAAGGTGGTGGAGAATCCGCTGGATAAGCATGCTCTTCTTAAAGACACAGGGGCGAAGACAAACATTCTGCAGCTAATTCTTGACGAGGCCGGCTTGCAAGGCTTTCATTACTCTCGCTACTATGAAATCGCGGTAGCGATGCAGCCCGAAGAAATTCATCCCGAAGTAACAGAAAAACTGGATCAAATCGCTGAGCACTTTAACTTGTGATGTCCGCTAACGAAGTCGAAGCCCCGATCATCAACTCTCCTTATCAGGAGCCGGACAAGCATTGGAAAATCCACGAGCACGACCCGGCAGAAAAAATTGAGGGGCGGCGCAAACCAGGCTATATCTATTTGCCGCGTGGAGCGAAAACAGACGAAAAAGGCGAACGCGAAGTCGGCTATCAGCTGGAGTTGCAGCTGGTTTCTCAGATACGCCAGCAATTGGCAGCGTGGCGTCCGCTTGCTTTGCGCGGCGAGGGGGGCGTCAACCGCGTCACGATGGAATTGCTTAACTATTGGCGACGCGAAGGGCGAAGGGAGCCGCTGTTTTTCGCCCAGTTGGAGGCCGCCGAGACCATTATTTTTCTCACCGAGGCGCGGCAAGACTTCCTGCAAGGCATTGACACCCCGAAAGACGAGCCGGGAGAGGAAAAACAGAAGGAGGGATTCACCGCCTTCCAGCGCCTTTGCTGCAGGATGGCGACCGGAACCGGCAAGACCACCGTCATGGCAATGTTGGCGGCGTGGAGCATACTGAACAAAGTCAACAACAAAGGCGATAGACGCTTCTCTGACGCGGTGCTGGTTGTCTGCCCGAACGTGACCATCCGCAATCGCCTGGCCGAGTTGGATCCAAAAAAAGGCGAGGCGAGCATTTATCACACCCGCGATCTGGTGCCGCCGGCGATGATGCCGCAACTGACACGGGGACAGGTCCTGATCGTCAACTGGCATGTTTTTGAGCCGCACAACACACAAGCCGGCAGTAAAGTAATCAAAGCCGGACAATCCGTGTCCATGCGCGAAACCGTGTATATCGGCACCAAAACCACCACCGCGCGCGGCAAACGGTACATGACCGAAGATGACTTGCGCAAGCAAAATGCATTGGGTCTTTTGCAAATACGCAGTGAAACCCGTGATAAAAGCGGGGGGCTGAAAAAAGTCGAGATCGAATCCGAGAAATATCTGGAGACCGACGCCGCACTTGTGCGACGCGTACTGAAACGCGAACTCGGAGCACGGCGCAACATTCTGGTTTTCAATGACGAAGCGCATCACGCCTACCGTCTGCATCCAGCCGAAGACAATAACGACAAGAGCGACACCGACATGATCGACGATGAGGAAATTGCCAAAAACTACTACAAGGAGGCGACAGTCTGGGTGGATGGACTGGACAAGGTAAACAAGCTGCGCGGCATCAATTTTTGCGTTGACTTCTCCGCCACCCCCTACTTTCTCGGCAAAGCGGGCAACAATACAAACCGCATCTTTCCATGGACGGTCAGCAGCTTTGACTTGCAGGATGCAATCGAATCAGGTTTGGTGAAAATTCCGCAATTGGCGGTACGCGACTCAAGCGGTGACACCGTGCCCGGCTACTTCAACATCTGGAAATGGATCTTGCCGAAGCTTACGTCGATCGAGCGCGGCGGCAAGAAAAGCGGCGCCAAGCCGGAAGCGGTGCTCAAATACGCGCACACGCCGATCGCCATGATGGGCGGCATGTGGGAGGAACTGCGCCGGGAATTGGCACAATCGGACGATCCGCGCCCGCCGGTTTTCATCATCATCTGCAAGACCAAAAAGTTGGCGAAGATCGTTTATGAATGGCTGGCCGAAGATTCCCCGCCGACAACGACGATTCCGCGAGCGCACCTGCCCGAGTTGAAAAACACCGAGGACCAGCAGAACACCATTTGCGTGTATTCCGACGTGCAGGCCGAAATCGACAGCGGCAACACCAAAAGCGATGAAACCCGCTGGATGCGTTACACGCTGGACACCATCGGCAAAACAAGTTGGCCGCAGGATTCTCAAAAGCGAAATCAATACCCTGATGGCTTTGAGGAATTGGCTGAGAAACTAAGCCGAGGCAAACACCCGCCCGGACGCGACGTTCGCTGCATCGTCAGCGTAGGCATGCTCACCGAAGGTTGGGATTGCAATACGGTGACGCACATCATCGGATTACGTCCCTTCATGTCGCAACTGCTTTGCGAGCAAGTGATCGGGCGGGGACTGCGGCGCGCCTCGTATGAAGTCGGCGAAAACGGCCTGATGGACGAAGAAGTCGCCAAGGTGCTGGGAGTACCTCTGTCCGCTTTCACTGTAAAAACCGGCGGCGGTGGAGGAAATCGCCGGACGGGTCCCCACCACATTTATGCGCTGCCTGGGAGGGCGAACTATCAAATCAACTTCCCGCGTGTCGAAGGATATCGACAGGCAATCAAAATGCGCCTCGTTTGCGACATGGAGAATATTCCTCAGCAGGCAATTGATGGAGAAAATATTCCGCCGGAAGTGCAAATGAAGGCAGCACTGCACGACAACACAGGCCGTCCCTCGCTGAGCGGGCCGGGAAGACTGCAAGAAGCAGACCTGCAAGCATTTCGGCAACAGGTGCGCCTGCAACAAAGAATATATGAAATGACGGAAGCGCTGACGAAAAAATATGCTCAGGATGACGATTGTCGACTGCCGCCGAACATCCTGTTCCAGCAACTGCTTCGGATCGTGCAAACATACATCGCCGAAAAAGTGTTCGCTGCTTCCCTTTCTGACAAAAAAGACGCCTTTCTCTCTCCTTACTGGGGGTGGATCATTGAACGTTTAACAGAGAACATCAGACCGGATGATTCCGCCGGAGAAGCGCCCGAGCTGCCTCGCTACGAGCGGTTGCGCGGCAACGGCTCGACGGCGGACGTAGATTTCTACACCAGGCGCGAACCCTATCCCGTGATGAAAAGCCACATCAACGCGGTCGTACCGGACACCAAAAAGCTTGAACAATCAGCCGCCTACCGCATAGACAAACACCCCAAAGTTTCGGCTTTCGCCAAAAATGAGGGTATGGGCTTCGGCATTCCCTACTTGCACAACGGCGAGATGCACGACTATTTACCGGATTTTCTGATCCGTCTGCAAAGCGATGAAGAACGCTATCTTATTCTGGAAACCAAAGGCTACGATCCGCTGAAAGAGATCAAGCAGAGCGCGGCCCAACGCTGGGTCAATGCCGTCAACGCCGACGGCAACCACGGGCAATGGCGATACTGCATGGTCTCCAAAGCCGATGAGATCAACAAGGCAATAAACAACGCCGCCGCCTGATAACGCCCCATGACGACCGGCCTGTCCGACAACCCGACCCTGCGCCGTTGCCTGCAAAAAGTGGCGACCGGCCCCGAATACAGCAAAGACCTCAGTTTTGAGGAGGCCTGCGCGGGCGGCAGAGCGGTGCTCTCCGACGCGCCCGATCTGGTGCAGGTCGCGGTGTTCCTGATCGCGTTGCGGATGAAGCGCGAGACCGACGACGAAAACGCGGGCATGTTGCAGGCGTTGCTCGATCACATAAACCCCCTCACCGCGCCGGTGGAAACGCTGGTCGATATCGGCGAACCCTACAACGGCTATACACGGTGTCTGCCGATGTCGCCGTTCCTGCCGGCGGTGCTCGCCGCCTGCGATGTGCCCGCCGTCGCGCACGGTCTCGAAACGGTCGGCCCCAAGTACGGCGCCACTGCACGAAAAATACTGCGCGCGGCGGGCAAGGCGACCGACATCGACGACGCCACCGCGGCGGCGCAACTGGGCACGGCGGGTTGGACCTATATCGACCAGAGCCGCTTCTGCGCCACACTGCACGCGCTGGTCGGGCTCAGGAACCTGATGGTCAAGCGCTCGGTGTTGAACACGGTTGAAGTGCTTACCGGCCCGATCCGCGCGCGGCACAGCACCCACCTGCTGACGGGCTACGTGCACAAAGCCTACCCGCCCGTGTACACGCGCCTTGCAAAGCAGTCGGGTTTTGCGTCGGCGGCCATCGTACGCGGTTCCGAAGGCGGCGTCATGGCATCGCTGCGCCAGCCCGCTGAAATGTTTGAATACCACGGCGACGGAAAAGAGCACCCGCGCAAGATCGACCCGGCATCCGCCGGCATCAAACAGAACGTCAAAACTGTGCCGTTGCCCGAGTCGCTGCCCGCGGTCAGCGCGAGCGACAACATTGCGGTAAAAGTCGATGCGGACGCACTGGCGATGGCGGCGGCGCAGACCGGCCTTGAAGCCCTGCGCGGCGCACCCGGCCCGGCGCGCGACAGCCTGATCTACGCGGGCGCGATCGTGCTCACGCACCTGAAACGCCATCCCTCAATGGCCGAAGCCGCGGATCAGATCCGGCGCGTGCTCGACAACGGCGCGGCGCTGGCGCGTTTTGATGCCGCCGCGTGACCGGAACTATCCCCTGCGTCCAATAGACTTGGGCGGTCATAGTTGATTAAATAGCCGAAGATCATCCAATCACTCAACGGCATCTTTCAAAGAATCATCAGCATGGATCAATTCTATCGCGACGCCACCACTAAGATGGAAGCCGCGTCGGTTGACCTCGACTACGTGCTCGGCTGGCAGGGCGGCTACCTGCATCATCCCGAACGTGAAGAGCAGCGGGCGACCGAGGCTTACACCGCGGGCTACGAAGACGGCAAGAACAAGAACACCGACAACTTTGACAAGTGGAAGAAGTAGCGCGGGCGCCGAGGTCCGTCCCTTTCATGGCGAAAGATCGCAGTAGCAGGCACCGGCTCATTCTCCGCAGCCATTAGCCGGGCCGCCATCAACTGAGCAACGAACGCGCGGCGCGCTTCAGCCCCCGGTAGATCTCAGGCGCTTCGGCGTCGAGAACATAGTCCGGGATCCACTTGTTGTCCTTCTCGCCCATCACCCGTTGCACGTGCCCGCCGAGGATGCGGCGCATGGTGAACCCCGGCCCGCCTGCCACGTCAAAGTGGCAGTCGGCGTATTCGCCGCTGCGGCGATTGACCAACTCGACAAACTGCCGCTTATCGTCACCACCGCCCGTATCGACGCGGTTTTCACGCATGATCTCGGCAATGCGCGCCGCGACCGCGCCGACCAATTGCTCGCGCTGATCATCGTCGAGCCGCGCGTGTGCGAGGCGGTCGATCAGGTGCAGCGAATACGCAAGGAACTCGGCGATCGCGTCCAGGCGCTGCGCGTTGGTGCGTGTCTCAAAGCCCTCGTTTTCAAGATTGAGCAGACTTTCGCTCGCAAGCTTCCATACGCTGACCGCAAGCGCGCCGCCGGTCTCGGCGTAGCTGCGCGCACGCTCTTTTTTGTTCCAGCGGGTTTTGAGTCTTGCCATGCCGCCTGCTCCGCGCCGCAGAAGATCAAGCCTGTGACGGTCAACTGTCAATCAGCATAATAACGAACACGGGAATAAGGTAATGCACCGCACCGACTTCGGCAAGCGGAAGGGTTTCACTCTCAGGAGTTTGCCCGCGACGTTCTGCCGCAACATCCCGGCGCCCCTCGCACCATCCGGGGCTTCACTGCACTGCACTGGCGAGCCAAAGGGTTTTTACCGGGGAGCTTCATCTATAATGAGCGCCCGACATTCACCGCCCGACCATGAATGACAAGATGAATACAGCGCCGGGAGCCGCCCATGAAACCTCCTCCGAGGTCACTCAGGGAATCGCCCGCGAAATTCCCTCGGGAACCACGCCCGAAATCGTCCCCGAAACGGCGGACTGCTCATCGCACGAACCGTTCGCGTTGCGCGTGCTCGGCGACAGCATGGAGCCGGAGTTTCCGGACGGCACAATCATCATCATTGACCCGTCGGCGGTCATTGAAAACGGTTGCTATGTGCTGGCCGAGATCAACGACGACGATCTCAAAAGAAACAGGCACGCGCAGGGCAAGACCGAAACCGGCTACATCTTCCGCCGCTTTGTTGTTGAAGAGGAACGCTACCACCTGAAGCCGCTGAACCCGGGCTACGCGGCGATAGAAATTGCCGACCGCGGCGCGGTCAAAGGCGTCATCGTGCAAAAGGCCGGCACCCGCCGTCGCGACAGGAAACATTACCTCTGAGGCGTTCACTGAATGACGGCGCTTCGCCCGATGAGCGTCAAGCCGTCGCCCGGCAGTCAGTGCCCGGGAATTGGCGGTATCGAGCAGTGCAGTCCCGACGCGATGAGCGGCGAGCTGTCGTCCGGCAGTCAGCGCCCGCCGCGGTCGGCGCTTTCTATCTCGCGTTCGACGGCCATGACCGCCGCTTCAACGCGCGAACGCACGTGGAGTTTTCTCAGGATTGACTTCACGTGGAGTTTGACGGTGCCGTCGGAAATGCCGAGATCGTTGGCGATCATCTTGTTGCTCCGCCCTTCGGCGAGCAGGCGCAGTATCTCGTGTTCCCTCGGTGTCAGGCCCTCGACGGGATCGGGTTCGTCGAAAGGCTGACTTACGATACGTGCATACACCGCCTGCATCGCGGGCGCGACAACTTTGTCGCCGACGATTACTTTGCGCAACGCCGCCACCAGTTCGTCGGGTTCCATATCCTTCAGGAAGTAGCCGCGTGCACCGCCGCGCATCGCGTCCGCGAGGTCTTTTTCGTTGCTGCTGGTGGTCAGGATGATGATCGGCGCTGTCACGCCGAACTCGATCAGGCGCTTGAGCATATCAATCCCATTGATGCCCGGCATCCTGATGTCGAGCAGCACCGCGTGCGGGCGAAGGTGGTGCACAAGTTCGACTCCCCGCTTGCTGTCGCCGAGCGAGGCAACCACTTCAATGTCGCGCGACTTGAGCAGGCTTTCAAGCCCTTCCCGAAACAGCGTGTGATCGTCGATGATGACGACACTGAGCTTACCCATTGCCCACCTCCCTGTTGTCCCCCTCACTTCGGCCATCCTTGGGCTTCACCGAAAAATGCAGCGTGATGTGCACACCTTCGCCGCGTTCGCTTTCAATCAGCAGTTCACCGCCGATGCGCGCCGCACGCCCCTCCATCGCTTTCAGGCCGATGTGTTCGTCGCTACCACGTAAGCCCTTTTCCATACCGACGCCGTTGTCTTCAATCAACACACGGTAATGCCCGTCATCGCTGCCGCGCATCATCACCCGCACGAGATCGGCGTGTGCGTGGTTCTGCACGTTGGCCAGCGCCTCCTGAATGATCTTCAACACCTGGATCTTAAACTCGCGCGGTATCACCTGCGGCGGCCAGGTCTTGTCAAAAAACACCCTCATACGGGGATTGTCGCGGCGAAACCGCGCGACGACCTCTTCCACCGACTGCTCGAAATCGCCGAGCCGCGAGGTCGTGTGGAAGTAACTGATCAGGTCGCGCACCTCACGGTTGACTTCCGTCAGCGTGTTCTCGAACTTCTCGAGTTGCTGCAACGCCGCTTCCTTGTCGCCCTCGCGCAGGCTCTGATCGAGCACGTGCGCCTGAAACCGCAGACTGCCGACCGTCTGTGCGAGCGAGTCGTGCAGTTCATAAGCGATCCACGCACGCTCCTGCATTCGCGTCTTGTCGGTCATGTGCTCGGTGTGGCGTTGCAACTGCACTATGCCGTGACGCACCTGCGCCTCAAGCATGTGCGCCATTGAGTTGAGGTCGTTGACCAAGGCGTTGAAACTGCTGCCGTCGAGTTCTGGCACGCGCGACGACAAGTCGCCAGCGTGAATGTCGAGCAGCCACGAGCGCAGGTGCTGCGACGGCTTGACGTGGTCGAGCCATAAAAAGCGTATCAGCACGATCATAAAAGTGATCGACGCGGCGAGCAGTCCGACCTGCCACTCCCTCCACAGCAGAGGATTGAACTGGTAGATAAAAACCGACAGCACCCAGACCGAAAACAGCACCAACAACATGATCAGGGCACGGTAGTGCATCAACTGCGCGCCGATTCGCCAATTCAAACTGGTTTTTGAACGTTCCTGCAAAGCCATGGTCATTCTCTCAGGGGCATCGTGATCAGGATGTGTACCGTTGGGCATCGCGGTAACGGCGACGCCTACTCCGCGGGCGGCACGTAGGCCGGGTCGTTGGGGTTCAGAAAAATGAAATTGAATTGCCCTTCTTCCAATTCCACATAATCGATGGTCATGTTCGAGACGAGATCACGCGAGCCGTTTGAGATCACCACGTCAACGTCGCGGCTGCGGATCATCAGGTCGCCTTCGCGGGTCATGTTGTCGAACCCCATCACGTAATGGAAACTGCCGTCACCCTTGCGCTCCACCGCGACGCGCAGGGGCAACCCTTCTATGTTGCCGTCTTTGGCCGATTGCCTGACCTGTTCCGCCGCCTCCGCGGTGAGTTTGACCATGGCACCTGCTCCCCTCAGCAAAATCTCCACACAATCAACGGCATAGTTTATCAAAATGGACGCATTTGTTTTTATCGCCGCCCGGCCTGCAATCTGTCGCCCAGCGGATGCAGAAAATCCGTCCGAATGTAATACCCGGCTTAGATGATGAAGGCTATACGGACGGGATCAGTTGCGCGTCCGCACGGCTGATCCCGCCCTGTAAATCATCGTGTCGTCCTCAAAGCGAGGTGATATAGAATTGACTGAAACCTCATCAACGGCCATGAACGGTTATTCAAGGAAACACCCCCCATGAGCGACCCCATCATCAGCACCGGCAAGGACAAGGACCCGCGGGAGACGCAGGAATGGATTGAGTCGCTCGAGGCGGTCGCGGCGCGCTACGGGCCCGAGCGCGCGTACTACCTGATCAACCGCCTGATCGACAAGGCGCGCCTGTGGGGCTCCGGTTTCCCGCGTCAGGTCAACCTGCCCTACGTGAACACGATCCCGGCGCATCTGCAAAAGACGATGCCCGGCGACCCCGCGATCGAGCACCGCATCCGCGCGATGATCCGCTGGAACGCAACGGTGATGGTGCTGCGCGCGAACCGGCGCAACCCGGGCATCGGCGGGCACATCGCCACTTTCGCGTCGGCGGCGACGCTGTATGATGTCGGTTTCAACCATTTCTTCCGCGCACCGACCGACACGCACGGCGGTGATCTGGTCTTCATTCAGGGACATTCGTCGCCGGGCATCTACGCGCGCGCGTTCCTCGAGGGGCGCCTGAGCGAAGACGACCTCGACCGGTTCCGCTGCGAAACCGAGGCGCCGGGGCTGCCGTCGTACCCGCACCCGCGCCTGATGCCGCAGTTCTGGGAGTTTCCGACCGTGTCGATGGGGCTCGGCCCGATCATGGCGATCTATCAGGCGCGCTTTATGAAATACCTCAACGACCGCAAGTTACTCGACGCCGACGACCGCAAAGTGTGGGCGTTCATCGGCGACGGCGAAATGGACGAGCCCGAATCCACCGGCGCGATCTCGCTCGCCGGACGCGAAAAACTCGACAACCTGATCTTCGTCATCAACTGCAACCTGCAACGACTCGACGGGCCGGTGCGCGGCAACAGCAAAATCATCCAGGAACTCGAGTGCCTGTTCCACGGCGCCGGGTGGAACGTGATCAAGGTGATCTGGGGCGCCTACTGGGATCCGCTGCTCGACCGCGACAAAGACAAACTGTTGCTCAAGCGCATGGAGGAAACGGTTGACGGCGACTACCAGAACTACAAGGCCAAAGGCGGCGCCTACACGCGCGAACATTTCTTCGGCAAGTACCCGGCGCTCGCCGAGATGGTTGCGCACCTGTCGGACCGCGACATCTGGCGGCTGAACCGGGGCGGCCACGACCCGCACAAGGTGTACGCCGCCTACGACGCCGCCGTGAACCGGCGCGGCCAGCCGACCGTGATCCTCGCGAAGACGGTCAAAGGCTACGGCATGGGCGAGTCGGGCGAGGGGCAGAACCGCTCGCACCAGCAAAAGAAGATGGACGTTGAATCGCTGAAGATCATGCGCGACCGCTTCAAACTGCCGCTCGACGACGAACAGGTTGCGCGGCTGGAATACCTGCACCCCGGCGACGACAGCGAAGAGTTGCGCTACATGAAAGAGCGCCGCGCCGCACTCGGCGGCTTCCTGCCGCAACGCGCGCAACGCGCGCCGACGCTGAAGATCCCGCCGCTGTCGGAATTCGCCCCGCTGCTGAAAGCACAAGGCACGCACGAGTTCTCGACGACGATGGCGTTCGTGCGCATCCTCACGCTGCTGTGCCGCAACAAGGACATCGGCAATCGCATCGTGCCGATCGTCCCCGACGAGGCACGCACCTTCGGCATGGAGGGACTGTTCCGCCAGCTCGGGATCTACTCCTCGGTCGGGCAGCTGTACGAACCGCAGGACATAGACCAGGTGATGTTCTACAAAGAGGACAAGTCCGGGCAGATCCTCGAGGAGGCGATCTGCGAAGCCGGCGCGTTTTCGTCGTGGATCGCCGCAGGCACCGCCTCAAGCACACACGGCATCAGCACCATCCCGTTTTATATCTTCTATTCGATGTTCGGCTTTCAGCGCATCGGCGATCTCGCGTGGGCGGCGGGCGACATGCAGGCACGCGGCTTCCTGATCGGCGGCACCGCCGGGCGCACAACGCTTGCCGGCGAAGGCCTGCAACATCAGGACGGCCACAGCCACCTGTTCGCCTCGGCTTACCCGAGTTGCGTCGCCTACGACCCGTGCTTCGCCTACGAACTCGCGGTCATCATCCACCGCGGGCTCGAGCGGATGTTCGCCCGGCGCGAGGGTGTGTTCTTCTACATCACCACGATGAACGAGAACTACCCGCATCCGGCACTGCCCAAAGGCGCCGAAGAGGGCATCGTCAAAGGCCTGTACCGCTTGGCGCAACCGGCGCAACTGGCCGACGCACCGATTGCACACGTGCGCCTGATCGGGTCGGGCGCGATTCTGCGCGAAGCGATAGCCGCCGCCGAACTGCTCAGGCAGGACTGGCAGGTGAGCGCCGAAGTATGGAGCGCGACGAGTTTCAATGAACTGCACCGCGAAGCGCTGGAGACGGAACGCTGGAACCGACTGCATCCGCAGGCGCAAAAGCGCGTGGAGTACGTGCGCCGGTGCCTTGGGGACGACGACATCGCGACGATCGCTGCAAGCGACTACATGGAAAGTTACGCCGACCGGATCCGCCGCTTCATCACGCAACCCTACTACACGCTCGGCACCGACGGCTTCGGCCGCTCCGACACGCGTGAGGCGTTGCGCGACTTCTTTGAAGTGGACCGCCGCTACATCACGACCACCGCGTTGTATGCGCTGTCCGCGCAAGGCAAATTCCCGCGGAACAAGGTCGCCGAGGCGTATGATCGCTACGGCATTGACTGCGACAGAACGGCGCCGTTCAAGGTATGAACATTGAGGGGCGCTTCTTATGATCTGCAACCACTGCCACTAAAAATTCATCACTATAAACACTGTAGTGAAATTGACGCTTTATTGAAATAAATATGCTCGCATCACAACAAAAAACATTATTTGGCGAAAAATTGAGGCCCTTTAAATTGCCCCAGACCCAATACCTGGGCAGCAAGCAACGGCTGGTTGAGTGGATCTTTGAATGCTCGCCCAAGAATATTGAAACGGTTTTCGATGCGTTCAGTGGCACCTCCTCCGTTGGCTATTACTTCAAGGCTCAAGGCAAACGAGTAATTGCAAATGATTTCTTGAAATTCAATTACCATATCGGGAAAGCTGTTATTGAAAACAAAAACACCACTCTTTCTCAAAAGGACGTTGATTTACTTCTACAAAAAAACAAAGATGCCGGATCACTCATCGGCGAAGTATTTACCGAAGTTTTCTTTGAAAAAAATCAAGCGCAATTCTTGGATAATTTTCGCGCAAATGTTGATCTGCTCGGGAACGAATACAAAAAATCCCTTGCACTGGCAATAATGAACAGGGCGCTGACAAGAAAAGTGCTCTTGGGGCATTTTGCTCATCTCAAGGCGTTGGAATACAGCAGGACCCCGAAACGTGTTAAGAGGAACCCTGCAATCACGCGCCCGATTAAAGATTTATCTCTGGAATTGGTAAACGAATACAACGGCGCGGTTTTTGACAATGAAAAAGAGAACAAGGTTTATTGCGAGGATACGATTGACCTGACCGGGAAACTAAAAAACGTTGATCTGGTCTATTTTGACCCCCCGTATTATGGCTGCCACCCTGACTATCAGGCTTTTTACCACTTTCTGGAAACCTTTGTTGAATACTGGAAAGACAAAGAATTTATCAGCGGAACAAAGCAATACTATCCTAAAAAGGAAAGTGGTTTTGTGCAGAAAAACAAAATTATTGACTCGTTCAAGAACCTTTTTGAGAACAGCAGGCATATTCCCTACTGGCTTATTTCGTACAACAGCAAAAGTTACCCTGACAAAGAAACCCTGGAAGGTTTAATAAAACAACATAGAAAAGTAAAAGTTTTTGAGCACGAGTACCAAAACCACTACGGCGGCAAAGGTTCTCGCAAAGGAACAAGAGAATACCTGTTTTTGTGTTATGAGTAGAAACATGGCAGATAAATTCAATTACTTCAAACAGCTTTATAAGGAAAACAAGTTTGACGTTCTTCTTAAAGAAAAAGGGGCGATTTACTGGCTGAAGTTGAGAGCGATTTCCCGCAAAACCCTCATGGTTGAGTTTTGTGATCTCGCCAAGATCAACTGCACCGATATAAAAGGGCCAAAGCTTTTTGAGTATATTTACAGCCAGCAGCCAAGCGAAAAGGTGCTCGACAAATTTATCGGTAAAAAATACCAGGAGGAACGGGCAGAAAGAAAAGATGGGGAGACGAAACTGATTTCCGAGCTTTACAAACTGCAAGTATTTGATTGGGCGGCCTGTATCAAAACAACCTCGAACGCACAATTGTCAATAATTACATCAAAAAGATAAGGAATTTCAATCTCATTACAAAAAAGATTGAGAGTGAAATCCACGAGAGCATGAGAAGTTATGTTCTATCCTCCTGGTTTAATCACTGGACCTCTATATTGATTGAAGACATTTTTAAGGATCATAGAAAAGTCACGCCCACAGTTGGCTTAATCAAAAAAGTTGATTTCTTTATTGGCAGCATTCCTTTCGACTTAAAGGTTACGCATTTCCCGGACGGTTTCATGCAGATAAAGAGAAAGGAACTCGGCTTAAGCACAGAGCTTCAGGAACTAAAACACTTTGCTTATGAAAAAGGCATTAAATACGACAAAAATCAAAAAGATAAAGTTATTTTTATAGAGTTGATCACGCGGTTCCAAGAAAGCGTTGATGCAGGAACAAAAAAGTTCTGGAAGCAGTTTAGCGCCACAAGAAAAAGGATTGTAAAAGACACCATTTCGAAGCCGGACATATTGATTCGCTGGTTATACGAGGAACAAGGCGAAAGACGCTTTGATGCCGCAAACAGATTGTTTTTGATTCTTATAGATGAGAATAGCCTGGAAGAAAGCTGGAAAATGAAGCGTAATGTAAATCTATTGAAAAACAGGATTAACAGATATTTGAACAATTTCGGCTCGAAAAACACAAAGCGGCTTAAAACTGCGTTCACTTGGAAAGACGGGAAACGGTATTGCCCCCTTTCTGATGCCGTGTTCATTACCAAAAAGTGAAGATGAAACACACGAGGTTTGCCATAACCGGCTATAGCTACTGCCAGCCGTGGGGCAGATGAGAGCGCGTGATCTGCGTTGCCGACAGCGGCATGTCGGGCGAAGCATTGCGCAACTTCTTTGAAGTGGACCGCCGCTACATCACGACCACCGCGTTGTATGCGCTGTCCGCGCAAGGCAAATTCCCGCGGAACAAGGTCGCCGAGGCGTATAATCGCTACGGCATTGACTGCGACAGAACGGCGCCGTTCAAGGTATGAGTATTCCAGCCTGCACAATGTGCACGACACCCGATCAACGCCGCCCGATGCCCGGTGAATACGCAGGGACAGCGGCAATATGGCAGCCTGTAAACGGCTTGCGCACGGAGACTGGCGGATGTGCAGGTCGCCGGATTGATCGCCAAGGTCAAAGTGTCCCGGCACGGCGGGTTCAAACGGTGACGGCACAGGGACATACGCCATGCTGATCGGGGTTCCCAAAGAGATCAAGGATCACGAATACCGCGTCGGCCTCATCCCCGACAGCGTCAGGGCGCTGAGCGAGCACGGCCACCGGGTGGTCGTGCAACGCGACGCCGGCACCGCGATCAACTTCACCGACGACCATTACCGCGACGCCGGCGCCGAGATCGCGCCCGACATCAACACCGTTTATGCGCAGGCCGGGTTGATCATCCAAGTCAAAGCGGCGAATTCAAACGGTGACGACACCGGGAAATACACCAGATGCTGATCGGGGTTCCCAAAGAGATCAAGGATCACGAATACCGCGTCGGCCTCATCCCCGACAGCGTCAGGGCGCTGAGCGGGCACGGCCACCGGGTGGTCGTGCAACGCGACGCCGGCACCGCGATCAACTTCACCGACGACCATTACCGCGACGCCGGCGCCGAGATCGCGCCCGACATCAACACCGTTTATGCGCAGGCCGGGTTGATCATCCAAGTCAAAGCGGCGAATTCAAACGGTGACGACACCGGGAAATACACCAGATGCTGATCGGGGTTCCCAAAGAGATCAAGGATCACGAATACCGCGTCGGCCTCATCCCCGACAGCGTCAGGGCGCTGAGCGGGCACGGCCACCGGGTGGTCGTGCAACGCGACGCCGGCGCCGAGATCAACTTCACCGACGACCATTACCGCGACGCCGGCGCCGAGATCGCGCCCGACATCAACACCGTTTATGCGCAGGCCGGGTTGATCATCCAAGTCAAAGCGGCGAATTCAAACGGTGACGACACCGGGAAATACACCAGATGCTGATCGGGGTTCCCAAAGAGATCAAGGATCACGAATACCGCGTCGGCCTCATCCCCGACAGCGTCAGGGCGCTGAGCGGGCACGGCCACCGGGTGGTCGTGCAACGCGACGCCGGCGCCGCGATCAACTTCACCGACGACCATTACCGCGACGCCGGCGCCGAGATCGCGCCCGACATCAACACCGTTTATGCGCAGGCCGAGTTGATCGTCAAAGTCAAAGAGCCTCAGAGCAACGAATTCAAACTGCTACACGAAGGCCAGATCTTGTTCTGCTATCTGCACCTCGTCGCCGACCCCGACATGACCTGCGCGCTGCTCGACAGTGGCGCGGTGTGCATCGCCTATGAAACGATCGCCGCACCCGACGGCAGCCGCCCGCTGCTGATCCCGATGTCGGTCATCGCCGGGCGCCTCGCAACACAGACCGGCGCGCATTACCTTGAAAAGCCCCACGGCGGACGCGGCCTGCTGCTCGGCGGCGCCCCCGGCGCGGCGCCCGCGAAAGTCGTCGTGCTCGGTGCCGGCACCGTCGGCACCAGCGCCGCCGGGATCGCGTGCGGGATGCGGGCCAACGTGTTTGTACTCGACAAGTCCAGGCAGGCACTCGAACGCGCGAAGCAACAACTCGGCAAAATGACGCCGGTGCTCTCCGGCGACGACGCCTTCCGGCGGCACCTCGCCGACGCCGATCTCGTGGTCGGCGCCCTGCTGGTGCCCGGCGGCAAGACACCGTGCGTGGCCGACCGCGCACTGATCTCGCAGATGAAACCGGGCGCCGTGATCGTCGATGTCGCGGTGGATCAGGGCGGATGTTTCGAGACCTCGCGCCCGACCACTCACAGCGAACCGACTTATGTAGATGAAGGCGTCGTGCACTACTGCGTGACGAACATGCCGGGTATCGTGCCGCTGACCTCGACGCTGTCGCTGAACCACGCGACGCTCAATTACGTGACCGCGATCGCCGACAACGGCTGGCGGCAGACGCTGCGCGACGACCCCGGTCTGATCGAGGGGCTCAGCGTGTGCGACGGCAGAATGACCCACCCGCAAACCGCAACCGACCTCGGCCTCGACTACCACGACCCCCGCTCGCTGCTGTGAGACCATGAGCGGAGTTGCCAAAATCCACGCCCGAAGCCCGCACGCATCTGCGGGTACCAGATGGGTTGCAAGACCATGAACGGAACCGCTGAAATCCGCGTCCCCAACCTCGACGACTTTGAATCGGTCGAGGTGATCGAGGTGCTGGTCAAACCCGGCGACACGGTCGCGGTCGATGACTCGCTGGTCACGCTCGAAAGCGACAAGGCCGCGATGGAAGTGCCGTCGAATATCGCCGGCACGGTCAAGACCGTCGCCGTCAAACTCAGCGACCGCGTGTCCGAAGGCGACCTGCTGGTAACGCTCGAGACGACGGGCGACGCGCACGTCGGCGGCGGGATGCCGAGTCAGGCGACGCCCGGCACATCCGGCACAGACACCAAACTTGCCCAGGTGGATCAACCGGACGATGAGTCGGCAGATCAAACGGCTGACGTCGCAACCGATGGTGATCTGCCCGCTGGCAAGAGAGAGACTGAGAGGCGCGCCGCCGACGCCGCCGACACAATTTCACGAACAGCGGGAGGTTTTTCCGAACCGCGGGGTGCCGACGCCAAAGACGCGGCTGCCGGGCGCACCGATACCGCAACGGCCGCCTACGCGAGCCCGGCTGTACGTCACCTCGCGCGTGAACTCGGCGTTGACCTGAACCGCGTCAAGGGCACCGGCGCCGGCGGGCGCATCCTCAAGGAAGACATCAAGCAGTTCGCACAGCAGACCCTCGCCGGTAAACGCCCTGCCGACAAGGCTGAATACGCGGCGCCCGCCGTCGTGCTCCCCGACTTCTCCGCGTTCGGCGAAGTCGAGGAGGTCAAGATCGGACGCATCGACAAACTGTCCTCGGCGCGGATGCGGCGGTCGTGGCTGAACGTGCCGCACGTGACGCAACACGACGAAGCCGACGTGACCGAACTCGAAGCCCTGCGTTGCACGCACAAGAACGAGGCCGAGAAAAAGCGGATCAAACTGACGTTGCTGCCTTTCCTGATCCGTGCGCTGGCTGATGCGCTGGCCGACTTCCCGAAGTTCAACGCCTCGCTGAACGAGGAAAAAGGCGTGGTGATCTACAAGCACTACTGCCATATTGCAGTCGCGGTGGATACACCGAAAGGACTGATCGCGCCGGTGCTGCGCGACGCCGACCGGCGCAACGTGTTTGACATCGCGCGCGGCATCGAAGACCTCGCCACGCGCGCGCACAACGGCAAACTGCGCCGCGATGACATTGAAGGCGCGTGCATCACGATCACCAGCCTCGGCGGTCTCGGCGGCACCGCATTCACGCCGATCGTGAACACCCCCGAAGTCGCCATCGTCGGCGTCTCGCGCACACGGATGCAGCCGGTGTGGGACGGCGGGCAGTTCACGCCGCGCCTGATGCTACCGCTCGACCTGTCCTACGATCATCGCGTGATCAACGGCGCCGACGCCGTACGCTTCATCACGCATTACTGTCGGCTACTGGGCGAGCCGCAGCGGTTTGAACTGTGATGCCTGATGAACATGGGGTGTTTCTCGGTGTTCCCGGAGGTTCCGGACGTGGCGATCATCTCAAAGCAATTGCAATGTGGTTTGTCAGGCCACCGGGAGATTACAGACGTGGCGGCGGGTTTGACCTATGATCCCTGATGAACACCGGGATGTCTCCCCATCGGATCAGTTACCGGTCGGGTTGCAACGGCTTTACTGGTGATCCGGCAACGTGAACGGCCTGATGCAGGCAATCCGGCATGAGCGATCAGGCACATGCCAGTGAACCCGGAAGAGGCTGATGGATGGGAAGTGAGCCGCCAGTTTTTTGATGTCGGGACCGGCAGGATAAGGTGAGCCCAAAAGAGGTGTACGAATGGGGGGGTGAACGACCCGGCATGAACGGCAGGGAACATACCGAAGTCCTCGTTAAAGAGGTGAACGAACAAGGGGTGAACGACCCGGCATGAATGACAGGGAACATACTGAAGTCCTCGTTAAAGAGGTGAACGAACGGGGGGTGAACGACCCGGCATGAACGACAGGGAACATACCGAAGTCCTCGTTAAAGAGGTGAACGAACAAGGGGTGAACGACCCGGCATGAATGACAGGGAACATACTGAAGTCCTCGTCATCGGCGGCGGCCCCGGCGGCTACACCGCTGCCTTCCGCGCCGCCGACCTCGACCGGCGCGTCATTCTGATCGAACGCCACGACCGTCTCGGTGGCGTGTGCCTGAACGTCGGCTGCATCCCGTCGAAGATCCTGTTGCACATCGCCGGAACCATCACCGAGGCCGAAGCGATGGAACAATGCGGCGTTGATTTCGGCGCGCCCGACATCCGGCCCGACAAGATGAACCAGTTCAAGAACAAAACCATCCGCCGGCTCACCGACGGGCTGAACCTGCTGGCAAAACGCCGCAAGGTGCAGGTCATCCAAGGCGACGCCGCGTTCACCGCCGCCAATGCGGTTGAGTGCAAAGGCCCGGACGGCGCGCGGACGATCACCTTTGATCACGCGGTCATCGCGACCGGTTCACGCACGCGCGCATTGCCCGAACTCGACTGCGACGACCCCCGGTTCGTGGACTCGACCGGCGCGCTTGAGATCGGAGAGGTGCCGAAGACGATGCTGGTCATCGGCGGCGGCGTGATCGGGCTTGAGATGGCCTGCGTGTATAAAGCGCTCGGCACCGGGATCACGATCGTCGAAGCCGACAGCGCACTGATGATGGAATGTGATCGCGACCTCGTGAAGCCGCTCGAGAAGCGCCTTGCGAAACGCGGCGCACAGATCTTTGTGAGGTCAAAGGTCGGGGGGATTGAGGCGAAGCAGAAAGGGCTGGAAGTTGTTTTCAGCGGCGAAGCCGAAAGCGCGGGCCCCGGCAATGTATTCGAGCGCGTGCTGCTGTCGGTCGGGCGACTGCCGAACAGCGACGCGATCGGCGTCGAGCGGGCGGGCGTTGCGCTCGATGAACACGGCTTCATCCCGACCGACGCGCAACAACGCACCAACATCGGGCATATCTTCGCCATCGGCGACGTCGCCGGTCGGCCGCTGCTCGCGCACAAGGCGACGCACCAGGGCAAAGTCGCCGCCGAAGTGATCGCCGGACACAACGCCGCCTTTGACGCCAAGACCATCCCCGGCGTCGCCTACACCAACCCCGAAATCGCCTGGACGGGACTCAACGAAACCGAAGCCGAACGTTGCGGCATCGCCGTGCAGTGCGCTACCTTTCCGTGGTCGGCGAGCGGACGCGCGCTCGGGACGGGTGCGGGCGAGGGGCTTACGAAAATCCTGCGCGACCCCGCGAGCAAACGGATCGTGGGCGCGGGGATTGTCGGGCGCAACGCGGGGGAACTGATCGCCGAGATGGTGCTGGCGATGGAGATGGGTGCCGATACACGGGACATCGCCGCGAGTATTCATCCGCACCCGACGCTGTCGGAGACACTGGGGCTGACTGCGGAAGTGCTGGAGAAGACGGTGACGGATCTGTGAGGGGCCGATACGCAGGGCAATGCCGGGGGCATTTTCCGGCTTTGCTGTACAGGCCGTTATTTCTTCAGTTTTCGTCGTAACTTCGTTGGATCAGAGGTTTCGCTTTTTGCAAATCTTCACTTTTGTACAGTGTTACCTCGAGATCCCCCAGGCCAACGTTACCAACATTACGGACGTCCCGAGCGAAATCAGTCTCAAGTGTTACCGTACCCGGATCGACTTTTAACCAAACCTTCACACAGCCTTTACCGGAAAACGTTTTAATGCTGGCAAAGTTCTTGTGACGCTTGAAAGCCACGTAGCGTTTGAGTTTCTTTTCTTCTACATCGTCTCCGAGAGTCAACAGGCACGTATGCAGTTCCTTGTAGAGATTCTCCAGAAGATCATCCGGCTTTTTCGAGGTGCTCCCCTCAGATTTAGATCTGGTTCTGGGTTTAGTTGCACCTCTGGTGGAAGAGGGATAAGAAATCTTAACTGAGTCAATCAGCCTGCTCGCTTTCTCATTCAATAATCTCCGGAAAGCGGAAACAATTTCTTCCGGATGAACAGAAATGCCACTCTCTTTCTTTATAGAACCCCTGATTCTTTTCAAGGAGGATTCCGACAGCAAAATAGAGAGCAACTGCTCTGAGCTTAAAGCACTGTATTTCGCCCACAACTTTTCAAGTGTGCCCCGCCTGAGACTGTGATATGAAATGACCTGAAATTCTTTGACTAAATCTATTATTTCATCGTTCAGAATATCCCAGGATTTAACGATCTTGACATCAGGAGGTTGTCCAAACTCAATATGGTGTAACTCCCATTGCCAGCCATTTGTCAGTAAGGCCCATTCACAACCCAAATCAATTGCATAGCGGGAGGCTTGTTTAAGGTGCTTGAGCGAAAGCTCCATGCTGGCACGCTTCAACTCCACCACCATGGATACTTCATTGCTTTTCTCTGGAGACAGTTTGACGGCAAAATCAAGATGCTCTGTGCTCCCGGCCCCTTTTACCGCATGTTCCCGCGACAGGTTTTCTATCTTGTAGCCCAGGACGCTCTCAAATATTCTCTCAACCCTGCGGCGCGTTTCTGCCTCATTCCCGTCTTTCTCTTTTACTTCCCGTATGGTCTTCTGGGCTTTTTTAATCGCCTTTTTTGCTTCCTGATCTATGCTTTTATTTGCCATTGGAAACCTCCTGGGAAGACGGTGCAAATTTGGAAAAGCTATACGGGTAGATGAGGAATTATATACATACAATCCGCATGGCGGTTTGAGGAAATCCCGGCACAGGCATTGTCAAGCGTAACACCAAGGAATTAATGAGGCCATCTTTCTACCTGATCAGCCGCCATTACGTGTTCATAGCCTTTTTATATCCTTAAAATCACTCTCTTGCAATCCAAAAAACTCAGGATCAGCAGTGGTTTTCTCCAGCTGTAGTCTGATTTCAAGATCCAAAGTAACAAGACTTTTTTCTTTCAAACTAACAATGGCAAGATACGGAACTTGATCGTTTACAGGATCAAAACGAATTTTGATGATTTCTCCAATGAATATATTCAGGTCAGATGTTGGCTGATCTTTATATTCCTTTCTTATCGATATATACCAAGAGGGATCATTATTATTATCAAAGACGGAATTCGATTTCTTCTCCGCAGTCTTCGCAGTAGTAACAAATAGTCATAACAATAGCTCATTCGTGAGATTCTGGTGCGAATAGAAGACTTACAATTTTTCCACAAATACACTATTTTGATTCTCACAGTTTACGATCCTCTGCCCTTCTCCTATTCCATATATCATATTCTTTCGCGCCGGCCAGGATCAAATCTTTTGGATGCGGGACTGATATCTCTTACAATTTCTTCAATAGAACGAGCTATTTCTTCGGTTTCTTTTGAACTGATATTCGACCGCTTGACTTGCTCTTTGAAGACGGCGCCGCGCTTAGGATTTATAACCCGAACATCAGAGTTTCTATCATCCTTAACATACCAACCCGGCAATGCTACAACCGGTATAACTTCTACTTGGATGTCTGCCCTGTCGGCTATAAATCTCTTAAGGTGTCGCGCGTGCAATTTTGCCTGCTTTATTGGTTTAGAAGTTTTCATGTGTGGAAAACAAAGAACTTCATTCTGAACATTAACTTTGTATTCGCTATTCCCATCTGAACGATCAGGTTTTCTAACAGCCTTTGTTTCTATTGCAAATACTCCTCCCCTGGAAACAACGACATGATCTATATTGCCATATTTATAAGGAAAATCGTGATATACCCAAGCGCCCTCGCGCATTAGCCTATTAAGTTCTTCCCCAGTATAGACTTCACCTTTCCAACCAAGATGTAAATTGACTAAGCTTTTAAAACGCCTGCTTAGTTGCCAAATATAAAACAAGAATAAAATAAAGGTGGCAACATAAATTATCAGAGGCACGGATTTAAATTCGGAACTCATTGAAAATACTATTATTATCATTACAAACATTAAATTGTAAACAGGCGTTAGAAGAAGCTTGTCGCCGACTTCATCAAGCTGCTGTCGTAACTTATATCCTGGAAAACGCAGAATTTTTTCAGTGAACGGTGAACGTTTTCTCTTTCTTTTTTCTTTCCAAATAAAAAACCTAAGCACGAGTAATTGACCCAGTACTACTGCAATGATCAGGAATGACAAGTTCAAGCTATTCATTTGTCGTCAATGCGTCGGTTCGTGGTATGTAGATTCTCAAATATGTGATTATGATGCCAATCCAAAAAATCCTTGTCTGGAATAAATCTTTTGGGAGAGGATATGAGAGCCCCATCATAATCATCAAAAAACCTGAGCCATTTTGGCTTTGGCCTTCTCTCCCATAATTTACCGGAAACCTTTACCTTGTAGTCAGGGGTAATAGTAATGAGCCCTTCATCAAAAGCTTTATGATGTAACACATTAAGCAAAAAGCCATCCCTTGGATCAAGTCGCTCCTTCAGATGACCAGACCATGGCTTTATATGACTAGCATTAAGCAATACCGGAATGTGAATTCCCGTGATGCAACACCTATTCTCGTATGTGGCAAGCATCATCTTTCGGAAAAACCCCTGTCCCTCGCGTTCTTTTGCAATCCTTGCTTTTCCCATTCCTTGGATCGGCCATGTATCCCTCATTATTTCCGGAATCTCCTTTTGCTCTGATTGCTCTAATGTCTCAAGCAGAAGGTCACTTTCATAAAGTGTTTTCGTCGGTGATTGGTTAAACTCATCCCACACTTGCTTATCGATCTTGCTGCCATGCCTAAGCCCAACAACTCCTCTTCTGCTATGTGCCGGATCATGATGTGCCAAGTTAACCATTTTCATTGCCACTGACCCAGGAGTTCGATTCAGAGTATTGGCCAGATGAATAATCTCAGGGTTGTCGCCATTAATTTGACCAAAGGGTGTGCGGCAATATAAATTGAAAGCGACCAGCACTTCCCGCCTACTCCAGTTTCTGCTCATAAGCCGTAACCTGAACCAAAAACCCACCTTTCAATAAGCACCGAGGCGACATAGAAAATCAGGCAGTGAGATGATCACTGCGCTTCACAATGCCCTTACAGCTTCTTGATTTCCTTAAACAAAGCATAGCGCAAAACATCAGCACCCTGCCAGAATCGAGATTTACAGCCCCCATTACACCGCCCCGCCTTGAGAGACTTAACTGAAAAGGCTTGCCTGCAAAACCGCTCAGACCGCCTTCCCCCCAACCCCTGACACCCCCAGACACGATCACGAACAGCGAGATGCGGCTTCAGGTGTCGAGGCCTGCGCATCAACAGCGTCAAGGAATTTTAGACGACTGCTTCCCGAGGCGGCGGTCGCGGTAAAAGCGACGCCACGGCGGGACCGCGCCATATCTTGCAAAACTAAACCTTACATTTAGTAAATATAAAGATTACATTTAGATATACAGAGGGATGCCGTGAAACATACCGCCCGAAAACTATCCGGAAAGGTCCTGTTTGCGCTGAAGAACAACCCGGTCTTTTTCTCAACGGCCCCCGTCAGGCCAGCAAAAGCACCCTCGCTCAAACTCTGGCCCGCAACGATTATCCGGCGGACTATGTGAGCTTCGACAATGCAACGCAGATGGCGGCGGCATCGGCATCCCCGGAAAGTTTTCTGAACCAGCACAAAGGCGCCGTGATCATCGACGAGGTCCAGATGGTGCCGGACTTGTTCCGTGCATTGAAGATCGTGGTCGATGAACTGCGTCTTGAGAACAAAAAACACAGCAGTGGCCGGTTTTTGCTGACCGGCTCAGCCAATGTCATGGCCCTGCCCAAACTGTCCGAGCCACTGGTCGGGCGCATGAGCGTCAAAACACTTTATCCCTTTGCCGCCTGCGAGGTGTTCAAAAACGTGGGTGATTTCCCGGACAAGCTGTTTGCCTGCGACTTTGCTGCCATTCAGAACAAGCCGTCCTTGAACAAAGCCATCCGCGCGGCGACATTCCCGGAGATATCCGGCAAAGCAGCGCGGGAGCAAAGCGAATGGTTTGACGGCTATCTCACAACCATTCTGCAACGCGACGTCCGAATGATCTCCAAGCTGGAAAAGATCGGTCTTCTGCCCACCATGCTGCGCATCCTGGCAACCCGCGCGGGCAACCTTATGAATGAAGCTGACATTGCCCGCGATATCGGCCTGAATCCCATGACCAGCAGAAGTTATCGTGGCATTTTGCGCGCCATGTTCCTGAGTTTCGACGTCCCGCCCTGGTACCGCAACATCGGCAAACGCCTGGTCAAATCGCCCACAGGCTATCTGCCTGATACGTCGCTGCTTTGCCATTTACTGAACTGGGATCCGGATGACCTCAGGGCGCGCAAGCCCGATCTTTACGGCCACGTCGTTGAGAACTTCGTGGCGGCCGAACTCCTTAAACTGCTTTCATTCTCAGACCTCAGGGCCAATCTTCTGCATTTCAGGACTGGCGACAACAAGGCAGTGGATTTTGTTCTGGAACGGCCTGACGGCTCACTGGCCGGGATTGAGGTAAAAACATCTGATCGCATCGACGCCCATGACTTCAAAGACATGAAAGTGCTGCAAGACGCTACCGGAGATGATTTTGCCTGTGGCGTTGTGCTGTACGCAGGCAAAGACGTCGTGCCGTTTGGCGATAAACTTTATGCCGTGCCGCTTGCCGCGCTGTGGCAATAGCCTTGCCGACGTTGGGCGAAAACATTGCAGCACCCCGGCCTTCACCTGTTCCCCGGTGAAGGATCCCGTTCAGGCTGCGTTGGCTCTTTAAGCCTTTTGATTTTTTACTGGAAAGGGACACTAAGTTGAATGAGAGATTTCCCGTACACTGAACCAAAAGGAGATCTCGAAATGCAACGCAAACGGTACACTGAACTTGATGCCGCCCCGCTTCAGCGGCAGTCACCCGAACAGCGCGTCGGGCCGCCTAAAAGCTGCTATGGAATGAACGGATGCTGAAACCTTGCTTGAAAACCGCTGTTCTGTCGCTCGCCCTGCTGCTCACCGGTTGCGGCGATCAGGTCTTCGAGACCGTCATGTTCCTGCCTGCGAAAAAGCTTTCTCAGGACGCAACGCACTGCGATTACTTCAAGCACACCGAGAAGAGCTGCGAGGACACCGCGATCGAGGAGATATTCTTCCCGTCGCTCGATCAGGAGACCCGGTTGCAGGCGCTGTTTTTTCCCAACCCCAAGTCGGACAAGGTGATCGTGTACTTCCACGGCAACGGCTGGCATCTGTATATCAGGGTACCCGCCGGCGTCAGGCTGTCCGAGATGGCCAATGTTTTTCTGCTGAGCTACCGGGGTTATGGAAAAAGCGAAGGCGAGCCGTCCGAGTCCGGCCTGTATGAAGACGCCGAGGCGGCCTTGCGGTATGTCCGCGAGGAATTGGAGTTTGAGCCGGACAACACCTACCTCTACGGCCGATCGCTGGGGGCGGCGGTCGCGGTCGAGGTGGCACGACGGCGCGACTATGCCGGCCTGATCCTGGTCGCGCCTTTTCTCAGCGGCAGGGCGATGGTGGAAAAAGCGGGGCTGGGATGGTTCCCAGGACTCGGGCAACCGTTCCACTCGGTGGACAAAGTACGCCATATCAACTCGCCCGCGCTGTTCATGCACGGCACGCACGACCGGGTGGTGCCGTTCGAGCAGGGGCAGGCGTTATACGAGGCGTATCTCTCGCAGGACAAGACCTTCAAGACGGTTGAAGGCACCGGCCATCACTGGCTCTGGAGGAAGACCGGCGATGAGTATTGGGAGTGGATCAGGGGGTTTGTTGGGGAGGGGTGAGCAGGATCCCGTCCGCTGGCGCGCAACCGCTACCGTACAGCGACGCTGTTATCCACATCGACTGCCCGCCTTTGCGGATTGGCATCCTGCCGTTCAAGAAATTCCCAAGAATATCTTCATATCAGGACGCGCCGTATGTCGTCCACCCCGCCGATGGAACGGCCGCGTTGGTCAAAGCAAAAGAAAAGTATTTCAAGCAGCATCACTTGTGGTTTCTTGACGAGTCTCAACACGCCCCCCCCTCAACGCGGCACCCTAGCCCGCCGAAGTTTGAGCTAGATGAATCACGGCAGAAATTACCTTTGCCGACAGGGGGGTTATGCCTCCCGCCCATACGCGCCGCCACCTGCTCGACCAGCGTGGTCCTGCCCACCTGCCACGCGCCTGCAACAACCTGAAGGAAGCGCCGAGGCTGGCTTACGCAGGTATCGCAACAGCTCCGCAGCGTGGGGGCGGATGAACTCCCGATTACTCAACGCTTTGAGTAAACCGCAAACCCCGTGTGGCAGCAGGCTTTCCGGCGGGGATAGCAGCATCCGTCGCGGCGGATCCAATCAGTCATCCGCGCTCAATGGCGCCACATGTACAAATATTTTACATGCATATTGAAAAGAAATTATACATGGCTTATGCTGAAAAAACCTCGACACGCTCACGCCGGGAAAAGCGGAGGCAGAACGCCACCATGCTTGGAAAATTCATCCACGGGCAACGCACCAAGCGCAACATGACGCAGGAACATGTTGCATCAGAGCTGGGTATGTCCCGCCCCACCTACATGCACATTGAGCGCGGTAAGCGGGAGCTTACGGTTACCGAAGCCAGGAAGCTTGCGGCGATTTTTGATATGTCGCTCGAGGATTTTCTGGCCGAGCATGAACCGAGGCATACAGTGAAACTTACAAAGCGGCCTGCGCGAAAAACTGAAGGCCTCCAAATTCGCGTGACGCAACAAAATCTCGATACATTCAGGCAGGTTCTTCTTTACGTCCTGAATAAAGTCGGCGGCAAGCCGAACGTAGGGGAGACCGTGCTCCATAAACTGCTTTACTTCATTGACTTCGATTATTACGAAAAATTCGAGGAAAACCTGATGGGCGCGACTTACATCAAGAATCATCACGGGCCGACCTCCGCTGAATTGAGTTCAGTGCTGGAAGACATGCAAAAGAATGGAGAAATCGAGGCGGTGAAGAGTCAGTATTTCAAATATGAGCAAAGGAAATACCTTCCCCTCAGGCGTCCGGCCCTCGACACGCTCTCCGCCCGCGACGTTGAACATATTGATGATGTATTAGCCCGTCTCTCCGATAAAAACGCGACAGAAATAGAGCACTATTCACACGGGGATATTCCCTGGCAGTCGGCGCAAAACCGCCAGCCGCTTTCTTATGAGAGCGTCTTTTACCGCGACGAAAAGTACTCTGTAAGACACTATGACGATGAACTTTGATGAGTTGCCGGAATTTCAAAAAGAACGCAAGCGCCTTGCCAGAAAATATCGATCACTTCCCGAAGATCTCCAGGAGTTCCGGAACGTTGTTTCCGTCATCCCGCTTGGGAACGGCAAGCATTTTCACGTCATCACCCGCAACGACGTTCTGTGTATTGTAAAAGCCCGCCTGTTCTGCCGATACTTGAAGGGGTCATCGTTGCGCATCATCTACTCGTGTTTTGAGCAGGAGCAGCGAATTGAATTTATCAAGATTCACTATAAGGGAGATAAGGGAAACGAAGATCACGGGCGGGTGGAAGAGTACTTGAGCAGGTATCAGAACTGATCGACCTGATCATCCGGCTGGATGGAAACCCGGTGGTTTTGCACAGCGGCTCAAGGCGCGCGGCCGGTTTTGAATGCGTCGGGGGTGGCATTCAGGCTGTGTTTTTCCCAGAATGTCAGGGTTTCGGTTCATCAGGCTTTGGGTTACCACCGTCGCCTTCCTTATGGATGATAAAAAGGCGATCTTATGGAAACCTTTGAGGCGGAAACCGATGGGCTGAGCTGGCATGTCAACTTCCTTTTTGAATCAGCAGATATGCCGCAATATGTTTTTGTCCTCACACAATTTCTCAGAGTACTAATATGAACAGACTCAAAGCGGAAAACATCAACCCTGACATCTTGCGCCAGTGCCGTGAGCAGATTGGTTTGAGCATTGAGCAGGCACAGAAAAAAGCGTTGGTAAAGACACTTGACAAGATTGAGAAAAACGAGGTTAAGCCCTCTTTTAACCAACTTGCGAAACTGGCGGGCCTGTATCAAGTACCGCAGTGGGTTTTTCTGAGGAAAGAACTGCCCAACCAATACCAATTCAAAAACTCCATTCCGGCGTTCAGAAAATTTGCCGCTTCCGGCCCGGTTTTTGACGACTACAAGCTAAGGTCTGTTACGGCCAATGTCGCGCGTTTCAGGGAATTGATACTTGAATTCAGGGAGAATATGGGAGAACCGGTACCACCTTTTTCACCACCCGGCCAGAAGTCAAATATTTCGGTACTCGCCCGGTCGGTACGAAGATGGCTGGGATGTTCTGAAACCATCCGCCACGACTTTCAAGGGTGGAAAAAGTTGACCGAAGATCAAGAGGTTTTCATCTTTATGACCAGCAAATATTCCAGTTGGTCAAAGGTTGACCCAAATCTGTTTCGTGGAATATCCATCTATAAAGACACCCTGCCCATCATTGTCATCAACGACTCTGATGCACGTAAAGCACAATCTTTTACGCTGTTCCATGAATTGGGGCATTTGTTGAAAAAGCAAAGTGTGTTTGATGCGGGAAATGCTATTGATCAATCAAGAGCAGAAAAATGGTGCGACGAATTTGCCGGCGAGGTGTTGATGCCTCACGCCACCTTTCTCCCAGAAACAACAACATGGTCATTAATGGAAAACCAACAGGGACAACTGGAAAAAATCGACGCAATAGCAAAAAAGTTTCGTGTCAGCAAGTACGCCTGTTTAGTAAGAATGCGACATTTGAATATTGTCGATCAGCGACAATATGGCCAGATAGAAAGATGGTTGAAAAAGGAGTATCGGCAAATAAAAGAAGATCAAAAAAACAGAAGTGTTCCGATAAAAAGAAATATAGCTAAAGAAATATTAAACCAGTACGGCGGTATTTATTCCAGAGCGGTTGTTCAGGCATATCGGGAGAAAGAAATCGGGTTGCATAAATTATGCAAGTTACTGGGTATTAAAAGAGCGGCGAACGCCTTGCAATTGGAAGATCTGTTGTGAGCTATTGTGTAGATGCCAACGTATTTATTACCGCTTGGCACCTTACTTATCCGAAATCTGTTTTCCCAACATTGTATAGGGAAATGGAAAAAAGTTGCCTGACCATATCATCCTGATCAAGCCGGTTTTCGATGAAACAGCACCCACTTCTGAAGCAAAGGCCGGTTAATACCATCAACTTTTTAGATGTTTTGATTTTGGGGCGTTGCCTGAAACTTATTGTCAGAAATAATCTGGGATGGAACCCCGCTCGCTTTGCTTCAGCTGCTGTTTACCCCAGCGGGGCCTGAAAAAATACGACGACAGACGGGGTTTCGCCTAAGGCGACTGCTCCCCAGTCCCTTCATTCAGAATGGAGAGATACCGATCATAACCAAATCGGCGGTTACGGGACTTTCCGGTCAGCTCGCGCGCAATCCCCTCTTCAACAAGCAGTTCCATGGCCGAGGAGACCGCCGGCAGAGAAAGTTCCGTATCGCGACAGGCTTGGGACAGGGACAGGATCGGTCGCGCTTTAAGCGCTTCGTGTACACGCAGGGCCGAACCGGCGCGACGCCCGGCCTTCCCGATCCGGACACGATCATCCATAAATATCCGGTCCAGACGTTGCACGGTCAGAACCGCACCTTCAGCCGTCAACCGCACTCCCTCGAGGAAGAAAGCAAGCCACGCCTCCCAATCACCGGTGCGCCGCACCTGATCCAGCAGATCATAATAGGTACTGCGGTGTTGCTTGAAATAAAGGCTCAGGTACAGGAGAGGTTCCCGCAATACGCCGGCGTAGCACAGCAGGAGTGTGATCAGCAGCCTTCCCACGCGGCCGTTCCCGTCAAGGAAAGGGTGGATGGTCTCGAACTGCACGTGTGCAAGTCCCGCCCGCACCAGCACCGGCAACCCGTCGTTTTCGGCATGAAGGAAATTCTCGAGCGCCGCCATGCAATCGGGCACGGCGATATGCGGCGGCGGCACGAAGGCGGCGTTGCCGGGCCGGGTGCCGCCGATCCAGTTCTGTGAGCGGCGGAATTCACCGGGGTCTTTGCTGCTGCCTCGCCCGCGCGACATCAACACGCCGTGAATTTCGCGGATCAACCGGTTTGACAACGGAAAGTCTTCCCGCAGGCGCTTCATGCCATGTTCCAGCGCTGCAACATGGCATGAAACTTCAGCCACATCATCGTGCGGAACCTTAGATGCCATATCCGATTCGTAGAGCAAAAGATCAGACAACGACGACTGTGTTCCCTCTATTTGGGAGGAAAGCACTGCCTCCTTGCGCACATAAGTGTAGAGAAAGAGCGTTTTGTCCGGCAGCAGGGTCAAGATGGCATCGAGGCGCCCCAGAGCCAGCGTTGCCGACTCGAGCGCTGACTGGAGCAAGCCATCACTCAGTGCCAAAGCAGGAACTGGCGGCAACGATGCCGGCACAAAGGCGCGTACCTGCTCGCCCTGAGCACTCGTGATCTCATGTCTGCCGATCCCGCCGCGTTTCATTCTGGATCTACCCCCGTCTTGAGTAAGTTATTACTCAGCAAGTCTTAGTAAGCCGTTTTGTTATTAAAGTTTTTAGGTAAAATCTTATTAAAAACCCGTATTTCTGTCAAAAACAGACCTTCTGAGTTCGTCAACAGGTTGTTTCTATTAAGGTTTATCCGTTATCAAGTAACTTTTAATAACCCGATGTGTTATTAAGGTTTTTCCTCTAAATCTTATTATAAGTCATGTTTTTGTCAAAAACAAGCTTCTGGAACTTGTCAAAGGCTTGTTTTACAAGGATTTATCCCTCATCCAGCAAATCTTTAATAATCCGGCTTGTTATTAAGACTTATAAGCTTAAATCTTAATAAGATGCCGGTTTTTACCGCGATCCTGCGTTGCCTGTCCCCCAGCGCAGGAACAATGAGGCTCTCTCAGTTCTTTGCCCGGAACCCGCGATAGATAAACATTCCTAACCATGATTATATATACAATCAATCAAAAATCTATTTTCATTTAACTTATTAAATAGTAATATGCCGCCGAAAGCTAGCTGGAACGGCCATGCGATAAGCCAAAACCGGATATGGAGAGTGATATGTCAAAGAAACCCACTTTAACGACCACCGCCGGCGCCGCGGTCGCCGACAACCAAAACTCGCTGACGGCGGGGGAGCACGGACCTGTTTTACTTCAGGACTACCAACTGATTGAAAAGCTGGCACACCAGAACCGTGAACGCATCCCCGAACGGGTTGTCCACGCCAAAGGCTGGGGTGCCCACGGCACGCTGAAAATAACACACGATATTTCGCAATACACAAAAGCGCAGATGCTGCAACCGGGAGCACAGACACCTGCACTGGCACGTTTTTCGACGGTCGCCGGTGAACAAGGCGCCGCCGACGCCGAACGGGATGTGCGTGGTTTTGCGTTGAAGTTTTACAGCGAGGAAGGCAACTGGGATATGGTCGGCAATAACACGCCGGTCTTTTTCGTCCGCGACCCCTACAAATTCCCTGATTTCATTCACACCCAGAAAAGACATCCCAAAACCAACCTGCGCTCCCCGACCGCAATGTGGGACTTCTGGTCGCTTTCTCCCGAAAGCCTGCATCAGGTGACGATCCTGATGTCGGATCGCGGCCTGCCAGTTTCGCCCATGCATATGAACGGCTACGGCTCGCACACTTTTTCGTTGTGGAATGACCAGGGCGAACGCTTCTGGGTGAAATTTCATTTCAAAACCATGCAGGGGCACAAGCATTACGCCAACACCGAAGCGGCCGAAGTCATCGGGCAGACCCGTGAAAGCTATCAGGAAGCGTTGTTCGGCACGATTGAGGGCGGCCACTATCCCAAGTGGAAGTTTCAGATCCAGGTCATGCCGGAAATGGATGCCGGGAAGACACCCTACAACCCGTTTGACCTGACCAAAATCTGGCCGCACAAGGACTATCCGATGATCGACGCCGGGGTCCTTGAGCTCAACCGCAATCCGGACAACTACTTCTCCGAGATCGAGAACGCCGCGTTCTCACCCTCCAACGTGGTGCCCGGTATTTCCTGGTCGCCCGACAAAATGTTGCAGGCGCGTATTTTCTCTTATGCCGACGCGCACCGCTATCGCCTGGGCACTCACTACGAGAGCTTGCCGGTCAACCGCCCGAAGTGCCCGATGCATCATTATCACAAGGACGGCCCGATGAATACCTACGGCGGCATCGCAAGCGGCAACTCCGACGCCTACTACGAACCCAACTCTTTTGACGGGCCGTTTGAATTGTCCTCCGCCAAAGAACCGCCCCTGCGTATTTCAGGCGACGCCGACCGCTACGGGCAACGCGACGGGAAAGGTCAACAGGTGGATGACTTCACCCAGTCCCGCGCCCTGTTCAATCTGTTCGACGACAGTGAAAAGCAACGGTTGTTCTCCAATATCGCCGACGCCATGCAGGGGGTGTCCGCCGACATCACCGAGCGCCAGTGCGCACTCTTCGATCAGGTGCATCCCGACTATGGACAGGGCGTTCGTCAGGCGCTCAGGCAATAACGGCCGATAAAGACCAGGCAAACGGCTCCGCCCTGAAAGGTGGAGCCCACGCCGCCTCCCCTGACGGGACGCATAAGATGAACCCGATCGACTTCCTGAAGAGGGGAGTTAACGTTGCCTCCCCCGTCGAGTGATCCCGCCGCGATCGTTTGCGCTGCATCTTGAAGCCCTGTCCGGGTGGGGAGAGTCAAATACCAGACTCCCTGCACCAGTTTTTAACGAGGAGCTGCTTAACGCGACCGGGTGAGGAAGGTCAAATACCGGGCTCTGTGCACACTTTGATGCCTAACTTACTTTCTCAAACCTTCGACAGCATTGTCTATATCTTCCAGCCACTGAGCGCTGGTTGTTTCCACAAACGATCCTTGACCTCCGCCGGACGCACTCCACAAAACCACATCGGGATCGAGCTCACGATAAGTGAGCAGGCTTTTGATCAATGACTCGGTGCTGCCGCCCGCATCCGAAAAAACCAAGGTCCGCCATTGCCCGTTTGATTGAAAAAATGTGTCCCCCGTAAACAGGTAGGCAGGGCCGAGCGGGGATTTATACAAAAAAGAGAGGCTGCCATCCGTGTGCCCGGGCGTGCAGATCATCTCGATACCGGCAAAGTGCTTTACGTTTTCAGAGAACGTAATATCCACTTCACACGACTGAGAAATCGCCGGTTCCTCATTTTTGTGGCAACACAACTTGGAACCAAACCGTTGCCTGATGGTTTTTAAGGAAGCTCCTGTTTCATCGCGATGACTGAGATACTGATATTCAATACCGCCCAACTCAGCTATATGCTCAATTTCCTCCGCATGCCCTGTGTTGTATATCAGAACATTGCCTTTATCGCAGCGTAAAAAATACGCATGTGCATGGACACCATTGAAAGGCATTTCCAATTTGGTTTGCCACAGGTCCTTATATAGCTGTTTCATCGGTTACCCTCTGAGAGAAAGAAGGCTGATCAGGATTGGAAGCCAGCCGGTGTTTGGTGATTATCGTCATGCGCCGGTGAGATCGAGGTGGCGTCGTTGAGCAGATGTCTTCAATTCCCTGGCCGTTGTCCGCTTACATGGTTCCACAACTTCTTTACCCGGCTTGTCTATGTCGCTTCAGTAAATTCCCTATACCTTTGGCTTAAGGCATCGCGATCCGGCCAGGCCGCTTTGTCGGTCGGCAAAATGATCGAGATGTTGTGGAGTTCCTTCAGGCCGTGTTGCAGCATCGGCCCGTCAACCTCTTCCAAAATCGCCTGCCTGACTTTCACCTTGAAGTCAGGCGTTATCCCGATCAGGAACTTGTCAAACGCCGCATGGTGGAGTTTGCAGAGGGAAATGCCGTTATCGACGGTAGCCCGGCTGTGTTCTTCAGAGTCGGGAATGATATGAGCGGCGTCGAGCAGTTCCTTGTGGCGCAATTTGCACAGCGCGCATTGCTCTTTATACGCCAGTAAAACCTTCTCTCTGAAAGTGCGCTGATGCAGGCGGACGCGGGTTTCTCGGGTGATATACGCTCTTTTAGGGGCATCCTCGTGAACAGCCCCGTATGCCAGATCCTGATTTACAGACCTCATCTCATCCACCGCCACGGTGAACTCCAGGGCGCCGGGATTGTCAGCGATCACATACACCGGCCACGCCGCCAGATACTTGCCCGGCACAACCCCGTGGAAATACACCAGCGGCAACTTCAGCTCCATTGCTCTTCTTAAGCCGACGTTGTCGCGGTGCTGAGGGTTCTCGCCCCGGTATTTATACAAAATGAAGTCGGCGGCGGTAATGACATCTTCATACGGGCCGCCCGGCGCGGTTGTTATTGAAATCGGGCAATCCATGATCCTGGGCGTGAAAATCCCCTGCGGTGAAACCAAGGGAATACGTTCGCCGGAGAATTCAAAGCCTTTCTGCAACAACGCTCTTGGAAGAACCTCCCCATGGACTTTGACCTGCTCCGACAGCCATTCAAAGGCCGCAAGCCTGATCTGCAAGTCGGAGGTCATGGGTTATGGCCGGCTTTCTTCGGATGACGGTGATCCGCGCTCGCAGCGTTTGAAAAATCTGGCAAGTAAACGGCAGAAACAAGAATGACGACAGGAATTGGGCGGGAGAAAACCTCTGATCTGCATCTCACACTTCCCTTTCCCCATGTCTATGTTCACTTCTAAGCAAGTTACATATCCTTTGTCATTGAACCCGATGTTGCACCTGGGGAGTTGAATCCACCATCCTTACTTGAATAATCTAAAACGTGAAATCAACTCTTATTCAGGCTGCCAGCCTGATGCCTTGACAAGTTGCAAAACCCGGCCGATTTCAGACGGCGCCAGTGTATTGCTTAAAGAAGGGTACAACTTATCAAGCATATCGGGCAGCGACAGCAGTTTGATCGGATTGCCCTCGCCCAATGCGCGCCGGAATTCCGGGCACTTCTCCCAAACTTCAGGATCGCCTTTAACAGACGTGACAGTTGTGATGTATGTGAACCGTGTCGCGCCCGTTAACTTTTTGATCTTATCCAAAAATGCCTCCGTCCATTTGGGAGATACAAGTTCCCGGAACCCGCGCCAGGCCTCTCTGCCACTGACGACTTTATTCTCTCTGATCTCCGTCACTTTGGCCTCGGGACGAAACCCGTTCTACCAACTCTTGCAACTGACCGCGATAACGCGCCTGCACCCGTATTTTAACGGGTTGAAGCCAACCACGTCGATATCACTGTGGTTTGAGTCTTGACTTTTGATGAATTCCGGATGGTCCGGCCTTGGGCGAAACTTGATATTGTGCCGCGTGAAATACCCGTCACTTTGCAAGTGGTCATCTACCAGCTGTTCAAGAATGTCTTCTTTCACCGATCAGGCTCATGAACTCTGCTTGTCTGCCGTCAACAGGACAACGTGGTCGCGTTCAATTTGGCGGTGAAAGCTCTCCGGCAGCCACGCCCAGTTACGCACCTCCACCAGAAAAGGAATATTGGACTCCCGAAAAGCCTTCGACACCTCAGAGAGTTTACTGAAGGGGACGGGCTTCAAGTCCTTACCGCGTAAAACCAGATCCAGATCGCTGCCCGGATGGCTTCTGCCATTAATACGGCTGCCGTACGCCCACACTTCAATCCCGGGCAAATGCTCCCGCCGCAACGCTTCGACCTGCCGACGGTATCTGTCCGGCAGATCCAGACGATCAGTCACTCGAGTCCTCCGTTATAACCTGAGAAAGCGCCGTAGCGTCGGCGATAAAACGAGGTAACAGCGCCAAGGTGGTTTCTGCAAAGCCTTTGCCATGATCGTGCGCAACGTCGTTGCGGTTGTCGCGGTACTCAAACCAGTGTTCGCAGGCTTCTACCGTGATCAGGTCGTGTTTAGCAGCGTAGCGGAAAACGTCTTTAAAGGGCAGGCGATCAGCTTGGCGATTATCGGAAAAATAGACTCTTAATCGCTTTTTCAGCAGTTTGCCGCATTGCTCAAGCACGATTTCAGACTCCTTGACGCAAGCCGCGCGATATATGTCATAAGCAACGTCGTCCAAGCTCCTTTGTTGTAACTGTTCAAAAGCACCCTCCAAAGCTTGGATGCAGCGAGCCAGATAATCCGCATCAATGTTCACGTCTGCTGCATCATAAAAGCAAATTCCGGGCCATTGTTCAGCCTTTCCCCAATTGCGACAGACGACATTTTACTTCCTCCGCTCTCAGTTGTGCGCCGCCGCCCTGAACCTCCCCGCCCAATCGCTGTTCACCGCACGCAGATGCACAAACGACGCGAGCAGATTCTTATAAACGATCCCGTCCCTGCCGCCGCCGATCCCTTCCCCGCGCAACACCCGGTATGCGGTCTTCACTTCCGCCGGCAGGTTCACCAGCTTCGCGTAGTGAAACTCATGCGCGGCGCAAATGGGGTGTGCGCCATCGCCAGGCGGCCAAGGCATATCGGGGGCTTCTTCCACCCATACATAACCCCGGCCGCAGGGACGTTCGCACATAGCGACGTCAGCCTGAATGACGCCCGCCATTTCGTGGCGTTCGCCATGCCATTCGATGCTGCGGCTCAGGTACATCAGGCCGCCGCATTCGGCGTAGGCGGGCAAGCCGTCTTCAATCGCGTCCCTGACGGAGGCACGCAACGAGGTGTTGGCTTCGAGCTCGGCGGCGTGGATTTCGGGGAAGCCGCCGCCGATGAACAGGGCGTCGATGTCGGGGAGATCGGTGTCGCGCAAAGCGTTGACGGTGATCAGCTTGAAGCCGACGCGCTCGAGTGCTTCGAGATCATCGGGGTAGTAAAAGTTGAAGGCAGCGTCGCGGAAGATGCCGAGGTTCAAACGGGAAGTCGCGGCGGGCGTTGAGGTGCCCACGAGGGACGGCGCGATCGGTTCGCGGTTGGCGGCGTCCGGAGCCTCGCCGTCATGCGCGGCGGTGCGGGGCGCTTCCGCGTCGGCGTGTTCGCCGCCGGCCCGGCGCACATCTCCGATATGTTCGCCGACTTGTTCACGCTCAGAGTTGAAGGTGGTGTCGCGGGAGATGTCGAGGTTCAGTTTCTCCCCCGGAACGGGAGCGTTCGGTACCCCCGCCTGCTCATCGGCGCAACCGTCGGCGGAATAGGCCATCCCGGTCAGCCTATCCACATTAACACATTCCCTGACGGCCTGGCGCATGGCTTCGATGCGTTCATCGGCTTGTTCGTGTTCGTCGCCGGGGATCAGGCCGAGGTGGCGTTCGGGCAACGACATGCGTTCGTCGCGCGGAATGACGCCGATGATGTCCAGATCGGTGTATTCCTCGGTAGCGGCCACAAGCTTACCGGCGTGGCGCATGCCGCCGACCTGGTTCAACACAACGCCAAGGATGCGCACGTCGGGGTCAAAGTCAACGTAGCCGCGCAGCAGGGGCGCGATGCCACGGGTCATGCCTTCGCAATCGACGATCAAGATCACGGGGACGTCGAGACGTTTGGCGAGGGCGGCGCTGCTGTCGGTGCCATCGAGGGAGACGCCGTCGTGCAGTCCCTTGTTAGCCTCAATGACGGCGATCTCGCCGCCGCCGGACTTCTCGACGAACATCCGGGTGATGTCGTCCGGCGTCTGGGTGTTGAAGTCGAGGTTGTAGCAGTTGTGTTGCGTGGCGGCGGCAAGCCATTGAGGGTCGATATAGTCGGGGCCTTTCTTGAACGGTCGCACGTCGTGGCCGCGCCGCGCGAGCTCGGCGCACAGGCCGGTGGTGAAGACGGTCTTGCCGGAAGACTTATGCGCCGCGCTGATCAGCAGGCGTGGAATTGCAGGCACGGCTCACACGTCTTGCAGATCAAACTGCGAGTCCCTGAGATCGGCAGGCAGGAAGTCGAGGACCGCGAGCATGAACACGAGCACCGCGAGCGACAGGCTGACGCCTCCGACGCCGAGCAGGATCTCAGGCAGGCTCGGCGTGTAGGTGGCGGCGACGCCGTCAAAGAACGAGCTGCTCTCCTCCATGCCCGGGAACAGAACCAGCGGATACGCCTGCCCGCCGATGATGATCACATACAGTTGCGCGACGGCGCCGATGAGCACGAGCACACAGCCGATCATCGCAGACACGCGGCAATGGCTGAACGGGCGCAGGTAGAACAGCGCGAGCGGCACCAGCCCGCCGAGACCGACCTGCACCACCCAGAACAGCAGGGTGTAAACCCCGCCGTCGCGCAGGATGAACGCGGTAACACCGTGATGTTCGGTCGCGTACAGGTTGGTCAGGTTGTACGCAAGCACGAAGTACAGCACGACCGCGACGAACACGCCGAGCAGGTTCTTCATCCGCGACAGAATGTAGTCGCCGACGGCGAATCCGCCGAAGCGCCCGGCCGCCATCGTCACCAATATGAACGTCGCGAGGCCGAACGACAGCGACATGGCGATGAACAGCGGCGCCATGACCGCGGCGTCGTAAGCCTGGCGCGCGACGAGGAAACCGAAGATGCAACCGGTGCCGGTGGTCAGCGTCAGCCGCCACAGGAACGCGAGCAGGCCGGCGGTGCGGGTATAGGGCGCCATGCGCCGCTCGAACATCGTCCACAGATACGCGATCACCACCACAAAGAAGCCGGTGTACAGAAGGATGTTCCACGCGAAGATGGACTTGAAGTTGTAGTAGGTCATCGCGACGACCAAGCGGTCGGGGCGTCCAAGATCGAGCACCAGCACCGCGAGACCGCCGACCAGGAACGCGAGCGCGACCAGGCCCGACAGCCGGGCGAGCGGCTTGTAATGGGGCTGGCCGAACACCGAGACGACCGAGGCGGCGTTCAATGCACCCGAGGCGATCAGGATCATCAGGATGGCGAACACGTGCGGCACGCCCCACACGATCTGGTTGCTCATGCCGGTAACGTGGTGGCCTTCGTGCTCCATGTAGTAGGCGGCGAGACCGCCGACGACGGCGAGCGCGGTGAACAGGCCGAGGGTCAGGTAATAACCGGCGGTGTCGGCGCTGAGCGACAGGTGGCGAATGGGCTTCATCTGCGTCAGATCCCCTGCTAGCGCACGCCGGTGTTGAGGCCGAGGTCGGCACGGATCTGCGCACCGCCGTACTCAGCGAGGTTGTTGATGCCAGCAAACACGGTGAACAGACCGAGAGTCAGGCCGAGAGTTGAATAGCGGCCGGCGGTGTCGACGCTGAGCGACAGGTGGCGGATGGGCTTCATCTGCGTCAGATCCCCTGGTAGCGCACGCCGGTGTTGAGGCCGAGGTCGGCACGGATCTGCGCGCCGCCGTACTCAGCGAGGTTGTTGATGCCAGCAAACACGGTGAACAGACCGAGAGTCAGGCCGAGAGTTGAATAGCGGCCGACGGTGTCGGCGCTGAGCGACAGGTGGCGGATGGGCTTCATCTGCGTCAGATCCCCTGGTAGCGCACGCCGGTGTTGAGGCCGAGGTCGGCACGGATCTGCGCGCCGCCGTATTTGGCAAGGCGCTTCGAGATCTCGCTGTAAGGGTTGTTGAGGTCGCCGAAAACCAGCGCGCGGTGACCTTCTTTTTCGCAGGCCTCGGCGCAGGCGGTGGTGCCGTCACCGCGATCCACCTTGTGCACACACAGGGTGCAACTCTCGACCGTGCCTTTGCCGCGCGGGGCGTGCGGCAGGGGTTCGGCGACCGCCTCGTGGATGAACGACCGGGCTTTGTAGGGGCAGGCCATCATGCAGTAGCGGCAGCCGATGCAGGTGTGCTTATCGACCAGCACGATGCCGTCGGCGCGGCGGAACGAGGCGCCGGTCGGGCACACATCGACACACGGCGGGGTCTCGCAGTGCTGGCACATGACCGGGAAGGACTTCTTGTGGTTCGTCGTCTTGTCGCGGATCGTGATCTTGCGGATCCACTGGGCGTCGGTCGCAGGGCGGTCGTGGCCGGTCAGGCCGTGCTCTTCGTTGCAGGCGGTCACACAGGCGGTGCAACCGTCGGCGCACTGGTTGGTATCCACCAGCATACCCCAGCGCACCTCGCCGGTGACAGGCTCGTCGAGCGGACGGGCGCGCGATGGTGTCTGGGCGTTGCCGACGGAATACAGCAGCACGCCGGGCGCGACCGCGAGGCCGGCAACCGCGGCGGAGCTTTTGAAGAAATCGCGGCGGGCGGTGCTTTTAACGTCGTCGGTCATTGTTTACCCGGCAAAAAGTATCACATTAAATCAGGCGGGCGGGCGCGACCGTATCCAGGCGTTAGCTGACAGAATACAGCAACACGCCGGGCGCGATCGTGAGGCCGGCAATCGCGGCGGGCGGTGCTTTTAACGTCGTCGGTCATCTTTTATCCGGCGCCTTACCCGGCACTTTATCAGGCGCTTTCCTCGGCACTTTAGCAGACGTCTCACCAGGCGAGGCGTGCCGCACCAAGTCGCCGGCGTCGCCGTAGGCCTCCACCGGCCGGTCGGCGTGGCATTGAAAACAGTCCATGTTCACGCTGCTGAAACGGTGGCAACTTTCGCAGAAATGGTCGGCGTCGGTTTGGCGCGGGTAGCTGCCGTCGGCACGCGCCTGCACGTGGCAGTTGATGCAATTCACAAAACGGTGCTTCTCGGTGCGGATGCCTTCGTGCACGGTACGGTCGCGCTGGTGCAGAATGAATTGCATGTGGCGCCGGCGCATGACGTCGGTCGGCTCGACGCACTGCTCGCCTTTGGCGGCGGGGATGCCGGGCAGCAGGCTGGTATCGGCCTGCACCTGCGCGATCAGAGGCACTGCGATCAGCGCGGCGGCGCCCGCAGCAACGAGCGTCACGGCGAGGACCGTCAAGGATGTCATCGGGGAACGCATGACTGCGCGCCGGGTTCTCAGTGATCGCCCAGCGCCATATCAATATAGCCGGTCGGGCACACGTCGGCACAGATGTGGCAGCCGATGCACTTGTCGTAGTACGTATCGACATAGCGCCCGAGCGTTTGTTTGGCCTTGTCCACCCGGTAAACCGCGTCCTGCGGACAGAACACGACACAGTTGTCGCACTCAAAGCACATTCCGCAACTCATGCAGCGCCCGGCTTCCGCGATCGCCTGCTCTTCGGTCAGACCGACGACGCGCTCTTCAAAGTGGCCGAGCACGCCTTCTTCATCGGGCCCGCACTCGGCGCGGCGAATGCGCGGCGTGTAGGGAAAGTGCGCAAGGAACAGGTGGTCGTGGGCGACGATTTCCTGCGGCGACCGGTCTTCATAATTGTGTATCGAGTAAGCGGCTTCGTCGGTGCCGCGCAGATCGGCCGCGGCTTCCGCCGCGTCCGGGGAAAATGTTTCCGGGTCGAGTTCAGCTTCCTTGAGTTTATCGAGCAGGTTGAAGTGATGCACATCGACCTTCGGCCGCTTGCCCGGTTCGAGTCCGCACAGATAACCGTCTATGGTGTCCGCCGCGACCGAAGCCTGCCCGATCGCGGTGGTCAGCAGATGCGGGCGGATGATGTCGCCGGCGGCAAAATGGCCGGGCTTGCCGGGCAGCGCGTAAAGTTTATCCACGTCCATCAGGCCGCGCCCGTTGTCGAACTCCTTGAGGCCTTCAAGGTCGCCGCCCTGCCCGATCGCGGCGACGATCAGATCGCAGGGGATTTCAAACTCGCTGCCTTCAACCGGCACCGGCTTGTTGTCCTCGAATTGGCACTTCGCCATCTTCAGCGCGTACGCGCGACCATCGTCGGCGAGGCAAACTTCCACCGGCATCACGCCGTCCTTCACGGTCACACCTTCCTTCAGCGCGTCCTCGACTTCCTGATCGCTCGCGGTCATCTCCTTGCGCTCAAACAACGAGGTCAACGTCACTTCGGCGCCTTCGCGCGCGGCGGCGACCGCCGCGTCGTGCGCGACGTAACCACCGATCACGTATTCGGGGCGTTCCTTCTCACCCATTTTCTTGACTTTGCCGAGGCGCCGCGCAACCGATACGACATCGATCGAGGTGTCGCCGCCACCGACACAGATAATGCGGTCTGCGGTGACCTGCAGGCGGCCTTCGTTAAAGGCCTCAAGAAACTTCACGCCGGAGACACAGTTGGGCGCATCGCCGCCGGGCACCGGCAACGCGCGTCCGGTCTGACAACCGACGCACCATAGGATCGCGTCGAATTCTTTTTCAATATCCTCAACTTTCACGTCGCGGCCGACGCGGGTGGACATCCGCGTGTCGATGCCGCCGAGGTCAAAGATCCTCCGGATCTCGTGGTCGAGCAGTTTGCGCGGCGTGCGGTAGCCCGGGATGCCGTAACGCATCATGCCGCCGAGTTCTTTGTGTTCGTCGAATATCGTGCTGGCGTAGCCCTTGCGCCGCAGGTGATACGCCGCAGACAGGCCGGCGGGGCCGCCGCCGATGATCGCCACTTTCTTGTCCCCCAGTTCCGCGTCGCAACCGAGTTTGAAGCCTTCCTTGATCGCGGCGTCGCCGATGTACTGCTCGACCGCGTTGATGCCGACAAAGTCTTCAACGTGATTGCGGTTGCAGCCTTGCTGGCAGGGAGCGGGGCACACGCGCCCCATCATTGACGGAAACGGGTTGGCGGCAGTGGAGCGCTGGAACGCGTATTCTGGCATGCTCACTTCTTCGGGCGGCTTTTCAATGCCGCGCACGATCTGCAACCAGCCGCGAATGTCCTCGCCCGACGGGCAACTCCCCTGACACGGCGGCGTACGGTGCACGTACGTCGGACATTTGTGCGAATGATCAGCGGCGAAGATGTTTTCGGCGAGGCTGTTCCATTTATGGACGCCGTCCTGAAAGCGCCGGAAAGTCAGTTTCTGCTCGGCGGGCTGTTGGGCGGGTTGCTCTGCGGGCGCGCCTTGTGCCTCCTGTGTGCTCATCGTGTGGTTCTTCCTGATTTCATTTCAGTCCTGTTTTGGGTTGCCGATAAACGCGGTGTCAAAGGCGGTTTTTCCCGATCCTGCTTTGGAGGATTGTTCTCGTTTTATTTGCCTGATTTATTCTAGGGGAACGCCGGACGGAACCGAATATGCCCTTTTATATATATGCCTGTATGTCGGCGTCCTCGCGCGCCGTATGCGCCGTGCGGTCTGTGTGTCGAAGGCTTCCGGGGGCGGTGCAGATATGGATCAGCATGACTCAGGCGGCCTGCACGTCGCGGGCTTTCCCCTCGTCCTGATCGCCGTTATCCGCGGTACCGGCGTCGGCTTCCGGTTCAAGCACGATCGCTTCGCTGACCAACTGGTGCACGCTCACGATCTGGTCCATCGTGAAACCGTAATACGGCAGCACCTTGGCAAACTGGCTTTTGCAGATCGCGCAGATCGCGGCCATGTGCGTCACACCGTAATCCTCGACAACTTCCTTCAGTGCTTCCATGCGCGGCAACGCACCCTTGACGCGCAACTCGATCAGGTCGTCGGTCAGCAGGCCGCCGCCGCCGCCGCAACAATAAGTCCCCTCCTTGATCGTCTCCGCCGACATGTCGTAGAAGTTATTGCAGGCGGTGCGGATGATGTCGCGCGGGATCGTGAACTGCCCGCCCGGCGTGTCGCCCATGCGCGAAGCGCGCGCGACGTTGCACGAGTCGTGGTAAGTCAGTATCATGTGATCGTTCTGCGACGGGTCGAGGGTCAGCTTGCCCGCCTCGATCAGGCCGTGGGTCACTTCGCAGATGTGCTGCGGCACCGGGTAGTCGGGGTCGAGAAAATCAAACGGCCCGGCGAGCGTGTTCAGAAAGCTGTACGCAACGCGCCATGCGTGCCCGCATTCGCCGAACACGATGCGCCTGACGCCGAGATTGATCGCGGCTTCGCGGATCCGCAACGCGAGTTTGCGCATGTTCTCATAACTGCCGATGAACATGCCGAAGTTCGCCGCCTCGCTCGCGCTTGAACTGACGGTCCACGAAATGCCCGCCTGATGAAACACTTTGGCGTAGCCGATCAGCCCACTCACGTGCGGTTCGGCGAAGAAATCCGCCGACGGTGTCACCAGCAATACTTCGACGCCCTTCTCGTCGAGCGGGAAACGCACTTTTACGCCGGTGTCCTCAAACACTTCCCCCTCCAGCCCCTCAAGCGTATCGTGCAACGCCGGCTCGGGGAGGCCGAGGTTGTTGCCGATCGTGTGCACCTTGCCGATGATCTCGTTGCAGTATTTCTGTCCCTTGCCGACGCTGTCCATGATTTCGCGCGCGGCCATCGAGATCTCGGCGGTGTCGATGCCGTAGGGGCAGTACACCGAACAGCGACGGCATTGCGAGCATTGGTGAAAATAATTCCACCAGTCGTCGAGCACTTCCTTGCTCATGTCGCAGGCGCCAACCAGTTTCGGAAAGTACTTGCCGGCGAGCGTGTAGTAACGGCGATAGACTTTGCGGAACAGGTCCTGACGCGCAACCGGCATGTTCTTGGGGTCGGTCGTGCCCAAGTAGTAATGGCACTTGTCGGTGCAGGCGCCGCACTTGACACAGGAATCAAGAAACACCTGCAACGAACGGTACTTGCCGGTCAACTCGCCCATCTTGGCAACGGCACGGTCTTCCCAGCCTTCGGCCAACTCACCCGGAAAGCCGAGCGGCTTTTGCATTTCCGGTTTGGCGACGTACGGACCAGCGTGCGCCATCGTGCCTTCGTGCAACTTCGGGATCGCGCGGTCTTCGCGGATCGCCGGCGTTTCAAATGTCTCTTCCTCTGCCATCAGGTCAGGACCCCGTCTTGTCGGTTTCGAGTTTCAGTGCCCACGCGGCGACGTGGCGGCGCTCGCGCGGGTTATCAGCCTGGTTGCGCGTCGGGCTGAAGAACACGCCCGGCGCGTGCAGCAACTTGCTGAACGGAAAGACAATCATCAGCATCATGACCAGCGTGATATGCGCGATGATCAGGCCGTCGGCGGGCAACGGGTGCCAGTTGAAATACATCAGTCCCAGAAAAAACGCCTTCATCGAAACGATATCCACCTTGGAGACGAACGTCATCAACATACCGGTCGCCGTGATGGCGATCAACAGCAGCAACATCAGGTGATCCGACGGCGAGGAAATATAGCGCACGCGATCGACCACCACCCGCCGCAACCACAGGCCGACGAGACCGACGACCATCAGCAGCGACGCGTACTTGCCGAGCGGCTGGATCCAGCCGACCCAGAACCACACCGGCTCGGTGAAATACCGCAGGTGGCGCAACAGCACGAGCAGCAGACCGAAGTGAAACAGCCAGCCGAACAGCCAGATCCATTTGTTTGACTTGAACAGGCTCTCAAACAGCACGAGTTCCTTGAGCATCCTGAAGACGACACCGGAGCGGGTGGTCGGCGCTGGCGTGGTCGGGATTTTCAGCGGCGCGGGGATGCGCGCGTAGGTCCACATTTTCCACGCGGTCGCGCCGACAAGCACGGCGGTGGCCGCGTAAAAAAGCAACGCATAGGCAACGGTCAGAGTGGTCATGGGATGATGATCAATTGCGCCGCCGGGCCCGCATTCTCCGCGCGGTTGCGCCGACAGGCATGGCGACGGTCGCGCAACAACACATGGACGGGGCGGTCAGGGCAGTCATAAGGTGGTGGTGATCAGTCGCGCAGTTGAGCGGGGTTCACGTTCATCCGGTCGACCGCCGGGGTGGGCGGGTTTCCAAAAGCCGCATCCGCCCTGCATTGGCAACGGCGATAAACCCGTCCCGGTCTGCAACGGGCGGCGCGGCCACAACCGCCTTTATACGCAACCTGTCGGCTTCGGCAAACCGGCGTACTTGCACGCTTGCTTGGCGGGGCCATAAGGGAACAACTCGTACAAGTACTTGCTGTTGCCTTTGTCATTGCCAAGTCTCTTGCCGATTGCTTTGGTCAGAACACGAACCGCCGGCGCGATCTGGTACTCCTCGTAATATTCACGCAGGAAGTTGATCACTTCCCAGTGGTTGTCTCCGAGTTCGGCGTCGTCCGCCTTTGCCATCGCAACGGCCAACTCAGGCTTCCAATCGCTCAAATTGGCGAGGTAGCCCTCCTCGTCGGTTTCGTAACTCTTGCCGTCAATTTCTAATGCCATGTTGTTTACCTCCAGACAAACTGCCTGATAACGCTGCGGGGCCTCTACAGCCACGCCTGCACGTTTTCGTGCGCGGCGACGAGATCGACAAACCCCTCATAATCAACAATCCCGATATTGTCTATTATATTCGCTCCGTCAAGACCGCGCGCCTGCAAGTCCGGACCGAGCACGTAAAACCTCAAATCCTCCGCGGCGGCCTTCACCTGCTCGGAATGGGCGGTGTCGGCCAGCGCCGCGAGTACGCCGTCCTCGATGAACAGCACCGAACTGCCCTTTTTCGCAAGCCGCAGGCACGACCCCAGCGTGTTGCGCTCAAACGGAGACTTATTGACCGTGTGCAGCATCGCCATCACGTTTTCTCCCTGCGGATAACCCGTGCAAACACTCAAAAGCTCAGGACGACGTCTTGCCCGTCCATGACGTCGGCCATCTCGTCACGGCTGACAACACGGATCGAGTTTTTCTCGGCCCAGTCGTCGTCCTCGTCCTCGTACTTGAGGTCGAGAAGGTCTTCCACGCTGAGGCCGCGTTCCTCGAGCGACTCTTTCTCGACGTAGATCTTGTTGATGTCGTAGTCGCCGAGCGCGTTGTAAGTCGGCGAGAAGTTCTTCATGCCGATCGCCTCGGTGTTCTGCCCTTTCTTCAATTGATACACGCCGTCGTCAATAAAGGCGAGACTCACGTCCTGCTCAAACGCCGCGGCGATCAGCACGACCTCGAGCGACTCAAGTGCGTAGATCGTGCCGTAGGGGACTTTGCGGTTCACGTAAAGAAACTTTTTGGTGACACCGCCGGCGCTTTGTTCTTCAGGTTCCATCCTGTACCTCCCTCAGTCGCCGAACACCACCAGCCGGTCGGACCGGATGCCAGCCTCAACCAGTTGCCCAAGCCCCGAGATGCGAAAGCCCGGCGCGATGTTGTCGGTACTCTTGCCGTGGCGCCTAGCTTCGTCGCTGTCGAGAATGCCGCGCCTTTGCGCCGCCGCGACGCACACGACGAGGTCGAGTTTGTGCCGCTCCGCTAGATCGCTCCACAGATCGGTCACGTTGCGGTCGTCCTGCGGCGGCACCGTCAGGCGCGTGCCGTTGTTAACGCCGTCGTTATAGAAGAACACGCGGAAAATCTCGTGGCCTTTTTCGAGCGCGGCTTTCGTAAACCGGTAGGCGCTGTCGGACGCCTGATGCGTATAAGGCCCCTCGTTGACCAGAATGCCAAACTTCACCGTTCCCTCGTTGCGTTCAGACGTGTGGTCGGCGATCAGAACCTGATGTGGGTTGAAGCGTTGAGGTTGCGCCGTGCGCCAAGCCAGTTGTCAACATGGAACTTGGTGAACGGCAACTCGGTCAATTCAAAGAAGCGCGGCCAGCCGATGCGCTCGATCCAGTCATTCATGCGCTCCCAATCCTTGGCGTCGTTGCGGTAGACGCGCAGGATCTTCTTCACTACCGCGGTCGCTTCGGGCCACCGCGGCGGGTTGTTGGGGATGCCGGCGGCAACGAGTTTCTGGAAAGTGGGCTTGCCGCGCGCGTTCGAGTGATTGCCGCCCACCCAGATCGCGAGCTTGGTGTGCTCGGGATCGTTGATCTGCATCGGCGGGCATGGCGGGTAGCACGCGCCGCAGCAGATGCATTTCTTTTCATCCACCTCGAGAGACGGCTTGCCGTTGACCATCGCGGGGCGGATCGCCGCCACCGGGCAACGCGCCACCACCGACGGGCGCTCGCAGACGTTGGAGACCAGATCGTGGTTGATCTTGGGCGGCTTGGTGTGCTGCACGTTGATCGCGATGTCGCCCTGCCCGCCGCAGTTGATCTGGCAACACGAAGTCGTCATGTGCACGCGGTTCGGCATGTTCCACTCTCTGAACTCGTCAATCAGTTCGTCCATCATCGCCTTGACCACGCCCGAAGCGTCGGTACCCGGAATGTCGCAGTGCAGCCACCCCTGCGTATGCGAGATCATCGCCACCGAGTTCTTGGTGCCGCCGACGACAAAGCCCTCGGCTTCGAGCGTCCCGATCAGCGGCTCAACCTTCGCCTCGTCGGACACCATGAACTCTATGTTGCTGCGGATCGTGAAGCGCACGTAGCCGTCGGCGTACTTCTCGCCGATCTCACACAGTTTGCGCAACGTGAACACGTCGAGAATACGCTGGGTGCCCGCACGCACCGTCCAGATCGCATCGCCGCCGTGCGCGACATGCCTCAGCACGCCGGGCTGCGGGTCATCGTGGTACTTCCAGTTCCCGTAATTCTTGCGCATCACGGGATGCATGTACTGAAACCCGTCGGGACAACCCGATTCGGTAGGGTTGCGATGCTCCTGTGCCATGATTCAGCCTCTCTCGTTCAGGTGTTCGTTCGGATATCCGGGTTCATTGACCGGCGGCGGCCTGATCGTTGTCCCGGCCGTTACCGTTGGCGTGGCCGTTGGTATGACCGTTCGTTTTCCTGCGCTCGAACCACTTGACGGCTTCGTCGTCCCAGTCGTCCATGCGCACATAAGAACTGGTGCGCGGATCGGTCACCATGTTCGGATCCACCTCGAGACCGATGCCTTCAAGGAAGTTCACCAGCCCGATGCGTTCGATCATCTCGCCGCAACGCTCGTGCTCAAGACCGTTCTCGGCCCAGAAATCGATGGTGCTCTCGGCTATCTCAACGAGATGCTCGTAATCTTCTTCGGTCTTGAGCCGCATGAACGGCACGACCACCGTGCCCATCAGGTCGCCGATCTTCAGCGTGCGCTTGCCGCCGATGAGGATCGCCGCCCCCTTGTCGTCGCCCGGCGACAGCGCTTTGGGCATCACGTTCAGGCAGTGCATACAGCGTACACAGTTGCGGTTGTCCACGTTCAGACCGTCGTCGTCGCGCAACGAAAGCGCCTGGGTCGGACAACGCGCGACGACGTTGTCTATGATGTACTGGCGCCCTTTCTTTTCTACGTACGCCTTGACTTCGTCCTGATCAACTTTCATGTCGTCGCGCCAAGTGCCGATGATCGCAAAGTCGGCGCGCTCGATCGAATTCATGCAATCGTTGCCGCAACCCGAGACCTTGAACTTGAACTTGTAGGGCAGCGACGGGCGGTGAACATCGTCGGTGAAGTTGTTGAGCAATGTGCGATGAATACGCATCTCGTCGATGTTGGATTGCTCGCAACGGGCGGAGCCGACGCACGACTGGCCGGTACGCACGCAGGGGCCCGCACCACCGAGATCCCAGCCGTAGTCATTGATCTCATCGAAGAAATGCTGCGTGTTCTCGGTCGTCGCGCCGATGAACATGATATTGCCGGTCTGGCCATGAAAGGTGACCAGCCCCGAACCCCATTTCTCCCAGCTGTCCGCCATTTTGCGCAACATCTCGGTCGTGTAGTAATTGCCCGCGGGCGGTTGCACACGCAACGTGTGAAATTCCCTGGACGCCGGAAACGCGGCGCCGACTTCTGAAAAGCGCGGGATGATGCCGCTGCCATAGCCGTAAACGCTGACCGTTCCGCCTTTCCAGTAACCCTTGCGGGTTTCATACGAGTGCTCGAGCTGACCGAGCAGGTCATTGGCAATCCCGTTGACGCGCTCGTCAGGGTGTTCGTCTCTCAGACGCTTGATGCCGGAAATAAAACTCGGCCAAGGGCCGGTCTCAAGCTCGTCCAGCATCGGGGTAACATGCTGCTTGTCGGCCATTTGCTTATCTCCTTTTAATTTGTATCAAAACCAATTCCTGCATCCATCCCGGGCCAACCTTCAGGAAGCAAACTGCATAACCCGACTGGTATGCTCAGAAAGCGTGAATTGTAAGACTTCGCGCCGCGTTTAGTCTATCCCCCAATAAATCTGGATAATCGGCCCGGGATGATCTGCAACCCGGCGAGCACACTACAGGGGAACAGGGGATTGTAAGGGGTTGCGCCGCATTTGGTCTATCCCATTAGCGATATACCTGCTTCAAAACTCTCTGCAAGACGGCAAGCGTACAGCACATTTTGACCACAAAATTCCGAATATTGCGCCGTTCATCCATTCAGGCAGTTTCCGCCCCCGCTTGCCCGTTAAACTACCCCCGTTATGAGCAGATCAGCGAACGGCTACTCGTCTTCAGCCGCCGCTAGCGGCGTCGCCGACGTGCGCGACGTGCGATCGCAAAACGACAGCGAGACAGCGGCGGCGCCCTTCCTCGTCGAAAACGAAACAGCCTACCGCTGCTGGCGCGAGCGCAAACTCGCCGCCTTCATGAAAAATCTCCAGGGCGCCACCGACCCGGTGATCATCACCGACCCGAAAGCGCTGAACGACAGGGAGTACGCCATGCTCACCGAGCGGTGTCGCCGACGCAACTTCGTCTTCTATCGCATCCGCCGCATACACGACTGCGCCGACAAAACGATGCTCAAGCAATTCTGGGCTCAACTCGGCTTGTACACACTGATCACCAACCCCCGCGCCGACGAGGAGAATATCAGCAGCATTGAAGTGACGCCCGGCACGCGCTACATCCCCTACACGCTGCACCCGTTGAAATGGCACACCGACGGCTACTACAACGCCAGCGCCGACACGATCTGCGCGTTCGCGATGCACTGCGTGCGCTGCGCGAGGCAGGGCGGTGAGAATCAATACTTTGACCCGGAGATCCTGTACATCCTGCTGCGCGACGAAAACCCGGACTACGTCGTGGCGCTGATGCACCCGAAAACGCTGCTCGTGCCGCACAACTCCGAACAACTGAACCTCTCGGGCACCCAGGAGGCGCGCATAGCGCCGGTGCTGACGCTGCACCCGCGAAGCGGCGACCTGATCGTGCGCTACACCGAGCGCAGCCATTACGTGGTCTGGCGCAAGGACAAAACCGCCGCCGCCGCACGCGCCTTTATCAGGGAGGTACTGCAGACACGCAGCAAATACCGCATCACTCACCGCCTCGCCAACGACGAAGGCGTTATCTGCAACAACGTCCTGCACAACCGCAGCGGCTTCGCCGGTTCGGCCAACGCCAAATATCAGCGGTTGCTGTACCGTGCGCGATACCATGAACGTATCGCCAACACCAGTCATGCAACGTTGTCAGAGGGTTGAACGTTGACGCTCAGCGAAATCCTGCTGAACCAGCACGAACTGTCGAGTTTCGAGGAACTGGTTGCACTGATCAAGGCGCGCGCAAGCGACGGCGAGATGTTTCTCGAGTTTGACGTGCGCCCGCCCTTTGCGGACACGCCGGGCGACTGGGAAACCCAACTCGAAGCGGCGTTCACCGCCGTGGCCAACATCCGGACACGATAAGCCGGCTCATGTACTGGGAAGACGAAACGCGGGGCGACACCTACCGGGTGCCCAACGACATTGTGGACGTGAATTTCAGGATCCGTTGCCGCCACCTGCCCGTTGACCACGCCTATTCGCTGAAAACGGCGATCGAGAAGGCATTGCCGTGGTTCACCGATGAACCATTCGCCGCGATCCACACGGTGTACGGCGCCGAATCCGGCAACGGCTGGATACGTCCCGACGCCGACGACGCCGTCATCCACCTGTCGAAGCGCACGCGCCTGAACTTGCGCCTGCCGCAACATCGCGTCGAACAGGCGATGCGACTGAACGGACACACGCTTGATATCGCCGGTTACGAATGCATCGTCGGTGAAGGCAAGGTGCGCCCGCTGAGTACACACGGCACTTTGTTCGCCCGCTACCTGTCGCCTGCCGCGGCCGATGAGGAAACGTTTCTGAACAACGCCGCGCGGATGCTCGCCGACCTCGGCGTCAAGCCGCCCCGGATGATGGCCGGACTCAGCCGCGTAATCCACACGCCGCAACAGGACATCACGACACGCAGCCTGATGCTCGACGGCCTCAAGCCGCCGGAGTCGGTGCTGGTGCAGCACTGCGGCCTCGGCGAATGGCACGAACTGGGATGCGGCATTTTTCTGCCGCACAAAAGCATCGACTCCGTCAATAAGGAAGCGGAGGCCTAAAACAGAAGGGCCGAAACCGGGCTGCACCTCGGATAATATAGCGTTGCAGGCGACTCAAATTCACATAGACAACAGAAGGGCAAAAAACAAACAATGACCATCGCTGTAAAAGGTAAAGAAATCGAAACCACCGCGACGGGGTTTCTCACCAATCTCGGCGACTGGAATGAGTCAGTCGCGCAAACGATCGCCGCGGAAGAAGGCGTCGAACTGACCGACAGGCACTGGGATATGATCCATTACCTGCGCGACGAGTATTTCAACAACGGCGAGAACCAGCCCAACACGCGCAACATCGTCAAAGCGATGCAGGAAAAATGGGGGGACAAAAGCGTGTCCGCCAAAACGCTTTACGACCTGTTCCCGAAAGACCCCAGCAAGCAGGCGGGACGCATCAGCGGGCTGCCCGAGAGCCGGCGCAAAGGCGGCTATTGAGCCGCTCGCGGCACGCGCCTTCCCCCGACGCCGAACCCGGACAAACCCGACCGATGCACGCCGCGGCCCGACTCGACGACATCAGAGCGCCCGTCGCAGCCGACATGGACGCGGTAGATGCGTTGATCACCGAGCGAATGCACTCCGACATTGAGTTCATCCATGAACTCAGCGGGCACATCATCGAAAGCGGCGGCAAGCGCCTGCGCCCGTTGCTCGTACTGCTCTCGGCCAGAGCGCATGGCTACGGCGGCACAACGCACACGCTGCTCGCCGCCATCATCGAGTTCATACACACCGCGACGTTGTTGCACGACGACGTCGTGGACAACGCCGACCTGCGCCGGGGACACAAGACAGCCAAATCCATCTGGGGCAACGACGCAAGCGTGCTCGTCGGTGACTTCCTGTATTCGCGCGCGTTCCAGATGATCGTCGAGTCCGGCCTGCCGCGCATCACCGAAATTCTCGCCGAAGCCACCAACACGATCGCCGAAGGCGAAGTGCGCCAACTGCTGAACTGCCGCCGTCCCGACGTCAACGAAGACAATTACCTGCGGGTAATCCACTGCAAAACCGCCAAACTGTTTGAAGCCGCCGCGCGCATCGGCGCGATCGCCGCTGGCGCGTCCGGGCAGGCCGAACACGCCGCCGCGCAATTCGGCCTCAATCTCGGCCTCGCATTCCAACTGATAGACGACGCCCTCGATTACGAAACGCACAATGACGCCGGCAAGCCGCAGGCAAATGACTTCGGAGAAGGCAAACCGACGATGCCGTTCATTTACACACTCAAGCAATGTTCGCCGTCCGACGCGCAGTTGCTCAGGAACGCTTTACAGAAAAAGGCCAACGGGCGCACCGAAGACGCGCTGGACATCGTGCGTTCGAGCGGCGCTCTTGATTACACCCGACAACAAGCGGCATTGTGCGCCGACAAGGCGCGCGCGATGCTGCCCGCGCTGCCCGACTCACCGTACAAGACTGCACTCGACTGCCTGACCCTATTTGCGATCACACGCAATTACTAGCTCGCCTTTCTCACCGCGGGCGCCGACATGATGCTTTGCCCGTCTCAGGCCACCCGCATGTCGGCCCCTTCTCGCCGCGGGCACGGGTATAATCGCGCTTCCCGACGTGTTCGGAGTGTAGCTCAGCCTGGTAGAGCACTGCCTTCGGGAGGCAGGGGCCGGAGGTTCAAATCCTCTCACTCCGACCAATCTCTCCCAGAAGTATCCCGGCCCTCCGCCACCGACGGTAACAGAGGCGGCAATACGCCGTATGCCCGCAATCCAAGCCGGACACCGGTTAAAATCCGTTCCGATCATGGCCACCGGCAAACTCTTCATCGTCGCAGCGCCTTCGGGTGGCGGCAAAACTTCGCTGTTGAAAAAAGTGCTGAGCGAACTTGAAAACTTCAGCGTGTCAGTATCGTACACGACGCGCCCACCGCGGGAGAACGAAACACACACCAGTGACTATCACTTCATCTCCCCTGAAGAGTTTAAGCGAATGATCGAGCGCGATGAATTCCTTGAACACGCCGAAGTGTTCGGCTATCACTACGGCACCTCACGCGGCGAGATTGAAAAACAACTCGCGCAGGGACACAGCCTGGTGCTCGAAATTGACTGGCAGGGCGCGCGACAGGTCAGGCGCACCAAACCCGGCACGGTGTCCATTTTCATCCTGCCGCCTTCGATGGCGGCGTTGCGCGAACGCCTCGAGAGGCGCGGCCAGGATTCGCCAGAAACCATCGCGCACCGTCTCGACATGGCGCAGGAAGAGATCCGCCACCATCGGGAGTTTGACGCGGTCATCGTCAACGACGACTTCGACCGGGCCTGCGGGCAACTGAAACGCCTGCTGTCAGGCCTGCCGCCCGACCCGTCGGAGAAGACGCCGACCGATAAAACCCTGAGCGCCCTGCTCGCAACGGAAAACATCATCGTTTGAACCGCACCGGAACAAGGGTTTAGAATAAGCGCCCCGCCGGACACGGCGCGGGCCGCAGACCAGGGCAGAACCGGCCGATCAGGTCTTCCCGGCGACAAACATAATACAGCGCCCGGTGCTGGAGGAAGCATGGCAAGAATTACAATTGAAGACTGTCTGGAAAAAATCGATAACCACTTCAAACTGGTGCTGACCGCCAGCCACAGGGCGCAGCAATTGCAGGCGGGCGTCGCGCCGAAGATTGAAGAGAGCAACGAAAAGCCCACCATCATCGCCTTGCGCGAAATCGCGGAGGGGCTGATTGACGAGAGTATTCTCGACGAGCCCCTGATTCAGGATCCGACCGCGGAAGATGAGTTGGCGGAGCTGATCGCGCACGGGTTGATGAATCAGGAAGTCGCAACCGAACTCGATGACATGGCGGAAGACGCCGAAGATGAAGATGAACCGGCCGAAATGGACACGCTGGAGACGGGCACCGAAACGATTGAAGAGATGGAAAAAATCGCGGACCTCAATCTCGACCATCTGAAGGCCGGCGACGACACGCCCGGCAGCGTTGCCAGCGCCCTCACCAACAAACTCAGCGAAAGCGAGATCGCGATGGGCGACAAACTACTGACCGAAGCCGGTGAAACGGGCAATATCCTCGATGCCGAAACCAATGACCGAGCAATCACAGGCGAGCCGGCGAACGAGTTGGGAGACAAACCGAAAGACCCGGGAGGCTATCTCAAAGAAGACGACCCCGCCGAGGAAGAGCCCGCTTAAGAACGGCGCCACCCGCAACAGCCAACTGCAAGGCGATGCACCCCCGCACTGCGGCATCTCCCGACGCCTCAAAACCACCGAAGAAGCGCACCGACAGATGGGCGCCGTGGAAACGCACGGCGACCCGCAGCGCGGTTGCCGAACCGGGCGACGACCTGATTGAAAACCTCGAGGCCTCCCTCAAAGCCTACCTGCCCGACAAAGACATAGAAAACATCCGTAAAGCCTACCTGTTCAGCGCCAACGCGCATACGGGGCAGAAGCGGATGTCGGGGGAACCCTATATTTCCCACCCAGTGCAGGTTGCGCGGGCGATGGCGGAACTGCGCTTTGACACAACCACCATCACCGCCGGTATCCTGCACGACGTGCTTGAAGACACGCACGTCACGAAGAACCAACTCGCCAAGGAATTCGGGAAGAAGGTCTCGGAGATCGTCGATGGGGTAAGCAAGATAGACCATCTGCAGATCGAAACCCGGGAAGTCAAACAGGCCGCCAACTTCCAGAAGATGATTCTCGCAATGTCGGAGGACCTGCGCGTGATCCTGGTCAAACTCACCGACCGCCTGCACAACATGCGCACGCTGCATCATCTGCCGCCGGACAAGCAGAAACTGGTCGCGAGGGAAACGCTTGAGATCTACGCGCCGATCGCGCAACGCCTCGGCATGGATAAAGTCCGGCGTGAACTTGAGGGGCTCGGCTTCCGGACGCTTTACCCGATGCGCCACCGGATACTGTCCGAGGCCGTCGAAAAAAGCGGCGGACGCCACAAGAAACTGATGCGTGCCGTTCAAAACAATCTTCGCAACCGCCTCAAAGCGGCCGGCATCGCGCACGAGGTCATCAGCCGGCGCAAGAACGTGTACAGCATTTATAAAAAGATGCGCGGGAAGAGTCTGCCGTTCTCAAAGACGTTCGACGTGTTCGCGTTGCGCCTGACCGTCGATACGGTGGATGATTGTTACCGCACGCTCGGGCTGATCCACAACCTGTACAAACCGGTACCGGGGCGTTTCAAGGATTACATCGCAATCCCCAAGCCCAACGGCTATCAGTCGCTGCACACGGTTCTGTTCGGCCCGCAAGGCATCCCGATAGAAATTCAAATCCGCACGCGCGAGATGGACAGCGTTGCTGAACAGGGCGTCGCCGCGCACGCACTGTACAAAACCGGCGAGACCGGCGGCAACGCCTCGGGACATTCTCATGTGCGCGAATGGACCCGGCACCTGATGGAACTGCGGAAACACACCGGCAGTTCGGCAGATTTCCTCGAGAACGTCAAGATGGATCTGTTCCCGGATGAGGTGTACGTGTTCACGCCGCAGGGCGATATCATGAACCTGCCGAGAGGCGCAACCGGGCTCGACTTTGCATTCGCGGTGCACACCGACCTCGGCCTGTCGTGCGCGAAGGCGCTGATCGACAAGCGTCTCAGCGCCCTGAGCACCGAACTTGAGAACGGACAGACTGTCGAGATCGTCACCGACAAGAATGCACATCCGACGCCGTTGTGGTTGGGGTTCGCGGTCACCGCCAAAGCGCGCGCCGCAATCCGCAGCCACTTAAAGAACACGAGTGAAAAAGCCGCGATCAAGCTCGGCAAGCGCCTGCTTCACGACGCGCTCAAGAACTACGGCAGCGAATTAGGCAGGATTAATGCACAACAATGGTCGGTGCTGTTGCAGCAATTCAAATTAAAACAGCGGGAAGAGTTGTTCAGGGAGATCGGTCTGGGCAATCAGATGTCAACACTGATCGCGCGGCGCCTGCTCGATCCGGGCAGTGCAAACACCGCCGCCGACCGGCCGCTCACGATCACCGGCACCGAAGGCATCGTCGTCGCGTACGCCAAATGCTGCCATCCGATCCCGCGCGACCCAATTATCGGCCTGCTGAACCCGGGCAAGGGCCTGGTCGTACACCGCAGTTCATGCCGCAACATCGCGGAACGCATCAACAGCGATAACAGCATCCTGTTGCAATGGGCGAAAGAGGAAGCGCCGGGCATGGAATACTCGGCGGCGATCCGAACGGTGATCCAGCACCGCCGCGGAATGCTGGCCGTGATCGCGGACAAAATCGCACAGATGGGATCAAACATTGAAAACATCTCGGTCGAGGAACGCCCCGGCGTGATGGCGCTGCTGACGTTCACCCTCAGCGTTAGAAACCGCAGCCACCTCGCGGACATCATGCGCAAGATACGCAACATCTCAAAAGACATCCGCGTCTCGCGCATAAGGTAAAGAACGCGCCAGTCAAGCCGCGGGCCCGCTCATCATCAGCCACGCAACGCCGCCAGCGCCTCCCCCACCTTCGGCTTTACCTTTCGCCACAGATAAAACGACGCAGCCGCCTGCGCGACGAGCATACCGGTGCCGTCGTGAACCGCGGCGACGCCACGTTTCGCAAGCCAGCGCATGAACGGCGTCGCGTTGTTTGCGTACGCGAGGTCATAGCCCCAGTCAAGACCGTCGGCGAGAGTGTCGGGCAGGTCGGGCACGGTGTCGCTGAGGCTCGCCGAAGTCGCATTGATCACGCCGTCGAACCGCCGCTTCCCGAGTTCATCAAACGCACACGCGGCGACCGGGCCGAGTGCGGCGAAACGTTCGGCGAGCGTCCGCGCACGACGGGGCGTACGGTTGGCGATGACCAGCCCGCGCGGGCGCGCTTCGAGCAACGCGGGCACGATGCCGTGACACGCGCCGCCGGCGCCGACGACCAACAATGATCGCCCCTCGACCATGCAGTTGAGCCGCTGCAAATCATCGAGCAAACCGGTGCCGTCGGTGTTGTCGGCGTAGATCGTGCCGTCGGCACGGAACACCAGCGTGTTGGCGGCTTCGGCCACCGCCACCTGCGTACCGAGTTCGTCAGCGATGCGGCAGGCCTCGCCCTTGAACGGCAGCGTGACGTTCATGCCTTTGCCGCCACTATCGGCAAAGGTGGCGACAGCGGCGGCGAAACCGGCGTGCGGCGCGAGAATCAATTCATAAGCGACGTCTTCACCCGTTTGTTGCGCAAACAAAGCGTGGATGCGCGGGGAAACACTATGCGCCACCGGATTGCCGATCAGCGCGTAACGGTCAGGCATGGATTTACGCCCGCACCCGGGCGGCGGCGGTGAAACCGGCGCGCGGCGCGAGAATCAATTCATAAGCGACGTCTTCACCCGTTTGTTGCGCAAACAAAGCGTGGATGCGCGGGGAAACGCTATGCGCCACCGGATTGCCGATCAGCGCGTAACGGTCAGGCATGGGTTTACGCCCGCACCCGGGCGGCGGCGGTGAAACCGGCGCGCGGCGCGAGAATCAATTCATAAGCGACGTCTTCACCCGTTTGTTGCGCAAACAAAGCGTGGATTCGCGGGGAAACGCTATGCGTCACCGGATTGCCGATCAGCGCTTGGCGGTCGGGCATGAGTTTACGCCCGCAACCAGGCGGCGACGGCGCGCGCGTAGTAAGTCACAATGGCGCCGGCGCCGGCGCGCTTGATCGCGATCAATGCCTCGAGCACGCACGCTTTTTCGTCGAGACAGCCGTTGTCGGCCGCCGCCTTGAGCATCGCGTATTCCCCGCTGACCTGATAGGCAAACACCGGCACACCGAAACGTTCCCGAACCCGGCGCACGACATCAAGACAGGGCAGTGCGGGCTTCACCATCACGACGTCGGCGCCTTCGTCGAGGTCGAGCGCCACTTCGGCGAGCGCTTCGTCGCTGTTTGCCGGGTCCATCTGATAAGTCTCCTTGCCGGCCCCGCCGAGCGCCGCGCCTGAACCGACCGCGTCGCGGAACGGCCCGTAATAGCTCGATGCGTATTTCGCCGCATAAGCGAGAATACGCGTGTTGTGATAACCGTGTTGCTCAAACGCGTGGCGAACGGCGCCGACCCGCCCGTCCATCATGTCGGACGGCGCAACGATGTCGGCGCCGGCCTCGGCGTGAGACAGCGCCTGCTTCACCAGCACCTCGATCGTTGCGTCGTTGACGACGCACCCGTCGTCGTCGATCAGCCCGTCCTGCCCGTGCGAAGTGTAGAGATCGAGCGCCACGTCGGTGATCACGCCGAGTTCGGGCAGGCGCCGCTTGAGTGCGCGCACGGCGCGCTGTACCAGACCTTGCGCGTCATGCGCGTTGTCGGCAGTGGCGCTTTTGTGCTCGGCGGCGATGACCGGAAACAACGCCACCGCGGGAATGCCCAGCGCATACGCGGCTTCGGCCTCGGCGACGAGCAGGTCGATGCCGAGCCGCTCGACGCCCGGCATCGCGGCGACCGGCGCGCGCGCGTTGTCGCCTTCCGCGACGAACAACGGGTAGATCAGGTCGTCGCTGCTCAGGCGATGCTCGCGCATCAGCCGACGGCTGAAATCGTCGCAGCGCATGCGGCGCATGCGGGTGTGAGGGTATGCTCTTGCCACGTTCTTAACTATGATCCGTCAAGCCACGCCTGCGGCTTCAGGTAATGCAAGTATAAGTCTTCCTCGCGACTGCCCGGTTCGGGCGTCCAGCCGTAATGCCATTCAACCCGCGGCGGCAGCGACATCAGAATGGATTCTGCACGCCCCTGCGACTGCAAACCGAATAAAGTGCCGCGGTCATAGACCAGATTGAACTCGACGTAACGCCCGCGCCGATAAAGCTGAAAGCGCTTTTCACGTTCGCCGTAGGGCGTCGCGCGGTGCTTCTCGACGATCGCCGAATAAGCCGGCAGAAAGCTGTCTCCGACGCCCTGCACGAATTCAAACGAGCGCGCAAAACCCCATTCGTCGAGGTCGTCAAAAAACAAGCCGCCGACGCCGCGCGTCTCGTTGCGGTGCCTGATAAAAAAATACTCGTCGCACCAGCGCTTGAAGCGCGAATACACGTCGTCGCCGAACGGCGTACACGCGGCACGTGCAGCACGGTGCCACGCCACCGCGTCTTCACGGAACGGATAACAGGGTGTCAGGTCGTAACCGCCGCCGAACCACCACACCGGAGCGGCGGCGTTGTGCGACAGAAAAAAACGCACGTTGCAATGCGCGGTCGGCACGTAAGGGTTCAACGGATGCACGACGACCGACACACCCATCGCCTCAAACCACCTGCCCGCGAGTTCAGGCCGCGCCGCCGTCGCGGCGGGCGGGAGATGGTCGCCCTGTACGCGAGAATAGTTTACGCCGGCCTTTTCAAAGGTCTTCCCGCGGGCGAGAACGCAACTGCGCCCGCCGCCGTTCGGCTGCTCCCACGGGTCTTCGGCAAAGCGCGCGCCGCCGTCGAGACGCTCGAACTCCCGGCACAGGCGCTCCTGCAGGCCGGTGAAGTACGCCGCAACCTGTGCGCTGTCCCGCGCTGCATTCATAGGTGCCCTCATCTATGTGCCATTTAAGTATGACTTAACTTTACTTTTCGCAGGAAATCCGGCCACATTCAAGCCCATTGTAACCCCATGAGAACGGGATGCCTTTATAATCACTCAGGCGACGGCAGAAATACGCCGCCGATTTGTTTAATCAAAAGGAAAAACCATGACCGCTTTTGAGAACGCCAAAAAATTTTTCGAGGCTTGCGACGTGCCGGGAGGTTGGGCCGGTTGCAGGCAATACGCAACCGAAGATGCTGCATTCTCCGCGCAATGTGAGCCTCTGGCCGATATTCATACCCTGAAAGACTACTGCGAGTGGATGGCGGCTTTTGCCACCAATACGGTCCCCGGCGCAACCTATGATCTACATACCTCAAGTTATGACGAGAAAACCAGAACGGCTGTGTTCTTTGCCACCTATCACGCGAAACATACCGGAGAGGGCGGACCGGTGCCCCCAACTCAAAAGGAAACGCACACGGACTACGTTTATATTCTGACCATGAACGAGGACAACAAGATCATCAAAATGGTCAAGGTGTGGAACGCGCCCTGGGCGATGAAGGAGCTGGGCTGGCTGTAGCGGCTGCGCCGCCGGGTTCAGCCGCGCCGCAGCAGGTTCCATCTTTGAGCGGCAGGGGGATGGATATCGTCGCCGCAACCGCGCCGGCGCAGCAGAACATGAGCATTCCCCTCTTGGGAGATAGCGGGGCAGGAGAGAATTCCGTTGTCCCGGCGCGGCAGGTTGTGCACAGGAAAGCCACCCTGTTCGATATCCAAGTCTTACCCGGAGAACCGGAAATATCTTGATGGGCGCCTCACAAGGCAGGTTTGAAAGCGAAGTGTATTTCGCAGTGATCCCGGCTCACCAGTGCAGGGGGTTCGGGACCTACTTGAAAAACTTGAGGGCCATACGAAAACTCGGGTTGTCCCTTGGATACGCCTATTTTCATATACGGCAGACAACCCCCAGAAGTTCTACCGTATATGTATATCAGAATCCGCATAAGCCCATGAGCCGGTGGAAAAGACTGATATTTATTTTCAACAGTTTGATCAATCGTTACTATTACCGCGATGCATTTGATTTTATAGGACTGAATCAATTTTTCCTCGGAAAAACCCCACAGGCCGAAAACGACCTTTATAAAGAATTCAAGAAAGTCAATTTGGCATTGTCCGACGCCTTTCTCAAAGAAAACAACATCTCCGGCCTTGAGGAATTGCAACGCCAAATTTTAAAAATTGCCTCTGAAAGCAAGGAACCCGGCCGCCCTTTACTACTTAACTTTTCGTGGGTTTATCCCTCAAACAATCTTGATGAAGTGATCAGGCTCATCCCTGATTCCATAGACAACCTCGATTTTCGGACAATCTATTTTCAACATGGGGGTGGTCGTCCCAGAAAGTCAGGATTTCCTGAATGCAGTCTAAGGACATTGGTGCATATCAGGCTGGGCGACAGAGTCCCCATAAAAACACCGTGGGGCACCTGGCTCCATTATGCGGTGGCCTCGTCCCAGCCCAAGACGGACGGTCATCACGGCTGGAGAGAACATCACGACGAAAGTGAATTCTATTCCCTGACAATCCCGGATTTTTACAGGTTCACGCAAAGTTTAATTTCGCATTACGGCGATCAAAAATTCGGCGTGAAGTTTTTTTCAGACGGGTTTGACCGATCACTTATGGATATCTACTCCAACAATAACACTGTACGTCGTCTTAGCCCGGGGGAAATAAAACTCCTGCATCAAAACAGGCGACGTTATCAGCGGGAGTTCAAGATTTTGAAGAACATACCCAATAGCACCTGTTCTATCGGAGAAAAACCGGCCGGGCTGTTCAAGCTAATTCGTGCGTGTATCGAGACCGACCTCATAATCGTCGGGTTTCCAATTCAACATAACCTGGTTTGGAGCCTAGTGGAAACGTACACAACGGCGGAAACCATGCCGGTTGTCATTTTTTTGTACAAGCCAGGCATGGAAAGTTCAATCGAGACCTTTATCCGTCAGCACGAACCGAAAGTGACGGAAAAAATGATTCCTGTCAATATCGCATCACCTGACTTTTCCAGGTTAACCGAGCACCTGATCATTTAGCCGCATTGCGCCGGTTCGCGTTATTCAGGACCACTCAATAGATCTCTTCCGTCGTTCCTTCCACATCTGAACACATAGACTCTAACGATCCGCTGTTGCATGTATCCGCCGCTGTAACGCTTTGACTTTTCGCACCACCGTCTGCGACGGCACTTCGGTAAAATCTCTTCGGTGGATGAGCTTCAGGCCTTTACCTTTACTAGACGGTTTTCGCGCCCCTTCGGTCAAAAACTCACGCCGCGGATTCAAGTTGATCCAGCGCCGATAATGACCGCCGTTATTGACCACCACAGGATAAAAGGTGTGGAAATAATGGGGCAGGAGAAAGTGCGCCGGAAACAATTCCAACATCCCGGCATTTTCAGGAAGTATCATGGAGAAACCAAGTGCCCCGCCATGCATTCCTATCAATATATCCGTCCCATGGATCAAGCGTAATTGTTCCTTCATCGGCAAGTCTTCCAAAATATATTTCTTTACTTCGGCATCAGGAAAGTTCCTGCGCAAAGCCGCAACAATCTCATCTTCATTGCTGATCTTTCTAACTGTAACCGCTGTACGTGGAGGACGTGGCTTGTGATGACGGCGAGACACCAGCGTGATCCTGCCGACACCGTTACAACGACGCCTGGACTCGATACCAAAAGCCGTCAGCAAATGCCAGCGCGTCAACTCCGCCGCATCGCCACTCAGCCACTTCGCCAGCTCTATTGGGAAAGCATTGGGTCCCCTGCCGGTCCATGTAAAAAATTTTGGCATTGCACTGTGCCACCGCCATTTGGAAGACATCGGGCCTCTGCGTCTGACAAAAACCGCTTTGAACAAAAATGTACCGCGCATATCTCCAGCATATTCCACGTCAAACAACCGTGCTACCAATATATTCACTTCCTTATTAACTCTGGCGCCGGGTATAAGCAGTAGAGCGTCGCTAACGCGTACATCGAGAATCGGAAAAAGTTGCAAATGATAAGCAAGCTCACGCAATAGGAGGGCGGGGTTTGGCAAGCTGAGCATAGGGTCGCCAAACAAGACTCTTTTCCCGGGAGCAAACTCGGCGGCGGCGGGCGCCGGGGTTTTTGTCCGCGGCCATTTATCAGGATCCCAATAATCCAGATCCGGCCAACCATTTTCCCGAGCTGGGCTGATCCTGTCTCCTATACGCATAAAACCTTCTTCAAAAAACAGACCATCTTTACCGGTTGGTCTGCACAGATCAAAATTAATTAGTGTGTCTTCGCACTGCACCAGATACTCCTCCCGCCTCTTAACCGCGCCGTCAGACGACATAGGCGATTCGGCTACAGAAACCGGCGTATTTTTACGCTCTTTACGTTTATTAAGAGCCGCCCTTGAAACAGGCCGCACCACCCGATTATCAAAACCGGTCACAAATATCACCAGCCAACTGACGAGAAACCTCCTTATGTACTCCCGGGTTTTACTCATCGAAAAACAGTCCTTATTTATCCGAACAGCAAATTGACAAACGACCATAGACATGGAATCATTCTGGCAAAGCCGGATTCATGTTCATCACATGCACTTTGCGTTGGCCGCGCTCAATTTCAGTCATTATACATTGTACATTGTGTGTCGCGACCCCCTCGCCGACAAGGATAAAAATTGCTGAAACCTGACCTGTGCGTTTGCACAAAACGCCTGTCGCTTGCCGTACTGGCCGCCGGTGTATTTTCCGGCGCACAGGCAGGCATGTTGCCGGATGAGCACGCCCCCATCGGTGTGATGGGCGATCACGCGCATAAATCAGGCAAATTGATGCTGTCTTATCGTTACGACCGCATGGAGATGGATGGCAACCGCGACGGCACCGGCGGTGTTTCAACTGCTGAAGTGCTTCAGGATTTTATAGTGTCACCTCTCGATATGCGCATGGAAATGCACATGTTCGGTTTTATGTACGGCGTGAATAACGATCTGACGCTGATGGCAATGATGCCGTATGTGAACAAGTCAATGAAATTGGTCAACCGGAAAGGCGTGAGTTTCAAGACAAGAAGTTCGGGGGTGGGCGATATAAAACTCGTCGGTTTATATAAATTGTACGATTCCGGGATGGGCTCACACCACCGGGCGCAGCGTCAAGTGTCATTGAACATGGGGATCAGTTTGCCAACGGGGAAAACCGACAAGAAAGACAATACCCCGGCCGGCAATATCAAACTGCCGTATCCGATGCAGTTGGGTTCCGGCACGGTTGACCTCATTTTGGGCATTACTTACACCCGGTTATTGGATGCCTGGTCTTGGGGTGCGCAGGCAAAAACGATGCTTCGGTTCGGAAAAAACGACGAAGGTTATCGCCTGGGGCATGAATACACGGCGACCACGTGGGCGGCAAGGAATTTAAGCCCCCGTCTCAGTGCTTCTTTTCGGCTTGACGGCAAATTCTGGGGGAACGCTCGCGGACGGGACAAAGACCTGAACCCCATGATGGTGCCGACCGCCCGTTCTGATCTGCGTGGCGGGCGGCGCGTCGATGCGCTGCTGGGATTTAACGGGGTATTCCACAGACATCGGATTACCGGGGAGTTCGGCTGGCCGGTTTATCAGGATCTCGACGGCCCGCAGCTTGAAACCGATTACCGGTTCATGCTCGGCTGGCAAAAAATGCTATGACAAATTCCGGGCGCATTTACAACAACCCGTAAGGCAGATCATCCCCTTTGCAGCAGAACCAACGACGCAAGGCGAGTTCGCGGCCGCGTCGGTTGCCCGGCACGATGAATGTAGAAAGGCACAACCGCATTACCTGACCGACCGGCCGGTGACCGCATCCCGGATCGGCGTCACCGACTCATCGCCGCCGGTTTCACCGGCAACGACTACATCAACCGCATCGCCGAACACGGCGACCACTTCCTGTGCGCTGCACGCCGCCGCACTGCCGCTGAGGTTGGCGCTCGTCGAAACCAGCGCGCCGCCGCACAGGCTACACAGTTGCGCCGCAATCGGATGCGCGGTCACACGCACCGCCACAGTCGTATGTGCACCGCGCACCTGCACCGGGCACGTCGCGCTCGTGGGCATCAACCAGGTGTGAGGTCCCGGCCAGGTCGCGCGCACTTCACGCCACCGCGCCTCGTCAAGCGCACCGCAAAAGCGCCTGAGCTGCGAGAAGTCCGAGGCAATCAGTATCAACCCCTTATCCGGAGAACGACGTTTGAGCGCCAACACGCGCGCGACCGCTTTCTCGTTCATCGGGTCACAGCTCAGCCCGAACACAGCCTCGGTTGGACAGGCGACGACACCGCCCACCCGCACCGCGGCGACGGCGTCCTCGGCGGAGGCGTTCATGATGGTTTGTCGGGCGCGGGGGCAGGTGATGGCTCTGCCTTCCCGGCCGCCCTCGGGGTTTTCTTTTTCGCAACCTTCTTTTTTGCAGCCTTCTTCTTCGGCGCCGCTGCCTTGCCGTCCCCCTTCTTCGCTGCGCCGCGGCAACGTTTCTTGTCGGACGCGACTTCGATCAGTTGCCGGCAATCGTCGAGCGTCAGTCCGGTGGGGTCCTGCTCCTTGGGTACCCGCGCATTCTTACTGCCGTCTGTCACGTACGGGCCGTAACGTCCTTTCAGCACCTGAATGCCCTCATCGTCAAACACACGGATAATCTTTTCCGCATCGGCCTGCTTCTTTGCGGCGACCACTTCAAGCGCGCGCTCGCGCGTGATCGTGTGAGGGTCGTCTTCTTTCAGCGATGCAAACTTGGCGCCGTACTTGATGTACGGCCCGAAGCGGCCGATGTTCGCCCGTAACGGCTCGCCTTCGGGCGTCTTGCCGAGGTCGCGCGGCAACTCGAACAACTTCAGCACCTCCTCGAGAGTGATGGTGTCGATCTTCTGCCCGGACCTGAGGCTTGCGAACCTGGGCTTTTCCTCGTCCTCACGCGTGCCGATCTGGGCAAACGGGCCGTAGCGGCCGAGGCGCACACTGACCGGCTTGCCGCTGTCGGGATCGGTGCCGATCTCGCGCGTCTGCAACGTGTCGGCGCGGCTGATGTTCTTGTCCTTGTCCTCGACCAGCGTCTTGAACGGACGCCAGAACTCCTCCATGACCAACACCCAGTCGCGCTCGCCGCGCGCGATCTCGTCGAGTTCGTCTTCAAAGTGCGCGGTAAAGTCGTAATCAACGTAGCGTTTGAAATGCTCGGTCAAAAACCGATTCACGGCACGGCCAATGTCAGTCGGATGAAACCGTTTTTTCTCGATGACCGCATAGTCGCGGTTTTGCAGCGTTGCAATGATCGAGGCGTAGGTCGAGGGGCGGCCGATGCCGTACTCCTCAAGCGCCTTCACCAGGCTCGCCTCGCTGTAGCGCGGCGGCGGCTCGGTAAAGTGCTGGCCGGCATCGACCTGCTTCAGCATGACGCAGTCGTTCTCAGCCAGCGGCGGCAACTTGCGCTCGTCCTTGTCACCCGTACTGCCATCGGCGCCGGTTTTCGGTCTGGCATTCTCCTCCGTGCTTTCGATATAAACCAGCATGAAGCCCGGTTCGCGCACGGTCGAACCGGTGGCGCGCAGCACATAATCGCCGCAAGTCATGTCGGCGGTGACCGTGTCAAGCGTCGCGTGGATCATCTGGCACGCGACCGCGCGCTTCCAGATCAATTCGTACAGGCGGAACTGATCCTGTTTGAGTGCCGACTTCACTTGCCCGGGCGTACGCGCCGCCGAAGTCGGACGGATCGCCTCGTGCGCTTCCTGAGCGTTTTTCGACTTGCTCTTGTACACACGCGGCTTCTCCGGGACACGATCGGCGCCATAAGCCTTGGCGATATGCTCACGTATCTCCCGCACGGCGTCAGCGGCAAGCGTCACCGAGTCGGTGCGCATATAAGTGATCAGTCCGACCGCACCCGACCCGAGATCCATGCCTTCGTACAGCTGCTGGGCGACGCGCATGGTTCTGCTCGCGGAAAACCCCAACTTGCGCGCCGCGTCCTGTTGCAGGGTCGAAGTGATGAAAGGCGGCGCCGGGTTGCGTCTGCGTTGTTTCTTCTCGACCTTGGCGACAATGACGCCGTCCCTCGCCGCTTCGCGAATGCCGTCGCGCGCCGCCGTTGCGGTTTTTTCGTCGGCGACGTCAAACTGCCCGAGTTTCCTACCGCCCATCGCATACAGACGAGCTGCAAATTCCTCGCCGTCCTTGTCAAGCAAGGCCGAGATCGTCCAGTACTCGCGCGGCTTGAACGCCTCGATCTCCAGTTCACGCTCGACGATCATGCGCAACGCCGGGCTTTGCACTCGCCCCGCAGACAGGCCCCCCTGCATCTTGCGCCACAGCAACGGCGACAGGTTAAAACCCACCAAGTAATCGAGAGCGCGCCGCGCCTGCTGGGCGTTGATCAGGTCGCCCGCCAGATCGCGCGGGTTGGCAAACGCCTCGCGCACCGCGTGCCGGGTGATCTCGTAGAAAACGACGCGATACACCCCTTTGCCGTCGAGCAGCCCTTTCTCTTTCAGAATCTCGCGCAGGTGCCACGAGATCGCTTCGCCCTCGCGGTCGGGGTCAGTTGCGAGATACAGGTTGTCGGCTTTCCTGAATGCAGAGAGAATTTTACTCACCTGCTGCGCACTTTTTTTAATCAATTCGTACTGCATTCGGAAACCGTCGTCGGGATCAACCGCGCCGGTCTTGGGAATCAGATCCCGGATATGGCCGTAGGACGCCATCACCTCAAAATCCTTGCCCAGATATTTCCTGATGGTCTTGGATTTTGCCGGGGATTCGACGATGACGAGGTTCATTGCTCTACCAGGACGATTACTTGATGCGCGTGTATAAATGATTTTCGCAAGACACGTGGCCTTCGAGTTCCATGATTAAAAGCATGGATGAAACTTCCGCCGCGGTCAATTCGCTGCGCTCCACCAGTGCATCCACGCTCAGCGGTTCATCGTACCCCATGCTCTCGATCAGGCGTCGGTGTTCTGCGGCAAGGCCGTCGGAGTGCACTGTCGGGGCGGCGGCGCTTTCGGGCGGCACCGCGCCGACACCGGGCTGCGGGTTCAACTCGACCAGCGGCGCCAGTTCGATCAGCACGTCCTCGGCCGACTGCGCCAGCTTTGCGCCCTGCTGGATCAGGCGGTGGCAACCGCAAGCGACCGGGTTTCTGATCGCACCCGGCACCGCAAACACCTCGCGCCCCTGCTCGCCTGCAAACCGCGCGGTAATCAACGCCCCGCTTCTCTCGGCCGCTTCAACCACCAGCACGCCAAGCGACAGGCCGCTCATCAAGCGGTTGCGTCGCGGAAAGTTGGCGGCGTGCGGCGGCGTGCCGCAGGAAAACTCAGACACGACAACGCCGTGTTCGACAATGCGGTGCGCGAGCGCTTTATGCTTCGCCGGATAAACGACGTCGAGGCCGGTGCCGATCACGGCGACCGTCGGCACCGACGCGCTCAGCGCCGCCTCGTGGGCCGCGGCGTCAATACCGGCGGCGAGACCGCTGACGACGAGCAGGCCGGAGCGCGCGAGCGAACCCGCAAAGCGGCGCGCATTCTCAAGCCCGCCGGGCGTCGGGCGGCGCGTGCCGACAATCGCAATCTGCGGCTCGTCGAGCAATACAACGTCGCCCATCGCGAACAGCAGCAGCGGCGCATCCTTGATCGCGCGCAACAGCCGCGGATAATGCGCACCCCCCCAACCGACCAACGTGCACTCGTCGCGTTCAAGCCAGCGCAGATCCTGCTCAAAGCGGTCGCCGCCGGGGGCGCGCAGGAAACGCGCCGCCTCGGTGCCCACGCCCAGCTTGCGCAACTCGGCAGACCCCAGAGTGCACACAGTGCGTGCATCGCCGCACTGCCCGATCAGCGCGCGCGCCGCGGCATCTGTAAGACCCGGCGCGTGGTGTAACGCCAGCCAATGCTCGGTATCTTTCATCATTCAGGTTCAATGCCTTTATAATAAGTGCCCCTATAATAAGGTGGCGGACGCAACCACGCGCAGAGGCGAAACATGGCGACGACAGGCGACTATACGGAAATCAACTACGCCCGATTAGTCAAAGTGCGTGAGCGGCTGCAAAAACAGCCCCCGACGGCGCCGTTCACCATCCTGCGCTTCCCCGACCCGCGCCTGCGCAAGAAAGCCCGGCCGGTCACGGAAGTTACCGACGAGATCCGCGACGTCGCCGATAAAATGCTGACGACAATGTATGCGTCGGCGGGCGTAGGGCTTGCGGCAACACAGGTTGACATTCATCAGGCAATCGTCGTGATGGACGTGTCCGAGGAACGCGATCACCCGATATGCCTGATCAACCCGAGAATCATCGAACGCGAAGGCGAGGTGGAAAATCAGGAAGGCTGCCTGTCGGTTCCCGAATTTTACGCGACGGTCAAGCGCGCGGCGCGCGTCAAAGTCGCGGCGCTCGACCGCGACGGACAGGCGCTCGAATTTGAAGCCGACGGCTTGCTTGCAGACTGCGTGCAACACGAAATAGACCACCTGCGAGGCAGGCTGTTCATCGACTACCTGTCGCCACTCAAACGCCAGCGCCTGCTCGCCCAGATCAAGAAGCAACAGAAAAAAGCAGCGCATCGGGCGGCGTAGCCACACCCCGGCACACGCAGCCGCACGTCGCGGAGCTTGCGGCGTTGCACGGCAGGCTGGAGCAAACACCATGCGCATCGTATTTCTGGGCACCTCACCCGCCGCGCTCGCGCCTCTAGAAACTCTGCTCGACGCTGGCGACGTCGTCGCCGTCTATACCAAACCCGACCGCAAAGCGGGACGCGGGCGGCAACTGCGCCAAAGCCCGGTCAAAGCGGCGGCGCTGGCGCACGGCCTCCCGCTCAAACAGCTCGACGCCTGGGATGCGGACACCTGCGATGCACTCGCCGGTCTGCGCCCCGACCTCGCGGTCGTCGTCGCTTACGGCCTGATCCTGCCGGAAGCGATGCTTGGCATCCCACGTCTCGGCTGCGTAAATCTGCACGCGTCGTTGCTGCCACGCTGGCGCGGCGCGGCGCCGGTTGCACGCGCGATTGAAGCCGGCGACGAGGTCACCGGCGTCAGCCTGATGAAATTGTCCCCTGCGCTGGATACCGGCCCGGTCATCGCCCAACGCAACTGCCGGATCGCGGCACACGATACGGCTGCGACGCTCGGCGACAAACTCGCGCAACTCGGCGCGCAACTGCTCAGCCTGTTCCTGAAAGACGCCGACCGCCTGATCGCCGCCGCCAAGCCACAGGCGGAAGACGGCGTGTGCTACGCGCATAAACTGCACAAGAGCGAGGCGCACATCGACTGGCGCCGCCCCGCCGCTGAAATTGAACGCAAAGTGCGCGCGCTGAACCCCTGGCCGGTCGCGCAGGCAAGCTTGAAAACGCACCCGGACAAATTGACTCTGCGCATCTGGGAAAGCGACACGCGCCCGGCGCGGGCGGAACAGCCGGGGTGCATCGCCGACGACGGCAAGCACCTGCTCGTACACTGCGGACAAGACGCGCTCGTGATCAAAAAACTTCAGGCGCCGGGAAAAACCATCATGCGCGCACGCGATTTTTTAAACGGCCACGATGTAGATGGAAGTGTTTTCGATTAAGTGAAACACGCCGAACAAAACCGGGCGAACGCACCCCTTTGCTATAATGTGCAAAGCGCCGGTGACGAAACACCAAAGTCGATGCCTTATGTTAAGGAGCGGAATGTGATCAGGCACCTGCGAATTTGTAAATTTTCACGCCGCGAACTGCTGTGCTGCCTGATATTGACGGCGCCGGTCTGCAACCCGCTCCACGCCGGCGCCATTGAAGTCACCGCCGCCGACACCTCGCTCGACGACGGCACGATCCACCTCAAGGCCAACGCGACAATACGGTTGCCCGAGAGCGTACAGACCGCTCTCGACAAAGGCGTGGATCTGTTCTTCGCCACCAACGTGAAAATCGTCAAAAAGCGCAAATGGCTGCCGGACAAGTCGTCAGTCAACGTCGAGATCATCCGCCGCCTCAGCTTTCACGCGCTGACAAAAAAGTACGTCGTCGATGACCTGACGATGAAGAGACGAAAAAGTTTCACTTCCATAACAAGTGCATTGTCCTACCTCGGGCGTTACCGGAAAATTCCGCTCGTGAGCAAAGTGGTCATCAACCCGTCGCCGGACACGCAGGTGCGCCTGCGAATCAAGCTGAGGCCTCAGGAATTGCCGCTTCCTCTGCGCCTGAAAAGAGTCTTCTCCCGCGCCTGGCGCCTGTCCTCGGACTGGTACGCGTGGCCTTTGAAATGAGCCGCCGCCCGTGAGCACGCCGCGTTCCGGAACCGCGCTGCTGATCATCATCCTGAGCGTGCTGCTGGCAACGTCGCTGGCGCTGCTGGCTGGGCTGGTCAACGACTCGGCAATGTTCGACCGTTATCGCCACCTGCTGTTCGGTTTCAACATCCTGCTGCTGACGGTCTTCAGCGTGCTGATCGCCGGCAACATGATCGCCCTGATCCGCAAACTGTCACGCAAGCAACCCGGTTCTCGCCTGACCTCCAAACTGACTTTTTTATTCGTGCTCCTGACGCTGATCCCGGCGGCGGTGCTCTATATGTTTTCGTCGTGGCTGATTGAAGAGGGCGTGGATTCGTGGTTCAACGTCAAGATTGAAACCGCCCTGGACGACGCGCTCGATCTGAGCCGACATTCGCTCGACACGCAACTCGAACAGTACCGCAGATTGGCGGAACCGATGGTTGCCGAATTGAATAACACGCCGGACGAACTCGCGTCCTACGTCTTGTCGTCACTACTCGAGCAAAGCGGCGCGAGCGAGATGATGCTGCTCGGCGAAAACCAAAACGTCATCGCTTCGGTCGGAACCGACGAGGCGAGCCCGCTGCCCGAGCTGCCGCCCGCCGAGGCGCTGTCGGAAACCTCGCAGGGACGCCCCTATCTGGGCATCGACCCGATTGAGAACAGCGGCTTGTTCGCGCGGCTGGTGTTCCCGCTCGCCCAAACCGAAACGGTGACAGGCACGCGCCTGTTCCAGGTGCTGTACCCGGTGTCCGAGCGCGTCAACACGCTCGCCGCCAGCGTGCAAGGCACCTACCGCGAATACGATCGTCTTTTTTATCTCCGCGACGCACTGAAACAGATGCTGATCATCGTGCTGACCCTGGTGCTGTTGTCGAGTGTGCTGTACGCAGTGTGGATCGCCTTTTATTCCGCGAAACGGCTGATGCGCCCGATCGTGATGCTGACAAACGCCACGCGCGACGTCGCCGAAGGCAAACTCGGCGTTCAGATTGATATGCCGCCGCGCGATGATCTCGGCCAACTGGTGGATGCATTCAACGAGATGACGACCTGCCTGGCGCAGGCACGCGACGCCGACGAACACAGCCAGCGCCTGCTCGAAGACCAGCGCGCCCATCTGCACACGGTGCTGGAACGCATCTGGTCGGGCGTACTCAGCCTCGACAACGAATTCAAACTCACGACCGCCAATCAGGCCGCGGAAGAAATCCTCGGCGTGCCGTTCGGCAAGCTGCTCAATCGCCCGCTGAACAGCGCAACCGACAACCCCGCATTGAACAATCTGTGCGGGCACCTGATGCCGTTGCTCAAAAGCGGCGACTCCGAATGGGAGCGGGAATTCAACCTGCCGATCGGCGAAGAATACAAGACGCTGATCTGCCACGGCGCGATCATGTCGAACGGCGGTTACGTCGTGGTCTTCAACGACATCACCGCGGTGGTGCAGGCGCACCGGGAAACCGCATGGGAAGAGGTCGCACGGCGCATGGCGCACGAGATCAAGAACCCGCTGACGCCGATACAACTGGCCGCCGAACGCCTGCGCAGTAAACTCGCGGACAATTTGCAATCCGACGACGCCGACTTCGTGAACCGCTGCACGCGCACGATCGTCGAGCAAGTTGAATCCATGAAAACGATGGTCAATGAATTCAGCCAATACGCGCGAAATCTCCCTTCCGAATTGACGCCGCTGGAAATCAACCGAGTGGTGCGCGAAGTGTGCGAACTTTACCGCTCCGGCGCGCCGTCTTTTCATCTCGAACTCGAGTTGTCCGCGGAGAACCCGTCGGTCGCGGGCGACGAGGCGCGGTTGCGTCAACTGTTGCACAACCTGCTGAAAAACGCCGCCGAAGCACTGGAGGGACACGACAACGCCCGCGTGACCGTCGCGACGCGCGTGCGCCACACGACCCCCGCCGCCGTAGATGTCGAGGTCACGGACAACGGGCTGGGCTTTCAGGAAGATATTATGAAGCGGCTGTTTGAGCCTTACGTGTCTTCCAAGCCCAAAGGCAACGGTCTGGGACTGGCCATCGTCAAGAAAATTGTCGAAGAGCACAACGGGAAAATCAAAGTCAGTAACCTCGCGGGTGGCGGCGCGTCGGTCACCGTGACGCTGTTACATCTGAGTGCAGGCGCAAGCGTGAAAACAATCGAAGGAGACGCCGCATGAATCGCCACCGGATCCTGGTCGTCGATGACGAGCCCGACATTTGCGCACTGGTCAAAGACATCCTCGAAGACGAGGGGTTCAAGGTCACCGTCGCGGACAACGCGCAAACGGCGCGCGCGCAATTTTCCGCGCGCCGCCCGGACCTGGTGCTGCTCGACATCTGGATGCCCGGCGAGGACGGCATCAGCCTGCTTAAGAGCTGGCAGGAGGACGCCCCGAGCAACACCCCCGTCGTGATCATGTCGGGACACGGCACGGTGGAGACCGCGGTCGAGGCGACCCGCCTCGGCGCGCGCGGCTTTATTGAAAAGCCCCTGACCACGGCGAAACTGCTGCAGAGCGTGCAGACCGCGCTCGCGGGCCGCGGCACGCACGGCGCAACGGCACGCACCGTTCAGAAGCCGGTCGGCGACAGCCCGCACGCAAGGCGATTGCGCGAGGAGGCGAAGCGACTGGCACAGAACGACACCCCGGTCATGATCAGCGGTGAAACCGGCGCCGGCAAAGCGACGTTTGCGGAATATGTCCATTCCCTGAGCACACGCGCCGACAACCCCTTCATCACGCTGGCGGGCGCAACGCTCGACAGCTCAGCGCTCAGCGCCGCATTGACGGCGGCGCAAGGCGGCACTTTGCTGGTGCGGCAGATCCACGAGATGACGGCGCAGCAACAGCACCTGCTGGTGCAATGCCTGCGCAGCGGCAAACTGTCATCCGCCGACGTTCGCCTGATCATCACCAGCCTGCACGAAGGCAGCGACCTTGTGCAGAAAAGCGGCCTGGTTCCGGCGCCGGTCAAGGTCGCGCCGCTCAGAGAACACACCAAAGACATACCCGAATTGCTCAACGCCTGCACCGACTATTTGTGTCAGCACCGACAGTTGCCCTACCGACGCTTCTCGATCGCCGCCCAGAATCGCCTGCTGCACTACAATTGGCCCGACAATCTCAGCGAACTGAACCGCTTGGTACAGTGCCTGCTCGAAAGCGACGAAAACGGCGAAATCTCCCTGCAGGAGGTCGAGGCGTGGCTGGGGGACCGGCAAAACACCGCGGACATCTGGTTTGAACAGGCCCTGAACAAACCCATACGCGAAGCCCGTGAAATGTTTGAGCGGTTTTATCTAAGGCGGCAACTCGAACTCGTCGGCGGCAGCGTCAGCCGGCTGGCGGCGAAAGTCGGCATGGAACGCACTCACCTGTACAGAAAATTGCGCTCACTCGACATTCATCTACGCGACGGCAATAAGCACTGATGAAGATCATCATCCTCGGCGCCGGTCGTGTCGGCGGCTCCCTCGCGCGAATTCTCGCCGACGAAGCCAACGACATCACGCTGATAGACGAAAAAGCCGAACTCCTGCGCGTCTATCACGACCAGGCTGATCTGCGGACCATCGCCGGTTTCCCCTCGCACCCCGACGTGCTGCACCACGCCGACGCCGAGAACGCCGATATGCTGGCCGCACTGACGCCAAACGACGAAGTCAACATGGTCGCCTGCCGGGTCGCGCATACGCTGTTCCACATCCCGACCAAAATCGCCCGGATCCACTCGGCCGCCTACCTTGAAAACCCGGCGTTGTTTGAAAAAGACGCGGTGCCGGTGGACGTTCTGATCAGCCCCGAGCAACTGGTCTCAAAGAATATCTACCGCCTGATCAAGTACCCCGGTTCATTACAGGTGGTTGAATTCGTCAATGGGCGCCTGCTGATGGTCGCGGCAAAAGCAGAGCGCAGAGGGCAATTGATCGACAAGCAGGTACGCGACATCCCGACATTGATACCCGACGTTGACATACACATCTCGGCCATTTACCGCAACAACCGCATGATCATTCCCGGCGGCACGACCAAGCTGCAAAGCGGCGACGAGGTGTTTTTTCTCGCGGTCGAAGAACAGGTGCGCACGATGGCCGCAGCCCTGCGCAACGCCGAAGAACCCTGCCTGCGCGTACTCATCGCCGGCGGGGGACGCATCGGAATGCATCTCGCCGAACTGCTCACCGACGACTATAAGGTCAAGATCATCGAACGCGACAAGCAGCGCGCGCGTTACCTCGCCGAACGCCTCGACGGCGTAATCGTGCTGCGCGGCGACGCCTCGAGTGAAGAGATACTGATTGAAGAGAACGTGGACTGCACCGACGTGTTCTGCGCACTGACCAGCGACGATGAAGACAACATTTTATCGGCGATGCTTGCGAAACATCTCGGCGCCCGCAAAGTCATGTCCCTGATCAACCGCCCGAGCTATGTGGACCTGATCCAAAGCGATCGCATAGACGTCGCGATTTCGCCGCAACAGGATTCGGTCGGCGCGCTGCTGCGCTATATCCGCAAAGGCGACGTGGTTACCGTGCACTCGCTGCGCGGCGGTGCGGCGGAGGCGATCGAAGGCGTCGCCCACGGCGACGCCAACACTTCGCGCCTGGTCGGCCGCAGGCTCAATCGCATTCGGGTCCCCCCCAATGTGACCATTGGCGCCGTTGTGCGCAACGACAAAGTGTACATGGCGCATCATGACGTCGTCATCGAGCCCAACGACCACATCATCCTGTTCCTGAACGACAAACGCCGTATTCCAGAAGTCGAGGCACTGTTTCAGGTCAGCGCCACTTTCTTCTGATGCACCTGCTCGTTCTAAGAGTGCTCGGCATCCTGCTGATGATGTTCAGTCTGGTGATGCTGGCCTCGGCGGCGGTCGGCCTGCTATACGAAGAAAGCAATCTGCGCCCGTTCACTCTCGCTTTCGCGATCACGCTGGGCACCGGCTTCGCACTGTGGCTGCCGACGCGCAAGCTGACCGGCGAGCTGCGCCTGCGCGACGGGTTTCTCGCGGCGGTGCTGTTCTGGACCGGGCTCGGCGCGTTCGGCGCGCTCCCGTTCTATCTGGCCGAGCACCCCGACGTCAGCCTCGTTGAAGCGGTGTTTGAATCGGTGTCGGGGCTGACCACGACGGGGGCAACCGTGCTGACGGGACTCGACGCGCTGCCGCACGCGATCTTGTTTTACCGCCAGATCCTGCAGTGGCTGGGAGGACTCGGCATCATCGTGCTCGCCATCGCCGTGCTGCCGCTACTCGGCGTCGGCGGCATACAGCTGTACCGCACGGAAACCCCGGGCCCGATCAAGGACACCAAACTGACACCGCGCATCACCGAAACCGCCAAAGCGCTATGGTACGTGTATTTTCTGCTGACCGTGCTGTGCGCGGTGTCTTACTACTTTGCGGGAATGTCGGTATTCGATGCAATCTGTCATGGGTTCTCGACAATCGCCATCGGCGGGTTCTCGACGCACGACGCGAGCATCGGCTATTTCGACAACGCGGCGATCAACGCTGTCGCGGTGGTTTTCATGCTGATCGCCGGCGCCAATTTCGCCCTTCACTTCACGGCCTTGCGCCGGCGCACCCTCGAGAGTTACCGCAGCGACAGCGAATTCAAGGTTTACCTGTCGCTGATCGCCGTCATTCTCGCGATCACCGTCATCTACCTGCTGACACAGAATACCGACGGCGCCCTGCATCACGGCATCTTTCAGGCGGTCTCCATCGCCACCACCAGCGGCTTCACCACGACCGACTACAGCGCGTGGCCCGGCTTCCTGCCGGTGCTCCTGATCTCGGCCAGTTTCATCGGCGGCTGCGCCGGTTCGACCGGCGGCGGCATCAAGGTCATCCGGTTCTGGCTGCTGGTCAAACAAGGCCTGCGCGAGATGCTGTCGCTGATACACCCCAGAGCCGAGGTGCCGGTCAAAATCAACGGCAAGACCGTTGAACTGCGGGTTATGAACGCGGTGTGGGGGTTTTTCTCGGCCTACGTCGGCGTATTCGTGGTGATGATCATGCTCCTGCTGGCGTCAGGTATCGACGAAGTCACCGCCTTCTCGGCGGTCGCGGCAACGCTGAACAACCTGGGGCCGGGACTCGGGCAGGTCAGCATGAATTACGCGGGGCTCGGCGATTACGACAAATGGCTGCTGTGCATCTCGATGCTGCTCGGGCGGCTCGAGATCTTTACCTTGCTGGTCGTGTTCACGCCCGCTTTCTGGCGCAAGTAACCGCCCCTGAAACCGTTGCGCCGGAACCCGCGTGCTCAGTGCCGGCGGTGATAAACCTCGGCGCCGCTGCGGTCAAAGCGTTTGTACGTCCAGAAGTACTGTTGCGGACAACGGCGCACGAGACCTTCGACCGTCGCATTGGCCGCGGTTGCCGCGACCACCGGGTCGGTGTCATTAATGCCCGCCGCGGGTTCGGCAAAGTACACGCGGTAGCCGCGTCCGCGCGGCAGACGCTCCGCAAGCACAAATACGACGGGCGCGCGCCGGGCGAGTTTCGACAGCAACGTCATCGTATAAGCCGGATGCCCGAAGAACGGCGCAAGCACCCCGTAGCCGACGGGCGGCACCTGGTCGGGCAGGATGCCGACGTTCTCGCCGTTGCCAAGCGCGCGCAACAGTCGCCTGACGCCATTTGCATCCGACAAGCACAGCTTGAGTCCGCCGGCTTCCCTGCCGCTGCGGATAAACCGCTCGACCATACCGAAAGGCGCCCGCTTATACAGGCAGTAAAGCGGGCGCTCAAGCGCAACATACAACCCCGCCAACTCCCAACAGCCCAAATGCGGCGTCGCATAAACGACGCCGCCGAGGGCTTCGGCGCGTCGGCGTATCGCCTCACCCTCGACCTCTGTCACCAGCGCGCGGACGCGCGCCGCGCCGGCGTGCCACAAATAGCCCGCCTCAAACGCCAGCTTGCCAACCTCGCGGAAACTGTCGCGCGTGATCCGGCGCCGTTCAGCTTCGGCCATATCGGGAAAACATATCGCGATATTAATCCGCGCCACCCGTTGTGCCCGCCGCTTGAATGCGGAAATCACGCCAGCCAGCTTTGAACCGATCGCCTGATTTAACGCCAGCGGAACCCGCCTGGACACCAGCCGCAGCAGCGACACTCCCAGCACACTGAAAACCCAACGCCGGCATCGCTTGACTTGTTTCTTCATGCGCTCCCGCACCTCATCACCGGCCCGCCAACGACCTGCCCGGCATTATGCACCTGCACCGTATAATTCCCAAAAGAGCACGGCTTGCTTTTGACAATGAAAACGCTGTATCCCGAGATACAAGCCCGCACTCATTTTCATCTCGACGTTGACGACACTCACTCGATCTACGTCGAAGAATGCGGTACGCCTGACGGCGTGTCGGCGGTGTTTCTGCACGGCGGCCCCGGCGCCGGCTGCGAGCCTTGGCACCGGCGTTTTTTTGATCCCGCGACTTACCGCGTGATCCTGCTCGACCAGCGCGGTTGCGGACGGTCAACGCCCCACGCCGAACTCACCGACAACACCACCAGACACCTGATCGCCGACCTCGAGACTGTGCGGCGGCATTGCGGCATTGAGCGCTGGCTGGTGTTCGGCGGCTCGTGGGGTTCAACCTTGGCGCTGGCTTATGCAGAGACCCACCCCGAACGCTGCCTTGCGCTGGTGTTGCGCGGGATATTCCTTTGCCGCGACAAGGACATCCAGTGGTTTTACCAGGATGGCGCGAACGTGCTGTTCCCCGACCTGTGGCGGGATTTTGAACAAGTGATCCCGCCCGAAGAGCGAAGCGATATGGTGGCGGCTTACTACCGGCGCCTGACCTCGGACGACCCTGCAACACGGCTCGAAGCCGCGCGCGCGTGGTCAAACTGGGAAGGACAACTGCTGACGCTGCTGCCCGATCAGAAAACGGCGGCGCATTTTAACGAACCCCATACGGCGCTGAGCCTCGCCCGCCTGGAGTGTCATTACTTCGTGAACAACGTCTTCCTACGCGACAACCAACTGCTCGACAACGCACATCGCCTGCGCGACATCCCGGGCGTGATTGTCCACGGACGCTACGACATCGTGTGCCCGGCGGATCAGGCTTTCGCGTTGCGCCGCCACTGGCCGCAGGCGCAACTGCACGTTGTCGCCGACGCCGGCCACGCCGCCGGTGAAACCGGCATCGTGCATCACCTCGTCTCTGCAACCGACGAAATGGCGCGGCGATTCAGATGATCGCCCTGTTGCAGCGCGTCAACGAAGCCTCGGTGAAAATCGAGGCGCAGACCGTCGCTTCAATCAAACCCGGCCTGCTCGCGTTCATCGCCATCGAGCCGCGAGACGACGAGGCGGTCTGCCGGCGCATGGTCGAACGCATCCTCGGTTATCGCATTTTTGCCGATCAGGCCGGGCGCATGAACTGCAACGTCGCCGATGTCGGCGGCGAAGTCCTGCTCGTGCCGCAATTCACGCTGACCGCCGACACCCGCAAAGGCATGCGTCCGAGTTTCTCGGGCGGCGCCGAACCGGAGACGGCCAAAAGGCTGTTTGAATGGACGGTCGCCTGCGCCGCCGGACAGTATTCGCCTGTCAAGGCGGGCTGCTTCGGCGCGGACATGGAGGTGAGATTGGTCAACAATGGGCCGACCACGTTCCTGCTCAGATCACACAGTTCTTGAGCGCCTGCTGTATTACGCAAATGCTTGCGCTGCTCATTTACCCTCAAGCAAACCCCGTTGCAGGTACGCATCTTATTCCCCGCGATTTTGCGCGCGGCGCGTGATATGCCCCGGCCGGGCTTGCGCCCGAAAAATTTACTTCAGGCAATGAATTAGGCTATCATCACGCTTTGACCGCACACAGACAGACATCCCGCGTCATGCCCGCGCCGCGCAAAAGCTCCATCAACCGTGACACCGCAGAAACGCAGATCAGCGTCGATCTTGCGCTTGACGGAGGCGGCGGCGGCACACTCGACGTCGGCATTCCCTTTCTTGAACACATGCTCGAGCAGTTGAAAAAGCACGCCTGCCTGGACCTGACGATCAAGGCGACCGGCGACCTCGAAGTGGATTACCACCATACTGTTGAAGATCTCGGCATCACGCTCGGACAGGCTTTCAGTCGGGCGCTCGGCGACAAGCGCGGCATCCGCCGCTACGGCCACGCTTACGTGCCGCTCGACGAGGCGTTGTCGCGTACGGTGATTGATTTTTCAGGACGCCCGGGTCTCGAATATCACGTCGCGTATCCACGTGCGCGCATCGGTGAGTTTGACGTGGACCTGATCCACGAATTCTTTCAGGGCTTCGCAAATCACGCGCCGGCGACGCTGCATATAGATAATCTGCGCGGAGCCAACAGCCACCACATTGCAGAAACCATCTTCAAATCTTTCGCGCGCGCTGTCAGGATGGCGGTGGCAATGGACGCCCGCATGGGAGACGTTTTACCTTCGACAAAAGACCTCCTCTGAACATCGCGCACCAGAACGGGCCTGCCCGGCCCGGCCGCCGCTTCAGACAGCAGGCAACCATCGTCCGCGTCAGATAACGCCATACACAACGCAAAACCCGATACAACGCAACCACCGCCATGCAATCCATTGCCATTGTCGATTACGGAATGAGCAACCTGCATTCCGTCCACCGCGCGCTGACAACGATCGCAGGCGAGGACGCGCAAGTCAGTGTCATCAACGACCGCCGCGACATCGCGAACGCGGACAAGATCGTGTTCCCGGGGCAGGGTGCAGCACTCGACTGCATGAACGCTCTGAACGGCAGCAGTCTCGCCGACGCGATCGTGCGGGCGGCAGCAGAAAAACCTTTTCTCGGCATCTGCATGGGGTTGCAGATCCTTTTCGAGCGCAGCGAGGAAAATAACGGCGCCGCCTGCCTCGGCCTGTTCGCAGGCGAAGTACGTCGCTTCGGGGGCGAAACCCGGCCCGGGAGAAAAATCCCGCATATGGGCTGGAATCAGGTCAGGCAACACACCGGTCATCCACTGTGGCGCGACATTGCCGACGACTCGCATTTTTATTTCGTGCACAGCTACTACACGGTGCCGGACGACGAGCGCATTGTTGCGGCGACGGCAAACTACGGTGATAATTTCACCTGCGCCATCGCCGACGGCTTTGTCTTTGCGGTTCAATTCCATCCTGAAAAAAGCGCCCTGAACGGTTTGCAATTGCTGCGTAACTTTGTCCGTTGGAAAGGCGAGTGACCACGCCATGTTGATCATCCCGGCAATCGACCTGAAGGGCGGCAAGTGCGTGCGCTTGCGCCAAGGCAATATGAACGAGGAGACAGTGTTCTCCGACGACCCGCTCGCCGTCGCCCAACAGTGGGTTGACGCCGGCGCGCGGCGGCTGCATATCGTCGATCTCGACGGCGCCGCTGGCGGCAAACCGGTACACGCGCCGATCATCTCCGAGATCACACAGCAGTTTCCGAACGTCGAGGTGCAGATCGGCGGCGGCATTCGCGACGAGGATACGGTTCAGACTTACCTGGACTGCGGGGTCCAGTTCGTCATTATCGGCACAAGCGCCATCACGCAACCTCACTTCGTCAAAGACCTGTGCATTGAATTTCCCGGCCATACCATCGTCGGCCTCGACGTCAAGGAGGGGAAGGTGGCCACCGCCGGCTGGTCAAAGATCTCGCATCACGAGATCCTGGATCTGGCGCAACACTTTGAACAGGACGGCGTAGCCGCCATCATCTTTACCGACATCAGCCGCGACGGCATGATGACGGGGCTGAACATAGAAGCCACCGTCCGACTCGCAGCGGCTGTTCACACGCCGGTCATCGCCGCCGGCGGCGTAAGCAAAACCAAGGACATTGAGGCGCTGTGCAAAACCGGCGAGGAAGGCATCACCGGCATCATCGTTGGCCGCGCCCTGTACGAAAAAACCGTGAACCTCAAAAAAGCGCAGGCGCTCGCCGACCGCCTGTGCAGCGACAGCGCATGAGCCTCGCCAAACGGATTATTCCCTGCCTCGATGTGGACGCGGGGCGCGTCGTCAAGGGCGTGAAATTCGTGGACATCAAGGACGCCGGCGACCCGGCCGAAGTCGCGGCGCGTTACAACGAAGAAGGCGCTGACGAAATCACGTTCCTCGACATCACCGCGAGTTCCGATGACCGACGGACGATGATCGACGTCGTCGAACAAGTTGCCGGACAGGTCTTCATCCCGCTCAGCGTCGGCGGCGGCATCCGCACCGTCAGGAACATCCGCGACCTGCTGAACGCAGGCGCCGACAAAGTCGCTATCAACACCGCCGCAGTCGCCGACCCCGATCTGGTGCAACACGCCGCCGACAAAGTCGGCTCGCAATGCCTGATCGTCGCAATCGACGCGAAGCGCAAAGACGCCGATGCCGACGCCGACGGGTGGGAAGTGTTTACGCACGGCGGGCGCACGCCGACGGGTATCGACGCGGTGGACTGGGCGCAACGCATGGCAGCAGCCGGCGCCGGCGAAATCCTGATAACCAGCATGGACCGCGACGGCACGCGCGCCGGTTTCGACATTGAATTGACGCGCGCGATCAGCGAAACCGTGCCGATACCCGTCATTGCCTCCGGCGGTGTCGGCACGCTTGAGCATCTGGCCGAGGGCATCACCGACGGATTCGCCGACGCAGTGCTGGCCGCAAGCATTTTCCATTTTCAGGAATACACCATCCGTGAAGCCAAAAAGCATCTGCGCAAACGCGGCGTCGAAGTGCGGCTGTAGCGCCTGCGCCCGTTGAATTGCGTATAATGAGCGACCGAGGTCAATCAAAGATGAACCCGCATATTCTCGAACGCATAGACTCGGCCCTGCACGAGCGCAAAGCGGCGCCGGCGCGGGACTCCTACGCCGCCTCGCTGTACCGGCAGGGCACGCCGGCGATTCTCGACAAAGTCAGCGAGGAAGCGGCCGAGGTGGTCGCCGCCGGCGCCGGAGAAGACGATACGCGGCTTGCGTGCGAAATTGCCGACCTGTGGTTCCACTGCCAGGTGCTGCTGGCACACCGCAACGTCGGCGTTGACGCAGTGCTCAACGAACTGGAAAGGAGATTCGGGACGTCGGGCTTGCAAGAAAAGAAAGACCGAAACAAGTGAGTGGTTATTCCTGCCAAAAGCCGCTTCCCGTTATCATGCGCTTCTTGAGATGGATGCAAGGCGCGGAAATGACCCGCAGCGCAGTTTACATGCCGACAAATGAGCAGCGGAAGCATTTTCGCAACGCAACAGGCGCTCAAAAAGGGAATTATATACAAAAATCCACACATCATGCTAAACAGACTAATGAAAGCACATAGAACAACCCGATACAGGATACATCCTCAAACCCGCGCGAAAGCGAGGAAGTTGTGGGCGACGGCCGGCGCCTGCCGTTATGTGTGGAATCACTTTGTCGGTGTATTGAGGGATGAGTATGTGTTTTACGGCCAATGTGATCCCCGGGCATACTCGCTGTATAAGCGTTTTACCAACCTGCGCAAAACGGATCCGTGGCTGAATGAATACTCATGCACCATTGTCAGGGCGCCCCTTAAAGCAATAGAGATAAATTACAGGAAGTTTTATAAAAAGCAGGGCGGCTTGCCGAAGTTCAAGAGACGTTACACTTCACCTGCAAGCATTCCATTGACTACAGGGACGTTCAAACTCAACGGCGAATGGTTGCACGTGCAGAAAATCGGGCGGGTGAGGCTCGTCGGCCATAACCCGTATCCCTATGCAAGGGCGGTGTACGGCACCATCAAGAACGGGCACGGCGACTGGTATGCGTATCTGGTGTATGAGATGGAACAGGAAGCGGCTTTGCCGCATATCCCAACAGAGGTCGGTATCGACCGGAATGTCGCGCAGGTGGCGCTGGCGGACGGGACAATTTACCGCTCGCCGAATGTAGAGAAACTGGAAGCGAGGAAGCGGCGTTATCAAAGGATGATGGCCGGGCGTAATTGCGGCAGCAGACAAGAAAAGCGCAAAGCATCAGGTCGCTATCTGCGGGCGCGGCGGCGGGCACAAAAGACGGCGGCGAAGATCACCCAAGCGCGTACCAACTGGTGCCATCAGGTCTCAAGGGAGATTTCCAAGCACTATGACGTGGTCTATCTGGAAGACCTGAATACGAAGGGAATGACGGCAAGCGCGAAAGGGACGATGGACAGCCCGGGTATGAACGTCAGGCAGAAGAGCAGTTTGAACCGCGGGATATTGGCGACAGGCTGGTACAAGCCGGAGCAATGTCTGTCGTACAAGGCGACGGTGGTGAAGGTGTCGCCGGCCTACACCAGCCGGACCTGCCATGCCTGCGGGCATGTAGATGCGGCGAACAGAAAGTCGCAATCGGTTTTCGAGTGCGTGAAGTGCACTCATCGGGACAACGCGGATATCAATGCCGCGTTGAATATCTTGGCCTTTGGGAATGGGGCAGCTGGACGTGGAGGTGGCGGTGTTAGCCGGCCTGTGAAGCGTCAAATGGATACTGAAGTCTTTGTAGATTTTAAGTATATAATTCCCCTCAAAAAGCGCATGATGTGATTTAACGAGGAAAAACCAAAATGACGTGGGGCCCTTTACAAATACTTTTAATCCTGGTGATCGTAATCCTGCTGTTCGGCACCAAGAAGCTGCGCAACCTGGGTTCCGATCTCGGCAGTTCGATCAAGAGTTTCAGAAAGTCGATGAGCGAAGACGAGGGCGGAAAAACGTCTTCTGACGACAAGCAACAAAAGCTTGCGGACAAAGACGACGTTCGCTGAGCGTCCGCAATGCCCACTTTCGGCTTCTGGGAACTGACGCTGATCATGTTCGTGGCGCTGCTGGTCGTGGGGCCGGAGCGGTTGCCGCAACTGGCGGCACAGGCCGGACGCTGGGTCGGTCAGATCAAACGCCTGGCGGCCAATTTCAAGCACGACCTGTCGCAGGAACTCGACACGGAAGACCTGCAAAAGACCATTGCCGCACCGCGCGAGGAAATGGAAAAACTGCAATCAGATCTGAAGCAGACCGGTTCGGACATCGAGCACGAGACACGCAGTCTCGACCCGCTGGTCAAAGCGATGGACGAACAGATCGAGCGCGGCCGTTTCGAGGCCGACACCCCCTCCGACGACGACAACCGTGGCCAAAACACCTGAACCCGCAGAGGAAACCGGCCTCCTCTCACATCTGACCGAACTGCGCACCCGCCTGCTACGGATCTTCATCGGCGTCGGCGTAGTCTTTATCGGGCTGTTTCCTTTCGCCAACGCACTTTATGAATACCTGTCGGCGCCGTTGATCAAACACCTGCCGCAGGGCAGTTCGATGGTGGCGATAGAAGTGGCGTCGCCGTTCCTGACACCGTTCAAACTGACGCTGCTGGTGGCGCTGATCGCGGCATTGCCGTACGTGTTCTACCAGGTCTGGGCGTTCGTCGCGCCCGGCCTGTACCGCCGGGAGCAGCACTTGATGCTGCCGCTGATGATCTCCAGCACCGCGTTGTTCTACATCGGCATGGCGTTCGCCTACTTTGTCGCATTTCCGCTGATGTTCGCCTTTTTCAACGCGGTCGCGCCGACGGGCGTGACGGTGATGACCGACATCAGCCGCTATCTCGACTTTGTCGTCAAGATCTTTATCGCGTTCGGCCTCGCGTTTGAGGTGCCGGTGCTCACCGTGCTGCTGGTCAAAACGGGGGCGACGACTCCCGCGCAGCTCGCTGCCAAGCGTCCCTACGTCATCGTCGGCGCCTTTGTCGTCGGCATGGTGCTGACGCCGCCCGACATCGTCTCGCAGATCCTGCTGGCGATCCCGGTGTGGTTCCTGTTTGAGACGGGCCTGCTGCTGACGCGGCTGATGAAGTTCAATACAGTGAAGGACGAAAGTGCCGATAAACCCGACCCCGCATCTTGAAAAAAACACGCGCGGCGGCGATGATACCTGCACCGTTGAACCCGTGACTGGAAATTGCCGGTGAACACCCCCCCCGCCTCCAGCGTGCCAGCGCCGGTGCAACGCACGATGTTGGTGATCCTGGACGGCTTCGGCATCAGCCCGAGCAAGCCCAACAATGCCGTGCACCTCGCCGACACACCGCACCTCAACGAGTTGTTCGCGCGTTATTCGCACACGCTGCTCGAAGCCTCCGGCCCCGCGGTGGGGCTACCCGCCGGACAGATCGGCAATTCCGAAGTCGGGCACATTACGATGGGCTGCGGCTGTGTCGTTGAACAGGATCTGGTGCGCATCAACAACGAGATCAAGTCCGAAGCTTTTTTCGAAAACCCCTCGCTGATCTACACGCTGAAAAAAACCAAAGAAGCGAAACGCCCGGTACACCTGCTGGGACTGGTTTCCGACGGCGGCGTCCATTCACACATCAATCACCTCGAAGCGATGATTGAGATGTGCCGCCGGCAGGAAGTGCCGCCCATACTGCACGCGATCACCGACGGACGCGACACGTCGCCGCAAAACGCGATGCAGTTCATCGAACGCATTGAACCGCAACTGAAGTGTGCGGACGGCACGACGGCGACGCTGATGGGACGCTATTACGCAATGGACCGCGACAAGCGCTGGGAACGCACCGGAAAAGCCTGGCGCGCGGTCGCATTCGGCGAAGGCATCACGCGCCGATCGGCGACCGAAGCCATTGAAGCCGCGTATGCGACGGGCGCCGGCGACGAGTTCATCGAGCCGTGCGTGTTGCCGGCGGCGCACGCGCTCGACGCCGACGATCACATCATCCTGTTCAACTTCCGCAACGACCGTCCGCGACAGCTGGTGGGTGCTCTGGCATTGCCGACGTTTGACGGCTTTGATCGCGGCGGCGCACCGGTGCTGAACGTCACCACGATGACCGAGGTGGACAGATCCTTCCCGTGCCTGGTGGCGATCGCGCCGGTGCGCCCGAAGACCACGCTGACGAAAATCATCAGCGACTCCGGACTCAAGCAATTTCACTGCGCCGAAACCGAGAAATATCCGCACGTGACTTTCTTCTTCAACGGCGGTAACGAGGACCCGTTGCCCGGCGAGAAACGCAAGCTGATTCCATCGCCGAAAGTGGCGACCTACGACCTCCAGCCCGAAATGAGCGCGCACGCGGTCGCCGACGCGGTGATCGCGGCGCTGTCGCAACCGGAATACGCCTTCGTCGTCGTGAACTTCGCCAACACCGACATGGTCGGACACACCGCCGTGCCCGACCCGATCATCAAGGCGGTGGAAACCGTGGACTGCGAAACCGGCCGCATCGTGGATGCCGCCATTGAACACGGCTGGTCGGTGGTGATCACCGCCGATCATGGCAACTGCGACGAGATGCTCGACCCCAACACCCAACAGCCGAACACGAAGCACACGATGAACCCGGTGCCCTGCCTGATCGTCGATGGACAAAGCCATCGCCTCGCGAGCGGCTGCAACATCAGCAGCATCGCGCCAACCGTCCTCGAACTGATGGGACTCGAAATACCTGAGGAGATGGAAGCGCCGTCGGTGATCGTCAGGGAATGAACGCGGTGCGACTGTAAAATCTCAACCGCTGTCTTTCACACGCCGTCCTGAAGGGCGGCGTTCTTATGCCCCGCGCTTTTACCGTCAAAAATGCGGGCGGATCCAAAGTGCATTGCCAAGCGGAAACCCGCATGGTTGCGTAAATAACTCCGTTTATCGGGAAATAGCTACCGTTCGGTTGCTCGTCTGCGCCATTGCTTTTCTATCCGGCATTAAATCTGCCTGCTCGTTAAACCCTTGAATTTTTGACCTTCAGGAGATAATCACGCAAAATCGTATTCATAATGAACCAAGCCAGATGAAGCAGGCGCACACATTGAGCCAGACCGACTTTTCAGACGAACAAACCAAAGCCTTGACCGAGGTGATGGCGGATCTTGTCACCAAGCATGAGTTCTCGGAGTTCAGGGATGAGACACGAGAAAGGTTCGCCAAGGTCGAGGCCAACATGGCGGCACTCAGGGAAGAGATGCAGAAAAGGTTCGCCAAAATCGAAGCCAACATGGCGACCAGGGATGAGATGCAAGAAAGGTTCGCCAAAATCGAGGCCAACATGGCGTTCAGGGATGAGACGCAAGAAAGGTTCGCCAGGATTGAAGCCAACATGGCAACCAAGGACGATCTGAGGAAACTCCAAATGGCAATGATAGATAGGTTTGATCAAAAATTTGATCAGTTAAAAACCTGGATACCGACAATGGTGGTTATCCTGACAGGCACTTTAGCTACTACACTGGCGCTGTTAGTGAAAATTTTGTGAAAATCACACATCCGTCGCCTGTGCCGTTCAGCCGTTGCTGAACCATTCGCCGTGCCCGATTCCGCGTTGCGCTGACTCGCCACTGTGAGGGGTTTCCCCCGCGGGAGACCCGTTGCGGCTGTGCTAATATCGGCACCGAAAACAGCATGGCCACCAGAACATTTCCCGACAATTCCAGATGGAACACCGCAAGCGCGACCCGCCTGTTGCGCGGAGTTCTGCCGCTTGCCGTGTGGCTGTTGTGCACACAGGCGCAGGCGGCGTGCTCGAAAAGCGACGTCGAGTACTATCTCGACAAGGGGTTTTCGCGCGAGCAGGTCGCCAGACTTTGCGGCGGCGGATCATCCTCGCGACGCGACGACGGCAAACGCTACGAGGCGTACGACGACCCCTCTGAACGCTCCGTGCGCGAGGCTGAAAAACGTCGTGCGCAACAGGAAGAAACCTTTTTCATAAAGAACGCAATCGCCGGTTGGGACGTCGTGCTGACACCCAGGAAACTCGAATACACGCGCAAGTTCTGTCTTTCGGCAGGCAAGACCCCGGAGGTTGAGGGCAGAACCCGCGTCTGCCCTGACGTGCGGTACCGCATTTATTTCAAGGGTCTCGACGTCGGCAGGTACGAGCGCAAGTATTTCTTCCTCGGACGGCGCGAGATCGAGATCAAGGGCGCAGTCAGGCGCAAGATGCTGCACGATCTGGGCGAATACCCTTCCGATCTCAAGAGGGAACTGATCGCGGCGTACAAGAACACGACGCGCAAGGGCGCGACGTTCATCCCGATACGCAGGGATGTGCCGATCGTCCGCGTGACGGAAGTCCTGCGGAAATACGCGCGCCGCGCCACCGAAAGGCGGCGTGAGAAAGACAGCGGCTGAAATCTCCGGGACATAAAAAAGCCGCCGCCCGGGAAAGGCGGCGGCTTGAAAATGTTGCGTCGTCCTGACACCTCAGCCGTCCGTGGCTAAACAATGTCGATGATCAGTCGAACCAGTGGACGATACCCACCGCGATCATTTCGACGTCTTCGCCTGTCTGAGAACCGCCACCATTAATACCGAAGTCATAAGAAGCTGCATCCTCGTTATCCACTTCGGAATACGTCAAACGCAACTCGGTGCCGGCCGGCATCGTGTAGAACACGCCGAGGTTGTAGGCTTCGGCGTCGGTATCTTTTTCCTCCGCAGAAGTGCAGGTATTGACATCGCAGTCCCACTCATCTGCATCCATATACGAGAAACGGAAGTCGAAGCCATTGCCGAACGAGTGCTTGCCGGAAATCATCCAAGCATCGCGCTCAACATCGATATCTGTATTTATTAGTGGTCCGCCTATATACGTTGCGTTATCAGCAACATCGCATGCGTCAGCCTCAAACTCTATCTCTTCGTACATAGCACCCAATTGGGTCTTCATACCATTACCCCAATCGTGGATATAACGACCAGCGAGACGATAGGCGCTATCATCTGATTCTTCGCAAGTGATACCTTCATCAAGTTGACCATTTGACCACAAATCATCGTGCTGTTCATAAGCTGCAGCCAGCCAGACTTGGCCGCCGTTGGCGAGGTTCTGCTGCCATGACACACCGGTTGACCAGATGCGTGGATCTTGGGTGCCCTTTTCCTCAGGGTTATCAGTACCGCTACCTTCAGTCATTGCAACGCGGAACTGAAAGCCGTCGCGGGCATGAGAAGCCATATCCGACGTGTTCGGCCAGACATACTGAACGACACCTTCCTGACGGCGGTTGAATGCGAGCACGCCGAAAGTGCTGGTGAAGTCCTCGGGGTGGCTGAAACTGCCGTTGTAGAACAGCGATTCCAGTCCTCCTAAACCAAGATTACCCATAATGCTGGTGTGTGAATCGGCGCCGGCATCGTAGAACGGGTCTATCCATTGGGCAACGATTTCGTTGTACGGCAACAACCACTGGCCGAACATGATCTCACCCATCGTCGCGTGGCGCAGGCTGATCTTGGAATTACGGTTACACCACCCGGTATAGTTGTTCAGGCGGCCCCAGTAGGTGAACTGCTCACAACGCAGGCCGACTTGCAAGCCGTCAATCCCGGTGTCCATGTGCGCCATAAAGCCGATGTTGGCGGCGTTGTTGCTCAAACGGTCATATTCTCGGCCTTTGTCGGCATCAATAAACTCATACGACCAGTTCTGCCAGCCGTAGATATTGATGTTTTCCTCGGCACCCATGCCGGCGATGGCGGACAACGGAGCCGCCGTCAGCATCAAGGCCAGAGCCAAGCGCATCAGTTTCTTACTCATTGTTAGAACTCCCTTCTTTTTTTGATTAATCAAAATGGCTCTTTATCAAGCCTCAGTTCAGTGCACTCTGCACATCCCTGTCAGCGCTTGGGCACTCCTGTGCCGCACGCCGGTGTGTACTGAAGCAACAGATTGTTGCAGTTTTACACCAACCGGTCAAGTTAATTCAGCCAAAATTTCCCTACCCATAAAGCGATAGGCACATTTTAGAGGAAAACGCAGGCATGGCGTCTTGATATCAATTGCTTGACACGGGCTGACCCGCCCGCCAATTTGTTGCAGAGAAACAACAAACGGCGTGTGGAACGGTGATTTTGAGAGACGATGCACCAAACGGACACGCTCACTGACCAAAAATCTCCCGGTTCATGGCCGCCACCACGCGGCTCGTGTGGGAAACCGACAAGTGCGCATACCGCTTCACCATCTGCAAAGTCCTGTGCCCCAGAACTTCGGAGATCTCCATCAGCGTCGCACCGCTCATCGCCAGATACGATGCGGTGCTGTGCCGCAGGTCGTGCCAGCGGAAATCTTCAATGGCGCCGACTTTCAGCGCGTTGCCCCAGGCAACCCTCAGATCGGCGGGGCGTTGCTGCGGGTCGCGGCGGCTCGGGAATAGCAGACCGCCTCTGTCGGCGCATTGCCTGTGCCTTTTCCTGACCAACTCCAACGCATATCCCTGCAACGGGATTGACCGGCTCAGGCCGCTTTTCGTGAAGTGCAGAATGATCAGGCCGCGCGCCAGATCAATTTCCTGCCAGCGCAACCCCATGATCTCCATGCGCCGCGCGCCTGTGCTGAGTGCCAGCACCACCGCGAGATACAGATCGCGGTTGGAAGACTGAAGACAGGCGCGCAGGAGCCGTTTGCGTTCACTGTCGGACAGGAAACGGCTCCTTCCGCGCGGTTCCTTGAGCTTGGACAGTCGGCGCACTGGGGAATCGTCGAGCCATTCCCATTCCCTGACCGCAATGGCGAACATCCGGCCCAAGGTTGAAAAATAACGGTTGATGGTGGCCGGCCCGCGCCGGGTGCCGCGGCAGGTCACGCCTTGGCTCAGCTTGTTCCTGCACTCAACCAGCAGGGCGGGACACACATCGTCCAGCAGAACCGCCCCGATCTCCTGTTCCCACCACCTGAGGTGTGCGTGCTGGTTTTTCTCCACCGACGGTTGGTGCGGCAGAACTTCTGCAACATAGCGGTCAATCAGATCCGCCACAGTAAAACGCTCATCTGCTTCAGTAATCGGCATGGTCATTCCCTCCTTAAAAAGGCGGGCAGTCTATGTAAATACATAAGAGTAAGAAACTGATGCATTGGGCTCTGGCCTTGATGCTGACGGCGGCGCCGCTGTCCGCCATCGCCGGCATGGGTGCCGAGGAAAACATCAATATCTACGGCTGGCAGAACTGGTCGTATGAGTATATTGATGCTGATAAAGGTCGTGAATACGATCGCTTGAGCAACAATGCCGCCAACATCGGCTTCATGGCACACATGGACACGGGTATTCCGGGTCTGCAAGTTGGCCTGCGTTGCGAGCAGTTCACCTACTGGGGTCGCCTGAACAACTATACCGGTTGGTGTAACCGTAATTCCAAGATCAGCCTGCGCCACGAGACGATGGGCGAGATCATGTTCGGCCAGTGGTTGTTGCCGTACAACGAGATCGTCGCCCAATGGATAGACCCGTTCTACGATGCCGGCGCCGATTCACACACCAGCATCATGGGCAACCTTGGTCTAGGGGGATTGGAATCGCTGTTCTACAACGGCAGTTTCAGCAAAGGCACTGACTTCACCAGCACTTACGGTGTGCTCGCATTCAACCGCCGTCAGGAAGGTGTCGTTCAGTATGTCTGGCCGAACACGTCGGATATGGCTTCCCATGCCCGCGACGGCTTTCAGTTCCGTATTGCGGTGACTGAAGGCAGCGGCACTGATACCAATGCGGCAAAGGGCACCCAAGACCCACGCATCTGGTCAACCGGTGTGTCGTGGCAGCAGAACCTCGCCAACGGCGGCCAGGTCTGGCTGGCTGCAGCTTATGAACAGCATGATGATTTGTGGTCAAATGGTCAACTCAACGAAGCTCTCACTTGCAAAGAATCAGATGATAGCGCCTATCGTCTCGCTGGCCGTTATATTCACGATTGGGGTAATGGTATGAAGACCCAATTGGGTGCTATGTACGAAGAGATAGAGTTTGAGGCTGACGCATGCGATGCTGCTGCCCAAACAAAGGTTGGTAAGTACACAATTCAAAACGCCAGAAGTGGAGATGCCGGTATTGAGCGTGATGCCTGGATGATTTCCGGCAAGCATGTATTCGGCAACGGCTTCGACTTCCGCTTCTCATATATGGATGCGGATGAATGGGACTGTGATAGTGCAGATTGTTATTTTGGCGTAGATGAAAGCAACACTGAGGCGGAAGCCTACAACCTCGGTTTGTTCTACACGATGCCAGCCGGCACCGAGTTGCGTTTGACATATTCCGAAGTGGATAACGATGATGCAGCTTCTTATGACTTTGGTATTGATGATGCAGCTTCTTATGACTTTGGTATTAATGGTGGCGGTTCTGTAACAGGCGAAGACATCGAGATGTTCGCTGTCGGTATCGTCCACTGGTTCGACTGATCATCGACGTTATTTAGCCACGGACGGCTGAGGCGTCAGGACGACGCAAGCTTTTCAAGCCGCCGCCTTTTCCGGGCGGCGGCTTTTTATGCCACAACCAGACGCTACGGCGCGAAATGCAGCCTCTGAAGTCCGGCCCTCCAAAAGGCCGGCGAAGACCAACCTGCATCAAATAACAAGACGATAGTTCCCAGAGGCGGCCGCGCCTGCATTGAAAGCCGTTGCCATACCCGCTCATTCGTAATGCGTCCACATCCGAATGACTTTCACGATACGCTTGGAATCAAAAATTTGATAAACCAACCGGTGCTGGATATTGATCCGCCGGGAATAAGCGCCGGCCAAATCTCCGACCAGTTTCTCGTATGGCGGTGATGCTTGGTACGGATCGGCCCGCAACGTCTCCAGCAACTCCCGCGCTTTGAATTTCAATCCCGATTCAGCAAGCTTCTTTGCGTCTTTTTGCGCCTGATCCGTATAAACGATTTTCCAACTCACCAATCCAGTTCCTTGCTGCACTCCTCTACATTCTGCGCCACACCTTCCTTGATCGACTCCCGCATCCCCGGCACCGAAAGCAGATACAAGGTTTCCTTGATGGCGTTCCAGTCATTCTCCGACAGGAGTACCGCATTACCTCTTCTGCCCGTAATAACGATGGGTTCGTGAGTTTCCGACGCCTCGTCCAGCAGGCTGTAAAGTTTTGAACGTGCTTCTGTTGCAGTCAGTATGGTCATGGCGCTCACCCTGATCTAAAAGCAGAAGCGTGCGCAATAACGCACGCATTTGTCAAACCGCCACACGATACCGATGGAACAACCATCCTGCCCAGAATCAGCAAAGCCAGCCTGCATCAGGCGACGAGGCGATAGTTTTCAGGGGCGGTCGCGTCTATACGGATTGGTTTTTTATTGTCGAGTGTCAACCGGCACCAGCCACTGACTTCTTCCGGGTCAATGCTGCCCAAGCCCAATTTGCTCGATGCCAGTATTCGGATATACGCCTCGGCGGCGCCGTCCAAAGTGCTCTCCCTACGCTCCCAGCGTGAGACGGTCAAACGCTCGCGATGAACCAGTTCGCCCAACTGCGTTTGCGTCAACCCCATCTCGGTACGCAGATACCGCAGCTCGGCCCCGGTCAACGTGCCTTCCGAAGTCACGATCCCGGTTGAGATCAACTTGTGCAGGCTTCCTGTATTCGGGATCCTGATGATCCTCCCACCTGCATCAACTCTCACACAAAGACCTTCGATCCACACATTAGGCAGCCCACATTCCGCGTAGTGATAGCGTGTTATTTCAGGAAGCATCTAAATCCTTCCACCTGGCTGTAATGATCTTGACCGCCGGTTGATGAGAATTTCATCATTCTTTCGCTCTACAATGTATCATAATGATACATCGGCCCGGGCAAATATGCAAACCGGCGTTTGCTACGCCCCAGACCTGAATTGCTCCACACCTTCAGCCGCTCAGCACTGACCCATCCACCCCGAAACCGGATCATTCAAAGCCATTGAGAGACAAGGTGATCCACCCTGGATTTGTGCTGATTGACAGAGAAATAAAGCAGACCGTCGTTGACGACCTGAAGCACTTTCCCACCGTGGCCATCCAGCCTACTCCCGCGTCGCCTTGGCGATCGCCTCAAAATCCACGTTGCGGTAGCGGAAGGTCGCGGGTTTCATCAGCGGCATCCCGTAGGCGCTGACCCAGTCCTTGTGAAACGCCAGATCGAACTCGCCAGGCGGATGAACATGAAAGACGACCTCGTACTTGTCGCTGATCGCCGACGGCAACGCGATGTTGCGTGCGTAGTGGAAATTATCGATCAGGTTGACATGCGGCAGCAGGGTCGCGTGCACCGACTCCCCGGTGGCCTGGCTGGTCACCACGGCGTTGACCTTGAGGTACGGCACAAACCCGCCCGCGGGTGTGCCTTCGGGCACTTTACCGGTTTCGTCCCAGTTCACGCGCGCCTCGATATGCACGTCGGTCTGGGCGACATCGAGATGATGTGCGGCGGGCGAAACCGTGTCCTTGATCGCGCCTTCAAAAATGAACACAATGCCGGGCACCACCACCTCTTCACCGATGACCAACTCGAGCGATTGCGCCGATGCAGTGGCCAGCCACAACACGGCCGCGGTGCTCACCCGCGTTAAGAAGCTTGTTTGCTTGTTCATAGTGAAAAACCAACTCCCCACCAGAAGTAATCGTTATCCTCATCCTCGCGGCGAAGATTCTCCTGCGCCATCGAGTAAGCGGCGTTGATCGTCATGTTGAGATCATCCGACAGCGACACCTCCCACTCGACGCCAGCCTCAATATGGTTGAGACCGTCGTAGCCTTCGGAGACATAGTCATAATCCACATCGGCGAGCACGTAAGGCGACAACGCCAACCCGCCGACCGTGACCTCGCCCTCAAGCATCAGCACCAGCAACGCGCCGTCGGCCTCCGTCGAGTGGACATACTCGATGCTGGGTGTCACGTGCTCCCAGCCGTCGTATGAAAAACCGGCGACCCATTCCGTGTCGTATTCCTTTTCGTCCTCCTCCTCTTCTATGACCCGCACCCACGACAGGGACGCGGTGACATCACCGACCACTTTCTCGTACCCGATCCCCAACTCGGTTTCGCGGAAATCCACCGATATCCCGGTGATGAAATCAACGCCGACGGCCAGGGCGCCGATCCCGGTCTCCCGCGCAACTTCCAGCTCAAGCGTGGCGATGCCACCGTGGTCAACGGTATTAGACCCCTCGGAGACATAGCGGCTCTGATGACCGAACCCGCCGTCAAACTCCCATACCGACACCTGATCGGATTCCTGGCCCGGCTCATGCGCAGCCGCTTGACCCACGCAAACAAGGATCAGGGAGGCCGACAGCAGGCAGCCGAATTCAATGGGCTTCGCGTGCTGATTGATAACCCTTTGATAAAGGGATGATTTCATGGTCTATCCTCCGTTGATGTAAATAATAACAATTCTTATTTGATAAAGTCAAGCACTTGCGGCGACCACCGCTTCGGCTCAACCGCCGCCATTTGATTGAACGCCCGATATTTCCTATAGTGTGCACAGGCGCCTGTCTAGGTGACCACTTCAAAATCGTTTGTCGCCAATCAAAATATAGGCAAAACATGGATATCTACAGAATTACCGCCATCGTCGTCGGCCTCATCGTGATCTTTCTGGCCATTTACATGGCGACCTATCACTGATTTCTGACGCGGCGCCGGCTTTTCCGCCTCAGCCCTTGAATTTCAGGCCCTGATCCAAGCCCCGGCACGGGCTTTCGCGCCTCGCCTGCCGCCCGTCCCCGTTTTGACGGCCTCTCGTGCCCGCCGATGCACCACGCCGGCGGCATCGGCGGTAAAACCGCCGGATGCGCAAAAACGGCTTCACACTGATCGAACTGCTGCTGGTGCTGACACTCGTCGGCACGGCACTGACGTTATCCGTCCACACGTTCCGGCAGTTGTCCGAACGGCGCCTGTTGTCACAGCCGCTCGCCACCTTGATCAAGACCTTGCACTTTGCGCGCGCCTCGGCGATCGGGAGCGGACGCAACGTCACCCTGTGCCACAGCAAGGACGGCAACACCTGCGGCGGCAACGGCTACGAGCAAGGCTGGATCGTGTTCACCGACAGCGACGGCAACGGCGCCCGCGATCCCGGCGAACCCGCGCTGACCAACGGCGCGGCCCTGAATGCGCGGCTGACCCTGCGCGCCAATACGCCTTTTGCGTCACATATCACTTTCCGCGCGGACGGACGCGCCAACGGCAACGGCCGGTTTGTGATCTGCGCCGACAACGACCCGGCGCGTGCGGTCGGCGTTTTTGTCATCCGCTCCGGCAGACTGCGCTCAGCCGGGGCAAAGGAACTCGAACAATGCCTGACCTCGTGAGTACTCAACGCCGCGGCAGGGCAGGACGTGGCCACAGTCTGTTCGAAGTGCTCGCGGCGCTGGCGCTGGCGTCGGCGGGCGTCATCGGCTTCATGCACGTGCAGCATTTGCGCGAAGCGACGGAGACCGAACTGCTGGCCCGTCTGCACGCCACCCTGCTCGCCCGCGACATCGCGCGCAAGATCACCGCGAACCCGACTGCAGTTGCCCGCTACCACACCGCGTACGGCGCCCCGCCCGCACTCACCGCCGATTGCCGACAGGTGGCGTGCAGCCGCGGTGAACTGGCTGCCTTTCACGTCGCGCACTGGAAATGCCGCCTCGGGCGTTGGTCGCGTCACGCGACGTGCCGCAATCTATTGAAGACCCGCGGCCTGCTGCCGCAAGGCGACGGGTCGCTGCGCCCGCGCGGCGGCAGCATAGAGGTCTCGGTGCGCTGGCTCGACGCACAGCGGACACCACAGTCGCTGGAGATACGCCATGCGCTGCTACCCCGGTGAACCCCTGCGCACCCGCACCGGACGACGGACACTCGGCATCACGCTGATCGAAACATTGCTCGCTTCGACACTTGGCGCGTTGCTGCTGATCGCACTGCTCAGCTTGTACCAACGCAGCCTCGCCACGCACGCTTTCGCGGAAAGCCGCTCGGAACTCGCCGACACATTGTTCATCGCCGAGCGCATTCTCACCGATGAACTGCACCTCGCCGGCAGGCTGCCGTGCGGACAATCCGGCGTCACCGCCAACCTCGTACGCACCCATCAGACAACGCCCTGGCTGCATCTCTTCACCGCACCGGTGCAGATCACCGCCAGCGCCGTCCCCGGCAGCGACGAACTCATCGTGCTGAAAACCGGGGCCCCGGTGCCGCTCGTCGATCACGACCCGGCACGCGCGCAATTCACACTGACTCATGCTGCGGATTTTGAGCGCGGCGACATCGCCGTCGTTTGCGACAACGACGTCACCGTGCTGTTGCAGATCACGAACGATCACGGGCGTGTTCTCGGCTACGGTCACAACGCGCGTGTGCGCCCGGGCAATTGCGCCTCGCCTTTCGGCGGTGGCGATTGCGGCCCGGACAACCACCGCTTTGACAAGGGCGCAGTGGTCGCGCCGTACGAACCTGCCGTGTTTTTCATCGCGGACACTGACACGGGACGCACACTGTCGCGCAAAAGACTGGTCAGTGCCGACTCGTCGAACGGCGCCGCCGCCCGACTGCTCACCGAGCGCATGATTGAAAACCTCATTCTGCTGCGGGTGTACGCCGGCATTGCCGACTCCGCCGGGCGCATTCGCCTGACACACGGGCCGCTCAACACGAGGCAGGCCATTCTGCTCGACGTCGGCCTCGCCGCCACCGCACGCGAGCGAAACGTCGAAACGCCGCCGGATGAGCTGCTTCATCTGCTCGGCGAACCCGTTGACGCGCTGCTGTCCGTTAATCCCGCCGCCGTCGCGCGCCTGCTGACAAGCCATGAATTCACCGTCGCCTTGTGATCGCCATGGATAAAGCCCGCGGCAGCACGCTGATACTGACTTTGGTACTGATCACGGTCATGGCAATGTTGTCGCTCGCCGGGCTTGAACGCACCCGCTACCAGTCGCAACTGGCTACAGGACTCGCGCGTCAGACGCTGCTGCAAACCGAGGCCATGCACGCACTTGCTGCCGCCGCGCGTCATGCCGACACAAGCGCACAGGCATTCATGCCCGGATGCCCGCAACAATGCAACTGGCGCAATGCACGGCGCACCGATGCCGCAGCAGATGTCTCCGCCACTTACATCGCACAGCGTCTCGCGCCCGCGTCCAACCGCTTCCTGATCACCGCACGCGCGGTGCACACGAGCGGCGGCGAGGCCATCGCGCACGCACTGTTCGACGCCGGCGCCGACGCGTTCCGCTTCGTCCGATGAAAACACCATTGAGCAAAACGGCGCGCGGTTTTTCTCTGGTTGAATTGCTTGCCGCACTCGCCATCGTCGCGACGCTCATCGCCGCGGCGACACCGCTATACCACAAACACGCGCAACAATTGCGTCTGCTCGACGGACAGACAAAACTGCTGGAGGCCATGGATCTCGAACACCGCTACTACGCGTATTCGTTCACCTATACGGACAACTTTGAATTACTGGGGCTGCACACCGAAAACGGCGAAGTGGTATCCGACCGCACGCATTACCGACTCTCGGCCGCCGCCTGCAAAAATGATCTCGGCGCGTGCGTACGGCTGACCGCAACTCCTCGCCGCAACTCCGACACCACGCTGACACTGGACTCGCGGGGGCGACGCACGCCGCCTGATACATGGCGCTGAACCGCTACTTAAAGGCCTCAATACTCAGTGAAGACACTTTAGCCGGAAGTGGGGAATTGGGGGGGGGGGGGGGGGGGGGGGGCGAGAAAGAAAGTGTCTATGTTGTCCGATGTTATTCTTACCGCATTCACGCCTATTTCCCCCTGCTCAAGAAGCCGGGCATAGTCATTCGTCATCTCTTTGGCCAAACGCTCGTTACTTCTACACAAATGGCGGCGTAATAACTCCTTGTCTCCGAGAGGATCTTCCTTTGCAGCAACATTGGCCAGTTTCTCTTCCGCGGTGTTTTGCAGCGCTTTTTTGAGTTTTATGTTACGTCCTATGATCTTATATTTACCCTCTCCAAGCATGTGTCGTTCCGCCCAAATCCTTTTGTCATTAACAAACACCGCCTTGCTGATGAAAAAAATCCATCTGGATAATAAATCCAGATCCTCATAGCCTATAGGGCCTATAGATTCATTGTAGCCGTGCAACTGGGAAAATTCATACGCGCCCAGCCCTATTTTCCCACAAGAACCATCTTTGTAATCCCCACTCCAAAGATGAACCATAAAATTACACGTCGATACGTCCAACAAAAACTCTGTTTCTTCCGGCGTAACATAATTGTCTGTATCAAGATTTAATAAATACCAGCCGGAAGCGTTGATATGAGACGTGTTTTTTGCCACAGACATCTCGAAATTCAGCATTTCATCTGTTACAAAATATTTCAGGTAACCCGATTTAATTTCATCTCTGAAATTATCTCTTACCCACTGATCCGTTTTTATACCTTCTTGGCTATTGATGAAATTGACTAGAACAAATTCTATGTCCTCTTCAAACTCTTTATTATTTTCCAGATTTTCCAGCATGGTATAAGAAATCTGTTCATGCCTGTTCATAACACTCATGCAAAAAGATACTTTTTTCTTTTTACTCCCCGTTATCAGGGACAGGAAACGATAAACAGAATATAGAAACACTCGAACGCGCAACCATAAAATATCAATTCTGTTGGCGGTTTCGCCGAGATACTTCCCGCAAAATCCGGCCCCCCCTTCCGACTTCCATCTCCTATATAATCGTTGTGCCCTCACCCTCGTAAAGTGCACCCATCTCCTTTTGAGGCCCCCTGCAAAAGTCCCTACCCGCCCGCAATATATCTTTATCCACTTAGATAAAGGGAGCTTGATCTTCTCCCGGTGCCTTGCTCGCGCTTCTTGCAGGCTATAAAGCGGGTTCAAGACGCTGATAGCGCCTTCTTCCTCAAATTCATAACCCAGGATTTCCAGATCGCGGGCGTACAGATCTTCAACCATACGACGGGAGATCTTGTCATAATAAGCGCTGTAGTGTTTTATTTTGCCATCCGGAAGCACGCGGCCCAAAGCAACATTCAGGGGGCGGATCGATACCTTCGGGCATCCCAGAATATCCAGCACGAGGGCGAAATCCTTTTCAAAGGATTCCTGCCTGCCGATGAAGGAACAGGGCGCATCATTGAGGCGTTTTTCGCCAAAAAAACAGGAGGGATTGTAGTCCGGTATAAAATCCGTCTGGCGCAGGGCGTGATACCGCGCGTGTCTTAATTGCTCGTATCCCCTTTCACTGAAACCATGCTTTTGCACACGCTCTTGTACAAAGTCGTACCCCAGGTCGTCAGCAGCAAACATCTCTGCAACCAATTCAGCACACTCGCGCATATCTTTATAGCCGAGAGTGGTTCTAGGGGGAAGAATGCCCTGCTGTTTCTGCAATAAAAAAAGATAATAGGGCACAAATCGGTCAACGTCTTTCGGGACCACGGGTGTGACGGCAAGCCACGATTCATAAAGATAATAGGATACGAATCGGTCAAACGGGTTGCGGGTGAATGTGAAAGTAAAGTAGTTAGGGAAAAGATTGATCGCCTTTGCAAGGTTTTTCTCTCGCATCTCAAAGAACCGCCATATTAGATCTTCTTCAGAGTCTCCTTTTATCTTCTTGAAATAACCTTCAACAGAGGTGCCTGCACATTTAGGAATATGAATGAAGATGCATTTATATTTGTGAGAAATCAGCATGATCCCAATCCCCCGCCCGCAACCGACACTTGCCGGGGTTCGCAGGCAGGGAGCAGGTTAAACCCGCCACCGGGGCATGCGAACAGGTTTAAGCGCCGGGACGGCATCGGAATAGGCTTTTCCCACATAACAAACCGGGTATTTGCGTTCGCCAAAAATACGGCCTTGTTGTTGCGGATGGTTGACGGGCGACTTTATCAGATAGGTTGTCGTGGCGGTTCGGCTGCCAAAAACCAGGCGCGGACTGAGGCGCTTTCTACAAAGAAGCAATCTTTCCTCTTCTTAACTCCCGCGGCAACGAAAAAGTAATCCGCTCCTCAACGCCGGGCAACTCGCTCACCTGACAATCGCCGCGCGCGGCAAGTGTTGCAACAATCTCCTGCACCAGCGTCTCCGGCGCTGACGCGCCGGCCGATACACCGATGTGTTGTTTGCCTTCAAGCCAGCCATCCTTGATCCCGTCCGGACTGTCCACCAGATAGGACTCAATGCCGCGCTTGGCCGCGATCTCGCGCAGGCGGTTTGAGTTGGAACTGTTGGCGGAGCCGACGATCAGCACCAGATCGCAGTCTCCGGCCAGCTGCTTGACGGCGTCCTGGCGGTTTTGCGTCGCGTAGCAGATATCGTCCTTACGCGGTCCGACGATTCCGGGAAAACGCGCCTCGAGCGCTTCGATAATCCGGCGGGTGTCGTCCACTGATAAAGTCGTCTGCGTCACGAACGCCAGATGATCGGCGTTTTTGACTTTCAGGGTTTGTACGTCGCCGACTGACTCGACCAAGTAAATGTCGCCGTCCCCGGAGCGGTCGTATTGCCCCATCGTCCCCATGACTTCGGGGTGACCGGCGTGGCCGATGAGGATCGTTTCGCGGCCCTCGCGGCTGTATTGCAAAACCTCCATGTGTACTTTCGTCACCAGCGGGCAGGTCGCGTCAAGCACCTTCAAGCCACGCTGTTCGGCGGCACGACGTACCGCCGCCGCCACGCCGTGCGCGCTGAACACAACGAGCGCGCCCCCCGGAACTTCGTCGAGTTCCTGCACGAAAATCGCGCCGCGGCGGCGCAGGTCATCGACCACAAAGCGGTTGTGGACGACTTCGTGGCGCACATACACCGGCGTGCCGAAGATATCAAGCGCGCGATCGACGATGTCAATGGCGCGATCAACGCCGGCACAAAAGCCTCTGGGATTTGCCAACGATACCCGCATTGCAATTTTCTCCCCGAACAGTGGCGCCTAAGTTTAACCGAAATCACTTCAGGCGCTTCTGGCCGCAATGATGATCAGGGCAAACGCCCCCACCGTAATCGCCGCATCCGCCACGTTAAAGATCGGCCAATGATACTCACCGTAGTACACATCAACAAAATCCACTACATGCCCGCGGATCAGGCGGTCGATGAAATTACCGAGCGCGCCGCCGATGATCGCGCCGATGGCGGCCGCCGACCAGCGTTCGCCGCGTTCAAGCCGCTTCAGCCAGCGGTACAAAAACAGGCATACGGCGACGGTCACGCCCGACAACATCCAGCGTTGCCAACCGCCAGCCCCGCTGAAAAGACTGAACGCGGCGCCCGGATTGTGCACCAGCGTCAGATTGACAAACGGCATCACTGCCCACGGCACGTTCGGGGTCAGCCAGAGGCCAGCGGCGACTTTGGTGATCTGGTCGAGTACGATGATCAACCCCGACAGGGCGAGCCATTTACGCATGGAGACGCTCCTCACCGGCGCCGCCGTCGCGCAGATTCTCCGCACAGCGGGCACAGACGCCGGGAAAGCTCCGGTCGGCGCCGACGTCGGCACGGCGGTGCCAGCAGCGTTCGCATTTGTCCTTGTCGCTCACGACGGCACGTATCCACAGGTTTTCTTCGGCCATGATCACGTCGTCGGGACGCGCGTCGGCCTTACTCACCGCGGCCTGCGACGTGATCAGGACAAAGCGCAGTTCGTCGCCGAGCCGGGACAGGATTCCGTGGTCTTCATCCGCACAGAAGATCTCGACTTCGGCGTCGAGTGCCGAGCCGATAGCGCCGGCTTTGCGCAAGGCTTCGAGTTGTTTGTCGGTCAGGCGGCGCAGGTCGAGTACGCGTGTCCATTCATCCGCCGACAATGCACTCTTGTCGTCAAGACGCGCCAGGCCCTGCGACCACTCACACAGAAACACCGTGTCGTTCTCGGCGCCGGGAATAGCGCGGTAGATCTCATCGGCGGTGAAACTCACGATCGGCGCCAGCCAGCGCGCCAGCGCATGAACGACATAAAACATCGCAGTCTGGGCCGAACGTCGTGCCCGGCTGTGCGCGCGCGTCGTGTACAGGCGATCTTTGATCACGTCGAGATAAAACCCGCCCATGTCCACCGCGCAGAAGTTGTGAATGCGCTGGTAGATCAAATGGAACGCATAGTCGTCATACGCCCGCCTGATGTCGTTCTGAACCCGCGCCGCGCAATCGAGCGCCCAGCGGTCGAGCGACAGCATGTCATCCGCCGCCAGACGCGCGCCGGGATCAAACCCGTTCAGGTTTGAAAGCAAAAACCGCGCGGTATTTCTGATGCGCCGGTAGACATCGCTGGTACGCTTCAGGATCTCGTCGGAGACCACCATCTCGCGGCTGAAATCGGTCGCCGCAATCCACAGGCGCAGAACGTCAGCGCCGAGCGTGTCAACCACCTGCTGCGGCGCGACCACGTTGCCCCTGGATTTCGACATCTTCTGCCCCCCGGCATCCACCGCGAAACCATGCGTCATGACCGCGCGGTAAGGCGCCGCGCCGCGGCAGGCGATCGACACCAGCAGCGAGGATTGAAACCAGCCGCGATGCTGGTCGGAACCCTCGAGATAAAGGTCGGCGGGCGTGCGCAACTCCCCACGGCGGTCGAGCACGCATGCGTGAGTCGCCCCCGAATCAAACCACACGTCCAGCACGTCGGTGACTTTTTCATACACCGCAGCCTCGTCGCCGAGCAATTCCTGCGGGGCGAGATCAAACCACACTTGAACGCCGTTGCGCTCGACGCGATCGGCGACCCTCTCGATCAGTTCAACGGTGCGCGGATGCAGTTCCCCGGTGCCGCGATGAACGAACACCGCAATCGGCACGCCCCAGTTCCTCTGGCGCGACACGCACCAGTCCGGACGACCCTCGAGCATTCCCTCGATGCGCCCGCGTCCCCAGCCCGGCACCCAGCGCACGTCGGCGCAGGCTGCACGGGCAGCCTCGCGCAGGGGTTTCCGGCCGCTGGGGGTCTGATCCATCGGGATGAACCACTGCGGCGTTGCGCGAAATATCACCGGCGTCTTGTGCCGCCAGCAATGCGGATAACTGTGCTCAAACGCGGCCGTGTGCAGCAATGCCCCCGTTTCGCGCAACGCTTTGACCACCTCGGCGTCGGCCTTGCGCACGTGCACCCCCGCAAAACGCCCGACCGATTCCCTGAACACACCGCGGCCGTCGAGCGGGTCGTCCACCGTCAGGCCATAGGCGCGACCGGTGCGATAGTCGTCCTCGCCGTGCGCCGGTGCGGTATGCACCGCGCCCGTACCCGCATCCAGCGTCACATGATCGGCGAGCACCACCGGCACTTCGCGCTGATAAAAGGGATGGCGCAGACACAAACCCTCGAGGCCCAGCCCGACGCATTTTGAGATCACTTTGTGCGAGACCACGCCGTAGCGCTCGAGACAGTCTTCGGCGAGTTCCGCGGCAAGCACCAGCATACCGGCATCGGTGCTCACCAGAACATAGTCAAACTCCGGGTGCACCGCGACCGCGCGGTTGGCCGGCAAGGTCCACGGCGTCGTCGTCCAGATCGCGACGGACGCCGCCGGCATATTTTCAACGCCGAAACGCCGCGCGACGTCAGCAGGATCAACCGCTGCAAAGCCGACGTCCACCGCGGTTGAGGCTTTGTCGTGATACTCGACCTCCGCCTCAGCCAGCGCCGATTCACATTCAAGACACCAATACACGGGGCGCGCGCCTTTTACAAAATAACCGTTGGCGATGATCCGTCCGAGCGTCCTCAAAATATCGGCTTCAAAGCGGGGCGCCATACTGAGGTAGGGCTGCGCCCAGTCGCCGAGCACGCCGAGGCGAACAAAATCGGCGCGCTGACGCTCCACCTGCTGTTGCGCGTACGCGCGGCAGGCACCCCGAAAGCCCGCCGCCTGTTCCGCATCGGCGGGCTTGCCTTCACGCTTTTCGACTTCCAGTTCAATCGGCAGACCGTGACAATCCCAGCCCGGCACGAACGGCACGTCCATGCCGTTGAGCAAACGACTTTTTACAACGACGTCCTTCAGCACTTTGTTGACCGCGTGGCCGATGTGAATGTCGCCGTTCGCGTACGGCGGCCCATCGTGAAGAATGAACGGCTCACGCCCCTTGCGGCGCGCGCGGATCAAGGCGTACAACCCGAGACCGTCCCAGCGCGCAAGGATTTCAGGTTCGCGCGTGGCCAAGTTGCCGCGCATCGGAAAATCGGTGTGCGGCAGGTTCAACGTATCCTTGTAATTGCTCATTCCCCGGAACTCATCTTTTAAGGGCGGGCGGGTTGAACCACTTCCATCGCGGCTTCAATGTCTTCCTTGATACGGGATTTGAGTTCGCCCGCGGTGTCAAAGCGCTGCTCGTCCCTGATCTTTGCCACGAGACGCGCGCGCAGGCGGCGACCGTATAGATTATCCGAAAATCCCGGCAGATGGACTTCAAAACAAAACCCGCGGTCGTCGAACGTCGGGCGATAGCCTGCGTTAACGACCCCCGGCAACGGCGCAGCGGCGGCGCCCTCGACGACGGCGGCGAAGACCCCGCGCAACGGCGGGGAACGGCGGCCGAGCGCGAGATTTGCCGTGGGAAACCCGAGTCGCGCGCCGCGCCTACTGCCGTGCACGACCCGCCCGCTGACGCTATAGTCGCGCCCAAGCAGTCGCGCTGCCTGTGCGAGATCACCCGCCATCAGCGCCTCACGCACTCGCGTGCTGCTGATACGCCCGCCGGTGTCTGTCACAACGGCGGTAATGCATTCAGTCTCGAACCCGTACCGCACAGCCGCCGCATTGAGCAACGCGACGTCGCCCGACTGGCCCCGCCCGAAACGGAACCCTTCGCCGACCACTAGCGCGCGCACCCCGAGTTTTTCGACCAATATCCGCGCGATGAACTCTTCGGCGCCGCTCGCCGCAATGCGCGCGTTGAACTGCAAGCAAACAACACGCTCAATGCCCAGCGCGGCGATAATCTCCACCCGTTCGCGCAGCGGATACAGTCGCGGCGGTGCATTCCGCGCGTCAAGGAATTCGCGCGGCAACGGCTCGAACAACACGACTGTAGCCGGCCGCGCCGGCGTTTCAGCGAGTTCCACCGCGCGTGCAATCACCGCACGATGGCCGAGATGCAGCCCGTCGAAACCGCCGAAAGCCACCACACAACCGTGATGACGGGGACGCAGATTGTAATCGCCGCGTACGAATTCCACCCGGATAAAACCCGCTTAAAACCTTGCATTATAGACGGACGTACCCGCCCCCACCTCACCCGCTATCGCCCGGTGAACAATCTCCCGCGGGGAAAATCGGCGCCATGGGATAATGTCTTTCCCTGACCGGCAACCCTGCCGACAGGACAAACCACAAAGGGCGGGCTGATGATCCATAACAGTGTGCTTTTACTGACCTTTGTTCTCATGGCGATAATCGCTGTGCTCTTTGTTCTCGTCGCGTCATACGCCAACAATCCCATCGCCGACCATGCCCCGGCGCAAAAAAAATTCCTCGGCATCAGAGCGACGCTTTTCTGGATAGCCCTGATCGCAGGCGTTGCAATCACCGTTGCCACCACAGTGGATTTGCCTTATGCCGCGACCCGCGGGCAGGTGGCCAACGACGCCGTGGAAATACACGTCAAAGGCCATCAGTGGTTTTGGGAGTTGAGCAGCAGCGAAGCGAAAGTCGGCGACACCGTTGTCTTCAGGGTTTCGACCAATGACGTAAACCACGGTTTGGGGATCTACAATCCACAGATGCGTTTGATAGGACAAACGCAAGCCATGCCGGGCTATGTCAACTCGCTTGAAGTCACGTTTGACGCCTCCGGTACTTATAAATTACTGTGCATGGAGTATTGCGGACTCGCTCACCATGCCATGATCAGCGAATTCACCATCACCGGGAGGTAGAAAAGTCATGGCCACGCAAACGAATGCCCTGATGCCCGCCTCCGCCCGCGCGGGAATTCTGACTTATCTCGGCATTTCCGCTTTGGTTTATGTGCTGATGATGGTGTTGGGCGTTGTTATGCGCATGACCCAGGCGGCCTGGCTCGGGGTGCCGCCTGATCTCTTCTATCAAATGATGACCGCCCACGGCGCCGGCATGGTCGGCATTTCGGGGCTCGCGGCCAGCGCCATCCTGTGGTATTTCCTGTCGCGGCACGTGAACCTTTTCGTCGGGATTCTTTGGGCCAATCTGGCTTTCTTCCTGCTCGGCGTCGTTCTGATCCTTGGCGGGATATTTCTCGGCGGCTACGCCGGCGGCTGGACTTTCCTGTTCCCGTTGCCCGCAAAAAGCGGGGGGGTCTGGGGCGCGCCGGGCGCCGTGGCTTTTTCAGCCGGCCTTTTATCCATCGGCGTCGGGTTTTTGCTGCTTTACTTGGACGCCGGGCGCGCCATCATCAGCAAATACGGCTCACTGGCCAAAGGGCTCGGCTGGCCGCAACTCTTCGCCAACAGTTCCGCAGAACCCCCGCCGTCGTCGGTCGTTGCATCGACCATGGTGGTGATCGTGAATATTGCCGGCATTACGTCGGGCGCCGTGGTGTTGGTCCTGACGATCATCAACCTTTTCATACCCCAATTTGAAATCAACGCCCTGCTGGCAAAAAACCTGATCTATTTCTTCGGGCACGTTTTTATCAACGCCACGATCTATCAAGCGGTCATCGCCGTCTATGGCATTTTGCCGGAATACGCCAAGCGGCCGTGGAAAGTCAACAAGGTTTTTCTGGCGGCGTGGACAGCGTCAACGATCATGGTGCTGATCGTTTACCCGCACCATTTGCTGATGGACTTCGCAATGCCCACGTGGGCATTGCTGGTAGGCCAAGTAATCTCATACCTGAGCGGCCTTCCCGTGTTGCTGGCATCCGCTTATGGCGTACTCACCCTCGTCTATCGCTCCGGCATCCGGTGGGACATGGTCTCCCGCCTCTTGTTTTTATCGGTGCTTGGTTGGGCGATCGGCATAGTCCCGGCAGTCGTTGACGGCACGATCAGCGTCAATCATGTCATGCATAACACGATGTGGGTGCCCGGTCATTTCCATACGTATCTGATCGTGGGCCTGGTCACCATGATCTTCGGGTTTATGTACTATCTGATCAGCCAAGACAAACAGTACGGCACGGATGGGGGAATCGACACAAAGGCTTTTTGGATATACACAGTCGGCGGCCTTGCTTTCTCGTTCAGTTTTTTGATCGGCGGTTACTTCTCGGTTCCCCGCCGCTGGGCTCAGCATCTGCCTGAATGGGCCCCGCTTGGCGAGCCCGCTTCCATATTTGCCGTCCTGATCTCCCTGGGGGTTGCCTTCTTCACCTACCGGTTCCTGACAAACCTGAGGAGTGCCAGAACCGCATGAACCCGCGGTTGTCGGCCGCCGCCGCATTGCTTGCAACGCTCGCCGGGTTTTCGGCCCTGTGGGCCGGCACCGACGGCTGGGTTGCATGGACAGCGGAAAGCGCGAGAAGGCTTTCGGTTCTCAAAAATCCGGAACCGCTTCCGCCGACACGCCTGCGCGACATAAACGGTCATGAACAATGGCTCACAGGCTTTGACCGCCCGATTGTGCTCATGGATTTCATCTACACCCAATGCGCCTCCGGGTGCATTGCAATGGGGACAACATTCCGTCAATTGCAACGCGATCTCGACTCCCTCGAACTGCAAGACAAGGTACAACTATTGAGTTTGACCTTTGACCAGGCGCGCGACGGACTGCCTGAACTGACGGACTACCTGTCGCGGTTCTCGGCGGACGAAGAGCACTGGACCGCGGCGAAGTTTGAAGAAGAACACGCCTTGAATGCCGTTTTGGAACAACTCGGGGTCGTGATCATTCCCGGCCCCACCACGGGGTTTGTCCATAACACCGCCGTTTACTTGGTCCACCATGGACGGGTGGTCGGCATTTACGGCTTGGACGACAAGGCAAAATTACTTGAGGACCTTGAATGGCGGCTGACTCACGGTTGAACGCCGGACAAGCCGAATGCCGCTGTTTTGCCCCGGCGATTGCAATCGGCGTGTGGGCGGCGATCGCGTTGACACCGATCGGCCGCTGGCTGGAATCCACCATGGCGGGTCATGTCTTGATCGAAATTCCGCTGCTCGTTGCCGCAGGCATTGCGCTGGGCGCGCGGATTGAGACGCACCTTGCCCGGCTGTTGCGACCGTGCAACGGCGGCGGTATTCCCGGGGTTTTAATCGCCGCTTTCGCCCTCGCATTCTGGATGATTCCCCGCTGGCTTGACGCCGCATTGACAGACGCGCTGCTCGCCATGGCTAAATACGTTTCGCTGACCTGCCTGGTTGGAATGCCTCTCGCGTGGAGCTGGTCGCGGATGCACCCGATCGCGCGGGGGGTGGTAAAAGTTGAATTCCTCGCCATGCTCTTCCGGCTGGGATGGCTCTACCTTATTTCACCCGACCGGCTGTGCAACAACTATCTGCTCGACGATCAGATGCGACTGGGACAGGGGTTTCTTGCATTGGGCGGCGCATTGACAATCATCTGGCTGGTCCCCGTGTTCTTTGATCTACGCCCCACCATGGCGACAAAACCAACGTTGCTGAAAAAAGCACGATGCAGGAAGATGCCGCGCTCAATCCGCTCATGCGCCGCACCGAGATCTCCAACTTCCCGGTAGCGCCATTGAATACGCCACCGCCACCCCGATCGCACTCGCGTCCTTTCCGCATTTAATCCCGCTCATGCGAACCTTGCGCCAAAGCGCTCCGGTGATTACGGCACGGTGACCGCCATTAGAATTCGCCACTTTGACAGCAGGGACTGTTCAACCGGCAATGGCCGGGCGGCCAGCGTTTTACAAACCGCAACGGGGTACTCTCACGAACCCGAACGCGAAACCCCGTTCACTGCACAGGATGCTGAATGAGCAGCTACCTTCCGGACACCAATGTCATATCGGGGCTGACGAAAAAGCATCCGGCCCCGGGGGTCGATGACCACACCCGTCCCGGATCGGCGTCCTGATTTCCCCTCGTGCGGGCTTCCGCACTGAAAACCCGCATCATTTGCCGATTTTCTCCAGGATCCCGTCCAGCACGTCGAGGCTTCCGTAGCTGATCACGATCCTGCCGCTCTTCTTGCCGTGTTGAATATGAACGGGCGTGCCCAGACAGTCGGCGAGTTCGCGTTCCAGCGTTGTGATCTCGGGCGGGCGCGTTTTCTTCTTTTTCTTCTTTTTCTTATCCTCGTCAAGCAGGCTCTCGACATACCTTTCGGCTTCACGCACCGTCATCTGCCGCGCAATCACTTCCAGTCCGGCAGGCCCCTGCTGATCGCGCGGCAGACGCAGCAATGCCCGGCCGTGCCCCATTTCGAGGCTGCCGTTCTCCAGCAACTCGCGCGCGTCGGGCGCGAGTTCGAGCAGCCGCATCAGGTTGGTAACACCGGAACGCGAACGGCCGATGATGTCGGCGATCTCCTGATGCTTGAGATCAAACTTGGTTGCGAGTTGTTGCAATGCATTCGCTTCCTCCAATGCGCTCAGGTCTTCACGCTGGATGTTTTCAATCAGCGAAAGCGCCGCCGCGGTGCGGTCGTCGGCATCCCTGACGACTGCCGGCACGTGTTCGAGACCGGCGCGTTGCGCCGCCCGCCAGCGCCGTTCGCCCGCGATCAGTTCGTACTCCCCGCCGTTCAGGACGCGCACGACCAGCGGCTGGATCAGGCCCTGACTTCTGATTGAATCCGCCAGCTCTTCGAGCCGTTCGTCGTCCACGCGCAGGCGCGGCTGATACCGCCCCGGGCGAATGCGCTCAATGCCGATCTCGATCAGTTTTTCGCCGGCGATGCCATCGTCAGCACCGCCGGCCACTCCCTTTTTCGACAGCAACGCATCCACGCCGAGGCTGCCGAGTCCCTTGCGTCTTTTTGCCATGCCGCTACGCTACGCCCGCGTCGCTTCGCGGTTGAGAATTTCACCGGCCAGCATGATGTAGGCCTGCGTGCCGCGCGCGCGCTTGTCGTACTGCAATGCCGGCATCCCGTGACTCGGCGCTTCGGCCAGCGTGACGTTGCGCGGGATTACGGACTCGTACAATTCCTTGCTGAAATGCAGGTTCAACTGCTCGGACACGTCGCGCGCGAGATTATTGCGCGGGTCGAACATCGTGCGCAACACACCCTCGATACGCAACCCGGGGTTGACCGTCTCGCGCAACCGCTCGACCGTTTGCAGTAAAGACGACAGGCCCTCCAGCGCAAAGTACTCGCACTGGATCGGGATGATCACGCCGTGCGCCGCCGCCAACGCGTTGATCGTGAGCATGCTCAGCGTCGGCGGGCAGTCAATCAGGGTGTAGTCGTATTCACCGTGCAGCGGCTTGAGGGCGTCGCGCAAACGGAATTCACGCTCCTCAATGTTCAGCAACTGCACTTCGGCGACGATCAATTCGTCATTTGAAGCGAGCAGGTCATAACCGCCGGCTTTGGCGGCGGTGATACAGTCGCGGGTCGCACGACGCTGCATCAGAACGTCGGCGACGCTGGTCTCGAGTTCGTGCTTGATGATACCGCTGCCCAGCGTTGAGTTACCTTGCGGATCAATGTCCACAAGCAATACCCTGCACCCGGTCGCAGCAAGCGACGCCGCGAGATTGATCGTCGTCGTGGTTTTGCCGACGCCGCCCTTTTGATTCGTGATCGCGTAAATTCTGGCCATGCGCGATTTTCACTTCAGTTGTACGACCACCAGTGACGCGGGCCGGCTGAGGCCCGGAACCTGTAGCCGGTGAAGCTGCCATTCTGCCCTATCCGGCGGCAGATGTTGAACTTCGTCCACGGCGGCGGCGCCTTTGAACGCAAGCCAGCGCGTGCGCGCGTGCGCGAGGTGGCGGGTCGCGTCGAAAAAGGCGTCAAGGCCGGCAAACGCGCGGGCGATGACGGTATCAAAGGGCGCGCTCTCAAAAGCCTCGACGCGGGCACGCACCACGCGCACGTTATCAAGCTCCAGCTCAAGCCGGCATTGTTCAAGAAACCGGGTCTTCTTGCCATTGCTGTCGATCAACGTGTAGTCATTGCCCGGCGCAAGCACCGCGAGCGGGATGCCCGGCACGCCGGCGCCGCTGCCGACATCAAGCACGCGGCCTGTCCTCAGATGAGGGATGACGGCGGCACTCATCAGCACCAGTTGCTCGATACGCTGTGCGACGGGAATCGCAGTCAGGTTGAATGTGCCGTTCCAGCGCTCGAGCAGGTGCAACCAGGCGAGCAGGCGTTCAATCTGCGCGGCATCGGCACGCACATTGAGGTGCACGAGGCCGTCCGGCAAGGCTTTCGGCGAAACCGCTTCAGACACCGCAGGCGGTCATTCGCGGGTCACCGCGCCGCCGACTTTGCAAGGTCTCTGAGCACCGTTGCAATCCGGGCAAAGCGCTTATCTTCCGCCTCAAATCCGTGACGCGCCGCGAGTTCATCGGCGCGGTGATAACTGATCCACACAACTCTGTTGGCGTCTTCCCACACCAGCAGTTTCAACGGCAGGTCAAGACCGATCATGCGGTTGTTGCGCATGATCTGCGTGCCGAGCTTTGGGTTGCCGAACACCAATACGCGCGTCGGCGGCAGGGTTTCGCCCACTTTTTTCGCCGCGTCCTGATGATCTATGATGCCGAACACGCGCAACCCCTGACGCTCGATCATGCGCCGCGCGCGCTCAACCGTATCCTCGACGCTGTGACGGCTTTCGACATGCAGGACGCCGTCGGACTCCGGCGCCGCTTTCAGTGATTGCGCGACCGGTGAAATCGCCGACGCGATCACCGAAAACATCGCGACGGGCATCCATGCACGCCACCTCATGCCGATTTCCTGCGCCGCTCACCTTCGAGATGCACCAGCAGCAGCGACATCGCCGCCGGTGTCATGCCTTCAATGCGGCTTGCCTGACCGACCGTCCCCGGACGGAACAGCACCAGTTTTTCCCTGAGTTCATGGGACAGGCCCGCGAGTTCGGCATAGTCAAAGTCGCGGGGGATCTCATGGCGCTCATAATCCTTGAGCCTCTGTATCTCCCGGTGCTGACGCTCGGCATATCCTGCGTAACGTGCCTGGATCTCGATCTGCCCGATCACCGCGTCGTCGCACGCATCGCCACGACGCACAGTCTCAAGGCCGGCGAGTTCAAGCGCCAGCGCGTAGTCCGCGCCGGGCCTTTGCAAAAAGGCCTCGGCGCTGCACGGCTGCTTGAGTTCCATGCCGCGCGCCCGCAGGCGCGCCTGAACGGCGCGGTCGGGCACGATCTGCGCGGCGCGCAAACGCGCCTGCTCTTTTTCTATCCGCTCGCGCTTATCCGAAAACCGCGCCCAGCGCGTCTCATCGACCAGCCCCAGTTCGCGCCCGACCGGCGTCAGACGCAGGTCGGCGTTGTCCTCGCGCAACAGCAGGCGATATTCAACGCGGCTCGTGAACATCCGGTACGGCTCGCTGGTGCCGCGCATCACCAGATCATCCACCAGCACGCCGATATAGGCTTCGTCGCGGCGCGGACACCAGGGCGCCAGCGCTTTGACCTGCCGCGCGGCGTTGACACCGGCAACCAGCCCCTGCGCCGCCGCTTCCTCGTAACCGGTGGTGCCGTTGATCTGCCCGGCGAAAAACAGGCCCCGCACCGGCTTCGTCTCAAGGCTGGAACACAGACCGCGCGGGTCAAAATAGTCGTATTCAATGGCATAACCCGGGCGTGTGATATGGGCGCGCTCAAACCCCTCGATTGAACGCACCATCTCGAGCTGAGCCGCAAACGGCAGGCTGGTCGAGATACCGTTGGGGTAGATCTCACGGGTGTCGAGCCCTTCGGGTTCAATGAAGATCCGGTGCGACGCCCTGCCGGCGAAGCGCGTGACCTTGTCCTCGATCGACGGGCAATAGCGCGGTCCCACCGACTCGATCGCGCCGGAGAACATCGGCGAGTGCGCGAGCGCGGCCTTGACAATCTCGTGCGTGCGCGCGTTGGTGCGCGTGATGTGGCACAGTGTCTGCGCGGGGTGGTCGTCGCGCGCGCCGATGAACGAAAACACCGGTGTCGGCTCGTCGCCCGGCTGCGCCTCAAGCCGCGAATAATCGACCGTCGCGCCGTCAATGCGCGGCGGCGTGCCGGTCTTCAGGCGCCCCACCGCAAACGGCATCTCGCGCAGGCGCGCCGCCAGCGCGTTAGCCGGCGCGTCACCCGCGCGCCCGCCCCGATGATCACGGTCGCCGATATGGATCCGCCCGCCGAGAAAAGTGCCGGTCGTCAACACCACCGCCGGCGCGCTGAAACGCAAGCCCATCTGCGTGACCACCCCCGCAACGCGATCGCCTGCAACCACCAGATCGTCCACCGCCTGCTGAAACACCCGCAGCCGTGGCTGCGACTCGACGAGGCGGCGGATCGCCGCGCGATACAGTTGCCGGTCGGCCTGTGCCCGGGTTGCCCTGACCGCTGGCCCCTTGCTGGTATTGAGCGTTCTGAAATGAATGCCCGCACGGTCGGCCGCGACCGCCATCGCGCCGCCGAGCGCATCAATCTCCTTGACCAGGTGGCTCTTGCCGATCCCCCCGATTGCCGGGTTACAGCTCATCTGGCCGATGGTTTCGATGCTGTGCGTCAACAGCAAGGTGTCGGCGCCCGTGCGCGCCGCCGCCAACGCCGCCTCGACCCCGGCGTGCCCGCCGCCGACCACGATCACATCGTATGCCTGTTCACGTTCCATGAGTTGATTTCAGTTCCAATGGGTATCAAGAAACGGCAATTTTAGCCTGATGTCCAACATGAAAACAGGTTTCCCCGCTGTTATTTTGCCTGTCCAAAGACGGTTGGAGTATTCGCATTAGATCAGGCGCATACCCAAAACGACTCCCCATCAGATGCCGGAAAGGTATCCGCGCAAAAGGCCGCCGGATCGGCTCGAGCGAACAGGCCGCATTGCCGATATCCCATGATCTGTTCAACCAGTTGAACAAAATCGTTTTATGGCGCAGCATCAGGCCACAGGCAAAGGAGTTGGCGAGGCGGTTATAAAGAGCCCCGCCCCTTTATTCAGTCCCTATCGAGGGCGAGGCAGGCGGGTAAAACAACCCTTGTTCTGCCCACAAAGAGTTTGATAGTCGGCACAGGAGGTTTCCCTCTTGAGACTTTCCTGTCAACACCGGTGGAACATTGGATGAAGTAATGTACGGATTCAACTTCAGCGAACAATATCGCTCCCGGATCCCCGCTCTGCAACAACCGACTCGACCCGGGCTTTGATCACCTGACACCGGAACAGGCGTTGGCGCAGCTATGCCGCCCGCAACGGCTGCCGGCCTTGGCCCGCCGCTTTGTCATCTTCGACAACGGCGTCAAAAATCGCCCGCCAATCAACTGATCAGCCGAGCAAGTCCCTGAGGTTCTGATCGATCGCGTTGCGGTCGTCTTCGGTGAGACACAGCATCGCAAAGTGCGCCCACAATGTGTCGATCACTTTGAGTTCCGCGTCTTTTATCATTTTTTGATCCGCTTCCTGATCGGCAACCGGGAAAAACATGTCGTTGGCAAAAGCGACGACATAAGTCTTCGCCTTGATCCTGGACAGTGCCTCTTTGAGGTCGCCGTCCGCATGAAGACTCACGTCGCTTCGATACCACTTATTCATCATCGCAATCAGGTTGTTCGGATCCATCGGCTTGAACCAGTTCTGCCAAAATCCGGCCATGAAGTCCTCCAACGACGAAAACCCAAGCGGACGCCAGGCTTCCTTTACATATAACTCCTGACACGCCCCCATCAACGCAAACAGGTCGGCATGGCGTCTGAGGCCGGCCTCGACCGCGTGCGGATCCTGGTAGGCGCCCCCCTCGAAAGCCGGGTCGGAAGTGATGGCGCTTGTCAGGGTCTTGAGAAAAATCTTGCAATGGTCGGAAGTTTTTGCGGTGCCTGCAAACGGCGCGGCGCACTTCACCATGTCGGGAAAACGCACCGCCCATTCGTACGTCTGCTGTGCGCCCATCGACCAGCCGAGCACCAGTTGGAATTCTTCAATTCCAAACTTTTCGGTGACCAGCTTGTGTTGCGCGACAACGTCGTCACCGATCATCAGTTCAGGAAACGCGGATTGATTCTGGGGCGGCGGGGCATTGCTGGGAGACGTAGAGATGCCGTTGCCGAACTGCCCGGGGAAAATGATGAAATACTTCTGCGGATCCAGCGCCCTTCCCTCACCGACAAACATCTCCATGTGCATCGACGTGCCGGAATACATGTGCGGAAACAAGACCACATTGCTCTTGTCGGCGTTCAATTCGCCGTGTGTTTTATAGGCGAGTTTTGCATCACGCAACGTCCCGCCGTTGATCAGCGGAAAATCGCCGAGAGTATGATATTCGTGCTTGCCGTGAGTTTCTTCCGAATAAAAATCTTTGCCGCTCATGGTCTTGACCTCCCAAGGTGTCGTGTCGGCTATTATGGTGCCGCCTTGATCTCCAAGCGCCGGTAATTATGAATAATATTGCTGCAACTCGGCCCCCAAACTGTTCTACCTATATCAGGGCGATTATCAGGGGCCCAGTGCGCCAATCGGTATCACCGCGACGCCGTCATTCCGGAGATAACCATAACCGGAGCTGACTATCACCGCCAGCATCCGGGGCTCACCGGCTCGCCCGGTGTCGATGCGATCCCAAAATTTCAGCAACGTCCGTGCGGCCTGATCAATCTGCCCGACACTCAATTTCACTTCAAAGGCACACCAAGCACCCTGATGATCATCAACGATAGCGTCCACCTCAAGGCCAGTGCTATCCTGATAGTGATACACGCTGGCGTCGCATACATCGGAATAAATTGATAATTCCTTGTGCACCATGGACTCAAATAACGAGCCAAGCCCGTTCAAGTCTTTCCGCAGTCGTTGCGGTGTCAACCTGAGCGCGGCAACAGCCAGGGACGGATCAACAAAGTGTCGTTTTGAGGATTTGCGCAACGTGGCGCGAGAACGAAAGTGTGATGACCAGGCTGGTTGTTCCTCATAGATCATCAAGCGCTCCAACGCATTTAAATAATCCCTTACCGTGCTGCTGTCCAATGCACCATCGGCCCCGCCGGCATCAACCGCCATCGTGCGGACACTGACCGTTGTCGCCGAATTCCGCGCCAGTGAACGAAGCACTCTATCGACTTTAACAGGGTCTCGTCGCACCCCGTCAACACGGACGATGTCGGCGCGTTGGATTTCCCGCAGATAATCTCTTTGTGCGCGTAAACTTGCTTGTTGTGATTTGCCAAAATTGCCCGGCCAACCACCGCGACAAAGCTGATCAATAACGTCCTCAAACTTCAATTGGGTATCTGAGCAACCAGAGAAACGGCCGCTTAATAAATCTTGCAATGATATTTCACCTGTGGAGTGCTTTGTCTCCAACAGGCTCATGGGACGCAAATGAAGGCGGGATATTCTGCCTGCGCCTGTATGGCGAGTGATATCGTCGGGGGGCACGGCTGAACCCGTCAATATGAATTGTCCAGCCTCGCCCCGATCATCGACAGCGCGCCGGACATGATTCCAGATTGCCGGTTCAATCTGCCACTCATCAATCAGTCGTGGCACGTCGCCTTCAAGCACTCGCTTTGGATCGACAGCGATCGCCTGACGCGCCGCCGCATCAACGTCTAACAGCACTTCGCTTTCAGCGACCTGGCGGGCCAGCACCGTTTTACCACAGGCCTTAACCCCTTCAATGATCACAGCGCCATTCGTCGCCAAAAGATCAGTGAGAATATCCTGCTGTATTCTCGGCAGATACATGGCAGTTAATTTATTAAATATATCAACTAATTATTTACAGTCAACCAGCGAATTGTAGCAGTTCCAACCAGCGAATTATAGCAGTTCCAACCAGCGAATTGTAGCAGTTCCAACCGGCGAATTGTAGCGCGGCAGCCGTTTCCGAACGGCCTCAGCGAGGCACGGGCAATATGCGACGTCCCCTACAGTTCTTTTAAACTATTAAACTATTTGCCGTCCATTGCCGTATGAAAAAAACTGCCTGGTTTTAGCCAAAGCGTCCTCATTCACAGCAGGGGGCTTCATGCGAGAAACCCGTCGTCGGCAACGGAAAATTTCAAGGTCATCAAATGGACAATGCCAAAATTCTGGTGAGCGATTTTCATATCGGGCTCGGTATGGCGCAGACTGCCACGTTGTTAAAGCTGGGGGCGGATTGCAAACTGCTGAGTTTCTCGGGCAGCAGCCATTATGCTTATAAATATTATACACCTGCAGACTTCTTCCCCGCCCAGAACAACGATGAACAAAAAGTAATTTCTCATGTCAGAAATCTTCTTCGCCCGGTCCGCAACAGGGGGAGAATACACCAGTGGTTCCCACAGTTCAGCACCAAATTTCTGGATCTTCTCATCACAATCCATGCTGATGAGCCAATATCCCGGCTGTTTCCTCGGCTGATCGCGTCTTTGCAGCCGGAGGGCTGGGCTGCCACGGACCGTCGCACCACAAGAAAAAAAGCTGAAAAATTGCTCCGCCTCTGTGGCGAGAATCTGATGCGTGAAGTCTTTGGAAGTTACGACATGTACTTGGTGTCTTTCCCGCCTTCATTGGCACAATTCTTTCTCTGGCTTGCCGAGAAATACGACACGCGGCTGGTGCTGAATCTGGGCCACCGGTTCAACATCGGGGTCAGGACCCGGAAGCAGAACGAGGAAATGTTTTCCCTGCTGCAGTATCTGCACGAACACCCGCGTCATATTCTGGCTTGCGGCTCCGACTACGACTCCGAATACACAAAACATTATTTAGGCTTCGAGCCCGTGAAACTGCCCTTTGTCTGCTCACACCTGCCGTCTTCGCCATCCCCCGCCTCTTCTTCCAGAAGACCCATTCTGATCTGGTCCGGCAACTCTAATCAGGATAATTCCCTGGCGGAAAAGCTTAATCAGATGTCCCTGAACCGGGGCAGGGAAAACGGGAGCAAACGGTACACTTTTTCCACCATTAAAAACCTCTACCAGCCCTTTCGTGCGTATGAAGATCTGCAACGCCATCCCGCCATAATAATCCTTCCGTACAGCGCTTTTTCCATGCTGATGCTCGAACTCTATGAACTCAACATCCCGTTTTTCGTGCCGAGTTTCCCGATGCTCAAAAAATACTGTCCGATGTACGACCGGCCCCTGTTCCCCATCTATTGCTCGGAACGGGAGTATCACCACCTGAAAATAGACGGCCCCGCCGGGACATTGTCTCCGAACAGCTATGAGGAAGGAGCTCTGCGCCACTGGATGCAGTTCTGCTTTTTTTACCGGACCCAGAACGCGGTGCTTTGGAACTCGGAGGAAGACCTGTTGAATAAACTAGCGAACGCAGACTTGAAGCGGATAAGAGAAAATATGAGTGAAGAAAACGCGCGGCGGCGGAAAACGGCGCTCGGAGCATGGAAAAAGATATTGCTGGACGGCCAGGCGTGAAGAAATGCGTCATTGTCACCAGCGTGAACAAGCCGGCGGAAGGGGTACGGGCGTTTGCCCGGACGGATTTTGACCTGATCGTCGTTGGCGACCGGAAAACACCCCGGGACTACGAGGCTCTGGATTGCATCTTTCTGGACCTCGAGATACAACGGGACCTGTTTCCGGAATTTGACCGCCTGCTGCCACTCGATAGTTACGCGCGCAAGAACATGGGGTATGCCTGGGCCGTGGCGCAGGGCTACGATCTCATTGCCGAAAGCGACGATGACAATAGGCCCCTGAGAGGCTGGGGAGAGTCACCGCCCGGTTTTCCGCGGGTCATCGTGTCTCCCGAGTATCCCAATTGTTACCGCCTTTACACGCAGGAGCACATCTGGCCCCGGGGCTTCCCTCTGGACCGGGTCGGCATGGAGGAAAAAATCGTGGTGGAACAAAAAGAGGCACACAACGTCTTTGTTGTCCAAGGTCTGGCAAACGGGGAGCCCGACGTCGATGCAGTGTTCCGCCTCGCTGCGCGAACCCCCGCGCAGAAGAGCATCTCTTTTCTCGAAAACGGTAATTATGCGCTACAACGAGGGGTGCTGTCCCCGTTCAATTCGCAGAACACCTTCTGGACCGACCGGCGCGCTTTCCCCTATCTGTATCTGCCCGCGACGGTCAGCTTTCGCTACACGGACATCCTGCGCTCATGGGTCGCGCAGTTTGGCATCTGGGAAAACGACGGCCGACTGGGTTTTACGCAAGCCTCCGTGTTTCAGGACCGCAACCCGCATGATCTGCTGGATGATTTTCGCGAGGAAATCCCTGTGTACCTCGACTTCTACAAGGTGATGAACATTCTCAAAGGGTTGCAGGCCGACGGCCAAAGCGGAGACCTGTACAGCGTGTATCGCGCACTGCACGAAAACGGCGTGGTCGCACGGGAGGAGTTGGCCGGCGTCGCCGAGTGGCTCAGAATCCTGTTTGCGTCCCCTTCCCGCATGGAAAACCCGTAAGGCCGGGCCGGTGTGCCAGCTCTGCAACAGACCCCCCGCTCCGGTGCGGAACATACATCAGGGTCTGTTGTTCCCGACTTCGTCAGCTGATCTCCGTCGAGCCCCCTGAAAGTCAGACACGGCCTCACTCTTGACACCTTTCCGGAGCAAGTGAAGCCGGGGCTCAAGTCTTTTTCAACCCCGGCAGGACCTGCCCGACATTCGCCGGCACTGTTCGTGAACCAGGTAAACCGTCCGGGTTGCATCTCCGCAGCCAGCGCCAGCATCGCGCGCCATGGATCAAAGCCCCTTTAATTGTTCTCCCACTTGCTCCAGCAGGGCGCCGACCTCGTCGGTCAGAAAGTCGTAGAACTTGCTTTTACCCAGCGTGCGCTCCTGTACGTCCGCCGGGATAAACCGGGTCATCTCTTTTTTGAAATCATCGCCGCGGACAATCTCCGGCAGGCGTCGCTTCATCCTCTCCAGTTCCGCCGGGCAGTCGTCAATCGAGTAGTCGCGGATCTTATTGGCTATCCACTCGACGTTCACTTCCGCGCCTTGCTGCCTGAGCCAGCGCAGATCCCAGATGTCCCGGTGGCGAACGCGGGTCCGGGCGTTGACCAGCGACACTAATTTATCGGCCATCACTTCGTCCGGCTTCTCGGTGATGATCAGCAGGTCACGGTACCCCTCCGGCAGAAAGTCGTACCGGCACTGCAATGCCCTGGGCTCACGGGAGTAGGCCGGGATATTCGCCACTTCGATCTTGATGCGTTGGCTGAGCAGATCCCTCCGTTGTGGCTGTGTTTTCACAGTAACCCGCCATTTATCGACCCTCAGTTCGGCGGATTCCGGCTCCTTGTTCAGTTCCGCGGGCGTCTTGATGCCGACCTCCAGTGCATAGCGCTTGCCGACGTAGTTCTCGACGCAATCTTTTATGGCAACCATTTGCCGGTCGTCCGGATCCCTGCCCCCGGCAAAATCCAGATCTTCGCTGAAACGCGGCGACCCGCGGCACAAACGTAGCGACGTGCCCCCCTGAAAGGTCAACTGATCGAGCAATCCCTCCTTGTCCATCGCAAACAGGATGTCGTAGTGCAGCAACTCCTTCTCGATGACCGGGCGCATGTGGGCGCGACCCGGCATGGCCATGGCCTGTTCCACCAGAAAGGTTAAATCGGACTGCTCGATCATGGCGGGAGAGCGCTTTGATCCACTAGATGCGTGTTGCGACCCACCCGTTTAAGGTCCCGCCAGGCGGTCTGAGGCGTCGCCATCCGCAGCGGCCGATCCACGTTCCTGATGCCGGCGAGGATATCGCACGCACTGCGCTTGGTGTGCGTGAACTCGATGACGCCGTACGACGTGCGGCATTCCCCCCGACGCCCCGTCGTCATCACGGTCAGGCGATCGACCAGGATCTGGGAGATCGCACCGTATTCAGACAGCGCCGATTCCAGACTGACGTAGTTGTACTCCCCTCGGCGCAACATTCTGGCAATGTGCTCGGTGGTATGGCGGCCGCGGCTACACGCAAGCGCATAGACATAGATTCCCCGGCAAGGCCGCTCCAGCAATCCGGCATGGACCAGCCGGTTGACGCCTTCCTGCAGGGTTTTCCTGCTGTCATCGGGAAACACCTTGGCCAGATCGTGCAGGAGGTAGATATGGCGGCCTTTCCGATCCCACTCGGACAGCGCCTGAATGGCCGATTTTTTGTCCATTTCGCCATTAAGTTAACATATAAACTATGTATCTATAGTTTACATGTTAACTTAATGACAGATCATTGTCCAGTCAAAGGCCTGCCCCGCTATTTGCCGATACAGAACCGGGAGAAGATGTCCCCCAACAGATCCTCGGTCGTGCGCGCGCCCGTGATCGTCCCGAGCGCCTGTTGCGCCGCACGCAACTCCTCGGCGACGAGCTCCACCGCACCAGCGGCATGATGTTTACCCGCCCGCCCGATGGCGCGCTCGGCGTCAGCCAGCGCGACGAGATGCCGACGACGCGCGATAATCACATCCTCAGCGTCGCCGGCGCTGTCGGCACCCGTCCCCATCAGCCGGCTGGCAATCTGCGCAGCCAACGCATCGATGCCCTCCCGGGTCTTGGCCGACACCCGCCGTGTCCCGTCCGCAACGCACCCGTCAACCAGATCCTGCTTGTTGTGCACCGCGAGCCACGGCACCCCGCTCACCTCAAACTCCGCCGCCAGTTCCTTCTCAAACGCATCCATGCCGACGCGCGCATCCACCACCAGCAGCACCAGATCGGCGTTCCGGCAGGCGGCGCGCGCGCGGCGTACGCCTTCCTGTTCAACCTCATCACCCGCCCGGCGCAGGCCGGCTGTATCCAGAATACGCACCGGCAGACCGCCGACCAGCACGTCGCTTTTGAGCACGTCGCGCGTAGTGCCGGCCGTCGCGTTGACGATCGCCTCGTCGCGCTGCGCCAGACGATTCAGGAGGCTCGATTTGCCGACATTCGGCTGCCCGGCGATCACGACCTCCGCCCCGGCACGCAGCACCGCACCCCGGCGCGCGCGGCGGTGCAGTCCAGCGAGGCGCGTGGACAGGCAGTGCAGCGCTGCGGCGATCTCGTCGCTTTGACCGGGGTCAATATCCTCGTCTGAAAAGTCCAGCGACGCCTCAAGCCGCGCGCGCAGCTCGGCAAGCATATCGCACAGCGTGTGCACCTGCGCCGAAAATTCCCCTTGCAGGGAGCGTTGCGCGCCGCGCGCCGCGGCGGTGCCGACACTCGCGATCAGGTCGGCGACCGCTTCGAGTTGAGCCAGATCGTACTTGCCGTTCACGAAGGCGCGGCGGCTGAACTCGCCGGGCCCGGCGGGGCGCGCCCCGAGCGTGGCGATGCGTGCAACCAGACGGTCGAGCACCACCGGGCTGCCGTGCGCGTACAACTCGAGCACGTCCTCGCCGGTGAAACTCGCGGGGGCTTTGAACAACAAAGCGACACCCTCGTCGATCACTTCGCCGTCAGCATCGAGGAAGCGGCGGTGCCCGGCGTGGCGCGGCGGCGGCACTCGCCCAAGCATCGCCGCGGCCACCGCGGCAACTTGCGGGCCGCTGACGCGCACGACACCGATCGCACCGCGTCCCGGCGGCGTGGCGATGGCGACGATAGTATCGCCGGCGTCGATCATGGCAGTTGCGAACGGCGCCGGCGCGCGCTCAGGACTGCTCCAGCACCCGCCGGGTAATCATCCATTGCTGGGCGATAGAAAGCAGGTTGTTGGTGAACCAGTAAAGCACCAAGCCCGACGGAAAGAACGCGAAAAAGAAAGTGAACACAACCGGCAGCGCCATCATGATTTTGGCTTGGATCGGGTCGGGCGGCGTCGGATTCAGTTTGTACTGGACGACCATCGTCGCCCCCATCAGCAGCGGCAGCACAAAATACGGATCGCGCACGGACAGGTCGTGGATCCACAATATGAACGGCGCCTGACGCAACTCGACGCTTTCGAGCAGAACCCAGTACAACGCGATGAACACCGGGACCTGTACCAGGATCGGCAGGCAGCCGCCGAGCGGGTTGACCTTCTCCTGGCGGTATAACTTCATCATCTCCTGGCTCAGGCGCGAGCGGTCGTCCTTGTAGCGGTCGCGCAGCGCCATCAGCCGCGGCTGGAATTTGCGCATCTTCGCCATCGAGCGGTAACTCGCCTCCGACAACTTATAGAACACCAACTTGATCAACACCGTCAGCACGATGATCGCCCACCCCCAGTTGCCCAGCACCGAGTAGATCTTGTCGAGTAACCAGAACAGCGGTTTTGAGATGGCGGTAAAGATACCGTAGTCGGTCGTAAGTTCCAGGCCTTCGCTGGTGCGCTCAAGGTCGTGCTGGTTCTTCGGGCCGCTGTACAGATGGACGGAAAACCGCCCGCTGCCGCCGGGGGCGACCGCCAAAGACGACGAGCGCAGCCCGATGATGTACTCATCCGCGCCCATGTTGCGCACCACCTTCGTGTAGTAGTCGTTGCGCGCGTCGGCAGCGGGGATCAGCGCACTCAAAAAGTAATGCTGCAGCATGCCCGCCCAGCCGCCGTCGATGGGCTGGGCGAGTGGTTCTTCGGCGAGCTCGTCAAACGCGATCTTGTTGTACTTGCCGTCGTAGTAAGCGACCCCAGTGAACGTGTAGATCATCGGCGAGCCACTTTCGTCCGGAGAAGTCCGCCGCAACTGGGAATACTGCCGACCGACCCAAGTCTGTGCGCTGCGGTTACGGACTGTGTGCTCGATCTCCACCAGATAACTGCCGCGGCGAAAGACAAAGGCTTTCTCGACCTCAACGCCATCGCCGCTGCGCCACACCAGCGGGACACGCAGAAGATCTTCACCGTCGGGCAGTTCATAGCGGTCGCGGCGGCTGGTATATGTCGCGTGGTGCGACGGCGCACGACCTGACAAGTCCGTCCCCCCCGGCAGGCGATCGTGCAACAGTCCCGTTTGCACCAGGTACACGCCGTGGCGGCTGTCGATCAATCGGAACGGTGTCTGCGGGTCATTGATGTCGATCAGAACCTGACGCAGGTACAGGTGGTGGACGTCGCCGCCATGCAGACCGAGCTTGATCTCAAACAGATCGGTTTCAACCACGACCCCGGCGTCATCGGCAGGTGGCGGCGTCTGCTGCACGGCACTTTGCGGCGCCGACGCCGCGCGCGGCAGGTCGCTCTCGCCTGCCGACGGGACGTCGTCTTCCAGTCCCCTTCCCAATTCCCCGGCCGGGTGTGGCGACCGGGTGCTCTGCGGCGGTGCACGCAGATCGGTCGATGCCGGCGGGGCAGCATCGGGCGGGCGGTTCCAGTCGGTCCAGCGCTCCCACAACAGCAGCGAGACAAACACCAGCGAGACGTAAAGAAACAGGCGCGCGCTAGCCACAGCAGGCTCCCGTCCGGTCTCCGCGGGGGTCATCCTGGCGGGCGGCTTCGCGCCAGACCTGCATCAACCGCGCCGGCATTTCCACGAAGGGCACTTTCGCATTGACCTGTTCGGCACAGGTGACCACAAAGTCCATATTCGGCAACGCGTGTCGCTGTTGTCTGAAGGTCTCCCGGATGCGCCGCTTTATGCGGTTGCGGTGAACCGCTTTCCTGGCCGCCCGGCGGGAAACCGTGATCCCGAGCCGGGGGTGCCCACAGTCATTGTCGCGGCGGTAAACAGCGAACGCCCGCGTGCGGATCGGGCGGTGCGTCCTGTCTGCGAAAACAGCCTTGAATTCACTGGCGCGGTGCAGGCGGTACCGCCACCCAAAGCGAGCTTTGAAGTCATGCAAAAGAGTGTCCCGCCGTCGCTTCCCCGCCAGTCCGGATGATGAAACCCGGAGGCCCCCCCGGCGTCAGGGTATGAGCTGGCTCCGGCCTTTCCTGCGGCGCGCGCGCAAAACCGCCTGCCCGGCACGTGTCCGCATACGCGCGCGGAACCCGTGCGTGCGCTTGCGTTTGAGGTTGCCGGGCTGGAATGTCCGTTTCATTATGCGTTCCTCGTGGCCATTCATGCGGAGCCTGAGCCGGGCGCAAAATACTCGTGTTTGCCGCTGGAGTCAACCGCTTGTTTGTGAAGCCCCCATATAAAATGCGCTTGCGGCCACATCCGTCTATGGCCGTGGCCACGGCGCAGCGTTCCCGAAAGCGTGATAAAACTACACGGCTTAAAGTTTGATGTGCGTCGGCCTGGTTTCAAACGGGCGCAGATAAAACGGAAGGTGTATGAGGCCAGAAAGATATGGGCTTCTTGGCCTGATCAAAAAGGAAGCCGACATGCGCGCCATTTTATGTTCGCACCGTGGCGCGAACGTGCGCTGGAGGTTCCTCTACGAGAAACCATTCGCTTTCTCTTGATCGGGCAAGAGGAAATCAGTGTCAATCGCGCTTCTGCCACTCGCGAGCCAGCAAGTATTCACAAGTCACTGCTCCAAAAGGAGTTATTCTCCGGGTCCTGATGGCAAGTGGTTATGAAGACGATTGCGCAAGGGGAACCAAGGCTTTGGCCCCCCTTGAACCCCGAAGACTCAGGCAAACGCTTCCCTGGCGGCACCCGCAGTGAGGATCTGAACGGAAAAATCCGGGGCTAAAACGAGCAGATCATTGTCCCCCGTCACCAGGGCATCCGCCCTGCCCGCCAGCGCCAATGCCAGAAAAGGCCGGTCGGAAAGATCGCGGCAAGCCGGCAGGTCCAGCGACTCCGACACGACAACCGTCTCGCAACATGGCAGGTAGTCGGCCAGCAGATCCTCGCGCTCGTCGCCAGTCAGGCGGAACTTCGGATAGGCAAGCACCCGTAGCAATTCCTCCGTCGTGCTGCGGCTGGCCAGCGGAGTGAGCTTTCCAGACTGCCACGCATTGCGTAGCCAGGACAAGGCGCCGGCGGGAAACAGCAAGGCCGACAGCAGCACGTTGGTATCAAGTACCAGACGGGGCGTACCTAAGTCGTCCGTCGCGCCCATGACACGGCATCAGCCACGTCGGCCTCTGATATGCCGAGTTCGGCCAACTTGGAACGGACCGCATCGGCACGGGTCAGGCGCACGGGCGTCAATACAATGCGCCCGCTTTCCTTGGTCACGTCGAAATAATCCGTGCCCAGGAACTCGGCGACCATCGATTTGGGCAGGGTCAGCTGATTCTTGGATGTCAGTTTGGCGATCATTGTGTTTCTCCTTACAAACTACCAAGTAAGGATACCATATATCCTTCCAATATGATGACAGCATAAAAAGGAAATCCAGATATCCTCTACCCTCTTCATCGCCGCCACGCCGGGCATCCCCGGAATTGGCGCCACCTGGCGCTGTTCCGCCAAGCCGCCGCTCGCTTCCCCTTGGTAGATGGTGCCGGAGGGAGGACTTGAACCCCCGACCTTGGTAATTATCTTCACCACGATCAATCTTGCATCAGAAAAAGGAACTGATCGGCACCGCATGATCGGTTGGTGCCGGTTGCTGGCAATGACATCGGTGACTGTTCCATCTTTCCGGATAAGAGAACTCAATCAAGGTGATTTCAGTTGGATCCACCTGCTGACCGCGTGAATGATTATTTGTATGGCGATTGCCTTGAGCCCGATAAGATGCGGGAGAGTGGAAATGCACGCAGCATTTATGACCGGGACGATGATCGGGGCAGTTCTGGCAGGCGGGTTTGCAATAGCGCCCGGCAGGTTCTTAAGTGTTCTTCCGGGTTACGCTCAGTGAAGCCGTGTGACACCTTCCCGCATGGCGGGCTCAGAGAACCCCGATGCCGCCTGGACTTTCTTTGCGGTCTTGATGCGCGCACGCAATTCCTCTGATGGCAGGGCTCCACCGCTTGCGGCAGTTGAGGGGTGGGCGTCCTTTCAGCCATGATCCCGCCAAAATTTTCCCGCGCTGACGCGCGGGTTGCGCCGCCTCACGGCGGCGGGCTCGCTTACGCTCGCCGTCAAGGGTTCAAGTATCCAGCGCCAAGGGATCATAAGTCCTGAGCCAACCGGAACCCGCCATTGAAGTAGCGGCCGCCGCGAAGCACGCGAATCCCGACGCCCTTACTATCCCCGACATCAGAGCAATCGTGCGTCCAGGCACTGCCGTCGACAGGCGCCCCCCTGTAATCCCCATGCCAGCAATCCTCCACCCACTCCCATACATTCCCGTGCATGTCGTGCAAACCGAATGCGTTCGCACCGAAACTCCCCACCGGAGACACGTCGGAGCGAGTAAGTTTCCAATGTAGAGTCGTATCCACACCCGTCCGCTCAAAACCGTCAGCGCATACACTTTCACCACAGTTGGCATTCCCGCGAAGCGACGCCTCGCTGTTGCCGAAATGATACAGGGTCTCAGTCCCCGCTCGCGCCGCATACTCCCATTCCGCCTCCGTCAACAGGCGATACCGCTCGCCCGTCTCCTCGTTCAGCCATCTGATATAGGCTTGGGCATCATCCCAACTGACACAGAAAACAGGGTCTCGCGGCGAGTAGTTGAGGACGAAGTCTTTGCCCTCTCTCTCCGAACGAACGGAGCTGTTGCGCCAGTCGACCTTCGCTGTTTCACGCCACCCCCTCTTGTCCTTCTCGTGCCATTCATAACATCCGCGCGGATCGTAGCCGCGTGCATTCGCAAACGCCGCAAATTGAGCCCATGTGACCTCATATCTGCCCACCGCAAAAGACTTGATGGTGACCGTATGCACCAGCTTTTCGTCGTCATCACCGCCACCCTGAAGGTCCCCCATACGGAAACGCCCGCCGGGTACCACCACCATCTCCGGGCAAACGGCGCAGTCCCGAAAAGCTTTGCCCGGTGCGAGATCTGCCTGAGCGTGTGCCGGAAGACCCGCCAGCAACACCGCCAGCACCAACGTGCCGCAAGCCGGTACAGTGATTGAACGCGCCGTGAAGAACCGGTGCTTCAACCGGCTCTGATGACTTGTTGGCGACAATAACCGCCTCACAGCACAGGATAAACCTGATCCGGCATGTATTGCTCTGATCATTGGAAGAACCCTCCCTGGATGGAAATAAGGCTGCATTGGCTTACAACTGTATCACCATCACCATTTCCCGGTTTGATTGCCAGCTTGCACAAAGCCCCCCAGGGTGATCCCGAAGTTGACGTGCTAGTCACCGGTCGGCGTTGTTGGTTAGCGTGACGCCCCGCGGGCAGGCACCGGGGCAGATCGGCCCCCGCGATCAGTCGACGGCACAGGCGGTCCGGCTTCGGGTTTCATTGCTTCGCTCAATCAATTCAGGGGGGTCAGAATTGAACGCAATTTTATCAGTGGATTCAACTCTCCAGCGCAGCAATGGGCTTAATGCCAAAACACACCTCATTACGGCTTAAAGTTTGATGTGCACCGATCTGGTTTCAAACGGATACAGATAAAACGGAAGGTGTCGCGGCTCATTATGTCGGCTGTTATTGGCATGATCCCAGAGGATTTCGTAGGGCAAACAAGATATAATTCCCTGAAAGTTCACCGCGTGCCGGTGTTGGACGCAAGCTTCCTGGTCTGCTTGAGCCGCCCGATGCAACACTCTCCATTTTTGTTTCTTTCACTCGCTCGGTTACGCGTACCAAACAACCGGTAAAAATAACCGCCTGATCTTGCCTGTTGACTATGGGGAAAAGATTGGTAAAGTGAATCAAATCCCGCACCGGAACAAAAACACCATCAGGCAAATTTCACAATGGACAATCTGCTCTGGGAAGAATGCGTCAAGGAACTGACGTTCATTTTACCGGAGAAAGAAATTAACACATGGATACGTCCTATACAGGCAACGCTGGGGGAAAACGGCGAGTTGCGTTTGTTCGCTCCCAACCAGTTCGTGTTGAACTGGATCAACGAAAACTGCATGGACAAAATCCGTGCGGCACTCATTCGACTGCGGTCGCAGGACATTGAACCGCGCCTCGAAATCGGTTCATCCGAACCGATAGAAAAAGAAAAAAATCAATCAGTTACACCCGGCAACGCGGCAGCCCCCGCGGTCCCGAACCGGCTGAACCCCGAATATACATTTGAGCTTTTCGTCGAAGGCAAGTCCAATCAGATGGCACGCGCCGCCGCGCTGCAAGTTGCAGCGAACCCCGGCAAGACATTCAACCCGCTGTTCCTGTACGGCGGAGTCGGTCTCGGCAAAACGCACCTGATGCACGCGCTCGGTAACGAAATCCTCAAACAAAGACCAAACGCAAAAGTAACCTACCTCCACTCCGACCGCTTCGTTGCAGAAATGGTCGCGGCAATCAAACTTGGGAAAATCGACCGCTTCAAGGAATGCTACCGCTCGGTTGACGTACTGCTGATTGATGACGTGCACATGTTCGTCGGAAAAAAACAAACGCAGGAGGAGTTTTTTCATACGTTCAATTCACTGCATGAAAAGGGCCAACAGATCGTGCTCACCAGTGACCGCTACCCCAAAGATATTGAGGGACTGGAGGAGCGCCTCAAGTCGCGTTTCGGCTGGGGGCTAGCTCAGGCGATTGAACCACCGGAACTTGAAACCCGTGTCGCCATTCTGGAAAGCAAGGCCGAGCAACTGAACTACAACCTGCCCGAGGATGTTGCGTTCTTCATGGCGAAGCAACTGCGGTCGAATGTGCGCGAACTCGAGGGGGCGCTGCGGCGTGTCGTCGCCAACGCGCAATTTTCCGGAGGGAAGATCACGCTGGAGTTTGCAAAAACCACGCTGGCCGATCTGTTCGCGGCGCACCGCCGACAGACAACCATCGCCAACATACAAAAGACAGTCGCCGACTTCTACCGCCTGCGCGTCTCCGACCTGACCTCCCCACGGCGCTCACGGTCCATCGTCCGCCCACGACAAATCGCCATGGCGTTGGCGAAAGAACTCACCTCACACAGCCTGCCGGAAATCGGGCGGGATTTTGGCGGAAGAGACCACACAACCGTCATTCATGCCTGCCGTAAAGTGGTTAAATTGAAAAAGGAGGATCCGCAGATAGAGAAAGACTATCTCCTGTTGCTGCGCACTATGCAGCAGTGATGTCGGCGAGGAGAATGCGCCAACAGGTAAGGCTGATCCTGTTGCGCGGAAACCTCCGCACAACAGGATGTGTGTAAAGTGGGAGCAAACCCACGGGTAGGCGTTGTGCAGAAACAAGTCACAGGAAAGCAGCAGGATCACAGACAAAAAGGGAAAGGAAACAGAAGGCAAAGTCTGGAAATCAACAGAAAACAGATCCAAACAACAACAAAAAGATAAACTATTTCTTTATGAGAACTAGGGGATAACCATGAAACTATCGATTTCCAACTCTTCCTTGAAGGTGGCTGTTACCGCCTTGCGAGGTTCGCTCCAGTCCTCTCGTGTCCTTCCGGCGACACAGCATCTGCTGTTCCGCCAGGAGGAGGATGGGGTTTCCGTCACTGCCGCTGACCAGGAGGTCGAGTTGGTTTTTCAGATTGCCGGTCCTAAGATGAATGACCCCGGGAATGCTTTGGTTCGGGCTGACAAACTGTCCCTTATTTCCAATAACTTCGGCGAAAGTGATGGAATTTCGCTTATTTGCGACGAGGTCCAAACACAAGTGAAGGCCCTGCGCAGCCAATTCAAGTTCGGTTCTTTGCCGGCTGACCAATTCCCGTTGATGGATGAGCTGGATGAGAAAGTTGGCGCCGGAGCACGGATGGACGTGCGCGCAGACGACCTGCATCAGCTGCTTGAAAAGACGTCTTTCTCAATGGCCCAGAATGACGCGCGTTACTACCTCAACGGCCTACTGCTGACGAATGAAGGGGACGACTTGTCTGCGGTGGCTACCGATGGCCACCGGCTGGCGATCAGCCGGATCAAGCCAACCCGCAAAGCGGATCAGGACATGCGCGTTGTGCTTCCACGCCGGGCGGTCCAGGAACTCAGCCGAATCCTGCCGCAGTCGGAGGATTTGGTTTCAATCGGTGTCGGTGAGAAGCAGGTGCGTGCCAGGTTCAGGGAGATCACGATGACGATGAAACTGATCGAGGGGAGTAAATACCCGGACTATCAGCGCGTGATACCGAACGACTTTGCGCATGTCATCAGCATGGAAAGCAAAGTGCTTCGGCGGACGCTGGCGATGGCGCTGGTGGCCGAGGAGGGAACGACGCGGCTTTGTTTCAGCAACAATCTGCTGAAAATGATCGCGCGCGCGGATCAGGATGAGGCGGAAGTCGAGCAGGAGATTGAGTATGACGGGGAACCGTTTGAGGTCGGGTTTAACCCGCAATACCTCAGGGAGGTGCTCGCCGCGGTTGAGTCCGAGCAGGTGCTGTTTGAGTTCAAAGACCCCAACAGCGCCGTCCAGATCCGGGAAAGCGACAGCGAGGCGACGAAATACGTCGTGATGCCGCTGCGGTTATAGTTTCCCACGAGTTTCCGGCGACAGTTTCATCCAAGGCAATGCGGGTGTTGCATGAGTTGACCGCTGTCAATTTCCGCAGCATCGAGTCGATCAGTCTTTCCCCTGGGCCCGGGATCAATTTTGTTTTCGGCGACAACGGCGCTGGCAAGAGTTCACTGCTTGAAGCAGTGGACTTTTTGTCGCGGGGGCGCACTTTTCGCACCCGCCTGAGCCGGGCGCTGATCCGTGAAGGTTGCAATCACCTGATAATTTCAGCCACGCTTAAGGATGGGCGTCGTCTTGGTGCCCAGCGCGGCCGAAGCGGAAACCCAAGTGATCCAGAGGGGGCAGGCAATCCCGGGGAGGGGTACACAGGGGGACGGATAGATGGTCAGGAGATCTCGTCACAGGCTGAGATGGCGGCGGCGTTGCCGGTGATCACTTTTCATGCCGACGCTCAAAGGCACGTCCAGAGCGAAGCCCGACATTGGCGAAACAGACTGGACTGGGGCGTGTTTCATGTGAAACACAGCTTCCGTGACGCATGGAAGGAGTACCGGCGGGCGTTGCGCCAGCGCAACGAGTTGCTGCGCAATCCGTCGCCAGGCGGTGCACTGAAGCAATGGAACCGTCAGATGGCGGAGCGGGCGGAAACCCTGGATTCAGATCGCAGCGACTATGCCGGAAAATTGATTGCCGAGGTTGAGGCCATGGCGACCTCTCTGGGGTTTCCACTGGGTATCCGGTATGCCCGGGGGTGGGCGGATGGGAAGGCTTTTCTGGAGGTGCTGGACGAGGCCGAGGCAGGCGATCGCCAAGTCGGCTATACCCGTCAAGGCCCCCACCGGGCCACCTTGCGCCTGTTCTGGGAAGGGATGCCGGCGAGCGAGCGAGCATCGCAGGGGCAACGGAAAAGCATTGCCGCCCTGCTCCTGTTGGCCCAGGTGCGGCTGTTCACTGCACTGAGCGGTCGGCATTGCGTTGTTCTGGTCGATGATCTGGCCGCTGAGTTTGACGCGCACGGCCGCCGCTGGCTGCTGGAGGGATTGGAAGGCACGCGGCAGCAGATTTTCGTGACGGCGACCGATCAGGTCCCTGGGTTGGTCCCGCGCGGTGAAGCGAAAATGTTCCACATGGAACACGGGCGCTTCTCTGCCTGAGTTTCCTACCCGATTATTGCGACATTTGCTACCCTGGTGTCCTCGTCGGCGGTTTCTCTGCCTTGAGGTTCCTGCCGGGCCATTGCGGCGGCCCCGCCCGCTTCTGGACAATCCTCAAGCGCCGGTCAGCCGACATGAAAGTGGTCGGACGGGTGAGGGAAACAAGCGCGGAAGATAGAATAAACCATATTTATCAATAATTTATTGCTTCTTTTCTCCCCGGCGGCTGGATGCTTGCACACGGGTTGCACACAGGGTTTACGGGGTTTCCCCATACCGGAATTCAATGGGCTGCCCCCAAGGTTGTTCACCGCCGGGCATGAGGTTAGAAACATAAAGGATTTCTGGTCTGATTAAACCGGTTTCCGCCTCAAGGGTTTCTATAAAACTGCCTCCAAATGCTAGCCAGACATCTGCCCCTGATGTCTATGTGGTGGTCTCATACAGGGGGGTGACCGCCGACTCTCGCGGGCGTGACATTCCGCCGCCCGCTTCGGTGGTGAACGATGCCGTTGCCGGGAAGTAACCGCGATCATCAAACGGGTGCGTTTCGGCAAGACAAGCTGATTTATACCTTTCGTTTGCCGGCGTTAATCCCCCTCTGAAACAGGCGTTTGGGGTTATAATCCCAGGTTATTCCAATGGCATACGACTCTTCCAATATCAAGGTTCTGAAAGGTCTTGAAGCCGTCCGCAAGCGGCCGGGGATGTATATCGGTGACACCGGCGACGGCACCGGTCTGCACCACATGGTGTTTGAGGTCGTGGATAACTCGATTGACGAGGCGCTTGCAGGCTATTGTGACAGAATTGAGGTGTGCATTGCCGAAGATGGCTCGGTCACCGTGCGCGACAACGGCCGCGGCATCCCGGTGGACATCCATCCCGAGGAGAAGCGTTCGGCGGCGGAGGTGATCATGACGACGCTGCACGCCGGCGGCAAATTCGACGAGAACGCCTACAAGGTGTCGGGCGGCCTGCATGGCGTCGGTGTGTCGGTCGTGAACGCGTTGTCGGAAGACCTTGAACTGGTCGTATATCGGGACGGCAAAGTGTATCGCCAAGAATACAAGATGGGTGAGCCGGTGTATCCGTTGAAAGAAGACGGCGCAACCGACGAGGCCGGCACCAGCGTCAGGTTCGTTCCAAGCCACGACGTATTCACCAACACCGATTTTCATTTCGACCGCATCGCCGCGCGGTTGCGCGAGCTGGCATTTTTGAATTCCGGTGTCTCGATCTCGATCACCGACGCCCGCACCGGCCAGAGCGAGGAATTTGCATATACCGGCGGCGTGCGGGCGTTTGTCGAGTATCTCAGCGGCGGGCGCACGACGTTGCACCCGACGATCTTCTACTTCAGCGGCGAGCAGAACGGTATCGGCGTCGAGGTTGCGATGCAGTGGAGCAACAGTTATCAGGAGACCGTGTGCTGTTACACCAATAACATTCCGCAAAGCGATGGCGGCACCCATCTCGCCGCCTTCAGGGCGGCCCTGACGCGCACCTTGAACAACTATGCCGAGAAGGAAGGCATACTAAAGAGAGAGAAGGTCCCGATGTCGGGGGACGACATGCGCGAAGGCCTGACCGCGGTGCTGTCGATCAAGGTAGCCGACCCGAAGTTCTCGTCTCAGACGAAGGGCAAACTGGTGTCGTCGGAAGTCAGAAAGCCGGTCGAGACCGCGGTCGGCAAGCAGTTGCAGGACTTTCTGCTTGAGCGTCCCGCCGAGGCGAAGGCGATCATCGCGAAAGTGATTGAAGCGGCGCGTGCGCGCGAGGCAGCGCGCAAAGCGCGCGACATGACACGGCGCAAGGGTCTCTTGGACATCGCGGGACTGCCCGGCAAACTCGCCGACTGCCAGGAGAAGAACCCCGCCGACTGTGAGTTGTTTCTGGTCGAGGGTGACTCGGCGGGCGGCTCGGCAAAACAGGCGCGTGATCGGCGGACGCAGGCGATCCTGCCGCTCAAGGGCAAGATCCTGAACGTCGAGCGTGCGCGCCTCGACAAGATGCTCGCGTCGGCGGAGATCGGCACCTTGATCACCGCGCTCGGCTGTGGCATCGGTGAGGAGTACACGCCCGACAAAGTGCGTTATCACCGCATCATCATCATGACCGACGCCGACGTCGATGGCTCGCACATCCGCACGTTGCTGCTCACGCTGTTCTACCGGCGCATGCGCGAACTCGTCGAGCGCGGCCATTTGTATATTGCGTTGCCGCCGCTTTACAAGGTCAAGAAAAGCAAGCGCGAGCACTACGTCAAAGATGAGCAGGAACTCGCCGCCTACCTGCTCGAGACCGTGCTCGACGGCGGGCGCGTCCGTCCGGCGCTGGATGCCAAACCGATTGAGGGCGCCGAGTTGAAAGGGCTGATCGAGCGCTGCCACGCGACGCTGGAAGCGGCGCACCGGCTGTCGCGGCGCCACGAGATGCGGACACTCGAGCAGATGCCGTTCATCGCGCCGCTGGGGAACGGCGGGATTGGAACCGGGGTGGACGACGCGGCGACGCTGACGGTGTGGGCCGAGGGCCTGCTCACGGCGTTGCGCGAGGTGGCCGACGCGGGTGAGGAATACAGCTTTGGAGTGCGCAAGGCAAACAACGGCGACGGCCATACATTGCAAATCAAGCGCAATGTGCATGGCCTTGAGCACGTGGACACTTACAGCCGCGAGTTTTTCCTGTCGGCGGAGTTCAAGGGCATGCGCAAACTGGCTGAGGACACGCACGACCTGCTCAAGGAAGGCGCGCGCGTCGAGTACGGTGAAGCGGGCGCGGCGGTCTCGCGTTTTGACGAAGCAGCGCGGTGGCTGATGGCCGAGGCGAGCAGAGGGCAGACGATACAACGCTACAAGGGGCTCGGCGAGATGAATCCCGACCAGTTGTGGGACACGACGATGAACCCCGAAACCCGCCGCTTGGTCGAGGTGAAGGTTGAGAATTTTCAAACCGCGAACGACGTGTTCGACACCCTGATGGGCGACCGCGTTGACGAGCGTCGCCGGTTTATCGAAACCAACGCGTTGCAGGTAAGCAATCTCGACATCTGATCGGCTGTGCCGACGCTTTGATCTCGCATATCCCGACAGGCAACCGATGTCGCTGCCTCATGACCTGCCGTGAAAGTCGCTTCCTGGAACGTTAATTCACTCAGAGTGCGGTTGCCGCACCTGCACGACTGGCTTGCAGCCGCCGAAGTGGATGTGCTTGCGTTGCAGGAAACCAAGGTGCAGGACGACAGGTTTCCGAAAACCGAGATCGAGAACCTCGGCTACCGCGTTGCTTATTGTGGTCAGGAAACTTACAACGGCGTCGCTGTGCTGAGCCGCAACACCGGGATTGACGGCGTCGTCACTGAGGCGGCAGGGCTCGATATTGAACAGAAGCGTCTTCTTGCTGCGACGATCGGCGGGGTGCGCGTAATCAATCTGTACGTCGTGCAAGGCAGGGAAGTGGGTTCCGAAAAATATGCGTTCAAACTTGACTGGTTGAAGGCAGCAACAGCGTTTGTCAAAGGCGAGCTCGCGCGCCACGAGCGCGTGCTTGTGCTCGGTGATTTCAACATTGCCCCGGCGGACGAGGACGTGCACGACCCCGCGCTGTGGGCGGACAGGATCATGTGCAGCGACGCCGAACGCACCGCCCTGAGCGGCCTGTTTGACCTCGGTCTCACCGACACCTTTCGCCTGTTCGATCAGCCCGACGCCGAGTTCAGTTGGTGGGACTATCGCGGCGGCGGCTTCCGCCACAACCACGGACTGCGCATTGACCTGATCCTCGCCAGTCGGGCGATGGCTTTGTGCTGCCGCGCCGCGTTTGTGGATAAGGAGCCGCGCGCCTGGGAGCGCCCGTCCGACCACACGCCGGTCGTCGCCGAATTCAATTGTGGGTAGGGCGTGAAAAAAACTGAAAGCACCCTGAAGCGGATCCTCGCGGGCGTCAGGCCCTGGCTCAGGCGCATCTATGTGCTGGTGCGGCCGGATCAGGCGTTCCGCTATGTGCTGTACCTCGGCATGGGCTTGTCGTCGCGAATCTCGTCTGTCGGCGGCGGAGAAAAAGCCGGACAAATGTGGGTTGAAAAAATGTCCGGCGGAGACTGCATCACGCGCGCGATGGTTGATCTTGCTTCGGCGCGTGCGGCGCTCGAAAAAAAGGGTTATCCGCTGGTGTCGTGTTTGATGGTAACGCGTGAGCGCTTTGATCTTGCCCGGAGATCCGTCAACTGTTTCCTCAAACAGACCTATCCGAACAAGGAGCTGGTCATCATCGACGATGACCCCTGTGATGATCTTGAGCGGTGGGTCGGTTCCTTGCGCGACCCGCAAATCCAGTTCATGAGGCTTGCCGATGAAGGCAAGCCGCTGGGGGAACTGCGGGAGATATCGCTGCAGGCCGCGCGGGGCGACTATGTGTCGCAATGGGACGACGACGATATATCGCACCCCGACCGGCTGATGTCACAACTGGTGTCCATCGCAGCGCTGCACGCCGACGCCGCATTTCTTCACCGACAGATGTTGTGGTTTCCCGGCCGACGGTGTCTCGGCATTTCGGCCTACAGGCTGCTGGAGAACACGATGGTCATTAAAAAAGAAAAGATCGGCAGTTATCAGGCTTTGGAGAAAGGTGAAGATACTCCGTTGTGCAACGACGTGGTCAGAGAAGCGGAAGTTGTGCTGTGCGACAAGCCGGACCTGTATGTCTATATCTTTCACGGTAACAACACATGGGATGAAGATCATTTTGTGAAAATCTGGGAAAGAGCCTCCAAGTGTTACAAAGGAAGCGACTATGACCGCGTGCTGATTGATCTGCAAAAAGAGTTTGCCGTCGAACTTGACGAACACGCGACCGGGTCTGCCGGCGTTGCGCAGCGCGATGAAGACGCGCTGGCGCGTTCAGTGCCGCCGCCCGCGTCGGGGAGCCCGGATTCCCTGCCCCGTGTTCTGGTGCTGGCGCCGGTGAAAAATGCCACACCACACTTGCAGCGGTTTATCGATAACCTGGATGCGGCGACGTATCCCAAAGACAAATTGTCTCTGGCATTTCTTGAAAGCGACAGCGACGATGATACGTACGGGGAGATCGAAAAAATGTTGCCTGTGTTGCGCGAGCGCTATGAACGGGTCGAGCTGTTCAAACAGGATCTCGGCTATCGCCCGTCTCGTCTGTGGGGGGCGGGAGGCGAACAATTTACGCGCCGTTCAATTCTTGCCAGAAGCCGGAACCTGCTGATGTTTTCGGCGCTGCGCGATGAGGATTGGGTGTTGTGGATGGATGCCGGCTTGTTGAGTTGGCCCGCCGATATGATCGAGCGCCTGCTGTCCGCGGAGGAAAACATCGTCGTGCCGCATTGCGTCAAACCCGATGGCGATACGTTTGATCTCAACACGTTCGTTTTAGACGACAACGCGGATCAACTCGATTGGTCGAGGTATATATGCGATGGCATTCTGCAGCCGCCGATAGGTTATGGCCGCCGTTATCTCGGAGAATTCACCAACCGGGAGCGAGTTGAGGTCGATGGCGTCGGTGGCACGGTGTTGCTGGTACGCGCTGATATTCATCGCCAGGGCCTGGTGTATCCCGCTTGCGCCGTTGATTTTCATATCGAGGCCGAAGGGCTTGCGAGGATGGCGAAGGGGATGGGGTACAGCCCCTGCGGATTGCCCGGCCTGAGGGTCGTTCACATCTGAGTGAGTTGATGAAAAGCCTGCGCGACGGGTTTCCTCTTAGAGGTGATGCGCTGTATCACGGCAGCTGCTTTTACATATTCGGTGCCATCGGCAATTTCAGCCGCAAGGCGCAAGACAAGCTTCGCCGCGTCAAGCGTGGTCACCGGGACAACATGGATGTGAACGCCGCGTTGAATACCTAGGTTATATAACTCCCTGACAGGATCGCTTTGTCACCCCGGTGAATTCGGAGCGAGGCAGTGGAGGTGAGAATATGACGGAAGAGAAAAAACGATGGCAATATCGATTTGATAATTTCAAAAGGGCGTATTTTTTGCTGCAAGAGGCGGCGGAAGAGAGTCAAAGTGGCCAAGGATCAATTGTCCAAAGAAGGCATGATCCGGCGATTTGGGTATTGCATGGAATTGTCGTGGAAAACGATCAATGATTATTTGGAAAGCCAGAATGTCGTGCTCAGGCAGATCACCCCCAGAGCCGTGTTAAAGGAAGCCGTCGGCGCAAAACTCATATCGGATGGAGAAGGCTGGATGAACGCTCTGGACGCACGCGATAAAATGAGCCACACGTATGATTTCAAGAAATTCGAATCGGCTATCAGAAAAATAGAAACAAGATATTTAAACTGCTTCGGCGAGTTGTATGAAAAGCTGTCCGAGGAATACATCAATGTTGACGATGAATGATCACGGGTTGGGCGACGAACAATTGCAGTTGATCAAGGATATCATCCGGGAATTTGCGCCCGCCGTTGAATCCGTATCGTTGTTTGGTTCCCGGGCAAAAAGTTCTTACAAACGTCACTCGGACATAGACCTGGTGCTTTATGGCGACCTTGATGAGGAGACGGCCGATCGTTTGTGGACTTGTTTTTATGAAAGCAGCCTGCCGTATAAAGTGGATATCAACGCGTATCACCTTGTGGGCCATCGCCCCCTGAAAGAACATATTGATCGTTTTGCAGAGCCTCTGTTTTCCCCGGAGCAGCTGAGGTCTTGAGAATTATCGGCAACGCCTGCATGGTGCATTAACCTGTGGCCTGATCCTTGATCGGCGATTGACGCCTGATGAACCTTTCCATCAGAGGTACGGCAAAAGCGTATTTGCCGCGCCTGTTCTTGAAGACCAGCCCTTGATCACTCAGAGTGCTGAGCATCTGATTGGCATGGCTGCTGCTGAATGGTTTCTCGAGAGATTGCGAAGCACCGACAATGTTCTGGATACTGAATTCCTGCTCAGGGTTTTCCAGATGGGCAATGGCTGTGAGCAGTTCGCGCTGACGGCCGGTCGCCCGCGCCCAGCGCCCGGCGAAGAAGTCAACATCAAGGTTTGTTCGATTTCTTTGACCGGAATCGACAGCGGTTCCCCTTGGCTCTTCTTTTGGATGGCGACGTCATAAACTTTCTTGCAGATGAACTGGATGAAGTAAGGATAGCCGCCGGACATCTCAACGATGGTGTTTACCCAATGCTCGCTCAGTTTTACCGGACAGTTGGCGTCGGCAATGGGCTTTTTTATGGCATCGCGGCTTTCATCGTCCGTCAGGCGGTTCAGGGACAGGACCCGGAACATGCGTTCGGAGAAAGTGCGCGACTGTACAAGTTTGGGGAATAAGGTGGGCAACCCGGCCAGTATCAGCATAAAGGGAATGCCTTTTTTCTGGATGGATTGGAACGCATCGAGGAGCAACGCAAGCGGATAGTGACTTTGCTCCGCATGGTCGGTCAGATTTTGTGCCTCGTCATAAGCGAATACCACGCCGCGCTTTGTTTCAGCGGCGGAAATGACTTCCCAGGATTCTTCAAGCACGGCTTTTAATTTGTCCAATGCAAGCCCGGGCGTGTTCTCATAAATGTACGTTAATGTCTCGTAATCCAGTGTCTGCACGCTCTGTTTGCTTGGTGCGGTAAACCCGACGCCTGTAGATGTTTGCTCCTGTATCGTGATGCCGGAAGTGTGTATGGCCAGGCCGGTGCAGATCCTGATGGCGATATGTTCTTCGTTGAGACTGGTGGATTCTGACAGATCTGTGCCAACCTATAACCAGTCGTTTCCCATTGCCACCGGTTTGAATGAATCCAGTAACGCAGTTTTGCCGACGCCGCGAAGGCCGGTCAGCACCATGTTTTCCAAAATGGTCTGTTGTTTGAGCAGGCGCAGAAATTCTTCGCGTTCCATTTGTCGGCCCGCGAGGTAGGGCGGCGGGTGTCCCGCGCCGGGACGAAATGGGTTGCTGAAATCGACCATGGGATGCCTGCCCTCTAAATTTAGTAAAGTGGCTAATCCACACTAAATATCACCCCTGCTCTGTAACTGCCTGTTTCTCCAGCGAATGAGTGGGCATGGATGCCATGCACTTCCGTTTAGGGAATTGCCGGCGAGGTGGGTGAGCCGGCTGGAAGGAAATAGGCCTTAACGGCCTATTTCCCCGGCGAACGGACGGACAGGGATGTCGGTCCTGGAGTGTATCGAAGCCGCAGGGGTTTCGGCACGGATGCCATGTACTTCCTTCATTAAGAATTGCCGGCGAGTGGATTCGAACCACCGACCTACTGATTACGAATCAGTTGCTCTACCACTGAGCTACACCGGCTACCGGAAAAAGTCGAATTATATATTACCCGTTGATCTCGAAGGCTTTCATGTCCATCGCGGTTTCTTCTGCGCAGATCAGTTGCGCCAGAAGCAGGGCTGAGGCCGGGGCCAGCGAGATGCCGTTGCGGTAATGGCCGCCGCTGATGAACAGGTTGGCAACGTCGGGGTGCGCGCCGATGAGCGGCACGGCGCGCGCCGGCGCGGGACGCAACCCTGCCCACTGGCGGCTGATCGAGTGCCGTGTCAGCGCCGGCACCAGGCGCTCGGCGAAGCCGGCCAATTCGGCGCGCGCTTCTGCGGTGATTGAATTGTCAAAGCCGCAGTGCTCAAGCGTGCTGCCGACGAGAAGGTGCCCGTCAGGCCGCGGGATCAGGTAATGGCATCGCCCGGTTTCGGGCGCCTCGCTCGACACAATGTGACGCAACAGCCCAGTCTCGGCAGCGTATTCGATGATCTGCCCGCGCACCGGCCGGATTTCAGGGCGTGGCAGCCATTCGGGCAGTAGCGATGTCAGCCAGGCGCCGGCGCATACGACGACGACGTCTGCGGCGATGAACCCGGCGTCGGTGTGTACGCCCGAGGCGCGTTCTTTCTTCACTTCCATTGCACGCGCCGCGCAATGTTCGCGGATGCAGATGCCGCGGCGTTCGGCCGTGCGCGCGAGCGCGCCAAGCAATGCCCCAGGTTCGAGCTGGCACACCTGCGGGAATAGAAAAGCCGCCTCCGCGTCGAGCGCGGGTTCTTCGCCCGCGAGGGCTTCGGCATCGAGTTCGATGAATAGCCGGCCCTGCGTTTCCGCCCAATCCGAAGCGGCGTGCGTCTGGTCCGGTGCAAGACACAGCAGCCCGTTTTCGGTCAGGAGCACGGACTCGCCCTGCACCTGCAAGTCGTCGAGCAGATGCCGGTAGCGGGACAGCGACAGCGAGTGCAGCTGCATCGTGACGGCGTCGTTGCGCCATGGTTGCAGCGGCGACAGAACGCCGCCCGCTGCACCCGACGCGCCGTCGCCGGGGCGCCCTTTTTCCAGCAGGGTCACGGCGAAGCCGCGCTGTTGCAGTTCGAGCGCGGCGGTCAGGCCGATGATGCCGCCGCCGATGATCAGCGCGTCGCGCACCGCTTGCCGAGGCAGGAATTCAGGGACATGGCTTCAAGGCTGCCGCTAAAAGGTATGGTTCGCTTCTTCAGTGATGCCATAATTGCAGACATGGAGTTACGTATCAACGGACAAGTCGAAACCCTGCCGGATGACCTGACGGTCGCCGTGCTGATCAAGCGCCTGAACATCGGGCAGCGCAGGGTTGCGGTCGAGGTCAATCGCGAGGTCATACCGCGCGCCGAGCACGCCAATGCGCGTCTTGCGGAAGGTGATGAAGTGGAGATCGTTCATGCCATCGGCGGCGGTTGAGGCACGCGCGCTGCCCGAACGCCTGACGATCGCGGGCCGCGAATAATGTGGGGTTCGTTTCTTCAGTAATGCCATAATTGCAGACATGGAGTTACGTATCAACGGACAAGTCGAAACCCTGCCGGATGACCTGACGGTCGCGGTGCTGATCAAGCGCCTGAACATCGGGCAGCGCAGGGTTGCGGTCGAGGTCAATCGTGAGGTCATACCGCGTGCCGAGCACGCCAATGTGCGTCTTGCGGAAGGTGATGAAGTGGAGATCGTTCATGCCATCGGCGGCGGTTGAGGCACGCGCGCTGCCCGAACGCCTGACGATCGCGGGCCGCGAATACCGCTCGCGTCTGCTGGTCGGCACCGGCAAGTACCGCGATTTTGAGCAGACCCGCCAGGCAGTCGAAAACTCCGGCGCCGAAATCATTACCGTCGCCGTGCGCCGCACGAACATCGGGCAGGACAAAGCCGGACCGAATCTTCTGGAAGTGTTGCCGCCTGAGTGCTACACGATCCTGCCGAACACCGCCGGTTGTTACACCGCCGAGGACGCGGTCAGAACCTGCCTGCTCGCGCGCGAACTGCTCGACGGACGCAACCTGGTCAAGCTCGAAGTGCTGGACGATGAAAAGACCCTGTTCCCGGACATTCCACAAACGCTGAAAGCAGCGGAGATGCTGGTCGCCAGACAGTTTGAGGTGATGGTCTATACCAGCGATGATCCGGTCGCCGCCCGGCGTTTCGAGGAGATCGGCTGCGTCAGCGTGATGCCGTTGGCGGCGCCGATCGGTTCCGGTCTCGGCATCCGCAATCCGTACAACATTTTGACGATCGTCGAGCAGGCGCGCGTGCCGATCATTGTCGATGCCGGTGTCGGTACCGCGTCCGACGCGGCGGTTGCGATGGAACTCGGCTGCGACGGCGTACTGATGAACACGGCGATCGCCGAAGCCGACGACCCGCCGCTGATGGCGTCGGCGATGAACAAGGCGGTCGAGGCGGGGCGCGAGGCCTATCTCGCGGGACGCATGCCGAAGCGACGTTATGCGTCGGCCTCGTCGCCCGGTGAATGAGTGGTGCGTTTGCAGGTCGGCAGGTGTCGGTGTCCTGCGTACAAGCCAGCCGTCGCGGTGTCCGCAGTTTTGTACTGCGTGAAAGCCGCCTGACGCCGGGACAGTGGCGTGCGCTTGAGGTGCATTGGCCGGCCTACGGCCTGATGCCTGGTGCTCCCGGCGATTTATTCGACTTTGCCGCGGTGTTCGGGCGTCGCGCGCCGCTGACGCTGGAGATCGGTTTCGGCAACGGCGACAGCCTGCTGGCGATGGCCGCGTCCGAACCGCAGTCCGACTTTGTCGGCGTTGAAGTGTACCGCCCGGGTATCGGGCGGCTGTTGCGGGGCGCCGCCGAGGCGGGCCTGACAAACCTGAAAGTGATCCGCGCCGATGCCGCCGAAGTGCTTCAGCATCATATCGCCGACGCCTCGTTCGAGCGGGCCCTGATCCTGTTTCCGGATCCGTGGCCGAAGCAGCGGCACCATAAAAGACGGCTGCTGACGTTGCCGTTCATTACGACGCTGGCTGATAAAGTGCGTCCGGGCGGCCTGCTCTACCTTGCAACCGACTGGCGTGAGTATGCCGACTCGATACGCGAAGTTGTGGCGGGCAGCGGGCGCTTTGAACCGGTCGGTGGCGGCTGCTCTGCCGGGCGCACTGAGACACGCTTTGAGATGCGCGGGCGCGAAGCCGGTCGCACAGCGGTCAACCTGTTGTATCGGCGGCTCTGACCGGTTGCCCCGGCCGAAATCTTTCGGTGCGGGCGTTGCTGAATCTAAATCAACGGGGCAGGAAACGGGGCGAACTACCAATTGACTACTAACTTCTACCAAATTGGTAGCAAAACCTTGTAGCTGACGCTTATTGCTTCGGTGAATTCTTAGCCGGAGTGAGGTTGCCGTAGATCGTTTTGAGCAGATCGCTGGGCGTTCTGCGGTACCGGCGCAGCACGCAGCCGCTCAGGTCGCGCGCCGAGCAGTCCTCAACCGAGCAGTCAAAGTCGCCTTTTTCGCGCAGGTGTTTCCACACATAATCAAATGCCTCGTTGCGCGTGCGGAAAAAAAGATTCTGCCAGTCGGGGTTGACGAAGCCGGTGCGTTTGAAGGTGTCCATGACGTCCATTTGCATTCTCGTGAACAGTAACTGAATGTCGAGATTGACCAGTGTTTCCGACAGTTGGCGCAGCATCGCCTCGCCGGTCGCGTCAATCTCATTGATTGCGTCGGCGTCTATGATGATGAATTTCAGGTCGGGGTTTGCCGCAACCCTCTCGAGCACCTGGTTTTCAAAATAGGAGGTGTTGGCAAAAAACAGCGGCCCCTCAAAGCGGATGATCGAGATTTTCGGGCACAGTTTCAGGATGTATTTGCCGGCGTCGCGCAGACTGCCGTCTTCGTGGCGCGCGAGCAGGTAGATATTCGGATGCATGGTGCGGTAGATGTACAGTCCCAGCGACAGCAGCACGCCTGCGAGAATGCCGCTTTCGAGGTGCGGCGCGTAGAACAGGGTCAGTCCGAAAGTGATCAGCGCGACGATGCCGTCGTGCTTCTGTGCTTTCCAGGCGTGTATGAACGGCTTGATCTTGATGAGTCCGCCGACGGCCATGATGATCACCGCCGCCAGCGTCGGCTGCGGCAGATGATACAGCAGAGGCGTCAGAAGCAACAGCGTCAGCCCGACGCTGCAACCGGTGACGATGGATGAAAAACCGGTGGCGGCGTGCGCGCTGAAATTGACCGCGGAGCGCGAGAACGAACCCGACACGGCGTACCCCTGAAAGAAACTTGCTGTGACGTTGCCGAGTCCCTGCCCGATCAATTCCTGATCGGCGTCGAGCCGCTGGCGTGTTTGCGCCGCCATCGCCTTGGCGATGGAAATTGCTTCCGCGAAACCGATCAGCGCGATCGCCAGGGCGACGCCGGACAGTTGCGCAAGCGCGGCAACACTCAGGTTCGGCATTTCGAAAGAAGGCAACCCTCGCGGGATGGCGCCGACGACTTGTCCGCCCGCATTGCCGAAGCCGAAATACCACGACAGCAGGATGGAGGCCGCGACCGCGATCAGCACGTTCGGCAATCTCGGCCAGTAATGCCTGAGCAGGAGCATGATGGCCAGCGAGAGTGCGGCGAAGCCGAGCGTCGGCCAGTGCAGGTTTTCCGACGCCGCGAGGATCACGCGCCAGACCGTTTCGTACTGATGCTCTGCGGTTTCGGCGCTGACGCCGAAGATCTTTCCGAGTTGGGAGCTGGCGATGATGATTGCGGCGGCGTTGGTGAAGCCGAGCACGACGGGGTGTGACAAAAACGCGATCATCATTCCGAGGCGCACGATGCCGAGCACGAGTTGTATCAGCCCGATGATCAACGCGAGCGTGACCGCGTACGCCAGATATAAATCGGGGTTCCCGGCTGCAAGTGGCATCAGCGCCGACGCGGTCAGCAGGGACACGACCGCGACCGGGCCGGTTGCGAGTTGCCGCGAAGAGCCGAACAGCGCGGCGACCATCACCGGCAGGAACGAAGCGTAGAGGCCGTAATACGGCGGCAGTTCGGCAAGCTGCGCATACGCCATCGACTGCGGGATCAGCACCAGCGCGACGGTGATGCCGGCGATGACGTCGGCTTTCAGAACGGCGGGCTTTTTAAGCTCGCCCACCCAATCCATATAGGGCGTTGTATTGGCGACGAAGCCTCTTACAAACCGGTCAAGTCCTTTTGAAAAGATGTTTTCCATGTCATCAGGTTATACAGGCAGGCTTACTTTTGTCAGGAAAGTTTATACTAACACGCGCGCTTAATTGCTTGTTTGATAAACACTATTGGCAAGTTCACGGAGGCGACATGGAATACAGACAACTGGGAGACACCGATATCGACGTCAGCGTCATCTGTCTCGGCACGATGACTTACGGTGAGCAGAACACCGAAGCCGAAGCGTACGAGCAACTGGACTACGCGCTTGAGCAGGGCGTCAACTTCATCGACACGGCGGAGATGTACGCCGTGCCGCCGCGCAAGGAGACGCAGGGGTTGACCGAGCGATACATCGGCACTTGGCTTGCGCGGCGCAACAACCGTGAAGAAGTTGTGATCACGACCAAGGTTTCGGGGCCCGGTATGCAGTCTTATCTGCGCGGCGGGCCACAGTTGACACGCAAGCACATCGACCGCGCGGTGAACGACAGTCTGCGTCGTCTTCAAACCGACTACATCGACCTTTATCAGGTGCATTGGCCGGCGCGCTCGACGAATTACTTCGGCGAGTTGGGATACGTTCACGAGGACGACGCCGACGCAACGCCGATCGAGGAAACACTCGGGGCGCTGGCGCGGCTGGTCGAGCAGGGCAAGGTCCGCTGTCTCGGCGTATCCAACGAAACTCCCTGGGGCGTGATGGAATATCTGCGCCTGGCCGATGAGCACGGCTGGCCGTACATCGTCAGCGTGCAGAACCCGTACAGCTTGCTGAACCGGACTTTTGAGGTCGGTCTCGCCGAGATCGCGCACCGCGAGCAGGTGGGGCTTTTGGCTTATTCGCCGCTGGGCTTTGGCGTGCTGAGCGGCAAGTATCTGTGGGGGCGCAGACCGGCGGGGGCGCGCCTGACGCTGTTTGAGTTTTTTCAGCGTTATACCGGCGACCTCGGCGTGAAAGCGACGCGCCGTTATGTTCGCATCGCGAGGGACGCCGGACTCGATCCTGCGGAGATGGCCTTGGTGTATGTGAACTCGCGCAGTTTCCTGACAGCGAACATCATCGGCGCGACGACGATGGAACAGTTGAAGACGAATATCACGAGCATTGATCTGGAGCTGGGCGACGACGTGCTGGAGGCGATAGAGGCAGTGCATCAGGAAATCCCCAACCCCTGCCCTTGAAAATGAAGGGGTCATATCCCCGGCTTGAACAAAGAAGAGAAAGAAGTTATGCGCCACGTGTTCAGCACCGGCAGCGATGAAGCGGAGTAGAAAAAACTTGCTGAAATTCCCAGTTATAACTTGGGCCAGGTCGGGCGTACGATAGAATTCGTAAAATTCACCGAAAGTTCACGTTTGAGACACGGAGGAAAATACTGGTGGAGAGTTTGGGATCTATTCTGCTGCTTTATTTTATCCCTTCGTGGATTGCTGTGATTGAAGACCATCACAACACACTCGCTATATTTATGTTGAATCTGTTTTTAGGTTGGACTTTGGTCGGCTGGGTTGTGAGCCTGGTCGGGGCTTTAAAAATAGAAGAAAACAGAACCGCAGAAAGCCGACGTGGTTCAGGAAAAAAGAAGTTCATAACCGCGAGATAGATTGACGACGCCATCCGCATGAGGCGGATAAAAACACAGGATCGCCGGGCGGCATTCCATCGAACAAGTCCCTTGACGAAAAAGCCCGCTCAATCAGAGAGTGGCGCGGGTGAACGCTTGTGAAGCTTGTGCGTCAGAAGGATCTGGCAGTCGGACCGTCGGTCGAGCAAGTCCCGCGCGGTTGTGCCGGGGTGTCTCTAAGCTGAGAGCAGCGCGTCAGCCGCCGCCGCCAGGTTTTCATAAACAGGCACGTCGCGGGGGAATGTGCGCGCCTGCGCCGTCGCCTTGCCTTTGCCGGTCAGTACCAGCATCGGGCGGGCGCCGACAGCTTTTGCCGCGGCCACGTCTTTCTGCGTGTCGCCGATAAAAGGCACGCCGGTGAGTTCAACGTGCAGGCGCCGTTCAATGTCTTTGAGCAGGCCGGGCTTCGGCTTGCGGCAGTTGCAGCGGGCGCCGGGCGTGTGCGGACAGAAGAACAGGCCGTCTATGCGCGCGCCGAGTTCGTCGAGCGCGAAGTCCATTTTCCGGTGGATCCGGCCGAGGGCTTCAAGTGTGATCAGCCCGCGGCCGACCGCCGACTGGTTTGACACGACAATGATGCGCCAGTCGGCCTGGTGCAGTTTGGCGATGGCTTCGAGGCTGTCGGGGATCGGACACCATTCCTCTGGGGTCTTGACGTAGTTTTCGGAGTCCTCGTTGATGACGCCGTCGCGGTCGAGAATAACCAGTTTCATTGTGTCTTTTTCGGCTGGGCGGGGTTGAGCACGGAGAAGTCGGCGATCTTCAGGAACATCCACCGGATCTTCCAAAGCAGCTTCAGGCGGTTTTCTCTCTCTTCCTTATTGTCCGACATCACCAGTACTTCGTCAAAGAAATGATCCACCGGCTCGCGCAGTTGGGTCAGCGTGTTCATCGCGCCGACGTAGTCGCCTTCGTTGAACTGGCGGTCAAACGATTCGCCGCAGGCGTTCGCCGCCTCGAACAGATCGCGTTCGGCGTCCTCGGTCATGGCGCCGATATCGGGTTCGCCGTCGAGTTCGGGGCAGCCACTTTTTGCAAGGATGTTGCGGATGCGTTTGTTCGCCGCGATCAGGCTGTCGGCGGCGTCGGTCTTGATGAATGAAGCGATCGCGTCGAGCCGTTTGAAGAAATTGCCCGGCCGCAGGGGTGTTTCCATATTGAAAATCACCTCGGCGACCGCGCTGACGCAGTCGGGCGTTTTATCTTGATGCTCCGGGAAGCTCCGTACAAAGACGTGGTCGCACAGTTGCTCGCGCATATAAAGACAAAGATCCTGATAGGTCCTCTTGTTCACGTCGCCGTAGCCTGCAAGAGCCTTTTTGGTCAGTGCGTGCACGTCCAAGTCCATATCGCTTTTGACCAGGATGCGAAGAATACCGGCGGCGGCGCGGCGCAGTCCGTAGGGATCTTTGGAGCCGCTCGGCGTCAGGTCGGCACGCCAGAAGCCAGCCAGTGTGTCGATCTTGTCGGCGAGCGCCAGTGTCGTGCCTTCAGGGCTTTTCGGCATTGCGTCGAGATGGCTTTGCGGCAGGTAATGGTCGCGGATGGCGACGGCGACGGCTTGGTGTTCATCGTCGGCCTCGGCGTAGTAGCCGCCCATGATGCCCTGGAGTTTGGGATATTCACCGACGAGACCGGAGTCCAGATCGCATTTGCACAGCTGTGCGGCGCGGCGGGTGTGTTCGGGCGACGCCCCGCAAAGCGGCGCGAGAAACTCGGCGAGTTGTTCGAGGCGTTTGGCTTTGTCGGCGAGCGTGCCGAGTTTTTCCTGAAACAACGTGCGTTCCAGCATTTGGCGGCGGTCTTCGAGCGGCGTTTTTTTATCCTGCTCAAAGAAGAACTCGGCGTCCTTGAGGCGTGCGCGCACGACGTTTTCATAGCCGCGCACGATGGTCTGCGGGGTTTTGCTTTTAATGTTGACGACGATCCTGAACTGCGACGACGGCTTGTTGTTATGGTCTTTTACGACGAACGCCTTGAGTCCGTTCTCCAAGGTCTGGGTGATCACTTCGGGGGGCAGCGATAAGAACGCCTTGTCAAAATTTGCAGTCAACAGTTGCGGCCACTCGGTGGTCGCAACCGCTTCGTTCAGCAGTCCTTCTTTCGCCCCCTCGACTTGCGCTTTGAGTACCGCTCTTCTTTTGCTGAAATCGACGATCACGCGGCCTTTCTTTTCCAAAACCTCTTCATAGTCGTCGGCGCTTTCAAGCGTCAGCGGCTGAGTGCAAAGGTGGCGGTGCCCGTACGTTATGCGTCCCGACCGGACGCCGAACAGCTCGCAGTCGATCACTTCTTTGCCGTGCAGGACGCACAGCCAATGCACCGGCCGCGCGAAGGCGTGCTCGCCCGCGCCCCAGCGCATCAGGCGCTCGCCGCAGAAGTACTTCGGCATTAAAGGCAACAGCTCCGGCAGGACTTCCTTGAGCGCGCGCCCGCCGGTTTCGGTGCGGCAGAACAGGCGCCCGTCGCGTATTTTCAACTGCTTCACTTCGGCGCCGCAGGACTTGGCAAAGCCTTTCGCGGCGGGGTCGTTTTCGTCGATCTCCGTCGCGCGCGGGCCTTTGCGCTCCTCCGTTTCCGTCGGCTGATGCGTGGCGACACCCTTGATCTTCACGGCGATCCGCCGCGGCGTGTACAACGGTGGCAAATGATCGGGGGCGTGCGTCAGGAGCTGTTGGTAGTGCAGGCGAAATAAGGAGAGCACGTTTGCAAAAGGCCCATAACTTTCCATCACCAAGCCGGGCGGCAGTTCCTCGGTGCCGATCTCGATCAGCAAAGTGTGTGGTTCACTCATCCCCGGTTGTATCGCCGCCGTGCAGTTCAAGATAAAGCGCCGCGACCTGGGTTGCGAGTTTGCGGATACGCAGCACGTAGCGTTGGCGCTCGGCCACCGAGATCGCGTGGCGCGCGTCGAGCAGATTGAACACGTGGGACGCGAGGATGATCTGCTCACAGGCCGGCAGCGGCAGACGTTTCTCTGTCATTCTTTTACATTCGCGTTCGTGGTCGTCAAAATGGCGCGTCAGCATTTCGGTGTCGGCGTGCTCAAAGTTGAAGGCCGAGCCCTGAGCCTCGTTTTCACGGAACACGTCGCCGTAGGTCAGCCCCTTTTCTTCGCCCGGGTTATTCGAGAGGCTCCACACGAGGTCGTAGGCGTTGTTGACCCCCTGCAGGTACATGGCGAGCCGTTCGAGGCCGTAAGTGATTTCACCGGTCACCGGGCGGCACTCAAGCCCGCCGACCTGCTGGAAATAGGTGAACTGGCTGATCTCCATGCCGTCGAGCCAGACTTCCCAGCCCAGTCCCCAGGCGCCGAGTGTCGGCGACTCCCAGTTGTCTTCGACAAAACGGATGTCGTGTTCCAGCGGGTTGACGCCGAGCTCCTTCAGCGAGTCGAGATACAAGTCCTGAATTTTATCGGGGGACGGTTTCAGGACCACCTGCATCTGGTAGTAGTGCTGCAAGCGGTACGGGTTTTCTCCGTAGCGGCCGTCGCCGGGGCGCCGGCAGCCCTGCACGTAAACCGCGCGCCACGGCGCCGGGCCGATCGCGCGCAGAAAACTCGCCGGGTGGAAGGTCGCAGCCCCCATCGGCAGGTCGAGCGGCTGCATCACGGCGCAGCCTTGCGCCGACCAGTAGTCGCTCAGGTGCCGGATCAGGGCCTGAAATGTCTGCGGGGGGGTGTTGCTCACTTACGTAAGTCTTTGATCCTGTAATCTTATAGGCTTTTGGGGTCACTTAAGCGTAAATTTCCAAGTGTCAGTTTCTTTATACCATAAGTCGTTTTTGAAAATTTTTATATATGGATCTTGGCAGATGTAGGGCTTATATCCATCTTTTCTCATTTCATTTCTGTTAATGAAATAAATAAAATATTTATCTTTTAGGTCTCGTCGTAGGCTTCCCCATATTTCTCCTTTTTCTTTTGGACTTCTCTAAGTTCTTCCAGAGAGATTTTCTTATGCTTTCCTTTTTGGGGATAGGCAAAATTGCTTACAATATCTTCTCTGATCTCGTTGGTGAACTCTTTTTTTATAAAGAGATGATTTTTTACTAGTTCATCTCTGTCAAAGAAATCTGTAGAAAGTAAAAGGTTTCTGATCGGAAAGAATTTGTAAGGGATCAAACTATCTTTCACGTAGAATTCATTTGAATCTAAGCTGAATTTTAGATTTTCTTCGTTAAAGATATAGTTGATCGCCTCGTATTTTTTTAAACTTTCTGTCAACTTTTTGTAAAAATGGTAAGTCTCAAAGTATATATTAGGTTTCTCAAACCTCGAAGGGTTAAAAACATTTCCGTTCAGTTTGATTTTGTTCTTGGTTATTTTCACGAAAGAAATAAATTCGAGTAATTTTATTATCCCGTGTATAGACAATGCTATTGAAAAACAATTTGCAATACAATCTTTTTTGAAGTTTGATAAGGCTTGTTCTTTTGACGTTGAAAGTTCCTCAAATAAGGTAAAGATCAGTTCCTCTTTGGTTTCTGGCCTCATACAATAACCGGCGACCCACCGGGGACTCGACAACCTGACCTCCTGCCATACGCTTGCTGAACATCTGCCCTGTTTGTCCCAATATGGGGGGGCTCGTACGAGCAGGTGCATCAGACGGCGGATTAGGGCAAAATACGCGGCCTCACCTGCTTGATGAAGGGCCGGCAGGTAAACAGGCCAGTTAATAGGCCGGCCACCAATTCACAAACCAATGATTTTTTTGGAGTACTCGAAATGTCTGCTCAAGATATGCTGAAAATGATCAGCGACCAAGATGTCAAATACATAGACCTGAGATTCACCGATACCCGTGGCAAGGAACAACACGTGACCGTGCCGGCGGATGTGGTTGATGCGTCTTTTTTTGAAAACGGCAAGATGTTTGACGGCTCGTCCATCGCGGGGTGGAAGAGCATTGATCAATCCGACATGCTGCTGATGCCCGATACTGCCACCGCCGTCATGGATCCGTTTTTTTCGGACGCGACGCTACTGCTGCGCTGCGACGTGCTCGAGCCGACCACGATGGAGGGTTATGACAGAGACCCGCGTTGCGTCGCGCGTCGGGCCGAGGAATATCTGAAGGCGTCGGGCATTGCCGACGCCGCTTATTTTGGCCCCGAACCCGAGTTTTTCATTTTTGACGACGTGCGCTGGGGCGACAGCATCAGCGGCGCATTTTACGAAGTGGATTCGGAAGAAGGCGCGTGGAGTTCGGCAAAGTCGTTCGAGGACGGCAACATCGGCCACCGGCCTGCGGTCAAGAGCGGCTACTTCCCGGTGCCGCCGGTTGACTCCCTGCAGGAAGTGCGCTCGTCAGTCTGCTCCACACTCGAGGACATGGGCGTGAAGGTCGAGGTGCACCACCACGAGGTCGGCACCGCCGGGCAGTGCGAGATCGGCACCCGTTTTGACACGCTGGTCAGGCGCGCCGACATGAACCAGATCCTGAAATACGTGGTGCTCAATGTCGCCCACAATTACGGCAAGACCGCGACGTTCATGCCCAAGCCGCTGGTCAGCGACAACGGCAGCGGGATGCACGTCCACCAGTCGCTGATGAAGGACGGGCAGAACCTGTTTTCGGGCGACGGCTATGCCGGCCTGTCTGAAACCGCGCTGTTTTATATCGGCGGCATCCTGAAGCACGCCTGTGCTCTCAATGCGTTTACCAATGCGACGACCAACAGCTACAAGCGGCTGGTGCCGGGTTTTGAAGCGCCGGTGTTGCTCGTGTATTCGGCGCGCAACCGTTCGGCGGCGGTGCGTATTCCGCTGGTGCCTTCGCCGGAAGGCTGCCGCGCTGAAGTGCGCTTCGGCGATTCAGCAGGCAATCCTTACCTGACTTTCGCGGCCATGTTGCTGGCGGGTCTTGACGGGATCAAGAACCGCATCCACCCGGGCGATCCGGTGGATAAGGATCTCTACGCGCTGACGGCGGCGGAAGAAAAGGAAATCCCGACGGTCTGTGCCGCGTTACATCTGGCGCTCGACGCGCTTCAGGCGGATCGCGGATTCCTGACCGAGGGAGGCGTGTTCAGCGACGATATGATCGACGGCTATATCGAACTCAAGATGGAAGAAGTGACGAGGTTGCGCTCGGCGACACATCCCGCTGAGTTCGATATGTACTACAGCTGCTGAGGATCATTGGGCGTTGCGGGCGGCCCCTGCGCCCGCCCGCGCAGCACATTGCCCCGCCGGCAAATTCGCCCGGGACACCGCTGATCCACAACGGTGATGTGCGCTATTTCCGGTGCCTGTTTTTCAACTCGACATAGTGTGCCGCGGAAAACGCCAGGAACTCGAGTTCCTCGTCGTTCAGCGGGCGTGCTTTTTTGACCGGGGAACCCAGCCACAGGAACCCGCTTTCGAGATGCCTGCCGGGCGGCACCAGGCTGTTCGCGCCGACGATCACGTGCTTTGAAACGACAGCGCCGTCGAGCACCGTCGCGCGCATTCCGATCAGGCAGGTGTTTTCCAACGTGCACGCATGGAGTATTGCGCCGTGGCCGACGGTGATGTCGTCGCCTATCTCAAGCGCGAAACCGCCGGGTGCGAAGCGGCTGTCGGCCGTCACGTGCAACACCGCGCCGTCCTGAATGTTGGTGCGTTCGCCGATGCGGATCGGCATCAAGTCGCCGCGTATCGCGCACATCGGCCACACCGAGGAGTCGGCGCCGACGGCGACGTCGCCGATCAGCAACGCGGTGTCATCCACGAACGCCGAGGCGTGAACTTGCGGCGTTTTGCCTTGGTAGCTGCGTATGCTCATGTAGGCGGGCAATTTTAGCGCACCGATCAGGTGGGCCCGGTATCCGCCTCGACGCCGGCACATTACAATTCTGATTGCCATGCGGGAATTGATACTCGATCGCCTTCGCGCTTACGGTTTGCTGATGCGCCTCAATCGGCCGGTGGGCATTTACCTGCTGCTGTGGCCGACGCTGTGGTCTTTGTGGTTTGCGAGCGGCGGACGCCCATCGCAGACGGTGTTCATCGTGTTTGTTCTCGGCGTCGTGCTGATGCGTTCTGCCGGTTGCGTGATAAACGACTACGCCGACCGCGATCTCGACGCGCAGGTCAAGCGCACGCGGGAGCGGCCGCTTGCTTCGGGACTGGTGACGCCGATCGAGGCGCTGACGCTGGCCGGCGTGTTGGTGCTGCTTGCCTTCCTGTGCGTGCTGCTGACCAACTGGCTGACGGTCCTGATGTCTTTGGGCGCACTGGCGCTGGCGGCGACCTATCCCTTTATGAAACGGGTGCACCAGTTGCCGCAGGTGCATCTCGGCGTGGCTTTCGGCTGGGCGATCCCGATGGCCTGGACTGCACAGACCGGTGATCTTCCCGCCCTCTCGGCATGGCTTTTGTATCTTGCCAACGTGTGCTGGTCGGTGGCTTACGACACGATGTATGCGTTGGCCGACAGGGACGATGATCTGCGGGCCGGGATCAAATCCAGCGCCATCCTGTTCGGGCGTCACGACCGTGCGCTGATCGGCCTGTTCCAGGTGCTGACGTTGCTGTTGCTGGTCATCGTCGCCCGGATGTATGGCGCGGGCACGTGGTTTTACATGGGTGTGACCGTTGCCGCGGTGCTTGCGGTTTATCAGCAGCGACTGATCCACCAACGCCGCCCGGCGGATTGCCTGCGCGCCTTTGCGAACAACGCATGGCTCGGGTTTGCCGTGTTCGCCGGGCTGTTTGTTGATCTGCTGTCTTGAACCCCATGATCAATATGAAAAAGTTTTGCCGGGCTCGGCTGAACGCATTATGCGGCTTACCGATTCGCCGACTGACATCCCGGTGCCGACGGTGCACGAATGGCTAAGGACTGTGTCCTAAGTGTTCTATTTTGACGTTACCCCACCGTTTCTTCAAATACTCCGCCACAAGACGTCTGTGGCAGTAATGGGGTTTGTCCTCGCTACACAGCAAGCACGCATCTTCAAGGGTTTTCGGATTAACCTTGTCTTCGATTTGGCGTTCCGCCATCAGGTCAATAAAGCGACGCTCATAGTCTTTCCAGCTTATGCGCTTTTTTTGTACGCATCGAGCATTTCTTTTGTCGGAGCAAGAATCGGTAGGTGTACATAATCCATGGAGCAGAGACGATCCAGAAAGTACGCGAGATCATTTTTCTTCGCAAACCCCGCCAGCTGGGAGGCGTTGTTCAACCGCACATCCACTAGTCGGCTGGCGCCCGCTTCATGCAGTGTCTCAAAAAAGCGTTGTGCGCTTTTTTTCGTAAAACCAATTGTAAGGATCCTCATGGCTGAACTTTCTGCGCTTCACGAACAGCCTCTTTATCGAAATAAGCAATGTGCCGTTCCCGGGCGGCGTATGCTTCATCCATCAACTGCTCTTCGGTGAGGAACATATCCTTCTGGCTGTTTCCCCCCAGCTGCTCTAGCTCTAATAAGCGTTTCATTGCCACCCCGTGCGATTCCACCCGTCCATCCGCCAGAATGTGTGCGACATCTGATCCTTCTCCTGCCAACTCACGCGCAACAAGAATGGCTCTGTGGCAGTCAAGCGGGTCTTTCTCTGTACACATCAAGGCAATATTCCTGTGTTTGCTGTTGTTGCGGATCCACTCTATTCCTTTCCTGAACAGCAGGGTTCTGGCAAGCAAGTGGTACTTCACCCTGCCATTCTCATAACATTCCGGATCATCGCTTCGTGCTCCAAGTTCCTTGCCGAGAAAAACATACGCGATGTCGTGCGTCCTAAGCGAGTCAATCAGATTTTTGCGATTGAATTGCGGCTGCCGACGACTATACGGCACTGATCTAACATCCATAACCGTATCTATTCGGTGTCGTTTTAAAAGCGAAATGCAATCTCCAATCTCGTGCGTCGAGTGGCCTATGGTGTAAATTGTCGGTTCTTTCATGGGTTTAATCATCATGGTCTCTTCATAACTGCAGCAACCAGCTTGTGGCAGTGATCTTTGAACGGTTCACCGAGGTTGACGGTTAGATAGCATTCGTCAAGGTCGTAGAAACCGTTTTCGCGTGCAAGGTAATACCGCTCAATATCGGGTGCGGTAACCCACAAGGCATAATCGTTACCGCTGAAACGGAATCTTGCTTGTACGCGTCTCTTCGAGTTGCCGAAAGCTTGGCCGGGGGTAAAAACGCGCAGGCTAACCTTATCAACGCGAATCAACCTGAGTGAACTCGTTTCCCTCTCTGCCTGAGGTAGAGGTATCCGATCGTTCGTACCGTTTGATGTATCAAATCCGTTTTGCCACAAGTCTCCTTCCGGCTCAGAAAAAGGTTCCATATCCTCCCGCGATAATCTGCCAACTTTTCCCCAATAAAATTCAGGATCAAGCAGCCAGTTCTCCTGCTGGTGATCCCTGGGGCAATGCTTCAGCAACGGAATATCCAGAATATCCAGAAGCATGGGATCGCTCGTCCTCATACTGGCGTTCGTGCTCCGAAACCTCTTGATTTTCCCGGTCGCTTACTGGTCGGATCCAATCCGCTGGACGGTCGGCAACAAGCTCCCGTCCAGCAATGCACCTGCCATGTAATTTTCTTGAGTTCGCCAGGCAGACAATTCTCTTTGTCATAGGCATCAGATCGTGCCGGGTAGATAAGTGCACTTTCCAATTATATCAGCAAGAAACAGCCGCCTTGTGAAACGGTTGTCGATTGGGACCGAACTATCTGAGGAGTCAACCCATTTCGTACAAAAACCGTCCCCGGTATCCTGCCGATGCATTGCGTGGATGTGCCGCCCATATTGCCTGAATGTTCCATTAAAAATGTGCTTGCCATAGTTGACATGAGTTCATCCCTGATGGCTCGACAGAACTTGACACAGCATCATCAAATGGTCGTGGGCGTAGAGCATTATCTACAGGGTCGCAGAGCGCCCTGACGGCGCGACTGAATTACGTCCCACGGCCAAACCCGTAAAACCCGCGATGATCAGCGTCGGCCACTCGTTCCGCTGTCAGCCTTTCATACGCTTGCGCACGGCGCATTCTGCCCGCCGCGCCACAGCCGCCCAGACCGCCGCCAGCTCTTCACCCGGTTCTCGCCACGATCCACGCCTCCACCCGCGTCGCTCCCGCGGCGCGTAGAACGCGCGCCACTTCATTGACGGTCGCCCCGGTTGTCATCACGTCATCGACGATCACCACGGAATGCCCTCGCGGCGCGCGGCGTGCCGCAAAAGCGCCTTTCGGATTTTGAAGACGTTGTTTCGCGGGCAACGCCGTTTGCGGCACGCCCGCGCGAATTCTTTGCAGGCAATGTGCGTCCACCGGGACCTTCACGCGACGCGACAGGACTCGCGCGATCTCAACCGACTGGTTGAAACCCCGCCGACGCAGACGGATGGGGTGCAGGGGCACCGGTACAAGGCAGTCCGGCAACGGCGCATCTGCCGACACCATACCCTTCGACGTCAGGCGGGCTGCAAGCAGCGCGCCGAGCGGACGCGCGCAATGCAGGTGTTTGCTGAATTTAAGGTCGCGGATCAGCGCGTCTATCGGCGGCGCATAAGGAAACGCGGCGAATGTGCGCTCGAAAGCCGGCGGTTGCGCGAGGCACCGCCCGCAGACTGTACTGGGCGCCGTATCACCGGGTATCGCCGCCGCGCACACAGCACAGCCGGGTTCCGCCGGGGGCAGTTCCGCAAAGCACGCCCGGCAGAAATCGGTGTCGGGTTCCCCCCTGCCGAGACACGCGGGACACGACGGCGAAAACAGCCACGCGATCAACGAGTCCGTTACAGATATTGTGTCCCAATTTGACATGCCCGCCACTCTCTACGACACTGCAACCCTTGTTATGTCAAGCGGCGTCCGATGAGATCCTTCCCGAAACAGTCCCCCGCGCAATCCGGCGACGATGCGACGATCCGTCACGACTGGAGTCGGCGTGAAGTGCTCGCCCTGCTTGCGTTGCCGTTCAATGAACTCCTGTATCGCGCACACGCGGCCCACCGCCGTTTTCACGACCCCCTGCGGGTGCAGGTCAGCACTTTGCTGTCGATCAAGACCGGCGCGTGTCCCGAGGACTGCGCTTATTGCCCGCAGAGTGCGCACTACAACACCGGGCTCGGCAAGGAGCGCTTGATGTCGGTTGGGGAGGTGACAGCGGCGGCGGCGCGCGCGAAGCGCGAAGGCGCGGAGCGTTTCTGCATGGGTGCGGCGTGGCGCCGGCCCAGCGACGAAAACCTCGAACGCGTGTCGGAGATGGTGTGCGCGGTCAAAGCGCTCGGTCTCGAGACCTGTGCGACGCTGGGTATGCTCGACGCGCAACAGGCGCAACGCCTGAAAGCGGCCGGGCTCGATTACTACAATCACAACCTTGATACCTCTCCTGAGTTTTACGGGGCGGTGATCACCACCCGCGTATATCAGGATCGGCTGGACACGTTGCAGCACGTGCGACGGGCGGGCATCAAGGTGTGCGCGGGCGGCATCCTCGGCATGGGCGAGTCGCGCGACGATCGCGCCGGACTGCTGGAGCAGCTGGCGAACCAGCCCGAGCACCCCGAATCGGTGCCGATCAATATGCTGGTCAGGGTCGAGGGGACACCGCTTCACGACGCACCCGACTTTGACCCGATTGAATTTGTGCGCGTGATCGCCGCCGCTCGCATCCTGATGCCGCGTTCGTGGGTGCGTCTTTCGGCGGGGCGCGAGGAGATGTCCGACGAGATGCAGGCATTGTGCTTTTTCGCCGGCGCCAACTCGATTTTCTACGGTGAGAAATTGTTGACAACGCCGAACGCCTCGGCGCACCACGACCGCGAACTTTTCTCGCGCCTCGGTATGGAGCTTGGCATTGGGAGCGTTTCGGGACGTGCCAACTGAGGCACCCGTAAGCAGGATCCGCGCGCGTCTCGGGCGCAGGCGCCGCGACGGGCTTTACCGCACCCGCAACGTCGGCGAAGGCATGGTGCGGCCGGCGCGGGTGATCGACGGGCGCGAAGTGCTGTCGTTCTGCAGCAATGATTATCTGGGACTCGCCTCGCACCCGCGCGTGATTGATGCGTTTCGTCGCGGCGCCGCTGAGTTCGGCGTCGGTGCCGGCGCCTCGTGCATGATCAACGGCTATACGCGCGCACATCGTGAACTCGAGGAACGGCTTGCTGATTTCACCGGCCGCGACAGAGCGCTGTTGTTTTCAACCGGCTACATGGCGAACCTCGGCGCGGTACGCGCGCTTGCCGGCGCCGGCGTTTTCCACTGCGTGCTTGAGGACCGTCTCAATCATGCCTCGCTGATTGACGCCGCCGTGCTTTCCGGCGCACGTTTCAGGCGCTATGCGCACGGTGATGCCGCCGCGCTAGAAGGGATGCTCGGCGGCGGGGCCAACCGCTGCGCCCTGGTCGCCACCGATGCTGTATTCAGCATGGACGGCGATACGGCGCCGCTCGCCGAGCTCGCGGCGATCTGCGCGTCGCACGACGCGACGTTGTTGGCCGACGACGCGCATGGTTTCGGCGTGCTGGGCGCGCGCGGCGCGGGGACGCTCGAGCAACAGGGGTTGTCGCAGCGCGACGTGCCCGTGCTCGTGGCGACTTTCGGCAAGGCTTGCGGCACGTTCGGCGCGTTCGTCGCGGGCAGCGAGGCGCTGATCGAATGGCTGATCCAGGAGGCGCGGACTTATATCTACACCACCGCGCCGCCGTCTGCCGTCGCGTGCGCGACGCTTGAGAGCCTGCGCCTGATCGAGGAAGAGGCTTGGCGCAGAGACAAGTTGCACCGCAACGTCGCCTTGTTCCAGTGCCTTGCGCGTGAAGCGGGGCTGCGCTGTGTCGCGTCGCACACGCCGATACAGCCGTTGATCATCGGCGACGCGGCGGCGGCGCTCGTGTTGAGTGAGGCGCTGCTCGGGGACGGTTTGCAGGTGACGGCGATCCGTCCGCCGACGGTGCCGCAGGGCACGTCGCGGCTACGCATCACTTTGTCGGCTGCACACGAGGCGGATGACATTGAGCGACTGGTCGATGTTCTGGCCGTGCGCGTTCCCGTCCGTGCGGGCGTCGGCGGCGAAGCGCTCCGGGCAGCGCAGGCGGCAGGAGCGCCGGGCGCATGATGCCGTGGCGAGGCGGGTCGTGCGCTGTGTATTGCCGCTTCAAGAGCCGGGCCGTCAACGTGTACCGTGGTTTGTATTACGGGCCGTTGCATTGTGCCCGGGGGTTCCGGATACGGCGGTGTTTGCCCGCCATGGGTTGCGATAACCCCTTCATAAGCGAGCGCCACGAATTCATCTATTACTCAATTCCAAAGACCGGCTGTACGACGGTCAAGTCGCTGATGCTCGCAGCCGAAAACCACCCCGTGCCGGATAGCGATGAAGACGTCCACCTTCAGGCGCAGCGCCATTATCAGGCGTGGCGTCAGGCGCCGCAGCTCGACGGTTATTTCAAGTTTGCGTTTGTCAGAAATCCGTGGTCGCGCCTGGTTTCGTGTTATTGCAATAAAGTGGTTGGCCAGCGGGATTTTTTCGCCGCGTATTATCCGTACGTTGGTTTCATGTCGATGTCGTTTGCAGACTTCGTGCGTTTCGTGTGCCGTGTGCCCGACGATCTGTGTGAGCCGCATTTCAAGCCGCAGTCATGTTTTTTCGATGCCGGGCAAGTCGATTTTGTCGGACGCTTTGAACGTTTCTCCGACGATCTCGCGCAGGTGATTGAGCGGATCGGTCTGGACCAAAGCTTTCTCAAGTGGTGCGATACGGTGCGGATGAAGAGCGAAGGCGGAAGGCATTACACCGAGTTCTACGACGACCGGACCCGAAAACTGGTTGCCGGGAAATACCAAGACGACATCGAGCAGTTTGATTACCGTTACGGTGAATAGTTTTCCCGGTGCGGTTGCCGGTTCACAGCAACCGGCGTTCGGCAAATGAAGTGACTTTTTCGCCGACCACGAAGTGGTCGAGGACGCGCACGTCGATCAACTCCAACGAGCGCTTGAGTTCCTTGGTGATGTTCTCGTCGGCCTTGCTCGGTTCGTGCGAGCCCGACGGGTGGTTGTGCACGAAGATGACGGCCGCCGCGTTGTAGTGCAGTGCGCGTTTGACGACTTCGCGCGGATGCACGCTCGCGCCGTCTATAGTGCCGCGGAACAACTCCTCAAAACTGAGGACGCGGTGCTGGTTGTCGAGAAACATGCACGCGAAGACCTCGTGTTCGTAGTTACGCATTTTCAATTTCAGGTAATTGCGCGCAACGCCGGGGTTGCTCAGCACGTCGTTCTCCTTGATTGTTTCGAGCAAGCTTCGGCGCATGATCTCGAGCGCGGCCTGCAACAGTGCAAATCGGGCGTCGCCGACGCCTCGGCACGCGCACAGCGCTTTGTGGTCAGCCTGCGTGATGGCGCGCAGACTGCCGAATTGTGTCAGTAGCCCGTGCGCTGATTCCATCGCGCTGTAGTTTTTGGTGCCGCTGCCAATCAGGATCGCGAGCAATTCGGCGTTTGACAGGCGATCTGCCCCTTGCGACAGGAGTTTTTCACGCGGTCTTTCGTGTTTCGGCCATTCCTTGATCTTTGCCATTTCAACCTCCGGCAGGCATTCTGAACCGCCCGGAACAGCTTGGGGCGGAATCGCCGCCGAGCGGCGGGGGTTTTGCGATAAGAGATGCGGCTTTGCTAAACTGCACCAATGTTTCTGGAGGGCAAGCATATTCTTCTTGGCGTCACCGGGGGGATCGCCGCTTACAAGGCAGCGGCGCTGGTGCGTGAACTGCGCCGTTGCGGCGCCGAGGTTCAGGTTGTGATGACGCGGGCCGCCGAGAAGTTCGTCGGCGCGCTGACGTTTCAGGGGCTGTCGGGGCGGCGCGTCGAGACCGATCTTTTCAGTCATGCCGGGGATGGCCGCGACGCCTCCGGCACCTATCGCGACGGCATGAAGCACATTGAACTGTCGCGCTGGGCTGATTTTCTGCTGATCGCGCCGGCTTCGGCAAACACGCTGGCAAAAATGGCGCACGGGTATGCCGATAATCTGCTGTCGTCGATCTATCTTGCGGGCGACACGTCGGTGGCGGTGGCGCCCGCGATGAACCGCCTGATGTGGCAGCACCCGGCAACGCGAGCCAATCTGGAGCTGTTGCGGAAACGCGGCGTGCTCGTATGGGGGCCCGGCGAGGGCGAGCAGGCCTGCGGCGAAACCGGCGAAGGTCGCCTGCTTGAGCCGGCGGACTTCATCGAGTGCCTGTCCGAAGTTTTTTCGCGTCAGACACTTGCGGGCTACAAGGTCGTCGTGACCGCGGGCCCGACGCGCGAGGCCTTTGACGCCGTGCGCTGCCTGAGCAATCACAGCTCGGGAAAGATGGGGTTTGCGATCGCGCGCGCCGCGCGCGAATGGGGCGCCGAAGTGATCCTGATTGCGGGGCCGGTTTCCTTGTCAACTCCGACTTTGGTGCAGCGGATAGATGTAATGGCCGCCGAGCAGATGTACGCGGCGGTGTTTGAACATATTGAAGGTGCCGCGCTGTTCATCTCGTGTGCCGCGGTTGCCGATTATCGCCCGCTTGCTCCCGTGCATGACGCCAAGATCAAAAAGAGCAGCGAGATGATGCAGTTGCACTTGGTCAGAACGCGCGACATTCTTGCCGACGTGTCGGCGCTCAAGACGCATCCGTTTCTGGTCGGCTTTGCGGCGGAGACGCACAACGTTGCGGCCAACGCGAGGAGCAAGTTGCTGAGCAAGAACCTTGATGTGATCGTGGCCAACCACGTGGGGCCGGATGCGGCGCACGGTTTCGGCGCCGACCACGCCCGCGTCGAGGTCTATTGGCGCGGCGGCAGCAAGTCTCTGGGGCCGGAGTCGAAGAAAGTCCTGGGGGAGCAATTGATGTCGCTTTTTATCCGACAGTATCGATCAAAAACCAGTGTCGGCTCTCAAGAGCATACGGGTTAAGCTCCTCGACTCCCGGCTCGGCGACGAGTTTCCACTGCCACGGCGTGAAACGCAGGGCTCGGCCGGCTTGGATATTCGCGCGTGCGTGGAAGATGCCGTCGAACTGGCGCCCGGTGTCGCGGAATTAATCCCCTCGGGCTTCGCGATACACATCGGTAACCCTGAGGTCACCGCCGTCATCGTGCCGCGCTCGGGGCTCGGGCACAAACACGGGATCGTGCTCGGCAATCTGATCGGGTTGATCGATTCCGACTATCAGGGGCAGATCTTCGTGTCGTGCTGGAACCGCGGGCGCGAGATGTTCGTGATCCATCCGGGCGACCGGATCGCGCAACTGGTGTTCGTGCCGGTGATGCGCCCGACCTTTGATATCGTCGAGACGTTTGAAGCCAGCACGCGCGGCGCCGGTGGGTTCGGCCACACCGGACAAAAGTAGGCGCGTGGAGATCAGCCGCAGCATCTTCCGGGCCTACGACGTGCGCGGCGTCGTCGGCGACGATCTCGGCGAAGCGCAGGTATTCGCGCTCGGACGCGCACTCGCGACGCGTCATCCCGACTGCGGCGAAGTGGCGGTCGGGCGCGACGGCCGCCTGTCGAGTGCAGCGTTGTCCGATGTGCTGATCCGCGGCCTCAATGCGTCGGGTGCTGACGCGGTGGACGTCGGTGAAGTGACAACGCCGGCGCTGTATTTCGCGGCGCAACGCAGCGGTTGCGGCCTGATGGTGACCGGCAGCCATAATCCGCCGCAGTACAACGGCGTGAAAATGATGATGAACATGCATACGCTTGCCGGCGACGACATTGCCGCACTGTATTCGGTCTGTGTCGAGGAGCGTTTCAGGACGGGCGCGGGTGGGCGTACCGAAAGAGCGGTGCGCGATGACCACGTGCGGAGTATCGCGGACAACGTCCATCTCGAACGACCGTTGCGGATTGCCGTGGATTGCGGCAACGGCGTTGCGGGACCTGCGGCGCGCGCGCTGTTTGAACGTCTCGGCTGCGACGTGAATTGTCTGTACTGCGAGGTGGACGGGCATTTCCCGAATCACCACCCGAACCCGAGCGTTCCTGAGAACCTGGAGGAGTTGATCGCAACCGTGCGGTCGAAGGAGCTTGACGTCGGGCTTGCATTTGACGGCGACGGTGATCGTCTCGGCGTCGTTGATGACGCCGGGCGCATTGTATGGGCTGACCGCCAGATGATGATCTTTGCGCAGGACGTGCTGAAGGATCATCCGGGCGCGACGATCATCTGCGACGTTAAGTCTTCACGCCACCTTGTACGGATCATAGAACGTTGCGGCGGTGTCGCGCGGATGTGCCGTACCGGTCATTCGTTTGTAAAAGGCGCGCTGAAGCAGACCGGCGCCTTGCTGGCAGGTGAGATGAGCGGCCATATTTTTTTCAACGACCGATGGTTCGGATTTGACGATGCGCTTTACGCCGGCGCGCGTCTGCTCGAGGTGCTGTCGCGCAGCGTAGGCAAATGCAGCGAGCTCTTTGATCAATTGCCGCAGGCCGTCAGCACGCCGGAACTCAACATCGACTTTGAGCACGAGGACGCGCAACATGACTTCATGCGCCGGCTGTCGGCACAGGCACGGTTTGACGGCGCCGAAACCAGTGAGATTGACGGGTTGCGCGTCGAATTTGAACATGGCTGGGGGCTTGTGCGCGCGTCCAACACGACGCCGTGTCTGGTGTTGCGCTTTGAGTCTGATAGCCGGTCCGGGCTCGAGCGATTACAATCGGCGTTCCGTGAACAACTCCTCAAGGTTGATCCGGCATTGAAAATCCCGTTTTGAACCCGTCGGCCGGAAGTATTCGCACCGACCATCGTTCGGAGAGTCATGGTAGATCCAAATAACAGGGTTCGGGTTCTGACCGAAGCGTTGCCCTATATTCAGCGGTTTCAGCAGGCGGTCATCGTCATTAAATACGGCGGTAACGCGATGACCGACGAAGCGTTCAGGCACAGTTTCGCCCGCGACGTCGTGCTGTTGAAGGCGGTCGGGATGCACCCGGTCATCGTGCACGGCGGCGGCCCGCGCATTTCCGCGCGCCTTCAGGAGCGCGGTCTGGCAAGCCGTTTCGTTCACGGCATCCGGGTGACCGATGAGGCGGCGATGGAGGTGGTTGTTGAAGTGCTCGCCGAGATCAACGCCGAAATTTCAGGCTCAATCGAGGAGCACGACGGCGATGTGACGAGTTTGATTTCCGAGCACGGCATGATCCGCGCGCAAAAGTTTGTGCGCTCCGGCGACGACACCGATTTCGGCTTCGCCGGCGTGGTCACCGGGGTCGCGCCGGAGCTGGCCGAACTCGTGGTTTCAGACAGGGCAATTCCGGTGCTTACTCCGGTCGGTGTCGGCGAGGATGACTTGCCGTATAACGTCAATGCCGACTTGTCGGCCTCGGGTGTCGCGCAGGCGTTGAGGGTGCAGAAACTGATTCTGATGACCAACACCGTCGGTGTACTCGACAAAGGCGGCGAACTGATAACCGGCATCACCTCTCAGTTGGTGACCGAGCTGATAGACAGCGGCATAATCCGTGAAGGCATGTTGCCCAAGGTCAGGTGCGCTTTTGATGCAGTGTGTGCGGGTGTCAGTGCCGCGCATATTATTGACGGGCGCGTGCAGCATGCTTTGTTGCTCGAATTACTGACTGATGAGGGGATCGGCACGCTGATCACGACCTGAAGAAGCGATGCGCGCTTCGGGGCGTTCAGCGGCAGGGGTGGTTCTGTGCCGCCGGCTCCGCTGCCCGTTCAGTCGCGTCTATTTTGTTCTCCTGCCGTAGCGCGCGAAGTAGTTTTCGAGACCGCCGCGTTGCCCGGCATCGGCGCACCGGAGCAGGTCGTGAAAATTTGCGATGCTGATGAGCCTGAGCCCGTGTTCCTGTTTGATCTTCCCAATCGCCGGCTTGCCCTCCGCGTCTTTTTCTTCGCGGTCAAAGGACACGGCGACACCGACCGCCGTGCCTTCCGCGCTTTGGATCAACGCCGCCGCTTCGTTCACAGCGGTGCCGGCGGTCATCACGTCGTCGAGGATCAGCACGCGCCTGCCGGCAATCGGCGCGCCGACGAGTTGTCCGCCTTCGCCGTGATCCTTGGCTTCCTTGCGGTTGTATGCGACGGCTTTGTTCACGCCGTGCCGTTGGTGCAGGCGGGTCGCGGCGACGGTTGCGAGCGGGATGCCCTTGTAGGCGGGGCCGAAAATAACGTCATATTCGAGACCGCTTTCGGTGATCGCATCGGCGTAGAAATCGCCGAGCCGCGACAGCGCCCCGCCGCCGCTGATCGCACCGAGATTGAAGAAGTACGGGCTGGTTCTGCCTGATTTCAGTTTGAAATCACCGAATTCAAGTACCCGGTGGGAAAGTGCAAACTGAATGAATGTTTCGCCGATCGTCGCCATGACCTGTGTATTACTTTGTTATTGCTTCAGGTTTTCTTCATGCAGTTATAGCATACGTCGCCGTTGCTGTTATATTGACGGCGGTACATGCATAGAGCCGATTACAATCCCCGGCCGGAATACTTCGTGCGCATCATCACGTTTAACGCCAACGGCATCCGCGCCGCCGCGCGCAAGGGTTTTTTCACTTGGCTGAAACGCCAGAACGCCGACGTTGTGTGCATACAGGAAACCAAGGCGCAGGCCGACCAGTTGAGCGACGACTGTTTTCGCCCGCGCAACTATCACTGTGAGTATCTCGACGCTGAAAAGAGAGGCTACAGCGGCGTTGCGGTTTACACCCGCCGCGCCCCCGGGCAGTGGATACGGGGCTTCGGCAGCGCCGAGTTTGACGCCGAAGGGCGCTATCTCGAAGCGCGTTTCGACGGGGTCTCGGTGGTGTCGCTGTATGCGCTGTCGGGTTCGTCGAGCGAGCAGCGCCAGGAGGCGAAATTCCGTTTTCTCGATGCATTCATGGCGCATCTTAAAAAACTCAGGCGCAACCGCAGGCATTATATTATCTGCGGCGACTGGAACATTGCGCATAAGGAGATAGACCTGAAGAACTGGAGAGGCAATCAGAAGAATTCTGGGTTTCTGCCCGAAGAGCGCGCCTGGATGGATCAACTGTTCGGCGAGGTCGGCTACAACGACGCTTTTCGCGAGATCTGCAAGTCGCCGGACCAATACACCTGGTGGTCAAACCGCGGGCGTGCACGCGAGAACAACGTCGGGTGGCGCATTGACTATCAGGTCACTTCACCCGGTCTGCGCAATGCGTCGCGCACGGTGCGGATCTACAAGGGCAAATGGTTTTCGGATCACGCCCCGTTGATCATGGACTACGATCTGCCGGCGGCGGGGATCAGGTGATGGGCGCAGGGGCGGTGGCCCGCTGGCTTGATCTGCTGCGCGTATATTCAAAGCCGCGCGTGGTGGCGATGCTGTTTTTGGGGTTTTCCGCGGGCCTGCCTTTCCTGCTGGTGTTCTCGACATTGTCGGCGTGGCTCACCGAGGAGGGGCTGAGCCGCACGGCGATCGGTTTTTTCAGTTGGGTCGGCATCACCTATTCGGTGAAGGTGATCTGGGCGCCGTTCGTCGATCATCTGCGCCTGCCGTTTCTGACGCATCTGCTGGGGCGACGGCGCGCGTGGATGTTGCTGGCGCAGGCCGGTATCGCCGCCGGCCTCGTTGCAATGGCGCTGACCCGCCCGCAGACCGCACTGGTGCAGTTTGCTTTGCTCGCGGTATTCATTGCGTTCTGTTCGGCGACGCAGGACATTGTCGTCGATGCGTACCGCATTGAGGCGGTTCGTAAGGAGTATCAGGCGGCGATGGCGGCGACGTACATTTTCGGTTATCGGGTTGCGTTGCTGGTGGCGGGCGCGGGCGCCTTCTACGCCGCCGAGTTTGTGGGCTGGGCCAACGGCTATTTGATCATGGCGGCGTGCATGACGGTCGGCGTTGTGACGACGCTGGTAATCGCCGAGCCGCGGCGCGACGGTCACAGCGGGCGGGTACCGTTACCGCCGTCGCCGCGCGGTGCCGCGCACTGGTTTGTCACCGCCGTGGCCCGTCCTTTCGTCGATTTCTTTGAGCGCAACGGGCGTGTTGCGTTGCTGATACTGCTGTTTATCGGGATTTACCGTATCAGCGATATCACGATGGGGGTGATGGCCAACCCGTTTTATCTGGACATGGGTTATACCAAGATACAGATTGCCGAAGTGTCGAAGATATTCGGTTTCTTTATGACCATTCTCGGTGCGGGTCTCGGCGGTGTGCTGGTGTTGAGTTACGGAATGATGCGGATGCTGATTGCGGGGGCGTTGCTGGTCGTCATGACCAACCTGCTGTTTGTGGTGCTTTCAACCACCGGGCCTGAGGTTGCATTACTCGCGCTGGTGATCAGCGCCGACAACTTGAGCGGCGGTATCGCAACAACAGTATTCATCGCCTATCTGTCGAGTTTGACGCACACCGCCTATACCGCGACGCAATACGCGCTGTTCAGTTCCCTGATGACCCTGCCCGCCAAGTTCATCGGCGGTTTTTCAGGCGTCATCGTCGATGGCTACGGGTACTCTAATTTCTTTGTTTATGCCGCGGTCATCGGGATTCCCGCAATCGCCGTCGCGATCTGGCTGGCGCGGCGTGAACGGGCGCGGGCGGCGGGGCCGCAGGTGTCGGGTTGAATATCGCCTCGCGACCTTTTGCGGTGCGGCGATGCTATGCGCTATGCTACGCGGCGGCGCTTCGGCCATGGGTTCTCTTCCGAAACGCCGGGCGCGCGAATTTTCACTTGCAGATCATAGAAGGACAATCCGATGAAGCGATTGGTATTGGTATCTTTTCTGAGTGTCGTATTGGCCAGTGCCGTTGTTTTGGCCGCCGGTGACCCGGAACGCGGCAAGTCAAAGACAGGGCAATGCGTCGCCTGTCACGGCAGCGACGGCAACAGCGTCAATCCGCAGTGGCCGAAAATCGCCGGCCAGTCCGCGCAGTACATATACAAGCAGTTGCAAATGTTCAAGCAAAAACAGCGTGTGAATCCCCTGATGAATCCGCAGACAGCGGCTTTGTCCGATCAGGATATGCATGACATTGCCGCTTATTATCAGTCGCAGGCGACGTCGCCGGGCGCGGCCGACGAAAAGTTGCTTAAGTTGGGCGAGGCTATTTATCGGGGGGGCATTCCGCAGGAAGGGGTGCCTGCGTGCATGTCGTGTCACGGCCCCAGCGGCGGCGGCAATCCGGCCGCGAATTTTCCGCGCCTGTCTTATCAGCACGCGACGTATGTCGCGCAACGCCTGAAAAATTATCGCAGCGGCAAGGAGGTTTATCCCGGTGCGGAGATCATGAGCGGCGTGGTCAAGCGTTTGAGCGATGAGGATATTGAGGCGGTGGCCTCTTATGTACAGGGGCTTCATTGATAATGTTCCGGCACATAATATCAGCGGTCGCGGCGGCGGCACTTGCGTTGGGTATCGCGGCGTCGGCGTCGGCGCAATCTTTCACCGAGGGCGAGCAGTATCTTCGCGTGCCTGCTGCGGCGTCCGTGCAGGTGCCCGAGGGCAAAGTCGAGGTCCGTGAGTTCTTTTGGTACGGTTGCCCGCATTGTTACACGTTGGAGCCTTATATCCGAAAGTGGGACAAACCCGCAGCCGTCGAGTTTGTGACGACGCCGGCGCTGCTCGGGAAGAACTGGGTTGCCCACGCCTACGCTTACTACGCGCTGAAGGGTTTGCGCAGGTTGGAGGATCTGCACTCGGTGCTGTTCGAGGCCATCCACGAAAAGAAGATGCGCCTGGCTACCGCCGGGCAGATTGCGAAATTTCTCAAGAGCTATGAAATTGACGAGGACAAGTTCAGGGAAGCGTTTGAATCGTTTGCCGTTGACGCTCAGGTCAAGCAGGCCGAACGCCTGGGCAAGACCTACGGGATCAGCAGTGTCCCGGCTTTCGTGATCAACGGCAAATACGTAACCGCGCCCAGCATGGTCGGCAGTTATGAAACCTTTTTCAAGGTTGTTGATTATCTTGTAGCGAAAGAGGCCGGCTAAACCCGGTTCAGATCCGCCTGAGTGCCTGGGCTGATGTTCTGGATAGCTAATTAGCCTGAATCGTAATGAGGTTGTTAGCCTCGTAGTTGGCAATGATCTCCCGGCTTTTAATGGTACCTGCAGTTGCTCAGCCACGCGTTTACAGTTGTCGTAGTTCATTCGTTTGCGCGTAGTTTGGAGGGGAGCCACGACCAAGGTGGCAAGGGTGGCTAGCCTGAGCTCCTCAAATGTATTCTGCTGCTCATTATCCGATCCAATAAATCTCTGCCTCAGGATCTAAATTAGTCGAACGTTTTTTGAGATTGTCAACGATTTCAACACACGCCGAAAGAGCTTTTTGATTCTCCCTTTGTTGATTATAGGTGAATGAAGAAGGTGTTTATCCCCTAGAAGCAAGTAACGAGAGTGAGAATTGAAGTTTACCATTAACTCCATGTCTTCTTGCCCCCCCCCCCCCCCCCCCCCCCCGAAAGATAGCGAATTTAGAACTTACGAGTACATCCGCAAGGTTCTGAAAGATTTAGGTTGGGACACGCGGAACCCAGCACGAGGCGGGAGCGTTTACACACAGCACGAGTTCGGCGGCCATGATCCGTTGCTGTCGGATGCGCTAGGGCGAAAGAGCCCTGAAAACATCGTACTTGTCCCCTACGAGCGGTTCACCCGCTACTGGCTCATTGAAGCCAAACGCTCGCATAAGCAACTGAAACAAGCCCTGCGCGAAGCGCGAGGCTATGCGGACAAGGTGAACGACCGGCAGCCGGACGCCGCCCGATTTGCGACCGGGATAGCCGGAACGCCCGACCAGTCGTTCTATGTTGAAACCTGCTACTGGGACGGCGAGGAATGGCAGGAAGTTCAAATCAACGATTACGAGACTACAGGCTTCCTGTCTCCCGACCAGTGCTTGAATATCCTGAAACGCAACGACCCGAACTCCGCAATTTTCAATGACGATCCTGACCGTTTTCTGAAAAAGGCGAACGCCATCAACCGAACGCTCCATAACAACCAGATTCCCGTAGGCGATAGAGCGGGCTTCATGGCCGCTCTTCTGCTAGCACTGGCGCAGGATGCAAACCTAACCATTCATGGCCGCCCTACCGCGCTGGTGCGCGAGATCAACGGCAACATAGAGGATATGCTGAAACATCACGGCAAGGAAGAATTTGCCGCGTCTATCCAGCTCACGCTCCCCGCCACAACGAAAAATCACAAGCAGTACCGGAAAGCCATCGTAGAAACGCTACAACACCTGCGGGAGATGAACATCCGCTCTGCCATCAACGGCGGCGATGACGCGCTCGGCAAGTTCTACGAAACCTTCCTGCGCTATGCCAACGGCGCAAAGGAAATGGGGATTGTCCTGACCCCCAGGCACATCACGCAGTTTGCCGTAGATGTAGTCGGCATAGGGATTTCGGATCGGATACTCGACCCTGCTTGCGGAACGGGCGGGTTCCTGGTATCTGCGATGGATACCATGAGGAAGTCGCTGGGGGGGGGGAGCCGCCAGAAAGACTACGAGGAGTTCAAAAGCCACAGCCTGTTTGGTGTTGATAAGACGGATGATGTATATAGCCTTGCGCTGGTAAACATGATTTTCCGTGGGGACGGCAAATCCCGGATGTATGACGGGGACTGCTTCGACCACGAGTTCTGGGAGCGGGACGGCGAAGTGTTTTACACCCTGCCGAACGAAGAGGACAGGGAGCCACAGGGGGCCGTCAAGCCCTTTTCACGGGTGCTGATGAACCCGCCGTTTAAGCAGGAACCGAACGAGCCGATGTTTGTAGATTACGTGCTTCGGCAGTCTCGGCCCGATGCGCTCCTGTTCGCCGTGTTGCCAGCCGTTACCATCAGTGGAGCGGAGCATTCGGAGTGGCGCAAGGAACTGTTAAGGCGGCACACAGTACTCATCGTGATAAAACTGGACAAGAGCGTGTTCTATCCCATCGCCGAAAGCACCTACGCGCTGGTGCTGAAAGCGCATCAGCCACACGATTTTCGGCGGGACACCTTTCTAGGGGTTCTACATGATGACGACCACAGGCCACGCAGATCCAAGGTGCTGTCCCAGCATGATCGTAAGGACAATGTTGTCCGCATGACGGAGCAGGTGCGCCGCTTCATGCTTGATAAGCCCTGTGAAAAGGACATCCCACGGGAACAGGTACTCGTTACGATAAACCCGGATGAAGGGTGCGACTTCGCGCCGGAAGCCTATCTGAACAGCGGGATGCCGACTGGCCAGGTTGACCTTTCTGACCTGTCGGCCTCGCTAGTCAAGGCAAAGTCAATCGTCCGAAGCCGACAAAAGAAGCGCGACCTCCATGTGCTGGAAGACTTAAAGCCGTTCCCACTCCGCGATTTCGTCAAGCGCGAGGTTTCCCCTACGCTGAAAAGCCTGAAAGACTTCCCGAACGGGAATATCCCCGTGATTTCCGCCACTGCCGAAAACAACGGCATCAAGGAATGGAAGGAAGTGCCGGATGACCTTCTGCTGGAAAACTGCGTGTCGGTGTCAAAGGTTCACAATACCAAGCCCTGCCGCGCCTTCTGGCACCCCTACCGCTTTGCGGCCATTCAAACCGTGTTGCTCCTCGAGCCGATTGATGCGTTCACAGAGAACGAGAACGCCGTGCTGTATCTCTGCCAAGCGATCACGGGAAACAACGCATGGCGTTACGATTACGCGAGAACTGTCCTGCTGGACAAAATCGAGGTCTATCTGCCGTGTACCAGTTCTGGTAAGGTGGACATGGCGCGCATCATTCAGATTGCCGAGGAAATCAAATGACTGCACAACAGAAGCCGAAACCGGCCAAGACCGATCCCCCTGTTGAGCAAAAAGAACTTCACCCGCAAGGCAGGGAGCGTTTCCGCGAACTGCTTAAGCGGGCTGTACCTCGCACAAAAGTTCCATCAAGCGACTGAACATACTGGACGGAGCCTTCCGCAGATTGTGGCGGAAGTCGAACTCTGAAAGGTACTTGCTCATGTGCTTGGCGGAAATGTGAACATGGGTTCCTCGAACGCTCCGCTTGAATAGCGACCAGTGGCCTTCCAGCGAGTTAACATGGCAACCCTCTCTCGCATACTCGCCGTGTGAGTGATTGACGCTGTCATGGTGGTATCCGCGCAAGCCAAGCGTGGTGTAGGTGCGAAGTTCGTCCGTGTGGATGAGCGTGCCTTCTCGCACATTTTCACGGATAATCGGCTCTAGCGTCCTACGCTTCACATTCGGCACGGGCTGGGTTTTGAGTTCCCCGTCCCGTTCCTTCATGCTGAACACGATGGTTTTGCCTTCGGCACCACGCCCGCGCTTGCCAGGTCGTTTCCCACCGACATAGGATTCATCGACCTCTACGCATCCGAACAGGCCGCCACTGCCATTCTCCGCCATCAGTTTCCTGATCTGATGGCCAATTCGCCAAGCGCATTTGTAACTCACGCCGAGTTGCCGTTCCAGTTCCTTCCCCGACACGCCGTGCCGCGTTGCCGTAAACAGATACATGGCGTAGAACCACTTGTGAAGTGGTGTGCTGGATTTCTCGAACGGAGTTCCGACACAGGGATAGACATGAGCACCGCAGAACTGGCAAGCAAAAGCGCGCCGTTTGCGGATGCGATGGTACTTCGTTTGATGTTTGCACTCATCGCATACCGGCTTGTCGCCATAGCGAAGTTCCATGATGGTATTCAAACACGCATCATCGTTTGGATACTCCTGCTGAAACTCGTAGAATGTGTAGCGATGCATGGTAGGTTTCCTGTTATTGGATTGAACTCACACTCATATCCTAACAGGGAATCTACTTGCTGTCAAGGGATAATTACCATGAAGAATGTCCTAGCCAACCGCAACCCTCGTAATTAATCGTCGTCGCGGACGGACAGTTTCACGAAAAATCAGAATGCTGGGGCGGAACCGTTGAAGGCTTACCTTGAATCTTGCCCCTTTTCCAGATTCCTGCGTACCAGTTATTGTCCGCTTCTCAGTTCCCGCTATGCCAAGTTCCGTTCGACCAACTACCACCCTTAAACGTACCGTTCAGCCAAGTTCCATCTACCCAACTTTCACCATCAAAAACACCGTCGACCCAAGTTCCGTCGTCCCAAACGATAAAAGGTGTTCTTCCTTTCCCATAGTATACTTTCGCATCTTTAAACTCAGCTTCCTTAAGCCAAGGGAACAACTCGTACAATGTGGAAACTCTAGATGTGAAATCTATATCTGTGTTCGATATCTCACTTCTCTGATTGATTATCATCCCAAACCGCTGCTTCTCGTTTCTCATAGTTATTTTCCGGAGGGGCGACAATCGTCACCCCTGTTTATATTATCAGTAATGATTGGACCGGAACGTCTCAATGCTTTTTGGCGGCGCGCGTCTTCCCGGTCGCAATGCCGTATGCACGGATCTTCGAGCGCAATGTGCTGCGGCTGAGTCCGAGTATGGCGGCGGCGCGGCTTTGATTGAATTGCGCAAATTTCAGAACGTGCTTCAGTAATTTCTTCTCGATGTGTTCAAACACCAGTTTGTGCAGATGATCGGCTTCGTAGCCCGCGAGCATTTTGAAGTAATCTTTCAGCGCGTTTTCAAGCGCCTTGTCGAGCTTTTCGAAATCGCCTTTGCGCCGGGCTTTGGGCGGTGCTTTTGTGGCGCGTTTCCGGGTGCCGGCCATGACGGTATGGGGGTGTCGCGGTTCTCAGCGGCGGATGCTGAAGTGATGGTCGTCGCCCGCATCTTCAACAGTTGCGGGCTGTTCAATGACAGCGGTGACGGCGGCGGCAGGCGGGCCTTTTCGGCATAGCGCGATCAATTCGTGCACGCTTTGCGCCGGTCCCGCGAAGCAGGCCGAGACACTGCCGTCGCTCTCGTTCCTGACCCAGCCGCGCACGCCGATCTTCAGTGCGGATGCCTGCGTCCATGCACGATAACCGACTTTCTGCACTCTGCCCTCAATGCGGCACATGGTATATATCTCACTCTCAGACATGGCAAGCACTCCCGGATTGTATCTCTTTTCCGGCGCGCGGGTTTAAGGTCTGCTGCCTCAAAGTCTTTGAGCCGTTTTCAGCGCGTTAAACACCACTTTGATCTGTCGCCTGCCTGCTTGTTACCGCAATGGAAACAGCGGAGGCGGACACAGAGGCGCGATTGGGAAACAGACACGGTTTGTCGCTCACGCGCGGGGTTTTCCCCGAACGCATTAACGGAGGCAATAATATACTTGATTCACATATCGTCTTATATATTCGGAACAGGTTTAACGCCTGTATAACGGCCTTTGGGAATGGGGCTACTGGACGTGGAGGTGGCGGGGTTACCCAGCCTGTGAAGCGCCAAATGGATACTTCGGCTTGCGTCCCTTGTGACGTGAGTTAAGTATATTATTCCCAAAAGGGATATTGAGTGGTTGTCCGCATGGTTTGCCGCGCCATTGTTTCAGGTGATCCGGTCACACGGTTATCAGCCAGGAGGCGCGGTACCCCCTGAGGTAATCCGGCGGCATATCGCTGCTGCGCATCGGTATTTTAAACCACTCCGCGACGCTAATGTGCCGCAATATCAAATCAATGCTGCTCTTGGTCGAAGAAGCAATAAGCCCGCTGCTTGTAGCTCTCGGAGTAGGCCCGGGGGTGCTCCACCACAACTCAATTATGGGATTATTCGATGGGTGCACCGCTGTATCCAGCAGGATATTCTTTCGCGCCATCAGTTTTGTAAGTTTTAATGCCCCAACGGGGTCGGGCAAATGGTAGAGAATGCCCAGATTGAGAACAACGTCGAATGTTCCGAATAGTGCTCAGGCTATACAGCGAGGTATAAGAAAGAGAATGCCCAGATTGAGAACAACGTCGAATGTTCCCCCCAATGATTGAGGGCTCATGTCCCAGAAATCAAGGACTTTGAATTCCACGTTGTTTATGCCAGTGATCGACTTGATCAAATCAGCCTGCTTGATGTGGTTGGGACTATAATCAAACCCCACGACTTCTTTTGCGCCGAGAAGCGCGCACTGTATTGACCAAAAGCCGGCATTGCAGGCGATATCAAGCACCCGTTTTCCTTCCAGCCCTCCCCTTAGGGAATCGTTCTGAGACCCGGTCAAATACGGCATGAAATGCCTGAAGCGTTGAAACTGCTGCTCGGGGGGAAGAGCCCATGGGTTCCCGGGAAACGATGAAAAAGAAAAACCGCCCTCGAACTCATACGTGTAATGCCAGAGATCGTGTTTTTCGAACTCTTTGCGAAGCATCTTATCAGAAAGCCCGTCCGGGCGACGGGGAAGCGGCCAGACAGGCTCTACAGGCGGAGGCGGAAACGGGTTTGACTTCCCGCCGGAGGTGTTTTCACCGGGGGGGGGGGGGGGGGGGGGGGGGGACCGGTGGGTTTTTACGATCTTATAACCTAAATGGCCAAGCAGTTTTTGAATGCCTTGTTTGATCATATTGGTGCGTTTCATAAAGTGGGAGAAATACAAAAAGCAGGCGCCGGCAACATTCGGGCGATAAGGCGTCCGGCAAAGATGCCCGGGCCGATGCTTTTGTGAAGGCGGGGAAGGTTATCACAAATTGTTTCGCTGCTTGTGTGCGGGGTTTTTCCCGGGTTGCAAAATTCAATGAAGCAATTTCTTTTCAAGGTAATGAATGTCGAGACCGCCCGCGATAAAGGCCGCGTCGTTCATCAGTTCCCGGTGCAGTTCGACGTTGGTTTTGATACCGGCGATGATGATCTCTTCGAGGGCGTTGTGCATCCGGGTGATCGCGGTATCGCGATTATTGCCGTAGGCGATTAACTTGCCGATCAGCGAATCGTAATAAGGCGGCACAGTGTAGCCGGTGTACAGATGGGAGTCCATGCGGATACCCGGTCCGCCGGGGGCGTGGAACAGCTCGACTTTGCCCGGCGACGGCGCGAAGTTGGCTTCTGGATCTTCAGCGTTGATGCGGCATTCAATCGCATGTCCGCGGATTTGAATATCGCTCTGCGTGAAGCCGAGTTTCTCGCCCGCGGCAATCCGCAACTGCTCTTTTACTATGTCCACGCCGGTGATGATCTCGGTCACAGGGTGTTCGACCTGCACGCGCGTATTCATTTCGATAAAGTAGAATTTTCCGTTTTCATAAAGAAACTCGAAAGTGCCCGCTCCGCGATAGCCGATCTCGGTACAGGCGCCAATCGCGAGTTCGCCGATTTCACGCCGCTGCGCCTTACTGAGACCGAGGGCAGGCGCTTCCTCGATCACTTTCTGGTAGCGGCGTTGTATCGAGCAGTCGCGTTCGCCGAGGTGTACGACATTGCCGTGGTTGTCGGCGAGCATCTGGATTTCGATATGGCGTGGTTTCTCCAGAAACTTTTCCATGTACACCTGGTCGTTGCCGAACGCGGCCAGCGCCTCGGAACGGGTGAGCATCAGAGCGTTCATCAACGCACCTTCGCTGTGTACGACGCGCATACCGCGTCCGCCGCCGCCGCCGCTCGCCTTGATGATGACCGGGTAGCCGATTTCGCGCGCCGTCGCGAGAATGTTTTCAGGGGCGTCGCCGAGCGGGCCGTCCGAGCCGGGCACGCACGGAATCCCGGCTGACTGCATCGCGCGCCGTGCTGAAAGCTTGTCGCCCATCAGACCGATGGTCTCGGGTTTTGGGCCGATGAAGATAAAGCCGCTCGATTCGACTTGCTCGGCGAAGTTTTCATTTTCGGACAGGAAGCCGTAACCCGGGTGGATCGCCATCGCGTCGGTCAGTTCGGCGGCGCTGATGATCGCGGGGATGTTCAGGTAACTGAGATTTGACGGCGCCGGGCCGATGCATACCGACTCGTCGGCGAGTTTTACGTGCTTGAGGTCAATGTCGGCTTCGGAATGCACCGCGACGGTTTTAATGCCGAATTCTTTACACGCGCGCAGAATGCGCAGCGCGATCTCTCCACGGTTGGCGATGACAACTTTGTCGAGCATCGGCGATGCGGCGGTCTGTCACTAGATCAAGGGCGGATAATGGCGATTGGCTGGCCGAATTCAATGGGCGCTCCATTTTCCACCAGGAATTTTCTCACCGTGCCCGACACCGGTGCTTCAATCTGGTTCATCATCTTCATCGCCTCGATGATGCATAAGCTCTCGCCCGCCGCCACGGTGTCGCCTTCCTGCACGAACGGTGCGGCGTCGGGGGAGGGCGCGCGGTAGAAAGTGCCGACCATCGGGGATTTGACGACTTCGCCGTCTTCGCCTGCACCGCCCGGTGCGGCGGTCTGCGCGGCAGCCGGCGGCGTGTCGGCGACGGCGTAATGCTGCACGGGCGCCGGTGCGGGAATGCGGCTGATGCGGCTGATGCGCACCGACTCTTCGCCCTCGTGGACTTCGATCTCTCCGATATCCGATTCTTCGAGCAGCTCGATCAGTTTTTTGATCTTGCGCAGATCCACCGGCTTATCCGCCTGCCTGATCGAGCGCGGCGAGCACTGCGAGTTCGTAGCCCTTTGCGCCGAGGCCCGAGATCACGCCGACGGCGACGTCCGACAAATAGGAATGTCGGCGGAATGTCTCGCGCGCAAAAATGTTTGACAGATGCACTTCGATGAACGGTTTGGATACGCTCAGCAGCGCATCGCGCAGCGCAACGCTGGTATGGGTGAACGCGCCCGGATTCATAATGATGATGTCGGTGTCGTCATCCATCGTCTGGTGGATGCGCTCGATCAGCACAGCCTCGTGGTTTGATTGCAAATGGTCGAGGGTTGCGTCGTGCTCTTCAGCAATGCGCCGCGTGCGTGCGACGATGTCGTCGAGCGTGTCGTGGCCGTAGATTTCCGGCTCGCGGCGGCCGAGCAGGTTCAGGTTGGGGCCGTTCAGTAGCAGGATCCGGGTCATGGTTTTCAGGCGTCTCGTGCAGTGATCAAGGGGGTTGATCCATAATCTACACGATTTTAGGCTGTTTTGACAGAAAATAGCAGAAAATACAGTCTAAATGGCGCGATTTGCTTGACGGGGCGCGGCGGAGGCCTACTGCAACGCGCCTTCCAGAAACACGCGCAGCCGCAGCCGCAGCAGCGGGCCGGTGACGATTCTCAAGCTCGGTAGCGGCGGGACGTCGAGCGGCGTGCCGACGTCCGTGCGGATCGCCGTCAGCGTCATTTCCGCCGACACTGGGGTGTCGATCATTGGTGTGGGCAGGATGTTGAAGGCGATCGACTGCGTATTCACGGCGATCCGCTCCGCGACCTCGGTTGAGTAGGCGGGGGTATTGATCGTCAATGTCAGCGTTACCGCGACCGGCGCCGGCGCGGGCCCGTTCAGTTGCACGGTGACCGTGGTCCGTTTGCCTAGCATGATGATTGAGGGGTTCAGCTGGACGCTGTGGACGATGAGCGGGTCCGTGTTCAGAACCTTCGCGTTGATGTCGGTGCCGGCGTCGTGGTAGGCGCGGTCCGACAGTCCGGGCACGACACTGAAGCGCAGGGTGGTATCCCGGCGGTCTCCGGCCAGTCCGTCGCGGATGGCGGTTACCGTGATCGGTTGTGCGATATGCCAGTTGTCGGCGGTGAATCTCAGTGTCGTCGGCTGCACGCTCACGCCGGGCGTGCCGCTGCTGATTGCCACGACCACCTGATCCTGTGGCGTGTCTCGATCGGCGCCCGGTTCGCGGGTCAGGGCGACGGTGAGCGTCGTGGGAACGCCTTCGATGAGTGTCTGGCGCGTCGCCGTCGTCGTCGATGCCGGCGTGGTGGTCGACGTGATGGTCAGGACCGGCGTCGTCACCGCCGCGAGTGCCGCGGCGAGATCGAGGATGCCGCCCGATGCAACCAGCGGCGCCCAATGGGGGGTGCGTTGAACGGTGTTGAGGATGGCGTCCCTGATCTGCAGGTGGTTAAGGTCGGGCCGGTGCGAGGCAAGCAGCGCGACGGCGCCGGTGACGAACGGTGCGGCGAATGAAGTGCCGCTGACTCTCCGGAATGCAAAGTCGGCGGCTTCGGCGCGCCCGACGCCGAAATCGTCTATATACATGCGGTTGGCCGTGATCGTTGAGGGGGTGGGGGCGCAAATAAAATGACATTCGGGAACCACGGCTATTTCGAAACGAAACCCGACCGCCGCCTCGCCATGGAATTCTGAGGGAACGGGGATATTGAATTCCTGCCAGAAACTGTTGTCTTCGTTGTCAAAGACTTCTACGTCGTACCAAACGAGGGAAGAGGTGGTTTTTGCTTGCAGCTTCAGCGTGATATTGTCCGTCGGAACATACTCATAATATATTTTGAAATTGATCAGCAGGTGATGTCGCGGGGTCGGGAAAGCTGTCAGGTCAACCGGGCCATATTCCAAGGTCACTTCTGTTTTGTTCAGCGCTATCTGATTCGTCCATGCCGAACCGCTAGGGAGCCCGCTGTTTCCTGGGTAGGTTGTCACGCGCGTCCAGTTTCCGGAGGCGCTCGGCACGTTTCCGGTTTCGGCGTCGTCAAACAAGATGCCTGCATTTCTAGTCTGCTCGTCGCTGAATTGTCCGGCGCGTCCCCTGGGCGAATAGATGCGTCTGCCGGGTGCCGCCAGGTCAACGGATGTCCGCCCGTAATCGCTGGTGATCGAGCGGATGCCCTGACGCGAACTTGCTGCCACTCCGATAATGTTGTCTTGCTGGAAAGACGCCAGTGATCGCAGTTGGGTGGAACTTTGTGCGTCCAGGTCCTTGCCTTCGTTTCCCGCCGCCGCGATCAGCAGGATGTCCCGTTTCATGAACGTATCGATCAACGGGTCCATCATTCGTTTAGCCATTGACGGAGGTTCATCGAACGCGAAGCTCAAATTGACCGCCCGGATATTGACGCCTTGTGATTTCATTGTTGAGATGTAATAGAGGCCTCTGATGGCATCGGAAGTAGTGCTGTTTCCTTCATAATCAAATACCTTGACCACCATCAGGCTCGTGTTCCAGGCGACGCCTGTGGTGCCTGAGCCGTTATTGCCTTGCGCCGCGGCAGTACCTGAGACCGCGGTGCCGTGGCCGTTGTCGTCCCACGGGTCGCCGTCGGAATTGGATACGTCGTAGCCGTGGATGTCATCGACGTAACCGCTGCCGTCGTCGTCAACACCCGGCATTCCCTGCGCTTCGAGCTGGTTGACCCATAGGTTGTCGGCGAGGTCGGGGTGCGTGTAATCAACGCCGGAGTCGAGGACCGCGATGACGACCTCGGTGCTGCCGGTGGTGTAAGCCCAGGCTCTGAGCGCGTTCACGTCCACGTCCGTGGGGAGCACACCTTCAAGACCATACTGGTCAAAAGGCGGGTCGGTGTTCAAGTCGTCAGGACGCACTGCCTGCGCTTGCACCGCTGTGTCGAGTATCCCGTATTCGACCGCCGGGTCTTTGGTCAGCGCTTTGATCAGGGCGTCGGGATCCCAGTCGGCCGGTGCTTCAACGATGACCAGGCCGAAGGCGGGCAGTCGCATCATTTTGACGTCGCTCAAGGCTTCGTAGGAAGCGAACACGCCGTGCGGATGGGGTTCGACGCCGTCGCCGCGCATTTTCAGTATGACGCGCTGGGTTTCAGGTTGCGTCTGCGCGTCGGCGATTGCCGGGCTGAGTGCTAGGCCGACGAACAGATATACGGCATTGATGAGCCGGGGATGCATTTTTAGGGCTGAGCTGTTTTCAGCGGCGGCTGTTTAATTCCGGGGTCTGTAACTCACCAGGGGAGGAACACAATAACGGCATTGATAGCCTTGATGTCTCTTCTCGACTTTACTGACGGTTTCCACTTTCTGCACGCGGGCTTCAACGTTTGCCGGGAGTCTGGAGTTATTAAAAGCAGTTGCGTCTCCGCCGGTGATTGCCGCGATAATCACCCGTACGCGAACTCCTTCGGGCATATACCCTCATCTGTGCGTTTTTTCCGCATTCATGGCCGCCACCCCCGCGGGCTTGGTCTTTTTGAGGTGTGTGGAGGGGGCTGTGCCCCGGGCTCAGAGTTTGATCATCAACCCGGAGGCAGCGATGATGACGGCAGAGGCGGTCAGAATCCACCTGATCAGATCGCTCTTCTGCTCGGCAATATCGGTTTTCAGTTCGGCGATGTCGGCTTTCGTCGCTGTCTCTTCCAGCCTGATCTACGGCTTGGCGATGTCAGTTCTTAACTCAGCCGTGTCAGTCTTTGTCGCCGCCTCACCGGCCGAGCCCAACCCCTCGACCGCACGCTCGGCGGACACTTCGGAGACATTGGCCTCGAGCAGGGCTTTGTACAGGGCGGTGGTGCTCATAAGGAAAATGATACCATGCTGGAGAAAACATAGGTTTGTTGGGGTGTTGTTTATTCAAACCAAAGTACGTAAGTCCTGATTTGTTCAGAGCACATAAGTCCTGTTGCCGGGTGCAGTTCAGTGCTTGAATGACCAGAATTCCGGCATCTCCACGGATGCGCTGGTGTAAGTCTGCTTCAGATGTCCGGCCTCGACTTTCCGGATCGGGTCCGGCCGGTCAATTTCCTTACAGGACACAGCCCAGTTCTCCTGCGCCATGGTGCCTCCCCGCCTCCGGGGGAAGCGGACGTATTGTGTCCCCCAATCAGGACTTAAATTATGTGCTTTGGAGAAATAGGGCATTGCTGCTTTGGGCTGGCTGGCTTACGCGCCCGTTGACAAAAGCGCATCAGGCGGCATAGTACCCGCCTTTTCAGGCTGGGAATACCAGAAGTGGCGAATACTAAATCGGCCGACAAACGGGCGCGGCAGAATGAAAAGTGCAGGCGGCATAATGCGAGCTTGCGTTCGCGGATGCGCACCTATATCAAACGGGTGCTGAAAGCCGTCGCCGCCGGCGATCGCGACAAGGCGCAGGCGGTTTACCGTGAGGCGGCGCCGGTCATAGACGCTGGCGTCAACAAAGGGCTGCTGCACAAGAAAAAGGCGGCCCGACACAAGCGCCGGTTGAACGCACAGATCCGCAACATGGCCTGAAACAGGGTTCCGGACAGGGCCTTTTCTTTTTTCTAAGACGACGCGACCACCATCAGGTTGTCGCAATGGATGATTTCCGGCTCATAACCGCTGCCTATTATTTTCCGCACTTCCTTGCTGTGCCTGCCGATAATCTTGCGCGCCTCGTTTGCCGCGTAGTTTGTCAGGCCGTGTGCGATGACGTCGCCGCCGGGGCTGCGACACAGCACCAGGTCGCCGCGCCTGAAATCGCCCTCAACGGCAGTGATGCCGACCGGCAGCAGGCTGTTGCCGCCCTTTGAAAGCGCTCTGCACGCGCCTTCGTCAAGAGTCAATGAGCCGCGGGGCTTGAGGCCGGCAATCCATTGTTTGCGTGCGGCGAACGATTGCCTGTCGGTATGCAGCTGGGTGCCGATTGCCTCGCCGCGCATCACGCGCGCGATGACCTGCTCCTCATGCCCTGACGCGATAACCGTTTCGGTCCCCGACAATGCCGCGCGTCTCGCCGCCGCGACTTTTGTGATCATGCCGCCGCGCCCGAGCATCCCGATGCTGGGGCCCGCCGCCTGATCGAGCCGCGGGTCGCCAACTTCGGCGTTTTCGATCAGCCGCGCACTTGGTTCGCGCGCCGGGTCCGCGTCGTACAGTCCTCCACAGTCGGTCAGGATCAACAGCCTGTCGGCGTCGATCAGGTTTGCAGTGAGCGCCGCGAGCGTGTCGTTGTCGCCCAGTTGGATCTCTTCGGTCGCCACCGCGTCGTTTTCGTTCACGACCGGAATTACATCGAGATCGAGCAGGGTGGTTAACGTCGAGCGCGCATTCAGGTAGCGCGCACGGTTGCTCAGATCCTCGTGCGTCAGCAGCACTTGCGCGGCGTGCAGGTCGTGATGGTTGAATTCCGATTCGTAGGCGTGAATCAACCCCATTTGGCCGGTTGCGGCGGCGGCCTGTATTCGGTGCAGGCGATACGGGCGTTGTTTCCAGCCGAGACGATATACGCCCTCGGCAACTGAGCCGGATGATACGAGAACGATCTGCCGGCCCTCCCGCTTCAGCGTCGCGAGTTGCTCTGCCCAATTGCGGATCGCGGCGTGGTTCAGACCACCGCCGTCGCCGGTGATCAGTGAACTGCCGATTTTGATGACCCAGCGCCGGGTGTTTATTTCATCGGTGTTTTTCTTCATTGTTCAGGAATTGCATCACAGCTTGCTTGAGTGGCTCGAGTTCCCGCTGCGCGGCCGCCGATACGAAGAATATCGGTTTTTCCCGGCCGAGAGCGGCGGCCAGTTCCCGCCGGCGTTCTTCAAGTGTGTTTGCGTCGAGCAGGTCGGTTTTGGTGCATACCAGCCAACGTGTGCGCTGCGCCAGTTCGGCGCTGAAGGCGGTGAGTTCTTTTTCTATCGTGTGTACTGCATCCGGCGCATCCTGTGCGCCCCTGCTGATGTCCACCAGGTGCAGCAGCAACCGCGTTCTTTGAACGTGTTTCAAAAAGCGGGTGCCGAGGCCGTTGCCTTCGGCGGCGCCTTTGATCAGGCCGGGAAGATCGGCGACGACGAAACTTTGCCAGCGACTGACGCGCACGACGCCGAGCGACGGGTGTAACGTCGTGAACGGATAGTCGCCGATTTTCGGACGTGCGGCACTGATCGCACCGAGCAGCGTTGATTTGCCGGCGTTGGGCAGGCCGACAAGCCCCACGTCCGAAAGCAATTTGAGTTCCAGTGCGAGGTTGCGTTCGTCGCCTTTGCGCCCCGGTGTGCTCTGCCGGGGCGCGCGGTTTGTCGAACTCTTGAAGCGCGTGTTGCCGAGCCCGTGCGCGCCGCCGCGGGCGACCAGCAACTTCTGTCCGTTGCGGGTCATGTCGCCGATCGTCTCGCCGGTATTGCGGTCGCTGACCAAAGTGCCGACGGGTATCGGTATCAGCAGATCCTCGCCTTTTTTTCCGACGCGCGTCTTGCCCGTGCCGTGTCCGCCGCGCGCCGCTTCGAATCGGCGTTTGTACCGGAAGTCAACCAGCGTGTTGAACCTTTCGTCGGCAACCATGTACACCGAGCCGCCGTCGCCGCCGTCGCCGCCGTCGGGACCGCCGCGCGGAATAAAGCGTTCGCGCCGGAAACTGACGCAGCCATTGCCGCCGTCGCCTGCGGACACGGTAATGCGTGCTTCATCTACAAACTTCATGGTGCATTCCGCAATGTTTCAAGAGGGGAGGGCCGAAACCGCAAGGCTTCGGTGAGTCTTGCGGAAAAGAGAGGGGATTAAACCGGAACGACGCTGACAAAGCGCCGTTTGCGCGCGCCCTTGCGCTTAAATATGACCCGCCCGGCGATCTTCGCGTACAGTGTATGGTCATTGCCGCAACCGACGTTTTCTCCGGGGTGGAAGTGAGTGCCGCGCTGGCGGATCAGTATGTTACCCGCCTTGACGATCTCGTCGCCGAATTTTTTCACGCCGAGTCGTTTGGATTCCGAATCGCGTCCGTTGCGTGTACTGCCGCCTGCTTTTTTATGTGCCATGAGCCTTGTTCCTGTTTACCCGATTTTATGGGGATATGTCGGTGATGCGGACGTCGGTGTACGACTGGCGGTGCCCCTGACGACGCATGTACGATTTACGGCGTCGGAATTTGAGCACCTCGATTTTTCTCCCGCGTCCGTGCGCGAGAATTTCCCCGGCGACCTTGCCACCTTTGAGATAAGGCGTGCCGATGTCGAGATGGCCGTCATTTTCGACCAGCAGGATTTTGTCGAAATTGACGGGCTGCCCCGCTTCCGCCTCGAATTTCTCGATGCGGATTACGTCGCCTTTGCTGACGCGGTACTGTTTTCCGCCGGTTGCGATGACTGCATACATGGTGGTGACCCTGTTCAGACAAGAGGCGTATTTTAGCGAGGCATGGTGCGGAGTCAATAGATCGGCGCCTTTCCAGGCCGCGGAAACCCGGTGTTTTGCCGGTTGTTCCGGCGTTTGATCAGACTGGTCGTGAGGCGTTTGCCCGCGCGGCGATTTTTTCTGCGGGAGGCTTGTCGTGCGCCCGAGTATTTTGCGCGTTGACCGGTGGTGGGCGCGGCTGGATTCGAACCAGCGACCCCCGCCATGTGAAGACGATGCTCTAACCGGCTGAGCTACGCGCCCGATCTTTGACGCCGTAGTTTACCAGTAGTTTGTCGCCGGATGCGACAGCAGAAAACAGCCGGGCGTGAGACGGCAATGGTTCAAACCGCGTACTTTCGGGCCGCACGCTTTGCGCCGGTTGCGTTCGGTTCCCGGCCGTTATGAGCTGGCTTTTCTCGCACGCCGCGCGGACGCAACCTCAGTTTTATTCACCCTGACGGCGTGGAAATGCGCGCGCCTGTCGGTGAGCACTTTGCCGGGCGCCCTCTCAGTCTTTATCATCCTGATGGCGCGCCAATGCGTCTTTGGCGATGTCGCTGGCGTAGAACTCGCGGAGGGATTCAACCGCTTCGAGACGGTTGGCGCCGGAGCCGACCAGACAGACGCCGCTTTGGTCGCAACCCCACAGCAGATAGGCGGTGAAGTTCTTCAGGTCGTCCGGAAGCTGACCGGAATGCGGAACGCCGGCCGGCTCGACTTTATCCTTTGATCCCTGTTGGCGAAAGTCCTGCCTGATGCGTGCCAGTTCGTCTTTCAGATTGTTGGCGTCTTTGCCGTCCCATCGGCCGACAATGGTCCCTTGCCTGGATACGATGTCGTCAGACATTTTCTTAAATATCCCCCTTCTATTGATTATTGATTATACTGTACTATCTTTAAAGCAATCAGGCGGCGCATCAACAGGTGCAGTGCTTTCTCATAAATACAAATTCATATTTATGCATGTTCCTAAATGCGCCGGGGAGACTGTTGAACAGTATTTCGTCAGGCTAGGCGTTCCGGATTACGATCGGAGTTGGCGACTTCCTCCCCTGCGCAAGCAGTGCCTTGCCAAAGCCGTCAATCTTTTCCCCGACTACTTTACCTTCGCATTTGTCCGCAATCCTTTTGACCGGTTCGTATCCTATTATTTTCATGGCTTGAGACTGCGTCAAGATGCAAATAGGCGCCTCAGTTATAAAAACATGCACGAGTGCATTGAACTGGCGGCGGAACTTCTTGCCGTCAACGAAACGGATCTGAAAGCTGCAAAATTTGGCCCTCGTCAGGTTGAAGGCTCCGCATTAGAGGTGTATGAGTGGTATCACGCCAAGCGCCAAACAGAGTTTCTGCTGGACTGCAACCCGGCGTCCTATTTCGGGGTGCGGCGCTTCAATGATGATTCCTGTTCTTTCATCGGCAGACAGGAGTCCTTCGACAAGGATTTCGCTTGTCTGTTGAACATTCTGGGAATAGAGGGGGGGAGGCAGCTACCGACCGAATCCCGCAACGTTTCCCCCCAGCGCATGATCGACGGTCAAAGAAGACACTACAGTTACTATTATGACAAGACCTCCCGCCGCATGATTGAAGAGCTGTACGCTCGTGACCTGGAATTCCTGGGCTATGAGTTTGAGGAAGACGGTGTTGTCAGCGTTCTGAACCCTTTGTACGACTTGCAGGCAGCTCGCAGAAAACGCGGGGAAAGGCTTCCCCTGCGTCAATGGGTAACGGTATCTCCCAGGCGGGTAGCTTGGAAAATATCCACGGTTTGGCGGAAATTTATCAGATCCGGGGAGAAAATGCGAAGGGCGGCGGGATATGCCAAGCGTAAGTGCCGATCATTCTTGTTGCGTACTTGGGGTTGAGCTCAACCGGTTTTTGCTGCCCAGCCTATCCGAAGGGGTGATCGTCCGGGCTGTGTGAGGCCGGAGACATACGGGATTCCCGGCCTGTGAAACGCCAAATGAGTACTTCGGCTTGCGTCCTTGTGACGTGAGCAAAGCATATTATTCCCTTCCGGTATAATTACGCAGGACAGACCGTGGAGTTTGAGCGATGACCAAAGAAGAAAAAATCCGTAAGATGCTTGAGATGCAGAAAAAGTTCATTGATAAGGAGCATCACGGCGGGGTCACGATGAAAGAGTATTTTGTGCCCGGCGGGGATTCGCCGTTGCAGGGTTATCGCGAGGAGTATATGAAGCTCGCGATGGAAGTGGTGGACGACGCACACAAGGAAGTCGGGTCCAAACGCTGACGCCCGGCACCGGCTTTTCCCGGTTTGTTGATCCCCCGAATTGCGGCCGCCTCGCCATGATCCTGAAGATTACGATCAACGGCAACACCCATCCGGTGGAAGTGCCTGAGTCTTTGCTCGATGAAGCGCAGGACTTCTTCAGAAAACTCGACCGCGACATGGATAGTGGCTATCAGATGAGCCAGCAATGGGTGGACGATCCAAGCGCCGAGCAACGTTGCCAGATCGTCGCCGACCGCATTTTGACCGCTGTGCACAAGAAAAACCGGGCGTTGGTGGGACTCGGCAGCGCCTACATTCTGAGGCGCATACCGGGCGTCAGCCGGGTGCGTATAGACACGTCGGGCGACATGACAAAAACGGTGTTTGAATTCGGGCCGCAGACGGGGTCTTGAATGTCTCAGGCGGGAGGGATTGCCTCACCCGCCATCAGGTCTTCGGGTGTTTCTCTGCTGCGGATCAGTCGTGCTTCGCCGTCGTTGATCAGCACTTCCGCGGGACGCGGCCGCGAGTTGTAGTTGCCCGCCATCGAAAACCCGTAGGCGCCGACCGTCAGCACCGCGAGCAGGTCGTCTTCGCAAACCGCCAGTTTGCAATCGCGGGCGATGACGTCGGCGCTTTCGCATACAGGCCCGACCACGTCGTAACGCTGCGGTGTAATACCGGTGTCCGGCGCGACGGCGACGACCGAATGGCGCGCGCCGTACAGCGCAGGGCGCAGCAGATCATTCATCGCGGCATCGACCACCGCGAAATTGCGTTGCCCTTCAGTCTTCAGGTACAGGATGCGCGTCAGCAGCACGCCGGCGTCGGCAACGAGCGCGCGTCCCGGTTCGATCAGGATCTCCCATGAGCGATTGTTCATCGTTGCGAGTATGTGCGACACATAGTCGGCGGGCGTCGGCGGCTGTTCGTCGCCGTAGGCGACACCGAGACCGCCGCCGAGATCGAGTTGGTGAGCCTTGATATCGCTGCTTTCGAGCTCGCGCGCAAACTCGAGCACGCGGCGGAATGCCTCAGAGAAGGGCTCGAGCGCGGTGATCTGCGAGCCGATATGGCAACTGACGCCGAGGGCGTTGAGTGCGTCGCTGGCTGCTGCGTATTGGTACAGCGCCGCCGCCGTTTGCACCGGCACACCGAACTTGTTTTCTTTCAGCCCCGTTGTGACGTGGGCGTGGGTGTTGGTATCGACATCGGGGTTGATGCGTAGCGACACCGGCGCAACCCTGCCGAGACTGCGGGCGCAGCCTTCGATCGTTTTCAATTCGGACGCGGATTCGACGTTGAAGCAGCGGATCCCTGCAATGAGCGCGCGTTCGATCTCGTCGCGGCGCTTGCCGATGCCGGAGAACACGACGCGCGCCGGGTCGCCGCCCGCCCGCAACACGCGCTCGAGTTCACCGCCCGAGACGATGTCAAAGCCACTGCCGAGACGTGCGAACAGGTTGAGTATTGCGATGTTGGAGCAGGCCTTGACCGCGTAGCAGATCAGGTGCTGGCGTTCGCCGAAAGCGCGGTCGAAGCCGCGCCACCGGGCTTCGATCGTCGCCTGCGAATAGACGTAGGTCGGTGTTGCGAACTCGCGCGCGATGTCGCTCAGGGCGACGCCGTCCACGGTCAGGCCGTGGTCGCCGCCGCTTTGGGGGGGGCGCGTTGTCGGTTCTCCCATCGGGCATCATTCCTTATCGGAGGACTCGGCGGGGGCGTCGGGCGGCAGGTAAAGGTCGCCGCTTTGCCCGCATGCACACAGCAGGGTGCAGATCAATGCGATCCAAGGGTATCTGCAAAAAGCCGTCGTATTTTTCATGCCCGGCGAGTTTATCATCATGCCGCGTCGCCGATTCAGTGATAAACTGCTCTCCTGCCTGAGGGAATGGCTGTTTTGCATGAGACGGCGATCAATCCGGGAATCAATTCAGGCGGAACAGTGGAAGGAACTCCGCAGATGAAACGCACACGCAGAGAGTTTCTGATTTCAGGCGCTGCCGCAGGTGTCGCCTCAGGGCTGTTGTCGGGGTTGGCGCCGGTATTCGCCAACTGGCCGAAAGCGGTGTTTGAGACGACCGAACTGCAAAAAGCGCTCGACAGCCTGCTCAACGGGCAGACGGCGACCGAAAGCGGCGTTACCCTCAAGGTGCCGGCGATCGCCGAAAACGGCGCTCAGGTCAGGGTGTCCGTGCGAGCCAGCGTGCCGAAGGTCGAGATGATCAGCCTGCTGGTTGAAAAAAACCCGGTTCCCCTGACTTCGCAGTTTGTGATGTCCGAATACTCAAAGCCCGATGTCGAGGTCAATCTCAAAATGCGTGAGACTTCCCGGGTGATCGCGTTGGTCAAGGCCGACGGCAAGTTTTACAGCGCGAGCAAGGAAGTTCGCGTCACCGCCGGCGGTTGCGGTTGAGTAGGGCGATATGGCAGACACCATCAAAATGCGGGCGCGCCTGAAGGACGGTGAAGTCGCGGTGAAGGCGCTGATCCGGCACCCGATGGAGACTGGTCGCCGCGAGGACTCCGAATCCGGCGGGCTGGTGCCCGCGCACTTCATTCAGAAAGTGTCGGCCGAGCACGGCGACAGGCAGGTGTTTCAAAGTTATTGGGGGACCGGCGTATCGGCCAACCCGTTCATTTCTTTCGTGTTCAAAGGCGGCAGCAAGGGCGAGACCGTCAAGTTGACCTGGGTGGACAATAAAGGGCAGTCTGACAGCGCAGAAGCCAAGATCCAGTAAGCAGTACGGCCGAAGAAGTCGTGCTTTCCACCGTTCGCATTTTTTCGTACGCACGTCAAAGCGCCGAACCTGATGCCGCGTTCATCATATTGCACGGCCTCGGCGCCGAAGCGGAAAGTTTCCGCGGCGTTGTTCGCATGCTCGACCTGCCGGATAAGGCGCGGGTCGAGTTTGTATTGCCGCAGGCGCCGACGTTGCCGGTGACAATCAACGCCGGCATGGAAATGCCGGCCTGGTACGACATTCCCTCTTTGCGCGAAGGCAGTCGGCAGGATGTCGGGGGCATTCAGCGCGCCGTCGGCGAAGTTGACGAAATTGTTGCCGACCTGCACGCACGCGGCATTGCGCATCGCCGGATCACGGTCGGCGGGTTCTCTCAGGGCGGCGCGGTGGCGTTGCACTACGCCAGCCGCAGCGCAGTGCCCCTCGCCGGCGCGGTTGCGCTCTCGGCTTATCTGCCGCTGATCACCGAGTTGCCGCAGGCGGCGACTGACGCCGGACGCGCAACACCGATCTTCATGTCGCACGGCGCACGCGACGAGATCATTCCGCTTGACTATGCGCTCGTTTCACGCAACGCACTTGAACAGGCGGGGTTTGAGATTGCATGGCGCGAGTATCCGCTGGGGCACAGTCTCGACGCACAGGTGCTCGACGACTTGTCGCGCTGGCTGGCGATGCGCCTTGACGGGGGTTAGTCGCCGCTTTTGAGGTGGCGCCGGGCGTCGGCGGCGCGTGCGCGCACCTGTTCGGGCGCGGTGCCGCCGTGGCAGTTGTGCAAAGCGATCGAGCCTTTCACGCTTAACCGCGAATAAACGTCGTCTTCAATCGCCGGACACAATGCGCGCAGGGCCCCGAGTTCCATCTGACTCAGGGGGCACTGGCGTTCAATCGCGGTCTTCACGATGCGTCCGGTCGCCTCGTGTGCGTCGCGAAACGGCACGCCCTTGCCGACCAGATAATCGGCGAGATCGGTCGCCGTCGTGTAACCGGTCTCCGCCGCTGTGGCCATGCGTTCGCGGTCCACATGCAGTGCGGCGACGATCTCGGTCATGATCCGGGTGCAGGCGAGGGTTGTGTCAACCGCGTCGAAAACGGGTTCCTTGTCTTCCTGATTGTCGCGGTTGTATGCGAGAGGCTGTCCTTTCATCAGTGTCAGCAGTGAAACGAGATCACCGAAGACCCGCCCCGCCTTGCCGCGCACCAGCTCGGGCACGTCCGGGTTTTTCTTTTGCGGCATGATCGACGAGCCGGTGCAGTAGGCGTCTGGTAATTCAACGAAGCCGAACGGCTGCGAAGACCACAGCGTCAACTCCTCCCCGAAGCGTGACAGATGCACCATGACGATCGAGCACGCGGCACAGGTTTCGATGACGAAGTCGCGGTCGCTGACGGCGTCGAGCGAATTATCGCTGACGGCGTCAAAGCCGAGGAGTTCGGCCGTGTACCGGCGGTCGAGGAGGTACGCCGTGCCGGCGAGCGCCGCCGCACCGAGCGGCATCACGTTGATGCGTGCGCGCAGGTCGCGCAGGCGGTGGCGGTCGCGCCTGAGCATTTCGAACCACGCCAGTATATGGTGGCCGAAGCTCACCGGCTGGGCCGCCTGCAAGTGCGTAAAGCCCGGCATCACACTGTCCGCCTCGCGTTCGGCGGTTTCGACCAGCACCGCCTGCAACGCGGCGAGCGCCGTCTGCAATTCATCGGTGTAACCGCGCAGGTACAGCCTCAAGTCGGTTGCGACCTGATCGTTGCGGGAGCGGCCGGTGTGCAGTTTCTTGCCGGCGTCGCCGATCAATTCAGTCAGCCGCGACTCGATGTTCATGTGTACATCTTCAAGTGCCTGTGACCAGAAGAACTCACCGCGTTCGATTTCTTTGCGGATCTGCGTCAGGCCATCGGCGATGTTTTGCGTTTCTTCGGCGCTGAGCACATCGGCTTTTTCCAGCGTGCGCGCGTGTGCGATCGAGCCTTCTATGTCGCAGGCGTACAACCGGCGGTCAAAATCCACCGACGCGGTGAATGTCTCGACCGACGCGGCGGTTGCGTCGGCGAAACGCCCCCGCCAAGGCTTTGGCGCCTCGCCCTTGCCCTCAGGTTCGGTGTGTTTCTTACTCATAATGTCGGCTCCAAGTTGCGACTGCCTCAAGTATTCTATTATTTATATCGGATACGCGCAGAGCCGGCATTCAAGGACGCTGACTTCTACGGCATAACCTGAAGCAAGTGATTTGCAAAAACCCCTGACCGGAAGGAGTGCGGCGGTGGTTGACAGCCTACGTTCCAAGCGCATCGGCGGGAATGAGTTTTGGTGCTTTTGCGTTGCGGTGCAAGTTTGTGCCTTGATTGCTGCAATCGCCGCGATCGCCGCGACACTTGATCCGGGTTTGTTCATGCGCGACCTTGTGGGTTTCACGCTGCTGTTGCAGGGGGTTGCCGTCGTCAAGGCGGGGTGCTGGTGTTGTTTGCGCCGTTGTCGCGAAAGACGCGGCGGCGAAAACACCGAGGCTTTGCACACCACGATGTGTCTGGCGTTGCCGTCGGGCTTTATCGGGATCGTGGCGGGGGCCGGGGTTCTGATCAAGTATGGTCAGCACCTGCCCGGGACGGCGGGAGACCTACCGGTTGTGGTGCAACTCGTGAGTTCGGCGGTTGCCTCGATTGCTTCTCTATATGTAGCGCGATTGCGTGAAAGCAACAAGCGGTTGCGCCGAAGTGAGGCCGAAGCCCGGAAACACACGCTGGTTCAACGATTACGCCACCATTTTTTGTTCAACACCCTGAATACCACCGTTTATCTGGTCAAGAGTCGCCCCGAGGCTGCGGCGTGTACCCTACTGGACTTGTCTGAACTTTTCAGGGTCATGTTGCAGCAAAAATCCACAATCACGCTTGCGGAGGAAATAGCGTTTGCCAGGAACTACATCCGCATTGAACGTGTTCGGCTGGGAGACCGACTCGGCGTTGAATGGCGCGTACCGAGTGCCGGGTATCTGTGTATGAAGGTGCCGACGATGGTTATGCAGCCCCTGATAGAAAATGCAATCTATCATGGGGTTGAGCCTCTCAAGGAAGGCGGCATCATCCGCATCAATGTAGAAGCTCGGGAAAACCACGTACTGTTTGAAATCTGTAACCCGATTGGAGGGAAAACGCCTGAAAACCGTATGGAAGGGAATTGCATGGCCCAGGAAAGCGTTCGCGAGAGACTGTTCCATGCTTATGGGACAGATTGTTGTTTCATATCTGAACAACGCTGCGGGGAATACCGCGTAGCGTTCTCTATTCCTCAGGAGGAAATGCGATGAATATATTGATCGCGGATGACGAGTCCATGGCTTGCCGCCATCTCTCGAGTATGATCAAGTCTCTGCCGGGATGCTACGACGTGGGGCACGCAAGCAATGGTATTGAGGCTGTGTATAAAGCGTACGACTTGGACATAGACGTCGTGTTGATGGATATCCGTATGCCGCGGATGAATGGGTTGGAAGCCGCGCGTCACATCAGCGAGTTTCAAAACCCGCCGGCGGTTATTTTCACGACGGCGTACCAGGAGCACGCGCTGGAAGCGTTCGGTGTACACGCTTCCGGCTTTTTGCTGAAGCCGATCCATCCTGATAAATTGACCTCGGCGTTGGAGCATCTTCAACATCGCTCAATGCGGAAGGTTGCCGAGCCCGTGGTTTTCGGCAATGTTGAGAACAGCTATATCTGCTGCCGTATTCGCCACGGCCTCGATCTGATAGCGCTCAACCGGATCATCTACCTCAGGTCCGAAAGCAAATGCACGGTAGTCTGTCATCTCAGGGGATACTCGGTGAGTGAGCAGCCTCTCAAAGTGTTTGAATCGCAGTTCGGCAACAGGCTGGTGCGCGTTCATCGTAACGCGTTGGTGAACAAGGCTTACGTGAAAGGTCTGAAGCGGGGGAAAAACGGCGTTTATTCCGCGGTATTGCGCGACAGCGATGAAAAACTCGAAATCAGCCGTCGCTGTTTGCCGTACTTGCGTGAATATCTGCAAACCTTCATGAAGCCGACGATAGTCATCCGTCGTCGTGAGCAGTTCCTGACGCAATACGAGAATACCAGGGAAGAAGAAAAATAACTTCGGCACTTTGGCGTTGCGCCATCGGGGGTCTGCCGACCTCCGGTGGCGTTTTTTTGAGCGCGGCGGTGTTTCCCGCCGTGGCGGGTTTCACCCTGCGCGGTTCAGTCGGCGTAAGTGTCCTGGCGCGTTTGCCTGCTTTGCCGGAGTATATGCGGAGGTCGGGGTCATCGCCTGCCTCATTGTCCAGGCCGCCGTTTCAATTATTGTTTAGAATATTGCGACCGTGGCCGCAAACCCCATACGCATCGCTACGCGCAAGAGCCGACTTGCGCAATGGCAGTCGCAGCACGTCGCGGCGGCGTTGACGGCGCGCGATGACGCCTTGCGCACCGAACTGTTGCCGCTGGTGACGCAGGGTGACCGCATCGGCGACCGTCCGCTGGCGGATGTCGGCGGCAAAAGCCTGTTTGTGAAGGAACTCGAGACCGCCCTGCTCGACGGCAGCGCCGACATCGCGGTGCATTCGATGAAAGACGTGCCGGTCGAGCTGCCGCCGGGACTGGTCATCGCTGCGGTGATGGCGCGCGCCGCGCCCGCCGACGCATTGGTTTCAAATCACTGGGCCGGTCTCGCCGATCTGCCGGACGGCGCGGTGGTCGGCACATCGAGCCTGCGTCGCCGGTGCCAGTTGGCGCATCGCCACCCGGATTTTCAGGTCAAACCTTTGCACGGCAACGTGGATACGCGTCTCGCCAAACTTGATGCGGGCGATTACGACGCCGTTGTGCTCGCCTGTGCCGGTCTCGAACGCCTGGGGCACGCGCAGCGCATACGCGAGGTGTTGCCGTTTGAAGTCATGCTGCCCGCGATCGGTCAGGGCGTGATAGCGATCGAATGCCGCCGGGACAGCGGGATCTATGAGCGGGTGCGCGCGCTTAACGACGCCAACAGCGAGCGCTGCGTAAACGCCGAGCGGGCATTGAGCCGGCGTCTGGGTGGCGACTGTCGGCTGCCGATTGCGGCGCATGCGGTGTGCGACGGACGGGAAGTGTATTTGCGCGCGCTGGTCGGCGCCGTCGGCGGCACGCGGATACTGCGTGCCGAGGCGGAGTCTCCTTTACGGCGACCGCAGGCGGCGGGCATTGCCGCGGCGGAGGCTCTGATCGCGCAGGGGGCGACGGCGTTACTGTTGGAGGCGGGCGCGATGAATTCAGAACAAAAAAATGCCTGAACAGCCAGCAGGTGAACCCCAGGATCAACTGCGGGGCTTGCGGGTGCTGACCACCCGCCCCGCGCATCAAAGCGCGGAGATCCTGTCGCGGCTGCGCGCGCTGGGTGCGCACGCGGACAACTTTCCAGTCATTGAAATCCTTGATGTCGTTCCCGATGACGACATGCTCAAGCGTGTCGGGCAATACGATCTTGCAATTTTCATCAGCGGTAATGCCGTTACACGCGGGCTGGCGGTGTTGGTACAGGCGGGCGTGTCTCGCGCCCGGTTGCCGCCGGTCGTCGCCGTCGGGTGCAGCACCGCGGCGCTGCTTGAAGCCGAAGGCGTATCGGGTGCAACGTATCCGGCGCAGCCGAGCAGCGAGTCTCTGCTTGAGATGCCCGAAGTCAGGGCGCTTGCGCCGGCGGGCAAAGTGATCGTGTTCCGTGGCCGCGGCGGCAGGGAAACGCTTGCCGCCGGTTTGCGTGCACGCGGCTTGACGGTGGATTACGCCGAGGTGTACGAGCGGCGCAAGCCGGCGGCGGCTTCGTTGTCGCTGACCGACCTGCCGCCCGACCTGATCCTGGTGACCAGCCGCGACAGTTTACGCAACCTCTGCGAGTTGACCGAGACCGCATGCCGCGCTCGACTGATGCAAACGCCGGTCGTGCTCGGCAGCCGGTCCATGCTTGATCTTTACCGTGAACTGGGGTTTCAGCGTGACGCGGTGATCGCGGCGAGTCCGCTCGACGGCGACATGGTGGCGGCGGTGTTGACGTGTCGCAGGCGGTAAAATACGGCGCTTGTGTTCATTGTGGGTAGCGCGGGTCATGGCTTCCGACGATAAAACCGACGGCCGGCTCGGCGGCAAGCAGCCCCGGGGCAAAAAGTGGTATTGGCTTGCGGGCGGTGTTGCGGCGATCATGTTGCTGGCGGCAGGCGCGTGGCAGGCGTGGTCGCTGTTGAGGCCGCCGGCACAGGCAGCGGGCGAAGTGTCCTCGATAGCCGCGGTGCACGAACTTGAGCGTCGTCTCGCGGCGCTCGAGCGCCGTCTCGAGACCGTGTCCGCTGAAAAACGCGCGGTCGTGCCGGTCGCGTCGAATGAATGGTGGTGGATTGCTGAAACCGAGCGCTATCTGGTGGAAGCCGGCGAACGTCTGAAAAGTGGCGCCGACGCCGGATCCATTCTGTCCGCGCTGAAGTCTGCGCGACGAACGATCGGTGACCTCGCCGCGGCTGACGCGGTCAGGGAAGCGTTGGACAGGGAAATTCAATTGATCGGCGGGTATAGAAACGACGAGGCCGTGCAGGCATTGTCCGTGATAGACCGTCTGCTCGCGCAGCTTCAGCGTGAAAAAGCCCTTGATCAAGGAGCGGCCGGGAAAATGGGTGCGGAGCCGCAGAAGGACGTGGTCGTGTCCGGCGCACAGCCGTCAATCGGCGCGGCGCAGGACGATAGCTTGTGGGGGCGTCTGAGTGACGGTCTGGCCGAGCGTTTTCGGCATCTGGTGGTCGTTCAAAGAAAAGACGGGGCCGGGATGCGGCGGGCGATGCGGGGCGTGGTGGTGCATTCGTTGGTGCTGGCGAGAACGGCGGTGCTTGGGGGCGACAATCTGACCTACCGTTATGCGCTCACCAACGCGATGCAGGCGGTTGAGCAGAGCGGCGAAATTGATACCCCGCTGCATGGTCAATTGCGGGCCTTGCACGCTCTCGACATTGCGGGCACGCCGCCGCGTATCGGCGAGGCGCTGGATCAGATCCGCGCGCTCGCCGCGGAGATGACGCCGTGAAGAAGTGGCTGGCGCTGACGGGGTTGCTGGTTGTCCTGTTCATTGCGGCGCTGCTTTTCATCGATCAGGCGCCGTGGGCGACCGTGGCGATTACTTTCGGAGAACGAAACTACACCACCAGCTTTGCGGTCTTCGTGCTTGCGGCCATCGGTGTGTTCATGGCGTTGCGGTTGTTCGGCGCGTTGTTCGGTCTGCCGTCGCGGCTGATACGGGCGGGCCGCGCGCGCCGTCTCGAGCATCTGCGCGAAGAATTTGAGCAAGGCATTGCGCTTTATCTGCGGGGGCAGTGGGGGCGGGCGCGCAAATGTTTCCGCCGCGCGGCGCAGGATGCAACGCTTGCTCATAGTGCCAACCTGCTGACGGTGCGCTGTGCGGCGGAGGACAACGACCTCGATGAAGCACGCGCGGCTTTGCAGGAAGCACGCGAGGTGAACATGAAAGACGATTTTTGCGCGTTGCTGATCCAGTCGGAGGTTCTGCTCAAGGCGGGGCAGCCTGAGCAGGCCGCCGAGCATCTCGGCAAATTGAGAAGGCGGCGGCCGGACAACCGCAGAATCGTTGATCTGTTGATGCAGGCGTGCGAAGCGACGGGAGACTGGAGCGTGCTGATGGATGCGATGCCGCAAGTGCGCAAGTTATATGCGCGTCAACCTGATAAACTGCGCGCCGTTGAAATTCCGGTTGCGCGCAGGCTGTTGCAGCGGGCCGCCGGGCGCATGGACGTGAACATGCTCGAGCGTCAGTGGCACGCCATTGACGCCGCGGTGAAACCGGCGTTGCTTGCGGCGTACGCGGAAATGCTGGTGAGCGTCGGCGCGCGTGAAACCGCGGAACGTGTGTTGCGTGAAGCGATTGAGTCCAGATGGGACGAAGATTGCATGGTGTGTTACGGCAGCATTGAGGGCGGCGACATTGACGGACGCCTGAAGCACGCCGAGCGCTGGCTCAAAAGCAGACCGAAAGATCCGGCGCTGTTGCTGTGTCTCGGTAAGTTATATCGCCAGGCCGAATTGTGGGATCAGGCGAGGCATTATCTGAAAGCGAGTTTCAGTCTTGCGCCGAAGCCCGAGACCTTTCGGGAATTGGTTTTCGTTTTTGACTATGTTAGTGAGGGAAGATTTGACTGAATTGTGCAGCGCGGAAGGGCTGATCAGCCTTGACCGGGAAACGTCGTGCTTGTGCGCGTGATTTTTTTTGCGCTGTTGCTCGGCGTCTGGCTGCTGGTGTCCGATCAGCACACGGGTTTCATCATCGGGCTCGGCGGCGTAAGCGCCGTTTTGGTCGTATGGCTGGGGTCGCGCATGGAGATCATCGGCACAGGGCTTCATTCGCCCGGCTTTTATCTGCGCCTGCCGAAGTACGCAATCTGGCTGCTGGGGCAGATCATAGTTGCATGCGTGCGGGTTGCGGTGACGGTACTGCGTCCGGGATTGCCGATCGCCCCCGGTTTTATCCGCGTGCCGATGACGCAGAAAAAAGATCTCGGCAAATTGGTGCACGCCAACTCGATTACCCTGACGCCTGGGACAGTGAGCACGCGGCTGGAAGACAACTATATTGAAGTGCATGTGCTCAACTGCGGGGGAAACGCCGCCGCGCAGGCGTCACTCGACCGCAAGGTCAGCGAACTCGAGGGGGAACCCTGATGTCGGCCGTGCTGTTCGTCGTGATCGTCGCCGTCATGGTGATGTTGCTGGTGCGCGCGGCCAAAGGCCCCGGTCTGTTCAACCGGATGCTGGCGCTCAACGCCTTCGGCACGCTTACGGTATTGCTGCTGGTGTTGCTCGGTGTGAGGTTTGAGCAATATGACCTGATGGATATTGCGCTGCTTTACGCGCTGGTTAACTTTATTGCCGCAATCGCATTATTGAGATTTTTTGAAAGGAGTGAGTTGCCCGTGTCCGAGGCGACAAAGGATTAATCCGATGATCGGCGAAATCGTTGACGTGGTGAGTTGGGTGCTGGTCGTCGCCGGCTGTTTCTTTTTGCTGGCGGGCGGTGTCGGCATATTGCGCCTGCCTGATTTTTATACGCGCATCCACGCTGCCGGCCTGATCGACACGCTCGGAGTGTTGTTGCCGTTGATAGCGCTCGTTTTGCAGATGGGTATGGTGCAAAGCGTATTCAAAGTGGCGCTGATTGCGTTGTTCCTGCTGGTGACGGTTCCGACCACGACGCATGCGATATCGAGAGCAGCGCGCCATCACGATCGCGGCGGGAAAGACTGATGGAATACGCGGTGGTCATTTCGTTGTTGTCGCTGCTGGCGGTGGCGGCGGTGCTGGTGGCGGTCGGGAAGAACCTGTTTGCCGCTGTTTTACTGGCCTCCGTTTACAGTTTGTTGGCGGCGGTGCTGTTCGTCGCGCTCGACGCGCCCGACGTTGCTTTTACCGAGGCGGCGGTCGGCGCCGGTTTCTCGACGGTGTTGTTTCTTGCAGCCATCGCTGCGACCGCGCATTTCCGCTCTTATAAATCGAGGCGCAAACTGCCGGCGCTGGTCCTGACGGCGTTGTTTGGTGTCATGCTGCTGTATGCGATGCCGGATATGCCGTATTTTGCGGCGTCCGATGCGCCGGCACATCGGCACGTCGCCGAGTATTATTTGCGTTATACGCCGCAGGAAATTGGCGTGCCTAACGTGGTCACGGCGGTGCTCGCGAGTTACCGCGGCTTTGATACGCTCGGGGAATTGATCGTGATCTTCACCGCGGGTGTCGGCGTCGTCGGGGTGTTCGCGGCAGGACGCCGCGAGCGGTCTCCGAAGCGGCTTTCAGGCTGATCCGATGCCGATCATCAAGCACAATCCGGTTTTACGCGAGACGGCGCGCATCATTGTGCCGCTGATCCTGCTGTTCGGGCTTTATGTGCAGTTTCACGGCGACTTTGGTCCGGGCGGCGGCTTTCAGGCGGGCGTCATTTTCTCGGCCGGGGTCATCATTTATGCGTTGATCTACGGTGGCGGGCGGTTGCGGCGCATCATCTCACGGCGCACCGCGGAGGTGCTGGCCTGTATCGGCGTGTTGCTTTATATCGGCACCGGGCTTGCGGCGATGATCGCGGGCGGGGCGTTCCTCGATTACAACGCGCTTGCTGAAAACCCGATTGCGGGACAGCACGCGGGCATTTTTCTGGTCGAACTCGGCGTCGGCGTCACGATCGTCGGAGTCGTTGTCACGGTGTTTTATCTGTTCGCCGGAGAGGGAAAGGCTGAGAAGTGACCGGCTTTTTTCAACTCGCGGCCGGATACTACGGGTACTTGGTTGTCATCGTCCTGATGATGATCGGTCTGTACATCGTGATCGCCTACGGCAATCTGATCAAGAAGTTGATCGGGATCAACATATTTCAAGGCGCGGTGTTCGTGCTGTTCATTCTGCTCGCGGCAGTCGAAGACGCGATGCCGCCGATTCTCGAGATGGGCGGCAGCCCCGCAGAACTGTATGCAAATCCGTTGCCGCATGTGCTGATACTGACTGCCATCGTCGTCTCGCTGGCGACGACGGCGCTGGGGTTGTCGCTGGTGGTCAGGATCAACAACGCCTGGGGAACGATCGAGGAAGAAGAGATCGCTTCGCTGCAAGACGAAGCACATAACGAGTCTCAGGACCAGTTACGAGGAAAGGGCGGCTAAGGCGGGCAGTGCTGCGTCACCTGCCCGTCATCGTCGTCGTCGCACCGCTTCTGGGGGCGCCGCTTTGCATTTTTTTCCGCCGCTTTATGCCGGCGCGCTTGCTCGCGTTCAGCATCGCGATCTTCACTTTGATCTGCGCCGCCGCGATGTTTGTGCAGGCCTCGCACGGTTTCGTATGGCGTTATGAACTGGGGGGCTGGCCGGCGCCGTGGGGCATTGCTTATCGCGTCGATCTGCTGGGCGCGCTGCTGGCGCTGTTGGTGACGCTGGTCGCCACCGTGGTCGTCTTGTTTTCCGGGTACCGCGTCGTGCGTGAATTCGCCGACGCCGGCGGTTATTTTTTCGCGCTGTTCCTGCTGTGTCTTGCGGGGCTGCTCGGCGTGGTCGTGACCAACGACCTGTTCAATGCGTTCATCTTTCTCGAGATCACGGGGCTTGCCTGTTACGCCCTGATCGCGCTGGGGCGGGGCGGCCATCCGCCGCTGGCGGCGTACCGTTATCTGATCATGGGCGCGGTGGGAACGACTTTTTTTCTGGTTGGTATCGGCTATCTGTACATGATGACCGGCACGCTCAATTTCGACGACCTCGCGTTGCGCCTGCCCGAGGTGGCGTCAAAGCGCGTGGTCACCGCGGCGCTGGCTTTCATCAGCGTCGGGCTTGCGGCGAAGATGGCGTTGTTTCCGTTGCACTGGTGGTTGCCCGACGCCTATACATTCTCCCCGTCGCCGGTGTCGGTGCTGATCGCCGCCGTTTCAACCAAAGTCATAATCTATCTGGTGATCCGCCTGTTTTTCGGCGTATTCGGGGTGGATCTTGCTTTTGAAGGCACCGGTTTTGATTCGATCCTGCTGTTGCTGTCGTCGGTTGCGATCGTGTTCGCATCCGTCGTGGCGATTTATCAGGATAACGTCAAGCGCATGATGGCGTATTCAAGCGTCTCCCAGATCGGCTATATCATGCTCGGCGTCAGTCTGGTTTCGTCGAGTGGGGTCGGCGCGGCAATCATTTATTTGTTTAATCACGCCCTGATCAAGGGCGGCCTGTTTCTTGCGCTGGGTTGCGTCGCCTACCGTCTCGGCGATTGCCGCATCGAACATTTTGCGGGTCTCGGGCGGCGGATGCCGTGGACGATGGCCGCCATCGTGATCGGCGGCGTGAGCCTCGTCGGCGTGCCGCTGACCGCGGGCTTTATCAGCAAGTGGCAGTTGGTCGTCGCGATCCTCGAACTCGGATGGTGGCCGCTGGCATTGCTGGTTCTCGCGGGGTCGCTGTTGGCCGCGGTGTATGTCTGGCGGCTGGTCGAGCTTGCCTATCTGCGCCCCGTGCCCGCCGGAGAGGCTGGGGATCAAAGCCGGTGCGAAGCGCCGTTCGCGTTGTTGTTGCCTGTGTGGATCCTGGTCGCGCTGAACGTCTATATCGGGGTGAATGCCGGCGGTCTCGTCATGGCCGCGATGGATGCGGCGCGTCGCCTTGTCGGGATGGAACCGTGAACATCAGCAAAGTATTGCTGCTGGTTGTACCGGCGTTGCCTTTTGCCTGCGCGTTGGCGGTGGCGGCGGGGTTCCGGCATCCCGCCTGGTACCGGGCGGTCGTGTTGGTCGTGCCGTTTGTCACACTGATCTGCACGGCGCTGTTGTTCGGGGACTTCAGTGCGGACGCGGAACCGGCACAGTGGCGGTTGGCCGAACTGGCGCCCGGGCTGACGCTGGGTTTCAAGACTGAAATGCTGGGGCTGATCTTTGCGGTGGTCGTTGCGGTGCTGTGGCCGGTCAGCATGTTGTATTCGATCGCTTTCTGCCATGTCAACGCGCTCGAGAATCAGGCGCGCTTTTATGCATGTTTCAGCCTGGCCGTGGGCGCCGCGCTGGGCGTCGCCTTTGCCGGCGATCTGCTGACTTTGTGGGTTTTCTACGAGGTGCTGACGCTCAGCACCTATCCGCTGGTGACGCATTACGGGGGCAACAAGGCGCGTGTCGGCGGCAGGCTGTATCTCGGATTTCTGCTCGGCTCTTCGGTGCTGCTGTTTTTGCCGGCGATCGTGTGGATCTGGCTGGCCTGCGGCACGCTGGAGTTTACGTCGGGCGGCCTGTTGCCGAGTTGCGTCGGCGACACTGAGGCCGGCTGGTTGCTGGTGCTGCTGGTGTTCGGTGCAGGCAAGGCCGCGCTGATGCCACTGCACCGCTGGTTGCCTGAGGCGATGGTCGCGCCGGTGCCGGTCAGTGCATTGCTGCACGCGGTCGCGGTGGTCAAGGCCGGTGTGTTCACCATCGCCAAAGTGGCCGTCTATATATTCGGGCTTGAGTTCATGTCCGCGATCGCGAGCGACTGGCTCGCGTATGTCGCCGGCGCTTCGGTCGTGATCGCGTCGCTGATCGCGTTGCGTCAGGACAATTTGAAGAAGATGCTGGCGTATTCGACGGTCAGCCAGTTGTCGTATATCACGCTGGGCGTTGCCCTGTTCAAGCCTGCGTTTCTGGGGGCGGTGCTGCATCTGGTTGCTCATGCGTTCGGCAAGATCACGCTGTTTTTTGCCGCCGGCGCGATCCACAGCATGTCGGGGAAGGAGCGCGTCAGTGAACTCCGCAGCATTGCTTATTCAATGCCGTGGACGCTGGCCTGCTTTACCATCGCCGCCCTGTCGATGATCGGTCTGCCGCCGTTGGCGGGGTTCGCGAGCAAGTGGTTTTTGCTGGAGGGCGCGTTCGGGGCCGAGCATTACTTTGCGGCGGGCGTGTTGGTGCTGGGCACGATGCTGAACGTCGGTTATTTCGCGCCGGTGATCTGCCGCGCCTACGCCCGAAGCGGCGACGGCGCAGATCCGAAGCCGTTCCCGGAGGCGCCTGCAGCGATGGTGGTGGCGATGGCGCTGCCGGCCATCGCCGTGCTGGGGCTGTTTTTTTACGCCGACGCGGTGGTCGGCCTGATTGAGAGGATCGGATGAAAGGTCGCTTTTCAAAATGGACCTTGGGCGTATTGCTGATGTGTGTGCTGCTGCTGTGGGAGGCGCTGATCGAGCGCGAGGCGCATTTCAACCTCGACGGATTTGGTTTCTTCGCGTGGTACGGCTTCGGGGCCTGCGCCCTGATGACCGTTGTCTCGGTGATTGTCGGGCGCGTGCTGAAGCGCAGGGACGATTACTATGACGATTGAGACGCCGCTGACGCCCGGGCTGCTGATCGTGATCGGCGCGTTCGTGATCCCGTTCGTGCGCGGAGGCGTGAGGTCGGCGCTGTTGCTCGCGTTGCCGGCGGCAGTGCTGGCGCTGGTCTGGATCGCGGTGCCCGGCGAGCACGCGGCGTTTGAATTCCTGGGCCGTGGTGTACAGCCGTTCGAGCCAACCGTGCTGGGGCGCCTGTTCGCCACCGTATTCGTGATCGCGTTGCTCGTGGGCAACCTGTTCGCGCTGTATCAGTCGCGCCCGTTTGAACTCGCAAGTGCTTCTTTTTACGCCGGCGGCGCGGTTTGCGTCGCGCTCTGCGGCGACTTTCTGAGCCTGTTCGTATTCTGGGAGATCATGGCAATCGGTTCGACTGCGGTCATATTCGCTGCCGGTACAAGGGCTGCCGCCGCTGCCGGCTTCAGGTATCTGGTGCTGCATATATTCGGCGGGATGCTGCTGTTGTGCGGCATTCTCGGCCTGATCGGCGAGACCGGCGACGCGGCCCTGCGCCCGCTGCTCGCGCACGATCTCTACACCTGGATGATCCTCGCCGGCGTTCTGATCAACGCCGGCGCGCCACCGTTTTCCGCGTGGGTGGCCGACGCGTACCCCGAGGCGAGCCCCGCCGGCGCGGTGTATCTGTCGGCGTTCACGACCAAGTCCGCGGTGCTGGTGTTGCTCACCGTGTTTCCGGGCGAGGCGGCGTTGGTGCCGGTCGGGCTGTACATGATCTTCTACGGCATCATCTATGCGCTGAATGAAAATGATATCCGCCGTATTCTTGCGTACAGTATCGTCAATCAGGTGGGGTTCATGGTCGTCGGCGTCGGCATCGGCACTTCACTCGCGCTGAACGGCGCTGCCGCACACGCATTCACGCACATTATCTACAAGGCGCTGCTGATGATGTCGGCCGGCAGCGTGCTGTTTATGACCGCACGCAGAAAATGCACCGATCTCGGCGGCCTCTATCACAGTATGCGCGCGACCACCGTGTGCGCGATCATCGGCGCGCTATCGATTTCGGCTTTTCCGCTGACTTCGGGCTTCATCTCCAAGCCCATGGTCGAAGCCGCCGTGCTCGATCTGCATCTGACATGGCTGGTGTTTGCGCTGCTTGCCGCGTCTGCAGGAGTGTTTCTGCACGCCGGCGTGAAGTTTCCGTGGTTCGTGTTTTTCCAGCGCGACTCGGGGCTGAGGCCGGCCGACCCGCCGTTGAATATGCGTCTGGCGATGTTCGCGTTCGCGTTGGTCTGCATCCTGTTGGGTCTTTTCCCGCAGTGGCTTTATCTGATGCTGCCGTGGCCATCGACGCATGAGCCTTATACGCTGAGCCACGTCGTCACGCAGTTGCAGTTGCTGCTGTTCTCCGGCGCCGCGTTTTTCGTGTTGCTGCCGATGCTGAAGCGCTCGCGCACCATCAGTCTCGACTTTGACTGGTTCTATCGCAGGCTGGGCGTGCGTCTTTACCGCGCGCTGTGGCGCGACCGCGCCTTTGAAGAAAGGCTGGTGCGCCCGCTCGCTGCGTGCCTGAGGGGAGTGGGCGGCGGCCTTGCACGCCTCACGCGCCCCGCCGCTGCGCCGGCCAAAGTGCTGCAAACCAGCCTGACGATAGGGTGGCTGGCGGGGCTGTTCGTGGTGTTTTTGTTGCTGTATTACTTATCCCGGTGAGTTGTTCCTGGTCTGATGAGATCGGACTCACCTTCCGCTTACCGAGGTGATTTTGAGGGATTTTTTCAATCTACTTTTTCAGAAGATCTGAGATATACCCATCAAATGGATGAGACAAAGTGTAACGAGGCTTTGTGTCCACGCCTAATTTTTTCAGCTTCCTCTCCAATTCACGGTATTGAGCGACGACCGAGTGAGACACCTTCGGATTACTCTTCAGTATTTCTTTGGGTTTTTTGTGATCAATTTTGTCAGGTTTATTCGACATGACCAAAGTGTTCCTCCGCATATACAAGGCGTTCTCGCCCTCAAGTTCCCGTAGCCGTCTCATCTGCGACGTATCCATCCCCGCGTATTCCAACTTCTAGCGGGAGAAGCTCTGTTGCTGAAGCGAAACGGCATATAGGGCCGCATGGGATTTTTACCGTTTATCCCGGATTTTTCTACGAAAAGGAATTTGCGGTGCTTCAGCATGGAAGCCTTTTGGTAAAAAATGAAAATGAAATAAATACTGATAAAAACCGTTATATATCAACAGTCTATTTTCATACTTTGTACATTATAAGTAAGAATAAAAAATATCAACTTTCAAAGGATGGCGATGAAGTCGGTTTGCAAGATTATTTGAAAGATATTTTCAAAAGTTATTATGCGGAGTTTTTACTGAATTTTGAGATTAGCAACTTGCTGGAAGCATTCTCTGAATAGCAAAATTTACGATAGCTTTATCCACGTCCTCTATTAACACGGTTGCTATTGCGAAACACAACAGTATGGCCTAAGTGCGTAGTTTGCAGACGGGGCATGGAGGAAATTACAAATAGGCATCTAAGACGCATTGCCATCAAGGGGGTTCGTGGCTTCCCCATAAATCGGACAGGTCAGGGGGGTCTGCAGAAAGCACACGATCAGCGAGGCAGCGTGCTAGAGCCCAACCCCCCGCCTGATTTCAATGGAGGCTGCGTCCCCCGGCGATGATGTCCGCCGCCGTCTCCGGCGCGGGTGAGGCGTGGTGCATTATCATTCGCCACCCCTGATCGGTGCAGTGGAACAGGTTGGTGGCGATCACGATAGCCTGAATTTTGCCTTCTCTATAGATGTTCTCCTGCACCTGATGGACGGACAGCAGTTCGTCCTCGACGCATTGGCCGTCGCTCAGGCGAAGATCCCAGTCGGCCAGTTCCTTGAAGATGTTTTCCCAGCTCTCGCGTATGGCCTCAGGCCCGCACACCCTGGGGCCGCCCGGGTGAACGCACACGATGTTTCGGTCGTCAGCCCACACCGACATCATGTCTTCGAGGTCGCAGTGTTGGAATGCCTCATAGAATGCCCGCTGGGCGTCGGCTGCGGATTCAAACAAAAACTTGGGGATAGAAGCTTCCGATAGCATAGCCTCGTATTTTACATGTTTTGCATGGGCGGTTGCAGATGAGGCGGACGCGGCGGGCGAATGGCGGGAGTGGCGCGATGGGGTATGATTGCAGGCCCGACAGATACGCACAAGCATCATGTACATCGTATTTCCCGTGTGGGCGCTGACAGCTTGGGGCCTGACGGTCATTCTGGTGTCGCAATTGCTCGGCGGCACGTTTGAGGCGCGTTCGTGTCAGAGCGGCTGTGTGTGGGTGCTTTTCTGGGCCGCTTTCGTAATTACCGCCGCCGGTTGCGGGGCGGGGGCGTGGTGGCTTCTGAAAAAAGAGAACGCAAGGGCGCCGCTTGTTTTCACCAGCGTCGGCGCGTTGTTCTTTTTGCTGGTGGTCTTTATCACGACCATGGCGATCGGCCACTTCGGCTGAGTTGCACGGTCGGTCGAAGGGGCGCGGCGCGCCGCCGCTCACCGCAACCCGTCCCGGGATACTAGACCTCGGCGTATCTCGCCGAGTCGCCGAGCCATCGGCTGATCAATTTGTCGCATACCTCAGGATTGTCCTGCAACATCCGCTCGGAAGCTTTGAGCACCCGCTCGAGTTGCTGTGAGTCGCGTGTCAGGTCGGCGATCCGGAACTGCATCTCGCCGGTCTGGCGGGTGCCGAGGATCTCGCCCGGGCCGCGTATCTTCATGTCCTCGCGTGCGATCTCAAAGCCGTCGTTGGTTTCGCGCATCACGTTGAGACGGCGGCGCGCGTTGCCCGACAGCGGCGGGTGATACAGCAACGCGCATGTGGCCTGCCTGCCGCCGCGGCCGACGCGCCCGCGCAGTTGATGCAGTTGCGCGAGGCCGAAACGCTCGGCGTTTTCAATCACGATCAGGTTGGCGTCGGGTATATCGACACCGACCTCGATCACGGTGGTTGCGACGAGCAGCTGGATCTCACCCTGCTTGAACGCGGCGATCGCCGTCTCTTTTTCCTCAGGCTTCATGCGCCCGTGAATAAGTTTGATCTTGATCTCCGGCATTTTCCGGTTCAGCAATTCAAAAGTCGCTTCGGCGGTTTCGTAGTGCAGGGTGTCGGATTTCTCGATCAGCGGGCAGACCCAATAGACCTGCTCACCCCCGGCGCAGGTCTTGCGTACGCGCTCGATAAGTTCGTCGCGGCGGCTGTCGGGCAGGGCGACGGTGGTGACCGGCAGTCGGCCGGGCGGCATCTCGTCGATCGCTGAGTAGTCAAGGTCGGCGTACATCGTCATCGCGAGACTGCGCGGGATCGGCGTCGCCGTCATGATCAACTGGTGCGGCTGGAAGCTGTTGTCTTCGCCTTTCTGCTTGAGCGCAAGGCGCTGGTGCACGCCGAAACGGTGCTGCTCATCGACCACGATCAGCGCGAGACGCTCGAACTCGACTTTTTCCTGAAACAATGTGTGTGTGCCGACGATGATGCTGGTTTCACCGGTGCGCGCCTGGCGCAGGGCGTTGCGCCGTTCGCGCACTTTCTGTTTGCCGAGGATCAGGCTGATGCTGATCTCAAACGGGTCGAACCATTCCTTGAGATTGTGAAAATGCTGCTCGGCCAGAATTTCGGTCGGTGCCATCATCGCCGCCTGACAGCCCGCCTCGACCGCCTCGAGCATTGCCGCGACGCCGACCAGCGTCTTGCCGGAGCCGACGTCGCCCTGCACCAGGCGCATCATCGGCGCCGCTTTGCGTACGTCGGCGCGGATGTCGGCGATGACCTTGCGCTGGGCTGCCGTCAGTTCAAACGGCAGCCGCTGTTGGAGTCGGGCGAGCAGTTTCCCCTCATTTTTCAGCGCGCGGGCGAGCTGTTTTTTGGTGTCGGCGCGCATGCGTTTGAGGCTCAGGGAATGCGACAGCATCTCCTCAAACGCCAGCCGTTTCTGCGCCAGGTGCTCGCCGGTTTGCAGCAATTCAACGTCGGCGTCGGGCGGCGGCCTGTGGATGTAGCGGATGGCGTCTTGCAGTGAGATCGCCTGTTCCTCCCTGAGCAGCACGGGCGGCAGCAGTTCCTCGAGTTCGCTGCCGGGCGCGGCGAGCCAGACCAGGGCTTCGCTGGTGAATTTTCTCAGGCTGAATTGGCTGAGTCCCTCGGTGGCCGGATAGATCGGCGTGTAACTTTCATTCGGGGCGCCGTTGCGGCGCAGGTTCACGAACTGGTATTCGGGGTGGATCATCTCGAGTTGGGACTGCCCCTTGCGTGCTTCGCCGAAACAGCGGATGCGGGCGCCCCGGCGCAGGCTGTTTTGCTGTGCGGTCGAAAAGTGGAAAAAACGCAGCAGCAGATCGCCGGTATCGTCGTTGATGTTGACCAGCATCATGCGCCGGCGGCGATAGACGACGCGTGTTTGCCCGACCGTGCCCTCGATCAGGACTTCGTGGCCGGGGTGGAGCGAGTCGATCGGATGTACGCGGGTACGGTCTTGATAGCGCAGCGGCAGGTGGAACAGCAGGTCCTCGATGTGACGGATGCCGAGGCGTTCAAGTTTTTCGGCGGCCGCGCTCCCGATGCCTCGGAGTTGATTGATGGGTGTCATCGCAAGGCATATTAGCCGCCCGATGTGCTTTCTCCAAGCGCCATGACCGCGTCCATTTCGACTTCCGCGCCTTTGGGCAGAGAGGCGACGCCGATCGCGGCGCGCGCCGGGTAGGGCTCCCTGAAGTAGTCGGCCATCACTTTGTTGACGGTCGGGAAGTTTGAAAGATCGGTCAGGAAAACATTCAACTTGACTATGCCGGCAAGGCTGCCGCCTGCGGCGGCGGCGACGGCGCTCAGGTTGTCGAAGACCCTGCGGATCTGCGCTTCAATATCGCCGACGACGAGTTCCATCGTCTCCGGCGCCAGCGGAATTTGCCCCGAAAGATAGACGGTGTCGCCGACGGCGACGGCCTGCGAATAAGTGCCGATGGCCTGTGGCGCCTGTCCGGTGCTGATGACTCGTTTACCCATGGTGTCTCCTTGAAATAAGCGGATTATAAAGGGTGCTCTTTGATTTGCGTTGGACCACTGGTGGTTGACACGTCAATCTCAGGTTGCCGCGTGGTCGAGTTTCTTTCACGGATCACTGACACGCGCGGGTTGCCCGGTGCAATCGGGGATGTCGGCGCAAAATGCTTTTGTTGAATTGTTCGACCGCTGCTTCGGGGATGGCTGCCTGAGTGAGAGGGCCGGCGCGTCGGTTCAACCTGCTGGCTTCTGTCTCAAGAGATTCTAAGGGATTCTGTAGGGTCGCCTGCCCATATATGCCGCCAAAGGGGCGGTTTTAAGTCGGATTGAGACGGCGCCTGCTTGTGGTATATTGCGCATCTATGCTCTGACATGCGACCATGGTCTTCCAAGCAAACCGGCCAAAGTACACCCAAATGGTTTTGAAGGCCAGTTCAATTACAGTTTCGGACTACGCGGCGCCACAGTGCAATCCGCGTATGCTCCCTATGAAAACGCGAAGTCGCGTCGGCGCTTCAGAATCTGTCGAGTGCGCACCTCTGCGCCGTTGTTCCCCGCTCCTGCTTCGGTGCGTGCTCGCCGTGTGCGTTGTTCTCTCTATATACGGGTTTGGCGGAAACGTTAAGGCGCAGGGTCTCGCGACGGTATCGATCACGAGTCAGAGCGAGAAGGTCGATGAGGAGGCTAGCGTAGGGGGCGCGGCGGTTTTCGATCTGATGCGGATCGGGGACACGGCGAAGGGGGTGACGGTGACGGTGACAGTGAAAGTGGACCCCGAAGACGCGGACGTGATTAAAGGCACGGCGCCGACGACGGTGATTTTCTCTGCGAGTTCGCCGAAAGAGACGTTGAGGATTCTGATCGACAACGACAACGAGTGGGATCCAGAGACGACAATGACCGTGATCCTGAATAGTGGAGACGGCTATACCGTTTCGGCGTCGGCGGATTCTGCGACCGTGACCATCATCCAAGGGGACCTGCCGAATATAGATGTAGTTATAACGGGTCCGGCGGAGGTGGGTGAGAGCAGCGGCACCGTGACGTTTCAGGTCGACGCAAGGACGGTGCGCGCCGAACGGCCGCCTAGTTATTTCAGCGTCTCTATGAATTCACAAGGCATGCTCATGGATCCAAAGGCGCAGGCAAAGGCCGGCGATGACTTTTTTCCGTTAAGTGATGTGGTTGGCTTTGAGCTTGATTCCTGGTCCAAGTGTGAGGTGGATGAGGCACTTTATTGTAGCGTGGGTTTTCAGTCTTTAATGATCCAAAACGACCAGGTTGACGAGGATGATGAGCGCTTCTTTCTGGCACTGAAGCGCACCCCCGGCCTCTCCGCCCAGGTGAAGATACGTAGCAGCAGAGTGGATACTACCATCCTCGACGACGATGAAAGCCCCGTGATTACCGGTGTAAGTGTCTTCGTCGCGCCTGAGAATTCAACCGCGATGATCACGACGCTGAAGGCGACGGACGGCGACGGGGACGGCCTGACGTGGTCAATTGCCGGTGGCGCGGACGAGGACGCATTCACGCTGACTGAGGACGGAAAGCTGTCCTTCAAGATGCCGCAGAATTTAGAGACTCCGAGCGACATGGGCGGCGACGGCGTCTATGAACTGGAGGTGCGGGTCACCGACGGCCACAACCCCGTGGAACGGGCGATCGCCGTCGCCCTGTCGGAGTATAGAGAAATTGGGATATGGTCGGCGACACTCACGGTGGGGGCCGCCTCTACTTCCGCCGCCATACGTGGGTATGGCAGGGCACCATCAGACTTCGAGGGTGGCGACCTTGACGACACCGGTTTTTCGTATGGGGGAGTTGATTACACCGTTCAGGCTGTTCGTGTTCTCGGCACCACATTGCGGGTTAGTCTGGCCCCGGCCCTTGCTGAGGATGCTCGAAATGATCTGGTGCTGTACGTCGGCAGTGTGCGACTGCTCCTCAAGGATTTTACAGTTGATGACGATGGAACGGAATTTTATTTGAGGCACAGCACTGACTGGGACTGGAATATAGACGATGAGATTGCGCTGCTCCTGAAGGCGCAGGTTGATGATCTCGAGGGGGGGGTGGTGTCGGTTGAGGCGGCCTCCGCCATGATCACCGAAGGCGAAGACATCACCTTCATATTCAGTCGGATGAAGAGTACCGCTGTGGCGACGGTGACGGTGAACGTAGGGTTGAGGGATCCAGACGGCGTGATTCCCGGCACGCCGCCGGCGACGGTGGTCTTTGCGGTGGGTTCGGAGACGACGCAGTTGACGGTGGGGACCGGCGACGACAAGGTCGATGAGGCGCCCGCGAATGTGACCATGAGGGTGGAGGTGGGTGATGGTTACTTCGTCTCTGAAACCATGGGGTCAGTGGTGGTGCACGTTCAAGACGACGACGAAACACCTGAGATTACGAGCGAAAAGACTATTGAGGTGGAGGAGAATTTGACGCTCGTCACGACCCTGACGGCGACGGACGGCGACGGGGACGACCTGAGTTGGTCGATCGTCGGCGGCGAGGATAGGTCGCTGTTCACATTGACGCGGGGGGGCGGGTTGTCCTTCGGGACGCCGCAGGATTTTGAGAATCCGGACGACGATAACCACAACGGTGTTTATGCTCTGACGGTGCAGGTCACCGACGGCGCGAACCCTGTAACGGCAGACCTTATGATCCGTCTTGTGGATGACCTGTTCGACCCGGTGTCAACGCCGACGGTATCGATCACGAGGCAGAGCGAGGAGACCATCAATGAGGAGGATGATGATCGACGTATGGGCCTGCCGGCGGTTTTCGGTCTGATGCGGACCGGGAACACGGCGAAGGGGGTGACGGTGACGGTGACAGTGGCAGTGGACCCCGAAGGCGCGGACGTGATTAAAGGCACGGCGCCGACGACGGTGATTTTTTCTGCGGATTCGCCGGAAGAGACGTTGAGGATTCTGATCGACAACGACCGCAAGTGGGATCCAGAGACGAAAATGACCGTGAGCCTGAATGAGGGAGACGGCTATACCGTTTCGGCGTCGGCGGGTTCTGCGACCGTGACCATCATCCAAGAGGACCTGCCGGATATAGATGTAGTTATGACGGGTCCGGCGGAGGTGGGTGAGAGCAGCGGCACCGCGACGTTTCAGGTCAACGCAAGGACGGTGCGCGACGAACGGCCGCCGAGTGATTTCGGCGTCGATATATCTTCAAGAAGCGGGTCGGCAATGAGCCCCAATGACTATGGTGTGTTAACTGTAAATATTGTCTTTAGGGTTTCCGGTTGGTCCAAGAGTGAGGTGGAGGACAGGGACGGGATGCTTTATTATATAAGTAGTGGTGCTGCTTGTCTTGGTAGGAGGTCTTTTGATTCTTTCCGTTGTAGTATACCCTTTATTAGGAATGGGATGATTCCTTTAGAGATCATACACGACAATCTTGACGAGGAGGATGAGCGCTTCTTTATGACACTGGAGCGCGCCCCCGGCCTCGTCAGCCAGGTGCAGATACGTCGCAGCAGAGTGGATACTACCATCATCGACGACGATGAAAGCCCCGTGATTACCGGTGTAAGTGGCTTCGTCGCGCCTGAGAATTCAACCGCGATGATCACGACGCTGACGGCGACGGACGGCGACGGGGACCTCCTGATGTGGTCATCTGTCGGTGGCGCGGACAGGGACGTATTCACGCTGACTGAGGACGGAAAGCTGTCCTTCAAGATGTCGCAGGATTTCAAGGATCCGAGCGACGCGGACCGCGACGGCGTCTATGAACTGGAGGTGCGGGTCACCGACGGCCACAACCCCGTGGAACGGGAGATCGCCGTCGCCCTGTCGGAGTATAGAGAAATTGGGATATGGTCGGCGACACTCACGGTGGGGGTCGCCTCTACTCCCACCGCCATACGTGGGTATGGCAGGGCACCATCAGACTTCGAGGGTGGCGCCCTTGACGACACCGATTTTTTGTATAGGGGAGCTGATTACACCGTTCAGGCTGTTCGTGTTCTCGGCACCACATTGCGGGTTAGTCTGGGCCAGGCCCTTGCTGAGGATGCTCGAAATGATCTGGTGCTGTACGTCGGCAGTGTGCGACTGCCCCTCAAGAATTTTACAGCCAATGCTGATGAAACGGAATTTCATTGGGTGCACAACGTTAATTGGGGCTGGAATGAAGACGACGAGATCGCGCTGTTCCTGACTGAGCAGTTACCCAGTATATCGATTGAGGCAGAGGAAACCAGGGTTGAAGAATCGAACGGGGAGGCGGTTTTCACGCTGAGGCGGGAGGGTAGCATGGCCACGGCGTTGACGGTGGGGGTGTCGGTCGCGCAGGCGAGCGGTGCGACGGTGTTGGACGGCCCGCCTGCGACGAGCTTGTTGTTTGGATCGGGTCTCGGGACCGTGCCACTGCTGGTGGTGATCGAAAAAGACGACGTTTGGGAAGAGCATACGAAGGTGACTGTGACCGTGGAGAACGGCGAGGGCTACGTGGTGTCGCCGTCAACGTCTTCCGCTGCGGTAGAGGTTATAGACGATGATTTGCCGGACATGACGATCACGCTGAAGTCGACTGCGACGAGGGTGACAGAGCGCAGCAGGTTTGACGTGCGGATCGTCGCAATGACTTTGCGCGACGAGCAGCCGCACAACGATGTTTCTGTCATCTTCGATTTGTTATTCGACTCGGCGGAGAATTCTGATTTACGGTTTGCCAGCGGTAGCGATAGTACTGGTACTGGTACTGGTACTGTTCTTTTCCGGCAGGGCGATTTCAAGCGCATGGAGCAGGAGGGCGGAGGGTTCTCGTATATCGCGGAGCAGAGCAGGCGTATAGAGATTGTGGTCGATCAGGAGACTGAGAGCGACGAGAAATTCGGGGTGGCGTTGAGAGCCCCCGGCGCACCCGATGCCGTGATGTTGGGTGGGGCGCATGAAATCACCATCTTCGGTGAAGTGATAACCAGCAAAGGCCCGTTCGACGCGCGTGCGAATTCAATCGCGGTGATTGAGACGCTCGCGGTGATTGAGACGCTGGAGCTGGAGGCGATAGACGGGGACGACCTGATATGGTCAATTGCCGGTGGTGAGGATAAGGAGGCATTCACGCTGACTGAGGACGGAAAGCTGTCCTTCAAGACGCCGCAGAATTTCGAGAAGCCCAGCGACGCGGACCGCAACGGCGTCTATGAACTGGAGGTGCAGGTCATGTACGGCGGCAATGTGGCGACCGCGATCATCGAGGTTAATCTGAAGGAAGGATTGTTTTCCGAACCGATCGACAGTGTCGTTGTCGATGGTGTGTTGACAAGCGCGCTGAGAAGTTCCACGTTCTCCACGACCGTGATGATCACGCTCAAGGAGGGTCATTGGGCGGAGGTTTTCAGGTACAACACCAGCACAGCGATGAGGACTTTCGAGAAGGTGGGGAATTCAGCCCTTCCCATGGTCAGCACGGTGAGTATCAGTATAAACAACGGCGTCAGCTTGAACGGGGGGCCCGGGTCCGGCGGTGAGTTGTGTGGTGGCTCTTTCAGTCTTTGTATATTTGAGGTGGTGATTACTTCAACACCGTCGGGGACGCCGCCGTTGAGGGATGATGAAGTGAGGGCGAGGCTGCTCGGGAACGTCGGCCCCGGCGGCTTGGGGGACATTGACGGCAAGGGGGGATTGAAGTTGGTTGGCGGGCGGTCGCTGAAGCCGGGCTTTTATGCGTATCGGCAGGGGGATTCAACGACCCAGACTCCGCTGGTTACCGACAACACGCGGTTGAATATTCCCGCGTTGCCGGATGGCACGGAAGTTGAGGACGTGGAGACCGGGGTGTTTGACTTTACGGTCGAGATGGATGTGTTCGGGACGCATGCGGGCGGGGGACTTGCCGAAGTGTTGATAGAGTTGCGGGCGACGGCGACGGCAGGCGCCGTATATCACAAGTATCAGGAAGAGCAAAGCAAATGGATTCCATTCGTGTTCATGCCGAGCGCGCCGGATGAGATGAATGTCAGGGATGACCGCGTGTTCAGTGCGGCACTCGATGCGAGTGGGCAGTGTCCGGAAGCTGATGCCTCAAGGGAAACGGTTGAAAGCGGGTCGTGCGGCAACAGTGTATGGTGTCTGGCGCATAACGGCGTTCGTGCGGGCGACAGATGCCTGCTGCTGGGGATCCGGGACGGCAGCCCGAACGATGCGGATCGGACGCCCAACGGGGTTGTGCTTGATTTGGGCAGTTTAGGACCCCCGTTGGGCGGCAGCGGCGGCGGCGGTGGCGGTGGCGGCGCAATGGGCATGACATGGCTGGCTGTTCTGGCCGCGGGTCTGATTTCGGGCCTCGTGTCGAGGCGCCTGTGCGTGCGCGGGCGAAGGCTGCGTCCCCGCGCGTCGCGCGGATGATTCCCTGCAAGTCTTTCATCAAGATTTTTTACGAGGGTCACTTGAGCGGGCACGTATATCCGTAAGTGACAAGTTCGGAAGCGCTACGACTCATTATTCGGGAGCCTCACAACGGCATGTATGAAGCCGCAAACTTGCGGCACTTCCGGACTGGTTAAATCGTCTCTCTATCAGATAAGCGCCCTTCCGTGGGAAGTTCAACTGCACCGCGCAGGAGGAATTCATGGGCTGCGGGGAAGGCTTTTTGTCCGGCAGCCTGACGTCTCTGCACCCGCCCACTGTGTCCCGAAGGTGGCGGCTTCAGGACACGCCTTGCCTGTTGAATAACGGCTCAATGAGCACCTGAAGTCCGGATACCGGGAGGTATCCGTTCGCGGTTGACATCACGCAGGGTCAGACAAAGTCGCTGATCTGTGCGTCGTGCAGTTTCAGCGTGCCGGTCAGGTCAGCGACGCGGGTGATTCCGTGCCGCTCGAGGTAGTCGCTGATACCCTGATTGATCTTCGTGCACAACAGCGGATCGTAGAACAGCCCGGTGCCGACGCCGACGGCGGTGGCGCCGGCGATGATGAATTCAATCGCGTCCTCGGCTGAGGCGATGCCTCCCTGCCCGATGATCGGAACGCCGTGCGCCTTGCACACCTGGTGCACCTGAAACACTTTATGTAGCGCGATGGGCTTGACCGCGGGGCCGGACAGCCCGCCCTGATTGTTGCCGATGACCGGTGCGCGGGTTTCGGCGTCAATCGCCATCCCAGTGACGGTGTTGATCGCGGCGAATGCGTCGCTGCCGGCTTCGAGGCAGTGGCGCGCGTTTTCCGCAATGTCGGTCTGGTTCGGCGACAGCTTCGTGATCAGCGGCTTTTTTGTCGCGTGGCGGCAGGCGGCGACGACCCGCGCCGACGCCGCCGGATCGTTGCCGAAAGCGAGGCCGCCTTCCTTGATGTTCGGGCAGGAGACGTTGATCTCGATCGCGTTTATCGGTGAGTCATCGAGGCGTCGCGCGAGCGCCTCGTATTCCTCGACGGTCGAGCCGGAGATGTTGGCGATGAAGCAGGTTTCTTCAAAGTTCAGCAGTGGCAGTTTTTCCTGCACGAACGCTTCGACGCCGGGATTTTGCAGGCCGATGGAGTTGAGCATGCCGTCGAAGGTCTCGGCGATGCGGTGCGGCAGGTTTCCAAGGCGCGGCTCGAGCGTGATGCCCTTGAGGCAGACCGCACCCGCGTCGCGGTTGGAGAACCCCTCGACGCGCGTGTATTCGTCGCCGAAACCGACACAGCCCGACAGCAGTACGATCGGGCTGTTGAAGGCGAGGCCGCAGAATTCAAGGTGCAACTCGGGGTGCGCCGCGCTCATGTTATCGGTCTGTGTGTCGGCATGTCGTGTTCTCACCCGCGCGTTCGGCGCTCTCAGTCTTCGGGCTTTGGGGGGCGGGCGAGCAATTCCTGTACGGCACGCTGCGGTTCGAGTTGGCCGGCGATGACGCGGTTGACCTGTTCGCAGATCGGCATTTCGACGTCGTAGCGTTGCGCCAGTTGCTGCGCGGCTTTGGCGGCCGCCACGCCTTCGGTCGCCTGGTTGATCTTTTTGCCGGCCTCCTCGGCGCTGCGGCCTTCGGCGATCAGCAGGCCGAAACGACGGTTTCTGGACTGGTCGCTGGTGCAGGTCAGCACCAAGTCGCCAATACCTGCCAGCCCGTTTATCGTGGCGTTGCTGGCGCCCATCGCTTTGGCGAGATGGCGGATCTCACTCAGGCCGCGGGTGATCAGCGCGGCGCGCGCGTTGGCGCCAAAGCCGAGGCCGTCGGAGATACCGGCGGCGATCGCGATGATGTTCTTGAAAGCGCCCGCGACTTCAGTGCCGATCACGTCGTCGGTGGTATATACGCGGAATGACCGGTTATGGAACAAGGCGGCGGCTTTGTCCGCAAACGCTTTGTCTTCGGAGGAGATGACGGCGGCGGTCGGCATCCGCGCCGCGACCTCGTCGGCAAACGACGGGCCCGCCAGGCAGGCGAGTGGGATTTTGGACTCCAGCACTTCTTTGAGCACTTCGTGCGCCAGCCGCGCGGAATTCGCCTCCATGCCCTTGGAGGTGGAGATCAGTCCTTCCTGGCGTGCGCCGAGCTCGGCGGCGATCTGTCCGGCGAGCGCGCGAACGACGGTACTCGGGACGGCGAGGACGACGATGCGGCACGAGTTCACCGCCGCCGCGAAGTCGGGTTGAGTCCGTATATTGCGCGGCAATTCGCAGTCGGGCAGATAGACGTTGTTGCGGGAGGTCCGCGCGATTTCCTCGAGCAGCTCGCCGTCGCGTCCCCACAATGTCACGTTGTGCCCGTTGTCCGCCAGTTGCAGCGCGAGTGCGGTGCCCCATGAGCCGGCGCCGAGGACGCTGACGGGCAGTTTTTCCTGTGTCTCTTCGGGGGGCATCGGGCGTATGCCTGTTGCCTGCGGCAGTCGCTTCAATGCGTGACCGCGGTGGACGAGTGTTCTTTCAATGCCTCGACCTTCTGCTGGTACAGAGACTGGAAATCCATTGGGCTGAGCAGCAGTTGGGGAAAGCCGCCTTTGACGACGAGGTCGGCGACCGCTTCACGCGCGAAAGGAAACAGGATGTTGGCGCAATGGGTCTGCATCACGACCTGCAATTTTGACTCTTCAGTTTTGGCCAGTTTGAAAACACCCGCCTGTTGCAATTCAACCAGGAACGCGGTGGTTTTTCCCTGTCTGGCCGTAATCGTGATATGCAGAACGACTTCATAAAGGTCTTTGTCCTCGAGCGTGCAGTACGACGTGTTCAGGCTGATGTCGAGGTGCGGTTTCCACTTGGCCGTAAACTTTTTCGCCGTCTGAGACGATTCAAAAGACACGTCTTTCAGGTACACCCGATGGATTTCAATATGTATGTTGTCGTTCATGTGTCGTCACTGCGAGTTCAGCAGTTTGTCCAGGCTGCCGCTGCGGTGAAGTTCAACCAGGTCATCATAACCGCCGATGTGTGTTTCGCCGATGAAGATCTGGGGAACGGAGGAGCGGCCGGTGCGTTTTGCCAACTCTTCGCGTTTTGCCTCGTCGAGGTCTATGCGGATCTCCTCATAAGCGATGCCTTTTTTGCTGAGCAGGCGTTTGGCGCCGTCGCAGTAAGGGCAGCGAGCGGAAGTGAAGATTTCGGTTTTAAGGTTCATGTGCGTGAAACCCGTTATTTTTTTGCGAGCGGCATATTTGCCTGTTCCCAGGCCGCCAGTCCGCCTTTCAGGTTATATACTTTGGAGAAACCCTGCTTTTTCAGCAAGCGGCAGGTGCCGGGCGCCCTGATGCCGCTTGCGCAGAACACCACCAGCGGCGTGTCTTTGAGTGGCTCGAGCTCGTCAAGGCGCTGGCGGAGCACGCTCGAGGCGATATGCCTGGCGTTGCGGATAGTGCTGTTTGAGCGTTCATTGTCTTCGCGCAGATCAAGGAGCGCGGCGTTTTCGCGGTTGATCAATTGCACCGCCTCACCCGGATTGATGTCGCGGTAGGACTTTGTGAGCCTCTGGATTTCAGTGACGATGACGATTGCGAGCAGAACGAAAAAGATTCCGACGATGATAATGTTTGATTCTATGAAAGCGAGAAGATTTGGCATGATTTTTTCAGGAGGCGGTGTGCACGTGGAAAAGCCTGCATGTTATTTCCGGCGGTTCCAATGATCCATGCCTGTCCAATCCGGTCAAGCCGCGACCGGCGCGATGCAGGCGCTGAGACGGGGGGCTTTGCCGGGGGCCGGCGGGTTCCTGAACACGTGGCGGTGTCTTTCCGGTTCAGCGGGCAGAGGATTTTCAGCCTTTCGGGAGTTCGACATTGCTTTGAGTGAGTTGTCGTTCAGAAGAAAATCTTCAGCCATTTTGCCTGACGGTTCTTTTGCCGGGTCGGGTTTCTGGTCGTGCAACCGACGTTGCAACAGGCAATACATTATCACTATATAAGAGATTCGGGAACGTCTTGTATGAGGCCACCACGTATGGGACATAAGAGCCAGATGTTTTGCAAGCTTATGGCAGGGCGTCAGGTTGTCAAGTCCCCGGTGTGGTTACCAGCTATTGTAACAATCCGAGTGATCCAGCAGGTGATCATTGAACCCCCGCACATCATCAAGAGGTCTTTCTCGTAGTCTATGAATTCTTCCTGCGCCGTGCGGTTGAACCTTTCGTTGAAGGCGTTCATCTTCGGACTGTGCAGGTGTGGCAATGACGCCAACCCTGCTCTTTGGGCATGGTCAGCGAAGTCGCCCTGAAACCCGGAACCGTTGTCGCTGAGTACCTGTTCAATGCGTCCCGGAAATACCGTTTGAACCAGTGCCGCGAAGCGCGCCACGTGTTGGCTGTTGTGGCGTGTCGCCGCCATCGCAAAAGTAAAACGGCTGGCATGATCGGTGGCTATGAAAATGTAGCGGCGGGTGCGCTGATGAATATTCCACTCCGGGCACCACCGGATCAAACGCAACGCAGTGTCCCGGATGGTCGGCACGGAACCCCCTGCCCGGACGTTGCTTGCGGTTGCGCTGTCGCGGCTTGATTTTCCCTTTGGGTGTCAAGCGAACCGGGTGGTGTGCATCTTGTCCGGCGCGTCGGCAATCAACCGTCCGGTCGTGCGCACACCGGGGCAGCTGATGCCACGTTGTTCGCACCACAGCGCCAACAGCACCCGCACTTTCTCGCGGCCCAAGTTGGGTATCTCGATACGCAACCGGCGTATCTCAGCGCACAGTGCCGGCGGCCATTTGCGCCGCCGGCAGGTGTACGGGGCGTGGCTGCGTCATGCAGCGCGCCCAGACCGATCGTGTTGCAGGTCTTGCGCCAGCGGTACGGGGTTGATCTGTTGACCTTGAATGCGTCCCGGGTAGCATTCAGACTGTGTTTGCCCCAGAATGTCAGGGCTTCAAGTTTCTGTTGGGCTTCGGTTCCCATAATTGCCTCCCAATTTAGTTGATAAAGAGGCGATTCTATAGAAACCTTTGAGGCGGAAGCCGATGTGTTGAACTTGCATGTCGGCTTCCTTTTTAATCAGGCCAGGAGTCCCATAAGTTTCTGGCCTCATACAGCTGGTGCTATATATGGCAATTCAAACATAGCGAGAAAGAACTTTGCCGAATAAAGATGAACAGTATCTTGAGACTTTTCTGTTGCCGTTGAGAAAGTGCAAGAGCTACAGACCAAAATTTGGTCGAGGAGGCCCTAAAAAGGGAGTATCTGTTGATGAATTCAAGTTGCTTTACGGATCAGATCCATTCTATTCCTGGGTTGGGTTAGATAGCGCTTTGATGTATGCCACGCATAGAGCTGCAGGGGGAATGACTTCTGTGTACCGTCAGCTGGGAATCGGGTGTGAGCGCTTGTTCAGGGAAATACTTATTGATGCGGCTAATTACAGAGATGCTAAATTTGCCAGATGGTCATATACCGCTAAGACCAGATCTGGGAAATCAAAAAAACTGTCTTTGGACGGAAGGTTGGAACTGTCTGAGATAAAAAATCAAACCGTGCTTGCGGACGTCAAAAGGTGGATTGAGGTCTATTGCTCTCGGCTGGGGGGTGTAGCCAAGCCCTCCGGCGGCATAGTGTTTGAGGTGCGGCAAGGCTATAAAAGCAAGGATAGCAAACGGCAACATGCAGATATAGATAATGCCACAATAGCGTGGGCAAATGATTATTTTCCTGTTTTTGCTATTTTTTCTTCACAAATTGATTCTGATGTTGCTCTCAGGTATCAAAATCATCGTTGCGGCATGCTTGTCGGAACTATTAGCGATGATGAACAGCAGTCCCTTTATGCTTTTTGCAAAAATGTTTTGGATTATGATCTTGCAGGTTTTTTCAAGCGTCAAACATCCGTTATTAAATCTGAAGTCAATAGCGTGATTGAAACGATATTGAGTGCTGATTGATGGACGTGAAAATCACTCGCAGATCTGACTACACCTTTAAATTTAACAAGGAATTGGGCAGGCATGGCTGGTTGCGGCTGACGCCGGCATATTCGGTGAGGCTTGTAGCAGAAATTATGAATGGTGTTCCGGAGGGTTCTTTTATCTTGGATCCGTTTTCAGGAACCGGGACGACTGGTCTGGTAGCAGCCGAGCGTGGGCTATTTGCACACTGCTTTGACATCAATCCGTTTCTTGTGTGGCTGGGAAATGTAAAGTGCAGGAATTACACGAGTATTGAATTGAAAAAACTTGATTCAGGTATCAGAAAGTGTCTTTTGGACTGTAAAAGAATTGTCAAAGATGATAATTGGATACCGGATATCCATAATATCAACCGATGGTGGAGCGGGCGGACTTTAAGAATTCTTTCTGCGTTGCGCCAAAGTTTAGTGAATCAGTTTGGGGAACCCAAGGCAAACAGTGCTTCTTCTTTGGCCTGGATAGCTTTTTGCCGTCTGGCGATAGAGACATCTTCAGCAGCTTTTAACCATGTTTCCATGTCATTCCACGATAAAGCCGCGGAGTTCAATATTGACCAAATGGAGTCTATTTTCCTCGCTATATTTGATGCCATAGTCAGTAGTATTGAACATCTTTCCGACGATGCATCCATCCATTTCGGTGATTCCACGAATCCTTTTTCGATCAACGATATAAAGTATTCTCATGTTATTACATCGCCCCCGTATCCAAATAGGATAAGTTATATCCGAGAACTGCGACCGTACATGTATTGGACAAAGTTTCTTGATACGGCGCGTGCGGCGGGAGAGTTGGACTGGAAAACAATTGGGGGTACGTGGGGTATTGCGACAAGCCGGCTTCAAAATTGGGAACCTGGCAGGATAAATCCTCCTCAATTTTTGGAGTTGGTGTCGGCAAAGATTTTAGAATCGAAAGGGAAAAACGCGAGACTGATGGCGACATACGTCAAAAAGTATTTTTATGACATGCATTTGCATTTGTGTAACTTGCGGGGGTGTCTTAAGAGGGGGGCAATATTGTCTTATATAGTTGGAAACTCGAGTTTTTATGATGTGCAGATCCATACGGAAAAGTTATTCGAAGAATCTTTAACCCTGCTTGGGTTTACAAACATAGGAAGTAGGGTTGTCAGAAAACGTAACAGTAAAAAGGAGCTTTATGAATACTGCGTGTATGCGACATGGAAAGAAAATGGAAAATATGAGCCAAGATTTTTTAACACGGTTTCTAAAAATGTTAAACAAGAAAATTTGCTATAGCGATGTTACTACCTTGTGCATTTGCAGTTTGCGGGGGATATTAAATTATAAAAATTGAAGCAACAGCTAAACCAATTACGACTGCTATTAATATTCCCAAAAGCAACAGCATATTAAGTTCCTTTGTGGTGGCGGTGATGTCGTCAATACTTTTAGTGATCTGACCTTTTGTAAAGTAGAGTTTTCGGCATTTTGTTTTGTTCAGGCACAAGGCGGCCGACGCCGATTGACCTCACGCGGCCACTCGTGCTGGCGCTAGTGATACAAGGTTCCGCCATATTGGTTATCTCCTTTTAGATCAGGCTATTTGCCCATATATTTCTGGACCTTGTTACACGTCTGCCGGGAAATCCTAAGGTATAATGGCGGTTTAAGCGGCCCTCTGGGTTCGTGATCAGACTTGAGAGAAAGCCCTGATGAAAGCACGGCGTCATAAAGTTTTTGCGGCCGTCGCCCTGTTCCTTTTTGCGGCGAGTTTCGCCTGGCACAACGGCTTTGCCGCGCGCACGGCGTACCAGCCGCCACTCGAGGAGTTGCGTCTGTTCAGCGACGTCTATGCGCGCATCAAAACCGATTATGTGGATGAAGTTGAGGACGAAAAACTGATAGAAGGGGCGATCCGTGGAATGTTGGGGGCGCTTGATCCGTACTCCGTTTTCATGTCGCGCCGTGAATACACCGACTTGAAGATCGGCACGACCGGTAAATTCGGCGGTCTTGGCATTGAAGTCGGAATGGAAGACGGGCTGGTGAAGGTCATCGCACCGATTGAGGACACGCCGGCCGACGCGGTGGGGTTGTTGTCCGGAGACCTGATCGCGCAGATCGACGATGAACCGGTCAGGGGCATGAGCTTGTCTGACGCGGTGGACAAGATGCGCGGGCCCGTCGGCACTTCGGTCAAACTGATTGTCGTCAGAGGTGACGAACCGCCGTTTGAAGTTCAAATAACCCGCGCCGTGATCAAGGTGAAAAGCGTAAAAAATGCTTTGCTTGAAGATGAGTTCGGCTATCTCAGGATCACCAAGTTTCAAGTCAAAACCGCTGAGTTGCTGAAAGAAAGGCTGAATATGCTCAAACACGAGGCCGAAACCGCAAAGAGTGAACTGAAGGGGCTGATCCTTGACCTGCGCAACAACCCCGGCGGTGTATTGACGTCCGCGGTGGACGTGTCGGATGTGTTCCTGGGTTCGCAGCAACTGGTGGTTTCAACTCGCGGGCGCAAATCCGACTCGGAAGCGAAGTACTTGACCAAGTCGGCGAACAGCGCCAACGACATCCCGATGGTGGTGTTACTGAACCGGGGATCTGCCTCGGCTTCCGAGATCGTTGCCGGCGCGTTGCAGGATCATGGCCGGGCGAAGATCATCGGCACGCAGTCTTTCGGCAAAGGCTCGGTGCAGACGGTGCATCCGCTGAACAAGAAGCGCGCGCTCAAACTGACGACTGCCAAGTACTACACGCCGTCGGGGCGCTCTATCCACGACGTCGGCATCACGCCCGATATCGTGCTTGAGAGATTGCCGGTCGCGAGCACTGTGACCGAGACCGGCGATTCGGGAAATACGCAGGCGGCGGCGGATGAACCGGCGAAAACCCCGCCGATACGAGATCTCAAGGCGCAACTCGAGAAGGACTTTCAGGTGCAGGGTGCGATTGAGGAATTGCGCGCGATCATCAAGACCGCAAAGAAAGTCTAGACTGATCAGATAAATTGACGACGGATGATCTAATCAAGCTTGTGTGAGAACAGTACCTGAGATAAAGAAATGCCGGGCTGATAAAAATCAGCACATGAAACTGTACACATTCTGCAAATCCTACCTGGGATCCTGCCTGATAGAGCCATATCAGTGGCTATATTTTAGTCCTTTTCGTTGCATTCATCCGCTGCGCATAGATAAATATCTCAGTTATCAAAAAAATATGGGTGATACTTGTCGCCTTTATTTTTTTAACAGAAAAAATATTTGCTTCGTTTACCACGAGATTGCCAAATCGGGTTGTTCAACAATCAAATCCATGATGCTTGATATTCCGGGCCAACCTTTGCCGGACCAAGACAGGTGCCCACTTGGGGGGAATATCACGCCAAAAACTCCTGGCGATGTTGCGCATCTTCTTTATTACAAGAGACCTTACAAAACTAACTCTAACCTGCCTCAGGAATTGTCCAGACTTGACAAGGTTTTCAATTTTACGTTCGTCAGAAACCCTTGGGCGAGACTTGTTTCGTGTTACCTCGACAAAGTGTGTCGTCGGGGAGGGCTGCACCCGACATCCTTAAAACTATACCGATTTCCTTATCCCGGGGTTCGCTTCAAGCACATGTCATTTTCCGATTTTGCGAAGTTTGTCTGCCGCGTTCCCGATGACCTGTGCGATCCTCACTTCAGGCCACAGTCCATTTCTTTTGATGCAGAAATCGTGGACTTCATTGGACGACTAGAACATTTTCGCGAAGATCTTGCGCAAATAATCAATCGTATCGGTCTTGACGAAAGAATGCTCAAGTGGGCAGATGTAAAAATAAATCAATTCTCAGTCGAAGGGCATTACACTGATTTTTACAACGCCAAAACTCAAAGTCTGGTCGCCAAAAAGTACGCGAGTGACATTGAACAGTTCGGTTATCAGTTCGGCGATTGATTTTTCTGCACGCGAATCCGGCAAATCATAGCTGCCAATTTTGTTTGGTTTGGCAGCTATGATCAGCGTCAACGCCGATCGCCCAGCGGCTGGAACCCGCCACGACGAGCACATCTTGATCGAAATTCCGATGCTCATTGCTGCAACTAAACACGAGGAAATTTGATTATTACGAGCAACGCCTCGATGAAACCGGTGCGCAACATCTGGAGCAAAGTCTCTATACCTGAGCGCGCAGACGAAGTTAGCCGAAACATCCTACACCCGCCTGTTTGAAATCGTCCCCGAGGTCAAGCCGTTGTTCAAGAATGACGTCAAAATCAGGCCGTGACAATCGTTTAACAATGTCGTTTTGACCGCGACATTGCTTTGCAAAGATCATGATCAGTCTCAAGAGGCTTGTATTTGCAATTTTGCTTGTGCCTACTCCACCGTCACCGACTTGGCAAGATTGCGCGGCTGATCCACGTCGGTGCCTTTGAGAACGGCGGTGTGATAGGCCAGCAGTTGCAGCGGCAGCGAGAAGATGATCGGGGCGACGGCGTTTTCCGGCGCGCTGAGTTCAATCACCGTGATCGCCCTGCTGCCGCGGCTGTTCAGTTCGGCGCCCTTGTCCGAGAAAACGTGCAGAATGCCTCCGCGCGTGCGGACTTCCTCCAGGTTGGATTTCAGTTTGGCGAGCAGGTGATCGTTGGGCGCGACCGCGATGACCGGCATATTCCGGTCCACCAGCGCGAGCGGGCCGTGCTTGAGTTCGCCGGCAGGGTAGGCTTCGGCGTGGATGTATGAGATCTCTTTCATCTTCAGCGCGCCTTCCATCGCGATCGGGTGGTGCAGGCCGCGCCCCAGAAACAGCGCGTTGTGTTTGTCGGCGTATTGCCTGGCGAGTTGCCTGATTTCGGGCTCGAGTTCCAGCACCTGTTCGAGGCGCGACGGCAGGTTTCTAAGTTGGGCGACCAGGCCGGCAATGGTTTCCTGGCTCATGCCGTGATGCTTGCCGAGCAGAATGACAAGCAGCATCAACGCGGTCAACTGCGTTGTGAACGCCTTGGTTGAGGCGACGCCGATTTCGGGGCCGGCGTGTGTCATCAGCACCCGTTCCGATTCTCTGACCAATGAGCTTTGGGCGACGTTGCAGATTGCTAGAGACGACAGGTAGGAGCGCGATTTTGCGAGTTCAAGCGCCGCGAGCGTGTCGGCGGTCTCGCCCGATTGCGACAACGTCACGAACAGGGTGTTTTTGGGGATCGTCTGCTTGCGGTAGCGGAACTCGCTGGCGATTTCAATCCGGCAGAACAGGTCGGTGAATTCCTCAAACCAGTATTTGGCGACCAGCGCGGCGTGATAGCTCGTGCCGCAGGCGACGATCTGCAAGCCGCGGGCTGCGTTGAGGATCGGCGCGACGTTCGGGCCCAGCACCTCGTCCGGCACGGTGTCTTTGAACAGCCGCCCTTCGAGTGTGTCCGCGACGGCGCTCGGCTGCTCGTGGATCTCCTTATGCATGTAATGGCTGAATTCCCCGAGCTCGGCGGCGTCGGCAGTGAAGAAGGCGTGTTCGGGGGCACGCTGGATGGCGTTCAGCTCTTCGTCAAACAGCGCGAAGCCGTCGCGGCGGACTTCGGCAATCTCGCCGTTTTCCATATAGATGAAATCCTGCGCGAATTTGATCAGTGCCTGGATGTCGGAGGAGATGTAGTTGCCGCCCGTGCCGATGCCGATGATCAGGGGGCTGCCGTTGCGTGAGGCGATGAAGCGTTCGGGGTCGCGGCTGTCGAGCACACCCAGCGCGTAGGCGCCCTGCAGGTCGCGGCAGGTGGCGGATACGGCTTGCAGCAGATCGCCTTTTTCGTCGAGGTAGAGCATGATCTGGTGCGCGATCACTTCGGTGTCGGTTTCGGAAGCGAAGGTGAAGCCGCGTTCCGTTTGTCGTGCTTTCAGTTCCTCGTAGTTCTCGATGATGCCGTTGTGGACGACGATCACGCGGTTGCCTGAGATATGCGGGTGTGCGTTGGCTTCATCGGGTACGCCGTGCGTCGCCCAGCGCGTGTGTGCAACGCCGATCCGACTTTTGCGGGGGTCGGCTTTGAGTGTGTTTTCGAGTTCCGCGACTTTGCCCGGTTTTCTGATCAGGTGGATGTTGTCGCCGGGCGCGCCTTCGGGTTCATCGCCGAGTAGCGCGATGCCGGCCGAGTCGTAGCCGCGGTATTCGAGCCGTTTCAGGCCCTCCATCAACACCGGGCAGATGTCGTTTTCAGCGATGGCGGCGACGATCCCGCACACGGCTATTGCTTTCCTTTGCCTGAGGGGCGGCGCCAGCCGGGTACGGTTTTCTGTTCACTGCGCGACAGAGTCAGGACGCCAGCGTCGGCGTCGTGGGTGATGGTGGAGCCGGCGCCGATAGTGGCGCCGTCGCCGATCTTCACCGGCGCGACGACCTGCGTGCCGGAGCCGACGAAAACCTTGTCGCCGATGATCGTGCGGTGCTTTTGCGCGCCGTCGTAGTTACAGGTGATGGTGCCCGCGCCGACGTTCACGTCGCGCCCAATGGTGCTGTCGCCGATGTAACTCAGGTGGTTGATCCTGCTGCCGCCGCCGACGGCGCTTTTCTTGACCTCGACGAAGTTGCCGATCCTGACCTTGTTGGCAATCTCGACTTCCGGGCGGATGCGGGCGAACGGGCCGATCGTGCAGTCTTTGCCGGTGCTCGAGGACTCGACAATCGAAAACGGCTTGATCTCCGTTCCGTCCCCGATCGACACGTCGCGCAACACACAGTTGGCGCCGACGCGAACGTTGTCACCGAGCTCGATGACTCCTTCAAGCACTACGTTCACGTCAATGGTCACGTCGCGTCCGGCGCTGACTTCTCCGCGCACCTCGAGCCGTCTGGCGTCGCGCAGGATAACGCCTTGCGCCATCAGTTGCCCGGCACGCATGAGTTGGATCTGGCGTTCTGCCTGTTCCAGCTGATGCGGCGTATTGACGCCCCGGGCTTCGTCGGGCTGAGCCTTGCAGGTCGCCACTTTCAGGCCGCTTTTGACCGCCAGCTCCGCGCAGTCGGTCAGATAGTACTCGCCCTGCGCGTTGTCTTTGCCGACACGGTCGAGCAGGCCCGGCAGACAGCCGCTGCGCGCGGCGATGATGCCGGTGTTGACCTCCACGATCCCGGCTTCCTGCGGGGTGGCGTCGCGTTCTTCGACGATGCGTGTGAGCTTGCCAATGTCGTCGCGCACGACGCGCCCGTAACCGAAGGGTGTGTCCATTATTTGAGTGAGTATCGCCAGATCGGCGTCGTCGAGGGTTGCGAGCAAAGACTTGAGGGTGTCGGTTTTGATGAACAGCGTGTCGCCGTACAGTACCAGTACATGGCCACCGTTGTTCAGCGCATCCTGCGCGCATTGCAATGCGTGCGCGGTGCCCAGCCGTTCGCGTTGCTCGTGCCAGCGGATGGCGTCGTCATTCATCGCGGCGCGTATCGCTTCACCGTCGCTGCCGACGACGATATGGATCTCGTCGGGCGTGAGCGCGCGCGCGGTGTCGAGCACGTGTCCGAGCATCGGCTTGCCGCCGACTTCTTGCAGGACTTTGGGTTTGCGGCTGTTGAAGCGTGTGCCCTCGCCGGCGGCCAGGATGACAACGGAGAGTTTCATGGGGGCATTATCTCAGATGCAGTGGTGAGTTTGATTTCGCTGTCATGGGTATGCTCGTCTTTGTTAGTAAGCTGGGTGTCTGAAGTGTTGGAATTCCGATAGCTTTTTTGGAAATATTTGGCTGGATATCCGGCTTTAGTGTAGTATATGAATGCTTTTTCAGTGTAAGCTGTTTGAGCAACAGTACCTCACCTCAAACCACGTGTATCTTCAAATCTGTTTATGAGTATAGTGGTGTTCATGGCCCGATGAATAACAAACTTGAGTTACAACTTCTTGGCATAGTAGTTGTTGCACAATACAATAATCCTTCAATTCTCAATCCGAGATTTTCTGGAACGCTACGGTATCATACCGAAAGGCCAACTGGCAGTGGACGGAAAGCTTATCTTCTGCACGCTTAATTTGTCTCAGGTTGTTTACAGAGAAGGGCTCTCGATCAACAGTATCCCGGAAAGGTTGAATTTCAGTGATGGGTTTTTGCGCGGTGATGATGTAAAAAGCCCTGATGTGGCCGTCAAGTATCTGGAAAGTGCCGCTTGTAGAGTATAAGGCTGTCGGCATCAATCCGGAGGGATACATACGGCTCCCTCCCGGGATGAGCCATTTGCTTGTTGGCGGGCTTATGCAAAAAGGACCATGCTTCGTGGAAAATACAGATCAGGCCACTTCTGCCGGGCGAAGAAGATACCTTGCTTGAGAAAATATTGGAAAGCTTGTCTAAAGTGGATGAAGAATCGCTTGAGGAGCAATTTGAACCTTGTTCGAAAGAAGCAAAGAGTAACGCCGCACACATTTTGGAAAAAATTTATGCGGATTTCCCGTGGAGGTATGTGATATACCCAACAGAAGACCGCGAAATTGCCGTGCGTGCCAGTGAAGGGGCTGGGAAAGGCCGGGGAGTGTTGATTCTTTGCGATTCTGAAGGAGGTGCTTCTTGTTTTGTGGCGCTTGAGGGTAACACTCGATCCGTGCACTACAGATCAGCAGATCAGCTGCTGAATAGCGGATTTATTCAAGAGGCGCTTTTCGAATTGGGGCGGCCCCGACATGACAACGGGACTTTCGCCTGATCTCGCCCCTTGTGATCTGCTGGGCCGGAGAGTGTTTTCCGGTAGGCGCGCGAAGAGAGCAGAAAAAGAAGCAATAATCGAACACGACATATTTCTTCCCCCGAAAGGAAAAAATTGCATATCGGCTGATCGTCTTGGCATCGAGTCTGATGCGGATATGACGGTCTTGGTTACAAGGATTGATGATCGAGGAGACAAGTTTAAAGGCTGGGGCTGTGTTACCCAAAAACAAGCTTCTGAAAATGGCAGGTCAGTCAGAGCTGTTCCTGTACAAGAAACCCCATATCATGCCGATATTTGCTTCCCGGATGCCGTCATAAAAAATGACCTGAAACTCAAAGAATCCGCGTACGAGCTTGCTGAATATGCGGTTTGGTGCAAGAAGGCGGCGAGTATTTTGCCGTGATCATGGATCATGCAATGATGATGAAGGCGACTGTTAATGAAACCATGGGGGCCCGCCGATGGTGTCTGGTGAATCGGCCACGATGCGAGACCCCCTGACGGTAAGCCCTCGAGGGATTTGTTTCGGGAATATCCCCAATATTCTGGCTGGACGTAATTGCCGCGCCAGACATAACCCTCGTACCCCGGCGGCCTGAAGTCTGCCCCGGTCGCTCATCTTCGACTGAAAGGAAAAGTGTTTTGCCTTTTCCCGCATTGACCCGCGCAATTTCTGATTGCGGGTTGATCCATAACCTGTTGTGGTGTGTAAGCACAGCCGGCGACCGGAAAAAACGCCGCTGGGAGTCAGCTTGAATCCAGGGCGCATTGTTTTTCTCAATACGCTTAGGGCGCGATTTAATCGCGGATCCGCTTTTTAGAGAAACCTGCCTTGTTAAGGAAAATGGCAAGTCTGGCTTTCTCAGATCTTCCTACGCAGCTCTTCGATCATCCGCAGTTGCGCGGCGGCTTCGGCGAGCTCGGCCAGTGCCTTGGCGGTTTCAACTTCGGTCAGTTGTGATTGCAGCGCTTCTTCCGCGCGTTGCTTGGCTTGCTGCGCCTTGGCCTGGTCGAGGTCGGTGCCGCGTTCGGCCGTGTCCGCAAGGATCGTCACGATCTGCGGCTGGACTTCAATGACCCCGCTTGAGACGAAGAAGTGTTCGTCAGCCTGACCTTCGACGCAGATGCGTACCGAGCCGGGTTTCAGGCGCGACAGGAACGGTGCGTGCCGGGGGAAGATGCCGACTTCCCCCATCTCGGCGGACGCGAACACCGCGTTCACTTCGCCGCTGAAAATCTCCTTTTCCGCGCTGACGATATGAACTTCGATCGTGCTCATGGCTATTGAGTGGATTCCGCCTTGGCTGCCGCCTCGTCAATCGAGCCGACCATGTAGAACGCCTGTTCGGGCAGGTGGTCGTACTCGCCGTCGATGATGCCGCGGAAGCCGCGGATGGTCTCGCTGAGCGGCACGTACTTGCCGGATGAACCGGTGAACACTTCGGCGACGAAGAACGGCTGCGACAGGAAGCGCTGGATCTTGCGCGCGCGAGAGACCGTCAACTTGTCTTCTTCCGATAGCTCGTCCATGCCGAGGATCGCAATGATGTCCTTGAGCTCCTTGTACCGTTGCAGCGTATTCTGAACGTTGCGCGCGGTGTCATAGTGCTCGTTGCCGATGATCAGCGGGTCGAGCTGGCGGCTGGTTGAGTCGAGCGGGTCCACTGCGGGGTAGATGCCGAGTTCAGCAACCTGGCGCGACAGCACCAGCGTCGCGTCGAGGTGCGCGAAAGTCGTTGCGGGCGACGGATCGGTAAGGTCGTCAGCCGGGACGTAAACTGCTTGGAACGAGGTGATCGATCCGGTCCTGGTCGAGGTGATCCGTTCCTGCAGAATGCCCATCTCCTGGGCGAGGGTCGGCTGGTAGCCCACCGCCGACGGCATCCGTCCGAGCAATGCCGAGACTTCGGTGCCGGCCAGCGTGTAGCGGTAGATATTGTCGATGAACATCAGGACGTCGCGGCCGTCGTCGCGGAAGTTTTCGGCGATGGTCAGCCCCGTCAGCGCGACGCGCAGGCGGTTGCCCGGCGGTTCGTTCATCTGGCCATAGACCAGTGCCACTTTGTCGAGCACCTGCGACTCTTTCATCTCGTGATAGAAGTCGTTGCCTTCGCGTGTGCGTTCGCCGACGCCGGCGAACACGGAGTAGCCGCTGTGTTCGATCGCGATGTTTCGGATCAGTTCCATCAGGGTCACGGTCTTGCCGACGCCGGCGCCGCCGAACAGCCCGATCTTGCCGCCCTTCGCGATGGGCATGATCAGGTCGATGACCTTGATGCCGGTTTCAAGGATCTCGACTGCTGCCGACTGATCGACATATTCCGGTGCTTTGCGGTGGATCGGCAGGCGTTCCGAGGTCTCGATCGGGCCGGCTTCGTCGATCGGGTGGCCGAGTACGTCCATGATGCGTCCGAGTGTCGCCTGACCGACGGGCACCTGAACCGGGCCGCCGGTGCTCTTTACTTCGAGGCCGCGGCGCAGGCCTTCCGAAGAGCCGAGCGCGATGGTTCTGACCACACCGTCTCCCAACTGCTGCTGCACTTCGAGCGTGCGTTCGTGACCGTCGTCGTGATCCACGAGCAGTGCGTCGTGTACTTTCGGGATGCCTGTCTTCGGGAATTCGACGTCGATGACGGCCCCGATGATTTCGACGATGTTGCCGGTACTCATGTCTGATTACTCCTTCGTGTATGGGTTGTCTGAGTTGGGTCTGTTCTGGGCGTGTGCCTTCAGGTTCAAACGGCGGCCGCGCCGCCCACGATCTCTGAAAGTTCCTGGGTGATCGCCGCCTGACGTGCTTTGTTGTAGGCCAGTTGCAATTCGCTTATCAGGTCGCCTGCGTTTTCAGACGCGCTTTTCATCGCAACCATGCGCGCCGCCATTTCGCAGGCGAGGTTTTCGACGATGTTGTCGGTACTCATGTCTGGTTACTTCTTCGTGTACGGGTTGTCTGGGTCTGTTCCGGGCGTGCGCCTTCGGGTTCAAACGGCGGCCGCGCCGCCCACGATCTCTGAAAGTTCCTGGGTGATCGCCGCCTGGCGGGCCTTGTTGCAGGCCAGTTGCAGTTCATCTATCAGGTCGCCCGCATTTTCAGACGCGCTTTTCATCGCGACCATGCGCGCCGCCATTTCGCAGGCGAGGTTTTCGACGATGGCCCGATAGATCTGTGATTCGATGTAGCGCTTGAGCATCGTGTCGAGCACGGCGGGCGCATCGGGCTCGTAGATGTAGTCCCATGTATGCTTCATCTCTTCGTCTTCGGCCTGCTCGACCGGGATCAGTTGGGAGACACACGGCTTTTGCGTCATGGTGTTGACGAACTGGTTTTCGATCAGGAACAGGCGGTCTATGCGTCCCTCGTCGTAGGCGTCGAGCATGACTTTGATCGGCCCGATCATGTCCTCGATACGCGGTGCGTCGCCCAGATGCGTGGCCTGCGACGCGAGTTGCGCGTGGCGTTTGAAAAACCGCACGGCCTTGCTGCCGATCGTGCACAGTTCGATCTGAGCGCCGCGTTGCTGCCATTCCCTGATCAGGCCGAAGGCGTTTTTGAACAGGTTGATGTTCAGTCCGCCGCACAGGCCGCGGTCGGTCGAGATCACGATCAGGCCGATGCCCTTGACTTCGTCGCGCAGTTCAAAGTAGGGGTGGCGGTATTCCAGGTGGGCGCAGGCGACGTGGCTGATCGCGCTGCGGATCTTCTCGGCGTAGGGGCGGCTCGCCGCCATGCGGTCCTGCGCGCGGCGCATTTTGCTCGCCGCGACCATCTCCATCGCTTTCGTGATCTTCTGCGTATTCTTGATGCTCGAGATCTTGCTGCGGATTTCCTTTTCGCTCGACATGGTGTTTTCCGGTGTTGTTTTTTGGTTTTACATTGCGGGGTCTTGTCCTGCGGCGGCCGCGCTCACCATGAACCGTCGGCCTTGAACTGTTCGACGACGCTTTTGAGCCGGGCCTCGATCTCGTCGTTATAGTCGCCGTCGGCGTTGATCTTTGCCGCGAGATCGGCGTGTTCGGTGTTCAGGTTTGCGTGCAGCGCATCTTCAAAAGAGCCGACCTTGGCCGTTTCAACGTCGTCGAGATAACCGCGGTCGGCGGCGAACAGTGAGATCGCCATTGCGGCGACCGTCAGCGGCGAGTATTGTTTCTGCTTCATCAGTTCCATGATGCGTTCGCCGCGTTCGAGTTGCTTGCGCGTTTGCTCGTCAAGATCGGATGCGAACTGCGAAAACGCGGCGAGTTCGCGGTACTGCGCTAGCGCGAGGCGCACGCCGCCGCCGAGTTTTTTGATGATCTTTGTCTGTGCCGCGCCGCCGACGCGCGAAACCGACAGACCGGCGTTCATCGCCGGGCGGAAACCCGAGTTGAACAGGTCGGTCTCGAGGAAGATCTGCCCGTCGGTGATGGAGATCACGTTGGTCGGAATGAACGCCGATACGTCCCCCGCCTGGGTTTCGATGATCGGCAGCGCCGTGAGCGAGCCGGCGCGTCCCCTGACTTCGCCGCCGGTGATCTTTTCGACGTGGTCGGCGTTGACGCGCGCCGCGCGCTCGAGCAGGCGCGAGTGCAGGTAGAACACGTCGCCGGGGTAGGCCTCGCGTCCGGGTGGACGGCGCAGCAGCAGCGAGATCTGGCGGTAGGCCCAGGCCTGTTTGGTCAGGTCGTCGTAAATGATCAGCGCGTCCCGGCCGCGGTCGCGGTAGTACTCGCCCATGGTGCATCCGGAGAAGGGTGCGAGAAACTGCATCGCGGCGGGGTCGGAAGCGCCGGCGGCCACGACGGTCGTATGCTCCATCGCGCCGTGTTCTTCCAGCTTGCGCACGACGCCGGCGATCGAGGACTGCTTCTGCCCGATGGCGACGTAGATACACTTCAGGTTGCCGCCTTTCTGGTTGATGATGGTGTCGATCGCGACCGCGGTCTTGCCGACCTGGCGGTCGCTGATGATCAATTCACGCTGGCCGCGCCCGATCGGCACCATCGAATCGATCGCCTTGAGGCCGGTTTGCACCGGTTCGCTCACCGACTGGCGGGTGACCACGCCGGGCGCGACTTGTTCGACCGGCGCCGACAGGTCGGTGTTGATCGGCCCCCTGCCGTCGATCGGGTTGCCGAGTGCATCGACGACGCGGCCCTCGAGTTGCGGGCCGATCGGCACTTCGAGGATGCGGCCGGTGCAATGGCAGATCTGGCCTTCCATGAGGTTTTCGTAGTCTCCGAGCACAACGGCGCCGACGGAATCGCGCTCAAGGTTGAGTGCCATGCCGTAGAGTTCGCCTTCAAACTTGATCATTTCGCCGTACATGACGTTCTGCAATCCGTGGATGCGCACGATGCCGTCGGTCAGGGACACGATCGTGCCCTCGGTGCGCGCCTCGGAAGTCGCTTCAAAGTTCTGGATCTTCTGTTTGATCAGGGTGCTGATCTCAGTTGGGTTCAATTGCATTGCCGGTTCCTCGTTAAAACAGTGGCTAGTGAGCGAGTGTCTGTGAAAGTTGTTCGAGTCGGGTTCTGAGAGAACCATCCACGACAAAGTCGCCGATGCGTATGACCGCGCCGCCGAGCAGTGTCTCGTCGGTGCGGCAGGTGGCGACGACTTTGCGTCCCGTATGCCGTTCGATCGCACGGCACAGAGCGTTTCGCTGTGCGTCGCTCAGCGGCTGCGCGCTGATGATCTCGGCGGCGGTGCTGTGTTCGGCGTCGGCGAGATATTGTCCGAACAAAGCTGCAATGTCGCGTGCGAGCATCAGGCGCCGGTTCGCCGCGAGTAAATGCACGAAATTGCGGCCGTGCAGGTCGAGTGCGTCGCCCAGCGTCTCTGTGATGAAGTCGGCGACCTGCGCCGTCGAGCGGCGCGGGTCAGTGATCAGTTGCCCGGCGGCGGGGTCTGAGACCACCTCGGCGAGCACCGCAAGCGTTTGCGACCAGCGCGCGGTTGCGTTGTCCTCGCGCGCGACCTCAAACGCGGCGCGCGCGTAGGGTCTGGCTGCTGTGATCAGTTCGGACACCGCGGGCTTAGATGTGCTCTTCGAGTTCTTTCAGTGCACTCGCGTGTACCGACGCATCGACTTCTTTTTTCAGAACGCGCTCGGCGCCGGCGACCGCGATCTCGGTGATCTGCCGGCGTAGTGATTCCCTGGCCTGTGTGATCTGCTGCTCGATTTCGCCCTGTGCCGACTGCTTGATGCGTTCGCTTTCCTCGTGTGCCTTGGTCTTCGCCTCTTCTTCGATCCTGTGCGCGCGCTTTTCGGCATGGGCGATGATCTCGGCGGCCTTGCTGCGTGCCTGCTCTTCCATTTCGCCGACGCGGACTTTGGCGTCTTCGAGATCCTTGCGCCCCTGTTCGGCGGATGCAAGGCCGTCGGCGACCTGTTTGCGCCGTTTTTCCAGCGCCGCAGTCAACGGCCCCCACAGGTAGCGGTTGATCAGCCAGATCAGCAGTATGAATGCAATGATCTGGGCGAACAGAGTGGCGGTGATGTTCATTGTTCGTTGCTTTCTTGCGGCGCCTCAGAGCGCGGCTTCGAGTGCGCCTATGAAGGGATTTGCGAACAAGAACCACATCGCGAATGCCAGAATAATGAATGGGAAGGATTCCATCAGGCCCGCAAAGATGAACATGTTGGTCATCAGTTGCGGCCTGAGTTCAGGCTGGCGCGCGATACCTTCGAGCGTTTTCGCGCAAATCAGTCCCCAGCCGATGGCTGAGCCGAGACCGGCGGCGGCGAGAATAACGCCGACACCGACTGCGGTATAGCCATAAATAGTTGCAATCATGTCAGGGGTCATTGTGTGTTCTCCTTTAGTGTTCTTCGTGAGCTATGCTCAGGTAAACAATGGTCAGAACCATAAAAATAAAAGCCTGTAGTGTTACCACCAGCAGATGAAAGATCAGCCACCCGAGGTCGAGGCTGACCTGCAAGGGCAGCCAGAACAGGGCGGCGAGTCCGACCGCGAGGGTGCCGCCGATCAGCGCGATCAGCAGGAACACCAACTCGCCGGCGAACAGGTTGCCGAACAGCCGCAGCCCCAGGCTCAGCGGCTTTGCCAATTCCTCGATCAGGGTCATCACCACGTTCACCGGGATTAAAAATTTGCCGAAGGGATGAAACAGGAACATTTTGAGGTAACCGATCGGCCCTTTGACTTTGATGTTGTAAAAAATGATCAGCATGAAAACGCTGAGTGACATTGCCAGCGTCGCGTTGAGGTCGGTGGTCGGCACGACCTTGAGATAATCTATGCCGATCAGTTTCCCGATTTCTGGCAGCAGGTCCACCGGCACCAGATCCATCATGTTCATCAGCAGCACCCACACAAAGATCGTCAGCGCCATCGGGCCGATCAGCGGGTTCGCTTTCTTGAAACTGTCGCCGACCTGCCTGTTGACGAATTCAACCAGCACCTCGGCGACGTTCAGTGCGCCGGAAGGCGCCTGCACGCTGACTCTGCGTCCCAGCCTCCAGCCGAAGAAGACCATCAGTGCGCCGAGCGCGAAGCTGAAAAACAGGGTGTCGAGGTGGAGGGCCCAGAATCCGGAGGCCTGATGGGTGACCGGGTCGCATTGTCCGTAGCACAAATTGGTCAGGTGGTGCTGGATGTATTGGACCGATCCGAGTTGTTCCTGTGCTTTCACGCCGGCGTCTCAGTGTTTGAGTTTCAGGGAATTGAACAGATATCCGAAGTGAACCAGTGCAAAGGTGACGACCATCGGTAATGGAGCGAGGCTGAAAACCGAAATCCCGAGCCAGAAAAAAATCAAGACCAGCAACAGACGCGGGGCAAATCCGAGCATTATGGTGCCGACGCTGACGACCTTTTTCTGTTTCAACCTCCTGTTCAGGTGCTTGATCTTGAACGCCAGCAACGCCGACATCGTTATCGCCGCTGTTGCCCCAAAAGCAGATGACAGCGCGGCCAGTGGACCTTGTAACAAAACAAACCCGCCGACCGCCGCTGCCGCGATCAAGGCTTGTTGTGTGAGTACCACGCGCAGGCCGACGCCCAATGATCTGCCGGATCGTCTCAAGTCAGCAATCTGTGAACTTTGAGTATGCCGCCTACCAAGCCGAGGCCGCCGAATATTAGCATGAAGGCCGGTTTTGTATCAAGCCAAACGTCCGTCCAATAGCCCAACAGAAAGCCGCTCAAAACCATTGAGGCGAGGATGGCGCCGGTGCCGATCAGCGCCCAGCTTGACCTGGGCGGTTCGGGTGCGTTCGGGCGATCGTTCATGCGCCGTGTTTTGGGGAAGCCAACGCCGCCGGGCGTACGCCGAGCGCGAACATCGCCGCGGCGTACAGTCCTGCGCCGAACATAATCAGTGCGGCCAGTGTGGTCAGGCGCAAGCCGACGGACAGGTTGTTCCACACCGCCGTATCCGGCGACAGCGCCAGCAGGCTCGCCCCCATTGCGATTGAAGCCGCGACGCTTTTTGTCAAAAGGTTTCCATTTTCAAGCGAAACGGCGATGCCCGCCCTGATCAGGGCGCGGTAAAGCAGGGCGCAGTTCAGCCACGCCGACAGGCTGGTCGCCAGCGCGAGTCCCGCGTGTGCACCCGCCAGCCCCGATTGGCGCCACAGAAGGACAAACGCGAGGTTCATGATGACGTTCGCGACCATTGCGACGACGGCGATCCGGACCGGCAATTTTGTGTTCTGGCGGGCGAAGAAAGCGGCGCTCAGGAGTTTCACCAGCATAAAAGCGGGCAGTCCCGTGGCGTACGCCAGCAATGCGAGTTTTGCCATGCGCGTGTCTTCGGGGGTGAACTCGCGATATTGCACCAGACAGATCAGGATCGGTTCCGCAAGCAGTATCAGTCCGGTTACGCACGGCAACGCGACCAGCCATTCGGTTTTCAACCCCCAGTTCAGCGAGGCGGTGAATTGGCCGGTTGCGCGCACGGCGTGATATTGTGACAGACGCGGCAGCAGAACGGTTGTGAGCGCGACCGCAAACAGTCCGACGGGCAGTTCGACGAAACGGTCGGCGATGTACAGCCAGCTGATGCTGCCGGCGGCGAGGAAGGAGGCGATCAGCGTGTCGATCAGCAGGTTGACCTGAACGACTGAGGCGCCGAAGATCGCTGGCGACATCAGCCGCATGATCCGGCGCACCCCTTCATTGCGGAACCCGGGCACCGGTCGCGGCAACAGCCCCAGTCGCTTCAGGAAGGGCAACTGCACCGCGAGTTGGGCGGCGCCCGCGAACAGTACCCCCCACGCCAGCGCGGTGATCGGCGCCTCCATCATCGGCGCCAGCCACAGGGCGGCGGCGATCAGCGACAGGTTCAGCAGTATCGGTGTGAAGGCGGGGATGCCGAAACGGCCGTGGCAGTTCAGGATGCCGGCGGCCAGCGCGGTGAGCGAGATGAAGAAGATATAGGGGAAGGTGATGCGCAGCATCTGCGTTGCGAGTTCGAGTTGCGATACGTCGACGGTGAACCCGGGGGCGAAGATCCTGATCAGGATCGGCGCGAGCAGGATGCCGGCGACGGTAATGCCGGCGAGTACGACGATCAGGGTGCCAGCCGTGCGGTCGGTCAGTGTCCTGAGTTCGGCGGCACTGCGCTTTTCCTTGAACTCGGTCAGTATCGGCACCAGCGCCTGCGTGAATGCGCCTTCCGCAAACAGTCGGCGCAGGAAGTTCGGCAGGCGGAACGCGACCAGAAACGCGTCGGTCAGGCCGCTTGCTCCGAACACGATCATGATCACGGCGTCGCGCAGGTAGCCGAAAATGCGCGATACGAAAGTGATGCCGGAGAAAATAAGCGATGGCCTGAAAAGCCGTTGCGGTATGCGCGGGTTGATTTGGTTCATCCGGATAAGACGGGCGCGTCTTTATTTATGAACGGCATTGCCCGGCAGGGGCTTCGGCGAGCATCTCTTCCACTTTTTCTATCAGTACGGTCTTTTGCAGTTCGCCGCGTTTGACAAAGCGCACCGCGCCGCCGCGGTCGATCAATGCGCTGAAAGGCAGGCCGCCGCGGTTGCCGAACTCCGCCATCACGGCGGTGGCGTTCTGTGTGCCGATCAGTTGCGGGTAGCGAACGTTTTCCATGCCGGCCAGAAAATTCTCGACGCTGTTTTGATCGTCTATGGCGATGCCGACGACTTCAAATCCGTCTTCGTGATAGAACTCGCGCACCTCGGCGAAGGCGGGAATTTCACGGCGGCACGGCGGGCACCACGCCGCCCAGAAGTTGACCAGGACGATCCGGCCGTCCCAGGTGCTGCCGGATACCCTTCGGCCTGAAAGGTCGTTCAGGGAATAGTCGGGGCGGCATTGGCCGGCGGCGGCGTTCATTGTCGTTGCGCCCGACATGGTCTGTTTTAGATAAAAGCCGGCGTATGCCGCGATGGCGCCGGTCAGGAATATCGTGAGCAGGACGTGGCGTTTCATCGGGTGGCTATATGTCATGTTCTGCGGACATTGAAGATCTGTTCTATATGACGCACAAAATTGTCGGCGTTCATGTATCCGACGATGCGCGCGGATCCGAACTCATAGCCGTTGGCGTCGAAGAACAGAATGGCCGGCGGGCCGAACAGCCCGAAGTGTCTGAGCAGTGTCTTGTCGGCGTCATTGTTTTCGGTGACATCGGCCTGCAGCAGGGCCAGGTCAGCCAGCGCGCCTCTCACTCTGTCGTCGCTGAATGTGAAGGTCTCCATTTCCTTGCAGGTCACGCACCAGTCGGCGTAAAAATCCAGCATCACCGGCTGTCCGCGTTGTTCCGCGAGTGCGATCTCCTGTTGCAGGTGCTGTAGCGATTGAATCCGCTTGAACGGCAACGTGTGTTTCTGTGCCGCCGCGCTTTTATCCGTTGCGGCTGCGAAATGCTCGAGTGGGTGCAGCAGGCTTGAGCCGCCGGTGGAGGCCCCCGCAATCAGCAGCGCGCCGTACAGCAGGATGACCGCGGCTAGGCTCTGGGTCAGCGCGTTCCCGCCGAGACTCAAAGTGCTGCGTTTGGCGATCTGATTCAGGTAGGCCGCGGTGAGTACCAGCAGCACGCCGCTCAACAGCAATATAATCCCCGGCGCGGTCACTCTGTCGAGCAGCCATACGGCGACGCCTAGCATCAGCAGGCCGAAGACGGCTTTGACCGCATCGAGCGTCGGCCCGGGTCTCGGCAGCAGTTTGCCGAGTGAAGTGCCGATGATCAGCAACGGGATGCCCATGCCGAGCGCGAGGCAGAAAAGCGCAATGCCGCCGACCACTGCGTCGCCGGTCTGCGCGATGAACAGCAGCGCGCCGATCAGCGGCGCCGTGGTGCAGGGGCCGACAATCAGCGCCGATAAACATCCCATGACCGCGGCGCCGCCGATCGCCGAGTGATCTTCGCTGCCGCCTAGCCGGTTGCTCCATGCGTTCAATCGCGTTTGCGCGGCAGCCGGCATTTGCAGATCGTAAAAACCGAACATGGATAAGGCCAGCAGTGCAAACACGCCTGCAAACGAGCCAATCACCCACGGCTGTTGAAACCAGGCTTGCAGGGATTCGCCGGTCAGGCCGATGGCGATGCCGAAAAGGCTGTAGGTGACGGCCATTGCGAGGACGTAACTGAGCGACAGGGCAAACGTCTTGCCGCCGGACCGGGTTTTGTGGCTGCTGCCGGCGATGATACCCGACAGGATCGGCACCATCGGCAGTATGCACGGCGTGAACGCGAGCAGCAGGCCGAAGCCGAGAAATGCGATCACGACAGTGAGCAGTTTGCCGTCCTTCAGGTGCTGCAGGACCTGAAACTGCTCGGATACCGGCGGTGCGGGCGTCGCTGTCGCGAAAGACACGCGCGAAAGATCGATTTGTTTGGTGATCGGGGCATAGCACAGCCCCGCGTCGGCACATCCCTGATACGTCAGATTGACGAGCGTGCCGTCGGTGGTGGGCGTCGGGCTGAAAGGCACTTCGACGAAATGGCGGAACACCTCGGTTTCGCCGAAGAATTCATCGTGCATTGGCAGGCCGGGCGGCACGCGGGACGTGATGTCGCCGTGTTCCGGCTTGATCCCGATCTTGTGCCGATAAAGGTAGTATTCGTCGGCTATTTCCCAACGCGCGACGAAACCTGAGTCGTCGCGTACGACGCTCATCCGGAACGCTTCGTCAGGCGGCAGGAACTCGTCGCCGGGCGGCGAAAATTGCGCGGAAGCCGACATGCTCACCACCACGACCATACCTGCCAGGCAGGTCGGGAACGGTTGCCGGAAAAATGTTTTGATCATACGCATTGCTGTCTTGCCCAGTTCAGGTAGGCGTCGTTTACTGCGTGGACCGGTATCGCGATGATCTCCGGCACTTCATAGGGATGGTGTTCGGTGATGAAAGCGGCGAGTTTCGGGTAATGCCCGGCAAGTGTTTTTACAGTAAGGATGTATTCTTCCTCGCGTTGCAGTTGGTTTTTCCAGCGATAGGTGGAGACGACGGGGCCCGCCACCTGCACGCAGGCGGCCAGGCACTGCTCGATCAGCAGCGCGGCTGTTTTTTCCGCGGGCGCTTGTTCCGCGAAAGAAACCTGGACCAGGATCAGGTCGTTCTCGGGCATTGTTTTCTCGTTTTTTTCTGTCTTCAATTATAATAACCCTCCTCAAGGCGGGTTGATTGCGTGACCCGCCTTATTCAGGACACAGAATGTGAATATTTATCGACTATATAGCGCGTTGTGGGGAGTGTTTACAGAATTCTGTTCAGGCCGGGGAAAAATCCTCCGTGCCGTTTCCGGCGACATCGGGAATCGGAAGAAGTGAAAGCACTGCCGGGCTATATGCTGCGCGAACCTGTTCATTCTCCCGGTGCGGCGTAAGGTTGCCGGCGGGTTTTACCCGGTCGAACATGCTGTTCATCCTGCTGTTCATTCTGACCCCCCTGCTCGAGATTTACCTGTTTATCAAGGTCGGGGGAGCGATCGGGGCCGTGCCGACCATTTTTGCGGTCGTGCTGACAGCGGTCGTCGGCGTCGGGATGTTGCGTGTGCAGGGTTTGAGCACGCTGGCACGATTCCGCGGCGCTGCGGCCCGCGGTGAACTGCCGGCGTTTGAGTTGCTCGAAGGCGTCATCCTGCTGCTTGGCGGAGCGTTGTTGCTGACGCCGGGATTCTTTACCGACGGCGTTGGGTTCTTGTGCTTGCTGCGTACCAGCCGAATGTGGATGGTGCATTACATCGTGCGGCACGCGGTGTTTTCAGGTCCCGGATCCGGCGCCGGCCACGGCTTCAGGTTTGTGCGGGGGAAGCGGCGGGGTCGTCGCCCCGACATACTCGAGGGCGAGTTCCGCGGGCGCGATCTCGACGATTGAAAAAAGCCCTGCCGAAGCAGGGCTTTTCCAGCGGTGCGGGCGAGCGGACGCGCTTACATCATGCCGCCCATACCGCCCATGCCTTCCATGCCGCCGCCGGGCGCCGGTTCCGGCTCTTTGGGCAGTTCGGCGATCATTGCTTCGGTCGTGATCATCAGGCCCGCCACCGAGCACGCATTTTGCAACGCGGTGCGTGTCACTTTGGTCGGGTCAATGATGCCCATTTCGGTCATGTTGCCGAACTCACCCGTCGCGGCGTTGTAGCCGTGCTGGGTGTCTTTGCCTTTCACTTGGCTGAGGATCACCGAGTCCTCCTCGTCGGCGTTTGCGACGATCTGACGGAAAGGGTCTTCCATCGCACGGCGCAGAATATTGATGCCGACGTTCTGGTCGTGATTGTCGCTCTTGAGGTTGGGGATGCCCTCGATGGCGCGTATCAGTGAGGTGCCACCGCCCGGCACGACGCCTTCCTCAACCGCAGCCCGCGTCGCGTGCAGAGCGTCCTCGACCCGCGCTTTCTTTTCTTTCATCTCGACCTCGGTGGCGGCCCCCACTTTGATGACCCCGACGCCGCCGGCGAGCTTGGCCATGCGCTCTTGCAGCTTCTCCTTGTCGTAATCGGAGGTCGCCTCCTCAATTTGCGCGCGGATCTGCTCAATGCGGCCTTTGATCGCGTCGGACTTGCCGTTGCCGTCAACGATCGTGGTGTTTTCTTTGGAGATCGTCACGCGCTTGCTGTTGCCGAGATCATCGAGCGAGCATTTTTCCAGCGACAAACCGACTTCTTCGGAAATGACCGTGCCGCCGATGAGTGTCGCGATGTCTTCAAGCATGGCTTTACGGCGGTCGCCAAAGCCGGGCGCTTTCACTGCGGCCACTTTGACAATCCCGCGGATCGTGTTGACCACCAGCGTCGCCAAGGCTTCCCCTTCAACGTCCTCGGCTATGATCAGCAACGGCTTGCCGGATTTGGCCACCGCTTCGAGCACCGGCAGAAGATCGCGGATGTTCGAGATCTTCTTGTCGTGCAGCAGGATGTACGGCTCCTCGAGTTCGGCGCTCATGCTGTCTTGGTTGTTGATGAAGTAGGGCGACAGATAGCCTCTGTCAAACTGCATCCCCTCGACAACATCGAGTTCGTTTTCGAGACCGGTGCCGTCCTCGACCGTAATCACGCCTTCCTTGCCGACTTTGTTCATCGCTTCGGCAATGATCTCGCCGATGGACGGGTCTGAATTGGCCGAGATGCTGCCGACTTGAGCGATTGACTTGCTGTCAGCGCAGGGTTTCGACATGCCCTTGAGCACTTCAACCGCTCTGACCGAGGCCAGGTCGATGCCGCGCTTGAGGTCCATCGGGTTCATGCCCGACGCAACGGCTTTCATGCCTTCGCGGATGATGCCCTGAGCCAGCACCGTCGCAGTTGTCGTGCCGTCGCCGGCGACGTCCGAAGTCTGCGAGGCGACTTCCTTCAGCATCTGGGCCCCCATGTTCTCGAATTTGTCTTTCAGCTCAATTTCTTTCGCCACCGATACGCCGTCTTTGGTAACCGTCGGTGCGCCGAAAGATTTTTCCAGCACGACGTTCTTGCCCTTCGGCCCCAACGTCACTTTGACGGCGTTGGCGAGTATATTGACGCCGGCAACCATGCGCCGGCGGCAATCCTGGCTGAACTTAACGTCTTTTGCACTCATTGTTCTGCTCCCTCAGTGTTTTTGTTAAGTAAATGCCGTTTACTTGATAACGGCCATGATGTCGTCTTCGCGCATGACGACCAGTTCGTCACCGTCCAACTTCACTTCGGTCCCGGAGTATTTGCCGAATAAAACGATATCGCCCGTTTTCACGTCGAGCGGGCGTCGTTCTCCGTTTTCCAGGATCTTGCCGTTGCCGATGGCGATAATCTCGCCCCGCATCGGCTTTTCGGCGGCGTTGTCGGGGATCACGATGCCCCCGGGACTGGTCCTTTCCTCTTCCATGCGTTTCACGACGACGCGGTCGTGCAGTGGGTGAAGTTTCATGTTCCCTCCTAAAACCACTTGAATATCAATTGATTATGCTTAACCCCCGCAGTGCCGACATTCATAAAGGTGTTTTAGCACTCACCGTGCGGGGGTGCTAATAATAGGGGCGATTGCCGTAAAGTCAAGGCAGAAGCAGAATGGGAGTTCCCGGATTGGCCGAAAAGTGGGGAATTGGATAAATGGGGCGGATAACGGCGGTGCAGGGGGATATCACGGCGCTTGAAGTCGATGCGATCGTCAATGCGGCGAACCGCTCACTGCTGGGCGGAGGCGGTGTTGATGGCGCGATCCACCGGGCTGCCGGCTCCGGGCTGCTCGCGGAGTGCCGTGCGCTGGGTGGCTGTGGTACGGGCGAAGCCAGAATTACCGGCGGGTACCGTCTCGCGGCGCGCCATGTGATTCATACCGTCGGGCCGGTGTGGCGCGGCGGCGGCGAAGGCGAACCCGGGTTGCTCGCCGCGTGTTATAGCAACTCGCTGACCGTCGCGCGCGAGGCGGGGGTGCAGAGCATCGCGTTTTCAGCGATCAGTTGCGGCGCGTACGGTTATCCGGTGGAGCAAGCGGTCGCCGTTGCGGTCGCTGCCGTACGCGAGTATCTGTGCGCTGAGCCTGACTACCGGCCGGATGTTTATTTCGTGTGCTTCGACGAGCGGATATTGTCGCTGTATCGCAAACAGATGCAATAAAGATCCGTCCGGGTGCTTATATCTTGTATGGGTGGATTCCCTGCATTGCCGGCACACGGGATTCCGGACACATTTCAGCAGTTTGTTTACAGACCCGCGATCGTTTTCTGGATCGCGGTGGCGGCGGCGCACGGGTCGTCGGCGAGGCGGATCGGGCGGCCTACGACAACGTAGTCGGCGCCGTTTTGAAACGCCTGTGCAATGTTCACCGTTCTCTTTTGGTCGTCGGTATTGTCAACCGGACGGATGCCGGGCGCGACGACGATCAGGCGGTCGCCGAAAGCGTCGCGCAACGCACGCGCTTCAAGGCCCGACGACACGACACCGTCGCAGCCCAGTTCGAGAGCGCGGCGCGCGCGCGACAGCACCAGTTGTTCAACGTTGCACTGGAAACCGAGATCCTTGAGATCGTTGCGGTCGAGACTGGTCAGCGCCGTTACCGCCAGCACCTTGAGGGCATCGCCTTTCTCACGCGCCGCCGCCTTCAGCATTGCGTCATTACCGTGTACGGTGACGAAGGTCGCGCCGCTGTCGCGTATGCGCGCCGTCGCGGCGGCCACGGTTTGCGGCACATCAAACAGTTTCAGGTCCAGAAAAACTTTCCTGCCGGCGCGCAACAGCCGTTCGACCGTCAGCCAACCGTCGCCGGAGGCGAACAATTCAAGGCCGACCTTGTAGAAGCGCACGGTATCGGCGAGATGTTCAACCATGTTCAGTGCCTGTTTGCCGCTTGGGAAATCCAGCGCGAAGATCAGCCGCTCCCCGGCGGGTACTTTTGATACAGCCGGGCTCATTGCGTATCCGTCCCGTTGAGCGCCGACAATTGTGAAAAGTAGTCGGCGATGTGCTCGTCAAGAGAGAGGCGATCGGCGGCTTCAATTTCCGCCCGTTCCTTGTCGGACATCTCGGCGAGCTTGTCGAACCGTTGCAATTGCGCATCATCGGGTGGACGCGACTTGAAATACTCCCCGAATTCACGAGACTTGCGGTTGGCGAAGGCGACGAAGCTTTCCCCGTTGCTGCGCATCTCCCCGATCACTCTTGCCGCGGGCGTCGCTTCGGGGTCGTCAAACAACTGCGCCTGCTCGGCGAGCGTTCGGCTGTAACGGTCGGTGACGTTTGCCAGGTCGAGCAGCTCGCACGCAGGCGTCATGCGGTCGCACAGATCGCGGCCCCATTCCGACAAGGCTCTTTCGCGCCCGGCGCAACTCAGTTTCAGCCCCTTCGTCCGGCCCTCGTGTGCGGTCGTGACTTCGTTGTGTTTGTTCTCGCGGCGGTCGCGCGCGTCAAGCGGCGGACTGTCTGCAAGCAGGCAGAACAAGAACAACGCTTCCAGAAAATCCAGTTGCCGGGAATTGACGCCCGCCTGATCAAATGCACCGACGTCCAGAGAACGCAGTTCAACGTATTCGACGCCGCCGTTGTGCAGCGCGAGCAGAGGCATTTCGCCCCTGCGACTGCGGTGCTTCGGCCTCGCGGTCGCATAGTGCTCGTTTTCTATTTGCAGGATACTGGCGTTCAACTGTCGAAATGTGCCATCCACCTTGACGCCGAACTGCCGATAGCGCTCGTGTGGCGTGGTCACCGCCCGCTTCAGGCTGTCAACGTATTCATCGAGGCTGTTATAAGAGACTTCAATGATACCGGCTTCAGATTCCTGGTTGTTCTGGTAGCCGATGTCGCCCATGCGCAGCGAGGTCGCGCCGGGCCCGAACAGCGTCGTTTCATCAAAAACGCTCAGGTGCTCGGAGGTGCTTGCGAACGCTTTGCAGACCGCCGGGGAAGTGCCGAACAAGTATGGAATCACCCACCCGACCTTCAGCAGGTTACGAAGCAGCGCCATGTAGCCTTGCGATCGGAACGCTCTTTCGGGCCGTTCCCGCGCCGCGTTCGGAAACCCCGCTTCGCTCAGACAAGGCCACAGTTGCGGATTGAACGAATAGTTGAAATGCACACCCGCAATCGTCTGCATACTGCGTCCGTAGCGGTACCCCAGGCCGCGTCGGTAAATGGTTTTCATGCGCCCGATGTTGGAGTCGCCGTAACGTGCCAGCGGGATGTTGTCGTCGCCTTTCATCACGCACGGCATGCTGTTTGCCCACAGGATTTCATTATCGAGATGGTGGTAGATATAAGTCTGGATATCTTCGAGAAAAATGATCGCCGCTTCGTTGCCCGGCAACGGCGGCGTGATCAACTCGAGCAGGGATTCAGAGTAGTCGGTCGTAATGTGCGGGTGTGTCAGCGCCGAGCCGAGCACCGGCGGATGCGGCGTGCGCGCGATTGATGCATCCGTGCCGACGCGCAGGGCCTCCCTTTCAAGACCGACGCGCCGGCCTGTACCGAGCAGGGGGATGCCTCCGCCGTCGGCCAGCCGCGTCGCCGCCTTGTCAATGTTCATTGCGGCGTTCATCGCGTGCCGTTGCTGAAGCGCATGAAGTCGCGGTCGAACAAGGGGCCGGGGTCGGTCTTGCGCCCCGGCGCAATGTCGCAATGCCCGACCACCCGTCGCGTGCTAAAGCCGAGGTAGGTGTCCGCCAGCGCCGTCACCAATGCTGCGAGTTGCCGGTACTGCGTCGTCTCATAAGCCGTCGCGTTACATCCTTCGAGTTCAATCCCGACGGAAAAGTCGTTACAGTTTGTGCGCCCTTCAAAACACGATTCGCCGGTGTGCCATGCACGCTTGTCAAACGGCACGAACTGGATCATCCCGCCGTCGCGCCTGATAAATACGTGGGCGGACACTTTCAACTGCGCCACTTCGCGGTAATAAGGGTGTTCGTCGGCTTGCAGGGTATTGGTGAACAACTGCTCAACCCCCGGCCCGCCGAAACGTCCGGGCGGCAGGCTGATGCTGTGGATCACGATCAGATCGGGTTGTGTTTCCGGCGGGCGTTCGTCGGCATTCGGCGAGCGGGCATAGCGAACGCCTTCAAGCAGGTGTGAGGAGGAGGAAATTTTCAAGAGATTCAAGAAACGGTGCCGCTTATCCTGTTTATACTCCGCTTATTATAAGGGTGTCCGCAAAAGATAATTCCTGATGTCCTTCCTCGATCGCATTGAAGTTTTCGGCAATCGCCTGCCGCATCCGGCGGTGCTGTTCATCGCATTGTGCGTTTTGATCCCGCCGCTGTCGTGGTTGTGCGCGGCGCTGGACCTGTCGGCAGCGCATCCGGTCAGCGGCGATACCATTGTGGCGGTGAACCTGATTAGTGTTGCTGGGCTGCACCGTATCATTGTCGAGGCGGTCGGCAATTTCATCCACTTTGCGCCGGTCGGCATTGTGCTGGTTGCGATACTCGGTTTCGGCATCGCCGAGGAATCGGGGCTTTTATCGGCGGCACTGCGTTTGTTGATCTTGCGTATGCCGCCTGCGTTGCTGAGTTTTTCGGTTGTGCTCGCGGGCGTTCTTTCGAGCCTTGCCGCCGATGTCGGTTATGTCGTGTTGATCCCGCTCGCGGGCACGCTGTTCATGGTCGCGGGACGTCATCCGATCACCGGCATCGCGGCGGCTTTTGCAGGCGTCAGCGCGGGGTTCAGCGCCAACCTGCTGATCGGGCCGCTCGACCCGCTGCTCGCGGGTATTTCGACGTCAGCGATGCAGTTGCTGGTTGCAGATTACGAAGTCAGTGCGGTGAGCAACTATTACTTCATGCTGGTTTCGACGCCGGTGGTGGCGTTGATCGGCGCCTGGGTGACCGAGCGTGTGGTCGCACCGCGGCTTGGTGAATACCATTCGGATGCGCTGCCGGTCACGATGTCAAACGCGCATGAACTGACTGCCGCTGAGCGACGCGGTTTGCGCCGCACCGGCTGGTTCACTTTGCTGTTCGTCGCCCTGCTGGTTGCAGCATTGTGGCCCGGGGACGGCGTGCTCAGGGCGGCGGACGGCGGCATCGCGTCGTCGCCTTTCGTCAAGGGGATTGTTGTGATCATCACTTTATACGCGGGCCTCGCAGGTTGGATCTTCGGGCGCGCTGCCGGACGGTTTACCCGCGAACATGGCGCGATCGCGGGCATGGAAAACAGTATGCGAACGATGGCGGGATACATCGTGTTGATGTTCTTTGCGGCGCAGGCGGTGAACTACTTCAACTGGACCAACCTCAGCCTGATCAGCGCCGTGCACAGTGCCGAGTGGCTGCGCAGTCTCGATTTGCCGGGCAGCGCCATTCTGATCATATTCACCCTGCTCGCAGCGACCATCAATCTGATGATCGGCAGCGCGTCGGCGAAATGGGTGCTGCTTGCCCCGATCTTCATCCCGATGTTCCATCTCGCGGGCATCAACCCCGAGGCGACGCAGGCGGCTTACCGCATCGGCGACAGCACGACCAACGTTTTGACGCCGTTAATGCCGTACTTCGCGCTGGTCGTGGCCTTCCTGCAGCAATACGACAAGCGGGCGGGTATCGGCACGCTGCTCGCCGTGATGCTGCCGTACTCTCTGGCGATCGGGCTGGGGTGGCTGGTTTTGTTTGGAGGATGGCTGATCCTCGACATTCCGCTGGGGCCGGCATAATGCGGCACGCTGAGGGGGCACTTACCTCAGCACAGAAACTCGCTGAATCTGCTTATTAAGTCAATAATATGCCTCTCAGTGGGCGTGATTTCCATACTACAGTTATATGTTTCCCCAGCTACTCATGTGATAATGCTGAAACGGGCGCAATTGATCAGGAAAAATCATGAATGGTCCCCAAAAGCATGTTTCCGCGCGTGCAGAAAATCACGGCGCTATGCTTGAAGAAGCACTATCTCGGCCAGGTGTCCGCGAAGCCATGGAGGTTTTTGGGCAATGGCAAGAGGAAGATCAGAAGCTTGCTTTTTATCGGGAAACGACGAAAGGATCTTTCCAAGTATTCAGCGCGGGTCACGCGAACCCTGATTAACGGGGAGCTTATTCTGTGCCCGCTTGGGCCATCTGGTGACGGTCTTCTTTTATGGGGAAAGCTTACCCTTAAGTTTGTTTATCAGTTACCATTCGTCCCGGCAGATTCATCTGCAACAGGCTCGGCAGCAGGATCAGCGTGAACAGTGTATTCACGAGCAGCCCGCCGATGATCACCGCCGCCATGCCGCGGTACAGCTCGGAGCCTGCGCCGAGAGCGAGCAGCAGCGGCAACATTCCGAACAAACTGGTTGACGTGCTCATTAGAATCGGCCGCAGTCGCAACCGTATCGCTTGGCGCACCGCCTGCGTGCGTGTTTCGCCCGTGCGCTCCGCGGCGCGCGTCTGGTGCACCAGCAGGATCGCGTTGTTCACGACCAGCCCGAGCAGAATGACAAATCCGATCATGGTCAGCAGGTCCATCGGCTGGAACGTGAACAGGTTCAGGAATTGCAGCATCGCAATGCCGCCGACGGTTGCGAGCGGCAGACTGACGATCACGAGCAAGCTGTCGCGGAAAGAGCGGAACAGCACTGAGATCAGCAGATACAGAATGGCGATGGCGAATGTGAATGCGCCGGCCATACCCGACAGTGCAGTTTTGAGTTTGTCGGCACTGCCGGTGTAAGTGATCGAGGCGTCCGTGGGCAGTTGCCGATACAGCGTTGGCTCGACTTTCTGTTGCAGCGCCGACAAAGTCTTTTCGAGCGACATATCCGGCGGTGCGATGACTTCAAGCGTGATTGTGCGCCGACGGTCAAGACGGCGGATGCGATCGGGTCCCGCGGTGCGGCTGATCGAGGCCAACTCGCCCAGCGGCAAAACTCCGGCGTTGGGTGTCGCCAGCGGGATCGCCGTAAGTTCTTCCGGTGTGTTCCAGCCCTCGATGCGCGCGATGATGTCGAGACGCTGGTCGCCGTCAAAATAGTCGGTCACGAACAAGCCTTCACCGGTTGCGCGCACGATCATGCCGACTTTATTCCGCGTCCAGCCGGCTTCGGCGATGCGTTCCTCGACGGGCGACAGCAACAATTGCGGCTCCGCCAGTTCGAGACCCGGGCGCGGCCTGATGCGCGCGCCGGGCAGCGCCTGCGTGATCAGGCCGTAAGCGGTGAAGCCCGCATCAAGCAGGCTTTCAATATTGCGGCTTTGCAGATTCATTTCGACAGTGCGTGTATTGCCGCGGCTGAACAGGGAGGCACGTCTTGCGAACGCGAGCGTGTCTGGAAAATCCTGAAACAGGTTGTTTATCAGCGGCACGAGTTCATCCGCTTCGTCGGCGTGTTCCGCGCGCGCCCCCATGAATGCGCCCCGTGGGAACACGACGAAAAAATACTGACTGACCTGCGGTGTTTTTTCACCTGTCATGTACGGCGCAAGTTTTTCTGCGATCACATTACCCATTTCTTTTTCAATGGTGTCAACATTCATGCCGGGCGGCGGCAGCAGGTAGGCGAAGACCAGGTTGCGGCTGCCCGCCGGCAGGTAATCGGCTTTCGGTATCAGCAGCAGGCTCAGCGCCGCCGGCACGATGAACAGCAGCGCGACTACGCGGCGCCTTCGTTTCGTGTCGGCGGTGAACCGCATCAACTTGTCGGTCCAGCGTTCCCATACGGGGGTGAGGCGGTCTTCAATCGCCTCGTGTTTGAGCCATTCGTGGCTGAGTCCGGGCACGATGATCAACGCGGCGAACAGCGACATCAGAATTGCCGCCGATAGGCCGACCGCGAGATCGGCGAACAGTTGCCCGGCTTCGTCTTCAAGCAGAAGGATCGGCAGGAAGATCGCGATTGTCGTCGCGGTTGAGGCGATCAATGCGCCTTTGATCTGGCTGATGCCGGCAAGCGCGGCTTCGTACAGGGGGCGTCCGTTCGCACGCAGACGCAGGATATTCTCGATCGCGATGATGGATGCGTCGAGTACCATGCCCACCGCGAGCGCGAGCGACGCGAGCGAGATAGTGTTCAGTGTGCGACCGGTGAGTTTGAGCGTGATCAGTGCTGCGAACAGCGAGATCGGAATGCTGACGGCGACGATTAGCGTCATCCGCAGCCGCCGCACGAACCACCATAAAACGCCGCCGGCGAGCAACACGCCGATGCCGAGGCTGGTGAACAGCAGCACGATCGCGTCTTTTATGTAAAGCGTTTCGTCATATACCTGCTTGAGGCTCAGTCCGGCGCGCTTGAGCGGCCCTTCGGCGAGTTCACGCGCCGCGATCTGCAGTTGATTCATGGTCTCGATGACGTTGACGCCCGCCTCGCGCGAGGCATTGACGGCGATGGAAAGGTCGCCGTTGTTGATGACGAAAGTCTTGCGGTCGGCCGTGCGGACTTCAATATCGGCGATGTCGCGCAGTCTGACCGGACGCCGGTCGCGCCACTCGAGTATCATCTCGGAGAGGTTGTCGGCATCGTAGCCGCCGAGGAAGCGGAGGTTGTAAGCGCGCTTGCGGACGTCCTTGGTGCCGCCCGCAATATCTTCCTGACCGCCGATGTGCGCGGCAGCTTCCGGCAGCAGGATGCCGAGGCTCGCGGCCTTATACGGGTCTATCGTGATGCGCACTTCCTCTTCGGTCGCGCCGTGCACGTTTGATTGAGACACGCCATGAATGCGCTCGAAGCGCGTCTGGACGATCTCTTCCACCAGATACTGATAGTCGGCGATGTCGTTGTCGTTACCGGGCAGCGGCTTGATGATGAACCAGGCGATTGGGCGGCTGCTTTGGCCGACGGTGCTCAGGATGGGTTCGTCGGCATCCACCGGATAGGAGGGCACGCGGTTCAGCCCGTTGAGTACTTCAATCAGCGCGCGTTCGAGGCTGAAGCCGAGTTCAAAAGTCAAGGTCAACAGGCCCTGCCCGCGCTGCGCTTCGGACAGCATCTGCGTGACGCCCGGTAGGCTCTTGAGCGCGTCCTCCTGAGGCTCGATGATCTCGGATTCGATCTCTTCAGGGGTGGCGGCGCGCCAAGGCGTGGTGATCGTGATTTCCGCTTTCTGCACCTCCGGCGTCAGTTGCACCGGCAGTTTGCTAAGCGCGATACCGCCGAAGATGGCGGCGAGCGCCAGCACAACGTAACCCGCGATCGGGTTATCCAGAATCGCCCGGGTTGCTTTCATTGCGCGCTTTCGTTGCCATTGGCGGGCGGCACCAGGCGCACCGGCGAGCCATGACGCAGACGTTCGCCGCCACGGATCACGACCTTGTCGCCCACCTCAAGCGGGGCGTTTATTTCAATCAGCCCGCTGTCGGTGGACAAGCCGGTTTTCACCGGAATGCGCGACGCCGTCATATCTTCCTCAATGCGAAATACGCTGACGCCGTCGTGGCGGATCACCAGCGCGTCTTCGGGTATCAATAAGCTGTTGCGGGACGCGGCGGCAGGGACTGAAACCCGAACCGGCAAACCCGGCTGCCCGGTCACCGCGTGCGACCTCAGGCGCAGTTCAAACAGCCGCGAGGTTCTGTCGCCGATGGGCACGATGGTGTGCAGTTCGGTTTCGTGAAGATCGCCTCCGACTTCAACTTTAATGCGGTCGCCGATATTGATGTACGGCAGAACGTCGGCGGAGACGTGCGTTTCAATTTCGAGAGAGTCGATGTTCACCAGATTGACGATGGCGTCGCCCGCCGACACCCATTCGCCGATCTCGGTATGTACCGTGCTGATCACGCCGTCGAAGGGCGCGGATATTCTCATGCGGCGTATTTTCTCTTCGGTCTGCGCGGCGCGCGCCTGTGCCGCAACGAGTTCGCTGCGGGCGACGTCGAGATCGGATTGCGTTTGTTCGAGCAGGCTGATCGCCGCGTTGTTGTTTTCGGCGAGTTTGCTGAGGCGTTTGACTTCGTTCTCGAGAAACTTGATGCGCGCGTGCCGGCTTTGTGCGGCGGCTCGGTTCTCCGCGAGTATTTGTTGCAGCAATGTATCGTCGAGGCGTGCGATGACGTCGCCTGTTTCAAAGCGTGTGCCGATCAGCGCGAGTTCGGTCATGCGCCCGTCGGTTTCCGCCGACAGCGCCGCGTCGCGGCGGCTGATCAGGGTGCCGCTGAATTGAAGTGTGACCTGGATCCTGTCGCGGATGACTTCGGCGGTGACGACCGGTGCGGCTGGCGGTGTCGGTGGTTGCGCGGTCGCGGCGCCGACGCAAACAAGGCAGACGGCGATCGTGAAGCACATTTGCCGGTGCAGTGCGGTTGAATGGTTGCAGTCGGGCATTGTCGGTCGGCGTGATGACGCATCCTCCTGAACAAGGTGAAACCGGTCTTAAATTGGTAGTGTAAACGACAGCCGCAATTTGGTATGTTCTATGAAATAACGCCTTGAGGCGAATGCACAATATCGGCTTCGGCCAACGTAACAGGGGGAATACTGATGAGATTAGTCACCTGCCGCTACCGAAATAAAGTCTGCATCGGCGCGCTTGACGGTGAGCGTGTGGCGTTGCCGGCGCTCGCCCCCGTCTGGGACGGGCGCCTCCCGGACATGTTGTCGCTGATCGACGCCGGCGCCGGCGGATTGAAGGCGTTCGCCGCCTCGATCGCCGCCGCCGGCGATGACATCAGGGTTGCGGTCGGCGATGTGCAATTGATGGCGCCGATCCCGCGTCCGCGGCAGAACGTGATCTGCATGGGCTGGAATTATTCCGATCACGTGCAGGAGACAAAGAAAACGGCGGTCACCGATGACCGCCCGAAGTATCCGATCATGTTCACCAAGGCGGCGTCGTGCGTTGCGGGACCGTTTGACGACGTGCCGTATGACCCCGAGATCTCGGACAAGATGGACTGGGAAGTTGAATTGGGCGTCGTGATCGGGCGCGCGGGACACAAAGTGGCGCCCGGTGACGCGCTCGACCATGTGTTCGGCTACGTGGTGATCAACGACATCACCGCGCGCGAGATGCAAAAGCGCCACAAGCAGTTTTATCTTGCCAAAAGCCTGCCGCGCGCGTGCCCGATGGGCCCCGCTATCATCACCGCCGACGAAATTCCGGATCCGCAGGCGTTGAACCTGAAATGCCGTGTCAACGGCGAAGCAAAGCAGGATGATTCGACCGCGTCGCAGATCTTTGATGTCGCGACGGTGATTTCCTGCATTTCAAGAAGCCCCGGACTCGAAGCCGGCGATATTATCGCAACGGGCACTCCGAGCGGCGTCGGTTATGCGCGAACGCCGCCGGAGTATCTGTGTCCCGGCGACGTGGTCGAGTGCGAAATTGAGAAGATCGGGCGGATTGAGAACAGGATTGTCGCGACGTCTTGAAACGCATTTGTTTTCCCGGGTGAAACTTTGTTGGTCGCGCTGTCCGGAAGGTCAACTCTTTGATGGGCTCCTTTCAGGAACTGTCCCGCAAACCGTATTTGTTTCTCTCGGGTTTCAATTCTTTGATCAGCCACTCCTCAATGGTCGGCGCTTCAAAAGCGTGTTCAGGCGGGATTACACCTGCCGAGATAGGTCGCGCACTAGGCTTGTATCGCGGCGACAAGCCAAACGACGGGTACGTGTGAAACGCATTGCGAGAACTTGAAAACACCGGCAAGGCATACCGCAAGAGCAGGGCGGAAGGTGGCGAGGGCAAATGGTTTCTCACGGACGAGACTTACGAGCAACGCCGCGATGATGTTTGATGATGTTTAGGGACTATTGTAAATAATTCCCATTTTAATTGTGATAGACTTTGACGCGGACAGTACAGGGTTGCCGACTGACTTTCATGTAATAGAGGAAGACTATTTTCCCGCAACTTTAAACTTCAAACAAGAGCTGTTGCAAAGAAGGTAAAGAAGGTAAGGTAAAGGGGCTGCCCCGGATGATTGACGACGCCCGAACATCCGACCTGCCGCCGATTTATTTTAGTTACGATTCTAGCCTCGACTGGCGAGGCTGGTTTCCGAGGCGCGCTGTTTTTCAGTACTTTCCTGAACAGTACGAATATATTTTCCGGGAGCGCGATCCGGATATCGTTTTCATGCAGGGCAGGCAGATATGGGAGGAAATGGCTTATAGGAAAGTCTTGCCGTTGAGATGGCGGTTCGGCTGGAAACCGGTACTGATCGTTGTCAGTTCTGAAAATTTGGCTCCACCCCACTACGCGGATTTTTCCTTTTCCTTCAACCCGACGGGCGGGAAAAACTGTGCGTGGATAATGCCGTCAAGCCCTTCACGGACGGCATACCTGTTTGGGGGAAAGCGAAGCGAAGAGATCGAAAAGCTGATCAAGACCCCCAAAACGCGGTTTTGCAACTTCGTCTATTCAGACGACTATCGTGAAACCAAAGTGCGCCGGGATTTCTGCAAATTGCTGGCGCAATATAAAAAAGTGGATTGTCCGGGCCCAAGCCTTAACAACATGTCGCCGATGCCCCGGGAGACTCTCAGAAGTGATTGGTCGCTAAAATTAAACTTTCTGAAAGATTACAAATTCACCATCGCTTTTGAACACACTTCGGCTGAACATTACCTGTCCGAGAAGATCTGGCACGCTTTTTTCACAGGCAGCATTCCCATCTACTGGGGGTGTCCGCGGGTTGCGGAATACTTCAACCCCGAAGCGTTCGTCAATTGCCACGATTACAGGACCTTTGAAGACGCCGTGGAAAGGGTCAGGGAGATAGACAACAGCCTGCGTCTGTATGAGAAATACCGCAATGCGCCGATTGTTTTGCCGAGCTCACGGCTGCATGTTATCTCGCGGGACATCACCGATCATTGCCGTGCCATCACGAAGGAAGCCTTGCGTCGCCGCAATGAAAAAGGCATTAAATACTGGAAGCTGCCGCGCATGATCCTGTTCTGTATGTCCCATTATAAAATTTCACCACAACTTATAAAAACTGTTTGCAAGATGATTTATATCAAACTGAGATTAAAGGTCGCTGCAATAAGGCAAGGAGGTTATCCTGGATGACTGGCGATACCCGAATGTCCGACCTGCCGCCGATTTATTTTAGTTACGATTCTAGCTTCGACTGGCGAGGCTGGTTTCCGAGGCGCGCTGTTTTTCAGTACTTTCCTGAACAGTACGAATATATTTTCCGGGAGCGCGATCCGGATATCGTTTTCATGCTGTGCCAGCGGATATGGGAGGAAGGGGCTTATAGGAAAGTCTTGCCGTTGAGATGGCGGTTCGGCTGGAAACCGGTACTGATCGTTGTCAGTTATGAAAATTTGGCTCCACCCCACTACGCGGATTTTTCCTTTTCCTTCAACCCGACGGGCGGGAAAAACTGTGCGTGGATAATGCCGTCAAGCCCTTCACGGACGGTATACCTGTTTGGGGGAAAGCGAAGCGAAGAGATCGAAAAGCTGATCAAGACCCCCAAAACGCGGTTTTGCAACTTCGTCTATTCAGACGACTATCGTGAAACCAAAGTGCGCCGGGATTTCTGCAAATTGCTGGCGCAATATAAAAAAGTGGATTGTCCGGGCCCAAGCCTTAACAACATGTGGCGGATGCCCCGGGAGACTCTCAGAAGTGATTGGTCGCTAAAATTAAACTTTCTGAAAGATTACAAATTCACCATCGCTTTTGAACACACTTCGGCTGAACATTACCTGACCGAGAAGATCTGGCACGCTTTTTTCACAGGCAGCATTCCCATCTACTGGGGGTGTCCGCGGGTTGCGGAATACTTCAACCCCGAAGCGTTCGTCAATTGCCACGATTACAGGACCTTTGAAGACGCCGTGGAAAGGGTCAGGGAGATAGACAACAGCCTGCGTCTGTATGAGAAATACCGCAATGCGCCGATTGTTTTGCCGAGCTCACGGCTGCATGTTATCTCGCGGGACATCACCGATCATTGCCGTGCCATCACGAAGGAAGCCTTGCGTCGCCGCAATGAAAAAGGCATTAAATACTGGAAGCTGCCGCGCATGATCCTGTTCTGTATGTCCCATTATAAAATTTCACCACAACTTATAAAAACTGTTTGCAAGATGATTTATATCAAACTGAGATTAAAGGTCGCTGCAATAAGGCAAGGAGGTTATCCTGGATGACTGGCGATACCCGAATGTCCGACCTGCCGCCGATTTATTTTGATTCCAACTGGCGGGGTCAGTTTCCGGATTTCTTTGTTCGGGTGTACTTTCCCAAACAATACGAGTATATTCTTCGGGAACGTGCCCCGGATATCGTTTTTGTGCAATATGGAGGGAACCCGTTGAAATTGTATAAGGAAATCTTGTTGATGTGGCGACGGTTCGGTTGGAAATCGGTACTGGTTGGTGTCAGCGGTGAAAATATGCCCCCCCACCCCCCCACGGATTTTTCCTTTTCCTACAACCCCACGGATGGGAAAAACTGCGCGTGGATAGTGCCGTCAGTCCCTTCGCGGCTGGCTTATGTATTTGGAGGAGAGAAAAGCGAAGAAATTGAAAAGCTGCTCGAGACCCCCAAAACGCGGTTTTGCAACTTCGTCTATTCAAACGATTATATTGAATCCACTAAAGTGCGCCGGGATTTTTGCAAGTTGCTGGCGCAATATAAAAAAGTGGACTGTCCAGGCGCAAGCCTCAACAACATGCCGCCGATACCCGAAGAGGCTCCCAAAAGAAGATGGCCGGCAAAACTGGACTTTCTGGCAAATTACAAATTCACCATCGCCTTTGAACATGCTTCGGCTGAAAATTACCTGACCGAGAAGATCTGGCACGCATTTTTCACGGGCAGTATTCCCATCTACTGGGGGTGTCCGCGGGTTGCGGAATACTTCAACCCCGAAGCGTTCGTCAATTGCCACGACTACGAGACCTTTGACGACGTGGTGGAAAGGGTCAGGGAAATAGACAACAGCCCGCGTCTGTATGAGGAATACCGCAATGCGCCGATTGTTTTGCCGAGCTCACGGTTGCATGTCATCTTGCGGGACATCACTGATCATTGCCGTGCCATTATAAAGGAAGCCTTGCGTCGCCGCAACAATATAAAAAGTATTAAATACTGGAAGATGCTGCGCATGATCCTGTTCTTGCGTTCTTATTGCAGAATTGTTTCGAGCTTGATCTACCTCAAACTGAAAGGGGAGTTGTTGCGGCGAAAAGTCGATGTTTAGCTTGGCCCGCCGGTCTTGCGGGGTATGGGCAGACCGACCGTGTCGTCAGTTGCCGCGCTGCGAATTACGCTGATGACACCATTTCAGTGGCGTTCCCGTTGCATTTTGCACCGATCATCTGCATCGCCGGATGGAAATTTCTGCTCATTTCTTCAGGAAACCGGTGCAGCGATGGTTTCGGTTTCTTCATTAATTCAAGAACGCGGTCGTATGATGGTTCTACAAGCGTCCGGAAGTTGAAATTGCTGAGTTTTCTGGAAAAGAGTGATAGAGGATAAGCTGTGCGCGTTCAGTGGGTATCTGGCGTCTCGTGATGGGTCGGGAACGAATGCGTGGGGGTGATCGCCGAGGCCGTTGAGCAGTTTGTGGCACCGGAGTTTTCGGTGGATTTGACAGTTGCGGGCGGGGCGTCGAAAAGTGGAGATGAGCAATTTGACGATTTCGGGTTGATCCATTTGTCCTGATTTTACCAGTACCGCTCAACCGTGATATGTCCCGGCGTACGGCGGCGGTTCTTTTTGAGGCCTTTGGCCTCGAGCACAGCGGTCGAGTCTTTCACCATGCCCGGGTTGCCGCAGATCATTACCTGGGTGTCATCGCTAAACGGCATGTTCGCGTGTTTCTCCAGCGAGCCGTCTTCGATCGCGGCGGGAATTCTGCCGTGCACGGCAAAGTCGGTCTGTTCACGGCTGACGAACGGGATTATTGCGAAGCGGCCGGAATGTTCTTTCTCAAGCTGCGCGATGATGTTGCGATAAGACAGCTCTTTGACATGGCGCACGGCGTGGATCAATACGATGCGCTCGAAGCGTCGCCACGGTTCGGCGGTTTTCAGGATTGAAAGAAACGGGCCGATTGCAGTACCGGTTGACAGCAACCACAGGTATTTTGCTTCGGGCACTTCGTCGAGCACCAGAAAGCCTGAGCCTTTGTTGGTGACCCACACCTTGTTTCCGCTTTTGAGCGCCGCCAGGCGCGATGACAATGGCCCTCCGGGAACGATCGACGAATAGAATTCAAGTATCGGTTCGTGCGGTGCGTTTACAAAAGAATATGGTCGTGCGACGCGTTCTCCGGCAACGTTGAGCGCGAGTTTTCCGAATTGCCCGGCCGTGAACGAAGCGGCTTCCGCCTCGATGCGCAGTGAGTAGAGGTGGTCGGTCCAGTGCTTGTTTTCGATAACACGGCCTTCGACGAAGTTTGATTCAAACATAATGGGCAAGCGGCCGGACTGAAAGGGCATGACAAAATGCAAGTGTGCCGTGCCGTGCGGTATTGTGCAAGACGGGGTCTTGAGTTATCACTAAAGTCTTATTGACCGCAGCGATGAGTTCGCTATAGACTTTGAGGCTATTTGCCGTATCAGTGATGACAGTTGAGTTTCCGCTTTGAAGCATCGCTTTTAGACATGGCCGTTGAGCCCAAGAACATCACCGCTTCGGCGCATGCCGAAAGCCGGTTGCCCCGGTTTGAAGACCACGCCCGTCAGCAGGTCAAGTACACGACCTGCTATATGTGCGCGTGTCGTTGCGGGATCAAAGTGACGATCGAGGACAATAAGATCCGTTTCATCCAGGGCAATGCCAGACATCCGGTCAATCAGGGCGTGCTCTGCGCCAAGGGCAACGCCGGCATCATGAAGCAGGAGTCGCCGGCCAAGTTGAGCAAACCGCTGTTGAGAAAGCCGGAGAGTGAACGCGGCGCGGGCGAATTTGAACAAATTTCTTGGGAGCGCGCACTCGACATATTGGTTGAGCGGCTCGACAAAATCCGTAAAACCGACCCGAAAAAGCTGGCTTATTTTACCGGGCGCGATCAAATGCAGGCGCTGACCGGTTTGTGGGCGCAACAGTTCGGAACTTTCAACTGGGCTACGCACGGCGGATTTTGTTCGGTGAATATGGCGGCGGGCGGTCTTTACACGATGGGGCATTCGTTCTGGGAGTTTGGCGATCCTGATTGGGAACGCACAAAGTATTTCGTGATGTGGGGCGTTGCCGAAGATCATTCTTCCAATCCGATAAAGATCGGACTCGAGAAACTGAAGCGTCGCGGCGTCAAGTTCGTTGCGATCAATCCGGTGCGTACCGGCTATCAGGCGATTGCCGATGAGTGGGTGCCGATCAGGCCGGGGACCGACGCCATGCTCGCGTTGTCAATGGCGCACGTTTTAATCGAGCGTGAGTTGTTCGACTGGGAATTCCTGATCCGCTACACCAACGCGCCTTATCTGGTAGTGCAAAAACCGGGTGAGCGGGGGCATGGCTTATTCTATCGCGACGCTGACGGCAATCCGCTGGTGCGCGACGTGGAGACCGGTGTCTTTGTCGATGCGATGGCGGAGGGCGTCAGGCCGGCCTTGTTCGGCGAGTTCATCACGCCCGAGGGCGTGCACGTCAAAACGTCTTTTACTTTACTGGCCGAGCGTTACTTGAGCGGTGAATATTCACCCGCGCGCGCAACTGAAGTGTGCGGTGTTTCTGCAGGCACGATTGAACGTCTTGCGCTGGAGATGGCGCACGTCGCTTTCAAGGAGACGATAGAAGTGGACTGCGAGTGGACTGACTGGACGGGACGTAAGCACGACAAGTTCATCGGGCGCCCGGTTTCGATGCATGCGATGCGCGGCATCTCGGCGCATTCGAATGGATTTCAGGCCTGCCGCGCCCTGCATTTGTTGCAGATATTACTCGGCACGATTGACTGCCCCGGCGGCCACCGCGCGAAAGCACCTTATCCCAAACACGTGCCGCCGCCGCTGAAGCCGGCACGCTCCACGGTGCCGGGTGAGCCGCTGGACGCGCCGCCGCTCGGCTTCCCGACCTGCCCCGAAGATCTGGTCGTGGACGAAGACGGCAACCCTCTGCGCATCGATAAGGCGTACTCGTGGGAGGCGCCGCTTGCGAACCACGGCCTGATGCACATGGTGATCACCAACGCCGTCAACGCTGATCCTTATCCGATAGACACCTTGTTGATGTTCATGGCGAATATGGCATGGAACTCGAGCATGAATACGACGCGGGCGCGTGAGATGCTGAAGCAGAAGGATGAAAACGGCGAGTATAAAATCCCGTTTCTTGTGGTCGTCGATGCTTTTCGTTCGGAAATGGTCAATTTTGCGGATCTGGTTCTGCCGGATACGACTTATCTTGAGCGCTACGATGCGATCTCAATACTCGACCGTCCGATTTCGGACCCCGATGCGGTGTGTGATTCCATCCGCGCGCCGGTGCTCGAACCGGACCGTGACGTGCGCCCATGGCAGGAGGTGATGGTGGAGTTGGCGTCGCGGCTCAAATTTCCGGCGTTCGTCAACGAGGACGGCAGCCGTAAATATCAGGGTTACAGGGATTTCATCACCCGTTTTGAGAAAGCGCCGGGCGTTGGGTTTCTCGCCGGCTGGCGCGGCGAGAATGGCGAGCAGTCGGTTCGCGGCAAGCCGAATCCGCGGCAGTGGGAGCGGTATGTGGAAAACGAATCCTTTTTTTATTACGAATTGCCCGAGAATCAGCGGTTCTTCCGGTTTGCCAATAAGGATTATCTCGAGTTTGCAAAAGAAGTCGGTTTCAACGCCGTCGCCGATCCGATTGTGATTGAACTGTATTCAGAATCATTGCAGAAGTTCAGGCTCGCCGCGATGGGTTTGTACGACGGGCCGCAACCGAACAAGGAAAGCGACCGCGACCGCGTGAAGACTTTTTTTGACCCGCTGCCGTTTCACTATATGCCGCTCGAGCAGGCGCGCGTGGATCTTGAAGAGTATCCGTTCTACGCGATCACGCAGCGACCGATGCTGATGTATCACTCGTGGGATTCTCAAAATGCATGGCTCAGGCAAATTCTTGCGCAGAACATGCTTTATATGAACCGCCGTCGGGGAGAGCGGCTCAATATCAAAGACCTGTCCTGGGTGTGGATCGAATCACGCAACGGCCGGGTACGTGCGCAGGTCAAGTTGATGGAAGGCACGCAGGAGAACACGGTGTGGACGTGGAACGCGGTCGGCAAGCAACGCGGGGCGTGGGGCTTGAGCGAGGATGCCAACGAGGCGACCGACGGCTTTCTTTTGAATCATCTGATTTCGGAACTGCTGCCCGATGCCGGAGATGGGCGCAGGCTGACCAACTCGGACCCGGTGACGGGACAGGCGGCGTGGTACGACCTCAGAGTCAGGATTTACCCTGCCGACAAACACGAGCACGGCAGTTGGCCGCAGTTTGAGCCGGTGCCGGCGCCGCAAGGCAATGGAGACCGGCCGATTCTGCGCTACAGCACGCACACGGCGGTGAACCTGCGGCGCACGATGCGTGATGTGCTGACGCGGGGGTGGAAGTAATGCGACTCGGACTCGCGATTGATCTGGATACCTGCGTAGGCTGCAATGCATGCGCCGTTGCGTGCAAGCAATGGAACACGTCGGGCACGACCGGCCCGCTTACTGATTACAACCCCTTCGGCAGGGATCCCAGCGGTGTGTGGTTCAACCGCATACGCAATTACGAAGTCGGGGATTACCCGGATAACAAGACCGTGCATTTCCCGATGTCGTGCATGCACTGCGAAGATGCCGACTGTGTGACGGTGTGCCCGACCGGTGCGTCCTACAAGCGTCCCGAAGATGGGATCGTGCTGGTGGATCAGGACAAGTGCATGGGTTGCAACTACTGTGCTTGGGCGTGCCCCTACGGCGCGCGCGAACTCGACCGTGAAGACGGAGTAATGAAAAAGTGCACTTTGTGTATAGATCGCATCTATGACGAGGAGCTGCCGCAAGAGGAGCGTCAGCCGGCTTGTGTGATGACCTGCCCCGCTCACGCGCGCTTTTTCGGCGACTATGACGATCCGAATTCCGAAGTGTCGAAGTTAACGCGTGAACGCGGCGGTCAACCCCTGATGCCTGAACTCGGCTACAAGCCGACCAATATGTACCTGCCGTCGAGGGAGCCTGTGCGGGTGCAAAGCCATGAGGCGCCGCCCAAAGTCGGGCTGATTGACAAGGTCAAGGATTGGGTCAATCGCAGCGTGAGCAGGTAGGCAGCGGGGACGAGGCCATGCATCCGGCGCTTTCGGTAATTTTTTTTACGGTGCTTTCGGGGTTTGGGTATGGGTTGTTCATGGCGCTTGCGGTCTCCGGTATTTTTGATCGCGGTTTTGATTCGGAAATTGCTATTGCCGCGAGTATCGTCGGCCTTGTATTGGTCACCGGCGGCCTGCTGTCTTCAACGCTGCACCTCGCCAACCCGAAGAACGCGTGGCGCGCTTTCAGTCGTTTCAGGACTTCGTGGTTGTCGCGCGAAGGCGTATTTGCGATTGCTTTCTATCCGCCGGCGCTTTTGTATCTCGGGTGCTGGTGGTTTGATATGCACGACGGCTGGTGGTGGATCGCGCTGTCTTTGCTGATATTGGCTCTGGCGCTCGCCACCGTATTCTCGACCGGCATGATCTACGGCTGTCTCAAGACAATCCGCCAGTGGCATACGCCGCTGACGCCGACCAACTATATTTTGTTATCTATTATGTCGGGGTTGCTGTTGTTCCTGTTTTTATATCAATTGTATGCGGGCGGCGATCTGCCGGTGTACTTTATCGCCGCCGCTATTGCTGCCGTTGTGTGGGCCGGCACGATGCATTTTATTTATTACATTTTGATCATCGCCAGATCTGACGGCCCGACCGTGAATACGGCGACCGGCCTGAAGCAGGCCCGTGTGCGGTTGCTCGACGTCGGACATACGGCCGGGACGTTTTTAACCGACGAGTTCAGCTACCGGGTGGCTGCCGGGCGTTTGCTGCAATTGCGCCTTTTGGCCGCCTGTCTGGCGTTTCTGGTGCCGACGCTGCTGCTTGCGTTTGCGGTGCTCGGTCTGTTCCACAATGGGCTCTTTGCCATCGCGTTGGTTTCGGCGTTTGTCGGTATCTTTACAGAGCGTTGGCTGTTCTTTGCTCAGGCAAGGCACGTGGTGAATCTGTATCATGGAGCACAGCGAACCTAGATTAAATCGGGAATGATATACAATAGTCCCTAAGGACTTCAGTATCCATTTGGCGCCTCACAGGCCGGCTAACGCCGCCACCTCCACGTCCAGTTGCCCCATTCTCAAAGTCCAAGATATTCAGTGCGGCATTCACATCCGCATGATCCCGATGGCCGCATTCGGTACAGTGAAAACTGCGCCCCGCGCGGTTCTTCTTGTCTGTATGCCCACAGACATAGCAAGTTTGACTTGTATATGCCAGCGGCACCTTCACCACCGATGCTTTGTATGATAAGCATTGTTCCAGCTTGTACCAGCCAGTACCTAAAATTGCTCTATTCAATCCTGACTTTTGTTTAACATTCTTACCCGGCTTTTCCATCGTTCCCTTTGCACTTGCTGCCATCCTTTGCGTATTCAAATCCTCAAAATATACAACGTCATATTTACTCGCTATCTCTTTTGAAACCTGATGACACCAGTTAGTGCGCGCCTGCGCAATCTTCGCCGACGTCTGATGCGCCCATTTTCGCGCCCGAAGATAGCGACCTGACGTCTTGCGCTTTTCCTTCCTGCTCCCACAATCTCGCCGGCTCATCATCCGCTGATAACGTCGCTTCCTTGCTTCCAACAAAGAGGTATCCGGCGTGTGATAGATCGTCCCGTCGGACAACGCTATTTGGCCGACGTTACGGTCTATACCCACCTCTTTAGGCACGTGTGGTAAACCCGCTTCCTGCTCCATCTCATACACGAGATATGCATATCAATTTCCATGCTCGTTTTTAATAGTGCCGCTGACGGCCTTTGCATCAGGATACGGGTTATTGCCAATTAGTTTTAATTGACCTATCTTCTGCACGTGCAACCATTCGCCGTTGATTTTGAATGTACCCACAGTTAAAGGAAAACTTGGTTTTGAAGTGTAGCGCCTCTTGAACTTCGGCAGGCCACTTTGCCCTTCCAAAACTGCTTGTAATTCGTCTCTATCGGCTTAAGCGACGTCCTGACAATAACAAATGAATACTCTTGCAACCACGGATCGGGTCTTGCGTAGGTTGGTAAATCGCTTGCCTAACGAATAATAACGAGGATCACACTTGCCGTAGAACACGTACTCATCCCTTAATACACCAACAAAGTTATTCCAAGCAAAACGAGAGGCCCCGGCCGTCCCCCATAACTTCTTCGCCTTCGCGTGTGTCTGTGGGTGCAGGCGGTAGCGGGTTGTTCGGTGTGTTTCCATCGTGGACTATTGTATATAATTCCCATAAAATTCGGGGCACAGTGGCCGTATGCCGTATTTCATTTACAAGATATTTGATCAGCCCGGCGGTAAAATGCTTGAGTACGTTGAAGATCACGACGTATTTGTGGATGCAAAAAATCGCGTGCGCGCGCTGCGCGCCGAGATGCTGGCGGACAGCGGATATACGGCCAGAATAATATTTGCCGCGGATCGGGGCGAGGCTGAAATGCACCTGAAAGAAAGGCGTGAGGCGCCGGTTTTGAAGGAATGGGAAAAATAGACGCCGGGCGGGCTGCGTGCGCGCCGGTGAATATACGGGCGCGGCGAATTCCCGCGGGGCTTGTATTTCGGCTGTTTTAATGGTGATATATTGCGCCTTTGGTGCATGAATCCAGATAAAAAGGGGGGAGTTTTAATGCGTATCTGTAAACTGCTGCTGGTTTTTCTGATGTCTCTGGCGTTGGCCGGATGCGGGTCAAAAACGTGGGATTGGTTTTTTGACGACGAAGAAGAGGAAGTCGCCTACGAGGAAGAGGAAGAGATGGTGGATGAGGAGTTTGACGAAGAAGGGGATGAATACGAGGATGAGTACGAATACGAATACGAGGATGAATACGAGGATGATCGGGGTCGGCCCGGGGATTCGCGTCGCGGCGACAGGCGCGGGATGTCGCGTTACGGTGATGAACCTGAATACGACGACAGCCGCGACAGGGATCGCCGCCCGGCAGGCAGAACCCCCGGCCGTACGGTTGTTCACTTTGACTACAAAAAGAACATAGTTTCCGCCAACGGGCTTAATTTGCTGCAACTGCACGCGCAGTTTTTGAAAGCAAATCCGGATGCCGTGGTCACGATAGAGGGTCACACCGATTCGGTGGCCCCCGCCGATTACAATAAAAGGCTCGGTCAGCGCCGAGCGCAGGCGGTTGCCGATGCCCTGGTCGATATGGGGATATCCCCTTCGCAGATCGTGACGGTGAGTTATGGTGAAGAGCGTCCGATGCAGCCCGGTGAGAGTGAAAGCGCAAACGCGATGAATCGTCGCGTTGAGCTTGCTTATTGATCAGTCGGCCTGATCGACGAGCCAAAAAAACGCCGGCGTTAAGCCGGCGTTTTTGTCTTTTCAGGCGGGTTAGGTAAGTCGGGAAGTTACGAGCCGCATTTACCCTCGCCGCACTTGCCTTCCGTTTTCTTGCCGCTTCCGCCGCACTTACCCTCGCCGCACTTGCCTTCCGCTTTCTTGCCGCTTCCGCCGCATTTACCCTCGCCGCACTTGCCTTCCGCTTTCTTGCCGCTTCCGCCGCACTTACCCTCGCCGCACTTGCCTTCCGCTTTCTTGCCGCTTCCGCCGCACTTACCCTCGCCGCACTTGCCTTCCGCTTTCTTGCCGCTTCCGCCGCATTTACCCTCGCCGCACTTGCCTTCCGCTTTCTTGCCGCTTCCGCCGCATTTACCCTCGCCGCACTTGCCTTCCGCTTTCTTGCCGCTTCCGCCGCACTTACCCTCGCCGCACTTGCCTTCCGCTTTCTTGCCGCTTCCGCCGCACTTACCCTCACCGCACTTGCCTTCCGCTTTCTTGCCGCTTCCGCCGCACTTACCCTCGCCGCACTTGCCTTCCGTTTTCCTGTCTTTGCCATGGCTGTCGGCAACCATGTAACCTGACGGCAACTCTTCCAAGGCGAAAGGGTTTTGTCCTGTATTGGCGTTAACCCCGACGCTTGCGACTAATCCACCGGTTGCCAGGGCAGTCGAAACAAGCTTTATGGATTTTTTTAGTTTGAGCTTCTTTTTCATTGGTTCCCCTCCTGAGAAGAAGTTGCATCAAAGTTTCGAAACGGGGGGCATACTATCACCATGCGCAAAGCGTTTCCAGTTCCTGTACGAGTGAAGCCGCCCCCTTTGGGACAGGCAGGTATTGCGTGAGATAGCGGGGCGGTATGACGCGGCCTGTCCGGAAGACTTGAATACGAGGGGGATGACGGTGAGCGCGAAAGTGGCAGTGGACAGCCTGGGCACGAGTGTCAGGCAGAAGGCCGGTTTGAACCGCGAGATATTGGCGACGGGCCGGTACAAGTTTGGAGCAATGCTTGTCGTGCAAGGCGGTCGTGGCGAAGGTACCGGCGGTCTGCACCAGCCGGACCCGCCATGCCTGCGGGTATATGGCGAACCGCAGGGGCCGCAGGTTTCACTGTGCCGAATGCGGCTATTAACGCCGCGTTGAATATCTTGGTCTCCGGGAATGGGGCTGCCGGACGTGGAGGCGGCGGAGTTGCCTGGCCTGTGAAGCGTCAAATGGATATTTCGGCTTGCGTCCCTGCGACGTGAGCCAAGTATATTATTCCCGCATTCGTGGACGTGCGCACCGTCAATTCACCGTCACGGATGAGTATGAACCGGGTGTCCCGCGATAAGGCAATTCACTGTTTGCAGCCGCCGCATGATCAGGATGGCGGAGGTTGTGAAGTCGGCGGGGCGTCGTCCCCGGGCCTTTCCTAAAGGGTTTTTTCCCGATACTCGCAGAGGTCGCTGATCGGGCACTCCGGGCAGGCGGGTTTTCTGGCGGTGCAGATATAGCGGCCGTGCAGGATGAGCCAGTGGTGGGCGTGATTTTTGAACTCGTCGGGCACGGATTGCAACAGTTTCTTTTCGACCGCCAGCGGCGTTTTGCCGGGCGCGATGCCGGTGCGGTTGGAAACCCGGAATATATGCGTGTCCACGGCAATGGTCGGTTTCCCGAAAGCATTGTTCAGGATGACGTTCGCGGTTTTTCTGCCGACGCCGGGAAATTTCTCAAGCGCTTCGCGCGTATCCGGTATTCTGCCCGCGTAATCCTTGATCAGGATCTTGCAGGTCCCGATGATGTTTTTTGCTTTGGAATTGAACAGGCCGATCGTTTGAATATGGCGCCTGAGTTCTTTTTCACCCAGCGCCAGCATTTTTTGCGCGGTGTTTGCTTTTTTGAACAGATTTTTCGTGGCTTTGTTCACGCTGACGTCGGTTGCCTGTGCCGACAGCATTACCGCGATCAGCAGTTCAAAGCGGGAGCGGTAGCGCAGTTCGCTTTTCGGTTCGGGATTTTGCCTTTTCAGGCGGGAAAAGATCTTATGCCGCGCTGATCGGTTCACGACGAGGTGCCCGGTTTATCGTCGAGGTGCCCGGTTTATCGTCCGGAGGACGCTGATTTTTGCCGGATACGCGCCTTTAATTTTTCGCGCTGGGTTCGGGTCGCGGCGGCGTATTGCCGCGTATGCGCCGAAAGTCTCCGGTTGCGTCGTTTACGCCGTTCGCGTGCGAATCTGGCCCTGTCGTGTGGTGTGCGCGCAGCCCGCGCCGCAGTCATGGCGATGCAATCGACCGGACACGGCGCGACGCATAATTCGCAACCGATACATTCGTGCTCAATGACAGTATGCATGAACGAGTTGGCCCCGATGATCGCGTCCACTGGGCAGGCTTTGATGCACAACGTGCAGCCGATACACGCACCTTCGTCGATGACCGCGATCTGTTGCGGCGGTTGTTCACCGGCCCGGCCTGGGTTTGTCGTCGGCATCGCTGTAAATGTCGTTATGTGCCACAATACATGAGTCATGGAAGAACTGAAACAGTATATCCGCGACGTGCCGGATTACCCCTCGCCGGGGATTGTTTTTCGCGATATCACGACGTTGCTGGGCCATCCACAGGCGTTTGCCAGAAGCGCCGATGCATTGGCGGCGCCCTACGCCGGCGCCGCGATTGAATTCGTCGTCGGCATTGAGTCGCGCGGGTTTATTTTCGGGGCGTTGCTCGCCTCGCATTTTGGTTGCGGTCTTGTTCCGGTCAGAAAGGCCGGGAAATTGCCGTGCGCGACGCACGCCGTCGAATATGTCACCGAGTATTCGACCGACAAGATCGAAATCCATAATAACGCAATTCCGCGCGGTGCGCGCGTACTCATCGTTGACGATCTGATTGCGACAGGCGGCACGTTGGCCGCCACGTGTGAATTGCTTGAAGGTCTGGGGGCGCAGATTGCAGGCGTTGCCTGCCTGATTGAGTTGTGCGCGTTGAAAGGCCGCGATCGACTGAAGGGCTATGGGTTGACGAGCGTGATTCGGTACTAGGCGCTTTGCCGCCTATCTGACTTTCATGCCGGGTTCGGCGCCGTTGTCGGGCGAAAGCAGGAAGATTTCGTCCTCGCCCGCTGCGAGCACCATGCCCTGCGATACGCCGAAGCGCATTTTCCGCGGTTTGAGGTTGGCGACCACGACCGTCAGTCGCCCGGCGAGCGCGGCGGCCTCGTAGGACGATTTTATGCCGGCAAACACGGTGCGCTGATCATCGCCGAGGTCAACTTCCAGGCGCAGCAGTTTGTCCGCCCCTTCAACTTCCTCCGCTTTAATGATGCGTGCAACGCGCAAGTCAAGTTTTTGGAAGTCGTCGATCGTGATCTCTTTTTCGGCGGCGGCGGCGGCCGTCTCCGGCTTGTCAACTGCGTTCTTTTTAACGTCTTTGACCATCTCGTTGATTGCGGTTTTCTCAATGCGGGTTATCAGCGGTTTGAACCGGTTGATGCTGTGGCGTTTTTTCTCAAACGGGACATTGTTCCAGTGCGTGATTTTAACCCCCAGAAAGCGTTCCGCCTCGGCACTCATCGCGGGTAGCACCGGTTTCAGATAAAGCACGAGGTGTGCGAACAGCAGCAAACCGAGGCTGCAAACCTCGTGCAGGGCGGATGAAGCGCCGTCCCGTTTCGCCGTCTCCCAGGGCTTGTGATGATCTATGTATTGGTTCGCGCGATCGGCGAGCGCGGCGATTTCACGCATTGCCGACGCATAATCGAGCGTTTCGTAAGCCTCGGCGATGCGTTCGCCCGCGGCGGTGAATTCGCGGTTGAGTTCGTGTTCCGTAACAGCGGCCGAGCACAGTAATTCGTCTTCAAAGTGCCGGTTGATGAAAGCCGCGCAACGACTTGCAATGTTGACGGCCTTGCCGACCAGATCGCTGTTGACGCGCGAGACGAAATCGTCAAAGTTGAGGTTGATGTCTTCGACTTCGTTGTTCAGTTTTGTCGCGAAGTAATAGCGCAGATATTCAGGATTCAGGTGTCGCAGATAGGTGCGTGCGGTGATGAAGGTACCGCGGGACTTCGACATTTTTTTCTTGTCAATAGTGACAAAGCCGTGGCAATGGACGGCGGTCGGTTTTCTGAATTCCGCGCCTTCGAGCATGGCGGGCCAGAACAAGGTATGGAAATAGGCGATGTCCTTGCCGATGAAATGGTGCAGTTCAGCCGGGCTTTGCGGCTGCCAGTAGCGGTCGAAATCCAGGTTGCTGCGTTCGCAATACTGCTTGAAACTCGCCATGTAGCCGATTGGCGCGTCGAGCCAGACGTAAAAGTACTTGTTCGGGTGGTCGGGGATTTCAAAGCCGAAGTAAGGTCCGTCGCGTGAGATGTCCCAGTCGCGCAATCCGGCATCAAACCACTCATTGAGTTTATTGCGGATGGCGGGCTGGATGTTGCTGCTTTTCAGCCAGGTCTTGAGGCATTCTTCAAATTGCGTGAGTTCAAAGAAGTAATGCTCGGATTCGCGTTCCACCGGCGTCGCGCCGCTCAGCACCGACCTTGCGTTTTTCAGTTCCGACGGCGCGTAGGTCGCGCCGCATATCTCGCAACAGTCGCCGTATTGTTCCTCCGCGCCGCAGCGCGGGCAGGTGCCGCAAATGAAACGGTCGGGCAGGAACATTTCGGCCTGCTCGTCATAGGCCTGCACAATGTTGCGTGAAGATATCAATCCTCTGTCTTTAAGCCTTTGATAGATCAGATTGGAAAACGCCCGGTTTTCTTCGGAGTGCGTCGAGTGGTAGTTGTCAAAACTGATCAGAAATCGTCAAAGTCCTTGAGGTGTTCCTGCATTACGCGCGTGATCAGCGTTTCCGGCGTGACTTTTTCCTCGCGTGCCTTGAGCATGATCGGGGTGCCGTGCGCGTCGTCGGCGCAGACGTAGTGGCACTCGTGGCCGCGCAGGCGCTGGAACCTCACCCAGATATCAGTTTGGATGTATTCGAGCAGGTGTCCGAGATGAATCGGCCCGTTGGCGTACGGGAGTGCGCTGGTGACCAATATCTCGCGCTTCTTGTTCATCGGGGCTGGACTTGTTGCTGGTGGATCAGAGCCGGGAAAGCATTTCATAGTATATAATGACGCCTTTGGTATCTTTCATTTATTTTTCAAGCGTTAGGTCCGTTTTTCCGGAATCATGCCCGACAAAGCCGCAATAGAAGCCCTGTTGAAAGGGGTTGAAGACCCCCATACTGGGAAAGACCTGTTTACCGGCGGGTCGATCAGGGACATTTCCGTCGTTGACGGCAAAGTGACGGTTGATATCCGGCTGGGGTATCCCGCACGGAGTTTTGCCGACAAATTGATCGCGACGGTCAGGGAGAAATTGCAGGCGCTACCCGACATACGCGAAAGCGACGTGAAAGTCGGCTGGGAGATTTTGCCGCACGCGGTGCAGAAGAGCCTGAAGCCGATGGAGGGCATCAAGAATGTGATTGCGGTGGCCTCGGGCAAAGGCGGTGTCGGCAAGTCCACGACGGCGGTGAATATGGCGCTTGCCCTGTCGGTAGAAGGCGCGCGGGTGGGAGTTCTCGACGCGGACATTTACGGCCCCAGTCAGCCGATGATGCTCGGCATCAGGGGGCAGCCCGAGTCAAAGGACGGGAAGACGCTTGAGCCGCTTGAGAACCACGGTCTTCAGTCGATGTCCATAGGTTTTTTGATTGATGAGGAGACGCCGATGATCTGGCGCGGCCCGATGGTCACGCAGGCGCTCGAGCAATTGCTCAACGATACCAACTGGCGCGATTTGGACTATCTCGTCGTTGACCTGCCGCCGGGCACCGGCGACGTGCAACTGACGCTGGCGCAGAAAATTCCGGTCAGCGGCGCGGTCATCGTGACGACGCCGCAAGATATCGCGCTGCTCGATGCGCGCAAAGGGGTAAAGATGTTTGAGAAGGTGGACGTGCCATTGCTCGGGATTGTCGAGAACATGAGTTTGCATATCTGCCGCAAATGCGGGTACGAAGAGCCCATTTTCGGCAGCGGCGGCGGCGAGAAAATGGCCGAGGATTACAACGTGGAGCTTTTGGGGCGCCTGCCGCTTGACGTCGGCATTCGCGAGCAGACGGATCAGGGAATGCCGCCCGTCGTTGCGGAGCCGGACGGGCGCATCGCTGAGATATACCGGGAAGTGGCGAGAAATGCAGCGGGGCGTTTGGCGGCCCGGAGCAAGGACTACTCCGCCAAGTTTCCGAAGATCGTCATCCAGAGCGCCTGAAAGCCGCCGGTGTTACGGGGGACAGGTGGCGATCAAATCCGACCGGTGGATCCGGCGAATGGCGTGGGAGCACGGGATGATCAAGCCTTTTGAGGAAAGCCAGGTCAGCAGGCTCGACTCAAGGCGCATCGTGTCTTACGGCACCTCGAGCTACGGTTATGATGTGCGTTGCAGCAGGCACTTCAAGGTGTTTACCAACATCAACTCGACGATTGTTGATCCCAAAGCATTCGACGAGAACAGTTTTGTGAATGTTGAGGCCGACGTCTGTGTAATTCCGCCGAACTCGTTCGCTCTTGCCAGCACGGTCGAATGGTTCCGCATACCGCGCTCGGTGCTGACCATTTGTGTCGGTAAATCCACCTATGCGAGATGCGGCATTATCGCCAATGTCACTCCGCTCGAGCCCGAGTGGGAGGGACACGTGACTTTGGAGTTTTCGAACACCACGCCGTTGCCTGCGAAAATCTACGCCAACGAAGGCGTCGCACAGATGCTGTTTTTCGAGTCCGACGCCGAGTGTGAAACGTCGTACAAGGATCGCGGGGGCAAGTATCAGGGGCAGACCGGCGTCACGTTGCCGAAAGCGTAGGTTTTACCTCAATTGTTTTTGAAATTGCTGTCCGTGGCGGCTCAGCAGTTCGGCAAACTCTCTCATGTATCCGCGCAGCGTCAATTCCTTGAGGTGGACGGTGAACGTCGTTGAGTTTTTGAACAGGCGGTTGAGGTTTCGGAAAACCAGTTCCTCGTCGTCTTCCGTGCCGCGAGGTTTTGACTGCGCCATCTGTGCGACGATGGCGACGCCGAGGTTCAGCCGCACATAGGTTTGGATCACGTCGGTGTCGCCCGCGCTGAAAGCGACGTCAATCGCGATACCGGCCTCGCTGAAAGTTTTTTCAATGATCCTGCGTTCGGCGAAGTCGGGCATATAGGTGATGATCGGGTATTGCGCTATTTTCTCGAGGTTCAGGCGCGTGTATTCCAGCGGATGGTCGCGGCGCAGGATCAATATGCGGTTCCAGTCGTAGCACTTGGTTTTTGAGAAGTCGGCAGGCACTTTTTCTTCGCCGGCGAAGATTGCGAAATCCATCTTGTGTCGGCGCAGCATGCTCAGGAATTCGGCGGGGCTGCCTTGATAGATGCTCAGTCGCACTTCAGGGTATTTAGCGCGGAACTCGCGGATCACTCGCGGCAAAAAATATCTTGCCTGAGTGTGAGTGGTGGCGATCCTGAGATCGCCCTTTTCGGTGTTTGTCTGCTCGAAGGCAAGTGCCTTGATATTGTTTTCAGCGAGCAACGCACGCTCAATTTCCGGCAGCAGCGCTTCGCACAGCGGTGTCGGTTTGATCAGGCGCTTGCCTCGGCGCTCGAATAACTTGCCGCCGAGTTCCTCTTCGAGCAGGCGCAGTTGATTGCTGAGTGCGGACTGCACCCGGAACAGTTTGTCGGCTGTCAGCGAGATGTTGAGGTTGTTGCCCATCAACGCCGCGACAATTTTCAATTGATTCAAGGTCATGGGGTGCCGGGGCCGCCTAAATATCATTATTATTGATATATAAATCATTATATATCTTTTTACATGATTAACCATCCGGCGCATAATGCGCCGCTAATCTGAACTGTGAGTTGATTCAACGGAGACAGTCATGAAATTCGTAACCGCCATTATTCAGCCTGTGAAGCTGACCGAAGTGCAAGAGGCACTGTCCGAAATCGGGATAAAAGGCATCACCGTCACCGATGCGGTGGGGTTCGGTAACCAGAAAGGTCATACCGAGCAATACCGCGGTGCCGAGTACGAGGTCAAGTTTCTCCCGAAGAAAAAAATCGAGATAGCAGTATCGGATGATCTTTGTGAAAAAGTCGTCGAGGCGATCATGCTGTCTGCAAGAACCGGCAATATCGGCGACGGAAAGATATTTACCCAGGATCTTGAGTCCGCCGTCCGTATCCGTACCGGAGAACGCAATGCCGACGCGTTGTAATGCGCCGAAAATTTTAAGAGGGAAGATGAACATGAAAACACTAAGATTTACAGCACTGCTTACGCTGCTGGGATTGCCCGTTGCGGCTTTGGCCGAGAGCAACACCGGTGATACGGCGTGGCTTCTGACTTCCACGGCGCTGGTTCTGTTTATGACCATTCCGGGGCTTTCTCTGTTTTATGCCGGTATGGTCAGGAGCAAGAACGTCCTGTCGGTATTGATGCAATGCTTCACGATCACTTGTATCACTGCTTTGCTGTGGTTGATCGTCGGCTATAGCCTGGCGTTCGGCGATGGGGGCAGTTTGAATCATATAGTGGGCGGCCTTGATCGAATGTTTCTGCAGGGCCTGTCGAGAGATTCCATGTCAGGTACGATCCCGGAAAGCGTGTTTGTGATGTTTCAGTTGACTTTTGCGACTATCACGGTTGCGCTTATTGTCGGCGGGTTTGTTGAAAGGATGCGCTTTTCTGCAGTTGTTCTATTCAGCCTGGTTTGGCTGCTGCTTGTTTATTTCCCGGTCTGCCACATGGTCTGGGGCGGGGGCTGGCTCGGCGAATCAGGCGTGCTTGACTTTGCTGGCGGCACCGCCGTGCACCTCACCGCGGGGGTTGCGGCATTAGTCTGTGCCTTGGTCGTTAAATCACGCGACGGGTTTCCGACAACTCCGATGCCGCCGCACAATCTGGTGATCACGGTGATAGGCGCGAGCATGTTATGGGTCGGTTGGTTTGGTTTTAACGCGGGTAGCGCCGTTGCCGCGAATACGGATGCGGGAATGGCCATGCTCGTGACGCATATCTGCACTGCGGCCGCGTCGCTGATGTGGATATTGCTCGAGTGGGCGCAGCGCGGCAAGCCGAGTGTTCTGGGCATTGTGACCGGCATGGTCGCGGGGCTCGTGACAATTACACCGGCTTCCGGCTTTGTAGGGCCTATGGGGGCGCTGGCTCTCGGTGTCGCCGCCGGTTTCGTGTGTTTCTTTGCCACGCAATTCATCAAGCGCGTGTTAAAGATAGACGACTCTCTTGACGTGTTTCCGGTTCATGGCGTAGGCGGTGCCCTCGGCACTTTGCTGACGGGTATATTTGCTGCCGAACATTTAGGCGGCGCGGGAATGGATACTACGATTGGGGAGCAACTGCTGATCCAATTGACCGGCGTTGGTTTTGTGATTCTTTGGACGGTCGTCCTTACCTTTGTTGCGCTGAAGCTGGTTTCTTTGGTGACTCCGTTGCGAGTCGAGAAAAGCGAGGAAGTGGAAGGGCTGGACGTCACCCAGCACGAAGAAAAAGGTTATTACCTCTGAGTGTTTGCGCGTTCGCGCGCGAACGTTTAGGCTGCGTCGCCGTTCGGCCCCTTCCTGGACGGCGACGTTTTTCAATCACCCGCCCTGTATCCGGGAATCCCGTTTGATCAGGTATTCGGCCAGTGCTTTTATGTCGCGTGCCGCGCTTCGGTCGGATTTCGCATAGTTCATTTTGAATACAGGTGCGTCCGTCAGCGCGTTCAATTCTTCATAATTGTCAGTGTCTTTTTCCTGCGCGGTCCGGTTGACCGCAACCGCCGCGATTTTCAGGTGCCTGTGTTTGGCCGCCTCGATGGTCAGCAGGGCGTGATTGATGCAGCCGAGCCGGTTTTCGACGACAACGAGCAGGGGCAGGCCGAGCGTGCAAGCAAGATCGGCGTTGAGACCGTCGCGCGCAATCGGTGAATAGAATCCGCCTGCGCTCTCGACGAGCAGAAAGCGCCCGTCGGGGGTGTCGGCGCCGACGGTGCAGGCGGCAGCCAGTTTTGCAATGGTCAATTCGATGTTTTCGAGTTGTGCCGCTCTCGCGGGCGAACTCACGTGACGCAGGCGGTAGGCGCAGACCTGTTCCGGCGATAACGCCTCGGACGAGGCGTTCGCGAGTGCCGTTGCGTCAGCCGGTATCAACCGGCCGTTCTTCGGGGAACACCCGCTTTCGACGGGTTTGCGGATGCGCAGTGCAACCCCCGCGTTTTCCAGTGCCGGGATGAGTCGGCGCAGCAAGGTGGTTTTGCCCGCGCCGGTATCGGTCGCGGTGATGAATAGGCCGCGTGCGGTTGGGGCGGGCGGAGAGCTCATCGGGGGTCGGTGAGCAGCATGGCCTCGACTTGCCGGTATTTTTCCGCCGTCTTTTCAATGATATCGGGCGGCAGACGCGGGCCGGGAAGCCGCTTGTTCCAGTCGAGTGTTTCGAGGTAGTCGCGAACAAATTGCTTGTCGAAATTCGGCGGCGACACGCCAGGGCGGTATTGTTCGCGCGGCCAGAAACGCGACGAATCGGGTGTCAGCACTTCGTCGATCAGCACCAATTCGTCCCTGTCGTCGGTGCCGAACTCAAACTTGGTATCGGCGATGATGATGCCGCGCTCGAGCGCGTATGTTGCGCAGTTGCGGTAAAGCTCGAGAGAGGTTCGCCGTACTGTTTCGGCAAGTTCTTTGCCGACAAGATCCACGATCTTTTCAAAAGTGACATTGGAATCGTGTTTTTCGACGGCGGCCTTGGTTGAGGGAGTGAACAGCGTCTGCGGCAGATCTTGCGCGAGTTGCAGCCCTTCGGGCAGTTTGATGCCGCACACCGTGCCCGTCGCGCGGTAGTCTTTCCAGCCTGAGCCGGCCAGATAGCCGCGCACGATGGCTTCAAACGGCAGCGGCGTCAACCGTTTTGCAACAATACTGCGCGCGCGCAGGTCGTCGGTGACTTCCGCGGGCGGCAATATCTCGTCTATCGCGGTGCTGGTCAGGTGGTTGCGAATGATCCCGCGGGTTTTTCCAAACCAGAAATTGCTGAGTGCGGTCAGCACGCGGCCTTTGCCCGGGATCTCATCGGGCAGCACGATGTCAAAGGCGGACAAGCGGTCGCTGGCGATGATCAGGATGCATTGATCGTTTGCCGTATAAATGTCGCGTACTTTGCCTCGCTTCAGCAGCGGCAGACTTTGAATGGAATTTTTCATCGCATTGTTCGGAGTTTCTGCGTTGGCGTATTATTATTCGCCGGGAAATGTAAAGGCAGATTCCTGAAAGCGTATTTTAATGGATGGTGTATCGTGTTTGCTTTTTCAGCCGTTGCGGATTTTCAATCACACTGATTTCAGTGTGCGCCTGCTATACTCTGAAAGTTCCGGATCCGTGGTGTGGCCCGGGGGTGGACCGGAACGCGGCTGACAAGGCCGACCGGTGAGGTTGTTGCAGGGCTGATCTCCGTTTGACCGTGAAGGATAAGCTTAAAATCGCAGTCTGGGGTCATTTTCCCGGCGACAGTTGGACCAAGACCCATCGCGTTCTCCGGCTGCTCAGCCGGAAATACAACGTCGAAGTCAGCGATGACCCGGATCTTATGTTCATCGGAGACGAGTGGTTTAAATATAGCGGTCGTGTAATGCACAATTGCCTGAAAGTTTTTATGACCGGCGAAAATGCAAAACCGAATTTTCATATCGCTGATTATGCTTTCACTTTTGAAGATACTGACGACAAGAACTTTCAGTTGCCTCATTTTGCAAGGTACGATCATCTGGAGGAGCTGAGGACGGGGCGTTTCAGCGAGAAGACTAAAAAATACAGAGCGCGTCCCAAGTCGAAGTTCTGCCTTTTTCTTTTTTCCAATCCGCAGAATCAGGAGAGAATAAAATTCTGCAAAAAATTGATGTCTTATAAAAGAGTGGATTGTCCCGGGGCGGTCCTCCGCAATATGCCGCGGCTGAGGTATGACTGGGGAAATGATTTTGATTTTGCCAGCCGCTACAAGTTTTCAATTGCATTTGAGAACATAAGCGCCGTTCACTATACGACGGAGAAGATCCTCAGGAGTCTGGCTGTCGGCAGCATCCCGATTTACTGGGGCAACCCCCGGATTGCCGAGTATTTCAACCCTGACGCTTTCATTAATTGCCATGATTACGACAATTTTGATCAGACGGTCAAGTGGGTGATTGAGGTGGACAATGACGATGCGCTGTATAAAAAATACCTCGACGCGCCCGCCATACTCGAGAACTCCAAAGCTTATGCGATCACGGACGAAGCGATCATGGAGCGGTTGGATAAGATTGTGAACAGTATCGGCGTTGTGACGCCCGTTTTACAAAAGTGGCCTCACAGGCTTCTGTTTCCCTTATATATATTGCGATCCAGATGGCAGATCAGCGCGCGGTTGAAAAGGCTGGTCGGAAGGTTGCTGAGAGGCTAACCCCCGTTTGTCCACTCGGCCGGCCGGCGCGTATTTTTTGATCTGCCGATTGTGTGCAAAAATAGTGCCGTTAACCGCGTGGATCCAGGAACCGAAGCGATGGAAAATCTCCCCGCAGTGGGCGTCGTTATGGGCAGCGACAGCGATTGGGCCGTGATGAAGTTTGCGGCGGATCAACTCGAGCATTTCGGCATCGCGTATGAAAAGAAAGTTATCTCTGCGCACCGCACGCCGGATCTGATGTTTGAGTACGCGAAGGATGCGCATAAGCGCAGTCTCAAGTGCATTATCGCCGGCGCCGGGGGGGCAGCGCATTTGCCCGGAATGCTGGCGGCGGTCACGCTGGTGCCGGTACTCGGCGTGCCGGTGCCGGGTCGGCACCTGTCGGGGCAGGATTCACTGCTGTCCATTGTGCAGATGCCCAGGGGTGTGCCGGTGGCGACCTTTGCGATAGGGGAGGCGGGAGCTGCGAACGCCGGCCTGTTTGCCTGCGCGATGCTCGCCGTCAATTCGGATGACCTGCGGCGCAAGCTCAAAGTGTTTCGGGAGAGGCAGAGCGAGGCGGTCAAAAAGATTTCCCTGTCTGATTAATTTCGACTTGAATCATCAATAGTATGCCCGGTCCGACCATTTTGCCGCCCGCCAGTCTTGGAGTTCTGGGCGGCGGCCAGCTGGGGCGCATGTTCGTTGCAGCGGCGCGCACAATGGGATACCGCATCGCGGTGCTGGACCCCGACCCTGAAAGTCCGGCCGGCCGGATTGCCCACGAACACATTTGCGCGCCGTACGAGGATACGGCTGCTTTGGATGCGTTGTCTGCGAACTGCGCGGCGGTGACGGTTGAGTTTGAGAACGTTCCGACAGCGGCGCTCGAACGTCTGCAATGCGCCGTTGCAGTTTCGCCGTCGCCGCGCGCGCTGGCCGTCGCGCAAGACCGTATTCGTGAAAAACAGTTCATCGAGGAAGCCGGGGTCGCCACGGTTGCGTTTGAGGCCGTGTCCCGGGCCGACGGGGTTGCCCCGGCGTTCGAGTGTCTGTCCGCCGCGTGCCCTGCGCCGCACATATTGAAGGCCGCGCGTTTGGGATACGACGGCAAGCATCAGCGGGTGGTGGCGACGAAAGAGGAGGCCAAGGCGGCGATGGCGGCTTTTGGCGGCGGCGAGTGCATCCTCGAGGAAAAAGTCGAACTCGAGCGTGAGGTGTCGGTGATCGTCGTGCGCAGTTGCGACGGCGAGACGCATTGTTATCCGGTCTCGGAAAATGAGCATCGCAGCGGTATTCTTCATGCCAGCACCGTGCCTGCGCGCATTGATTCGCGATTAAACGAGCGGGTGCGCGCGGCGGCGTTTGCCGTCGCCGAGGCGATGGACTATCGCGGCGTGCTCGGCGTTGAGTTCTTTATTGCCGCCGACGGACGGTTGCTGGTCAATGAGGTTGCGCCGCGCCCCCATAACAGCGGGCATTACACGATGGATGCGTGCGCTGTTTCGCAGTTTGATCAGCAGGCGCGGGTTCTATGCGGCCTGCCAGCGGGCGATACTCGGCTGCTGTCGCCAGTGGTGATGGTGAATCTGCTCGGTGATCTTTGGCGCGACGGCGAGCCGCTGTGGGAAACCTTGTTGCGTCATCCGAACCTGAAACTGCATTTGTATGGCAAGGTCGAGGCGAGGCCCGGGCGTAAAATGGGGCATTTCTGTGTTGTCGGCGATGACGTCGAGCGTCTGCGCGAGCAGGCGGCTTCTTTGTACGCCGCCCTCCGGCGGTCAGTCGAGTAGAAATTGGGCATGGTGCAACCGCCTGAGATTCCGCCGTTCAGGGCTTGGCGCATACGCCAGACCGGAGATGACTTCAGCGCCGGTTTTGAGACCTTGTCTCTCGACGACCTGAGCGACGGCGAGGTGATCGTTGAGGTGGCCTACTCGGGTGTCAACTACAAGGATGCGATGGCCGGCACCGACCGTGCGAAGATCCTCAGAAAAAGCCCTCTGGTCGGCGGCATAGACCTCGCAGGCAAGGTGCTTGCCGATGACAGCGGGTGTTTTTCCGCCGGCGACGAGGTGTTTGCTCAGGGGGGCGGCCTCGGCGAGATCTATGACGGCGGCTACGCGCCTTACGCGCGCGTTCCCGCGGAGCTTGTCATGGCGTTGCCCGACGGCCTTGATCTGTTCGGGGCGATGGCGATCGGCACCGCCGGTTTTACCGCCGCGTACGCGATTGAACTGATGGAAAGAAACGGCCAGCGTCCCGAAAGCGGCCCGGTGCTGGTCACCGGGGCGACCGGCGGCGTCGGCAGTTTTGCCGTTCATCTGCTCGCGCGCCTGGGGTACCGTTGCGTCGCCGCGACGCGCAAGAGCGGGCGCGCGGATTATCTCAGGGGGCTTGGCGCCGATGAGATCGTCGGCGCAGTCGAGCCAATTGCGGGGATGCTCGGTAAGGTGGTTTGGGCCGGCGCGATCGACAATCTCGGCGGCGACACGTTGGCCGCGATCGTCAAGACGACGCGCCCGTGCGGCAACGTCGTCTGCGTCGGTCGCGCTGCGTCGGAAGATCTGCCGCTTTCGGTGATACCTTTCATCATCCGCGGCGTCGGGTTGCTCGGCGTCACTTCCGCCAACTGTTCAATGAATGTGCGCCGCAGGATCTGGCAAAGGCTTGTAACCGATATGAAGCCGTCGTGTCTTGACATGGTCGTCAGCGGGCAGGTCGGGATCGAGCAATTGCCCGAATGCTTTGAGAAACTGATTGCCGGGCAGGCGTGTGGGCGCTTTGTCGTCGCTCATCGCCGGAGCTAGTTCTCTCCAATCGGGGGCCGGTCAAGGGTCGGTTGGGGGCGTCTAGCGTCCGAGCGCCAGGAAAAACGGTAAATACGCGTATGCGACGGCGATGGCCGCCAACGCATCGGCAAGCATGACCTGGCGTGCGTGCGCCTGTTTTGCGGCGTCTTCCTCGCCCGCCGACATCACTTTTGCCATCACCAGGTCGAGTAGCACGGCCATCAACACAAGCGGCGCGACGGTCGGCGCGATCAACGTCGGCACGATCAGCGGCCACTCGGTGATAGCGCGTACCTCAGGCTCCGGCGCAAACAGTATGGCGAGTATGGTCAGTGCGAACAGCGAAAGCCGCAGCCGGCCGAAAGCGGCAATCTGCAAAACGAGCGTTTTCATCACGCGGGTCAAACTATCCTGCTTTGTGAACTCAGGCAACCGATTTCAATTATAATCAGCGGGCCCCGTAAAGCGGTGCCTGCCTTCAGGTGATTTATGCAGATGACCTCGAGGGGTATGACCGGCGGAAGCGGGCGCCAAACTTCGCCTCGCGGGTGGAAGCCCGCCAATCAAGTCTGAAGTGGGATTCATGCAAAAAGATCTTATCTGCCCCTCGATCCTGTCGGCTGATTTTGCGCGTCTTGGCGAGGAAGTCCGCGCCGTGCTCGACGCCGGCGCCGATATGATCCATTTCGACGTGATGGACAATCATTTCGTGCCGAATCTTACGGTCGGGCCGATGGTATGCGGGGCTTTGCGCAACGCCGGTATCGCGGCGCCGATAGACGTACACCTGATGACCGATCCGGTGGACCGGTTGATCCCGGACTTTGCCGCCGCCGGCGCCGACTACATTTCATTTCATCCCGAAGCGAGTCCGGACGTCGCGGGCGCGCTCAAACTGATCCGTGACGCCGGTTGCAGGAACGCGCTGGTGTTCAACCCTGAAACGCCGCTTGCTTGCCTCGACCGGCATATCGATCAGCTCGACATGATACTGGTCATGTCGGTGAACCCCGGTTTCGGCGGACAGGATTTCATCCCGTCTTCACTGACCAAGTTGCGCGAAGCGCGCGAGCGCATCGACGTGAGCGGGCGCGACATCCGCCTCGAAATAGACGGCGGCGTTGGGCAACGGAATATTGCGGAGATCAAGCAAGCGGGGGCCGACACTTTCGTCGCGGGCTCGGCCATCTTCGGCGCCGATGATTACGCCGCTGTGATCGAGGACCTGCGTCGCCGGATCGCGTCGGTCTGACGGCAGGCCATGATCACGCGGGAGTGTTTTGAGCGGCAGTGTGCCGAGGGATACACGCATATTCCGGTCGTCAGCGAGGTCGCCGCCGATCTCGAGACACCGAGCGGCGTCTATAGGAAACTTGCGAACGCGCCGTACACTTACCTGTTTGAGTCTGTCCTCGGCGGGACGCGCCTAGGGCGTTATTCGATCATCGGCCTGCCCTGTACCGACCGCATTGAAGTGCGGGACGACCGCGTTGCGCTGCATCGTGGCGGCACCTCCCCCGAATCCGTGAAGTGCGCCGACCCGCTCGCGTGGGTCGATCGCTTCATCGGTGAATTTCGCGTGCCGTGCCCGGACAAGTTGCCTAGGTTCACCGGCGGGCTGGTCGGCTATTTTGGCTACGACGCCGCGAGGTATATCGAGCCCCGCCTGGTTGCCGGGTGCAAGCCGGATTCGATTGACGTGCCCGACGTCCTGCTGATGGTCTCGCGGGAAGTCGCGGTGTTTGATAATCTGGAGAACCGTCTGTACCTGATCGTGCACGCTGATGCCGGGGAGAACAACGCTTATGAGTGTGCGTGTGAGCGTCTCGACGAATTGACCGCGCGTCTTGGTGAAGGCGTGCCGGTTCTACCCGCCCGCCCCTCAACGACGTTGACCGAGGCCGATTTCTCATCGGGTTTTGGCAGGGAGGCGTTCATGCGGGCGGTCGAGAAGGCGCGGTGTTACATCACCGACGGCGACGTGATGCAGGTGGTGCTGTCGCAGTGCCTGCAAGCGCCTTTCAAGAAGCATCCGTTCGAACTCTACCGCGAGTTGCGTCGCCTGAACCCGTCGCCGTACATGTATTACCTCGACCTCGCTGATTTTCATATCGTCGGTTCGTCGCCGGAGACCCTGGTGCGTGCGGAAGACAAGGAATTGTTTGTGCGTCCGATCGCGGGTACCCGCCCGCGCGGCGCGACGCCGGAGGAGGACGCACGGCTCGAGGACGAGCTGCTGAGTGACGAAAAAGAGTTAGCCGAGCATCTGATGCTGGTGGACCTCGGGCGCAACGATCTCGGGCGGGTGTGCGAGACCGGCAGCGTCGAAGTCGCAAAGAAAATGATCGTCGAGCGCTATTCGCACGTGATGCATATCGTGTCGTACGTGGTCGGACGGCGCGGCGCCGACACGAGGGCGATCGACGTCCTGCGCGCGACCTTTCCCGCGGGCACCGTATCGGGTGCGCCCAAAGTGCGGGCGATGGAACTTATAGACGAACTCGAGCCGGTCAAGCGCCACGTTTATTCCGGCGCGGTCGGCTATCTCGCCTGGTCGGGCGTGATGGACACCGCGATCGCGATCCGCACCGCGCTGATAAAAGACGACGTGCTGTATGTACAGGCGGGCGCCGGGATAGTGTACGACTCGCGGCCCGAGGTCGAATGGGAGGAGACGATGAACAAGGCGCGAACGATGATCCGTGCCGCGGTAGTGGCATCGGGGGGGTGAGTATAATGACGTGTGTTGTCCACGCTCAAGTCACCCTGAAGCATCCCGGGGGAAACACCGGCGCCGCCGTTCACTTTCCGTTGAGGGCGATCAGACAAAACATCAAGCATGAAGAGTGGATATTATGAACTCAGAAAAATCCCCTGATTTCTATAAACTGCTTCTTGCAATTGAGCGGCAAATAGGCAGTCAATGCTATCACCCTAAGATGCAGAACATATGGGCCTTTCGGCGAGTATGAAGGTGAGGGCAGGACATATAGGTACCCTGTTACTTTTTTTTACGGGCATCAAAAATGCGCTTGAAATGCTGGAAAAGCGGTTCAATCTCGACTTCGATCAGTTTCTCAAAAATGAAAGAGAGCGTAAAGCTCAACCGTAGCGTGGCTGCAACGCCGGTAAAGTCCGTGCCGGTATTGACAGTCTGAAGTCGGAGCTGATCAGATGATCCTGATGATCGACAATTACGATTCGTTCACCTACAACCTGGTCCAGTATCTCGGGGAATTGGGGTGCGAGGTGAAGACCGTGCGCAACGACAAGGTCGGCGTCGCCGAGATCGCGGCCATGAACCCCGAACGCATCGTGATCTCGCCGGGGCCGTGTACGCCCGATGAGGCCGGTGTCTCGCTCGCGGTCATCGATGAATTCGGCGCGTGCGTGCCGACGCTCGGCGTGTGCCTGGGGCATCAGGCCATCGGCCAGGCCTTCGGCGGCGACGTCGTGTACGCAAAGAAGATCATGCACGGCAAGACCTCGATGATCCACCATCGCGGGCGCGGGCTGTTCGGCGGGTTTGAGAACCCGTTCCGGGCGACGCGCTACCACTCGCTGGTGCTCGACCAGAAAACACTGCCCGGGTGTTTTGACGTCACCGCGTGGACCGAGGCTGAAGATGGTGCGGTGGATGAGATCATGGCGGTGCGGCACAGGGAACATCCGATCACCGGTGTGCAGTTTCATCCCGAATCCATTCTCACGGCCTACGGACACGAATTGCTTGAGCATTTCCTGAATGACGAGTTTTGAGTCACTGCTGGAAAAACTGCTTGTCGGTTCCGATCTGTCGTCGCGGGAGATGAGTGACGCGGTGCGTTCGATCATGTCGGGCGGGCTCAGCGACGCGCAGACGGCGGCTTTTCTGGTCGCGCTGAGCGGCAAGGGTGAGACCGCCGCCGAGATCGCCGCGGCGGCACAGGTGATGCGCGACCATGCGGTCGCGGTCGAAACCGGCTGCGACGATCTGGTGGATACCTGCGGCACCGGCGGCGACGGCAGAGGCACGTTCAACGTGTCCACCGCAAGCGCGATCGTGGCGGCGTGCATGGGCGTGCGCATTGCGAAACACGGCAACCGTTCGGTGTCGAGCAACAGCGGCAGTGCCGATTTTCTTGAACTGGCGGGCGTGAAGCTCGAACTGGACGCCGCACAGGTTGTGCGTTGCATCAGGGAGGTCGGCATCGGGTTTTTGTTTGCGCCCGTGTTCCACGGGGCGATGAAATATGCGGCGCCAGCGCGCAAGGCGATAGGTATCCGCTCGGTGTTCAATCTGCTCGGGCCATTGACCAATCCCGCGCGCGCCACGCGGCAGGTGGTCGGCGTATTTGACGCGAAATGGTTGCGGCCGATGGCCGAAGCCGCGCAGGCGCTGGGTGTCGAGCAGGTGATGGCGGTGCACGCCGAAGACGGTCTGGACGAGATCAGTGTCGGCGCCGGGACGCGCGTGGTCGAGTTGCGCGACGGTGCATTGCGTGAGTATCAGGTCGCGCCTGCTGATTTTGGTTGTGAGCTTGCGCCGCTCGATCGGATCGTCGCCACCGGCGTTGACGACAGTCTTGCGATCGTCGAGCGCGTGTTCGCCGGTGAGGCCGGGGCGGCGAGCGACATCGTCGCCGTGAACGCGGCGGCGGCGGCGTATATCGCCGACCGGGTGGAAAATTTGCACGAAGGCGTCATCGCCGCGCGCGGGGTCATGCAAAGCGGCGCTGCCGCGTGCAAGTTGAAGGAATGGGCTGACTTCACCCGGCGTCTGCCGTGACAGCCGGGACGATGAACAGCAACGCGACGACGGTGCCCGTCACCTTGAAAGAGATCCTCGAGCACAAGCGCGGCGAGATCGACGCGCGCCGCCGTCGGCACAGCGTTGAGGAGCTCAAGAACTGGGCTGCCGAACAAGGCGGGGTCCGGGGGTTCGCGCGTGGCCTCAGGGACCGCGTGCAGCGGCAAAAGCCCGCCGTCATTGCCGAAGTCAAGCGCGCGTCGCCGAGCAGGGGTGTTCTGCGCGAAGATTTCGATCCGCTCGCGATCGCCGGCGCCTACTCGGCGGCGGGTGCTTCGTGTCTGTCGGTGCTGACCGACCATAAGTACTTCATGGGGTCGGGTGTTGTACTCGATCTGATCCGCAAGCACTGCCCGTTGCCGATCCTGCGCAAGGATTTCATCATTGACGAATACCAGGTCCATGAAAGCCGGGCGTTCGGCGCCGATTGCTTATTGCTGATCGTCGCCGCGCTCGAGACGCAACAGCTGGCCGACTTGTTCCATCTGGCACGCGACAGCGGCATGGACGTGTTGGTCGAGGTGCACGACGAGGACGAACTCGAGCGCGCGCTTGCGCTCGGCGACACGGTGGAATTGATCGGCGTCAATAACCGCAATCTGCATACGTTTGAAGTCAATCTCGATACGACTTTGAAACTTGCGGCCAGGGTGCCCGCCGACAAGATCGTCGTCAGTGAAAGTGGTATTCACGACAGGCGCGACGTTGATCGCCTGCGTGCCGCCTCGGTGTATGCTTATCTGGTCGGCGAAGCGTTGATGGTCGCCGACGATCCCGGCGCCAGATTGAAAACCCTGTTCTTTGATTGACGCGGCCGTGGGAGGTTGCCCCTGACTTCGGCGGCTGATCTCCGCCGCATCCCCTGAAAGTCAAGCATGTCCTCGAGCTGATCCCGGCCCGGCGCTCCGTGCCGGGGACTTGAAGACCCGGCGCCCCGCCATAAGCTTGCAGAACACCTGCCCCTTATATCCCGGAAGTGGCAGTCTCATACAATTCTTAAGGGAATAAGCAACCTGCACGTCAACTTCAGGATCACCCTCATCAGTGGGAGGCATTATGCGAGTGGCTTATCTTTTTCCTGCATGACGAGTATAGGCGTCCGTCTGGAACTTCTGATCTTCAGAAAGGCTCTGAAATTGGTTCAATGATCGTTTGATCAGGGGGAAGCCTGCGCATAGACCCCCGCCCGCCAGTCCCGCAGGTCGCGCCCCAGCCCATGAAGGCCTATTTCAGCGCAACGCGCCGCGGCTGGCTGGAACTTTATCATCATGTCCCTCACCGCCTTGACCTCAGACTTCGTTTGCGTCGTCACGACCAGATCCGTGACCGTGTTGCGATGGTGCGAATAAAAATACGCCAGAGAACCCAGGTCGCCCGGGTAATGAAAGAAACGATCGCTCCATTTGACCTCGGTTATCCTCAGAGGCTTCAGATCCGCGCCCAACTCGACCATATCGACTTCCCCGCCGCCGCCTGTCGACCAGCGCGCATAGCGTATTTGGGCACGGGCAATATCCGTCTGGGCCATCAGCGCGGTTTCAACGAGCAATCCCATATCCTCATCCCTGGGCGGCCCGAAAAGAGCAGTCCGTATCGCCGGATTGACCAAGTACGTTTTGAACGCATGCGCGCGCTTGAAATGCCGCGCATCGTGACCAATGCGCTCCACGCGGCGGATCAGGAACGCGGTCTCCAGATACTCCATATAACGCAGCAGGGTGTTTTTAGCGACGTGCGAGGCCTTGGATAAACTGTCCATGGATATTTCCTGCCCCGTATTCCACGCGAGAACGCGAAACAAGCGGTTGAGTTCCTGAACGTCGGAAATGCCGTATAGCGAAGGCAAGTCCCTCAGAAGAACCTTTTCCACCACGTCCGAACCGATATAGCGGCTCGGATCGCTTCTCGCATTGGACAGGGCCAGCTCGGGATAGCCGCCATACTGGAGATACTCTTCAAACGCGCAGTTCAAGCTTGTGATGGAAGCCTCATCATCCGGCCTGCCATACGGCGTGTCAGCGGAAAGATCGCAATACTCCATGAACGTCAGCGGCGGCAGATAAAAATCCGTGAACCGCCCGGCGCCGGACTCTCTGCTGCCACGTTGCAAGGCGACCCCGGCGGAGCCGGAAACCGCAAACTGAATATTCCGGTAGCGCGGAGAATCTATCAGGGACTTCAGATGCCGCTTCCAACCCTTGAGGTACTGGATCTCGTCAAAAAAGACAAACGCCGGCGTGTTATGTCCATCCGGATCCCCGCCGCTCAGAAACATTTTCAGCAGATCGTCCAGGGATTGTCCTGTATATGAGGGGCCGTCCAAAGAGATGTAAAATATGTCCCGGGGGTTGTAGCCATTTTCAATGAGGTGGGCGATTGTGTGGTAGATCAGGACTGTTTTGCCGACTCTGCGTTGCCCCATCAGAACAACGCCTCGCCGTGGCTGTTTTGTCGTTGCCAGTTTGCAGAACGATTCGAGATAATGCCTCGGCGTCATGGAACCGAATGCGGCGGGCACTGCCTGATCCGCCCACCAGGGGTTGTCTTGCTGCATCTGGGCGCTGACTATGTTATCCGGGATGGTCTGCAAAGCCATGGCGGTCTAAAAGCAAGCTGGGCGGGTTGGTTTCATTAAGCGGCAAAATAAAGTCAGTTGACTGACCTTATTTTAGGGAAAAATGCGATAAAGTCAATCGGCTGATCCTATTTTGGGGAAAAACACGATAAAGTCAGTCGGCTGACCTTACTCCCTAGTCGTTATACCTCGTATCGTTCCCCCATGTTCGTTCGCGTCAAATCCACTCCCAACAGTCCCCGGCGCTCCGTCCAACTCGTCGAGGGAATACGCCGCGACGGCAAAGTCAGGCAGCGTATCGTCTGCCATATCGGGGTCGCGTGCGACGACGACGAACTCCGCCGCCTCAAGGAATTGGGCGGAATCCTCAAGGCCGGCATTGAGCAACGCCATCAGCCCGGCCTGTTCCCCCCCGAGCAGGGCGATTCTGTAGTCGGTTGTAACTCATTGAGGGGACAGTCAGAAGCAATGCCGCTGGACATTCGGGCCCGCGGGTGTCGGAATGTCGGCAATGCATTGAGCGGAGGGTTGTCATGGGCAAGTCGGCTGCAAGTTTGGTTTACATCCCCCTCATTCAGGGGGGCTCTTTACGGGGAAAGGTCATATCGTCGCAACCCATTGATTCCCTCTATCGGCTCGCTGAGTGTGCTGTTATTGTCTAGCCACAGCTTGAACCGGAGGTCTCGCAATGCCGGTAGCCAACAACTGCATCAAATCGTTCCTTGACACATTGATGCAGAACAGGAAGATCATTCCCGCTTGGTCGGTCATTGACGTTGACCCGAACCACACGTGGTTCCAGATCCACAGCTTTCACCAACAAGCCCGAGTGGGTATGCAAAACGCCGTTGGTCTTCGGACAGATCTCCATGTCGTCCACGGTCACCCCCGATAACGCTTCGCGCTGTTGCTTAAGCATTTCCTTGATATCGTCTTCCTGATCGCCTGCGATAGCAATGTCCTTACCCAGAGTTTTTTGCACTGCCTGATCATGAACTGAAGCGTCCCGTCAGACAGGCCATCGAACCAATAACCACCACCGATGTCGCTGTGGACGCCGGGGAACCGGACCTCAAGAATACGCTTCGGCTTATTCATATCCTTGTTGATCAGCGTCGGAGCAAAAGGCACGCGGTTTTCATCAAGTGACACTATATGCACCGCCTGTTCCACCCGATCATTCAAAGTGCCATTCTCGAAGAACACGTCGCTGCTAAGCTTCTCTCCCTTTTGGTGTATGCCATCCATGGCGGCCACGGTGTCGAATACACCCAGAAAGGAAACCTCGCGATCTTGTTTTTGCTCAAGGATCTGGCTGACGAATTTCCGTGCCAGCGCCGCACCCCGGCTGAAACCAAAGACCACGATACGATCACCGGACGTACCATTACAGCCATCTAAATCCTTCCTTGCCTCACGAAGAATTCTGGCGGCGTCCCCCCATTTCGGCGCCACAGCCATGTTTATGTACTTCTGAGCTTTTTGAGACCAGCGAACCCAACAATGGGATACATTCGAGGTCGTCGCGGGTGCCAATACCGTTGTAGTAGTAAGTTATCTGCTTCTCACCGTTAGGCGTCTTTGTGTTGGTGTTGTCGGCGTTGATTCCCCCACCCATCAGGATGTGGAGTTTGAGCACGTTGCTTATACTCTCGTCTTCGGTAAACTTTCCGGCATCGCTCGGCTCGTTACCGGTGCCGTCAAAACTGAAAACGAGTGTTCTGGCTGGTTGTTTAGTTTCTGTCATTGGGTCTTCCCCCTGATTAGTTTATTTCCACGATCTTCAGGCCCTTGATGCCCCGGGACATGTTGTATCAAGACTCCCCGCATTGTAGCCTCCTTTACCTTAAAGGCGCCAAGCCTCTGTCCCGACTTTGACAGTTGAATCCACGCTCGATCATGAAGGTAAAGCATACGGCGAGCGCCTACGCGCTGGACTGACCGACAAGAGTCGGCGAAAGCCTGAAATGTTGTGCCTGGATCGGAAAACGGTCTTTTGTAAATCAACCACTTGCTGAAATAAACCGTCGAAGTCAGGTGGGAGATCGAGAACCACGTTCACTACGTGCGCGATGTCGCCTGTGACGAGGACCGCTCGCGCGTGCGCACCGGTCGCCTGCCGCGCAACCTTGCCTGCCTGTCCAATGCCGCCATCTCCATCGTCCGTATGCGCGGGCGGTTCCTGCATCAGCCTCAGGCACACTGCCACTACGCCGCGCGACAGGCCGACGCGCTGCGCGAGATTACCCACTCCGCCTGACCCAAGACGCTGCGCCCAACTCATCTCCACAACGCCCGTCGCGGTCCCCACGTACTCCACTTGCGCCGACTCCGTCGCAATGCGCTGAACCGCCCCCCGCAACCCGGTCGCAGAACCCTGTTCCGGGCCTGCCTGAGTTGCCACGGTGCCTGCCCGCGGGGCGTCACGCCAACCAACAACGCTGACCGGTAACCTGCACATCAACTTTGGGATAACCCTCGTGGTTTCATAACAGGTCAGACAGGGAAGCTATGATACAATCATAAGCCAATACAATCTTATTTCTATTCAGGAGGATTTTTCCAATGGATAGATTGGTACATGCCGGATCAGGTTCATCCCGTGCTGTGAGGCGTTTATTGCCGTCGGCAAGTCATCGGGGTCGGCTGAAGCGCCTGTTCTTCACAGCGCGTTCGATCACGGTACCGGCTTGCGGCACGCTTGTGCTGGCGGTGTTGCTGGCGGGTTTTCCGGCACACGCGCAAAGGATCTGCGGGGCGGGCGGTCTGACACTGGGTCCGGCACTGGAGCCGGAGATGGTGTTTATACCGGGTGGGAGTTTCCGCATGGGGGACATTCAGGGTGGCGGTCTCGCCAGAGAAAAGCCAGTGCATACGGTCAACATTCAGTTCTTCGCGGTGGGTAAATATGAAATAACGCGGGCTCAATTCGAGGCATTTGTAGATGAGACGGGCCACGATGCAGGTAGTCTCTGGCGCGACCCCGGTTTCAGTCAGACGGGGGAGCATCCTGTCGTGGGGGTGACTTGGCATGACGCCCGGGCTTATATCGCCTGGTTGAACGGGCGGACGGGCAAGCGTTATCGTCTGTTGACGGAGTCTGAATGGGAGTATGTGGCGCGGGCGGGGACTGAGACCCTGTATCATTTCGGCAACGACGCGGCGTCGCTTAGGGGGAATGCCAACTGTTTTGAAGGTGTATGCGCTGACGGTTTTGACCGTACGGCACCGGTGGGGAGTTTCGGTGCGAACGCATTCGGAGTGCACGACATGCACGGCAGCGTATGGGAGTGGGTGGAGGATTGCTGGCACGGTAATTACAATGGGGCGCCGACCGATGGCAGCGCTTGGGTGGGGGAGAATTGTCTCCGCGACGAGCCCGTGTTTCGCGGCGGCGCCTGGAACAGCGCCGCCAGGCTCCTGCGTGCGGCGTTCCGCTCCGGGGCCCTCCCCACTTACCGCAACATCAGTAACGGGTTCCGGTTGGCTCAGGACTTATGATCCCTTGGTGCTGGATGCTTGAACCCTTGACGGCGAGCGTGAGCGAGCCGCGCCGCCGTGAGGCGGCGCAACCCGCGCGTCAGAGCGGGAGAATTCTGGCGGGATCATGACTGAAAGAACGACTGCCCCCCCCCCCCCCCCCCCAACTGCCGCAGGCGGTGGAGTCCTGCCACCAGATGATTCGGTGGCTGATCCCGCAGATCGACCGCTTCGGAATTACCTTTGGGTGGTATCGTACAATACAAGCTGGCCATCAAACGGGGAAACCGTGATCCAGTCATAAGTCAATGAAACCTTATTTTCATCCAGGGAGGATTTTTCCAATGAACAGATCAATACCTGCCGGATCAGGTTCATCCCGTGCTGTGAGGCGTTTATTGCCGTCGGCAAGTCATCGGGGTCGGCTGAAGCGTCTGCTCTTCACAGCGCGTTCGATCACGGTACCGGCTTGCGGCACGTTTGTGCTGGCGGTGTTGCTGGCGGGTCTTCCGGCACACGCGCAAAGGGGCTGCGGGGCGGGCGGTCTGACACTGGGTCCGGCACTGGAGCCGGAGATGGTGTTTATACCGGGTGGGAGTTTCCGCATGCCGGAGATGGTGTTTATACCGGGTGGGCGTTTCCGCATGGGGGACCTTCAGGGTGTCGGTAGCGCCAACGAAAAGCCAGTGCATACGGTCACCATCAAGCCTTTTGCGGTGGGTAAATATGAAATAACGCGGGCTCAATTCGAGGTATTTGTAGATGAGACGGGCCACGATGCAGGTGGTATCTGGCGCAACCCCGGTTTCAGTCAGACGGGGGAGCATCCTGTCGTGGGAGTGAGTTGGGATGACGCCCGGGCTTATATCGCCTGGTTGAACGGGCGGACGGGCAAGCGTTATCGTCTGTTGTCGGAGTCTGAATGGGAGTATGTGGCGCGGGCGGGGACTGAGACCCGTTATCATTTCGGCAACGACGCGGCGTCGCTTAGGGGGAATGCCAACTGCTGGGAGGATGTATGCGTTGACGGTTTTGACCGTACGGCACCGGTAGGGAGTTTCGGTGCGAACGCATTCGGAGTGCACGACATGCACGGCAACGTATGGGAGTGGGTGGAGGATTGCTTGCACGGCAATTACAATGGGGCGCCGACCGATGGCAGCGCCTGGTTGGAGAGGGATGGTGGGAATTGTGGCGCTCGCGTGCTTCGCGGGGGCTCCTGGAACTTCGGCGACGGCGCCGGGACCCTGCGTGCGGCATTCCGGGCCGGGTTCGACCGCGGCTACCGTTCCTCAATTGGCGGGTTCCGGTTGGCTCAGGACTTACGATCCCTTGGTGCTGGATACTTGAACCCTTGACGGCGAGCGTGAGCGAGCCGCGCCGCCGTGAGGCGGCGCAACCCGCGCGTCAGCGCGGGAAAATTCTGGCGGGATCATGACTGAAAGAACGACTGCCCCCCAACTGCCGCAGGCGGTGGAGTCCTGCCACCAGATGATCCGGTGGCTGATCCCTCAGATCGGCCGCTTCGGAATTACCTTTGGGTGGCATCGTACAATACAAGCTGGCCATCAAACGGGGAAACCTTATTTTCATCCAGGGAGGATTCTTCCAATGAACAGATCAATACCTGCCGGATCAGGTTCATCCTGTGGTGTGAGGCGTTTGTTGCCGTCGGCAAGTCATCGGGGTCGGCTGAAGCGCCTGCTCTTCACAGCGCGTTCGATCACGGTACCGGTTTGCGGCACGTTTGTGCTGGCGGTGTTGCTGGCGGGTCTTCCGGCACACGCGCAAAGGGGCTGCGGGGCGGGCGGTCTGACACTGGGTCCGGCACTGGAGCCGGAGATGGTGTTTATACCGGGTGGGCGTTTCCGCATGGGGGACATTCAGGGTGTCGGTAGCGCCAACGAAAAGCCAGTGCATACGGTCACCATCAAGCCTTTTGCGGTGGGTAAATATGAAATAACGCTGGCTCAATTCGAGGCATTTGTAGATGAGACGGGCCACGATGCAGGTGGTATCTGGCGCGACCCCAATTTCAGTCAGACGGGGGAGCATCCTGTCGTGGGGGTGACTTGGCATGACGCCCGGGCTTATATCGCCTGGTTGAACGGGCGGACGGGCAAGCGTTATCGTCTGTTGTCGGAGTCTGAATGGGAGTATGTGGCGCGGGCGGGGACTGAGACCCTGTATCATTTCGGCAACGACGCGGCGTCGCTTAGGGGGAATGCCAACTGCTGGGAGAGTGTATGTGCTGACGGGTTTGACCGTACGGCACCGGTGGGGAGTTTCGGTGCGAACGCATTCGGAGTGCACGACATGCACGGCAACGTATGGGAGTGGGTGGAGGATTGCTGGCACGGCAATTACAATGGGGCGCCGACCGATGGCAGCGCCTGGTTGGAGAGGGATGGTGGGAATTGTGGCGCTCGCGTGCTTCGCGGGGGCTCCTGGAGCTTCAGCCTCGCCGGGACCCTGCGTGCGGCGGGCCGCGACAGGGGCGACCGCTTCCTCCGCAACTACGATTGCGGGTTCCGGTTGGCTCAGGACTTACGATCCCTTGGTGCTGGATACTTGAACCCTTGACGGCGAGCGTGAGCGAGCCGCGCCGCCGTGAGGCGGCGCAACCCGCGCGTCAGCGCGGGAAAATTCTGGCGGGATCATGACTGAAAGAACGACTGCCCCCCAACTGCCGCAGGCGGTGGAGTCCTGCCACCAGATGATCCGGTGGCTGATCCCTCAGATCGGCCGCTTCGGAATTACCTTTGGGTGGCATCGTACAATACAAGCTGGCCATCAAACGGGGAAACCTTATTTTCATCCAGGGAGGATTCTTCCAATGAACAGATCAATACCTGCCGGATCAGGTTCATCCTGTGGTGTGAGGCGTTTGTTGCCGTCGGCAAGTCATCGGGGTCGGCTGAAGCGCCTGCTCTTCACAGCGCGTTCGATCACGGTACCGGCTTGCGGCACGTTTGTGCTGGCGGTGTTGCTGGCGGGTCTTCCGGCACACGCGCAAAGGATCTGCGGAGCGGGCGGTCTGGCACTGGAGCCGGAGATGGTGTTTATACCGGGTGGGCGTTTCCGCATGGGGGACCTTCAGGGTGTCGGTGGCACCGCCGAAAGACCGGTGCATACGGTCACCATCAAGCCTTTTGCGGTGGGTAAATATGAAATAACGCGGGCTCAATTCGAGGTATTTGTAGATGAGACGGGCCACGATGCAGGTGGTATCTGGCGCAACCCCGGTTTCAGTCAGACGGGGCAGTATCCTGTCGTGGGGGTGGATTGGGAGGACGCCCGGGCTTATATCGCCTGGTTGAACGGGCGGACGGGCAAGCGTTATCGTCTGTTGTCGGAGTCTGAATGGGAGTATGTGGCGCGGGCGGGGACTGAGACCCTGTATCATTTCGGCAACGACGCGGCGTCGCTTAGGGGGAATGCCAACTGCTGGGAGAGTGTATGTGCTGACGGGTTTGACTTTACGGCACCGGTGGGGAGTTTCGGTGCGAACGCATTCGGAGTGCACGACATGCACGGCAGCGTATTGGAGTGGGTGGAGGATTGCTTGCACGGCAATTACAATGGGGCGCCGACCGATGGCAGCGCCTGGTTGGAGAGGGATGGTGGGAATTGTGGCGCTCGCGTGCTTCGCGGGGGCTCCTGGAGCTACGACCTCGCCGGGTTCCTGCGTGCGGCGGACCGTGGCGGGAGCTACCGTGTCAACCGCGACAGCGATGTCGGGTTCCGGTTGGCTCAGGACTTACGATCCCTTGGTGCTGGATACTTGAACCCTTGACGGCGAGCGTGAGCGAGCCGCGCCGCCGTGAGGCGGCGCAACCCGCGCGTCAGCGCGGGAAAATTCTGGCGGGATCATGACTGAAAGAACGACTGCCCCCCAACTGCCGCAGGCGGTGGAGTCCTGCCACCAGATGATCCGATGGCTGATCCCTCAGATCGACCGTTTTCCCCGCCAGCGGCGCTTCACCCTCGGGGAAAGGCTGGAGAACCACGCGCTGCTGGTGCTGGAGCATCGGGTCAAGGCCGCCTTCAGTACCGGAAAAGCGGGCGCGCTTGAATACGCCAGCCGGAAGCTCAACGTGCTGAAGCATCTGTGGCGCCTGGCTTATGAATTGAAGGCCGTTGCGCATAAGGCCTACCAGCACGGCGCCCGGTTGATGGTGGATCCGGGCAGGCAGATCGGCGGCTGGCTGAAGACCGTTTCGCGGGCGAAGCCGAGATGAAACGTCCGGGCAGGATCTGGCCGCAGGTATGCAGCTTCGACAATCTGCACCTCGCCTGGCGCAAGGCCCGGCGGGGCAAGGCCCGGCGCGATGACGTCGCCCGGTCCGCATTGGATCTGGAAGCCAATTTGATCGGACTGCAGCGGCAACTGGCCGGCAATACCCGGTAGCCGGGCGGCTACCGTCAATTCACCCTGTACGAACGCAAGCCGAGGGTGATCTCCTGCGCGCCTTTTGCCGACCGGGTGGTTCATCACGCGCTGATGAACGTCATCGAGCCGTGGCTGGATCGATCGATGATCGCTCAGTCCTGAGCCTGCCGCAAAGGCAGGGGGGTGCATCGTGCCCTGGACTATTACCAGGCGCAGGCCCGGCGTTATGCCTACGTGCTGCATCTCGACATCGCGGCCTATTTCCCCTCCATCCCGCACGACAGGATGAAAGCCTGCATCCGGCGTTACCTGAAAGATGAATATGCGTTGCGGGCGCTCGGCGCCATCGTTGATTCCGCCGGAGGCGGGGGACGGGGATTACCGATCGGCAACCTGACCAGCCAGGTGCTGGCCAATCTGTATCTGAACACCCTCGACCATGAACTGCAACGGCGGGCGGGGGGTTACATGCGCTATGTCGATGACTTCTTTTTGTTCGGCGATGACAAGGCTCATTTATGGTCTTTGCGTGATTCGGCAGGCCAAAGGCTGGGTGCTCTGGGTCTGCAACTGCACCCGCTGAAGCAGCAGTTGTGCCGGACCAGCGAAAAGCAGGACGTGCTGGGGTTTCAGTTGACGGCCGGCAGGCGTTGGTTGCGCAACGATAACGGCTACCGCTTTCACCGTCGCCTGCGCGGCATGGCGGAAGATTACCGTTCGGGACAACATGAATTGTCGGATTTTCAGCCGGGCGTGATGAGCTGGATAGGGCACGCCCGGCATGGCGAGACGAGGGGATTGCGCCGCAGTATCTTCGGCGGCGTGAAGTTTACGAGGGCTGTTGCCATACGAGCCCGTGCTTCGCGGCGGCTCCTGGAACAACAACAACGCCGGGAACCTGCGTGCGGCGAACCGCAACAGGAACAACCGCAACAACCGCAACAACAATAACGGGTTCCGTGTGGCTCAGGCCGCCTGTTGCCGGAACAGCGTCGATCAAGGTCGATGCCGGCGTGCCTGGTGGTGTCCATGAGCGACAGTCCTGGCTGCACAGGGAATTTGAGTGCGGCCCAATAGTGTTGTCAGGAAGACAGGGGGCCGGGCAGTAGCGGTTGCGAACCCCGGCGCTTTCTTTGGCCTTCCTTGAAGCTGTTGTCGCATCCACTCACTCGTAATGCGTCCACATCCGGATGACTTTCACGATGCGCCCGGAGTCAAGCGCCTGATAGATCAGCCGATGCCGGATGTCGATCCGCCGGGAATAAGCGCCGGTCAGATCTCCAACCAGCTTCTCGTAGGGTGGTGATGCCCGGTACGGGTTGGCCCGCAATGTTTCCAGCAATTCCTGTGCTTTGCGCTTCAATCCCGGTTCAGCAAGTTTCTTTGCGTCTTTTTGCGCTTGTCTTGTATAGACGATCTTCCAACTCACCAATCCAGTTCCCGGTTGCACTCCTCTACGTTCTCCGCCAGACCCTCCTTGATCGACTCCCGCATCCCCGGCACTGAAAGCAGATACAGGGTTTCCTGGATGGCATTCCAGTCACTCTCCGACACGAGCACCGCATTGCCTCTCTTGCCCGTGATCACGATGGGGTCATGGGTCTTCGCCGCCTCGTCCAGAAGGCTGTAAAGTTTTGAGCGTGCTTCCGTTGCAGTCAGTATGGTCATGGCGTTCACCTTGATCCAGAAGCAGGAGCGCACGCGATAACGTGCGTGTTGTCAAACCGCTGTACGGGGCCTGTCAAATCAAAGTACAAATGTCCCAAAAATGGGGAAGCCCACAATGCGATTTTGAAATTCGCGGACAAGGTGCCCGCCGACAAGATCGTCATCGGTGAAAGCGGCGTCCACGACAGGCGCGACGTGGAGCACAACGACGTCGAAAATGCCCGGTGTTTTCATGGCGTCCATGGCAGGCGCGACGTCGATCGCCTGCGTGTCGCCTCGGTGTATGCTTATCTGGTCGGCGAGGCGTTGATGGTCGCCGACGATCCCGGCGCCAGGTTGAAAACCCTGTTCTTTGATTAACGCGGCCGTGGAGGGTTATTGATGGAAGCACGTGTTAAATGGGTCGGCGATATGAGTTTTGTCGGTGAGTCCGGCAGTGGTCATGCCGTTGCGATGGACGGCGCGCCGCGGTTCGGCGGGCGCAATCTCGCGCCGCGCCCGATGGAGATGGTGCTGATCGGGCTCGGCGGCTGCAACGGGTTTGACATTGTGAAATTGCTGAAGGACGCCGGGCAGAAAGTTCACGGCGTCGAACTGCATCTCGAAGCCGAACGCGCCGATACGGAGCCCGCGGTATTTACGCGCATCAAGGGGCGCTACACGGTGACCGGATATGACCTCGACGAGCGCCAGGTCAGGCAGGCGGTCGAGTCATCGGCGGAACGACATTCATCGGCGTCGAGAATGCTCGAAAAGACCGCACGGATCACTTACGACTATGAGATCGTGGAACTCGGAGAGAAACGGTGACCGCCAGGCCGCCGCCGATTGCAGGCATCAGGCACGTTGCGCTGACGGTCGAAGACGTCGCAGCGTGCGAACGGTTTTATGTGGATCTGCTCGGCTATCGGGTCGAGTGGCGTCCCGACGGCGACAACGTGTACATGACCTGCGGGGTGGATAACATCGCCCTGCACCGGGGGATGGCTTCCGGCGACGGCGGTCTCGACCATCTCGGTATTATCCTGAACAAGCCGGAACACGTTGACGCATGGTTTGAGTTTTTGCGTGCGCACGACGTGCCGATGCACGCCGAGCCGAAGACGCATCGTGACGGTGCGAGGAGTTTTTACTGCTCCGACCCCGCCGGCAACCGGTTGCAGATGATCTATCACCCGCCTCTTTCCGGCCCGGTGTCCGGGTAAGCGGTCGAACTTTGGAGACACGTTCGCCACCCCCGTTTCCGCCCGCAGAGGCGTTCACACGGGAGATGCTCGCCTTTGACCGTGATCACCTGTGGCATCCCTACAGCAGCATGCGCGGGGCAGCACCCGCGTACCCGGTGGTCGCGGCGCGCGGGGTGCATCTTGAACTTGCCGACGGCCGCCGTTTGATAGACGGCATGTCGTCGTGGTGGGCCGCGATCCACGGTTACAACCACCCGGTGCTGAACGCGGCGTTGCAACGGCAGATGGAACATATATCGCACGTCATGTTCGGCGGCCTCACACACCCGGCGGCGACGGCGCTCGGGCGCCGCCTGCTCGGAGTGTTGCCGGCGGGACTCGACCGCATATTCTTTTGTGACTCGGGCTCGGTCGCCGTTGAGGTTGCGATCAAGATGGCGCTGCAATACTGGCGCGCGTGCGGCGAGACTGCACGCAAGCGCTTTGTGACCATCCGCTGCGGTTATCACGGCGACACGTTTGCCGCGATGTCGGTGTGCGATCCTGACACCGGTATGCACCATTTGTTCAGGGGTGTTTTGCCGCGACAGGTTTTTGTGCGCGCACCGGTTTGCGGTGAGGACTGCGACGAGGAAGCGGTCGCCGAGATGGAAGCGGCATTGGCGCGCGCCGGTGAAGAGGTCGCCGGGGTGATCATTGAACCGGTGGTGCAGGGAGCGGGTGGCATGCGCGTTTATGGCGCGGATTACCTGACGCATTTGCGGGCATTGTGCGACCGTTACGGGATATTGCTGATCTTCGATGAGATTGCGACGGGTTTCGGGCGTACCGGCAGGCTGTTTGCGTGCGAACATCCTGCCGCCGGCACGGTGAAGCCCGACATTATGTGTATCGGCAAGGCGCTGAGCGCAGGCTACCTGACGCTCGCCGCTGCGGTGACCAACGCGCAGGTCGCCGATGCGGTGGACGCGGGTGAGCCCGGTGTTTTCATGCACGGCCCGACTTATATGGCGAACCCGCTCGCGTGTGCGGTCGCGTCGGCAAATCTCGATCTGCTTATGGGTGGTCAATGGCGTAAGCAAGTCGCCGCAATTGAAGCGCAACTCAGGGAGGAACTCGAACCGTGCCGCGCGTCGGCGCGTGTCAGGGACGTGCGTGTGAAAGGCGCGATCGGGGTCGTTGAAATGCACGAAGCGGTTGTGGTGGACGAACTGTGTCGGCGCTTTGTCGAGCGCGGTGTCTGGGTGCGGCCCTTTTCCAACCTGATCTATGTGATGCCGCCGTACATCATTACCACGCAGGAACTCTCGGCGGTGACGGCGGCGATCGTCGAAGTTGCCGGGTGATGGCCAAGGGGTGCTTGTCGGCGGCAATCGCCTGCTTCGGGCCGGTCTGTTACAGGTAATACGCCGTTGTCGTCATCACTTTGGAGGTCATTCGCATCAGTTGTCTGATCGGTTGCGGCAGATCGTGCGCGCCCGCTCGTTCGGCGGTGCTTGCGTGTTCGGCTTCGTCGCATTTGATCTGATTGATGATCGCAAGCGTTGCTTTGTCGCGGACAGGCGTTTTGGCAAGATGCGAGCCCAGATGTTTGACGACCTGGTCTTCGGTTTCCTTAACGAAGCTCAGGCTCCAGCGGTCTCCGGCGAGTCCCGCCGTCGCGCCGATGGCAAACGAACCGGCATACCACAAAGGTGCGAGCAGGCTGGTGCGTCCCCCGAGTTGGTCGAGGCGTTGTTTGCACCACGCGAGATGGTCGAATTCCTCGTGCGCGTTTTGCCGCATTTGCTCGGCAACTGCGCGTGTGCGCGTCGTCAACGCCTGACCGTGATACAGGCCCTGCGCCGCAATTTCGCCCGCGTGGTTGATGCGCATCAGGCGCGCCGAGTAATCGCGTTCGGTTTCGGACAGGGCTTCTTTTTCAAACTCCCGCCCCGGCGGTTCGCGTGCGGCGGTGGCGGGACCGACAATCGCTTTCAGTGCCTGGTCCGCGATCTCAATAAAGCGGTCGAGAGGGCTGTGTTCGCGCATCGCGTGTGCTCCTTCAATCAATGGCCTTGATCGGTGCTTTTCAGTTGGCGGCTGATCAGCACCGCCGGGTGTGTCACTTCAACGTTCATGCTGCGCCGTGTCGCGCCCTGCCTGAGGTGCATGATACAGCCGATGTTGGAACTGAGTAACACCTTGACTTTCATCTGCGCCAGTGGCGCGAGCGTGTCTTCCAAAAGGCGCTGTGCGGTGCGCGGCTGTGTCAGCATATAGGCACCCGCCGCGCCGCAGCAGCCCGACGACGCGGGCAGCGCGGCGACTTTCAATGCCGGGATGCGCCCCAGCAGCTCGGAAACTGCTTCGGCGCCTTGCAGACACGAGCTCATTGTGCACGGCGTGTGCAATGCGACGGTCTCGTCGAGTGGGTGGAGATCGAGTGCGTCGGCGTGCATTGCAAGGAAAGCGTGAATGTCGAAATGGCGGATGCCGAGCGTCGTCTCGTGCTCCTTCAATTGCGCGCCGCAACCGCTCGCGCAGCTGACGACGGTCTGAGGCGCCGTGTTCGTCGCGGTGTTGGAGAAAGCAGCGACGTTTTTGCGGATGAATTGCTTCGCCCGTGCGATGTCGCCCGCGTGCTGGTGCAATGCGCCGCAACAGGTCTGCCGCGCAGGAACGGATACCGCAAAGCCCGCTTCTTCGAGCAGATGCTTTGAGGCGATCAGCGTGTTCCGGTCAAGGATCTCAGCGACGCAGCCCGTGAATAACGCGACCCGCCCGATGTTCTCAGGAGTATCTTTGGCGGCGCTTTCGGCGACGCCCGCGGTGAGCGGCGTTGCGGTCATCGTTGGCAGCATCGCATCCGCCGCTTCGAGCCCGAGTATTTTCAGGATGCCGGTTGCCCGCAACAACCAGCGCAAGCCGCTGCGGTGATACAGGTACAGCTTCAACCACACCAGTCGGCGCAGTCGGCGCGAAGCCGCGATCCATCCGAGCCAGCGTGGAATTGACACAAGCGACGGCACACGTGCTTTGAACAACAGCTGCTTTGCCGTGTCCATCAACCGTCCGAACGGCACGTGCGCGGGGCACACGGCTTCGCAGCGCCGGCATTGCAGGCAGCCCTCGAGGTGGCCGACCAGCACTTTGTCCGGCGTGAGTTCGCAGGCGGTAAATGCCCGGATCAACGAGATCCGCCCGCGCGGCGAATCCGCCTCGTTGCGCTTGAGCGCGTAGGTCGGGCAGTGCGGCAGGCACAGCCCGCACATCACGCATTGGTCGCTCGCGGCGACGCACCATTTTGCGGTTTCTGTAGCGGGGTCAATCAGTCTCGTGCGGACGCCTGTTTCGGCGGGGAAAGCGTTGTTAGTGCGCACCATTTTGGTAGCCGGGAAGTTATTTAATCTGAGATCAAGAGCGGTAGTATATACTGGATATTTCCTTTTCAGGTGGCATGGAAGTGATGATCAGCTGCTTGAAACTTAAAAATCGGCGTAATTTTCGTGAGGTGAACGTGCGCTTGCGAAAACGGTAGTTCATTGTCGGGCCCAATGCTTCAGGTAAATCAAATCTGCTGAATGTTTTCTGCTTTTTGAGGGATATCGCCAAGAGCAGAGGAAGGCGGGCTTCAAAAGGCTATCGAAGATCGCGATGGACTTCCCAAGTTGCGTTGCTTGAATGGCGGACGGGATCCGGGGGTCGAGATCGAAATACACATAGCTGATTCCCAGGATACTGAGACCCCTTTATGGAAATATGTTGTTGCTTTCAGGCAGGAAATTTGTGGTTATCGGGAGCCGATGCTCACAAAGGAAAAAGTTTGGTCAAAAAAGACGGAAGGTTGGATATTGGATCGGCCGGATAAACATGATAAAGAGGATGAGTACAGATTAAGGCAAACTTTTTTGGAACAGGTCAACAACAATGCCGATTTCAGGGAAATTTCCCGCTACCTGAGCAAAGTCTCTTATTTACATCTTGTTCCACAGCTTCTTGAGTATGCTGATAACTTTCGAGGTAACGGTTTTCAAGAAGATCCGTGCGGTCAAAATTTCCTTTCCAAAGTGGCGAAAAGCGAGAGAGCGCTATCGCGAACCCCGCATGAAAAAGATACAGGCAGCATTAAAAGGTGTTGTGCCTCAGCTGAAAGAGTTGCAATTTGAGCAAGATGAGTTGACGGGGCGTCCTCATGTTACGGCCCGTTACTCCCACTGGAGACAAGGAGCTGGTTGGCAAAGAGAAGATCAATTTTCGGACGGCACTTTACGCCTGATAGGTTTTTTATGGTCTTTACTGGAGAGCGGTGACTCCTTGATTTTGCTGGAAGAACCGGAGCAATCTCTTCACGCGGAGATCATTAGAAGGATGGCCCCCTTGATCTATCAAACTCAAAGGGAGCGCAAGCGTCAGGTTCTGATCAGCACACATAGTGAACTTTTGCTTTCTGATGGTGGTATTGATGGGCGGGAGGTTTTGTTGTTGACACCGGGCGATAAAGGAACCGAAGTTGAGGTCGCCAGTAGAAAGAGAGATGTAAGTGCTTTGCTGGAAGGAGGGTTGCCTGTCGGTGAGGTGGTTGTTTCCCGGACGAAGCCGGAAGAGATGGATCAATTGTTTTTCCTTTTTGATGATTGATATAAATATAGTTGTTGAAGATGCTCTTTCCGGGGCGGTCGCGAAGAAATTGCTTGAGCAAGCCCGGCAGGATTATGGGATAAGTGAACCCGTTATCAGCGGAGGGAGAGTGAATATTCGACTGGCCGGGATCAATAGGTCTTCCAGAAGTTATCCTCACCTGGTATTAGTTGATCAGGACTCAGAAGCAGAGTGCCCCCTAATATTATTTCAAGGGAAATAAAAGGCGGGATATCCCCCAATTTCATTTTGCGTTTTGCAACTATGGAAATAGAATCGTGGCTGCTAGCTGATGCAAAGTGTTTTGCACAATACTTGGGAGTTTCCAGAATTCCGAAAAGATTTCCTCAGAATACTGACACTATATTGAATCCTAAGGAGCATCTGGTCGAGCTTGCTGGAAGCTCTCGTTCTCGGCGTATTAAGGAAGACATAGTGCCGGATCCTCAAGGGACCAACGCAATCGGGCCATATTACAATAAAAGATTGAGTGACTTTGTAGCTGATCAGTGGTGCTCAAGAAGAGCCGCTGAGCGTTCCCCCAGCCTCAAGCGCGCTTTAACAAAGTTGGACAGTTTCGAGTTCGTCCGATAAAGCGATTTCTGATGATCGGATTGGGGTGGGGAAATAAATGTTGCCTCGAAGATGGTTTTGAGCAGGAGAATAAGACTGGTAACGGGCGGCTTGTAGCTCTGGCTGGTAACGGTTCAGTGCGACAGGATCTGGCTCAAAAACAGTTGGGTGCGTTCGTTTTTCGGGTTGTTGAAGAAGTTGTCCGGTGAGTTCTCCTCGACGATCTGCCCGAGGTCCATGAAGATCACGCGGTTGGCGACGGTGCGCGCAAAGCCCATCTCGTGGGTGACGCACAGCATCGTCATGCCGTCGCGTGCGAGCTCAATGACAACGTCGAGCACTTCTTTGATCATCTCCGGGTCCAGCGCCGAGGTCGGTTCATCAAACAGCATGATCTTTGGCTTCATGCACAATGCGCGCGCGATCGCCACCCGTTGCTGCTGGCCGCCGGAAAGTTGCCCGGGGTACTTGTTCGCCTGTTCCGGGATCCTGACCCGTTCCAGGTAGTGCATTGCGGTTTCCTCAGCTTCCTTCTTCGACGTTTTGCGCACCCAGATCGGCGCGAGCGTGAGATTTTGCAGTACTGTGAGATGGGGAAACAAGTTGAAATGCTGGAACACCATGCCGACCTCGCTGCGGATCTCGTCGATCTTCTTGATGTCGTCGGTGAGTTCCGTTCCGTTGACGATGATCCGTCCCCGCTGGTGTTGCTCGAGGTGATTGAGGCAGCGTATCAGCGTGGACTTGCCGCTGCCAGAAGGGCCGCAAATGACGATGCGTTCGCCGGTGGCGACTTCCAGATTGACGTCTTTGAGCACGTGGAACTCGCCGTACCACTTGTTGACATCGCGCATTTCGATGATCGGGGGTTTATCCGTCATGGTTTTCTGTGCTCCGTTTCCAGCTTGCGTTCCAGGGACTGACTGTAGCGCGACATACCGTAGCAGAACATGAAGTACAGCAGCGCGGCGAAGATATAGCCTTCAAAATCATATCCTTTCCATTCGGACGAGCGCGATGCCGCCTGCGCGATGCCGAGCAGGTCGAACAGGCCGATGATGCCGACCAGTGTCGTGTCTTTGAACAATGCGATGAAAGTGTTGACCGTACCGGGGATGGATATTTTCAGCGCCTGCGGCAGGATCACGAGCGCGGTTTTTCTCCAGTATCCGAGCCCCATTGCGTCGGCGGCCTCGTACTGCCCTTTCGGGATCGCCTGCAGGCCGCCGCGGATCGCTTCCGCCGTGTAGGCAGACTGAAACAAGGTGATCGCGATCAGCGCGCGTGCGACTTTGTCGAAATCCACTTCGGCGGGGAAGAACAGCGGCAGCATATTGGAGGCCATGAACAGCAGCGTGATCAGCGGTACGCCGCGAATGGATTCGATGAACACGATGCATACCGCACGCACCAGAGGCAGGTCTGAAGTGCGTCCCAGTGCGAGCAGGATTCCCAAAGGCAGAGCGCCGGCAATGCCGATGGCGGCGAGCACGAAAGTCAGCATGAAGCCGCCCCAACTGCTGGTTTCGGCGACCGGCAGTCCCAGCCATTCGCCGTGGATCAGTGCATAGCCGACGAACGGAAAGACAAAGATGATGAATGCGCCGAGTTGCGGTTTCCAGCGGAACGCCGGGTAGAAAAGCAGGCCGATCTGTGCGGCGAACAGTATCAGCATCAGCGCCGGTCGCCACACCTGATCCGGATTTGCGCCGTAGAAAAGCCCGAACATGATCTGCAGGAAGCGGACTTTGATGAAAGTCCAGCACGCGCCCGGGTGGTCGGTGATCTCGCCCGATGCGGATCGTGTCTCGCAGCGCGCGCGATCGCCGCCGCCGATCGTCGCGTTCAGCAGCAGCCATTCGACCAGCGGCGGGATGATCTGCCACAGGCACCACGCCGCAAGCAGGGTCAACGTAGTGTTGAAAGCCGAGGAGAACAGGTTCGCGCGGATCCAGCCGAGCGCGCCGACGGTCATGCGCGGCGCCGGCAAGTCCGGTTTCAGTTTGAATTCAAGCGTTGCGTCGTTCATGTCGCTGGTTGTCCACCCGGTGCCGGTTTATCGCTCCATTAACTGCGTGCGCCTGTTGTACCAGTTCAAAAACCCGGAAGTCAGCAGCGACAGCGTCAGGTACACCGCCATCGCCGAGGCGATGATCAAAAACTCCTGGCCGGTCTGGTTGAGCGCAATGCCCATCCACAGCGCCGACAGCTCTTCATACGCGACCGCAATTGCAAGCGAGGAGTTTTTCGTCAGGTTCAGGTATTGCGAGATCGTTGGCGGAATGATGACGCGTAGGGCCTGCGGGATCACGACCAGGCGCAGGGTCGCGCCGCGGCCCAGTCCCAGTGCGTGCGCGGCTTCGGTTTGCCCGTGCGAAACCGCGAGAATGCCGCCGCGTACGTTTTCGCCGATGAACGCCGCGGTATAGGTTGACAGCGCAACCCACATGACCGCAAAGGAAGTGCTTAAGTTGATGCCTCCCTCATAGGTGAATTTTTGCAGCGCAGGATATTCGAGCGCCAGCGGCGAACCGGAGACGAAGTAGCCGAGGACGACAACCGCGGCAAACACCGGTACCGTCCGCAGCAGCGAGAAGCGCGCGCCGGTTTTCTTCTGCCGTCGTCGCGTCCAGCGTACGAGCAACACGGCGGTGCCGACCAGCGCGGCCAGAATCAGGCAATAAACGGTGAAACCTTCCGGCGACTCCACCAGCGGGCGCGGCAGATAGGCGCCCTCCTTGTTCAGCGCGAAGGCTTCTCCCAGCGTCCAGCTTTCTCTCGGCGTCGGCAGCGTCGGCAGGAACACCGCGATGTACCAGAAAAAGATCTGCAACAGCAGCGGTACGTTGCGGAAGATTTCGATGTAAACCGAGGCGATTTTCGCGACAATCCAGTTGGGAGACAACCGCGCGATCCCCAGGATGAAGCCGAGGATTGTCGCGGTGATAATGCCGGCGACGCTGACCAGAATGGTGTTCTGAATTGCGATCACGAAGACTTCCCAGTAGTTGCTTTGACCGAGGTTGAAGTCCCACAACGGGGCGAAGCCGATGCCGAAAGGCGCAATGTCATCGAGAAAGGAGAAGGAGATGACCTTGCCGCTCGCCGCCATGTTCGTGGTGACGTTTCTGAACAGTGTGTAAATGGTCCAGCAAAGCGCTCCCGCGAGCGCGACCTGAAACAGCAACGCGCGTGATTTCGGATCGCGGTGCCACGGAATGCGCGCCGCCTTTGTAGAAGAGGGTTGGAATGAGTCGGGTGGTGTTTGCATGGGGTTTTACATCGGGTGTCGGCACAGGCGTTTACGCGGGGCGATCGGTCTGTCGCGCGGGCGGGCCAGAGCGTCGGCGGTCGGTGCGTTGTGCCGTTTCATACGCGGCTTTGCACGTCGAGGGCGCTGCATTCAGTCTCCCCGAACAAACGGAGACCGATTGTATTGTGCTGACAGATCATGTCAGCGCACTGGAGGCGCATAGAGCAGGCCGCCGCGGGTCCAAAGCTCATTGACGCTGCCTGCACGGCGCAGCCCGAGCGGCGTGTTCTCGCCGATGTTCGCCTCGTAGATCTCGCCGTAATTGCCGACCTGTTCAATCACGTTGTAGAAACAGTTGGCGGTCAGCGATTTGTGAATATCCGCGCACATTTCGCTTTCGGTTCCGAGCAGGCGCTTGATGCCGGGGTTGTCGCTTTTTGCCATTTTTTTGACGTTGCCGGAGTTCACGCCGAGCTCCTCAGCGTTGATTATCGCGAAGATCACCCACTTGACGAGGTTGAGCCAGACGTCGTCGCCTTGGCGGACGGCGGGACCCAGCGGCTCTTTCGAGATGGTTTCCGCGAGGATGACCGAATCGGCCGGCTTTTTCAGTTCGCTGCGAAGCGCCGCCAGTTGCGATTTGTCCGAGGTCAGCACGTCGCAGGCGCCGCCTTCATAACCCTCGCGCGTTTGCACTGCGGTGTCATAGCCCTTGGGAGTGAACTTCATGCCGCGGGTGCGGAAATAGTCGGCGAGGTTGAGTTCGGTGGTGGTGCCCGCCTGCACGCAAATGCGCGCGCCGTCGAGTTCGGGCGCCTTGTTCACGCCGAGGTTTCTTTTGACCATGAACCCTTGACCGTCGATGAAGTTGTAGTAGGTGAAGTGGATGCCGAGTGCGGTGTCGCGGTGCAGCGTGTGCGTTGTATTGCGGCTCAGGATGTCAACCTCACCGTTGGAAAGCGCGGAGAAGCGTTCTTTTGCGGTCAGCGGAACAAACTGGACCCGGTCTGATCTGCCGAGCACTGCGGCGGCGACCGCGTAGCAGACGTCGGCGTCGATGCCGCGCATTCTGCCTTTGTCGTCGGGAGCTGAAAACCCAGGCACGTTGCCGTTCACGCCGCAACGCAATGCGCCGCGCGACTTGACGTCTTCCAATGTGCCCGCGGTAGCAATTGCGGTGAACGCGAAAGCCGCCACCGTTGCGCTGAATAGGTTTCTCGGTCTCATGTTCGGTCTCCTCTTTTCTTTATGAATGGTTTTTCAGGGGAATTATATACTTGACTCCGACGATGAGCGGTTCGTGTTGCTTAACTGTCCTGAGTGCCGGAGGCAATCGACTTGTACGATCCATCAAGTTTACTCGGTATAGTCCGGTTCGCCGGAGTGGTCAGCGCCTTATATAAGGCGTCAACTTTTTGAAGGTTCCGGTCTGTGGGCGCGGTTCCAAGTGTTTTGCATAGGCCGCGTTATTTTCTCATCCCGCGCCGGGGGAATCTTCTGCAAATGAAATGCCAGCCAGGAAATCTTTGGCGGATTCGATGCGCTCGCCGGTCGGGAAAGATTTGTTTTGTGCTAATTCACCGACAACCTGCACTCGTTTCAGTGACTTATCGGAAGGCAGGAACCTTCTGAAGTCGGGACTCAGGTCGGCGTCCGCCCATTTCACTTCAACGAGTTGGCAGGGCTGTTGATTTCGCGTAATCAAAAAATCTATTTCCCGCCCGTCCTTGTTTCTGATGAAATGTAAAGCGAGGTTTTCTCCCGCGACGTCTTCGGCGCGGTGAAGTTCCTTGAGCAGGGCGCACGCCACCAGATTTTCCAACCTGATCCCCTGATTGCCTTGCACCATGCCGTTGTCATAAAAATAGTACTTAGGTTCTTTCAAAAGTGCGCGGGCGATGTTTTTATGATACGGGCTCACTTTGAAGATTACATACAGGCTTTCAAGCAATTCCATCCAACGGCGGATTGTGTTCGGGCTCTTTTTCAGATCACCGGCGAGGGAGTTGGCGGAAGCCGGGCTTCCCACTCTGTAGCGTAGCAATTCGATCAAAGTTTCTATGGATTGAATGTCCCTGGCCATGGACAGTGTTAACAGGTCTTCTTTCAGAATCAGGTCAACGTGCGTCTTTTTCCAACGATTGTAATAAGTCCTTGTTCCTTTCAAAAAGGGTTCTGGGAATCCCCCCACGGCCATCAGGCGGTCAAATATCTGATTTTCATCCAGGCCCGAATACGCTAACGCCTCTTTCAGGTCGAGCGGGTGAAGCCGAAATTGAAAATGTCTTCCTGCCAGGGAGTCCCCCATCTTGCGAAAGGTGGAAAGTTTCGCACTGCCCGTCACCAACAGCGCAGGCGGCAGACCTTCGACGTCGTAAATGCCTTTGAGCCAGGACTTCCAATGCTCCATCTTATGCAGCTCGTCGAAAATGATCAGTGTTTTTTTTCTGTCCCAGCTTTTCTCCATGAGCAACAATCGATGTGCCCCAAGATCGTAGTTGATATATTGATAATCGGATTCAGGGAACAACATTTTGGACAACGTGGTTTTGCCGGATTGTCGCGGGCCGGTTAACAGCACGATTTTGTTGCCTAATTCTTCCGCCAGCGCAGCGTTCAGATATCTTTTCATTCTGGGAGAGCTCCGATTGATGCCCGCGCCCGACTATTTTTCACTGAACTGACAGAAAGCCTTGACTTTTTGTCAGTTCAGTGAAAAATAGTCGGTTCAGGGGTCAAGGCGGTGATTTCTGGAAATTTGTTTATATATCAATGAGGTTATCACTCAGTCAGGCCAGTCCGGCAGCCATCGACGCACCAGGGGATACGTCCCGTTGCATGCCGGTTGAAGCAGGCGTGCCTGGCCCCATGGCTTTTACGACCCGGAGACCCTCAACATCAAGGTTTTGCGTGTCCGTTCACCGAACAGTTGGCAGCGGAGAACGCCGAGCTTGGGGGCCTTGCTTGTGGAGATCATCGCAGAAAATCCTGATGTGTGTCCGGAGAAAGTGCTTGAAACCCGCGCCCTTTTTGCGGTATTCTCACTCGTTTATTTTCGGGCCATGATGACTTATACCGCTAAAAAAGGGGACGTCGAGCGCGCGTGGCTCGTCGTCGATGCTGACGGCAAGCCGCTGGGCCGGCTTGCGAGTGAGGTCGCGAAGCGTCTGCGCGGCAAGCACAAGCCCCAATACACGCCGCACGTCGATACCGGCGATCACGTGATCGTGGTCAACGCGGAGAAAGTGGCGGTGACCGGCAGTAAGCGCAAAGACAAGATGTATTACAGGCACAGCGGATATGTCGGCAATCTCAAGACGATCTCTTTCGAGAAGATGATCGAAGACCATCCCGAGCGCGTGATTGAAATTGCAGTGAAAGGCATGTTGCCGAAGAACCCTCTGGGGCGTGAGATGTTTCGCAAGTTATGGGTTTATGCCGGGGGCGAGCATAAACACGAGGCGCAAAAGCCTCAGCCACTGGAGATCTGACACATGGCGACGGCTGTTGCACAGCATTACGGAACGGGACGGCGCAAAAACTCGACCGCGCGTGTATTTTTGCGCTCAGGCAAGGGCAAGATCACGGTGAATAACCGCAACCTTGAAGAGTATTTCGGGCGCGAAAGCCTGTGCATGATCATTCAGCAGCCGATCGAGAAGGTCGAGGTGGTCGGGAGATTTGATTTCAACGTCACTGTCAAGGGCGGCGGCATTTCCGGGCAGGCCGGTGCGATCCGCCTCGGCGTTGCCCGTGCGTTGCTCAAGCACGATGAAAATCTTCGCCGCCCATTGAGGGAGGGCGGTTTTCTGACCCGCGACGCACGCATTGTCGAGCGCAAGAAAGTCGGATTGCATAAAGCCCGCAAAGACACGCAATACTCGAAGCGCTGAGAATTCGTATCCCAAAAGCCTCGCCGCCCGACGCCGGAGTCTGCGCATTGCTTGTCGAGCTACGGCTCGATACGCATCCTTGATCTATGCCGGACCCCAAAGAAATACTTCACCGCTGGGTTGACGGCGTCAACCGTGGCAAGGTTCAGAGCGTCGCCGGGCTTTATGCCGACGGGAGTACCTTGCTGGCGACTTTTTCTCCCGATGTGCTTTGTGCGCGGTCGTCGCAGATCGAGAGGTATTTTCAGGATCTCGTGGGGCGGGGCGACTTGCAGGTGATCCTGGATGAGGACTCGGTGGCGGTGCAGGCGCTGGGCGGAGACTGTTACACGCTGATCGGACGGTACGTTTTTGAGATGGGTGCGGCGTTGACCTACCCTTCGCGGTTCACGTTTGTCGTCGATGTTTCAAAGGAGTCCCCGATTCTGCACCATCATTCTTCGCGGATGCCGACCGGCGGGCCCTGACCGGGGTGTCTCGCGGGTTGGCCGGCATTCTGCCCACAATGTTCCTGTGGCGTTTTGTGCGGAAAGCTTATCGGCAACGGTCTGGCTCTATGGCTTTCATCGTACGGACAGGCAGGCTCTGTGATGCGCGGTGCTGCGGCAACCGTGTGTGAACACGTCGGCGGCGAGGTGGTCATATCATGCAAGGGACGCGAGCTGCCCTGCCGGGTTCATGCGCAACACGAGCCTGTGCTCGCACCGGCGGATGAGGAAGCGGTGTCGCGGCGGATGGACGAAGTGCTGCGTCGGCAGGGGGGCGGTGCCCGCAAGCCGGCACCGACGCATCCGTGGAGACACGGGAACCCCGGTTATTTGAGTTCCGGGCGCAGTTGCTGACACGACACTTACCTCATTTGCCCTATATGTGGTGGCCCCATACACCCCATGCACATCGATCTTGATTGTTGTATGATCCCCCTTATGCACACTGCTGCTTCACACAAAACTTTCCTTCGGGCAGGTGCGCGTTCATCGCATAAGACTGCCCCCCCCCCCCCCCCCCTTAGTCAACTGTAAAAACCGATTTGATTTCGAAGCGTGCCGGGTCTCCACGGTACGTTCCGCGTTGCTGTCTTGTTGCCTGCTGCTTCTTTCCGGTTGTCTGGATGGAGGCGGAAGCGGCGGGGATTCCGTTGCGTTGCCCCCGCACCCTGGCGAGATAGGGAAGTTGACGCTGGAGGGGGTTGACATCAACGGGAACGGCGTGCGCGACGACGTCGAGATATTCGTTGCGGAACGCGCCGGGGAAATTGGGGAAATTATGGAAGCGTCCCGGTCCACGACGACGGACGTGTCTCAGGTCCGTGACGCCCTGACGCAACTGGCGCGGAGCATGCTGGGCGATATCGCGCTCTACTCAACCATGACATCGACGAGTGTTCCCGGGTCTTCGACGCCTGTCGTCGTTGATCTGTCGGACGCCCGGAAGACCGATATCCTCAAATCCGGGCAAAGGGCAATTCAGTGCCTGTTCTCCCGCAATCTCGACGTGGAAGAGGAAATACTTCGTATGCGGTTTTCGGTGATCGATACGACCGCCCGCTACGTGGCTTACCGGGGAATCGACGAGGCGCTGGCCGGCGCGTTCTACGAATATGAATTTCTGGATGATATGAGGTCCGCCTGTGAGTTGCTGGCGGGTTTTTCGGCCCATGCGCAGGAGGGCAAGCCCTGCGATCCGAACAATCAGTACAAAAAGCAGTCGATCGTTCTCTACACCAACGGGATCAAAACCACGCGCCATGGAGGACAAGCTGATCTGGTGAGGATTGCGGAGGGATGGCGTGATTTTCATCGGGAGAGAAACGCGCGTTGCGTTGAATACGATTATGACTTTAACAGCGATTCCTTTCGTTGCGAGAGGCGCCTGGAATTCAGTGAATCGCGTTGCATCGGGCACATGTACAATCCCAGCGAGGGCTTTTTGGGAGACATCGCTGAAACATTTAACGTGTTGGATCGGGAACAACATCTGGAAGCACTCCAGAGACTGGCAGAGCCCGACGATGCGGATTGTCTCAGAAGAATTGACACCCGCACAGGCACCCGCTGTGTTCTGACAGTCGGGGAGCGCCGTGCGCAACTGGTCCGCCGCCTTGACGATGCAGCGGTTGAAACCGTAGAGGGGTTGCGTCAGCGCACGCGGGAATATTTAGGGCGCGGGCGTCGGGCGTTGCTGGTGGGGTATTCCGAAGGCTCTTTGATCAGTCACAGGGTTTATGAAGAACTACGGAAGGAGAATGGCGGATTTTACTCGGAAGCACTCGGGGCGATCTTGATCGCCACGCCGTTACCAGTAAGCTCGTCCTGCGAAAGCGATCCCACATGCCTTTATTTCACGAACGACAGTGATGTGGTCATCAACTGGCTGAGGGTCTCAAGAGCCGGAGACCCTCCCCTGCCGGGAAGCCAGAACCCCGAAGTACTTCCGCATGATCATCCCGATCCCTTCGATCACGGATTTCGAGAGTCCTACTGGCAGCCCCGCACAAGCAGGATGGCGTTGAACGATCATTTTGAGGTCTTGTTTGGCGATTCTGGAGCAGTTCGCTACCCGGTGCCGACGTTCACGGCCTCGCTGATGCACCTGGTTTCCGAGAATACACAGAGCACTCCGTCTGCGCTGCCGAGTCGAGCGGTGGCGACGGAGCTCATGTCGTTCAATCCGGCGGGCATGCTGACACCGTCGTTCAAGCCGAACACGATCAGCAGCCGACCGGCGGACCTGTTCAGCATGCAGCCCGAAATCAGCGAGCAGGCCGGCAGCATCGTGATCGAGGGGGGCGAATTGGCGAGCGATAGAACGGGGGTCTGGAGCGGCGAAGTTCTGCTTGAGGAAAAGAACGGGACTATTGTTCAAACTGTTGGGGTAGGCAGGGTGACCATAGCGGTAGATTTGGAGCCGGAGATGGTGGTGGTGCCGGGCGGGAGTTTCCGCATGGGGGATATTCAGGGCGGGGGGTTTAGCGACGAGCGTCCGGTGCATACGGTTCGCATCGTGTCTTTTGCGGCGGGCAAGTATGAAGTGACGTGGGGGCAATTTGCGGCGTTTGTCGATGCGACGGGTTACGACGCGGGCGATCGCTGGCGCAGCCCCGGGTTCAGCCAGACGGATCAACACCCGGTGGTGTATGTGTCCTGGGATGACGCCCAAGCTTATGTTGACTGGTTGCGCAGGAAGACGGACAAGCGGTATCGTCTGCTGACGGAGGCGGAATGGGAGTATGCGGCGCGTGCGGGGACCACGACCCGGTATCACTTTGGCAACAGCACCGAGACGTCGCTGCGCGGCAACGCCAACTGCCATGAGGACCTTTGCGCTGACGGCTACGAGTCTACGGCCCCGGTGGGGAGTTTCGGTGCGAACGCATTCGGTTTGCATGATATGCACGGGAACGTGTGGGAGTGGGTGGAGGATTGTCATCACGTCAGTTATGGCGGGGCGCCCACCGACGGCAGTGCCTGGACATCAAATTGTGACGTTGGGTCCAGGATGCGCTACAGGCCCGTGATTCGCGGCGGCTCCTGGAGCTACAACTACGCCCCAAACCTGCGTGCGGCGACCCGCTTCTGGCTCTTCCGCAACTCCCGCTTCAGCGATAACGGGTTCCGTGTGGCTCAGGACTTATGACCCCTTGGTGCTGGATACTTGAACCCTTGACGGCGAGCGTGAGCGAGCCGCGCCGCCGTGAGGCGGCGCAACCCGCGCGTCAGCGGGGGGAATTCTGATGATGCGGCCATGACCGAAAAGACGCCCCAATTGCCGCAGGTGGTGGAGTCCTGCCACCAGATGATCCAATGGCTGATCCCGCAGATCGACCGCTTTCCCCGCAACCGGCGCTTCACCCTCGGGGAAGGGAGGGTGGTTTCCTGACCCGCGACGCACGCATTGCCGAGCGCAAGAAGGCCGGGTTGCACAAAACCCGCAAGGACACGCAGTACTCGAAGCGCTGAGAATTCGTATCCCCGCGCCTGCCCGATGCCGGGCCTGCAGGTTGTTTGCCGGATCACGGCTCAACGTGCAGCCTTGATCTATGCCGGATCCCAGGGAAATACTTCACCGCTGGGTTGACGGCGTCAACCGGGGCGAGGTTCAGTACGCCGCCGGGCTTTACGCCGGCGGGAGCATCTTGCTGGCGACTTTTCCCCCCGACGTGCTTTGCGCGCCATCGCCGCAGATCGAGGGGTATTTTCAAGGTCTCATGGAGCGGGGCGACCTGCGGGTGATCCTCGACGGGGACTCGGTGGTGGTGCAGGCACGGGGCGGCAACTGTTACATGTTGATCGGGCGGTATGCTTTTGAAGTGGACACGGGCGGTGCGACGTTGACTTATCCCTCGCGGTTCACGTTTGTCGTCGATGTTTCAAAAGCGTCTCCGATTCTGCACCATCATTCTTCGCGGATGCCGACCGGTGGGCCCTGATGGGGTATCTCGCGGGTTGGCCGGCATTCTGCCCACAATGTTCCTGTGGCGTTTTGTGCGGAAAGTTTGTCAACGACGGTGTCAGGGCTTTTGTCGATGAAATGTCTTCGCGTAGATCAGCGGCTATAAAAAAGACAACGGGCATGCAACTGGCCGCCTGTGTTTCGCCGCAATTTGCCGCATAATGCGCAATTCACGCCTCGGACAACTGAAGGATTTAAGCGAAGGGATTATATGCCCCGGCGATTGAGCTTGTTTTTCAGTTTCATGGAGGAATTGGGCATGGCAAAGAAATTTTTCGGCGCATCGGGCGTTGCGATTTTCGTCTTTACTTTTTCAATCGCGAATGCGTCGGATCCGGCGGAACTCGAGAGGCGCGTGGAGGCGCTCGAGAACAAGCCCCGAGGTCTGCTCGGCGGCGTTGAACTGTACGGCAGCCTTCGCCCGTCTCTTCGCTTCAGCAGTTACGACGGTGATGGCGACGACGAAACCGATCTGGAAGGCAACCTGTCGCGTCTCGGCGTGAGAGGCGGCGTCGATATCGGCGACGGCTGGTCGGCGTTTTATCGCGGCGAGTGGAAAGTCGATATCGGCGGCGATGACGATGACAGCGGCGCCGGTCTGGGCGACGCGCGTCATGCGTACGTCGGTTTCGGCACGCCGCTCGTCGCGATCGCGTTTGGTCAGCAGGACAACACCTACTACAACATCGCGGCCTCGGTCACCGACATCTACCAGCACGCGTCCAGCCCGTTCGGCTGGGATTTCAACGGGCCGTTCCGTACGCCCAGTATGCTGACCTACAGCCACAATGTCGGCAACCTGAACATTCAGGCCGGCGGCCGGTTCAACGGTCGCGGGGGGAGCCACCGTCACGCTGAAGAATTGAACGTCGGCATCAGCTATCAGTTCGACAGCGCCTATCTGGGCGTCGCATTCCGCAATACGCAGGGAGAAGCTGCTGGAGCGTGCCGGGAAGCGTCGGCAGGAGGGGAATGTCCGGAAATTGTCAGGGGAGATAGCACGGATACGGACTGGTGGGCGGTCGGTGGCTCGGCGAACGTCGGCGACCGGCTGTATCTGGCGTTCACCTATCAGGACGGCGAGCAGGACGACGGGGAAGTCATCGATGACGGGAGCCCCTCGGTTCGTTTCGACGATGCCGACAAAAGTTCGCTCGATTTTGTTGCGTCGTATGATTTCGGCAATGGTTGGAGCGGCATCGCCGGTTATTTTGATTCCGAAGATGACTCCGACCCTGAGGGGAACTACGACGGTTACAATGTGACGGTGATCAAGAGCCTGAACTCGAACGTGGCCGTCTGGGGCGAGTGGTTATCGACGGATTCTGATGACGAGGGTAGCCGCCCGTATTACCCGGACGATTCGGTCCAAATCGGCTTTCAATACGATTTCAGCACCGGATAGGCAATGTTGCTGTCAGCAACGGGCCCGGGGCAATGGGTTCAAAGAAATAGGGTGGCTGGCATAGAGCAAAGACTGACTCCGGCTTTTGTGATGCGCCAGAATTTGCAGGCCGCAGGCCGGGGGTTTTCTTTGGCTCCGCCGCATTTCACGAGCCTCGTGATCAGGGAACTGGGCATTTGCGATTATCACCTCGTGTGGCGCGCGATGCGCGATCATTCGCGGACACGTGCCTGCGATGAGCCGGATCAACTCTGGCTGACCGAACACCCGCCGGTTTATACGCTCGGCAGGAACGGCGATGTAACGCATATCGCTGACGCGGGGGGTATCCCGGTGATCCGTACGGATCGCGGCGGTCAGGCGGCTTATCATGGCCCCGGGCAGGTAGTGCTTTATACGCTGGTAGATCTGCGCGCGCGGGGCCTCAGTGTGCGCCGTTTTGTGAAACTGCTCGAGACGACGACGATTGAATTGCTCGATTGCTATGGTATCGCGGCAGCCCGGCGCGCCGGTGCGCCGGGCGTCTATGTCGGCGGACGCAAGATCGCGGCGCTTGGGTTGCGCGTGTCGCGGGGGTGTTGCTATCACGGCGTCGCGTTGAACGTGAACATGGACTTGCGTCCTTTCAGGCGCATCGTCGTATGCGGAATGGCGGGCATGGCGGTGACGCAGATGCATGATCTCGGGGTTGAGGCGAAAGCTGCTGAAGTCGGATCCGAGCTGGCGCGGCGTCTGGCACGGTGTCTGGCTTGACTGCGGAATATGACGGCGGCGGAGGCACTGCAACCCGATGCACAAGGTGAACACTTACACTGCACCGTCGCGGCTTGACCCTGTCTCGCATCAGCGCGGGGCACGGAAAATGCTTTCGCGCATTCGCGTAAAGGTGGATACGGGTTCAGGGCGGACATTCCCGGATCAGCCGTTGTTGCGCAAGCCGCCGTGGATCCGCGTAAAGGCGGAATTCAAGCCCCGTGTTCGCCGGATCAAGAAGTTGCTGCGCGAGGCCGGTCTTCACAGCGTCTGCGAAGAAGCCCGTTGCCCGAACCTCGGCGAGTGCTTCGGCAAGGGCACGGCGACTTTCCTGATCATGGGTGACGTGTGCACGCGCCGGTGTTCGTTCTGCGACGTTGCGCATGGGCGTCCCGGAGCGCTTGACCCGAACGAACCCGCGCATCTCGCCGGCGTGATCAGGCGACTGGGGCTGAATTACGTGGTCATCACCTCGGTGGACCGCGACGACCTGCGCGACGGCGGCGTAATGCATTTCTCCGCGTGCATCCGTGAAGTGCGCGCGGTGAACCCGGGCATTCGCGTCGAGGTCCTGGTGCCCGACTTTCGCGGGCGTATGGACAGGGCGCTCGCGGCTTTGGCCGGAACCCCCTGCGACGTGTTCAACCACAACCTCGAGACGGTGTCGCGGCTGTACCCGTGCGTGCGACCCGGCGCGGATTACGCAGGGTCTCTTTCATTGTTGCGCGAGCACAAGCGACACCTGCCCGGGGTTTCGACGAAGTCGGGCCTGATGCTCGGTCTCGGTGAGACGATGGAGGAGGTGGTTGAAGCGATGCGCGACTTGCGGCGCCACCGCGTGGATATGCTCACGATCGGGCAGTATCTGCAGCCGGGGTGCGGATACTTTCCGGTACAACGCTATGTCCATCCCGGAGAGTTCGCGCATCTCGCAGAAATCGGTGAAGACCTGGGCTTCAGGAATGTCGCGAGTGCGCCGATGGTGCGGTCGTCATACCACGCTGACCGACAGGCCGCCGCGGCTGTTTCTTGACCTTGTCCGCCCGGTGTTATTCAACTTCCGGGGATGGCCCCGGACGGTTCAGGCCGTCGTGCGGGCAAGGTTAGTATCGCGGCTTTTGCGGCGCTGTTTTGAGGTCTTGCGCCGCGGCGGCTTTCTTTCTTCCGTGCTCCGGAACTTGATCACATCCGGGCCGGGACGCTTTTCGATCTTTGCTCTCTCTTGATCTTTTTCAGTAATTCGAAAACGTCTTCGGTCAGGTCGTTGTTTACAACGTAGGGAGGACGCGACGGTTGGGTCAGGATCTCAAAGTAATCCACCCGTCCATTTTTCTTTTGCACCCGCAGTTTCTTTTGAAACCCTTGCTTTTTCAGCCGCACCGTATTCAGGCGCTTGTAGGCGGCTTTGTATATGGGGCGGTAACGTCCTTCGGGGTCGTCCTAGGTGGCGAATATCAGCCGCCTGCCGGCGACGATGAAAATGCCGCCGACCGGGGGTTTTTTCTTGTACGGGATCCAGTTGCTGCGCAGGGACGTGTAGATCTCGCCGTGGGAGGAACCCAGCGATTTCTTTACGGTCTGCTCAAAGTAGGCTGAATTCAGCGGGCCGTACTGAGAGGAGGTGGAACACGCGGCGGTGAGCAACAACGGCAGAAAAGCGATTGCACAAGCAGTTGCTTTTCGGGTAGCCATTATCGCCCACAACGCCCAGCATATTCATTTGAACTGATATTCAGCCACTCAGCGGTTTAAATAGTATTCTTTCGTCAACTTGATCACGACCGGTGAAAGAAGCGCAAGCGCGATCAAGTTGGGCAGCGCCATCATTGCGTTCAGGGTGTCCGCGAGCAACCAGACGAAGTCAATTCCCGCTCTGGTGCCGCCCTCCCAGGTCAGGGCCCACGGGCCGATGAAGACCGCGGCAACCCAGATTACGCGGTAAATGGCGATGCCGCTTACGCCGAAGATGTACTGCCAGCACTTTTCGCCGTAGTAACTCCAGCCGAGAATGGTCGTGAAAGCGAAGATGATCAGCGCAAAAGTCACGATGAACTGACCATACGGCAACGACGAATCAAAAGCCATTGAGGTCAGGTCAACGCCGGTTTCCCCGCTTGACCACACGCCGGTGGAGACGATCGCGAGTCCGGTAATTGAGCATACGATGATGGTGTCTATGAAGGTGCCCAGCATTGCAATCGAGCCTTGACGGGCCGGGTTGTTGGTTTTTGCCGCGGCGTGCGCGATAGGTGCGCTGCCGAGGCCGGCTTCATTGGAGAATACGCCGCGGGCTACGCCGAAGCGGATTGTCAGCCATATTGCCGCGCCTGCAAATCCCCCGGTCGCCGCGTGTCCGGTGAAAGCGCTTTTGATAACCAGTACAAATGCCGCCGGAACTTCCGCAGCGTTGAGGATCAGCACGATCAGGCCGAAGGTGACGTAAAAGACCGCCATGAACGGCACCAGTTTGCTCGCCCAGGCGGCGATGCTCTTGATGCCGCCTATCAGGACTGCGCCGACCAGCACTGTTAGCGCGACCGCGGTGATCAGCGGCGGGATGGCCAGTTTGTCGTCGAGTGCGTCGGCGATTGAGTTGGATTGCACCATATTGCCGATGCCGAAAGCGGCGACGGCGCCGAACAGAGCGAATAAAAAACCCAGCCAGACCCAATTGGAACCGAGGCCATTCTTGATGTAGTACATCGGCCCGCCGATCTGCCTGCCGGTATTGTCCATCTCCCTGTATTTGACGGCGCACACGGCTTCGGCGTACTTGGTCGCCATGCCGACCAATGCGGTGACCCACATCCAGAACAAAGCGCCGGGGCCGCCGACCGCAATGGCGGTCGCGACGCCGGCGATATTGCCGGTGCCGATGGTCGCTGAAAGCGAGGTCATCAGCGCGTTGAAAGCGCTGATGTCTCCGACGCCCTCGGCGCTGCGGCCCTGCCATAGCAGGGATATTCCGTAGCCGATTTTTCTGATCGGGAGCAGGGACAGCCTCAATGTGAGAAACAGCCCGATGCCGACGATCAGGATCAGCATGGGGGCGCCCCACACGATGTTGTTTACGGAGCCGATAAAGTTACTCAGCGCTTCCATAGTTTTCTCCTCTGATAAATTAAGAGGTGGTGAGGAATAGGCAGCATAATATGCCTGAATACGGGCTTTTAGAAACAAAAACCCATACCTGTCAATGCTGGGTCAGCATTCAGGCAATGTTCAGGTCATGAGGGGACGCCGGCAACGTTATCCACAGGTGGTCAGGCGGCGGCACGCTGATCTCATCTTGAACATCCGTTCATTGGCAACTTTTTCCATCACGGGCAGTTGCGAACGGGGTTGCTGTATGAGGCCAGAAACATAAGGGATCCTTGGCTTGTGAAGCGTCAAATGGATACTCCGACTTGTGCCCTTGTGACGTGAGACAAGTAGATTATTCCCTTTCGGTCTGTTTTCGGTTGGTTCGGTCATCGCGGTGCCTGCAACCGGGAAAGACACGGTCGGCGCGTGGAAACGGCAGTTGATCAGGCGCCCGGCACGTTGTCCGTCGTGATACCGTAGGATTCCTTGATCGGGTGCAGATTAATCATGCATTACATCCCACTGTTGCCGGGCAATCGCCGCACTTGCGGCTGCAACTGGCTGGGGGAGAGGGATTCGAACCCCCGCTGGCGGAGTCAGAGTCCGCTGTCCTACCACTAGACGATCCCCCAGCATCACCGGGACACATTTTAACGCCTGATTTTTCCGGCCAGCACTTCGAGCGCGCTGGTCTGTACCAGCAGCGTGAACAGTACGACGCCATAGGCGATCGCCTGCACGGTAAACCAGTAATCGAGCGTAAGCGGCAGCGACAGCGCGAGCGCCATCGTGAAGGCGCCGCGTACGCCGCCGAGAGCGATCAGGTGTTGTTCTTCCAGCCCTATCGGATCGGATCTGTATGTGGTCAGGTTGAACAGCGGGAAACCGCCGTAAACGACGACCGCCCGCGAGACCAGCGCGGCGGCGACGCCGATCAGCATAGCCAGCCACTGTTCGGTGAACAGGCTGAAAGTGATCGTGACGCCGGCTATCAGAAAGAGCATGGATTCTGAGATGTGGGCGAGAAAAGACCAGATCCTGTTGAGTGAGTGGCTGGCTTCTTCCTCGTCGCCCCTGCGGATGAACGCGCCCATCATGATGCCGCAGGTCAGCACCGCCATGATGCCCGAGAAACCGACCATTTCGTGCTCTGCGAACAGATAGGAACCGTAGGCGCACAGCAGGGTGACGACGCCTTGTATATTCGTGTCGCGTAATTTGCGTATCAGGATGCAACCCGGGATCGCAATCACCGTGCCTATTGCGCCGCCGCCGAAGAATGTCAGCAGGAAATTGAAGATCGCGTCCGAATAAGGTATTCCGACGGTCGCGCCTTTGGCCAGCGCAACGGCCACCGCCAGGATGATCACGAACAGGGTCAGTGAGGTTGCGTCGTTCAGCAGGCTTTCGCCTTCGACGAGGATCTTGATCCGCGAGGGCAACGGGCAACGTTGCGCAACGGCGGCGACCGCGACGGGGTCGGTCGGCGCTATCACCGCCCCCGCGAGCAGGGCGGCGATCCATGGGAAACCCTGCGGACTGCCGATCATGAAATAAATGATCGCGGCGCCGATCAGGGTTGAAACGAACAGCAGCGGTACCGCGAGCATCAGGATCGGAACGAGATTGCTGATGAACTTGCTGATGTCCATGCGAAGCGCCGCGTCAAATATCAGCGTGGGCAGGAACACGTAGAAAGTCAGCGCGTGAAAATTGGTCCAGCGTATGCCGGTATCCCCGCCCTGGGCGACCAGCAACTCCGAACCGAAAAAGCCGATTGCGATGAGTACGAAGCTGTGCGGCAGGTGCAGGCGTTTTGAGAGCGGGGCCGAGAAGATAAGTATGGCCAGTACGCTGATCAGGACCGTCACGAAATAAGCGACGTTGCTGTCCGCGCTATGTTCCATGGCGGTCTGCCGGTTGTGTCGGGGGGCGTTCGGCTTGCCAGTGAACCGTCTGCGTTACGTCGGGGTGCAGTTCGCTCAGGCTGGTTGACAGTCCGGTTTCACCGACGATGCGTGCATGAAAGCGCCTGAGTTGGCGCGGTTCATTGACGCCGCACGAGTGGGCGATGACGCCCACTTCGTTGGTCATCCGCTTTGCGTAGTTACACACGCGGACGGATTTTTCTTTCGGCACGAGGCCTGCCTGCAGGCGCTTATTGTGTGTCGTGATGCCGGTGGGGCAGGTGTTCTTGTTACATTGCAGTGCCTGGATGCAGCCGAGTGCGAACATGAAGCCGCGGGCCGACACCATGAAATCGGCGCCCATGCACAAAGCCCAGGCGACGTCCGCGGGTGTTACCAGTTTGCCCGAAGTGATTACCCGGATGCGTTCGCGCAGGCCGTATTCGTTTAATTTGTCCACCACCAGCGGCAGGCTCTCGCGCAGGGGCAGTCCCATGTCGTCTATCAGCGGCATCGGCGCGGCGCCGGTGCCGCCGTCGGCGCTATCTACCGTGATGAAGTCGGGCGCCGATTCAACGCCGTGCTCGTGTATTTTTTGAAACAGGCTGTCGAGCCAGCCGTGAGCCCCCATGACCGCCTTGAAGCCGGTCGGCTTGCCGGTGACTTCGCGGATATGGCTCAACATGTCGAGCAGTTCGTCGTTGTTGCTGATCTCAGGGTGACGGTTCGGGCTGATCGCGTCCCCGCCCGGGCGGATTCCCCGAATGGCCGCGATCTCCTCGGTGACTTTTCCGCCGGGCAGAATGCCGCCCTTGCCGGGTTTTGCGCCCTGACTCAGTTTGAGTTCAAACATTTTTACCTGTTCGTGGGCGGCAACCTCTCGTAACTTGTCGTCGTCGAGTTCGCCGTCGAGCGTGCGTACACCGTTCTTGGCGGTACCGATCTGAAACACGATGTCGGCACCGCCCGCCAGATGATGCGGAGACAGACCTCCTTCGCCGGTGTTCATCCAGCAGCCCGCCATCTTTGCGCCTTTCGACAGCGCGAGGACCGCGGGTTTGGAAATCGCGCCGTAACTCATACCGGAAATGTTGAACAGCGAAGCGGTCGTGTAGGGCTCGCGGCAATACGGCCCGATCGTGATCGCCTCGGGCTCGACCGCGTCTTTGGTCAGCATTGGGAACGGGCAGTTCATGAACAGCACGACACCCGATCTGCGCAGGTCCCTGGTCGAGCCGAAAGCGACGGTTGTGTCGAGGTCCTTACACGCGCGATAGATCCACGAGCGTTGCGCGCGGTTGAACGGCAATTCCTCGCGGTCCATTGCGAAGAAGTATTGCCGGAAAAACTCGCCGAGATGTTCGAAAAAGTAACGAAAACGCCCGATGACCGGGTAATTGCGCCGCACCGTTTGCTTGGTCTGGGTGATGTCGGCGACGTACATAAAAGCGATGACGACGGTGCCGACGAGCAGACCGATCATCAAAAATGCAAGCAGATATTCTCCGAAAGTGGATACGAGCGAAGCGATGTTGTGCTGAAACATGGGATAAGACTCCCTGTGGTTTCTGAGCGCGGGAGTATTATATGGCAGGGAATTTCAAAGGGCCGACATTGCTTCAACCCCGGCGTCATCGCCTAACAGCAGAACATCCGCTGGGCGCTTTGCAAACAGGCCGACGGCGACGACGCCGGGTACTTGGTTCAGTTTTTCTTCGAGGGTGACGGGGTCGGTCATATCGAGGCCGCGCACGTCCAGGATCGGGTTGCCGTTATCGCTGGTGAAACCCTCGCGCAGTTCGGGTATGCCGCCGTGCGCCGCGAGCGCGCGGGCGACCAGACTGCGCGCCATCGGGATTACTTCGATCGGCAGAGGAAAGGCACCGAGCCTGTCAACAAGCTTTGAGCGATCGGCGATGCACACGAAACGCCGGCTTGCTGCGGCCACGATCTTTTCGCGCGTGAGTGCGCCGCCGCCGCCCTTGATCAGGCGCCGGTGCCGGTCGGCTTCGTCGGCGCCGTCGATGTAAATCGGCAGGTCGCCGACGCCGTTGAGGTCGAGCACCGGGATACCGTGTTGCAGCAGCCTTTCGCAACTGGCCTCGGAACTTGCGACCGCACCCTCAATGCGCTGCCTGATCGCCCCCAGCGCGCGGATGAAATGGTTGACCGTCGAGCCGGTTCCGACGCCGACGACGTCGCCGGGCCGGATGTATTCAATCGCAGCTTCGGCCGCTTTTCGCTTGTGGTCGTCGTTGGGCATTGTGTCAATATGGCGGCCGTGGTGATACTCTGCCGCAAACATTGATTATAGAGGCTGATGAACGGCGAATACATAGAAAAGATCAACAATGCCAGAGTGTATGAGGTGGCAAACGTGTCGCCTCTCGACGAGGCGCGTTGTCTGTCCGAGCGTTTCGGCAATCGCGTGTTGTTGAAGCGCGAGGATATGCAGCCGGTATTCTCGTTCAAGTTGCGCGGCGCGTACAACAAGATCGTGGGGTTGCCGCAGGCGCGGTCCAGCGGCGTGATCGCGGCGTCGGCGGGCAATCACGCGCAGGGAGTGGCGCTCGCCTGCTGCAAACTCGGCATCCGCGCCTTGATCGTGATGCCGCGTACGACGCCGGAGATCAAGGTCGTCGCGGTGCGCCGTCACGGCGCCGAAGTGGTATTTCATGGCGATACCTACGATCAGGCTTTCGCGCACGCGCGTGAACTGGCGGATGCCAACGGCATGGCCTTTGTGCCGCCTTACGATGATCCCGACGTCATCGCCGGGCAGGGGACGATCGGCAAGGAAATACACGAGCAGCACCCCGGCGAGATTGAAGCGGTGTTCGTGCCGGTCGGCGGTGGCGGACTGATTGCGGGAATCGGCGTTTACCTGAAGCAGATGCGTCCGCACACCCGCATTATCGGGGTTGAGCCGGAAGACGCGCCGTCGTTGTACACCGCGCTGGCGAGGGGGGAGCGGGTGATGCTTGATCAGGTCGGCCTGTTTGCCGACGGTGTCGCCGTCAGGCAGGTCGGCGAGGAGAATTTTCGCATCGCGCGTGAAGTTGTAGATGAAGTCGTGCTCGCGACTACCGATGAGATCTGCGCGGCGATCAAGGACAATTTCGAGGACACGCGCTCGCTCGTCGAGCCCGCCGGTGCGCTCGCGCTCGCGGGACTGAAGAAGTACGTCGTGGCGCACGGCCTGAAAGGCCGCAACCTGGTCGCCGTGGTCTCCGGCGCGAATATTAATTTCGATCGCCTGAAACATGTTGTCGAACGCTACGAGATCGGCGAGAACGCCGAATCCCTATTCGCGGTGACCATTCCCGAGCGCCCGGGCAGCTTTCTGGAGTTTTGCCGCGCCGTCGGCAGGCGTACGATTACCGAGTTCAACTATCGCTATGCCGACGCAAGCAAAGCCTGCGTGTTTGTCGGCATTCATTTTGAGGATGCGTCAAGAGAAAAAACCGAGGTCGTCTCCGGGCTCGAGAAAAACGGCTATGAAGTGCTTGATATTTCAGACAACGAGATGGCGAAGTTGCATCTGCGCCATATCGTCGGCGGGCGCGCTCCCGGCCTCGAGAACGAGCGGCTGTACCGCTTTCAGTTCCCGGAAAGACCGGGCGCGCTGCTGGAATTTCTGGAGAAAATGCGCCAGGACTGGAACATCAGCCTGTTTCATTACCGCAATCACGGGGCGGCTTACGGCAGGGTACTCGCCGGTATTCAAGTGCCCGACAATGAGGTTTCGACCTTGCGGGCCTTTCTCGATGAACTCGGTTATCGTTACCGTGAGGAGAACGATAATCCCGCCTACGCGCTGTTTCTGCGCTGAGCGAACTGTTATTGCCGCGTATTTGCGCGAGGTTGTTGTGTATGTGGCGGTTGTCGTCGGCTATGTCGCTGTCGGACGCAGGGTTTTGCGTATCGCGTACCAGATCAGCAACAACACTGAGATCGTGAGCAGGCCCATGGCGAACGGAACCGCGAGAAAGTTGAGTATCAGACCAATCGTAGCCAACAGCCCGAAACTCAATATACCCCCCAACACCTCCCGAAACCATGACGCCGGCATTTTGGAGATCAGGTTGTTCAACCACAGATAGACGGCCCATGCCGCCACTATCAGTGCGGTTGCAATAACAAAACTGGTGGCGTTTGCGAGGATGGTCATCGTGTCTTTGCGTGTTCCGCGCATGGTGCGCGACTGGGGGCAAACCGTATCACACCCTGTTTTTTACGCCAAACCGGGTGGAATGGGCTGCCAGCGGATAAGTTGCAGATGGTTGTTAATGAAGGAAAAATTGTTTCTCTGCTGGGAAATTTGGCACTCCCAGGCCGAGAGTGCTAACATAACCGCTCCATCATGGAACTGCCGACAGAACTGAATGTAATGGCTAAAGACCTGATATCAAAACAGTGCCCGGTGACGCCGCAGGGGCCGGACCTGAGCGGATACATTGCCGCCGCCTATGCGCTGCCTGTTCTCGAAGCCGAGGACGAGTACGCGCTTGCAGTGCGCTATCGTAGTGAGAATGACCTTGAAGCCGCGCACCGGCTGGTGACGCATAACATCCGTTTCGTGATCCAGGTGGCGCGTGGGTACGCGGGTTACGGCTTGCCGCTCGGCGACCTGATACAGGAAGGCAACGTCGGCCTGATGAAAGCCGTCAAAAGGTTTGATCCTCAAGTTGGTGTGCGTCTGATTTCTTTCGCGGTGCATTGGATACGCGCTGAAATCCACGAATTTATTCTGAAGAACTGGCGCATCGCTAAGGTGGCGACGACCAAGGCGCAACGCAAATTATTTTTCAATCTGCGCGGCATGAAGAAACGTCTCGGCTGGTTGAATCAGGCTGAAGTGTGTGAAGTGGCGTCGCAACTGGGAGTCAAGCCCGAAGAAGTCACCGAGATGGAGCAGCGGCTGAGCAGCCGCGATCTCAGTTTTGATCCGGCGCCGGACGACGATGAAGAGGAGGTGTATGCGCCGGCGATGTATCTCGCCGATCAGTCAACCGCCGGCCCGGCCGACGAAGCCGAACGCGACGACTGGCGGATGCACTGCCGCGAGCAGTTCAGGCAGGCTTTGTCCGAACTCGACGAGCGCAGTCTCGATATCCTGAAAGCGCGCTGGCTCTCCGGTAAAAAAGCGACATTGCATGAACTCGCCGAGAAATACCGGATCTCGGCGGAACGCGTCCGCCAGATCGAAAGTCAGGCGATTGCGACACTGCGAAGCCGGGCCGATCTTTCCGGATCCGATACCGCACCCTGACTTCTGCGCGGTCGCGCAGGCAATAACTCCGCTACAGCATCAACCTGCCGATCGCGGGCAGGTGCGCGTCAAACAGCAACAGTGCGAACAGCAACAGGATATAGATGATTGAATAGGCGAAAGCGTCTTTTGCCCAGCGTTCGTTGCGTATGATCTTCAAGCCCACCGCGTAGTACAGGAAAACGCCGTCGAGCAGGGCGGCACCGAACAAGTAAATTGGACCGGACATTCCGGCGATGTACGGCAGCATCGTGACTGCTGTGAGCAAAACCGTGTACAGCAGGATCTGCAGCCGCGTGAAATCCTCTCCGTGTGTGACCGGCAGCATCGGCACTTCAGCATCGGCGTAGTCTTCCTTGCGGTACAGGGCGAGCGCCCAGAAATGCGGCGGTGTCCAGATAAAGATGATCAAAAACAGCAGCAGGGCTTCGGCTTCAACCCGTCCGGTGACCGCGGTCCAGCCGAGCAGCGGCGGTGTTGCACCGGCGGCGCCGCCGATCACGATGTTTTGAGGCGTCGCGTATTTCAGAAAGCGCGTATAGACCACGGCGTAGCCGACCAGCGACAGCAGGGTCAACGTGGCTGTCAGGAGGTTGGCCCAAGTTGCGAGAATGACCGTGCCGAGGCTGCCGATCAGGCCCGCAAATATCAGCACTTGCTTTTTCCCGAGGTGGCCCGCGGGTAACGGGCGCAGACAGGTTCTCTGCATGACTGCGTCGATATGGTGGTCGGCGACCTGGTTGATCGCCGCCGCCGCGCCCGCGACCAGCGCGATGCCGACAGTGCCGGCCACGACGGTAACCCAGGGAACGTATCCGGGCGAGGCCAGGAACATTCCGACCAGCGCCGTGAACAACATCGTCGCAACCACCTTGGGTTTGCATACTTCAAGGTAGTCCCTGACCGAGAGGAAGAACGTGTGTTGCGGCGGGGCAATGCCGGGTGTGGTCTTGGGAGCGGGCATTTTGATCAGAATTTTAGCATACGCGCGACGGTGATCAGGCTCAGAAGCAACACAGCCGCCGTTGCGTTGTGCGCGGTTGCGACAAGCAGAGGCAAGGACAAGGTGACGTTCAGTATGCCGAACAGGGTTTGCAAAACGAGCAGCGCCAGGGTAACTGCCGCTGCGGCTCTGAGTGCCGCCGGCGGCTTATGCAGCAGCAAAGCCAACAGGAAACCGCCGAGCAGCAGCAGGGTCAGCAAGGCGCCGATGCGGTGCATGACGTGGATTGCGGTGCGTGCAGCGCCGTCGAGCACGCCGTATTTGTAGTTTATGTCCGCTTTTCCGCCGGGTTGAAAGGCGGCGCTGAAATCCATCGGCGGCCACCACTGCTGTTGACAGGTGGGGAAATCGGTGCACGCGAGTGCGGCGTAATTGCTTGAGGTCCAGCCGCCGAGAGCAATCTGCAGGGTCAGCACGCCGACGCCGAGCAATGCGAAGCGCCGCCATCGCCGTTTATTCGGAAAGGCGGCGTGCGGGCCGGAGCCCGTATCGGGGAGCAACGCCAGATGCCACAGCAGCGCGAGCGTTGCCAGACCGCCGAGCAGATGTGCGGTGACGACCGTCGGTTTGAGCAGCAGCGTCACGGTCCACATTCCGAGGATTGACTGAAATGTTACGAGTGCCGCGAGTATCAACGGCAGCGCCAGCGGTTGGCGTGGGAAACGGCGGTTGATCACGCTGAGCACCGCGAGCGCGAAGACAATCACACCGAGAATGCCGGCGAAATAACGGTGCAGGACTTCTTTCCGGGCTTTGGCCCGGTCGAACCGGCTTTGCGGGTAATGCTCGCGCGCTTGTTCAATTTCGGCCGCGGTCTCCGGAATGCCGAGCAGTTTGCCGTAGCAGCCGGGCCAGTCGGGACAGCCGAGACCCGCGTCGGAAAGCCTGACGTAGGCACCGAGCACGACAACGCACAGGGCAAGCACCGTCGCGGTGCGCGCGAGTAACGTAAAGCAACGGTGGATTAAGTCCTGATCAACCAATTCCCGATACCCGCAACAATTTTTCCAGATCTCTCAATATGCCTTTTGACATGGCGGAGTTCGAGTAGCGCATCATCAGGTTGCCCAGCGGGTCAACGAGGTAGATGCTGTTTTTCGGGTAGGCGCTGATCTGCCCGGCGAAAGCGTTTTCGGGTCTTAAATGTGCTGTAAGCAGTTGCGGGTGTCTGTACAGCAGGCGCTCGAGGTGGTTGTCGATGGTCGGTTCGCTCGTCAGGTAAACGGTCTGTGCCCGTTTGACGTTTTTGCCCAACGACAGGCGCACCTGCCGCATTTTGAACAGGTCGGCCTCGCACCGGAGATTGCAGTCGCCGCCGTTCCAGTACAACAAGGTCCACTTGCCGATCAGCAGGTCGCTGGGTAACGCCTGCCCTTTGCCAGATACGGCTTCGAGTGCGGCGAGTGGCTGTGCCGGCGTGATCAGTTCGCCGTGGCTTCGACCGCCGGGCAAGGTAAACCAATGCGGGTTAAAGTAGAGCATCATTGCGAGGAACAGCGGGCCGAAAAAGACTAGGATCAAAGCCAGCAATTTCAGCTTCGAACCTGTGCCCGGGATGATCATTTCCGTCTCAGCGTCAGCACGAGGAACACCACGACCGCCGCCACCGCCAGCGCAAACCACTGAAATGCATAGGCAATGTGCTTGTCGGGCGAGACGGCGGTGATCGGCCAGTCGCGCAGATAGCCGTGTTCCAGCGCCGGATCGAGACGCAGGGTGAAGGGTTGCAGCGGTTCGCCCAGCCGCTGCCCGAGTATCTCAAAGTCCAGAAACTGAATGATCCGGGGCCAGCCGAGTTCGCCGTCGTCCATGCCGCCGAGACTGAACGGTTTTTGATAGGGCGTGTAGATCCGGCCTTCAAGAGGCATGGCTTCTTTCGGGATGGACAGATCGGGCAGGTCGCGCCTGCTTGTGCTGAGCGGAACCCAGCCGCGGTCAACTAAAAAGAGCGTGCCGCTGGCCGACCTGAATGGCGTGAGCACGTTGAAGCCCGCGCGATTTCCATGTACCTGGTTGTCGAGCAGGAATTGTCGTTCAGGCAGGGGCACGGCGGTTGTGTGTACTTTGCGATAGCGCCATTGGGCGGGCTCTTCAAGCCGCACCGGCAATGCTACGGCGGGGCTTTCGGTGCGCTGGCGGAAAGCCTCAAGCATGTCGGCTTTCTCATCGGCGCGGTTTAACTGCCATCTGCCGAGTCCCGTAAACAGGCTCGCCAGAAATATCGTCGCGAAAAGACCGAGCAGGGTCTGTTTGAAATACAGTCTCACGGCGTCTCCGCGTGGTTGCAAATGCAGTGCGTATGGTGTTTCCGGTATTCTGCAGGCGTTTGATTTGGGAGAGGCGGCATTTACAGTCTCATGTTGAAGGCGTTAGTGGTTATTTTACTGCTGATCATTATGATCAGTTTGGGCTCGGCCCTGGTGTATCTGGTCAAGGACCGGGGCTCGACCCGGCGCACTTTGAATGCGCTGACCCTGAGGATCGGGCTTTCAATCGCGGCGTTTCTGCTGTTGCTGATCGGGTTCGCAACCGGGCTGATCACGCCGCATGGCGTCGTACCCTAGTTCCGCGCTGCGGCCCTGACCGGTGTTCGGGGCAGGCTTACAGCCAGTACACGAAGATGAACAGGCCGAGCCACACCACGTCCACAAAGTGCCAGTACCAGGCGGCGGCTTCAAACGCAAAGTGGTTTTTCGGGGTGAAGTGGCCGGCTATGCAGCGAAACAGTATGACCGTCAGCATGATGGCGCCGAGCGTGACGTGCAGGCCATGGAAGCCGGTCAGCATGAAGAAAGTTGAGCCGTAGATGCCCGCCTCCAGCGTCAGGTTCAGTTCGCTGTAAGCGTGGATGTATTCGTCCGCCTGCAGACCGACAAAGAGGAAGCCCAGCAGCACCGTCAGCAGCAAGCCGGCGATCAACTGCCCTCGCTTCATTGCTTTCAGGGCGTGGTGCGCCCAGGTCACGGTGACCCCGCTGCTCAGCAGGATGACCGTGTTGATCGCGGGGATGCCCCAGGCGGGCATGGACTTAAATTCGCCGCCGATGCTGTCGGGGCCGTTGGCCGTCGTCGGCCATATCATTTCAAAGTCAGGCCACAGGTACAGGTTTGTCGAAGCGCCCGATCCTTCACCGCTGAGCCACGGCAGCGAGTAAATGCGGGCATAGAACAGGGCGCCGAAAAATGCGGCGAAGAACATGACTTCGGAAAAGATGAACCAGGACATGCCCCAGCGGAACGAGATGTCCACCTGGCTGTTGTAGGCGCCCGATTCGCTTTCCTTGATGACCGTGCCGAACCAGCCGACCAGCATCACGATCAATATCAACGCACCGGCCCCCATCAGAACGGAGCCGAAAGAAATACCGTTCAGCAACGATGCGGCGCCGACCATCAGTGAAGATAACGCGATCGAGCCGACGATCGGCCAGTGGCTGGGGTTGGGTATGTAGTAGGAAGAGTGTCCGTTGGGCATGATCAAGTCCTGTTCAATTCGGTTTTGGTGATGTCAAAAAAGGTGTAGGCCAGAGAGATCGTTTTTATGTGTTCCGGCAGTTTGGGGTCCACCACGAAACGCACCGGCATCAGGCGTTCTTCGCCGGGCTCGAACGTCTGCTTTGAAAAGCAGAAGCATTCGATCTTGTTGAAAAACGCGGCGGCGGCGGACGGTGCGACGCTCGGTTGCGCCTGTCCGATGGTGGTAAAGACGTTGCGGTTTTTGACGTGGTAACTGACCTCGTAGATCTTTCCCAGCTTGATCTCGAGAATCTTTGTTTTAGGTTTGAACTCCCAGTTCATCGATTGGTTCAGGTTGGCGACAAACTCGACGTTGACCGAGCGCGATTCCTCGATATTACGGTTACTGATCTGGTTTTCTGTGACACTGCCGGTTTTGCCGTTGAGGCCGGTGATGTCGCAGATCGCGTTGTATAACGGGACCAGGCTGAAACCGAAGCCGAACATCGCGATGGTGAAGATCACGAGTTTCAGCGCCGACCTGTTTACGGGGTTTTTCATGTTTTCCGTCTTTCGTCGGCCTATCGTATCGCTACCAGGAAATAAAAGCCGACATAGATGACGGTCACGACAAGGGCAAGGGCGGTAACCGTTTTTCTTACGCCACCCGCCTGCCTGCTCGACCGTCGGTCCGGACTCATCGTTTTACCTGATCGGCGGCGGCGTTGTGAAGCTGTGATATGGCGGCGGCGACGGCAGGGTCCACTCAAGTCCTCTGGCGCCCTCCCAGACTTGCGCCGTGGTTTTCTGCTTGCCGCGGACCGTCGCGATCACCAGGTACAGGAACAGCAGTTGCGCGAAGCCGAAGCCGAATGCGCCGATGCTTGCAAGTACGTTGTAATCGGTGAATTGCATGTTGTAGTCCGGAATGCGGCGCGGCATGCCCGCCAGTCCGACGAAGTGCATCGGGAAAAAGGTCAGGTTAACGAAAATAGTGGACAGCCAGAAATGCCATTTGCCGAGTGTTTCGTTGTACATGTTGCCGGTCCATTTCGGCAACCAGTAGTACGTGGCGGCGATGATCGCAAAGATTGAACCCGGTACCAGCACATAGTGGAAGTGTGCGACGACAAAGTAAGTGTCGTGATACTGGTAATCGGCCGGCGTGATAGCGAGCATCAGGCCTGAGAACCCGCCCATCGTGAACAGTATGATGAACGCGATCGCGAACAGCATCGGGGTTTCAAATGTCAGCGACCCCCGCCACATGGTCGCCACCCAGTTGAATACTTTGACCCCGGTGGGTACTGCGATCAGCATGGTTGAAAACATGAAGAACAGCTGTCCCGCAAGCGGCATTCCGACGGTGAACATGTGATGTGCCCACACAATGAAAGACAGGAAGGCGATTGAGGCCGTTGCGTACACCATCGAGCTGTACCCGAACAGGGGTTTGCGTGAAAAAGTCGGCAGGATGCTCGAGACGACGCCGAACGACGGCAGGATCAGGATATAAACCTCGGGGTGGCCGAAGAACCAGAAAATATGCTGGAACATCACCGGGTCGCCGCCGCCCGCCGCGTTGAAGAAACTGGTGCCGAAGAATTTGTCCGTCAGCAGCATCGTCACGCCGCCTGCGAGGACCGGCATTACCGCAATCAACAGGTAGGCGGTGATCAGCCACGTCCATACGAACAGCGGCATTTTCATCAGCGTCATGCCCGGCGCGCGCATATTGAGGATGGTCGCGATCACGTTGATTGCCCCCATGATCGAAGACAGTCCCATCAGATGGATTGCGAACACGACGAACGGCAACGCTGCGCCGGTCTGCAGAGTCAGCGGCGGGTAAAGGGTCCAGCCGCCGGCGGGTCCGCCGCCGTCCATGAACAGCGTGCTCAGCAGCATGGCGAATGCAAACGGCAGTATCCAGAAACTCCAGTTGTTCAGCCTCGGCAGCGCCATGTCGGTGCTGCCGACCATCATCGGGATAAGCCAGTTGGCGAGGCCGGTAAACGCCGGCATTACGACGCCGAAGATCATGACCAGCGCGTGCATCGTCGTCATCGAATTGAAGAACAGCGGATCGACGAATTGCAGGCCGGGTTGAAATAACTCGGTGCGAATCACCAAAGCCATCGCGCCACCGAGGAAAAACATGATCAACGCAAAACACAGGTACAGCGTCCCGATGTCTTTGTGGTTGGTTGTGAAGAGCCAGCGCTTGATGCCGGTGGGATGCTCTTCGTGATGTTCCTGATATTCGTCAGCCGGGACTGCGCTCATCTTTTTTCCTCTTGTTCAGTGGTTGGAAGAAGATGCAAGGGGTTGTGCTTTTATCTGCGCGACCCATTGTTCGTATTCCGCCTGCTCGACCGCGCGGACCACGATGGGCATGAAAGCGTGGCCTCGCCCGCATAATTCCGCGCATTGTCCGCGATAAACGCCGGGTTCGTCGATCTTGGTCCAGACCTCGTTGATGAATCCGGGTATCGCGTCTTTTTTCACCGCCAGGTCCGGCACCCACCAAGCGTGGAGAACGTCGTTTGAAGTCACCAGAAAGCGGATTTTCTTGTTCACGGGCAAAACCATTTCGTTGTCAACCTCGAGCAGGTAGTTTTCATTTTTTTCCCGCAGATTGTATATTTCTTCGCGTGGTGTCGCGAGCGCGCTGTAAAAGCTGAGGTCTTCGTTCAGGTAATCGTATTGCCACAGCCATTGGTAGCCGGTGATTTTCACCGTCATATCGGCGTTGCCGGTGTTTTCCAGTTTAATCAGGGTTTTCGACGCCGGTATCGCCATCGCGATCAGGATGACCAGCGGCACCAGCGTCCAGACGAATTCGGCGGTGGCGCTTTCGTGAAACTGTGCCGCCTCGCGCTTTTTCGACTTGCGGTGCATCACGATCGAATAAGCCATGACGCCATAAACGACAACTCCGATCGCGACGCAGATCCAGTAGATTAGCATGTGCAGATTGAACACTTCACGGCTGATCTCGGTGACCCCGATCGGCATATTGTAGGGCTGAAGCTCGGCATCCGCCGCCGTTGCAAACAAGGCCAGCGTTACGGCGACCGCCGTGGAAATTGTGAAGTCGGTTTTTTTCATCAGGCTTTTTGTTTTCGGTCTTATAGCATAACCGTGCAATTCGTGGATTGCAGATGTCGTTCGGCAACGGTTAAAACGGGCAGTATGTTACCCCGGTTTGCTTGACTTAACAATATCCCGACAGATTACTTTCGCGCCTATGATTTGCGATATGGCCCGGCGGTGTACGCGAGACCAGACGGGCGATGCGGATATGAAAGTGACCCTGTAGCTCGCGGGTATTTTTTGCGGGGTCGCGTAGCGGGCGCGGTAGGCGGTTTTCATGCTTTTGAGACGCGACAAAGTTGTCAGTCCGGCGTGGCGGTCACGGCGGAAATTGCGCACGCCGGTGCATCTCAGGGCGCCCAACAGTGCATCGACGGACTCGTAAAGCACGACTTCGTTTTGTGTTGTGCACGATGAGATCGCCATTCCGGCCGCCGTGAGAGAATCGCACAACTGATCCGGCGTCGGAAATTCAAGCGTATGTGCGTGGTTATCCGTTCCGAGCCAGCTGTCTTGCAGTTCCCTTAATGTGCCGGCGGTATAAACGGCGATCAGCAGCGCCGATTTTTCTTTCAGAACGCGCCGGAATTCACACAGGGCGGTTTTTATATCGTCACTCCACTGCAGCGCTGAGCTCGAGTACGCCAGGTCGAAGACCGAAGGCGGGAACGGCATTTTTTCGATGTCGCCGCAGACCAGCGCGGATCTGCAGGGCTTGCGGCGTGCCAGCTCCAGCATTCCGTGCGCGAAGTCAAGGCCGACGATTAGCCCGCCGGGAAAGGCGGTGTTCAGCGCCTCGATGCCGAAACCGCTGCCGGCGCCCGCGTCGAGGATGAGCGTCGGATGCGGAAAACGCGATGAGGCTTCGACGGTCTGCGCCAGCAGGCGGTTCATCACCGCGCGTTGCAGGCGCGCATGTTCATCGTAGTACCGTGCGGCCCGGTCAAACGAACGTCGAACCGCCGATTTGTCAATTCGGCTCATTGATGGAATTGTCGATGAAGCTGTCCACGATCGCTACGAATTCACGGTGATGCGACAAAAATGGCGCGTGTCCCGCTCCTGCAATTTCCACGTAACGGCCGTGTGCCGCAAGACGGCTGCTTTGTTCAAGGCTTGCGTTGTTTATGATCAGGTCTTTTTCTCCGGCAATGAACAGCACGGGTTTTTTGAAGGTCTGCATTGCAGGGCGCGCATCGCCGACTTTGAGCAATTCCAATCCAGCCTTGAGCTCTTTTTTGTCCCACGGCATTGCGGCAAGTGAACTCAGGACGGCGCGCGCGCATTCCTGCCGTTCGCTGCCGAGCACCTGTCGTTCGATCAGTTGGCGCACGATTTGTTCGGGTGAGACGGCGAACAATTGCCTGACGGCTTTGAACAGTACGCGGTTGACGCCGCAGGGCCAGTCCGGGGCCGCCATATAGCGCGCGCTCATGCCGACGTTGATTATCGAGCGGATGCCGTCGGGGGCGGCTTGCGCCGCGAGTTGCGCGAGCAGGCCGCCGAGCGACCAGCCGACCCAGGTTGCGTTTTGCGGCGCGAGTTCGAGCAAGCCGGCGATCAGTTGTTCGGGACGGTTGAGCGAATGCGATGACCGCAAGCTGTCGCCGTGTCCCGGAAGATCCACCGTGGTCAGGCGGTAACGGTCCCGGAGTTGCGCGACGATCCCGCGCCAGCAATGCCGGTTCATCATCCAACCGTGGATCAGGAACAGGTCGGGGCCGCAGCCGGTCTGCTCAACGTGCATCGATGCGTCTCATCGGCGTTGTATTGTTTTGCCTAATCCGGGCCTGCCGTTATGTTTTCCGCCACGCCTTCCGATCAAAGGCTCCTGAATAAAACGGCGCAACGAAAGTATAATTAAAGGCAATGTCTTACTCTCCCGACGTTATTGCCGTGATCGGCGGATACCTGCTGGGTTCGGTGTCGTTTGCCGTCGTCGTTTGCCGCATACTGGATCTGCCGGACCCGCGCACCCGGGGATCGGGTAATCCCGGCGCGTCCAATGTCGCGCGCGCGGGCGGCAGATGGCCGGCGGCACTGACGTTGTGCGGCGACGTCGCAAAAGCGGCGGCGCCGATGTTGCTCGCTCGCGCGTGGGGTCTTTCCGAAGCGACGGTCATCCTCGTCGGCATTGCTGCGTTCATCGGTCATGTGTATCCGCTGTATCACAATTTTAGGGGCGGCAAAGGCGTTGCCACTTTCGGCGGCGTGTTGGCGGTGATGCATTGGCCGTCGGCCTTGGTCTGGGGAGCTGTGTGGCTGGTTTTCGCCGGCGCGTTTCGCTACGTGTCGGTGGCGAGTATCGCCGCGAGTGTTGCTGCGGTCCTGTACTTGGCCTTGTCCGTCGCGGTCACCGGAGAAGGCCGCTATTGGCCGGCGGCGGTTACGGGCGCGGCCGCTTTGCTGATCGTGTTCAGGCACCGGGATAACCTGCGCAACCTGAGGGCGGGAACCGAAGCGCGTATCGGGGAAGGCCGGATTTAGAACGGCCGTAATTCCTGCAGGTTCCATCTCGTTCGCAGTTGCGGCCAGGCGTCGCCCGTGTGGCCGGCCTGCAACCGCAGCAAACCCGCGTGGGCGATCATTACGCCGTTGTCGGTACACAGGTCCGGTTGCGGGCAGAACAGCCGGAAACCGTTTTTCTTTGCGAGTGTGCCGAGCGTGTCGCGCAGGCGACGGTTTGCGCTGACGCCGCCCGCAATCACTAATTGATCGCAATGTGTCTGCTCCAGCGCGCGCCGGCATTTAATCGCGAGTGTATCGACGACAGCCTCTTCAAACGCGCATGCTATGTCGGCTTTTGCCTGTCCGTCCTGCGGGATGTTGCGCAGGATGTTGCGGACATGCGTTTTGAGACCACTGAAACTGAAATCCAGCCCCGGCTTTCGGGTCATCGGCCGCGGGAAATCGAAACGTTCCGGATCTCCCCGTCGCGCCAGTTTTTCGATTTCGGGACCACCGGGATAGTTCATGCCGAGCAATTTTGCGGTTTTGTCAAATGCCTCGCCGACCGCGTCGTCGAGTGTTTCACCCAGCATTTCGTAATCGCCGAGTGCTTTGACCGCGAGCAGTTGCGTGTGCCCGCCGGACACCAGCAGCGCGACGAAAGGCGGCGCGGGTGTCGGTTCATCAAGCAGCAATGCGAGCAAATGCGCTTCCATGTGGTGGATGCCCAGCGCGGGCAGATTGCGTGCCCACGCGAGACCATGTCCCAGCAGCGCGCCGGTCAGCAGCGCGCCGATCAGGCCGGGCCCCGAGGTATAGGCAACAGCGTCCACCTGCTCGACGCCGTCTTTACCCAGCGCCTGTTCGATCAGAGGCAGCAGGCGTTGAATGTGTTCCCTCGAGGCCAGTTCCGGGACGACGCCGCCGTAGGGGGCGTGGAGATCGATCTGGCTGAACAGCGCCTGCCCGACGATCCCCCGCTGCGAATCCACCAGACCGATGCCGGTTTCGTCGCAGGACGTTTCTATGCCGAGAACGCGCACGATCAGGCTCTTCGCCTTTGTCAATAAAATGACCGCAGGATCGTCAGCAGAAGATACAGCAGAATCAGCGCCGCCAGCGGACTGAAGTCTATCGGCCCGGTGGCGGGGATGACGCGCCTCACCGGACCGAGGATCGGCGAGGTCAGGCTGTACAGCAGGGATATCAGCGGGTGATTGAACGCCTGTATGCCGCTGATGAACCAACTGCTGACCGCGAGGATGATCAGTGAAAAAATGTAGATATAAATCAGCACTTCGGCGAGTTGAATGAGGCCGATGACGAGCAGCGACACCAGCGGCCAGACCTTGCCCTGTATCAGGCCGACCAGAAACAGCGTGAGCACTTTCACCCCGTATGCGAGGACCCAACTGCTGAGGTCAAATCGCCCGACGGGCGGCAGCAATACGCGCAACGTGTTTACCGGTGCCTGCGTCAATTTAACGATGGTCTGAGAAATCGGATTGTAAAAGTCGGCTTGCGACAGCATCAGGACAAAGCGCAGCAGAAATACGAGCGCGTACAGCGACAGCAGGGTGTTGGTCAGAAACAGCAGGATATTCTGAAGAACGCCGGTTTCCATCAGTTGTCGTCGGGGTCCTTGTCGAGTTCGCGTGAAATTTCCTCACTGCGCTGTGCCGCTGTCGCGAGTGCCCGCTCAAACATCGTGTCGATGTCGTTTTGCTCGAGCGAAGCGACGGCGCGTTCGGTGGTGCCGCCTTCGGAGGTGACTATTTCCCGCAGCGTTTTCGGGTCGGCGTCGTCGCGGCGCGCAAGCGTCGCGGCGCCGAGCGCGGTCTGTATCGCGAGTTTTTGCGCCGTTGCGACGTCCATGCCGAGTGCCGACGCGCCTTTGGTCAGTGCTTCGATGACGCGGAAGAAGTAGGCCGGGCCGCTTCCCGACAGCGCCGTGACGGCGTCCATCATTGCTTCGTCTGTGATCCATGCGACGTCGCCGACGGCCGTAAATATCCGCTCGGCGATATCGCGTTGCGCCTGCGAGACGCCTGCGCCGGCGTACAGGACGCTCATGCCGCAACCGACCGCAACCGGCGTGTTGGGCATACAACGCAGCAGCGGCGGCGGCCGGCGCATCCATTTGGCGAGTACCGCAAGCGTCGCGCCGGCGGCTACCGAGACGAATACGGCGGAACGTGTTTGCAGCAGAGGGCCGGTTTCTTCGCATACGCCGCGCAGGTCGCCCGGTTTGACGCACGCGATCAGGGCTTCGCAGGACGCCGCCGCTTTCCGGTTTGAGGTGTAGGTTGTGATGCCGGGACATGCTTTCGCAAGCGCTTCGGTCTTTGCTTCATCGCGGTCGGCGGCTGCAATCGCCGACGCATCAAAACCGTGATTTATCAGTCCCCGTATGAGATTGCCCGCAAGGTTGCCTGCCCCGATGAATGAGATATTGGTCATGGCTTTTGCGGTCGCGTCAACCCATTATACTTCAGACGGGTTTTTTGTTTTGAGCAGGCGTTGTTCAAATACTTGTGCGATGCCTTTCGGCAGAGGCTTTAAGCGGACCGCTACGCTCATGCGCTCGTAGTTTTTGGTGTCCGTGAAGTATAAAGAACAAATCTCGGCAACGCTGACGCATTCGGGATCACGATGGATTATTTCGATCGGCGCGTCTGCGCTTAAATATCCTTTTTCGACGACTCGCAGGTAGAAACCGAGCAGACCGCTGTGTGCAAAAATTTTCACGGATCCGAGCTCTTGTTTCAGCGCCAGCGCCAATTTGTAGCAGGGAATGCGGGGCTGGCTCACCTCAAGTACGGCGTCGCCGATCGCGAGCCTGTCGCCGATGTGGATCTCGTCCTCGAGCAGCCCTTGCGTCGTCAGGTTCTCGCCGAAATTGCCGCAGTGCAGCGGTTCACGGCCGAGTTGTTTCTGCCAGTAGGGGTAATGTTCAAACGGGTAAGCGTAAACCGCTTTGTGGACGCCGCCGTGGTTGACGAGGTCGGATTGTCCGTCGCCTTCAAGATTTGTTTGATTCAGTTTCAAGGGGCCCGCGACCGGGTGCTTGAAAATCCCCGTCTCCAAAGGTTTTCCCTGATGCCGCACCGTCACCGGCAGACTGACGTTCAGGGATCTGACCGCGGCCTTCATGGCGCCCTGCAGGCGATGCTGAAAATCGCGACGCAAAGTGCGGCAAGCGCGATGAACAAAAGCAAGGTCTGCTGCGCAATGCTTAGTCCCAAAAGCGTCCAGAAGATTTCGGCGCACTCGCCCGAGCTGTTGAAAATGACGGACAGGATTTTTGCCGGCGGGAGCGTTTCGAGCAGGTAGTCGAGGTCAGGCGCGCAATCGGGGACCCGGTCGGCCGGTAGGTTCTGCAGGTAAACGTGGCGGCCCGTCAGCGCGATGCCCGCCGCGCTCCAGGCGAGATTTAATCCGGCGTAAACGCGTTGTCCTGTCGGCGACGGGTCATGCAGGAAAGCGAGCAGGAAAAACAACGCCATCGCGCCGATCACGGCGCGGTCGAGTACGCATAGGGGACAGGGGGCGAGCCCCAAATGTCTTTCCATGAAAAAAACCGCGATCAGCAATGCGCCGATGCAAAGGGCAAAGCCGCTTGCATGCAGTATGCGAAGCAGCGGGGTGTGCGTCATGTCGGAGGCGGTCTCGCTTATTTCCAGTCTATTTTAGATCTGATGCGCAGATTATATTCCCAGGCTTCTTCGAGAAGGCTTAACGGGCAGCCTTGCTCGCGGGCGTCGCGCATGATCGCGTTGACGTCTTTCGGCAGGCATTTGCCGCCCCAGCCGCGGTCGCCGTCGTACCCCGGGATATTCTTGTGGCTGTTGCCTATTCTGGCGTCGTGGTGAAGCAGGTCGGACAATTCCGTCCAGGTGGTGCGTGAATTGCTTTGCCGGAACAAATCGTAGAATTGGTTGAGGAAACTGACTTTTACCGCCATAAAGGAGTTGGTCATGTATTTGATGAAGGCTGCGCCTATTGCGTCGCAATAGCCGACTTTACAGGGTGTGCAGGTGCTGTACTGCTCGAACAGTTCCTGTACCGCGTGCGCATGCTTCGGTTCACCCCCGATAATCCTGAACGTGGGGTTCAGAAAGTCCTGCAACGCGTTTCTTTGGGTCAGAAATTCCGGAAGCACGATCAAGTTGAGCTGAGGGTGGCGCTCCAGATATTCACCGACTTTTGAAGGCAGTGTTGTGCTCATAAGGACCAGCACCTTGTTTTTATCTTCCGGGTTTTCCGTTTGTGCGAGCGTAGCGACGGTTGAGACCACTTGATCCACAATCGACGGGTCGAAAGGTCCGCCCTGCTGATCGGCGCTTAAATTCTGGGGTGTCGGTACTGTAACGAAAATAAAGTCGCACGCCCACCATACCTCTTCGAGAGAATTTTTGAAGCGTTCCGATTGCTCAGGAGAGTAGAGCGGATCAGATATGTGCATGGCGGCCTTGTCTTCAAACCCTCCGCAAAGGGCTTTGCCGACGACGCCGTAACCGGCGATTCCGATGTTCATAGAGGTTATTGTATATGGATGTTCTGGGAATAAGCTGTACCGGTGGCTTGATTTATCGGGCGGTTTGAAAAAGACGTGCGCCGCGGCGGTAAGTTACCGTGGCACACGACGACCCTTAATCGGAGGGAGGATTCGGTCGCTTATAGAGATCGGTCGGCTTGCTCGGATCAGTCCGGTTGTGTCAGTTGCTCCAGTCGAGTGCGCCGCCCGTCTGGTATTCGGTGACGCGGGTTTCAAAGAAATTTTTCTCCTTTTTCAGATCGAGGATTTCCGACATCCACGGGAAGGGATTGGCCGTTCCCTGGAACTGTTCGGGCAGACCGATCTGGGCAAGGCGCCGGTTCGCGATGAATTCGACGTATTGTTTGAACAAGCCCGAATTCATGCCGAGCATGCCGTGAGGCATCGTGTCCTCAGCATAGAGTTTTTCGTATTTCACGCCGTCGAGGATCAGTTCAACGGCCGTTTGCTTGAACTCCTCGGTCCACAGCTGCGGGTTTTCCAGTTTGATCTGATTGATCACGTCGATGCCGAAGTTCATGTGCATGGACTCGTCGCGCAGGATGTATTGGAACTGTTCGGCGACGCCGGTCATTTTGTTGCGCCGTCCCATCGACAGTATCTGTGCGAAACCGACGTAGAAGAATATGCCCTCGAACACGACGTAAAAAGCGATCAGGTCGCGCAGCAAACGCTGGTCTGCCTGAAGACTGCCGGTTTTGAAGTCCGGATCGCCGAGGCTTTGCGTATAAGGCAGTGCCCATTCGGCTTTGCGCGCAACCGACGGCGATTCCCGGTACATATTGAAAATCTCGGCTTCGTCGAGGCCCAGGGACTCTATGCAGTACTGGTAGGCGTGCGTGTGGAGCGCTTCCTCAAAGGCTTGGCGAAGCAGGTATTGCCGACATTCGGGGTTGGTGATATGGCGATAAACCGCGAGCACAAGGTTGTTGGCAACCAGCGAGTCGGCGGTCGAGAAAAACCCGAGGTTGCGTTTGACGACGCGGCGTTCCTCTTCGGTCAGGCCGTCGGCGCTTTTCCATAAGGCGATGTCGGTGGTCATATTGATTTCTTGCGGCATCCAGTGGTTGCTGCAAGCCATCAGATACTTGTCCCAGGCCCAGGCGTATTTGAATGGCACCAGTTGGTTGAGGTCGGCGCGGCAATTGATGACCTGCTTATCGTCCACGCGGATGCGTTCGGCACCCATTTCGATGGTTTCGAGCCCGGTAGCGCCTGCGCCGGTTTTGCCGCCGGCGTTTTCGACTGCGCCGATTGTCTTGGACGTTGTTTCGGGCACCGCCGCTGCGGAAGCGGCCGCGGGATCCGGTCCCGGGCCTGAGCCCAGGCTCATTCCGGCGCTGTGGTCGCCGCGCGCGGGCGACACGGGGGGTTTACGGCAGGAGAGCGGGTCTTCCCAATTTAATTGCATGGTCTTTTCCCCTGGTATTTCAGCGGCCGCTCACTGGCAGGTTTCACACTCGGGATCGAGGATCAGGCATGCATCCAGTGCAGCACTGTTCATTTTTACGGCGTTCAATTTGTTGTCGCGTCCCTCCATGGTGCTTTTTTCAACGTGGGTTGCGCCCAGTGAGCGCAGATAATAGGTCGTTTTCAGACCCTTGACCCACGCCAGTTTGTACAGGTTGTCCATCTTCGCGCCTGAGGGTTCGCCCATGTACAGGTTCAACGACTGCGATTGGTCGATCCATTTCTGGCGCCGCGAAGCGGCCTCAACCAGCCAGCGTGGATCTATTTCGAAAGCCGTTGCGTACAGCTGCTTGAGTTTTTCCGGTATGCGGTCGATGTTTTGCAGCCGGCCGTCGTAATACTTGAGGTCGTTGACCATGACCTCGTCCCATAAATTCCGCTCCTTCAGGTCGTTGATCAGAGAGGGATTGACGACCGTGAATTCGCCGGACAAGTTCGATTTCACGAACAGGTTCTGGTAAGTCGGCTCGATGCTTTGCGTGACACCGCAGATATTTGAAATCGTCGCCGTCGGTGCGATCGCCATCGTGTTGGAGTTGCGCATCCCATACTTTTTGACGCTTTTGCGCAGACCGTTCCAGTCGAGCGTGGAGCCGGTATCGGCGTCGAGGTAGCCGTCGCGTTCCTCGTCAAGCAGTTTGAGCGAGTCGATCGGCAGTATGCCGCGGCTCCAAAGCGAGCCGTCGAAGCTTGGATAGGTGCCGCGTTCCTTGGCGAGTTGGTTGGAGGCTTTGATCGCAAAATAACTTATGGCTTCCATCGAGCGGTCTGCAAAAACAACCGCCTCTTCACTGCCGTACGGGATGCGCAAAGCGTAGAGTGCGTCCTGAAAGCCCATCAACCCCAGCCCGATCGGGCGGTGTCGCAGGTTGGAAGTCCGCGCTTTCCTGATGCTGTAATAGTTGTAGTCGATGACGTTGTCAAGCATGCGGATTGCGGTGGTAATGGATTTTTCCAGCTTGTCCGTCATCAGCCCGTTTTCGTCCACGTGTGCGGCCAGGTTCAGGGAACCGAGATTGCACACGGCGATTTCCTCGTCCGAAGTGTTCAGGGTGATTTCGGTGCACAGGTTGGACGAGTGCACTACGCCGGCGTGCTGTTGCGGGGAGCGTAGGTTGCAGGCGTCCTTGAAAGTCACCCACGGATGACCGGTCTCGTAAAGCATGTTCAGCATCTTGCGCCACAGGTCGGCGGCTTTGAGGCGCTTGAAGTTCCTGATCTCCCCGCGCTCGGCCATGTCTTCGTATTCGAGATAGCGTTTCTCGAAATCTTTGCCGCTCAACTCGTGCAGATCGGCGGTGTTGCCGGGCGAGAACAGCGTCCACGTCCGGTCTTCGCTCAGGCGTTTCATGAACAGGTCCGGCACCCAGTTTGCCGTGTTCATATCGTGGGTGCGGCGGCGGTCGTCGCCGGTGTTTTTACGCAGTTCCAGAAACTCCTCGATGTCAAGATGCCAGACTTCGAGGTAGGCGCAGACTGCGCCCTTGCGTTTGCCGCCCTGGTTGACCGCGACCGCGGTGTCATTTGCGACTTTCAGGAATGGGACGATCCCCTGCGATTTGCCGTTGGTGCCCTTGATCGGGGAACCGATCGAACGCACCCGTGTCCAGTCGTTGCCGAGACCGCCCGCGAATTTGGATAGCATCGCGTTGTCCTGAATTGATTCAAAGATGCCGTGGAGGTCGTCCGAGACCGTCGTCAGGTAGCACGACGATAATTGCGGGCGCAAAGTGGCGGAGTTGAACAAAGTCGGGGTTGAACTCATGAAGTTAAACGACGACAGCAGTTCGTAAAACTCAATGGCGCGTTCTTCACGCTCGACCTCGTTGTTCGCGAGCCCCATCGCGACGCGCATGAAAAAAGCTTGCGGCAGTTCAAACCGCCAGCCTTCGGAATGTATGAAATAGCGGTCATAAAGAGTTTGCAGGCCGAGATAGGTGAACTGCTGGTCGCGTTCGGGCCTGATCGCCTGTGCGATCTTTTCAAGGTCGTATTCGCCGCACAGGCCCGGATCGAGCAGTTCGAGCTCGGAAGCACGGGAGATATACTGTTTGAAATACCCGGCATAACGGGCGGTCATTTCATCCAGGGTCGCCTCGTCGAACCCGCCGGCAAGAAAAGACAGCGCTTCCTGGCGTAATTTGTCGAGCAACAGGCGCGCCGAAACGAAGGAATAGCCGGGTTCTTTTTCGATCAGCGTGCGGGCGCTCATGATCAGGGCGGTGCTGACGTCTTCCGCCGCCATGCCGCTGTATAAGTTGCGCAGCGATTCTTCGATGATCAGGTGCGGTGAAACATCAGCCGTGTCGCGGCACGCTTCCGCGACGATCTTTTCGAAACGCTCAATGTCGAGCGGCTTCTCGGAACCGTCCTCAAATACAACCGTGATGTCCTTCGGTTCGGCGGCAACTTTCGGTTCCTTATCGGCCTCGCGGTTTTTTTCTCTCTCTCTGGCGCGTTCTTCGCGGTAGAGCACATAGGAGCGGGCGGCCTTGTGGCTGCCATTGCGCATCAGCGCCAGTTCGACGTGGTCCTGAATGTCCTCAATGTGGAAAATGCCGCCGTTGGGCTGGCTGCGCGTCAGGGCGTAGATGACCTGATCGGTCAGTATTTCCGAGGTTTCATGGATGCGCCGTGAGGCGGCGGCTCCGCCGCCTTCGACGGCCAGGAACGCTTTGGTGATTGCGATCTTGATCTTGTCTTTGTCAAAAGTGGTGACCTTGCCGTTGCGTCGGATGACCCGGTATTTGCCCGGTGCCGTCGCGGCGACCTCGGCGATCTGATTGATCGCGGTGCCGTCGGTTACCGCGTCAGGCGCCGTGACGCCGCTGACGCCTTGGGCAATGTCTTCGGGGCGGGTTTGTTGCATAATCTTGAAGGCAATTCGTGTATTGACATATATATATTCGTATTTACACCGCCGCTGAAAGCGGCTATAAAGACCTGTGTCTCCCCGCCTCTCCTGCTCCGCCGCGTTGGGCGTTCAGGCATTCTCGGGCAGGAAACCACCCGGAAACTAGGCTACCACATATAGATGTTCCGGAGAAGATGAGCAACATGTAGATATTATGTGAATTTCGCCTGAACCTTAGTGGAGCGAGAAGTGGGCGGCAGGGGGACACCCTGTGGATAATGTTGGCGTAGGGTCTGTGCCGAGGTGATCGTCCGCCGCGGGCACAGCGCGATCACTTGGAATACAGGTATGCTGGAAACTTCAGTTTTCCGCCGGAAAATTGCGGCGTTTTAAATTGCCATGCCCGCACCTGCGGTTGAGTATGATCTGACAGCCGGAATGGGAAATATTCGTTACGTGATCGTGGCTGCATTGCCGCAGGAAGCGGTTGGCCTTGAAACGTATGCACCGGTCATTTATTCGGGGGTCGGCAAGGTCAAGGCGACACTGGCGACTTGTGCTGCGATTTCAAAGTACGCCCCCGATCTGGTCCTCAATTACGGCACCGCCGGGAGCATTTCCGGCGTTACGGGTTTGTGTCGCATCGGCACGGTCGTCGAGCGGGATATGGACGCGAGGCCTTTGGGCGTGCCCCGCGGCGTGGTCCCTTTTGACAAGCAAAGCAAAATCCCTCAGGCGCAAGGCATCGTTCTGGGCACGGGCGATAACTTCGTGACAGACGCTGAAAAGCAACTGGAAGGGTTGGCGGTGGACGTTGACCTGGTGGATATGGAGGGTTTTGCGGTATATCAGGCTTGCTGTTTTTTGCAAGTCCGGTGCGACATCTATAAATACGCGAGCGACGCCGCCGATGCCGCCAGTCCCGAAGCATGGGAAAGCCGTGTAGCCAGAGGCGCTGCAGCGTTTGCCGCGGTTCTGGACAACGAATACGGCGGCGGTTCGGCACTGGCCGAATGACCGCCTGCGGCGGATATGCGTTACTTGCCGGCGGCGGTTGTCGGCCGGCCCCATGCGATCAGATGATGATCGCCGGGCGTCTCGATCGTCAAGTCCAGGTTTGACGTCATCAGTTGCGCGCGCAATTCCTGTGGTGTGAATGCCGCAAGCAGTGAACGATAAAAATCGCGCTGCAGAATCCCGGGTTCATTCGCAGCGTATTTTCTGACCATCTGTTTGGCTGCGCGCTCACTGTCGGGACGTCTGAGGTCCGAAATAAATAGGGCGGCGCCGGGTTTGGCGATCGCTTTTATCGTTTCCCAGAGGGTTTGCGGGTCGTGCAAGTGATGGAGCAGGCTGTTGGAGGCGATGACGTCGTAGTGCAGCGGCGGCAGGGAAGGGTCCGGCAGCGTCGCCTGCAGCAGGTGGATGCGGTCCGCGAGACCGGCTTTTTTAACCGCCTCTTTGGCGCAATCGAGCATCGCGCGCGAACCGTCAATTGCGTCTATGTTGCAATCGGAGTACGCGCCGGCGATACGGATTGCGATATCGGCCGGGCCGCACCCGAGATCGGCGACCGCCGCTTTTTGCGGGAACGAAGGGAACGCGCGCCGGAACCGGTGCATGATGCTGGAGTGCGGTTCGGAAAAATCGGCCGCGGCGTAAGCTTGCGCCTGCGCCCTGGCGGTCATTAACTCCGGTTCTGTGCGACGTGCGAGCGTCAAGCGCCGTATTGCGAACCGCGAAAGGCTGTTTTCACGAGCTGCCCGGGATTGATCTCAGGACTGATTTCAATGGGCCGTCCCGGCGGGGTGTTTCAACGGGCGTGGGCGATCAGGTACAGAAGGAATACAAGTATGCCGATCAGAATGAGCGGCGAGATCATATTTTCAAACGGCAGTTTCATGCGGCTTGTCTCCTTTGCCGGGTTTTGTCGGAAGAGTGAAGTATATACAAGCCCTGATGTTTCTCCAAGGTCTTTATCCGCTTGCGCGGCGCGCGGGGGTAGTTTGTCGCGGGCCCGCGGCGGGGCCCGCGGCGGCGGTCAATACACTACGGGCTTCGGGTCAATGCTGCGCCACAGGTACCAGGTCGCCACGGTTCGCCATGGCGCCCAGTTCTCGCCGAGGGCGAGCAATTGCTCGTGTTTGAGAGTGCGGTTGCGGCCATAGAGGTTCTGTATCGCATTGACCAGCCCCATGTCGCCGACGGGGTAAACGTCCGGATGTTTCAGGTAAAAAATCGCAAACATCTGGAAAGTCCATTCGCCGACGCCTTTCACCGCTATCAATTGCCGGCGGATATCGTCGAAGTCGCGTTGCCGCCAGTACGCGCCGGTGACGCGTTCGGAGGCAAAGAAATCCGCGAGGGCCTTTAAGTAGCCGGCCTTGCTTTCGGATAAGCCGCATTGGCGCAATGTCGCATGCTGGCGGCGGCTCATGTTGTCCGGGGTCAGTCGGCCGATCCTGCGCTCGAGTTCGGAGCGGATGCTGGCGGCCGCTTTCAACGAGATCTGCTGGCCGATGATTGCCCGGCATAAAGTTTCAAATGCGCTGCCTCTGCCGCGCAGATGATCATTCGGAAACCGGCGGATGAGTTTGGCCATCGTCGCGTCGCGACGCGATAATATGCGGCAGGCCTTGTGCCAGTATGCGGGAGGTTCGGCCATTGGCGGCGATACTTTCAAAAGCGGTCGCTTTCAGTAATCATACTACCGGATCCGGGTGATTCGGCGGGTGTTATGCGTATTCCATATTCCAAAATGCACGGTCTCGGCAATGATTTCATGCTGGTCAACGCGCTCGGCCTGAAACTTTCTCTGGATGCGGTGCGGGTGCGCGGGTGGGCGGACCGGCGTACCGGCATAGGCTTTGATCAGTTACTGGTCGTGGAGGCCGACAGCGGTGATGCGGATTTCGCCTTTCGCGTGTTCAACGCCGACGGGTCCGAGGCGCGGCAATGCGGCAACGGCGCACGTTGCGTTGCGCGGTTTGCACAGATGAACGGATTGACGACCGCGGCGACGATGCGCGTGCGCTCGGGCGACAGGGTCATGCAATTGGAAGTGCTTTCCGACGGGCGAGTCTGTGTGGACATGGGGGCGCCCTCATTTGTTCCTGCCGACGTTCCTTTTTTGTGCGACGAAGCTGCGGACTCTTATGAGTTTGTGATCAAGGGCGGGCGCTTGCGTGCGGGGGTGGTCTCGATCGGCAATCCGCACACGGTGTCGAAGGTGGACCGGCTCGATGAGTATCCGGTGGCGGAGGTCGGGCGGGAGTTGCAGTCTTTTAAACAGTTTCCGGACAGCGTCAATGCGGGGTTCATGCAGATTGAAGACCGGCGCAATCTGCGGCTGCGTGTGTTTGAGCGCGGCGCCGGAGAAACCCGCGCCTGCGGCAGCGGCGCCTGCGCGGCGGCGGTCGTCGGCCGGCGCTGGGGGCTGCTCGATCGGGCGATGCGGGTGTCGCAGCGCGGCGGAGATCTCGACATCGAATGGAGCGGGGAGGGTGCCGACATTAAAATGACGGGCCCGGCCGAGCACGTGTATGATGGAGAAATTGAGTATGAGTGAAGACGCTTTCACGGCGGCGAAACCTGAATCGTGCGGCTACGATGACGAAGCCGTCGCCGCCTATCTGCTGAAGCATCCTGACTTTCTCGGGCGGCATCCCGAAATTTTGGCGGCGCTGGAAACCGAACGGCGTGCAGACGGAGCGGTTTCTTTCGTTGAAAAACAACTCTCCGTTTTGCGCAAACAAAACAGCGACACCGAAGCGCACCGCGCTGAACTCATAGAAACTGCCCGTGTCAACGCAAACCTGAGCGTGTGTCTGCACAAGATCGCGGTCGAACTGCTGCGCGATACCGCTCTTGATCGTGTGCGTCTTTCGCGTTCCGGTAAGGCGGGCAGGATTTTCCGATCCTGCCGGATGGTTTTGCAGGAACGTATCCCGGACGTGCACTTTTCGATATGCTGGTTTGAAAAGTTTTTTGAGGATGGCCGTGATCCGGACGGTGTTGCCGTGATCGACGAAAAAGATCAGCGGATCACGAGTCTGGTTGAATCGCTTTTTATGGCGGGTAATCCCGGTTGCGGGCCGTTCAGCAAACCCGAGTGCATAGTTCTGTTCGGCCGATCCGTTTCATCGGTCAGATCTGCGGTAGTGGCGCCGTTGGTCGAGCCCGTCACGAACGATCGCATGGGGATATTGGTGCTCGCCAGCGACGACGCCGCGCGTTTTGCTCCGGGTAAAGGTACGATGTTCCTGGTGCAGTTGGTGCAGTTGATAGAGTGCGCTTTTTCTCCGGCCCGCGGGGCGCAGCCCTGAAGATGTCTTTTGCGCAGGAGGCGGATGATTTTCTGGCGGTGCTCGGCCGCGAGAAAAACTATTCAAGCCATACTATCGGGAATTACAGGCGCGACTTGGACCGTTTTCGGGCCTATCTGGAGGCGGCGGGCCTGGATTGGAAAAACATCGAAGCAAAGCAGGTGCGCGACTACGTCTCCCGCCGTTTCTTTGAAGGCATCAAGGGCAGGACTTTACAGCGCGAATTGTCGAGTTTGCGCGGGTTTTATCGCCACTGCATCGCCCGCGGCGTCGTCAATCGCAATCCGGCGATCGGTGTTCGCCCGCCGCGCTCGGAAAAAAGGCTGCCGGAGACTTTGACCATTGAGCAAGTTGCTTCTCTGCTTGAGGTGCCGACCGGGAATGCGTTGGTGTTGCGGGATGTTGCGATCATAGAGTTGGTGTATTCATCGGGCCTGCGCTTGTCCGAGTTATTGCAGCTGGCCTTAAGCGATATAGATCTCGGCGCGGGTCTGGTGCGCGTTACCGGCAAAGGCTCAAAACAGCGTGATCTGCCGGTGGGAGCGCGCGCCTGCCGGGCAATTCGCTGCTGGTTGAAGCTGCGTGCGCAATTCGCGCACGATGGTGAAGACGCCTTGTTCGTCAGTTGTCGCGGCCGGCGGCTATCGCCGCGCGCCGTACAAAAGCGCATTGCCGGGCACGCGAAAAAATGCGGTCTCGGGCCGCATCTGCATCCGCATATATTGCGTCATTCATTCGCGAGCCATATCCTGGAGTCTTCGGGCGATCTGCGTGCGGTTCAGGAATTGCTCGGGCATGCGACCATCAGCACTACGCAGATTTATACGCATCTGGATTTTCAGCACTTGGCAAAAGTTTATGATAAAGCGCATCCGCGCGCGCGTCGGCGCTGAGTTTTCATTTTCGTCGGTTGGTGCGCAGTAATGTAGAATGCGCGTTTCGGAGGAATTCATGGGCCAAATGCGCGGTACGACAATCGTTTCGGTTCGTCGCGGCGGACGCGTTGCGTTGGGGGGCGACGGGCAGGTTACTTTGCAAGATACGGTGATGAAGGCCAACGCCTGCAAGGTCAGGCGTCTTTACAAGGACCGTGTGTTGGCCGGCTTTGCCGGCGGGACCGCCGACGCGTTCACGCTGTTCGAGCGGTTTGAACGCAAGCTCGATGAATACGGCGGCCAATTAACGCGCGCCGCAGTGGAGCTTGCCAAAGATTGGCGCACCGACCGCAGTTTGCGGCGTCTGGAGGCGTTGCTCGCGGTGGTTGACAAGGACGCTTCGCTGATCGTTTCCGGTAACGGCGACGTTATTGAGCCTGAAGGCGGCCTGATCGCCATCGGTTCGGGCGGAGGTTACGCTCAGGCGGCCGCCCGCGCTCTGCTTGACAACACCGATCTCGACGCGCGTGAAATTGCCGAGCGGTCTTTGACGATCGCCGCCGCTATTTGTATCTACACGAATACGGTCCTGACGATAGAGGAACTCTAGGCCGTTTCGCTATTGCTTTTGTCGGAGAAATGCCTGTGTCCACTATGACGCCAAGGGAGATTGTCCGCGAACTCGACAAGTACATTATCGGTCAGGATAAGGCCAAACGTGCGGTTGCGATCGCATTGCGCAACCGCTGGCGCCGGATGCAGCTCGACCCGGATTTGCGCAAGGAGATCATGCCGAAGAACATACTGATGATCGGGCCGACGGGGGTCGGCAAAACCGAGATCGCGAGGCGGCTCGCGCGGTTGGCTGACGCGCCGTTCATCAAGATTGAAGCGACCAAGTTCACGGAAGTCGGTTACGTCGGCCGCGACGTTGAATCCATCATCCGCGATCTCGCCGATATGGCGGTGAAGGCGATGCGCGAGAAGGAGATCAGCCGCAACCGCCATCGTTCGCAGGAGATTGCGGAGGATCTGGTGCTCAAAGCGTTGATGTCCGGCGCTGACGGCCCCGACAAATTGCAGGAGATGCGCGTTAAATTGCGTCAGGGCGAGTTCGATAAGCGCGAGATAGAAATTGACGTGTCGGCCGTGCCCGCCGGCGTCGAGATTATGACGCCGGCGGGAATGGAAGCGGTCGCCAGTCAGCTGGAAAGCGTGTTCAGGAGCATCGGGGGACAACGCCACCATCGCCGTAAAATGACTGTCGGACAGGCGCTCAAGATGCTGACCCAGGAAAAGGCGCACGAGATGATAGACGAGGATGAATTGAAAGCGACGGCGTTGGAGAAGGTCGAGCAGAGCGGCATTGTGTTTATAGATGAGATAGACAAAGTTGCGAAGCGCGGAGAGACGTCGGGCGGCGGTGAGATTTCACGTGAAGGTGTTCAGCGTGACCTGTTGCCGCTGGTTGAGGGCAGCACGGTGACGACCAAGTACGGCATGGTCAAAACCGACCACATTCTGTTTATTGCGTCGGGCGCTTTTCATGTCGCGAAGCCGTCCGACTTGGTGCCCGAGCTTCAGGGACGTTTCCCGATCCGGGTCGAATTGACCGATCTGGGGATCGAGGAATTTGTCCGCATACTCACTGAGCCGGACGTTTCCCTGGTCCGTCAGTACGTCGAATTGCTCGCGGCCGAGAGCGTCGAGATCCGGTTCACCGACGATGCGGTCCGCCGGGTTGCGGAGATCGCCTGCGAAGTCAACGAGCGCACTGAAAATATCGGTGCCCGCAGGCTGCACACGGTCATGGAGTGTCTGCTCGAAGAGGTTTCCTTCACCGCGCCCGACAACAGCGGTGATCGTGCGCTTATCGACGTCGCTTACGTCGAGAAACAGCTGGCGGAATTGGCGGGGGATGAAGACCTGAGCCGTTATATATTGTGATCATCCGGGAGGGGAACGGTGATGTCAAAGATACGTCCGACGCAAATACATTTGCACCAGAAGTCGCGTATTCTGGAGATTGAGTTCGAGGGCGGCGAAAGCTTTAAGCTGAGTTGCGAGTATTTGCGGGTGTATTCGCCGTCGGCGGAAGTCATGGGGCACGGGCCGGGCGAAGGCGTGTTGCAGGTGGGCAAGGAGGACGTCGGCATCGTCTCGATCGAGCCGGTCGGCAATTACGCGGTCAGGCTGATTTATGACGACGATCACGGCAGCGGCATTTACAGTTGGGACTATTTATATGATCTGGGTGTGAACTACGACAAATACTGGCAGCGCTATCTCGAGCGCCTCGAGGAAGCCGGCCATGAACGCAAGGTCAACCGGTTGAACTGATTTATATGACGGACGGCGACACAACCCATTTCGGCTATCGCAAAGTCGGCAAGTCTGAAAAGGCGGCTCTGGTCGGCGACGTTTTCAGTTCGGTCGCGGGCCGTTATGACCTGATGAACGATGTTATGTCCCTGGGCGTTCATCGACTGTGGAAGCGTTATGCCGCATGGCTGTGCGCGGCAAGACCCGGGCAGCGCATCCTTGATCTTGCCGGCGGCACCGGTGACATGGCGGCTTATCTGAGCGCGCGGTCGGGCGGCGACGGCGAGATCGTGGTCGCCGACGTCAATGCCGAAATGCTTGAAGCCGGACGCACGCGCCTGCTCGATCGCGGTCCAGCGGCGAACGTCTCTTTTGTGCGTTGCGACGCCGAGGCGATGCCGTTCGGCGAGGACAGTTTCGACCGGGTGGTGCTCGCTTTCGGCCTGCGTAACATGGTCAACAAGCAGCGCGCGCTCGAGGACGTTTATCGCGTGCTCAAGCCCGGCGGCAGGTTCATCGTTGTTGAGTTTTCAAAGCCGGCGCGCTGGCTCCGGCCTTTGTATGACGCCTGGTCTTTCGGGGTGATTCCCCGTCTCGGGCGTAAACTGGCCGGCGACGAGAGTGGTTATCGTTATCTGGTCGAGTCGATACGCATGCACCCCGGGCAGGAGACTTTACTCGGCATGATGCGTGAGGCCGGATTCGATCGCTGTCGGTATTTCAACCTGAGCCACGGGATCGTCGCTTTGCACCGTGGCTGCAAATTGTAAGGAGGCGGCGCGTGGGGACGTACCCGGAGATGACGGCGAAACTCGTCGAGCGCGCGATGAACGCATGGCTCGCGACCGACCCGCAAACCGCGCGGCGTCTGTCGGAGCTTGAAGGCGCGGTGATCGGCCTCGAAGTGACGTTGCCGGCGTTCAAGTTGTTTTTTTTCCCGGCGCCGGGCCGGGTTCGCGTTGCCGCAGCCGCCGACCGTGAACCCCACACCTGGATCCGCGGCAGCGCCCTCAGTTTGCTCCGGTTCGGTCTGGGCGACACGCGGCCCGGCAACGGCGCGCGGCTTGTCATAGAAGGTGATATTGCAGTCGGGCAGACGTTTCAGCACATTCTCAAGACCGGCGACTTTGACTGGGAGGAGTTGCTGGTGCCGTGTCTGGGCGACGTCGCCGCACACGAGTTGGCGCGGGGTTTGCGCGCGACCGGGCGCTGTGCGGCGCGCTCCTTTGATTCGCTGAACGCCGTCGTCGGCGAGTATTTGCAGGAAGAGGCGGGGCTGGTCCCCGGCGAGCACGAGCTTCGTGAATTTATCCGCGGGGTTGATAACCTGCGCGACAGGGTTGAGTTTCTGGAAGTCCGCGCCAACCCCCCGCGGGAGGCCTGACCCATGATGACGCCGGTGCAGGCCATGCGCCTTTTCAGGATCAACGCGACGTTAATCCGCCACGGCCTGGATGAAATCGTGTTCGTTGTTCCGCTGTTCCGCCCGATCCGCTTTCTGTTCCATTTGCTGCCCTGGAATTGGTTCGGCCGCAAGCAGGCGCCGCTCGCCGTCCGGATCCGGTGCGCGCTCGAGGATCTGGGGCCGATCTTCGTCAAATTCGGGCAGATGCTTTCAACCAGACGCGATTTATTGCCGACGGATATCGCCGACGAACTGGCTAAATTGCAGGATAAAGTGCCGCCGTTTGCGAGTGAAGACGCCAAGCGGGCGGTCATCGCCGCGCTGGGTGTGCCGCTCGATGAGATCTTTTTGCGCTTCGATGATGCGCCGCTGGCGTCCGCCTCAATTGCGCAGGTGCACGCGGCCGCGCTCAAGGACGGTAGCGACGTGGTGGTCAAAGTCCTGCGTCCGGAGATCGAAAAGCAGGTGCGGCGCGACATCGGGTTGCTTTACCTGGCCGCGCGCATGGCCGAGCGGTGGTGGCCGGACGGGCGCAGGTTACGGCCGGTGGAAGTGGTCGGGCAGTATGAAAAGATCATTATTGACGAACTTGACCTGATGCGTGAAGCCGCAAACGCAAGCCAGTTGCGGCGCAATTTTGAGAATTCGGATCTGTTGTACGTGCCGAAAATCCATTGGCGATATTGTTGCAGGAACGTCATGACGGCAGAGCGCATTTATGGTATTCCGATAAGTGATATCGAAAGCCTCAAGAGTAAAGGTGTCAATTTGAAGAAATTATCGGAAAACGGGGTGGAGATATTTTTCACGCAGGTTTTTGAGCACAACTTTTTTCACGCCGATATGCACCCCGGCAATATCTTTGTATCACCTGAAAACCCGCAACAGCCGAAGTACCTGGGGGTCGATTTCGGGATCGTCGGCAGCCTGTCGCCTTCGGACCAGACTTATCTGGCCGAGAATTTTCTGGCGTTTTTTCAGCGCGATTATGCGAGGGTCGCGGAATTGCATATTGAATCGGGCTGGGTGCCGAGGGACACCCGCCCCGACGAGTTTGAAGCCGCGATCCGTACGGTTTGCGAGCCGATATTCCAGCGGCCCTTGAACGAGATCTCCTTCGGGCATTTTCTGATCCGCCTGTTTCAGACGGCGCGTCGCTTCAACATGGAGATACAGCCGCAGTTGATTCTGCTGCAGAAGACGGTGTTGAATGTCGAAGGTCTCGGGCGGCAGTTGTATCCTGGACTCGATTTGTGGAAGACGGCGAAACCGTTTCTGGAAAGGTGGGCGGCGCGCCGGAAGGGGCCGCGCGCGGTGCTCGACCGTTTGCGTCGCGAATGGCCGCGTGCATTGGAAGTGCTGCCGGAATTGCCGAAGCTGGCGCGTCAGGCGCTCGATGCCGCCGCTCGGGGCGAGAGGGCGGCCGCCGCGCGAAACGAGGCATTGCAACGCCGGATCCATCGGACGCAGCGCAATATCACGGTGGCGTTGTTGGCGCTGGCGCTGGCGGTCGCCGCCGCTATATTGTTGCGGTGATTTTCGCGCCGGGGACTGTTTTTATGGGGGTCATATACTCAGGGCCGCAAGGGATTCACGTATCCGTTTCGCGCTTCACAAGCCAACCCCCGCTGCAATCTCGACGCGCAACCGCCTCATCCCCGGAGGCCGGATGCCTTATGCGAACATCGGGCGAATGATAACGCAATGCAAACCTGAGGATGTAATTCCCATTTTTATCGTCGCGGGGACCGGCGCGGTTCATGATCGGGCATTTGCATGGATGTATCGCTGATACTCGACTCTCTGAATAAAGAGCAGCGCGAGGCGGTGACCGCCGCATCCGGGAACGCGTTAGTGCTCGCCGGCGCGGGCAGCGGCAAAACCCGGGTGCTGACGCATCGCATTGCGTGGCTGTGCGGTGTCGAGCGTTTTTCCCCCTACAGCATCGTCGCGGTCACTTTTACCAACAAGGCGGCGCAGGAGATGCGCGTGCGCGTCGAGGCCCTGCTCGAAATGCCCGCGCAAGGCATGTGGCTCGGCACTTTCCACGGCTTGTGCCATCGCCTGCTGCGAATGCACTGGAGGGAGGCGGGATTGCAACAGACTTTTCAGGTGCTCGATTCGGAGGACCAGAGACGCCTGATCAGGCGCGTGACGACGGACCTTAATCTGGACGTCGCGAGATGGCCGGCGAAGGAATCGCAATGGTTCATCAATGCGCGCAAGGAGGAAGGCGTGCGCCCCGACGGCGTTCAGGCTGAAGACGCCGCATCCAGGCGCCTGCTCAGCGTCTATACGGCCTACGAGGAGCGTTGTCGTCAGGCGGCGCTGGTCGATTTTGCCGAGTTGCTTCTGCGCGTACTCGAGCTTCTGCGGGATAATGAAATCCTGCGGCGTCATTACCGCGAGCGCTTTCGCTATATTCTGGTTGACGAGTTTCAGGATACGAATGCGCTTCAATACGCCTGGTTGCGTCTGCTCGCCGGCACCGAGACGCCGGTGTTCGTGGTCGGGGACGACGATCAATCCATTTACGGATGGCGCGGCGCGCGAGCGGAAAACATACACGATTTCAGCAGGCATTTCCTGGACACGACGATCTACCGGCTGGAGCGGAATTACCGTTCGACTTCGACGATCCTGTCAGCGGCGAACGCGCTGATTGAAAATAATCAGGGGAGGCTGGGCAAGAATTTGTGGACCGACCGGGGCGACGGCGAACTGATCTTGTTGTTTGCGGCGGTGAACGAACAGGAAGAGGCGCGTTTTACGGTGAACAAGGTGATGTCGTGGATTGAGCGCAGACGTGCCCGGAAGGAAATTGCGGTGCTGTACCGTTCGAACGCACAGTCGCGGGCGGTTGAGGAAGTGTTGATAGCGCAGGGCATTCCCTACCGGGTGTATGGCGGCCTGCGCTTTTTTGAAAGAGCCGTGATCAAAGACGCTTTGGCTTATCTCAGGGTTGCGGTGAATCCCGAAGATGACCAGTCTTACGAGCGCATAATCAACGTGCCGCCGCGCGGTATCGGCGAACGGACCTTGGACGAGATCCGCACCGAGGCGCGTGCGCGGGGGGTCAGTTTATGGCGCGCGGGGCAGTTGTTGCTGGACCGGGAGGTTCTGCCGCCGCGTGCGGCGAATGCGTTGGTGCAATTTTATGAGTTGGCGGGTGAGATAAGCGGCGGCATTGAAAAATTGCTGCTGCGTGAGGCAGCCGAGCACGCGACCGGGTTGAGCGGTTTGATTAAATATCATCGGCAGCGCAGTGGTGAGAAAGATCGTTCCAACGTTGAAAATCTGGAGGAGTTTATTACCGCGGCCGAGGAGTTTGAGCGGAATTGGGACGCCGGGGAGGACATGACGCCGCTCGCGGCTTTTCTTGCGCACACGGCGTTGGAGGCCGGCGAAGGGCAGGCGCCGATGAGCGAAGATTGTGTACAGTTGATGACCCTGCATTCGGCGAAAGGCCTCGAATTTCCCCTGGTGCTGATAATTGGCATGGAGGAGGGCCTGTTTCCTCATTCGATGTCGTTGGAAGAGCCCGGAAGGCTCGAAGAGGAGCGCAGGCTTTGCTACGTCGGGATCACGCGCGCGCGGGAGGAGGTGGTGTTGACCTACGCCGAGACGCGCAGGCGCTACGGCGGCGAAACCCGCAACGTACTGTCGCGCTTTGTCAGTGAAATTCCGGAAGGCCTGATCGAGGAAGTGCGTCCCCGTCTGCACATCAGTGTGCCGTTCACGCCGCGTCGCGGCAGCCATTCCGAGGGGGGTGAAGTCAATATCGGCAGCAACGTCGTGCACTACAAATTCGGCAGAGGCGTGGTGCTTGATTATGAGGGGGCGGGATCTTCGGCGCGTGTTCAAGTGCGTTTCGACAACGCCGGCGTCAAGTGGCTGGTGCTTGCCTATGCTAAATTAAAACTTTTGTAAAGGCAGACCGACGCGCTATACGGAAAACCATGAGGAGAAGGGACTTCATCGTCAGGGCGGGCGCCGGTGCGATTCTCGGGGGGACGTTTGCTGGCTGTGACAATGATCGGGACTGTCAGGTGCGGCAGTCGGAATCGTCGGACGCACGCACCCGGCGCTGGAAAATGGTCACGACCTGGCCCAAGAATTTTCCGGTTCTGGGGACGGGGGCCGAAGATCTGGCCGAGTTGATTACCCGGCTTTCGGGCGGGCGTTTGCAGGTCAAGGTTTATGCCGCCGGTGAATTGGTTCCGGCTTTTGAGGGGTTTGACGCGGTTTCTCAAGGCGTGGCTGAGATGGGGCACGGCGCGTCCTACTACTGGAAAGGTAAAAACCCGACGTTTCAGTTTTTTTCGACAGTGCCGTTCGGCATGAACTGGAGCGAAATGAATGCATGGCTTTACGAAGGGGGCGGTCTGGCGCTGTGGGAGGAAGCCTATGCGCCTTTCGGCGTTGTGCCGATGCCGGCAGGGAATACGGGTATGCAAATGGCGGGCTGGTTTAACCGCGAGATAAACAGCGTGGAGGACCTGCGGGGGCTGAAAATGCGGATTCCGGGCCTCGGCGGCGAGGTGTTGCGCCGTGTCGGCGGCGTGCCGGTGACTTTACCTGGCGGAGAGCTGTTGACGGCGATGCAGACCGGCGCGATAGACGCGACAGAATGGATCAATCCATACAGCGATCTTGCTTTCGGACTGCACAAAGTTGCCGGGTATTACTACTATCCGGGCTGGCACGAACCGGGCACCACGCTCGAATGCATTGTTCGGCGCAGTGCTTTGGAACAATTGCCTGATGATCTGCGGCAGGTGGTGCACGCCGCCGCAAAAGTGGTCAATCAACAAATGGTGACGGAATATACGGCGCGCAATGATGTCGCCTTGAAAGAACTTCGGGAAGCGCATAAAATTGAAATCCGCCGGTTGCCGGATGAGGTGCTGTCGCAGTTGAAGGGAATCGCCGACCGGGTCGTAAGCGAAATTGGCGGCAACGATGATTTTGCGCGGCGTACTTATGATTCCTACGTGAAATTTCAGCGGAAAGTATCGGACTGGCATTCGGTTTCGGAAAAGGTTTATTATGAAATGCAGGCCGGGCTGCAGGACAGCCGTTGAATTACGGGAGATGTGACTGCCATGACATTGTTTGACATAGGAGTAGGGACGCTGGCGTTTTTCACGTTCAGTTTCATTGCTGGCGTGTTCATCGCGCTGCAGGCGATTTTCGGCTCTAAAAAAGACACCATGCGGTATCGTGCGGTCAAGGGAGTCGTCGGCGCGGCTTATGCCGTGATCACGGTCCTCGCCTTTTTGCAGTTGGAAGGAGTGAAGTCGCCGTACGTTGATATCGGCGAAGTTGAAGCCGGCGAGCAAACGCAGCAGCTTGACAGCACCTACTGAACTTTATTCAACCCCGGAACAGTCGCCCCGGCAGCCAAGTCGCGAGTTGCGGCCACAGCGCGAGTACGACCAGCATGGTGATCTGCAAAACAATGAACGGCGCGACGCCGAGATATATCTGTTGCGTTTTCACCGTCGCGGGCGCGACTCCGCGCAGGTAGAACAGCGAAAAACCGAACGGCGGTGTCAGAAATGACGTTTGCAGATTGATCGCGATCATGACGCCCAGCCAGACCGGGTCGAGGCCCATAGACAGCAGAACCGGGCCGACGATCGGGACCACCAGCAGCGTGATCTCGATGAAGTCGAGTATGAAACCCATGGCGAACATCAGCAGCATCACCGCCAGCATCGCTCCGGCGGCGCCACCCGGCAGTTGACTTAAAACCTGGTGCACGATCTCATCTCCGCCGAAACCGCGAAAGACGAGAGAGAAAAAAGATGCGCCGATCAGGATCATGAATACCATGCAGGTCATTCGCGTGGAAGTCCGGACGATCTCTTTGAGCTTTTGCGGCGACATCTGTTTCTGCAGCGCGGTCAAGGTGAGGACGCCGACGGCGCCGACTGAAGCCGCTTCGGTCGGGGTCGCTATGCCGGTGAGGATCGAGCCGAGTACCGAGACGATCAGGAACAGCGGCGCGAACAATGCTTTCAGCAGGTGTGCAAAATCGGGAGGCTGCGAGGTTTCGCTGCGCGCACGCTCGGGCAGATACTGCGGTCTGAACAAAGCGACGGCGGACAGATAGACGGTATAGAGAAGAACCAGTATCAGGCCTGGCAGCAGGGCGCCGGCGAACAGATCGATCACCGATACCGATTGCGGTGAAAAGATGCCCTGATGGAGTTGCGCTTTGAGGTAGGCCGATGACATCACGTCGCCGAGTAGGATCAGGACGATCGAGGGCGGGATGATCTGCCCGAGCGTGCCGGAGGCGCAGATCACGCCGCAGGCGATTTTCGGATCGTAGCCGCGTTTCAGCATCACCGGCAGCGACAACAACCCTAGGGTTACGACGGTGGCGCCGACGATGCCGGTGCTCGCGGCGAGCAATGCGCCGACCAGCACGACGGCGATGCCGAGGCCGCCGCGCAGGCAGCCGAAAAGATCGCCGAGAGCGAGCAGCAGGTTTTCTGCGATACGGCTGCGTTGCATTGCGACGCCCATGAATATGAACAACGGTACCGCGATCAGGGTGCCGTTCACCATGATGCCGTAGAGGCGGCTGTTCAGGGCCTGCAGAAGGCCCGGGTCGAATGTGCCCGCCGCGATGCCCGCAAACGCAAACAGCAGGGATACGCCGGCGAGGGTGAAAGCGACGGGATAACCGGCGAGCACCAGCGCTATGACCACTGAAAAAAGAAGAAAGACCATCGTCAATCGCCCCTGATCAAACCGACATTGCGGATGATGTCGGCCACGCCCTGTATCAGCAGCAGTGCGGCCATCAGGGGGATCAGTGTTTTCAGCGCAAATACCAGCGGCAGGCCGCCGGCTTCGGGCGAACCCTCGAGCAAAAGCCAGGAACGCGCGGCGTAATCCCAACCCGTAACCAGTATGGTGAGACATATAGGCGTCAGGAACAGCAGGCTGCCGATGAGGTCAACGACGGCGCGCCTTCTGCGCGACATCCTGCTGTAAAAAATATCCACCCGGACGTGGCCGTTCTCACGCAACGTATAACCCATGCATAACGTCAGAATCAGCGCGTGCAGGTAGGTGATGCTTTCCTGTAGGGCGATGCGGCCAAAGTCAAAGCCATAGCGCAACACGACGACGCTGAAGGTTAATCCCGCCAGCGGCAGCATCAGCCAGGGAAGTACGCGTCCGGCGCGAACGGCGACCGCCTCAAGGCGGCGCGCTATGCGGCGCGGGTTCAGCATAACGTCGGAACTTCGCGCCTTCTGTGCAGAAGAATGTTTTTGAATACGTCGGCGTCTTTAGTGTGCGTGATCTGGCCGATTCTCGGGAAATGTGTATCGTGCAGACGCGACAGCCAGAATCTCAGCGCGGCGCGGCGCAGGGCGTCCTGCCAGGCGTCGTTTTCCGCCGCCGAAAACGGGCGGCGTTCGGCGTAGGCCCGTATCAGGGCGGAGTAGTTTTTTTCATTCAGGGAACCATCTTTGCGCGAGCACCAATCGTTGACGGTGATCGCAAGGTCGTAGATCAGGTCGTCGTCGCAGGCGTAATAGAAGTCGATTACGCCCGATAAGCGTCCACTGTCGAATAATACATTGTCCCGGAACAGGTCGGCGTGGATTGTTCCGCGGGGAAGTTCAGTCGGGCGAATGTTTTTATGCCGTTCCAACTCGTCGTACAGCAGATCGCAGTCGTTGCCCGGCAGCCGCCGCGAAACTTTTTCAGCAGATTGTTCGCGCCAGTTCGGGCCGCGTTTGTCAGGATGTTTCTGCATGAAATTTTCGGTCGCCAAATGCAGCGCGACGAGGGTTGCGCCCACTTGTTCGCAGTGGCCCGTACCCGGGGAGCGGACGTTGTGACCGCCGAGCCGGGTTATCAGCGCCGCGGGTTTATCGCATAAGGTTTGCAGGTAGGATCCCTTTTTATCCACGATCGGGTGCGGGCAGGGCAGGCCGACGTCGGCGGCGTGCGCCATCAGGTCCAGAAAGTAGGGCAGATCAGACCGGTCCTGCCATTCAAAGATTGTCAGCACGTAATGCGTGTCGGGCGAATCGCCGTCAGGTGCAGTCCGGGTGTCCACAAAATAATTGGTATTCTCAATGCCCTCGTTGATCCCGCTGTAGCCGGCCAGCATCCCGACGGCGTAGAGACGCAAAAAATCTTCCATTTCAGGTTTGCTGACAACAGTGTAAACGGACATTGAGGGCGGGCATTGAATGAATCAGGCGCGCATACTACCAGAACTGCCGCCGGGCTATAATTTCCGGAGTTTTATCGTTGCATGGTGATGGCGAACAGAGAAAAAATCATTTTAGTTGACGGGTCTTCTTATCTGTACCGTGCTTTTCACGCGTTGCCGTCGTTGACCGGCCCGCAGGGGCAGCCGACCGGCGTGCTTTACGGGGTCGTGAATATGCTGAAGCGGCTGCTTTCAGATAAAAAGCCGGATTATTTTGCCGTTGTTTTTGATCCCAAAGGCAAAACCTTTCGCCACGAACTTTACTCCGAGTACAAAGCGCACAGGCCGCCGATGCCTGATGATCTGAGCCGGCAGGTGCCTCCGTTGTTTGAACTGATCAAAGCCCTGGGTTACCCGATTGTCCAGATCGAAGGAGTCGAGGGCGACGACGTGATCGCGACGTTGGCGAGCAAGGCGCAGGACAAGCAGATGGAAGTTCTGATATCAACCGGGGATAAGGATCTGGCGCAACTTGTATGCGATGAAGTCACGCTGCTCAATACGATGAAAGACGAGTATCTGGACGCAGAGGGAGTCGTGAAAAAGATGGGTGTTGCACCCGCTCAGGTTGTGGATTATCTGGCGTTGATGGGTGATAAATCCGACAACATTCCGGGCGTTGCCGGCGTCGGGCCCAAAACCGCCGCCAGATGGCTGGCTCAGTACAGAACCCTGGACGCCGTGATCGGGCACGCTTCGGAGATCAAAGGCAAGGCCGGTGAGAACCTTAAACTGGCGGCTGATCGTTTACCGCTGTTCAGGGAACTCGCAACGGTCAGGCGCAATCTGGATATTCCGGTCGGGTTGGATGATTTTGTATTGAAAGCGCCGGATGTTGACAAGTTGCGCCGTTTTTGCGCGGAATTCGGCTTTAAGAAGTGGCTGGAGGAGCTTGACGCCGCGCAAGGCGGGAGCGCGGCTCCGGCCAGCGGACAAAACGCCGGACACAATTATCAGTTGATTCTGAACAAAGGAGATTTCAAGCGGTGGCTGAAAAAACTGAGTGACGCCGACGGATTCGCGTTTGACGCCGAGACGACCGGGTTGAACTATATGCGGGCACGGATTGTCGGCGTTGCGCTGGCGGTGCGGCCCGGGGAGGCGGCCTACGTGCCTTTCGGCCACGAATATGAAGGTGCGCCGGCGCAGTTGTCTGAAAGCGAAGTGCTCGAGGCGCTGAAATCCCTGCTCGAGGATCCGGCTGTTGCAAAAACAGGGCACCACCTCAAGTATGACCGCAACGTTCTTGCCAATCACGGTATTTGTCTGTGCGGTATTCGTTATGACTCCATGCTCGAGTCCTATGTTTACAATTCAGTTGCCAGCCGTCATGATCTCGACAGTCTCGCCGGAAAATACCTCGGGCTCGCGACGGTGCATTACGAGGACGTCGCCGGCAAGGGAGTAAAGCAACGGTCATTCGATCAGGTCGAGGTCGAGCCGGCGTGCGGTTACGCCGCCGAGGACGCCGACGTCAGTTTGCGCTTGCATGAATATTTCTGGTCAAGGCTCGAGAAAGCCGACGTGCAGAAGAAAGTGTACGAAGAGATCGAGATCCCATTGGTGCCGGTGCTGTCTGACATGGAGCGCCACGGCGTTTTGGTGGATGCTTCTATTCTCAACGCCCAAAGCGTCGAACTGAAAAAACGCATTGCCGGGCTTGAAGAGCAGGCGCATCAGGCGGCGGGCCGGGATTTTAATCTCGACTCTCCGGTTCAGATCCGCGAGATTTTATTTGAAGAGCACGGTTTGCCGGTGCTGAGGAAAACGCCGAAAGGGCAACCATCGACAGCTGAGGACGTGTTGCACGAGTTGGCCCAGGGTTTCGAGTTGCCGCGGTTGATCTTGGATTACCGGATGTTCAGTAAATTGAAGTCAACCTATACCGACAAACTCCCGAAAATGGTGGATCCGGATTCGGGTCGCGTACATACTTCCTATCATCAGGCGGTTACTGCGACCGGCAGGTTATCGTCGTCCGACCCCAATCTCCAGAACATTCCGGTGCGTACGCCCGAAGGCCGGCAGATCCGCCGGGCTTTTACAGCGCCTCCCGGCTATCGTCTGCTCGCGGCCGACTATTCGCAGATAGAGCTTCGGGTGATGGCTCATTTGTCCGGGGATCAGCGTCTGTGCCGGGCTTTTGAAGGCCGGGAAGACGTCCATGCCGCGACCGCCGCCGAGATCTTTGCGGTGCCCGCGGAGGAAGTGACAGAAGAACAGAGGCGTTCCGCGAAGGCGATTAATTTCGGCCTGATATACGGGATGAGCGCTTTCGGCCTGGCCAAGCAACTGGGGCTGGATTTCACGTCGGCGAAGCAATATATGTCGATTTACTTTAAACGTTACCCCGGCGTTCAGGTTTATATGAACAAGGCCAGGGAGAAAGCCAGGGAACTGGGTTATGTTGAAACCTTATTCGGAAGACGCCTGTATTTGCCGGAAATCCGCTCATCGGCCGCGTATCGCCGCCAGTACGCCGAACGTGCGGCAATCAACGGCCCGATGCAGGGTTCGGCTTCAGACATTATGAAACGCGCGATGGTGGTCTTGCACGGACGTTTGCGGAAGTCGGGTTGCGACGCCCGGATGGTCATGCAGGTTCACGACGAGCTTCTGATCGAGGTTGCTGAAAAAGACGTTGAAAAAGTTGCGGGTGAATGTCGTTTGTGCATGAGTGACGCAGCACGGCTTAAAGTGCCTCTGTCGGTGGTCGTAGGCGAAGGCAGCAGTTGGGATGAAGCGCATTAAGAGTCGGTTGATTAACAACACGTCTTGATCAAAGTTCCGGCTTTTGCCCTGTGTTAGAATTCGCCTTCGGATCTATAACGCTCGTCAAGTCAGTGTTACAGCGCGGCATTCATAAATTGAAAGTATCCCCGTTCGGCGAGATTTTTCGCAGGCTGAAAGCGGTATACGAAATCATGGACAGGCGGGGCAAGCAAAGTCTGGTCGTTGTCCAGTTAAATCAAATTGCAGGCGTTTTGATGGGAACTGTTGCTCTCGGCGGCATGGCGGCATTTCTGATTATATTGAGCAAACCTCAGATCATCATAGATAACCGTTACGTTTCGATGATCTACCATGGGCTGGAATTTGAGAATCAGTCCTATTTTTTGGTGCTGCTCAGCGGTCTTTTGGTGTTATTTGTCGCCGTGCAGCAGGTTTTAGGGGTGGTTCTTGGTTTGCTGGGGACCAGATTGACGCAGGGGATAAATCGGCGCTGTGCGGTTATGTTGTACCGTTTTTATCTGACCGAAAGTTATGAGGACAGGGTCAGAAGAGGAACAGGTGATGTGATCGGCAAGGGTTTGATGGCGGCCGGAGAGGTGGTCATGGGGGAAGCCACCAGGTTGTCCCATTTTTCAGCTGCTGCGATCAACGTTTTTTTTATAATCTGCGCTTTGTACTTTGTCCATGCCGGGGCTTTGGCGGTATTACTGCTTACAACGGTGGTCTTCTACTACCTTTTCTTCGCGGCTTACAAAAACAGGACCAGGTTTCTGGGAAAGCAACTCTATGAGATCCGGCTGCGACAAATACGAATGTTCAGAGAGGGAACCGCGGCGGCCACGGAAATCGGGCTGATGGGCAAGGAACGCGATTTTGTCGAGACCGTTGATCAGTCAATGCGGGCGGCGGCTAAACACGGTATCAGACAGGCCATTATCAACAGCATCCCCCAGCCGTCTATCCGGATTGCCGGAATGACTGCGTTGTACATTGTATCGGCATATATTTTTCTCAATGACAGCCCGGGGAGCGCTTTTCCCACTCTTGCCTTGTTTGCCGTCGGCACTTTCAGATTGCTTCCTTCGATGCAGGGAATTTTTCAGGTTTTTATGGCGCTGGAAGGCAGTGCTCACAAATATCAATCTGCCATGGAAGATCTGTGCGCGGCGAAAAGTCGTGCCATGGAGTCTGAAGAAAGCGGAAAACGGTTTGAGTTGATCGAGGTCAAGGATAAAGTCGTTTTCGATAATGTGACATATTCATACCCTGAGGCCGGCAAAGCGGCCATCAATAACGTCAGTTTCTCATTGCCTGCCAATAAAGTTATTGCATTATTCGGGCGTTCCGGCGTGGGGAAAAGCACGGTAATCCGGCTTTTGACCGGCCTGTTGTCGCCGGAAAAGGGCCGGGTACTGGTGGACGGCAGACCGCTGCATGGCGATATTGATTTCAAGCGGAACTGGCAGCAATCGTCCGCGGTGGTTTTTCAAAAGCCCTTTTTTATGGATGCAAGTTTGGCGATGAACGTTGCATTTGAAGCAACCGAAGGAAAAATCGACTATGAGCGGGTGCGCGAGGCCATAAAATTGGCTCAGCTCGAGGATTTTACCAGGAGCCTGCCGGACGGGCTGGATACAAAAGTTGAGGAAGACGCGGAAATATTGAGCGGGGGACAGCGCCAGCGGCTTGCGATCGCGCGTGCGTTATATCGTCGGTTATCGGTTCTGATACTGGACGAGGCGACCAATTCGCTTGATTTAGTGGTGGAAAAGAGGATCATCAAGTCTCTGATGAGCATAGCCGAAGGTAAGATGGTGATTATCATTGCTCACAGGCCGGAGACCATGCAATTTGCGGATAGAGTGATTGTGATGAAAGAAGATGGCTCGGTGGCTCAGGGTGTTTACGATGAATTGCTTGAGAAAGACGCCGATTTCCGAGCCCTGATCGGATCTCCTGAGTTATTGGCCAGTTGAAGCTTCGTTCTGAGAGACGACCCCGGTCATCGTCGGGCGGATGAGTTTGATAAATGGCCGATGTTCAGTGATAATACGGCTTTAATGCCGCACACCCCGTTCAGTGAAGAAGTTTCCTGTCCCCGATTGCAGTTGGATGAGCACGGGCGTCTCAGGCATTTTCTGACGATTGAGGGGTTGCCGCAAGCTCTTCTTCTGAAGTTGCTTGATACGGCCCAGTCTTTCGTTGCACGAGACGGCGGCGCCAGAAAAGTTCCCCTGTTCAGAGGCAAGACCGTCGTTAATTTCTTTTTCGAGCCGAGCACCCGGACGCGTTCCACGTTTGAGTTAGCCGCAAAAAGGCTGTCGGCCGACGTCATGGATTTCAATATGGATACGGCCGCTGTCCGGAAAGGCGAATCCCTGATAGACACCTTGAAGAACATTCAGGCCATGGGGGCCGATATGTTCATCGTCCGGCACCCCGACAGCGGCGCATCGGCGTTTATCGCGAGTCACGTGGCGGAAGATGTTTGCGTCATCAATGCAGGAGACGGCAGGCACGCTCACCCGACCCAGGCGTTGCTTGATATGTTCACGATACGAAAGCACAGGCAGGACTTTTCCGGGTTAAACGTTGCGATCGTCGGCGACATACTGCATTCCCGCGTTGCCCGTTCCGAGATCGCCGCCCTGAAGACGCTGGGTGTTCGGGACATACGCCTGGTTGCCCCCAAAACATTGATGCCGAAAGGCGTGGAAGATCTCGGGGTCCGGGCATTTCAGGATTTGGAAGCGGGGCTTGAGGATGCCGATGTCATTATTATTCTGCGTCTGCAAAAAGAGCGGATGAGCGGTTCGTTTCTTCCCAGCAAAAATGAATACTATTTTTGTTACGGCATTACAACGGACAGGTTGAAATGCGCAAAACCGGATGCAATAGTCATGCACCCCGGCCCGATCAATCGGGGCGTCGAGATCAGTTCGGAAGTGGCCGACGGCTCTCACTCGGTGATACTCGATCAGGTTAATTACGGGGTTACCACGAGAATGGCGGTGATGTCGCTTGCAATCGGCGGCGGCCGTGCAGGCGGGTAACAGGCGCGTTTGATTCGGTAAACCCGATGAGTATTTTGATCAGGCAAGCCCGCGTGATCGACCCGTCGAACGGACTCGACGAAATTTGTGATCTTCTGATCGAGGGGCGACGCTTCAGCCGCGTCGGGAAACTCGGGCGGGTTGCCGCCGATAAAGTGATTGACGCCGAAGGCTTGTGGGCTTTGCCCGGCCTGGTCGATATCGGCGCTTATCTGCGTGAGCCCGGCTACGAGTTCAAGGCGACGGTTGCGTCCGAGGCGCGGGCTGCTTCAACTGCCGGCATCACAACGCTGTGCTCGATGCCGGAAGTGCATCCCGCCGTCGCCGCTTCAGCAACCGTGAATCTCATCCAGCGTCGCGCTGAAGCGGCCGGACTTTGTAATGTTCTGGTGATCGGCGCGATGACCGTGGGGTTGGAGGGGCGGGCGCTGAGTGAGATGGCCGCGCTCAAGGAGGCGGGGTGTGTCGCGTTCAGCAACGGCTTGCAGTCTTTCTCGGACCCCAATTTTTTGCGCCGCGCGTTGCAGTATGCCGCGGGTCTTGGCGTCCTCGTATTTCTGTATCCGCTGGACCATGCGCTGGCCGACGGCGGTTGTGCTCACGAGGGGGCTGTTTCAACCCGGCTTGGATTGCCGGGCATTCCGATTTCTGCCGAGACGGCGGCGCTTGGCCAGTGTCTGGCGCTGGTCGAGGATACCAACGCCAAGGTGCATTTTTGTCGCCTGTCCTGCGCGCGTTCGGTTGCGTTGGTCGTGCAGGCGCGCGAAGCGGGGCTCGAAGTCACCGCGGATGTGTGTGCGCATCAATTGTTTTTAACCGAGGATGACATTTCAGACTTTAATCCCAACTGCCATTTGTTGCCTCCGGCGCGCGGAGTGAATGACCGTGATGCCCTGAGAAAGGCGCTTGCCGACGGCACCGTGACTATCGTGTGCTCGGATCATCAGCCGCATGATATTAACGCCAAGCTTGCCCCGTTTCCTGCCGGCGCCCCGGGGATCTCGTCGCTTGAAACGTTTTTGCCGCTGATGCTGGAGTTGGTTGATCGAGGCATTGTTCCGCTGGAGATCGCGGTTGCCGCCGTCAGCGCCAACCCGGCGCGTTTGCTGCAAATTGAGCGCGGCAGTCTCGAAGTCGGCAGTGTCGCCGATCTGTGTCTGGTTGATCCTGTGCAGAAATGGGTTTTGCAGGAGGAGTCGATGTTGAGCGGCGGCAGGAATACCGTTTTTCTGAACAGGCGTTTCAAGGGCAAAGTGCGCCGGACCTTGCTCGGCGGACGTATCGTTTATGAGGGTTGACGGTGCTGCCTCTCAGGCATCCGGTTTTTTCGGAAGATGCGGAAATTCTGCAACACCGCGAGTATCCGCAGGATCAGTATGTGTTGCGTGTATATGCCCCGCGTTGTTCCGACGCCGCAAAGCCCGGTCAATTCATACATCTGCAATGCGATCCCGTCTTGAGGATGCGCAGGCCCTACTCGATCATGTCTGTGTCGCCGTCGCGGGGATGGGTGGAAATTCTGTATAAAGCGGTCGGCCGCGGCAGCCGGTTGCTGAGTAAAAAACGGGCTGGAGACGTTTTAAGCAGCGTCGGCCCGATCGGCAACGGGTTTGCCGTTCATGACGGATATACGAGACCGCTGTTGCTCGGCGGCGGCGTCGGTATGCCGCCTGTGTTTTTTCTGGCGGAATCCCTGAAAGGCAATCGGGCGTTGTCGCCGTTTGCGATATTTGCTTCCGAGAAACCTTTCCCTTTTCCTGTATGTGATTCAAAAATTGCCGTTGCGGGCATCGGCGGAAACATTTGTGCGACACATGCCACTGTGGAATCACTTGAAATTCCGGCGCGGCTTTGCAGCAAGCGGCCGCGCCCCGGTTGCTTCGATGGGTTTATACATGAGTTGGCCGACATCTGGTTGTCCCGTCTGTCTGCCGAGGAAAAATCGGAAGTGGAGGTTTTTGCCTGCGGCCCCGGGCCGATGTTAGCGGCTGTCGCCGCGTTGGCCCGCAAGCACACCCTGCCGTGTCAGTTGTCGCTGGAAGAATATATGGCCTGCGCGCTCGGCGGTTGTGCGGGGTGTGTTGTTTCCGCCGTTGAGCAAGGCCGCGTTCTGATGAAGCGCGTTTGCGTGGACGGCCCTGTGTTTGACGCGGCGTCACTCGGCTTTTAAGACCGGGCATGGAAGTCGACGCCCGGATTGCAGCCAACTTGGACCGTGTCAGAGGCGCGGTCAGGGCGGCTGAAGCCAGGTACGGTCGCGAGCCCGGCGTCGTCACGCTCGTTGCTGTCAGCAAGACTAAATCTCCGGCAATGATCACGGCTGCAATCAACGCAGGGCAGACGGTGTTTGGCGAGAGTTATGTACAGGAAGCGCGGCAGAAGATAAAAGCGGTTGACAACGATCGGGTTGAATGGCATTTCGTAGGCCCCGTGCAAAGCAATAAGACACGGCATATTGCGGCTTTGTTTTCGTGGGTCCACGGCGTTGACCGTGAGTCAATTGCGAAACGGCTTTCTCAGCAGCGCTCCTCCGGACTGGCGGCTCTTAATGCGTGCATTCAGGTCAATATCAGCGGGGAAAAGACCAAGTCGGGCGTTTTGCCTGAGGAGGTCGAGGAAATTCTGGTGTCAACCGCGGCGTTGCCGCGGCTCAAGGTGCGTGGCCTGATGGTGATTCCCGCCCCGGAAGCCGACTTCGGTCGTCGTCGTCGGGTTTTCGGGAAGATGAGGCGTATTTTTGACGGATATTCCCGGCCTTATGCGCTGGACGTCCTGTCGATGGGGATGAGCGGTGATTTTGAAGCGGCGATCGCCGAGGGCGCGACGATGATCCGGCTGGGGACGGCCATATTCGGCTCCAGAGGATAACTGTTACACGCGCCTTTATATCGTGGGGCAGGGTTATAATCCACCGCTTTTGACAGCCTTGTGACGCTAAAAATCAGCGCAGCTGACGATCGGTATAAATTGCAGGATGAAAGTTTTTATCATGGACACTTGGGCTTATTCTTACCGGCTGCCCGTTTTTGAGCAATTGCATAAGCAAGTTGAAATTGAGGTTTTTTTCAGCCGGCCAAAACCGTTCAACCACTTGGACCCTGTTTCCTTGAAGGATTGTTCTTTCAAGCTCTACTCGGGCAATTGGCTTTTTGCCCTGATGCCGGTCCAACTGTTATGGAAGAAATACGACGTTTATATGGTCGGCCAGATCGGCATTCAATCCGTCATCGGGGCGTTTTTTACGCTTCTGGTATCCGGCTTACGCAAGAAACCGCTGGTTTTGTGGACTGATTATATTGAGACGGAGCATTACAGGAAGGCCAAGAGAATCAAAAAGTTTTTCGGCGATTTTATAAGAGGAAAGTTTATAAACCGTTGTGCGGCGGCGATGGGCTTTGGCGTATATACTGAAAATTATCTGACGAAGATGGGGGGTGGGCGCCTGCCGATTTTTAATGTCGTGCAGGTGGTGCCTGAGGTGTGTAATAAGGATGTGGGTGAGGTTAAAAAGAAAGCGGAATACGAAGGCAAAGTGGTTCTTCTTTATATGGGGTACCTTAGAAAAAGAAAAGGGGTGGATTTTTTGATAAAAGCTTTTAAGGAGATGGAGCGAACGGACGCAGTACTGATAATCGCAGGGAGCGGCGAGGAGGAACGCTATCTGAAGCGCCTGGCGTGTGATTCCGGGTCTATTCGGTTTGTCGGTTACGTCGAAGGCGATGAGAAGGCAGGATATTATTCGCAGGCCGACGTGTTTATCATGCCGACCGAGCATGATCCATGGGGGTTGGTGGTCAACGAGGCGATGTACTACGGGCTGCCGATCATCGTTACCGGCGCGGCGGGATCTTCGGAACTGGTGACCGATAACGGGGTGGTCATTGAATCCGGAAACAGCTCGATGTTGAAAGACGCGCTGGTGCGTCTGATTGAGGATGAGGATCTCAGGAAGAGCATGGGGAAAAAATCCAAAACCTATATCAGCAAATATGGCGTTGAATACGCGGCAAATTCCTTTATGCAGGTAATACGCTGTGTAAGCGATAAAAGTTTGTGCCAATCTCCCGACCCAAAATGATCACTCTGGGCATACACGACGGACATAACGCGAGCGCCTGCCTGATCAGGGACGGCAGGATCTTGGCTTGCATCCCGGAAGAGCGTCTTAACCGGGAGAAGAATTACTGCGGAATTCCGGTAAACGCCATATCCAAATGCTTGGAGGTCGGCGGCGTAAGTCCGGAAGCGGTCGATGCGGTTGGCGTTGCCGGCCTGTTGCCTCCGGTTTACGGCCTGCAGGAGATTACGAGCCCCAAAGGATTCAGGGGGGCTTACAGCCGCCTGTCCCCGTTGTTCCCGAAATCTTTTCTGCGTTCCGGCAGTTCTGTCAAATTTGCGGTTGCGATCCTGTCGAAGTTGAGGAACAGGCAGGAAGTGCGTGATGCGGTCATGGCGGAGGGGATTGGGGCCGATGTCATTTTTTATGACCATCACACCCTACACGCCTTGAGTGCCTACGGGTGTTCGCCTTACTACCGGAAAGACGAGGAGGTGCTGATTCTGTCCTGCGACGGGGCGGGCGATGCAGTCTGCGCGACCGTCAATGTCGGCAAAGGAGGCAGGATGAAGCGCCTGCATACTGTCGGCCACTTCAATTCTTTGGGTGAATTGTATGCCAGAACCACGCAGTTTCTCGGCATGAACCCGACTTCGGATGAGTATAAAGTGATGGGACTCGCGGCATACGCCAACCCCCAATATGCCGAGCCGGTTTACGACAAGATAAAGGGCTGCATAGCAGTTGAGGAAGACGGGCTGGGTCTCAGGAATAACACCTCGTTTACCAAGTGGCGGTATTTAAAGTTTCTGAAGAATACTTTCGAAGGAGATCGTTTTGACTGCGTGTCCTACGCGGTTCAGCGCCTGACCGAGACGACTTTGAAAGAATGGGTTGCCAATGCCGTTCGCAGAACCGGGTTGAGACGGGTTGTTTTGTCCGGGGGGATTTTCATGAACGTCAAAGCCAACAACGGTATCCTGTCTCTGCCGGAGATCGAGGAATTGTGGGTGCTGCCCAGCTGTTCCGACGATTCCTTGTCGATCGGCGCCGCTATGCACGCGAGCATGGACCGTGGTTTTAACAAATTTGAACTGCTCAAAGACCTGTATCTGGGGCCCGAGTACGGCGAGCGTGAGATAGAGACGGCGTTGGCAAACTTCGGCGAGTCGTTACACGTGCAAAAAATGGACGATATAGAAGCCGAAATAGGTAAGAACCTCGCGCGAGGCAAGATCGTCGGTTGTTTCGCTGGGCGAATGGAATGGGGGGCGAGAGCCTTGGGCAACCGCTCTATTCTTGCTGATCCACGGGATATGCGTTCTATCAGCAGAATCAATAAAGCGATCAAGAAGAGAGAATTCTGGATGCCTTACTGCCCGAGCATCTTGGAAGAAAAGGCGGATGACTATTTCAGGGCCGACAAAGGATACAAGGCTTATTACATGACCATGGCGTTTCCCACGTTGAGTAAGGCGAGGGATGACATTCCGGCGTGTATGCACGTTTATGATTATACGATCAGGCCTCAGGTGGTCGCGGAAGACTGGAACCCGCGATACCATCGACTCATCCGTTCTTTTGAGAAAGAAACCGGCGTAGGAGCGGTACTGAATACGTCTTTTAACCTTACCGGTTACCCGATCGTATGTTCCCCGCAAGACGCACTCGAGGTTTTTATTAAGTCTAATCTGGACGTGGCCGCCGTCGAAAACTTTTATGTGACCAGAAAATAGGGCCTGTGACGGGTCAGCGGGGTTTTGCCACAACAATTTCGGGCAAAGCGTTGACCCAGGCTTCGGTTTGCTTGAATAGACGTGTCAATATTTCCGGTTCTTCTAAGGAAAGGTCCTGTTGCTCTGAAATGTCCTGTTTCAGGTTGTACAGCTCGGTTTTGTATATTGCAGAGTGCCTGTACCGGGTGATCAGTTTCCAATCTCCCCTTCTGAGTGCCGCCTGTCCGAGGAGTTTTCTTTTACGTTTGAACTCCCTGTTCCAATACAGGTTGCGGACAGGGGGATGTTGATCTTTATTTTGCAGGTAGGGCAACATGTTCATGCCGCTCAGATCCATATCGCTCAGGGAAGAATTTTGGGAATCGAATCCGGCCGCCGCCAGTGAAGTCGGTAGCACATCGAGCGTTGTGATCGGCCATTCGTGAACAACCGTTGGAATGGTGCCCGGCCATCGCACCAGAAAGGGTACCCGGATGCCGCCTTCATAGAGAGCACCTTTAGCTGATCGCAACTCGCCATTGGAAGCCGTCTCTTTCGGGCCTCCATTGTCGCTGAAAAACCACACCAGCGTGTTTTCCGACAGACCGAGAAGATCAATGGTGTCAAGAACCCGGCCTATCGCTTCGTCCAGATGCATCAGCATTCTTAAGTACGCCAACTTTTCCCAGTTGAAGGCGTGGCGGACATAACCCGGATGCCGCCAATAAGCAAGGTGCGCCATCAGGTTTTCCGGTTTGGGCAGGTAAGGAGAATGTACCGCGTCTGTCGAGAAGTACAGAAGGAAAGGTTTGTCCCTGTGCCTCAAAATGAAACTGGTTGCTTCCAGGCTCTGTATGTCGGTAAGGTGTTTATCTTCGTCTTTACACGATTCCATGTAATCCAATATGCTTTGATCAAGATTGTGCTGTATAGAGTATCTTCCCCAATATGGGATGAAGAGGAGTCTGCCGAAAGCGTATTCGTCGAAGCCTCTTTTATCCGGAATATATTCTTCGGCGTCTCCCAAATGCCATTTGCCCACCATTCCGGTGATGTAGCCTATCTCTTTGAAATAATCGGCCATTGTTTTCGCTGAAAGCGGCAAGCCATATTGGTGGTAGCTTGCGTTTATCAGGTTGTTCGCGTACCCTAAAGTATCGGGTTGCCTGCCTGTCATCAGGCCCGCGCGTGAGGGGCTGCATACAGGTGCAGCTGCGTAACCGTCGGTGAACTTAACCCCTTCCGCGGCAATTCCGTCGATATTCGGCGTGGGCACTGTTCCTGTTCCGCCGTAAACGCTTGTACCGGCATAACCAAGATCGTCAACGATAATGATCACTACATTTGGTTTGTCGTTGCGCGGGCGCGGTTTCCGCTTGGGATCAGCGCTCAGGTCAATGCCCAGGGTGTTCGCGACTGCGGCGGGGCTGCGGTCAGTGCAGATTGTCGTTGCGGGCACGTCTCCGCACGATAAAGATAATGCGGTCAACAAAAAAAGACCGGCTATCCGTCGTTCAAAACCGCAATTATTCAAGGCCGGCTAGTTAGGCAAGAGTGATGTTTCTGATTCTAATTTCTTCTGAAGGCGTAGAAAAGTTTTGAGATGTTTTCTTTTGACGAAAGAATATATGAGATAAATATTAGAATGCATGAGAAGATTATTTCTTTCGGCGATATCATTTTGTAAATCGTATAGTTCATGCTTCAGGGCTTTGCCTTGTATGGTATGGCTGATCAGTTTCCACTGTCCGGATCGGATTGCGCTCCTGGTCATATAGATGTTATCCGGTTTCGTAATACTCCTACTCCTGTCAGGAGTATAGCGAATTCTCCAGTAAAGATCCCGGTCCGGCGGCGGGGATTTTTCCCTGAGGTACGGGAGCATGTTCACGCCGTGGAGATGAGAAAATTCACTTATTTCCGGAGAACCTTTTGCCGCCGCCAGTGATGTCGGCAGAATATCAAGAGAGATTATCGGCCATTCATGAATTGCCGGCGGGATTACTCCTGTCCAGCGGGCGATGAAAGGTACGCGGATACCGCCTTCATAAAGAGTTCCTTTTTTTCCTTTTAATGCCCCACTGTCGGATGCTGCTAGATTATCTCCCCAAGTCCAGCCCCCATTGTCACTCAGAAACCAGATCAGAGTGTTTTCTGACAGACCCGATTGGTCAATGGTCTCGACTACACGCCCTATGGCCTCGTCCAATTGAATCAACATTCTGTAGTACTGCCTTTGCGGCCGATCAAAAATCTTTCGGGCATAGCCGGGTATTCTGTAATAAGAAAGACGCTTCATCAGGCTTTCTTGTCTGGGATAATGAGGTGCATGTGGTGCTGCAGTGGACAGATACAGGAAGAAGGGCCTGTTTCTATTCCTCAAAATAAAAGCGGATGCCTCCAGCCCTTCCATATCAGTGAGATATTTATTCTCTCTGTCGCATGGTCCCATGATGCTCAGTATGCTCGGGTTGAGGTTGTGCTCAAACCGTGAAACATAACTTTCCGACTGATAATGATGAAACTTGCCAGGAATATGATGAACATTATGATGAACATTCTGATGACGGTCATAGAAATATTCATCAAAGCCTCTGTTGTCGGGAGTGTGCTTGTCGCTTGATCCCAGATGCCATTTGCCGACGATACCCGTCACATAGCCGATTTCCTTGAAATAATCGGCCATCGTTTTTTCCGCAAGCGATAATCCATGTTTAAATTGATCAACGAAATTGTAAAAGTGCTTGATGGAGGCGGGCTGTTTTCCGGTCATCAGGCCTCCGCGGGATGGGGAACATAGAGGAGACGCGCTGTAGCCGTCCGTGAATCTGGCGCCTTCTTCAGCGAGTCTGTCGATGTTAGGTGTGGGGATGTCGCCTGCATAGATTGATAAATCCCCATGGCCCATGTCGTCGACGAGGATAACCACTATATTCGGTCGGTCGTTGCGGTGTCGCGGTTTTTCTTCAATGTTAATCCTCAGGACGTTCGCGACTGCGGCTGGGCTGTGGTCGGTGCAGATTTCCAATGCCGATACGTCTCCGCACGATAAAGATAATGCGGTCAATAAAAAAAGAGACCGGCTGTTCATTTTGGAATAACTTCCCCGGAGGGCCATGTTCCGGATTCGCATGGTGGGCCCGGCAGGATTCGAACCTGCGACCAAAGGATTATGAGTCCCCTGCTCTGACCGGCTGAGCTACAGGCCCGTGCTTGGAGCTTTGCGGTGTCAATCATTGTCGAGGAACCCTTTGAGTTTCTCCGAACGGGAGGGGTGACGCAGTTTCCGCAACGCCTTGGCTTCTATCTGGCGGATACGTTCCCGGGTGACATCAAATTGTTTTCCGACTTCTTCAAGCGTGTGGTCGGTATTCATATCGACGCCAAATCTCATGCGCAGGACTTTCGCTTCGCGCGGGGTCAGCGACGCGAGCAGTTCGTGCGTCGTTTCTTTGAGGCTGTCGGCAATGGTCGCCTCGTCCGGCAGCGCGGTGGTTTCGTCTTCTATAAAGTCTCCCAAGTGCGAATCTTCGTCGTCCCCTATCGGGGTTTCCATCGAAACCGGCTCTTTTGCGACCTTCATGACTTTTCGGACTTTTTCTTCGGGTATGCCCATTCTTTTCGCCAACTCTTCGGGTTTCGGTTCACACCCCATTTCCTGCACCAATTGCCCTGAAATGCGGTTCAGTTTGTGAATTGTCTCTATCATGTGTACCGGGATACGGATCGTGCGCGCCTGATCCGCAATCGAGCGGGTGATCGCCTGCCGTATCCACCAAGTCGCATAAGTCGAGAATTTGTAGCCCCGCCGGTATTCAAATTTGTCAACGGCTTTCATCAGGCCGATGTTGCCTTCCTGGATAAGATCCAGGAATTGCAGGCCCCGGTTGATGTATTTCTTTGCGATGGAGATGACCAGCCTGAGATTGGCTTCGACCATTTCCTTTTTCGCACGTCTCGCTTTGGCTTCTCCCGTTGAGATCTGCCGCCCGATTTCCTTGATTTTCCTGATCGGCAGGCCAGCTTTTTCTTCAATCGTCCTCAACCGTTCCTGAGCGCGCATGAACTCCTTTTTGTGAGCCTTCAGTTTTTTAGAGTACTTGGCGCGCGGCGCTGTATGCTTTTTCCACCATTTCGGATCGGTTTCATTGTCCCTGAAGGTTGTAACGAAATCCTTTCTCGGCATTGCGGATCTGTTGACGCAAATATTCAGCAGAATACGTTCCTGAGCGCGTATTTCTGAGATACTGCTTTTCAATTGTTTAATGAGCCGGATGATCACCGCGGGCGTCAGCTTGAATTCCATGAACATATTGGCCATGTTTTCGAGCGCACGCGCGTAACTTTTCTCGCTCTTTCGGGCTGCTTTACTTCGGCAACGCTTGTATAACCGTTTCAACTTGGAGAAATACTGTTCGGCGTCTTCTTCGGTTATCTTTTCTATCTCAACTTCTTTTTTTTCGGCGTTTGTTCTGGCGGCCGGCGGTTGAGGTGGTGTGAATTCCTTTCCCTGATCGTATTCTTCGGGGTCAATGAAGTCGGTGACGATTTCAGCCAACTTGGTCTCGCCTTGTTTGATTTTTTTATAATCCTCGAGCAAATTTGCCGCCGTAGGTGGATAATGCCCCAAAGCGCGATATACTTCATTCAGCCCGGCTTCAATGCGTCTTGCAATCCGTATTTCGCCGTGTCTGTCGAGCAGGCTCACCGACCCCATTTCCCGCATATACATTCTGACCGGGTCAGTCGTGCGCCCGAGATCACTGCTTGCGCTTGCGAGCGCCGCCGCGGCTTCCTCCGCGTCCGTCTCGTTCGCGACCTCTCTTTTATTCAGCAGCAAGTCGCTGTCATCAGGAGTTTTCTCATAGACGGTAATGCCCATGTCGTTGAGCATTCCGATGATGTCCTCTATTTGTTCGGGATCGACAATGTCCTGCGGCAAATGATCGTTGACCTCGGCGTAAGTGAGGTAGCCCTGCTCGTTGCCTTTGGCGATCAGGTCTTTGATCTTTGATGGTTGCTGTTGTGCTGACTTCATTGCGTTCGCTCGTTCTCTGGCACGTTTACGCCCGCCTCAGATAGATAAACAGTAAATTATAGCATAGATAGTGGCCATAAAGCCCATAATGACCTGCTCCCGGTGATCGCGTTAAAGCCGCTCTGAAGTCATTGCAACCCGGATCTGTGGCTCAGGTAGTTTTGCAGTTTGTCTTTTTCTTTTTTATCCAGGCCCTGGGTCTCTAATTTTTCGATCAAGCTTTCAAACATCTGCTTTTCTGACAATTTGCGCAGATGTTGCATGGCACCCTCGAATTCGGTGGCCGCATCCGGCGGCGGCGACCAATCAAGCAAGCGTATCAGGGATTGTTCGTATTCGCTGTCGTGGTATTGCTCGAGCAGCGCAGGCGTTGTTATTCCGGGGTTTTTCCCGATGCGTGTGAGCATATCCGCGAGCAACGCGGTTCCGGGGCGGTTTATTTTGCGGATCTCATCGCATGGCGGCGCCTGTTTTGCGAGCGAAGGGTCGGATAAAAGAAGGGCGACCGCAACGCGTACGTCTGAATAGACGATCTTTCGCCTGCCGTGAGGTTGCGCTGAACGCAATGCGTCCTGCTTTGCGTTCTGCGACAGCAAGTGTTCGGTTTCGACGCCGGCCCTGTCGGCGAGTTCCTTCGCGATCAGATCACGGAAGGCGCCGCGCGGGAGCTCGTTCAGTATCCGCCGGGCGCGGTCTGCAAAAGCCGCGCGTCCTTCGGGCAATGACAAGTTGAGTTCTGCGCGCAGGTGGTCGAACATGAAAACCGACAGCGGAACCGCTTCGCCGACGGTCTTCTCCATTGCCTCTTTTCCGTGGGTTTTGACAAAACTGTCTGGATCTTCTCCTTGCGGGAGAAACATGAAGTTGACGGCCCGTCCGTCGTGAAAAAGCGGGAGCGCCTGTTTCAGCGCAAGTACGGCGGCCTTGTGTCCCGCAAGATCCCCGTCGAAACAGAAGATCAGTCTGTTGCATAACTTGAACAACTGGTGGATGTGTTCGTGCGTGACCGCCGTTCCCAATGTTGCAACCGCGTTTTTAACGCCGTGAGCGGCGAGAGAAACGACGTCCATGTAGCCTTCGACGACAATGACCTGATCGAGTTTGCGGTTTTCCCTGATCTCGTACCGGCCATAGAGCGTGCGCCGTTTGTGAAAGACTTCCGTCTCCGGAGAGTTCAGATATTTTGGCTGATCCTCATTTTTCATCACGCGCCCGCCGAAAGCGATCGTGTGGCCCTGTTTGTCGCGTATCGGGAACATCAGGCGACCCCGAAATTTATCGTAAGTGTGCCCCGTGGTTTCTTTTTTCGAAAGCAGGCCTGCGTGCAGCAGTAACTGCTCGTTATAGTCGTTGCCGAAGAAGCGTTTCAGATTGTCAAAGCCGGCGGGGGCGTAGCCTAGGTTGAAAGCAGCCATCGTGTTCTGATCGATGCCGCGTTGCGCGAGATAATCGGCGGCGACAGGCATACTCTCGAGATTTTTCCGGTAGAACTCGCCCGCTTTCGAGAGTGCCGACAATATGCGCTTGTATTGTTTGTTCGCCGACGGGTTGCCTCCTTCGCGCGGTACTTCAACCCCCGCGAACTGGGCGAGTGTCTCAATCGCCTCGACGAAGTCCATTTTCTGATACTCCATCAAGAATTTGACGATTGACCCGCCTGCTCCGCAGCCGAAGCAGTAGTAAAACTGTTTTTGCGGGCTGACCGAGAACGACGGCGTTTTTTCGTCGTGGAAAGGGCAGCACGCCATGTATTCGTGCCCCTTCTTCTGCAGGGGCACGAAGCTGTTGATGAGTTCCACGATGTCGCTGTTCGCGATCAGCTCATCTATGAAATTGGAAGGAATTCTGCCGGCCATTCCTGTGCAACCGTGTCGTTTCAGCCGTACCGGCTTATGTTATTACGCGGCTTCGTGCAGATTGCTTATCAGCGTTTCGAGTTCAACCGCTTTAGGCTTGACCAGATAAAACAGCGGGAGATGGCTGGAAAAATCGTCGAGGATCTTTTGCCCCCATGAACTTCCGGTCTTTTCGGCATATTCGACAAGCAGTGCGTACAGATATTTGCGATGCTGTTCCATTTTCTCGGCGTCTATGCGTTGAATTTCCACGAGCGAGTGATTGCAATGGTCGTTGAAGCGGTTTTCTTCGTCCAGAATCAGTGCGAAGCCGCCGGTCATGCCGGCGCCGAAGTTCAGCCCGGTTGCGCCGAGCACCGTGACCGAACCGCCGGTCATGTATTCGCAGCCGTGATCGCCGACACCCTCGACAACTGCGACCGCGCCCGAATTCCTGACCGCAAAGCGTTCGCCCGCGATGCCCGCGGCGAAAAACTTGCCGCCGGTTGCGCCGTACAGGCAGGTATTCCCGGCAATCGGGGTTTCATTGCTGACCGTAGTCGCCGCCGCGGGCGGGCGAAGAACTATTTCCCCGGCGGCCATGCCTTTGCCCGCGTAATCATTCACGTCTCCCTCCAGATGCAAATGCAGGCCGCCCGCATTCCACACGCCGAAGCTTTGCCCCGCGGTGCCGGTGAAGTTGATTCTGATCGGCGCATCCTGCATGCCGTAGTTGCCGTAGCGTCCGGCAATCTCTCCCGACACGCGCGCGCCGATCGAGCGGTTTGTATTGTTGATGGGATAGTGAAACTCGCCGCCGCGCTTGTTTTCAATCGCGCCGAGCGTGTCGGCGACCATCCGCTCGGCGAGTTCTCCCCGGTCGAACGGGGTATTTCTGTCGTTCGTGCAAAACCGGGGCGCATTTTCTGGAACTGCCGCGTTCGACAGGATCGGGGTCAGGTCGAGACATTCCTGCTTTTGTGTCTCTCCTGTCCCGGCCTCGAGAAAAGAGGTGTGCCCGATCAGGTCTTCGAGTTTCCTGACGCCCAGTTTTGCCATCCATTCGCGCGTTTCCGTTGCGACGAATTTAAAATAGTTCATTACCATGTCGGCCTTGCCGATGAAATGCTGGAGCCTGAGAACCTGATTTTGCGTGGCGACGCCGGTCGCGCAGTTGTTCAGGTGGCAGATGCGCAGGTACTTGCATCCCATCGCCACCATCGGCGCGGTACCGAAACCGAAACTTTCGGCGCCCAGGATCGCCGCTTTGATCACGTCGAGGCCGGTTTTCAGGCCGCCGTCGGTCTGCAGGCGTACCTTGTCGCGCAGGCCGTTTGTGCGCAACACCTGATTGGTTTCGCTGAGCCCCAATTCCCACGGCGCCCCGGCGTATTTGATGCTGGTCAGCGGACTCGCGCCGGTGCCGCCGTCGTACCCTGAGATCGTGATCAGATCGGCATACGCTTTGGCGACGCCCGCGGCGATGGTGCCGACGCCCGCTTCGGCAACCAGTTTCACCGAGACCAGCGTGTCGGGGTTTACCTGTTTCAGGTCGAAGATCAATTGCGCGAGGTCTTCAATCGAGTAGATGTCGTGATGGGGCGGGGGGGATATCAGGGAGATCCCCTCGTTTGAGTAGCGCAACTTTGCGATCATCGCGTTGACCTTATCTCCGGGCAACTGTCCACCCTCTCCCGGCTTTGCGCCTTGTGCGATCTTGATCTGCAATACGTCGGCGTTCACCAGATAATGTGGCGTCACGCCGAACCGTCCCGACGCCACTTGCTTGATTCTCGACGACTTTTCGGTGCCGTAGCGGGTAGGATCTTCGCCGCCTTCGCCCGAGTTTGAGTATCCGCCGAGACGGTTCATCGCCTGCGCCAGGGTTTCGTGCGCGTCCGGCGACAGGGCGCCCAGCGACATCCCGGCTGAATTAAAGCGCGGAAAGATCGCTTCAATCGGTTCGACCTCTTCGAGCGGTATCGGGGAGGCGGCTTCTTTCAGGGGCATCAGGTCGCGCAGCACGATCGGCGGGCGCTTGTTCACGTGGTCGGCGAAGTTCTTATAGTCGGCGTAGTCGCCGCTGCGCACCGCCCGGTGCAGATACTGCACGACGTCCGGATTGTACGCGTGGTATTCGCCGGCGTGTATGTATTTCAGCAGGCCGCCCTGCGCGATGGACTTTTGTGGGTTCCACGCCTGCCAGACCAGGCGCAGGTGATCGTCGTGCAACTGTGCAAAAGTTGTACCCTGCAATCGGCTGACTGTGCCTTTGAAGCATAGGTTCACAACTTCGTCGTGCAAACCGACAATTTCAAACAACTGCGCTCCGCGATAACTCGTGATTGTCGAGATCCCCATTTTGGACATGATTTTGTAGAGTCCCTTGTTGATCCCGTTGCGGTAATTTGCTCCCAGCACCGAAGGGGTGATGACCTCTTCGCCGGCTTTCCCGGTGCGGTGCAGGTCGCCGAGCACTTGATAGGCCAGATAGGGAAACACCGCGGTCGCCCCGTAGCCGATCAGCGTTGCAAAGTGATGCGGGTCCCGCGCGAAGCCCGTTTCGATAACGATATTTGTGCGGCAACGCAGTTTTTCATCGATCAGACGGTGATGCACCGCGCCGCAGGCGAGCAATGCATGTATCGGCACCCGCTCGCGCCGGATGTTCCGGTCCGACAGAACGACAAGCGAGACGTCTCTATTTGTCACCGCCTCGACCACTTTGTCGCACAGGTTTTCTATTCCCGTTTTCAGGTCGATATCGGCCGGAATGTTCAGGTCAAATATCTCGTGGCGGTACCCGGGAAGCCCGACAGCCAGGATTTCACGGAATTTGTGCTCGGATAACACCGGAGACTTGAGCGAAATGCGCTTTGCGCTTTCCCGGGATGTTTCAAACGGGTTGTATTCCCGGCCAAAGCAGGTTTCGAGCGACATCACGATCTGCTCGCGCAGGGGATCTATCGGCGGATTGGTCACCTGAGCGAATTGCTGGCGGAAATTATCCGTCAGCAGGCGAATTTGCCGCGACATGACCGGCAGCGGCGTGTCGTCCCCCATCGACCCGACCGCTTCCTGGCCGGCCTCGGCGAGAACGCGGATAACTTGATCCTTTTCCTCGAAAGTGACGCCGAACATCTTTTCATGGACTGCGAGTTTGTGTTGCGGAATCACTGAGCGGGTAAGCGGAATGCCTTTGACCGGCGTCGCGATCGTCCGCAGGTTGTCTTTGAGCCATTCACGATAAGGCCGACGGCCCTTGAGGTTTTCGTCTATAGTCCGGGGTGACAGGAGCCTACCGGTCTCGGAGTCAACCGCTAGCATCTCGCCCGGTCCGAGCCGTCCTTTGGCCTGCACTTCGTCGGGCTGGTAGTCGTAAACACCGATCTCGGACGCAAGCGTGATGTGTCGGTCCCTGGTGATCACGTAACGTGCGGGCCGCAGTCCGTTGCGGTCGAGAATGCAGGCGGCGTAGCGTCCGTCGGTCAGGACGATTCCCGCGGGGCCGTCCCAGGGCTCCATGCACATCGCGTGGTAGCGGTAAAAAGCGCGCAGGTCCGGGTCGAAATGCCCGACGTTTTGCCACGCAGGCGGGATCAGCAACCGCATCGCACGGAAGATATCCATGCCGCCGGCGAGCAGTACCTCCAGCATATTGTCCAGGGTGCACGAGTCGGAACCTTCCATCGAGACCAGCGGCGACAACTCGCCCAGATCGGGCAGTTTGGGGGTTCTGAGTTGATGCATACGCGCATTCGCCCAGTTACGATTTCCCTGAATGGTGTTGATTTCGCCGTTGTGTGCAAGAAACCGGAACGGTTGCGCGAGCCACCACTGCGGCATGGTGTTGGTCGAAAATCGCTGATGAAAAACGCAGATGGAGGTTTCCAGATGGACATCGTTCAGATCCTCGTAGAAAACCGGCAGATTTTCCGGCATCACCAAGCTTTTATAGATGACGGTGCGCGACGACAGCCCGGTGACGTAAAACGTGTCGTCGTTTTTCGCGATCGCGATTTCCGCGCGGCGGCGTGCAATGAACAGGGAACGTTCAAAGTCCTCCACGTTTTTTCCGTCATCCGATCCGTTCGCGTTGACGAAGATCTGTTCAATGCGGGGCAAAGAGTTCAGGGCTTCTTCGCCGCAGGCCTCGCGGTTGATCGGCACTTCACGCCAGCCCGCGGGATCGAGTCCCTGCTCTTTCAAAGCCGCCGCCAGCGCCGCTTTGCTCGCTTCGGCGCGCGTTCGGTCCTGATTCAGGAATACGATGCCGACCGCAAACAATTTTCCGGTTTTTATCTTCGCGTCTTCGGCTTTCAGGCGCATATAGTCCGCCGGGCTTTTCAGCAGCAGGCCGCAGCCGTCGCCGGTTTTGCCGTCGGCGGCGACGGCGCCTCGGTGCGTCAGGCGCCCCAGCGACTTGATCGCGGTCGCGACCAGCCAGTGGCTGGCGCGTCCGTCCATGTTGGCGATCAGGCCGAAGCCGCAACTGTCTTTCTCAAAAGCGGGAGAATAAAGGCCGTTTTTAACCGGTTTTGTCATGATCTCACGATGTTCAGCGTGCGTTAAATCCTCAAATTATAGCACGCGCCCGGTCTGCAAGCGCGCTTTGCAGGAGCGTCGTTGCGGACACTGCGGCCGGGTTAAACGCGATGAATGGCCGTTAGAAATTCGGCGACTTTATTTTGAGAGACGTCGTCGCTGATAAATGCATCGCCGATCGCCTTAAGCAACACCAGACGATATTTTCCGTCGCGGTTTTTTTTATCGCGTGACATCAGGTTCAGTATGTCGCCGGCGTCGAGTTCGGGAGGAATTTCACGCGGCAGGGCAGCGCGTTCAAGAATTGCGGCAACTCTGTTGACTTCTTCGGCGCCGACGTATCCGAGATCGCGCGACAGGACGGTGGCGAGCAGCAGGCCGCAGCCGACGGCTTCTCCGTGCAGCCAGCGTCCGTACCCCATCGCGGTTTCTATCGCGTGTCCGAAAGTGTGTCCGAGGTTCAGTAGCATCCGGTGGCCACCGCTTTCGCATTCGTCTTTCGCGACGACCTGCGCCTTGATTTCACACGAGCGAAAGATGGCGTGGGTCAGAGCGTCGTCGTCGTGCGCCATCAATGAATCGCTGTTTTGCTCGATCCAACTGAAAAATTCCGCGTCGAGGATCATGCCGTATTTGATAATTTCGGCGACGCCGGCGGAAAATTGCCTTGCAGGCAGCGTCTCGAGCACGTCGAGATCAATCACGACAGCGCGCGGCTGGTAAAAGGCGCCGATCATGTTTTTTCCGAGTGCGTGATTGACGCCGGTTTTGCCGCCGACCGACGAATCCACCTGCGCGAGCAGGGTCGTGGGTATTTGTATGAAGTCGATGCCGCGTTGATAGCAGGCGGCGGCAAAGCCCGCGACGTCGCCGACGACACCGCCGCCGAGCGTAGCCAAGGTTGTATCTCTGCCCGCGCCGTTTTCGAGCAACTGCGTGCAGATATTTTCGAATGCGGCCAGCGTTTTATGCTCTTCGCCTGCGGGCAGCACGATGTCCGAGACCGCCGCGCCTGACAGGGCGGCGTGTGCTCGCGCAAGATACAGTGGCGCCACGGTCTCGTCGCTGACGATGACGATGCGGCTTGTGCGAATATGTTGTTTGAAAACGGGTGCCGAATCGAGCAGGCCTTTACCGATATAGACGGGGTAAGTGCGGTCGCCGAGGTCAATCCTCAGGGTTTTTGGTGTATCAGGCATCCGTTTTCCCGTGCGGCAAAGCGTTGATGATCTCGTCGCTTATTTCATCGACGTTCTTATTGTCAACGTCCAGAGTGATATTCGCAATCCGCCGGTAACAATCTTCACGCTGGCGGTTGAGTTTTTCCAGCACCGCGCGCTTATTCTGGTTTTTCAACAACGGCCTGGTCGGGTCGCCCGAAGTGCGCGCGAGTTGGGCGTCGATGCCGATTTGAAGATGGACGACTGTCCCCCGCTGTTGCAGACGGCGTCGGTTTTCTTCCGACAGAACGGAACCGCCGCCGGTCGCCAGCACGATGTTTTCTTTTTTTGTCAATTCCGCAATGATCTCGGCTTCGCGTCGCCTGAATCCGTCTTCGCCTTCGCCTTCAAAAATGCGCTCGATTGATAAGCCTGCGCGTTGTTGAATTACTTCATCGCTGTCGAGGAATTCGTGGCCCAGCCGTTCGGCGAGATGCCTGCCGAGCGTGGTTTTTCCGCAAGCCATCGGGCCGACCAGAAAGATGTTGGATGCAGGTGTCATCAGCATGAAGCAAGTTTGTTTTCGCAGGCCGATTGTTCAGCGTGTGTAAATAATACCTGTGTGCAGATTTGATTGTTGAATTTTATCCGGCGGCAACCGTTGGTTTTGGCGGGCGTCGTCTTCGGCGTGCCGCGCGGGCGTGATAAAATGCCGCCGTGTCGCGAATGTCAATAAACGTCTGAGGTCGGCCGCAGGTGTTTGTCCGCGTTTTACGGAAAGTTCTTTTCATGCTGTTCAGCCTGTTTCTGGGTGCGGTTGTTCTGTTGCTCGGTGCTTATCTTTATATCGCGCCCGGTCTGCCTTCGGTTGAAGACCTCAAAAACATCCGGTTGCAGACGCCCCTGAGGGTATATACGCGCAACGGCCGCCTAATCGGTGAGTTTGGCGAGAAACGACGCATCCCGGTTGCGATGACCCAGATCCCGCCGCCGATGGTAAACGCTTTTCTCGCCGCCGAAGACGATCGCTTTTTTGAGCACCCGGGAGTGGATTACGCGGGTCTTACGCGCGCAGCCATAAAGCTGATTGAAACCGGCGAGAAGAAACAGGGCGGCAGCACAATCACGATGCAACTCGCGAGGAATTACTTCCTGACCAGCGAGCGGACTTACATACGCAAGATCAAGGAAATCTTTTTGGCTTTATTGATAGAGCGTCAGTTCGGCAAGGAAGAGATACTTCAGCTTTATTTGAACAAGATATTTCTCGGGCATCGCGCCTACGGCGTCGGCGCCGCGGCCGAGGTCTATTACGGTGCGGATATCCGGGATCTGAAGTTGGAGCAGATCGCAATGATCGCGGGTTTGCCCAAGGCGCCGTCGATATATAACCCGCTCAGCAATCCGGAACTCGCGATCAAGCGCAGGAATTACGTGCTCGGCCGTATGCTGGAGCTGGGGATGATCGAGCCCGGAATGCACGCGCAGACGGCGGCGAGCGGGGTCACGGCGGAGTGGCACCGAGCGGTGGTGGAAGTCGATGCGCCGTACGTTGCCGAGATGGCGCGCCGTGAAGCGGTTGAAATGTTCGGCAGCGACGCCTACATCGGCGGCTACGAGGTGTACACGACGCTCGGTGGCGACCTGCAGATTGACGCAAATCGCGCCGTTGGGAAAGCACTGATCGAGTACGACCTGAGGCACGGCTACCGCGGCCCCGAGGCTCGTATTGAGATCGGGGACTTTGCCGACGGCGAAGCGGTGAATGCCGCGCTTGAGGATTTCCGGGAATTGGGCGGTTTGTTGCCGGCGCTGGTGACGGAAGTCAGCAGCGGCAATTTTCGCGTGGTTCTAAAAGACGGCAGGGCGGCGCAGTTGGGCCCGGCGGCCTACAGCTGGGCGCGGCGTTACATTGATCAGGACCGGCGGGGCGGGTCGCCGGAGAATGCGGATGACGTCGTAGCTGAGGGCGACGTCGTGCGCGTCGTTCAGGTCGGAGACGAATGGAAACTCAGGCAGTTGCCCGACGTCGGCGGGGCGCTGGTGTCGTTGGAGGCGGACACCGGCGCCATCGTCGCGCTCAGCGGCGGGTTTGATTTCAGCCTGAGCAAGTTCAACCGCGCGGTTCAGGCCAGGCGGCAGCCGGGGTCGAGTTTCAAGCCGTTCATTTATTCCGCGGCGCTGGCTCACGGATATACGCCGGCCACGATCGTGAACGATTCCCCGGTCGTGTTCACCGATATTCGCACCAGTCTGGATTGGCGCCCGGCAAATTACAGCGGCAAGTTCTTCGGCCCCACACGTCTTCGCGAAGCGCTCAAACACTCGCGTAACCTCGTTTCGATCAGGTTGGTTGACAGCATCAGCGTACGCGACACACTGGACTACATACTCCGGTTCGGCTTTGATCGTTCCGACCAGCCTTACAATTTAACGTTGGCTCTGGGGTCGGGGGTCGTCACTCCCTTGAGTCTGGCAAGCGCCTTCACGGTGTTCGCAAACAGCGGGGCGCAACTTGCCCCTTACCTGATTGACGAGATCCGGGCCGCGGGCATGCGGTTTTACAAAGCGGAACCGCCGGCTGTTTGTGCGGAAAACTGCAAACGCGAACAAAGCGACGCTCTGGACCTTGCGGCCGGGCTGAACTACTCTTCTACGCAGACCGAGGCGACAACGGGGTATGTGAAGCGAGTGGTGCCGTCGGGCATTGCTTATCAGATCAACAGCATGCTGCGCGATGTTGTACGCGGCGGGACAGGGCGTCGCGCGCGAGTGCTCGGACGCTCCGACCTTGCGGGAAAAACGGGAACCACCAACGATCAGCGCGACGCCTGGTTCGGCGGCTTCACCCGGGATATCGTCTGCACGACCTGGGTCGGGTTTGACGATCACAAGCCGCTGGGACGCTACGAGACCGGCAGCAGGGCGGCGTTGCCGATGTGGATTGAATTTATGAAGTCGGCGCTCGAAGGCAGGCCTGAACGGCCCTATTTCAAACCCGGCAACATCATCTCGGCGAACATTGACCCCGAGACCGGTCTGTTGGCGCACCCGGCCGCGGAGAATGCGATCATCGAGACGTTCCGTTCCGAATACCTGCCGAAAGACGTGGCCGGCGCGGTGTCCGAAGACGGCGGAGGCGGGCAGAAAAAAGACATAGAGAAATTGTTTTGATCTGCAAGCATTGACAGGGAGTTAATTGGCGTTGGGGAATGACGCGGCTGGACGGGGAGGGGCGTTCGCCTCTGCCGGGGCCGGGCCCCCGGGATTGGTTCTGTCAGGCGACTCCTATGATCCGTCAATGGGCATACGCAATCCCCTTGCGGATTACTGTATGTGATCCCCCATTGATAGGGAGCTGCCGGCGCGACCGACTGTGGAGAGTGTCATCGTCGGGACGCTCGATTCCGAAGATGGGCTCCGGCGGCTCTATTCGTTCGGCGCCCGCCGGGTCGGGGGACCGTGCCTATCCGGGGTGCCGACGCACGGCGTCGATCAGGACGGCGACGTTGTCCGGGGGCGTGTCGGGCGTGATGCCGTGGCCGAGGTTGAATACGTGCCCCGATCCTTCACCGAAATCATCAAGGATCTTATGCGCCTCGCGGCGGATGACTTCGGGCGCCTTGCACAGGACTTCGGGGTTCAGGTTGCCCTGCAACGCGACCCGGTCGCCGACGCGGTTGCGCGCCTCCCCGATATTGACCATCGAGTCGAGTCCGAGCGCGTCGCAGCCGCTGTCGGCCATTGCTTCCAGCCACCGCCCTTCGCTTTTTGTGAACAGGATCTTCGGCACCGCGCCGTCGTCGTGCGTGCGCGTTAATTTGCTGATCGCGCGTTTTGTCGGCTCCAGTGAGAACGGAGTGTATTCGTCGTCGGGCAGGATGCCGCCCCAAGTATCAAACACCATCACGCATTGGGCGCCGGCCTTGATCTGCGCGTTCAAATGCGCCGCGACGGCGGCGCTCAGTTTTTCCAGCAGCTCGCCGAGCAGTTGCGGTTGTTCGTGCAGCATCGCCTTGATCACGCCGAAATCGCGGTTTGCCGCGCCCTCGATCATGTAAACGGCGAGTGTCCATGGGCTGCCGCTGAAACCGATCAGCGGCACTTTGCCGTCGAGTTCGCGTCGCACCAGCCGGATCGAGTCCATGACGTAGGCGAGGTCGTCCTCGGGCACGGGCTGCCTGAGCGAGCGTACCGCTTTTCCGTTGCGCACGGGTGCGTTGAACCGGGGGCCGCTGTTTTCGACGAACTCGAGTTCGAGGCCCATCGCTTCCGGGATCGTCAGGATGTCGGAGAAAATAATCGCCGCGTCGAGATCAAAGCGTTTGAGCGGTTGCAACGTCACTTCACACACGAGTTCCGGTGTTTTGCAGAGTGTCAGGAAGTTCTTTGCCCGTGCGCGCACCTTGCGGTATTCGGGCAAATAGCGTCCGGCCTGGCGCATGATCCAGATCGGCGTCGTATCGACGGGTTGTCTTAACAGCGCCCGGATCAGGCGGTCGTTCTTTAATGTTGCCATGGCGGGCTTGGAGTCATGAGTTCAGATGGCTGAGTATTCCCTGCGCGGCCTCCCTGCCTTCAAACACGGCGGTCACGACGAGATCGGCGCCTCTGACCATGTCGCCGCCCGCGAATATTTTCGGGTTGGTGGTCTGGAATTTGTACCTTGTGTCCGCGCTCGCAATGACGCGGCCGTCGTTCTCGGTGCCGATGTTGAAATCTTCAAACCACCGGGCGGGGCTCGGCCTGAAGCCGAACGCGATGATCACGCGATCCGCCGCTATCGTTTCTTCGGTGCCGGCAACCGGTTCAGCACGCTTGCGCCCGCGACTGTCCGGTGCGCCGGGTCTTGTTTTCACCAGCCTGACGCCTTCGGCCTTGCCGTCGCCGATGATCTCCGTCGGCTGGCGATTGAATATGAATCGGACCCCTTCCTCTTTTGAGTTTGAGACTTCACGGCGCGAGCCCGGCATGTTTTCTTCATCGCGACGGTACACGCAGGTGACCGAGGAGGCTTGCTGGCGCACCGCCGTGCGGTTACAGTCCATCGCCGTGTCGCCGCCGCCGAGGATGACAACACGTTGATCTTTCATGTCGGTGAATTCAGACGGGTCATTCGTGTAACTCATCCGGCGATTGACGTTGGCGATCAGGTACGGAAGCGCCTCGTAAACACCTTCCATGTTTTCCCCCGGAAAGCCGCCCTGCATGGCGGTATATGCGCCCATGCCGAGAAATACGGCGTCGTACTCATCGTGCAGCCGCTCAAACGCGATGTCCTTTCCGATCTCAGTCTGCAGGCGGAATTCGATGCCCATGCCTTCCATGATCGCGCGCCGCTTTAGCACCACCTCCTTTTCCAACTTGAACGGCGGGATGCCGAATGTCAGCAGTCCGCCTATTTCCGGATAGCGGTCGAACACGACGGTCTTGACCCCGTTTCTGGTCAACACGTCGGCGCACGCAATGCCGGCTGGGCCCGCGCCTACGACGGCGACCCGTCTGCCGGTTTGCTTTACGTGTGAAAGGTCCGGGCGCCACCCGGCCTTGAACGCTTCATCGGTGATGTATTTTTCCACTGCCCCGATGGTGACGGTGCCGAAGCCGTCATTCAGGGTGCATGCACCTTCGCAAAGGCGGTCTTGAGGGCAGATGCGGCCGCAGATCTCCGGCAGTGAATTGGTTTCGTGACACATCTCCACCGCTTGGATCAACTTGCCTTCCTGGACCAACTTGAGCCAGTCGGGGATGTAGTTATGAACGGGGCATTTCCATTCGCAGTAGGGATTGCCGCAGCCGAGGCAACGTGCCGATTGCTGTGCGGCCTGCTCCGGGTCGAACTGGCCGTATATCTCTTTATAGTCGTGCAGCCTGATTTCGACCGACGTTTTCTTCGGGCTTTGTCGCGGCAGATTGAGAAAGTGCAGTGGGTCCGGCATTGGCTCACGGGGCTGGGAGTTTTAATCCCGCATAATATACAACGGCTGCCGTGGCGTCGGTTTTTCGCAACGGCGGGTTTTTGCGTCGTTCGGGCGCGAGTTGAGATATGCGGCTGTTCGCAAGTGCCCTGAAGCCCGCCCGCGGGGTTTGAAACAGGGGGGCAGCCGTCTCAGTAACGGCGGTTGCGGTACGCCTGAGGTGTACGTGTTCACGCCGCAGGGCGATATCAGGGGCAGCCGTCTCAGTAACGGCGGTTGCGGTACGCCAGATTGCTCATTCTGCGTTTGCGGTGGCGCTTGACGGCCGCCGCCGCTTTACGCTTTCGGATCGTGGTCGGTTTCTCGTAGTATTCGCGCTTCCTGACTTCTGTCAGAACGCCGGCTTTTTCGCACGATCTGCGAAAACGCCTGAGAGCGACGTCGAAAGGTTCATTTTCTTTTACTCTGATCCCAGGCATAACGGTTCCCGATGTGGAGCGCGAATTATACCGATACCGGTGAAGGATGCAATTGTGCGTTTGAGATCATCACGGAGCCCGGATCAGGGCATCGGAAACAGCCCTCTAGACCAGCGCCATTTCCAGTTTGTGTTTTCGTTCCATCCAGTCCGGCAGCGAGCGTTCGAGCAGGCGGTGGAATTCCGGGCCGTGGTTGTGATGGAGCAGATGGCACAGTTCGTGGACGACAACGTACTCGATACATTCCCGCGGCGTCTTGATGAGTTCCGCATTCAGCGTCAGCGTAGCGTTTTTGCTCAGGCTTCCCCAGCGCTTTTTCATTTGCATGATCCTCAGTGTCGGTTTGGGGACGCCGTGTTTTTCAAAATTCGCCCAGCACTCGTCGAACACCTCGGCGAGATGCCGGGTCGCTTTGCCTTGGTACCAGGCGCTCAGCAGGCCGGCGATGTGCTTCGGCGCGGTGTTGGTCGCGCTGATGCAGAAGAAGCCGCTTTTGAGCAACACCAGGTCGGTGTCGGCCGGGGCTATTTTCAGCCGGTAACTGCGGCCCAGATAGAGGTGGCTTTCGCCGCCGACAAACTGCCGTGGCGGTGTGCGCGGTTCAAACTGCTCAAAATAGCGCAACTGCTTTTGTATCCAGCGTGCGCGTTTTTTCACCTGCGCTGCAATGGCCGACCGCTCGGCGTCGGCTGGCGCCTTGACCACGACGCAGCCGTCCGGATGCACCGCGATTTCCAGCGACTTTCTGTTGGCAGTCCGCAGTTGGTAGGTGATGATGCTCTCACCGTAGTCGAGTTTGCAACGGTTCCTCGTCATGTCAGGTGGCTCCTGTGTTTGGCGACTTGCATGAGTTTGTCGATGATCTCGTCCATCTGCCCGTCGCTCAGGGGTATGCCGTATTTGTCTTTGACCTCATCATGGAGAAAATCGTCAATCGTATTTTTGGCGTTGTTTTGGGCGTCGGTGTCGTTCCAGAAATCAACTTTCCGGTGATTGGCCAGAATAGTCTTCATGGTGAGCGCGGTGTCGGCCGCGAAGTCGTCGAGTTGCTGCTCGGCAAGCGTGTCGTGTGCCTCGTAGATGGGCTTGACCACGCCGAAGTAAGCGCAGGCATCGTCATCGTCGCGTATCTTCTCCGGGGCGTCGTCGTGCCTTCCGGACACGATCCGGTCGCGGATCTCAGCCGCCTTGTTCAGGTATTCGAGATCACTGATCCGTTTCGCCTTGAAATCGTCAATGACCCGCTGGATCAACTCTGAAAACTTTTGGTAAAACGCCGGGTCGGTGTCCATGTTTTCTCTGACCGTCCGCTTGGCGGCGTTCACGATGATGTCGGCCCTGGCTGTCGTCGTTTTTCTGCTGTAAACACCCTGCTTTTCTTTAATCTGGTCGAATGTCCTCTCGTCAAAGATGTTCACCGGCTCATTGAGTCGGATAACCTCGTCGGCCTGAATGTGAGTGTCGAGCAGTTTCTTGATCCTGGGTTCAATCCTGCTGAAGTCCACAGCTTCGGCGTAGCGCAGTCTGACGGCCCCGCTTAGTCTCTGGAAACGCTTCAGGTCGTCCTTGTAGCGTTTCAGTTCAGGTTCACCGGTGTCCATGACGAACTGTTCCGAGGACAGCGCGATCGCCAGTGTTTTGCCGTACTCGGACAGGCGTGCATAGAATTCCCCGCGCCGTTCCTCGTCGGCCAGCAACACCTCAAACGCTTCTTCGTCTTGCCGGTTGCGTACCGTCTTGAACAGATCCCACAGATCCGAATACCGCTGGGGCAGCTTGTCCACTTCTGCCTTGATCGAGGTGAGTGTTTCGGCGAGATCTTCCTCGTCGAAGTCCTTGAGCGCGTCGTACATTGTCAGCGCCTTGTCGAGTTCCTCCAGTACGTTGTTGTAATCAACGATATAGCCGAACTCCTTGCCTTCGTACACGCGGTTGACCCGTGCGATCGCTTGCAGCAAGGTGTGTTCACGCAGGGCGCAGCACAGGTACAGCACCGTATTGCGCGGGGCGTCAAACCCCGTCAGCAGCTTGTTCACGACGATCAGGATTTCCGGGTCGCCGTCGCTGTTCTTGAACCGTTCGATGATCTGCTTGTCGCGTTCTTCCTCCGAGCTGAATTCGGTCATCGCTTTCCGCCAGAATTCGACGACTTCATCGGCCGGCCCTTCACCAACCCTCTCGTGTCCCTCGCGCTCGTCCGGCGCCGAGATGATCACTTCCGAAGACACTTCGCCGATCTCTTGCAAAAACTTGTGATACCTGATCGCGGCGGACTTGCGCGGGGCCGCCAGCTGGGCCTTGAATCCGGTGTTTTGCCAGTTGGCGCGAAAATGCTCGCTGATATCGAAAGCACGCATGTAAACCACCCGATCGGCGGTGTTCAGCATTTCAGCACGGGCGTATTTTCTCTTCAGATCGGCCTTCTGCTGCTCGTTCAGATCAGCGGTATGTCGTTCAAACCACCGGTCCATGGCCATCTTGTCCTGTTGCATCTCTACGTGACGGCCTTCGTACAACAGCGGCACCACCGCCTTGTCGCTGACCGCCTGATGGATGGAGTAAGACGGTTTGATCAACTCGCCGAAGCGGACAAAGTTGTTTTTCTGTGTCTGTGTCAGCGGGGTGCCGGTAAACCCGAGATAGCACGCTTTGGGCAACATCCGGCGCATCTGCGCCGCGAGTTCGCCGAAGTTGGTGCGGTGACTTTCATCGACCAGCAAGACGATATCCGGCGAATCGTCGGTGAACTTTTCAACCCTCAGCGCCGTTTCAAACTTGTGGATCAAGGTGGTGATGATGTCTATCTTGTTCTTCAGGTGTTTTACCAGATCACTGCCCGACGTCGCCCGCTCCTGACTCAGGCCGCAGACGGTGAAAGTGTTACCCAGTTGTGCGTCGAGATCCTTGCGGTCGGTGACCAGCACGATGCGCAGGGGACCGGTCTGTGCGTCCAAGGCCAGAGCGCGCACCAGCATCACCATGCTCAGTGACTTGCCCGATCCCTGGGTGTGCCAGATCATGCCGCCTTTGCGCCGGCCTTTGCTGTCGCGCTGTTTTAACCGGCGGATGGCCGAGCGGACGACGAAGTACTGCTGGTAGCGAGCGATTTTTTTGACGCCGTTGTCGAAAATGACAAAGCGGTGGGTCAGATCCAGCAACCGTTGCGGGCGGCATAAGCTGTGGATCGCTTGGTCCTGCCCGGTCGCCTGACGCCCGCCTTCGGCCTCCTGCGCGTCGAAAAAGTTGCGGGCGGCAACGAAATCCCCCGAAAACAATCTGTCTTTCTGCACCTGAGTAAGCGGCGTGTTGATGCCGGTATCCACCGCATCCTCCCGATCTTCCATCTCCTGCCAGCGTCCCCAATGCTCTTTACTCGAACCGGCGGTGGCGTACAAAGCGGCGTTTTTGTTGACCGCCATCACCAGTTGCGCGTAGATGAACAACCGGGGGATGTAGTTTTCTTCCTGATTGCGAATGTTCTGGGACACTGCCTGATCGACTTCGACGTTGGGCGCCTTACATTCAATCACGGCCAGCGGGATGCCGTTCACAAACAGCACGATGTCCGGGCGGGCGGTCTCCGTGCTGTTCCGACGCGCGACTGAAACCTCCGCCGTGACCTGGAACAGGTTGTTGTCCGGTTGCTTCCAGTCGATGTAATTCAGGGTGAAACTTTTGGAATCGCCCTCGATGGCCTGCTCCAACGCGGTGCCCAACGTGAGCAGGTCGTAAATCGCCTCGTTGGTTTTCTGCAGGCCGCGATACGGGATGTTCTTGAGCTTCTGGATCGCCGACTGGATGTTCTCATCGCTGAACAAATGCTCGCCGCCCTTGTAGCGGATACGGTTGATGCGCTTTAACCGCTCGCGCAGGGTGTCTTCCAGCAGCACGTTGGCAAGCTGCCCGCCGCGTTGTGCCAACGCCTGTTCCGGTGTCAGGTGATCAAAGCCCAGGTTGATCAGTTGTTGCAGAGCGGGGATCTGGGAGAGGTATTTTTCGTTGAATCTGAATCCGTGCATCACTTCATCCAGTGTTCCGCCGACGTTGATAAGAGGGTTTCAAGGTTCAGGCGATTTTGTTTAATTGGTTGAACAGATCATAAGGTTGGCAATGTTACCTGATCGTTCAAGTCAATCCGATGGTCTTTGGCGTGGATGCCTTTTTCGAGCATCGCCGCAATGTTGTTTTCGAACAGTTGTTCAAGGCGGCTTATGTCGCCCGCGTCCGCAAACTGAATAGCTTTGATGTATTCATTGTGGTCGTCGAGCACCATGGGCAGAAAATCCAGACGGATGAGGATGTAGTTCATCAATAGGCGCACCGTCCGCCCGTTGCCGTCGTCAAATGGATGAACATGGATAAACCGCTGATGGAGTTCGGCTAGAAAAGGGATCAAGGTCTCGTGTTGGTCTTCGGTGCTTTTTGTGAGCCACTGCCGGATCCACGTCGTCAGTTCCGCCATCAGCGCCGGGGTTTCTTCGGGCGAGGCGAATCGAAATATCTCTCCCGTGCTGGTCAGTACGTGGTTGGGCTGTTTCTTGTATTCGCCCGGGATGATCTTCTTGCGGGTCAGCTCTCCGTCCGGCGTTTCGGCGAGTTTGTAAAACGGCTCTTTCAAACAGATCTGGTTGAGGTCGAGAATATCGGCTTCATGGATGGGGCTGTCTTCGGTAGCAAGCTGTCGGGCGTGCTCAAAGGCGACATCGTGGGCTTTCATCTCCTCGTACTCCCGTAGATCGTGATCGCCCGCCGCGCGTTTGTGGATCAGGAGCAATTGCGTTTCGTTGTAGGTGAGGGTGCTGCCTTCAAAGCGGTTGGAGAAATGATTGAACCTCATGCGGATCCATTGCCAAAGGGCGGCGTGGTTTTCCTTTGGCAGAGGTTGGAGGGAGAGCCATTGAATGTGGAGGGTTGGGAGTTTGTTGGTTGAGGGATCGTTCATACTGCTTTCTTATTCGGATTGCTTCTTCAATAGCATTTGACAGATGCTGTGAAATCCAGGCGTACTTTTCTTTGCTATTTCTTCCTGCAGGGGCGTAACATTTGACCAATTGAGACAATTTTTTACCAGTATTTTTAAGCTTTATATGGTCAAAATGGTCAAAAGGGTTTGCTCCTTTGTTGGATATCAAACCATTCTGAGAGGGTGTAAATTATTTTGTGTAAACGGCCAGTTCATATTATGGTCGGCACCCGGTCACCAAACAGTATGATGAACTGATTCAAAGCCGCTTTCCAGTCTCTGATCGGCAGCGTCAGGGTTATCCCAAAAGTTAATGTGCAAGTTATCGGCCAGCGTTGTTGGTTGGCGTGGCGCCCCGCGGGCAGGTACCGTGGCAACTCGGGCAGGCTTGGAACAGGGTTCGGCAACCGGGTTGCGGGGGCGGTTCAGCACCTGGCGGCGGAGTCGGCGCGAGTGGAGTACGCGGGGGCCGTGACGGGCGTCGCGGGGATGAGCCGGGCGCGGCGTCTTGGGTCAGGCGGAGTGGGTAAGCTCGTGCAGCGCGTCGGCCTGTCGCGCGGCGTAGTGGCGGTGCGCTTGAGACTGGTGCAGGAACCGCCCGCGCATACGGACGATGGAGATGGCGACATTGGACAGGCAGGCGAGGTTGCGCGGCAGGCGACCGGTGCGCACGCGTGAACGATCCTCGTCGTAGGCAACATCGCGTACGTAGTGAACGCGGTTCTCGATCTCCCAGTGTCCCTGGTTGAGGGCGAGGATCTCGGACGGGCCGGCCTGTTCGGGCGCGAGCGAGGTGAGGCCCGACTTTAACAGTTGTTAGATACAGAAAAAGGTATTTTATACGGTATATCATATATTTATAGTGAAACGGCCGATCAGGCCGTGTATCTAGGTAGAAGCCGGGGTTCAGACCACTTTCAACAGGGGTGGCGGGGGCTTTATTTGTAGTCTTTTCAGATGCTTACATACTTGTCCCCGAGGCTCCGTCACCTGCCAGACCGTTCCGTTCGGCGACACTCACGCAAAGCACGACGCAAATGCCCGAGGCTCCGTCACCTGCCAGACCGTTCCGTTCGGGCTCGACAATTGCGCAAGTTTTATCTGCTTCAAATTCCCATGAAGGCGCGCCCAGGTCTCCCCGCAGGATTGCTCCGCCACACGCTCCAGCGGCAGAGCCAGCACCGTCAGCGAGACATGGGCATGGATGCGGTGGGCAGCCCGGTGATACACCGGGCGCATCCGCAGCCCGGACTTCAGGCGCCGCCACGTCTGCTCCAGTCGCTGCAACTGCTTGTAGCCCAATGCCATATCCGCGGCACCGAGACTGTCGTCATTGCTGTGGACGACAAACTTCCCGTCCAGACACCCGGCCGCTTTTACCCGGACCTGATCAATCACCGGCTTGCCGACTTTGTTCAGGCGAAGGTAGCGGCCATAGCAACTGCTCGAGCGTAAGGCACAGATGCGCTTGCTGTGCTCACCGGCTCCGGGACCCGCAGACCCTCGATCTCCGCAGCCAACTCCTCCAGCACCTGCCCGCGATGCCGTTGCTGCCGTTCGGCCTCTTGCGGGTTGTAGCAGACCACGTACCGACGACGGCGTTCGCCTCTCCCCACCAGCACTTCCTTGACCTGCAAGTTTTCCGCTACCGGCTGATAACGCCCCCTGCGGCTGAGCACCTCCCGTTGCACTTCACCCCCCGAATGCACCGGCACGGCCACGATGTAGCGTTCCCCGCCACGAGCCAGCCGCTTCAGGTTCGCTTGAGAGACCAGACCCGCATCGCCCACGAATAGGCAACGGTTCAATTTCCAGCCCCGCAGATCCCGCTTGACCCGTTCCACCGTACTCACATCCACCGTGTTGCCCGCAAACACCCAATGACGCACCGGAAAACCTTCGCGCGTCACTGCCAGGCCAATCACCAGTTGCGGCACATCCCCCCGGCCGTTCTTGGAAAAACCACGCTTGCGAAGTGCCGGATACGGTTTTCCACCGGCGCCCGGGCTGCCCAAGGTACCCTCCCCGGAATCTTCCCGGTCCACTTCATAGTGCAACGATGTCGTATCGTAGAAAATCAACTCCACGTCCAGGTTGAACAAATCCGCCATGCGGTAGTAAATCGCCTCTTCCAACGCCTCCCAGTGCGCCTCGAGCACGTCCATGGCGCGGTAGAGGTGATGCAGGCGCAGCGACTCCGTGCCCGCAATGCGTACATCCCGGTTCAGCCACCTCTGGCAGCAGCCCAGTTTCGAGGTCGGCGCACAGGCACGATTGGCGACCATGGCAAACAATGCCCGTTCCACATCAAAGCCGAACCGCCGTTTGCCCAGAACCTCATCGAGGATCTCCGGGATCCCGACATGACGCCAGAGGTGCTCCAGGACATACACGTCACCATACGGCCACGCATCGACCAGTTTCCAGGCGGGGTTGTTCGCCACGATCTCCTCAGGGGCGTGGCGGCGCAGAATGCTGTGAGCCAGTCGTCGCAGGCGTTCTGTAACTTTGAGGTCATCCGCCCGCCCGCAGTTGTGGATGATCTTGACCCGGGAACGCTTACGGTGGGGGTCCCACTGGTTCTCTGCAATCTGCAGATGTGTCAGGGCGGTGCCGTCGCGGGGTTCAGAGGCCCGCAAAGCTTTGATTTTCCGTGCCTGGACACTCAAAAGTGACTTTTGTGTGCCTCGTAACTGTCAAAGTCGGGTTAGAAGCCCGCATAGACCGCGCAGAATGGGACTGGAACCGATTTAAGCGCACCAAGACCGGTCGCAAGATCGCGTTGGAAATGGCCGAACTGAGTCTCGACGACGACGGTCCGATAGAATACGGCTCTCCCGAGGGCAATTAGGTGTTAGCTACTCCCTAGGGGCTCACTCTTTTGGCACGGCACCCCTCAAGGTGCCGGGCCGTTGAGAACTTCAATTGGAATGAAACCCCCCTGTTCGCCAAAGGCTGTTCTATTCAGTGGGCAACCCGACATGGGGCGACCCAATTGAAGTTCTCGATTCAGGAATATATCACAAAGAGGTATGACCAATATGAAGCCCATGCTTGATCCCAAGCGTGACCTGGCGGGCGCTACGCCGGAAACGCTGGCGCGAGCTCTACTGCGGCGGGTGGAGCCGCTGCGGCTAAAGCGAAGAAGGAACACGAAAGACAAGAAGGGATCAAGCAAGCCCCCTCATAGTCGCTTGTCCAAATGACTGAGCCCATTGCAGGAGTTTTGGCGGGCTTCCTTGTTGCAGGCGGATGGCTGAGTCTTATTGGGTTTTCTGCAATTCTCTCCATCGCCATGGGAATATGGCGAATTGAGAGTGCCTATTTTCGCTTGTCCCACAAGATCGAAGAAAAAGTTCAAAAGGAAGATATTAGGCAAATTGCCTTGGCCGAAAAAGGTCCGAGATATTCTGATGCCTATGCCGATTGGCTTATGGATACTGACACATTGCCACCACGAAAGTTCGTGATGTATCTGCGAGCAATACGATGGGAACTCTACATAGTCGGAGGCTTTGCGCTCGGAACGCGGCTCGGCTTGGAAATTTTTTCCTGATATGGAGCTTGCCCAAGAAAATCCTTGGCGGGACGATATAATTCCAACTGATGTCTCCTACCGTAGGCTTCCCCATAAATCGGACAGTTCAAAACTGGAATTTTCCGGCAAGTGAGCCTCTCCCCTCCATCTGTACCACCCAAAAGTCAAGGATTTCAACGGCCCTGAATCCGTGCATCACTTCACCCAGTGTTCCACTGGCGTTGACAGGAAAGTTTCAAGGGAAAGCCCCCCCGTGCCGACTATTAAACTTTTTGCAGACCTGAACGCTTTGGAGAAATCGTTCAGTCCGGAAAACGAAGCGGACTTCGCGCCGCTTTTTACTTCAATGGCGACCAGTTTCTTTCCCTTACGCAAGACAAAATCCACTTCCCGGTTGTTGTCGCGCCAATAGAACAGTTCGCATTCCCCACAGGCGGCGGCATTAAGCAGATGGGCTCCTACTGCTGATTCTGTCAGACGTCCTGACATCTGCCTGTCCTCGAACAGATCTTTCCATGTCATGCTGGATTGAGCTGTTATCAGGGCGGTGTTGAACACCTGGAGTTTTGGGATCGAGCGTTGACTTGCCGCCGCACTGCCCGTGTATTTTTGCAATCCCGCCAGCGTACCGGCGCCCGCGAGCAGGTCAAGATAATGGGCAAGTGTGGTGACATTGCCTTTATCCTGAAGCTGCCCCGCAATTTTTCTGTAGGAAAGGATCTGTCCCGAATAAGCGCATCCCATTTCAAACAACTGCCTCAGCAAAGCCGGTTTATTGACGCGGGACAGCAGAAGCACGTCGCGGGAAATGGTTGTTTCGATAAGAGAGTCTTTGATGTAGCGCGACCAGCGCGCCGGGTTTTTAATAACCGGGGCGGTTCCCGGATAGGCGCCGTAGAAAAGGTATTGCTTCAGGTTCCACCCGAAAGCCGCTTGCATTTCCGGGAAACTCCAGTGCGGCAGGCGCAAGGTTTCAAAACGCCCCGCCAGACTTTCCGTAAGCCCGAACCCCATCAACAGCGGCGCCGACCCTAGCAGCACCACTTTTACCGGTCTTTCCCTGCGGGTGTCTTCATCCCAAAGGGCCTTCACCGTTGACGACCACTGCGGGATCTTTTGAACTTCATCCAGTATCAGCAAAGCACTTTTTCTTTTTGACCGCCCTGCCAGACTCCGCGCCTCTTCCCATTGAGATGTGATCCATCCGTCGCCGGCGCGCAACGTCGGTTCATCCGCGCTCGCAAAGTGATGGGGCAATTTGCTCCGCTCCGCCACTTGCAGGGCAAGGGTCGTTTTGCCCACCTGCCTCGCCCCCGATATGGACTGAATAAAACGGCGCGGTTCTCTCAGCCGCTTCGCCAGTTCATTGGCCTGGGGCCTGATGAATCCGGTTTTTCTCATTTCCGGGCAATTCTACAGCCCGAAGCTATTTTGTTCAATATACTGAACGTTTTTGTTCAATGAACTGAGCAGGATCACAGACTCGGCGGTGTCATCTCCTCGTTCAAGTCAATCCGATGGTCTTTGGCGTGGATGCCTTATATCTCTCCCGTGCTGGTCAGCACGTGGTTGGGTTGTTTTTTGTATTCGCCCAGGATGATCTTCTTGCGGGTCAGTTCTCCGTCCGGTGTTTCGGCGAGTTTGTAAAACGGCTCTTTCAAACAGATCTTGTTGAGGTCGCGAACGTCGGCTTCATGGATGGGGCTGTCTTCGGTAGCAAGCTGTCGGGCGTGCTCAAAGGCGACATTGTGGGCTTTCATTTCCTCGTACTCCCGTAGATCGTGATCGCCCGCCGCGCGTCCGTGGATCAGGAGCAATTGCGTTTCGTTGTAGGTGAGGGTGTTGCCTTCAAAGCGGTTGGAGAAATGATTGAACCTCATGCGGACCCATTGCCAAAGGGCGGCGTGGTTTTCCTTTGGCAGAGGTTGGAGGGAGAGCCATTGGGTGTGGAGTTTTAGAGTATCAACAAACTTTTTCATTTCTATAGCTCCCAGTTATTGGGGGTTATTTTATTATAGAACTCGACGCATTCATTGTTATCAGGGACTACTCCAAGCTTCTCTTTATCCAAAATTGAGGCAAGATTATCGTAATACTCTTTTTCCCCCTCCCACTTAGGCTGATCTCCATTCTGCAACTCGGTTTGCCTTCGGTAAATGTAGGCTACTGCATCCGCTACCTGTATAAATGACGAGTGCTCAGATTTAATAGCAAAGGCAGTATTGACTATTTGGTTGAAACGATCTCCATCAGCTAGATTTTTCCACTTTCTTTTTTTTCGGCTTTGGTATAACCCGTCATACCATGGATTCAACTCGTACAATTCATTAGAAACTTTAGGCATATCCATTTTGTTGTCATCAAAAACAAGTACAGTGAGTCCTTTATTTTTGCTTTCGCGCATCATTTTTTTCTGAATCAAGGATGCAATATACATTCCGGCTGCTTGCCAATACGATTGGAGATGAGTGTCTGATTGAGATTCATTAAAAGTGTTGATTGATATACAGGAAGCATATATTTTTGCTCTTGCATTATTTTTAGCATGAGTGCATATCTCATTGAGAAACTGTTTACGCTTATCTGGATCAATACGGCCCCAAGTTCTGCGGCCATTAATAAATTCACTTGTTTTGAGTTCCTTTATACGGGACTGTGTTGAAGTTTCTGAGAAAAACTGTTTAAGGAGGTCGTCAAATTCTTTTGTACATTTTCTTAGTTTGTAGGCATCAACCAATACACCAACCATAACGAAAATATCATTATTCTTCCCTGGTCCGGTTTCATCTACATATGCAAATTTCATGTCATCTCTCCTTTGGTTGCCCATGTTCCAGCCAATAATTTCTGCATCAAGCCGCGTTTTTGTGCGCGGTATTTTTCGACAAGCTGCTTCAGCGATGTAATTTCCCGCTGAGCTGTTTTTAAGGTATTGGCAATAGATTTTTGTTCTGATGGCGGAGGAACATCAACTTCAATGTATTTTATATTTTGGTTGTATAGATGAATTATAGTTATGCCTTGTCCAGCTTTAGCTAAATCCTCCTTTTTGTAATGAGTTAAGTAATAAGCGTAAAAGTTGGCATCAGTGTTTTCTTTTTTAGGACGAAGGATATTAATATCACCACCAAGTAGAATATCGTTTTCAAGGATTGCTGTTGCATTTGCAAGGTCGGTGGCTGATGTTGTTGTAGATGCAGGAATGAGTACATCCCCGACTTTCGACAATGTTCCATCCTGAGAGTTGGTTCGTGCTGTAATTTCCTCGATAATCTCCCCATATGTCGTATATAGTTGACCATAAAGAATGCATTTATGCCGCCCCTGTTCCGTAATTGCGCTTTTAGATAAACCAGAACCCTTCATAAAAGAAAAGACCTCATCTAGATTTGCCTTTTTCCATTCATCTTTGCGGTTAGATTCAATTATTGTTTTAACCAACCACTCAAACCGCTTTGACTTGGCGGCGATAAGTGCCTCCGTTTTCTCAATCGCTGTGTCCCAAGTTTCAAGCAAGGAAGCAATGGCTTTTTGTTCGGGGAAGGTAGGAATTGGAATTTGAATATTTTCAAAATCTTTCGTTTGAACTTCACCAAAGGTATTTCCGCAGGACAATTTTATTAATTGTTGCTTTAGCAATTGAAGGGCGTAATATAAAAATACAACTGAATGGTTTTTGTAGGGTTGTATGCATTTGAAGCCTTGATTGATTGCCATAGGAACGATATTAATACAGCAATCCCCTATAGTTGCTCTAGTACATACGATAAGGCAATTTGAGGGGAGCAAAGTTGTACTGGAGAGTCCCTTTTGAGTTATCTGTCTTTCAGTGGAATCAATGCGTTTTTGAGATAGTTTAGTAACTTCTGATGGTGTTAACCAAAAGATATCTCCGTTCCAGTTATTCTCGTCTCGGGTTGGTGGTGTTCCACCGGAGTGGACTAAACCTGTTTCTCCTAGCTTCACCTTCCGCCATCCTTTCGGCAGCGCTTTGCCCGTAACCGCCTTTTTATTCATCACTGCTCGTGCTCCTGATTGCGGTGAATTCGACAGATATAAAACTCATATTTTCATGAATCCTTACCATGGACAGTGTTTCCAGTATCATATCGTTTTGTTCTTTTTGCCGGTTATCCATGCCTTTTCTGTAGCAATAGCAGAATCAGCCCGATCATCTTGTCCTTATCCTTCGGGTTACTCTCTGCCACCAACAGTGTCAGGGTTGTGAGAGCCTCCGGAGTGATGGTTGTCGGCAGGATTCCCGCCTTGCGCAAAAACCATACGAACGCAAATGCGCCGCTACGTTTGTTGCCATCCGTGAAGGGATGATTTTTCACTGTAAAATAGAGAAGATGTGCAGCTTTTTCTTCAACTGTCGGATACAGAGCTTGGCTGTCGAAGGATTGAAACACGTTGCCGAGAATTCCGTGCAAGGCGTCTTTACTTCTCTCTTGGCCGAAAAGTTTAGTCGCCTGCTTTTTGGAAATTAATTTCAATTTGAATTCATGCAGTGCTTGCACCAACTCACCAGCCTTGAAAGCAATTTCTTTTTTTGTTGCGCCGTTTTCGGGAAAATTTCGGGTGTCGTATGCATCCAGGGAAAACCAGGTACTGGCAAAGGTTTCCACTAGTTTCAAGGCATCCCGTGTAAGGATTTGATCGTTTTCTGGCAGTAGTTTTTTGAGACCGTCAACTGCCTGCATAAACGTTTCGTAATTTTTTGCAATACGTTTTTTATTGATGGTGTAGCCTTTTATCAGGTGCTGCTTAAGCGTTCTTGTGGCCCAGATACGAAAACGGCTGGCTTGTTTTGAATCCACGCGATAGCCAACCGAGAGAATGACGTCTAAATTATAATGAGCCACCTGATACGTTTTACCGTCTGGAGCAGTTGTTGCAATTTTTGCAACAACTGACGTTGGTTCTAATTCTTGGGATTTGAATATATTTTTAATATGACGGGAAATGACAGACTTATCTCTGCCAAACAACTCTGCGATTTGATTCAGGTTACCCCAAATTGTATTGCGCACAAAATCTCCGCGAAATTCTATCTGGCCGCTCTTGGCTTGGTAGATGACAATCTCTTTGATGTTTTTTTGCCCTTTCATCCGCTGTCTCCTGATTTTACTTGTGCCGATCTGTGTCACCTGTGGCTTCATCTTTGTATCAGCTTCCCAAAGGTCTGCATAATCTGTATTCTGATCTTCACTGCTGTTTTGCTATGCAACACGGCAGAAAGCATCGTGACGGCTTGTTCCGTGAAGATGAAGGGGCAAGTAGGAACATATCTGAGATTCGCCAAGCGGTCATAACTTGTGACCAGTTCGTTTTATTCAGCTTTTATTCTCAAGTCCCCGTGTGCTTTCATCGGGCGTCTACAAGTCTTTCGCCATAGCGGGAAAGGTGGTGATCCCTGACTTCACGCTTTGCCCCGGAGCCCAGACTGACCATTTTGTTGGCTCCAATAAAATGGTTTTCCACAGGCTGTCCTGACTGCAAACAGGCGATTTTCGCCTTTCCTATAACCTCCGCGAAGTTTCGCCATTCGGCATACCCCAAAATCGTCTGCAAGTCTCTTGCCGACCAGAATTCATGTCCGTTTTCGGTACGCCGGCGGATCTCTTCAAAGGCCCGGCGGTGTTCCGGCTTTACCCTGCTTAACTGTTTTTGATTCATCTTTCGATCTCCTTCATCTTTCTCTTCATCTTCGCCCGCACCTTGGACAATTCTTTTTCAAGTTGATCAATCTCCCGCTGCACCGCGTCGATGTCTATTTCCTCTTCCTCCTCAAAGGTATCCACGTAGCGCGGGATGTTCAGGTTGAAGTCGTTTTCCTCAATCTCGTCAAGGTTGGCGGCATGAGCGTATTTTTCAACGTCCTTGCGCGCATTGCAGGTTTTCAGGATCTTCTTGATGTGTTCGTCCAGCAGGGCGTTCTGGTTCTTGCCCGGATGGTAATTATTGCTGGCGTCAATGAAGATCACGTCTTTGCGCCGTGCTTTGGTGCCGCCTTTTTCACGCGAGCGGTCAAAGATCAGGATCGAGACCGGGATGCTGGTCGTCGGGAACAGGTTGCCGGGCAGGCCGATGACGGCATCGAGCAGGTTGTCTTCAATCAGTTTACGGCGGATGCGGCCTTCGGCGCCGCCGCGGAACAGAACGCCGTGCGGCACCACCACCGCGACCCGGCCTTTTTTTCCGATCGCAATTTCAATCATGTGGCTGATAAAAGCGTAATCGCCTTTGGACGCCGGAGGTGCTCCGCGCCAGAAGCGTTTGTAGGGATCTTCCGTGACGGCTTCGGCACCCCACTTCTTCAGCGAAAACGGTGGATTGGCAACCACGTTGTCAAACTTCATCAGGCGGTCGTTTTCCACCAGCGTAGGGGAAGTCAGGGTGTCGCACCATTCAATTCGGGCGGAGTCGGCGCCGTGCAGGAACATGTTCATTCTCGCCAATGCCCAGGTGCTGCCGTTGACTTCCATGCCGTAGAGGGCGTAATCATCGTTTCTGACGACGCGCGCCGCTTCGATCAGCAGGCCGCCGGAACCGCAGGCCGGGTCGCAGATGCGCGCGCCGGGCCTGGGGGCGCAGAGTTTCGCTACCAGTTCGGACACCTTGTGCGGGGTGTAGAACTCGCCTGCTTTCCTGCCGGCGTCGGAAGCAAAGCGCTCGATCAGGTAGATGTAGGTGTTGCCGATCACGTCTTCGGGAACCCGGCTCGGGCGCATATCGAGTTCAGGCTTGTTCAAGTCTTCAAGCAGGGTTTTCAAGCGGCGGTTGCGGTCTCTGGTCTGGCCGAGATTGGCTTCCGAGTTGAAGTCGATGTTGCGGAACACGCCTTCCAATTTCGATTTGTTTTTGGTTTCGATGGACTCCAGCGCGATATTGATGAGTTCGCCGATGTTGGCTTCGTTGCGGCTTTCGTAAAGGTCATAGAAACTTTTGTCCGCGGGCAGGACAAAGCGCTCGCGTTTCAGCCGGCGGCGGATGCGTGCCTTGTCGTTGCGATATCGCTTGCAGTATTTTTGGTAGTGATCGTTCCATATATCGGAGATGTATTTCAAAAACAGCATGACCAGGATGTAATCCTTGTATTGAGCCGGGTCCAGCACTCCCCGGAACGTGTCGCAGGCATCCCAGGCGGCTTTATTGATGTCTTCTTGTCGGACTTTCCTCATTGCTTATTCTCCTGTCAGGGGTTGATCCCGGCACTGCGAAGTCGATACAGCCCGCATTAAAATCCCGTCCACCAGTTGTCTTTGCCGTTGTGCCAGGCGTGTGTGCAGAAGCCGTTCTTTGTCGGCGAGCCGGCTTAGCTCGATAATGCGCTGCTGTGTTTTCAGGTTTGGGATTTGCACGTCGAGCGCGTCTAACGTTTTTTTGCCGATCATCCGCATGGTCGTACCCGTGGCATGGCTTTGCAGGAAAGCCTGAGAGGCTGGCAGATTGATGAACCAGCAGAGGTACCCGGGCAAAACAGTCGCATTGTTCACACGCACGCGCAACAGCGGGGCGGCCACGACGGCACGCTTAAGTTCCCGGTCAACCAGCACCGCCGTGTTGGTCATGCCACGGGAGCGGAATATCAGATCGTTCTGCCGTATCCGGTGGTGTTCTTTCACCTCCGGCATCTCGGTGAGCGCCAGATTTCTGCCGTCCAGCCGGTTGTCGTCGCCGAGATCCTTCATCTGGATCACCGCTACATTTCCCCCCGGCACCTGCTCCAGACGCGAGCGGAAAGAGTGTCCCATCTGAACGGCGGCGATATTCCTTAATTCATCGAGCATTTTTCTATATTTTTTGCAGTATTTTCGTTTCTGTGATGGCTAACAATATGGAGCCTGTCGAGGTTTCTGTCAAGGGAAAATGAAACGCCTGGAATTCCCGCTTCAGGGTCACAGTGCCGCAAGATGATCTTTCCCACTTCATAATGGCCTGACCTTGAGCGCATCAGCAGCGGATCAGCCGTGTCTGTTCCGAAATGCCGATGTCCGGTTTCCGCCGACTTTGGTTCCGATGGTCGCCCCCTGATCGATAAGCGAAGAGGCGGTTTCGCAGAGCCCCTTGAGGCGCAAGCCGACGTTTGAACCGGTGTGTCAGTTTCCTTCATACATACAGCCTATAATTGCAGCCACAGCGAACACGAGCAAGATCATGCCGGACACCATTCCTCCAGATTCCGTGGGGCTTGTCGAGCCCCGCGAGATACGGATCCAACGCGAGCTGCCTCTGGATTGCGGGCGCAGTCTGCCCGAATTCAGGATCTCTTACGAGACTTACGGCGAGCTGAATACGGATAAGACCAATGCGATTTTGGTCTGCCACGCCTTGTCGGGTGACCAGCACGCGGCGGGTTATCACTCGATCGAGGACAAAAGGCCGGGGTGGTGGGACACCTGTATCGGGCCCGGCAAGCCGTTTGACACGGATAAGTTTTACGTGGTGTCCCCGAACAACATCGGCGGGTGCAAGGGCAGCAGCGGGCCGAATACGGTCAACCCTGAAACCGGCGGCTTATATGCCGCAGATTTTCCCATCGTCACCGTCGCGGATTGGGTAAGAAGCCAGCGTTATCTCGCCGAAGAGCTCGGCATCAGGTGCTGGGCCGCGGTCATCGGCGGCAGTCTCGGCGGGATGCAGGCGATGCAGTGGGCGATAGATTATCCCGACGACCTGCGGCATGCCGTGGTGATCGCCGCCGCGTCAAAACTGTCGGCCCAGAACATCGCTTTCAATGAAGTGGCGCGGCAGGCGATCATCTCCGACCCCGACTTCCGAGGCGGGCATTACTACGCCGGTGGCCAGCCGCGCAAGGGATTGATGCTCGCGCGTATGCTCGGACACATCACTTATCTGTCGGATCACGCGATGCGCGAGAAATTCGGGCGGGAACAGCGTGAAGGCAAGCTCGGTTTCGGGTTTGACGTGGATTTCCAGGTTGAAAGCTATCTGCGTTATCAGGGAGAGTCTTTCGTCGATCGCTTTGACGCGAACACTTATCTGCTGATGACCAAAGTGCTGGATTACTTTGACCCGGCCGCCGACTATGAAGATAACCTGTCGGCGGCTTTCGCCGCGACCACTGCGAAGTTTCTGGTGCTTTCGTTTACGACCGACTGGCGTTTTGCGCCGGAGCGCTCGCGTGAAATCGTTGAAGCTTTGCTGGCCGCGAACAAGCCGGTGATCTACGCGGAAGTGGAGTCTGCCGACGGGCACGACGCATTTCTGAAGCCGATCCCCCGGTACCTGGCGGTGTTGCACGCCTATATGGAGCGCGTGAACGCGGAGGTGGACGGTGCGGGCTGACCTCGAGATCATCTGCGAATGGATCGAGGACGGGTCGAGCGTGCTCGATCTCGGTTGCGGCGACGGCACGTTGCTGGGGCATCTGTCCGAGACCCGCGACATCGAGGGTATCGGCCTGGAAATAGACAGCGCCAACATTGTTCGTTGCATCGAACGTGGCGTGAACGTCATTCAGGCCGACCTCGACAAGGGCTTGTCGGGTTACTTCGGACGTCGCCGTTTTGATTACGTGGTGATGACGCAAACCCTGCAGGCGGTGCATTACCCGGCGAAGTTGCTCGATGAGATGCTGAGCACAGGCAGGGAAGGCATTATTACTTTTCCAAATATGGGCTACTGGAAAAGCCGGTGGCAGTTGTTTTTCAGGGGTGCGATGCCGGTGACAAAAGTGCTGTCCGAAGACTGGTTCAATACCGGGAACATTCACCTTTGCACGCTCAGGGATTTTGAAAACCTGTGCCGGGAGCGCGGAATACGCATTATTGAACGCGCGGCCGTGGATTATGCACACCGCGACAGTTTCGGCATACGCCTGGCGCCGAACCTGATGGGGGAGATCGCGTTGTATCGGATCACCCGTGGTTGACCGGGTCAACTGTTCCGGGCGTGGTGCCTGGCCTGAATAAAGCGTACGTGCGGCACGTGCAGCAGGTCGGCGATTTTTCGCACCTGATGCTCTTCGTGGCAGTCGAGTTTGTCGTCGGAGTAGGCGATCGACCACAGATCCTCGATCAGTCCGGCCTTTTCATCCTGATCCATGTTGTCGTTGATGACCGTAAGGTAGTCATGCAGCGACACGCTTTGCTCGTGTTCGGCGAGGGCGGTGTTCAGTAGCGTGTCGGCGTCGGCATCGGTCAATTCGTAGCGTTGCGCCAGCCGCTTTGCTGCCGCCTTGAGTTCGCGCGGGTCGGTTTCAAAGTCGGCGTGGCTGATCTCGACCAGTAACACCGCGTTGGCAAGTTGCAGGACGTTTGTCGCGTCGTTTTTCTGCGCCTGTTCTGCGTTCAGAAGACTTTTGAGTTTATCGAACAGCGGCATGGCGGGACGCCGGTTACACGACCGGGGATCTTATCGAGTAAGCCTTGTTGTCATGGCCTTCAAAGTACAGATCCACCAGCGGATGGTTTATTTCCCTGAACTCGGAACAGCTTTGCAGGTTTTTTTCGGCGACGTAAGTCGCCGCCCCCCTGCGGTCGTCAACCAGCACGTGATACCACGGCTGGTCTTTGGGAGGGCGGGTCTTGGCGACCGTTTCGTACCATTCGTCGCTGCCCATGAAAATCGGGTCGATGTCGTAAATGACCCCGTAGTAGTCAAAGAGTTTATGCCTGATGACTTCGCCGATGCAGAAACCGGCCGTCTTTATTTCCATCTCGTGCTGATACCTCGGGTTGAAAAGAGGTGATTATACTTGGTGCGTGCCGCCCGGTCATTTATAATACCGCCCGGTCTGTATCCCGGCCCGGTCGGGTACCATGATTAAGTATTGACACGAAGAGGCAAAAATGACTCATTTCGGGAATATTCCGGTGCGTGTCGAGCAGAATGTCAAATTCACGGCGGAGAACAAATGCGGGTTTTGCGTAAATAGCAAATGCTGTCTTTATGTAACTCAGGAGATTGATACGCCGAGAAGCAAAGATGATTTTGAGCATCTGCTGTGGCAGGTTTCTCACAAGGGAGTGAAGGTTTATAAAGACGAAGACGGTTGGTGTCTGCTGTTTGAGACGGCATGTACGCATTTGCGCCCGGGCGGGCTGTGCGGCATTTACGAAAACCGCCCCCAGATCTGCCGCGACCACTCCAACGACTATTGCGAGTTTGACGCCCCCGCCGAAGACGGGTTTGATCTGTACTTTCCGGATTACGATTCATTGCTGCATTACTGCAAGAAACGGTTCAAACGCTGGACCCGAGGCTGAAGGCAATGCCTTCAGCCGCGCCTTTTGACCTCGAGGCGCTGCTTGCGTTGGTGGTCGGCGTTGCCGAAGAAGCCGCCGTCGGGGTTTGCAGGATATACCGGCGGGATTTTCAAGTTGAGTACAAAGAGGATCAGTCTCCGTTGACGGAGGCTGATCTGTTTGCGCACGAGACGATCAAGAAGGGGTTGGCGCGGATCGAACCGAGGTTGCCGCTGCTGTCTGAAGAAAGCGCGGATATCGCTTTTTCTCAACGCGGCAAATGGGAAAGTTACTGGCTCGTGGATCCGCTCGACGGCACGCGCGAATTTGTGAAAAAGAACGATGATTTTACGATCAACGTCGCGTTGATCCATCGGCAGTGTCCGATCCTGGGGGTGGTTTATGTGCCGGTCATGCGGGCGTGCTATATGGCGACGACCGGCGGCGGTGCGCGTAAGCGCGCAGCCGACGGTTCGCAGCAGGTGATCCGGACGCGCGACGCCGCGCAAGACGGCCCCGTCATTGCAGTCAGTTCTTCACACGCCGACGCCGACACCGAGGCGTTTCTCGGCAAAATAGGTAGCCACCATCTGGTGCGGCGCGGCAGTTTGCTTAAATGCTGCCTTATCGCCGAAGGCGAGGTGGATTTTTATCCGCGTTTCGGCAATACCTGTGAATGGGATACCGCCGCCGGGCAGTGCGTACTCGAGGAGGCCGGCGGTTCGCTGACCGATTTTTCCGGCAACCCTCTGCGTTATAACACCAAAGACTCGTTGATCAATCCGCCTTTTGTCGCCTTCGGCCCGGCGGCGCCGGACTGGCGCGCATTGATGCCGAAGGCCTAGACAATAGGCGGCGCGAGAAAAGAGATCCTGCGAAAATCCGCGTAATCTGCGGATTAAAAAGCCCGCGGATTGTACACACGGGCGCGAGTCGGTCGGGGTGCAATGTGGTGGCCAGAGGTGGAATCGAACCACCGACACGAGGATTTTCAGTCCTCTGCTCTACCGACTGAGCTATCTGGCCACGGTGCCGCTGTGCCTATTGTTCTTTGGGAGGAACGTATTCCCCGGGTTTTTCCGAACCTTCTCCGAATAGAAACTTTTCCATTTCCTGTTCGAGGAATTTGCGCGCTTTCGGATCGACCGGCGTCAGGTGATATTCATTGATCAGCATGGTTTGATGCTTGACCCATTCCTGCCACGCCTGTTGGCTGATATGGTCATAGATGCGTTGCCCCAATTCTCCCGGATAGGGCATATATTCAAGTCCGGGCGCTTCCTGTTTCAGTTTTTCGCATTTAACGGTGCGTGTCATGCTTGACCTCGGTGGTTTTTGCGGATTGGTTAAGTTGCGCCAGCAGTTTTTTTACCGGCGCCGGCACGCCGGCGCCATCGGCGTTGCGTATTTTACACCAAACAAGGTTGTTGCTTTCCATGATCCGGTGCGGCGGCCGGTGAAAATGAATTGCAACCGGTTCGATGTTGAGCTTGAAGTGTGTGAACTCGTGCGTCAGGCGGCTCCACCGGATCGGTTTCGCATCGAAGCCGAGTCGCCGGCGGCACCACGCCGGAGCATCACTCGCTCGCCTGACTTCGGGCAGGGACAGAAGGCCTCCCCAGATGCCGGTTGCGGGTCGTCGCTCCAGCAGCACTTCGTTGTCGTGTGTGATGATCAGCATTGCGGTTGAGCGTGTCGGTTTACGCCGCTTCGGGCACGTCGCGGGGCGTTCGGCGATGTGCCCGCCGATCCGCGCTTTGCAGTCCCGCGATACAGGGCAGTCGGCGCAACGCGGGCGGACACGGGTGCAAACGGTTGCACCGAGATCCATGATCGCCTGGGTGTAGTCGGCTACGCGCTTGCGCGGCAACAACGCTTCCGACAGAGCCCACAGCCGCCGGGCGACGGCGGTTTCACCCGGCCAGCCTGCGACGTCTTCGTGTCGCGCGAGGACCCGTTTGACGTTGCCGTCGAGGATCGGAAAAGCCCGGTCAAAGCAAAGCGCGAGGATGGCGCCCGTGGTCGAGCGCCCGATACCCGGCAGCGTGATCAGGTCTTCGTACCGTTGCGGGACTTCGGCGCCGAACCGTTCGCATACCCGGCGCGCTGCGAGATGCAGGTTGCGTGCTCTCGCGTAGTAGCCGAGGCCCGCCCATTGCCTGAGAACTTCATCGGGTCGTGCGGCGGCCAGTGCCGACGGCGTCGGAAACTTCCCGACGAACTGCTTGAAATACGGGATCACCGTTTGCGCCTGCGTTTGTTGCAGCATGACCTCCGACACCCAGACGCGGTAGGGTGTTTTGTCGAGTTGCCACGGCAGATCCTTGCGTCCCTCGCGGTCGTACCAGGTGAGAAGTCTGTGACTGAAGGTCGGGAGCATGACGGAGAGTGTGTTCTGCGGTGCGGGTTCGGCTCGTGAGTTGCGTCAGAAGGGCAGTTTCAGTGCGTCTTTCAGGATCTCATTGATCTTTTCGCCGACTTTTTCCTTCAGGACGTCTTTTTTCTCCTTGATTTTTTTCTTCAGTTTTCTCTTTGCTTTTTTTGTCTCGCGGTCCAGTCGGCGTCCGGCCTCCTCTTGCAGGGCCTGTTCAAAGTCAATCGAATACTTCAGATCGTCGAGTTTGCCGCTTATTTTTATCGGAATGTAAATGCGCTCTTCGGGCTTTTGCCTGAGCAGCCCGGCGCGCAGTTGATGATCTATTCGCGAGCGAACCAGGTCGAGGCGTCCCGCTCCCCGGATATGCAGCAACGGCATATCGACTTCGAGGTTGCGATTATCAGCGATGCCGTTGTTCAGGGAAAAAGTCGCGTTGACCCGGTTGAAGATCAGCTCCCTGCCAGCGTTTCTGGCGGGGCGTTTTTCCAGGAAAGCGACGGCGCGTTCGATGTTGCGGGAAAGTCCGGGGTTTTTGAACGCGCCTTTTGCAAGCGCCAGTTTGACCGAGCCCGCAAGTGAGCGCGCCAAGGTCTTTTCGTCGTCTCCCACCGCCGTCAATTTGTATGACAGGGTACCCGCGCCTTTCAGCGATTTATCGTCTTCCATACCGAGCGCGGCGAGTACCTGCCCGATTTTGGCGTCGCTCAGCTTGCCGCTGCTGCGCCATTTCGGTTGCGTCCCGTCTGTGCCGGCACCGTTGTCAACGGAGATCTTCCCGTTGAAATCCCCGCCGAAGATCTTTGCCGCCGGCACCGAGACGCTTGTTTTCCTGTTATCGGTGCTGATCCGCGCGCGCAGATCGGCGACGTGGATATTTTTCATTTTGCCGGAGGATTTTCTGCTGGTGTTGTCCGGCGGCAGATAACGGCCTGCGTTTATGCGGTCCAACTCGCCGTCAAGTGTTATATGCAGCGACGGCGACCACGCAAGATCGCCCTGTACGCGTAGTCGGCTGTCGTCGAGTGTCACCTCCGACCGGTGTATCGTCGCGCTGCTTTTTCCGGTTCCGAAATGCGCCGTAAAATCGCCTGAGGCGGCGAACCTGTGGAATGCGCTGTCGTCGGCCGTGTTCGGTAGCGGCAGGTCGAACTTATCGGCAAACGTGCGCAGATCAAACGCGTTGCTTCCAAGTTTGGCGTCGACCCGGGGGTTGTTCGAAAGCATACCGGTGACCGAGCCATCGCCTTCAATGCGGATATTATCGACGGCGACCAGCAGCTTGCTGAACGTGCCCGTGTCTTTCGCCAGGTCAATCGCCGCGTCGGCGTTGACGCCGACGTTCAGCGGCTTTGCGCCGTCGCGATTCAGTTGCAGTTCGGAATCGAGTTTTTTCAGGTGGACACGCCGGTTTGCCAAGTCAATCATCGCGTCGGTGTTGACGCCGACGTTCAGCGGCTTTGCGCCTTCGCGGTTCAGTTGCAGTCTGGAATCAAGTTTTTCCAGGTGTACGTGTCGGTGTGGCAGGTCAACCAGCACCGTCGTATTGAGGTTCAAGTCGGCGGACAATCCGCGGCGTTTGTCGCTGACGGTGCCGCTCAGGCTGAACTTAGTCGGTTTGCCTGACGCCAGCGCGCCGGTTTTCAAAGTGACGGCGTCCGCCCGGATGTGTTCCCGCGTGCGTGCGTCGCGCCAGATCACGCTCGCCTTCTCGACTGAAACGCCGGCCAGGCTGAAGCCGGCGATTGCGAAAATCTCGTCGGGCTTTGCGTCGGCGGGTTGCCTGGGGGGTGCCTCCGCGCTTTTTGTCGCCGGAACTTCCCAGTTTGTGCGTCCGTCGGCGAGAGTGCGAAGCGCCAGTTCCGGCTTATGCAGGGTGATCTTTCCGATCTCGAGGCGCTTTTGCAGCAATGGCAGCAGGTGGAGCCCCGCCAGTATGCGTTCGACTGATACGAAGCGGCCTTCAAAACCCGCCGGGTTGTCGATCGACACGTGCTCCAGATCCAGGTTCAGGGTCGGGAACAGCTTCAGTTCGATATTGCCCGCTATATGCAGTTTGCGTCCCGTGGCCTGTTCCACGGCGGCTTCTATTTTTTTCTTGTAGTCGTTCGGGTCTATATTCGCCGCTACGAACAGCAATGTGGCGATGAACGTCGCGGCGGTTGCGGTGAGGATCAGGGTCAGGCGCTTGAAGATTTTCATGGCTGACTGCCGATCACCACTTCAGTCAGCTGTGCGTTCTTCGCCGGGGCGCTCCCAGTCTCCTGATCGGCCGCCCGATTTTTTCAGCAGGCGGACGTTGTTGATCGTCATGCTGCGGTCCGTCGCTTTGCACATGTCATAAACGGTCAACAGCGCCGTTTGCACGGCGGTCAGTGCTTCCATTTCGACGCCGGTGCGCGCGCGGGTTTCCACCTGAGCGCGGCATCGGACGCGCGCGGGGTCGTCGCAGGTCTCAAATTTCACCGTCGCCGACGACAGCGGCAGTGGGTGGCACAGGGGCACGAGTTCGGCGGTTTTTTTGCACGCCATGATGCCGGCGATCCTCGCTGCGCCCAGCACGTCGCCCTTTTTGTGGTTGCCGGAGCGGATCAAGGCCAGCGTTTCCGGGCGCATCAAGATGCTGCCTGCGGCAACCGCCACGCGGTGCGTCGCCTGTTTGTCGCCGACGTCAACCATGCGGGCTTCCCCGCGCTTGTTAAAATGAGTCAGTTGTGCCATTTGTCGGCCGCCGTCTTGCAGTGTTGAAGGAAAGTCCGGGAAGAAGTACAAGTATATCATGCAGGCTGGGCCGTCCGAGGAGTAAGTGAATGATCACCGTCAAGTATTTTGCGAGCCTCAGAGAGGAGATGGGCAGAGCCGGGGATGCATTTGACGTTGCGGCGTTACAGACCGTCGGCGACGTGTGGCGTACGGCGACGGGAGGCAAGCCGCTCGGCGACATTTTATGCGCCGTCAATCATGAATATGCGCAAGCCGACACGCGGGTTGGAGACGGCGACGAGGTTGCTTTTTTTCCGCCGGTGACGGGCGGCTGATCCGTATTTATTTCAGCACAAGAAACAAACTGCGCCGTTCGCGGTGGAGTCTCAGCAGGGTCGGCCGTCCGGCGACGATCGCCTGTCGGAAATCGCCGAAGTTTTCGACTCTGTGCTTGTTCACCGCCAGGATCAGGTCGTCTTCGCGCAGGCCTTGTCTGTAGGCCGGGCTGTCGGGCTTGATCTTTTTGACGAGTACCGCGCTTCCGTTCAGTCCGTCGTCGTCGGTTTCGACTACCTGCATCAGCGTGCCGCTGAGACGCTTGTCCAGTTTGGCGCCTTCGATCGTCGTTCTTTTGCGCTCCTCGATAACCGCTGCAACTTTCATTTTGCGCTTGCCGCGGAGCACCTCGAGCGAGATTTCTGAACCGACTCTGAGCAACCCGATGAAGTTTCTTATGTCGGCGACGGTTTTCGTCGCCTTGCCGTTGATCGACAGCACGATGTCTCCGACCTGAAGATCGGCTCTTTCAGCCGGAGAGTCGGGAGAAATCATGGTGATGACGACGCCGTAGTCGCGTTTCGTGTCGAAAGCCTTTGCGAGATCGGGTGTGAGCGTCTGGATTGAAACGCCGAGAAGGCCGCGTTTAACCTCGCCGAACTCGAACAATTGTTCGGCGATTTCCATCGCCATGTTGATCGGGATTGCAAAGCCGATGCCGATATTGCCTCCGTGGGGTCCGAGAATTGCAGTGTTGATGCCGATCAGGTTGCCGGTGAGGTCTATCAGTGCGCCGCCGGAATTGCCCGGATTGATCGGGGCGTCGGTCTGTATGAAGTCCTCGTAGGACTCAATCCCGAGGCCGCTCCGCCCAAGCGCGCTGACGATGCCCGAGGTTACGCTCTGCCCGAGGCCGAAGGGGTTGCCGATCGCAACGACAAAATCACCGACCTTCAATCGGGCGGAGTCGCCGATGTTGATTTCCGTCAGGTCGTCGGCCTCAATTCTGAGGATTGCGACGTCGGTATCCGGATCCGCGCCGATCACTTCGGCTTCAAAGCGTCTCCCGTCGGAAAGGGAGACGATGACGTTGTCGGCTTTTGCGACCACGTGGTTGTTGGTGATGACGTGTCCCTTTTCGGCGTCAATGATCACGCCCGAACCGAACCCGCCGCGTTTTCTCTGCTGCTGCGGGGGAGGTGCGCCGAAAAAGCGCTCGAAGAACGGATCGCCGAAGGGCAATCGCCGGGAGACCAGGATCGTTGCTTCGGTTTCGACGTGTACGACCGCCGGCAGGACTTTTTCGAGCATCGGTGCGAGCGTTGGTGTTCCGTGCAGCAATCCGGTCGGCGCGGCGCCTGAAGTGATGCTCAGGCCCAGCAGCGAGGCGCCCGCGATCAGCGCGGATGCCGTTCGCGACCGCCGGTCTGAATTGTGCGGCGTCTGTTTCATATTTGCGGATACTAAAAAAACGCCGTGGCGGAAAGCCGCCACAGCAATTTTCCGGCGTCGGTGGAAAGCCGTATCTTAGTGCTCTTCCACCGAGATTTTACGGGGTTTCACCTCCGGCTGCTTTTCGACATGGATCTCGAGGACGCCGTTTTTGGTTTTTGCGCTAATCCTGTCACGATGCGCGGTTTCCGGCAGCACGAAGCGCCTTTCGAGAATGCCGTCCACCCTCTCGATGTAGGTGTAGCCGTCTTTTTTCTCTTCGGTGTGCTCGTGCCGTCTTCCTGAAACAACCAGTTGATCGCCGTCGAGTTGGATGTCGATGTCGCCTTTCTCGACACCCGGCATATCCACCCGGAACAGCCATTCCGAGTCTTTTTCAATGACGTCGGCGGTCGGCGCCAGAGACCGTTCAGCCTTCGGTGAAGTCACCGGATCCCACAAGTAGCGGGCCAGGTTGAAAGCGGGATCATATTGTGTCAAGTACATTGTGCACCTCCTTGATTAATGCGCCTGTATCTTCACAGGTTCTATATAGGGGTGCCCGGGCGGATTTCAAGTTTGCGTACCGTGCGGAGAACAGTCCAGGGCGCCGGCAGGGACAAACCGCGGTTATTGACTTTCAAATCGCCCCGCGTTCCGGTTTTTTGCCACCTTGTCGGGCGTGAAAATCCGTCCGTGCATGGCGATATACACGCCCGCCGGCAACGACTGTGCGGCGCCGAGCGCGAAGCCGAGATTGAAGTCGGCGTCGGTGTTTTTGAACCGTGCGGGTTGCATCGCGCCGGTCAACACGATGGTTTTTCCGGACGGCGTGCCCAGCGCTTTTGCGGTTTCGACCATGGTGTCGGTGCCGTGTGTGATCACGAAGCGCCTGTTTTCGTTGGTCTCAACCCATTCCCTGATCCGACGCTGGTCGTCGTCGGTGATGTCGAGGCTGTCCTTTCGGATCAACGTCTCGACGTCGTAGTCAAAGCCGACGCCGGCCTGCTCCAGGATCTTTGAAGCCTGCGGGTCGCCGATCCGGTAGTCGCTCAGGGCGTCGTAATACACTTTGTCAAAAGTGCCGCCGGTCGCGAGTATGATGACTTTTTCCGTGCTCATGTTGATTTCGGCTTATTCTATGTTCTGGATCTGTTCGCGCATTTTTTCAATCAGGACTTTGGTTTCAACCATCGAATGCGTCGTTGCGATATCGGCGGACTTCGAGGATATAGTATTCACTTCGCGGTTCAATTCCTGCATCAAAAAATCGAGCCGTCTGCCTATCGGCTCCTTGCGTTTGAAGACGGCTTTCAGTTCCTGCGTATGACTCGCGCAGCGGTCAATCTCTTCCGTTATGTCGGCGCCGATATAAAACTTTTGTGCCAGCAGCGCCGCTTCCTGCGCCAAGCGCTCTGGGTCGATTTCGAGGTTCATTTCAGCGAGGCGGCGGTTGAGCTTTTCACGCATCTCGGCAAGCGCCTGCGGATAGCGTTCACGCAACTGCGCGATGATCTTTTCCAGTTGGCCGCAATGCTCGAGTATGAACTCCTGCAATCTCATTCCTTCTTCACGCCGGCCGTCGATCAGATCATCAAGCGTCGTGTCGAGTAATTGCATTACGCTTTCGTGCATTCGCTCGGCGTCGGGTTCGTCGGCATTGATGATACCCGGCCATTTCATCACCTCAATCACCGAAACCGGCGTCGTTTCAATTTTCGCGTCGTGCAGTTTATCCCGGGTCTTGTGCATTTCTTCCGCCAGCGCGGCGAGTGCCTGCATATTCACCCCCGGCGTTGCCCCGGTGTCATTTCTTTGCACGTTGAAAAAACATTCAACCCGTCCGCGTGCAAGTCTCCCGCGCACTTTTTTCACGATGTCCGGCTCCGACTTCCTCGCCGGTTCCGCCGTGCGCACCGACACGTCGAGATAGCGGTGGTTGACCGTTTTGATTTCGCAACTGAGAATGCCGAATTCCGTGGGGCGTTCTTTTCTGGCGAATGCCGTCATGCTGCAGGTCATGGTGTACCCGCTCCAGCCTAAGTTCCGTATAATTGAGACTATACAGTAAAACTTGAACCTGATTATTCCCAACCCATGAGAAAGGACAACCGAGGAGACGGCGAGTTACGCGCGATCCGTTTTACTCGCGCGTACACTGAATACGCCGAAGGATCGGTTCTGACCGAGTTCGGGCGTACGCGCGTGCTTTGTACCGCCAGCGTTGACGAGCGCGTCCCGGCTTTCCTGAAAGGCAGCGGGAAGGGCTGGGTGACCGCCGAGTACGGCATGTTGCCGCGTGCCACCCACACGCGCACGCAACGCGAAGCGGTCAGGGGACGCCAGCAGGGGCGCGTGGTCGAGATTCAGCGCCTGATCGGGCGCGCGTTGCGGTCGGTGATGGACCTCGAGGCGCTGGGCGAGCGCACGATCGTGCTCGACTGCGACGTGCTGCAGGCGGACGGCGGCACGCGCACGGCTGCCGTCAGCGGCGCTTTTGTCGCCCTGCACGATGCGGTGACCTCGATGCTCAGGCGTTCCACGCTGAACAAAAATCCCCTTCACGGCGCGGTGGCCGCGGTGTCGGTCGGCATTTGCGAAGGCAAGCCGGTGCTTGATCTCGACTACTGCGAAGATAGCAACGCCGAGACCGACATGAACGTCGTGATGAACGAAGCGGGGCAATTCGTCGAGATCCAGGGAACCGCCGAGGGGCACGCATTCCGCCGCGACGAACTTGACGCGATGCTCGAGCTCGCGCGCGACGGCACGCAGGTCATTATTCAACTGCAACGCGAAGTGTTGGCGCAATGAACGCTGCCGCCAAAGAAGTTGTTCTGGCGAGTTCAAACCGGAATAAATTGGCTGAGATCGCCGCGGTGCTCGACGGGTTCGGGCTTGAAGTCCGCCCGCAGAGTGATTTCGGCCTGCAAACGCCGCCCGAGAACGGCGCCGGTTTTTCTGAAAACGCGATGATCAAGGCGCGTTATGCGTGTGAACGCACGGGGTTGGCGGTGATTGCCGAAGATTCCGGCCTCGAAGTCGATGTGCTCGGCGGAGAGCCGGGCGTGCGCTCGGCGCGCTATGCCGGCGACAATGCAAATGACGCTGACAATCTCAAGTTGCTGCTCGAGCGCATCGAGCCGTTTGCCGAGGATCAACTCAATGCGCGGTTTCATTGTGCCGCCGTTTATATGGAGCCCGATGACGATCAGGTTCTGGTCGCCGGGGCGGTTTGGGAAGGCCGTCTGGTGAAGTCGCCGCGGGGCAGAAATGGATTCGGATACGACCCGGTTTTCTTCGTCGTTGAACATGGCTGCACCGCGGCCGAACTTTCGCCCGCGACGAAGAACCTGATCAGTCATCGGGCACAAGCGTTTGCGCGTTTGCGCAACCTGCTCGCCGGGCGTCTTGACGGTTGACATGGCGGAGTTTGTGACCGACGCGCCGCCGATCTCCCTTTACATTCACGCGCCCTGGTGTGAGCGCAAGTGCCCGTATTGCGACTTCAATTCCTACGCGGTGCGGCAGGCGCCGCCGGAAGCACAGTACGTTCAGGCGTTGCTCGCCGACCTCGAATGTGATCTGTCTTATTTGCGGGGGCGCGAAGTCATCAGCGTTTTTATCGGCGGCGGCACGCCGAGCCTTTTCAGCGCCGAAGCGATCGCGTCCATACTCGACGGAGTGCGCGCGCGACTGCCGCTGGTGGCGGACGTCGAGATCACGCTTGAGGCCAACCCCGACAGCGCCGATGCCGAAAAGTTTGCGGCGTTCAGACAAGCCGGTGTCAATCGTCTTTCGCTCGGCGTGCAAAGTTTTGACAACGATATGTTGCGCCGTCTCGGCCGGGTGCACGACGCGCGCGAGGCGCAGGCGGCTTTTGAGATGGCGCGCGACGCCGGGTTTGACAACGTCAACCTCGACCTGATGTTTGCCTTGCCGGGACAGACTTTCGGGCAGGGGGTGGCCGACGTTGGGCAGGCTGTGTCGCTGAAGCCCGAGCATATTTCCTACTATCAACTGACGCTTGAACCCGGTACGTTGTTTTACGCACAGCCGCCCGAACTGCCCGATGACGGATCAGCGTGGCGTCTGGAGACGTACGCGCAGGGGCTGTTGCGCGATGCGGGCTATGCGCGTTACGAAGTGTCAGCCTACGCGCAGCCGGGGCATCGCTGTTGCCATAACCTCAACTACTGGCGTTTCGGCGACTACCTCGGCGTCGGCAGCGGCGCGCACGCGAAGCTGACGCTCGCCGACGGCGGTATTTTGCGTCTCGAGAAGCGCCGCCATCCGGACCGCTATCTGGATGCCTATGCCGCGCGGGCGTTTTGCGCACGGCGCAGACACGTCGGTAAAGAGGAGGCCGTGTTCGAGTTCATGCTGAACGCCTTGCGCCTGACCGGCGGCTTCGACGAAATTTTGTTCACGGCGCGTACGCAAGTGGATTTTGGCGTGTTGAAACTGCGTCTGGCCGGGTTGCAAGCGCGGCGATTGATAGAGCGTGGCGACGGCAGGGTGCGGGCGACGCCGCTCGGGATGCGCTTTTTGAACGAGGTTCAGGGCGTTTTTCTGCAATCACGCGCGGATCAAAGTGAAATGTCGTCGCTGGCTCTGCATGAAGCCGAAAATGTACGGGGCGCCTGAGCTGGTTAAAGATGATTTGCGGGGGTCAACGCTTGCCTGCCGGGTCATCCGGGTTGCGATAACAACCGGCGACCGCGGCGGGGACCCAACAACCCGACGCCCTACCGCATGTCTGCAAAACATCCGCCCCATTCTGTTCCGAAGGGCGTGGCTTCATACAGGCGCTTGAGACGCGCGCGTGATTTGCGTATGATACGCGCCCTGTGACAGGAGAATGACAGTGAAACCGGGGATTCATCCCGATTACCGGGAAGTTGAAGTTACTTGTAGTTGCGGCAACCGCTTTGCGGTGCGTTCGACTTATGCCGAAGAGAAACTTACGGTCGAGGTGTGTTCGGCGTGCCATCCGTTTTATACCGGCAAGCACAAGATCCTTGAGAGCGCGGGGCAGGTTGACAAGTTCCGCAGGCGCTACGGCAAGAAAAGTAAAACTGCCTGAGTGCGCCGTCAATCTCTTCCTGCCTGCCTCGCCTTTGCGAAGCGCATCAATCCTTTTTCTGAGCCTTTTGTTCGCGGTATGCGCCGCAGATGAAGCTCCCGCGGGCGTCGGCGGCGACTGCAAGCCTGCGGCGATCGAGCGCTGGGCGCAGGTCAGCTACATCCACGACGGCGACACTTTGTGGCTCGACAACGGCGCCAAAGTCAGGATCATCGGCCTGAACGCGCCCGAGCTCGCGCGCAAGAGCAGGCCCGGCGAGCCGCTCGCCGGGCGTGCGCGCGACGCTTTGCGGCGGCGGGTTACCGGGAGGGTCGGTTTGGAGTACGACGAGGAGAGAAAAGACCGTTACGGGCGCGTGCTCGCGCACGTCTATATTCTGAATCGCGCGTCAACCTCGCCGCACAACTCATCGCCGAAGGGCTTGCGCACGCGGTGACATTCCCGCCCAACCTGAAGCACCGGCTTTGTTATCGCCAGGCTGAGCAAGCCGCGCGTGCCGCCGCCGTCGGCGTGTGGTCGCACCGCTATTTTGACCCGATTGCGGCCAGGGAAGTGAACAGGGGGGGATTCATGCGGGTCAAAGGCTGTGTCAAGCACACCAGAAACACGCGCAAAACGACTTACCTTCAACTCGCACCGCGTTTTCGCCTGAAGATGCGGCGTGCCGACTTCGACGGCGTTCTGAAGCCGCTTGCGGAAAGTTTATCGCCTGATTTTTCGGGCGCCTGCATGATCGCGAGGGGTTGGGTCTATAATGACAAGTCGTCATTCAGAACGTTGACAATTCGCCACCCCGATGCTGTTGAGATCATCAATTGTCCGTAAGCGGATACGGAATTTTCTGCCGTCGCTGTTGTTGCCGTTGTGCCTCGCGGCGTGCGCCGTCAATCCGGTCAGTGGCAGCAGGGAACTGGTCTTCATCAGCGAGGATCAGGAACTCGAGATCGGCAAATCCCTGCACCCCAGCATATTGCGCCAGTACGGCGGCGAGTATGACGACCCGGCGATACGGGCGTACGTCAATAAACTCGGCAACAAACTGGCCGAGACAAGTCACAGAGACCACCTAATCTACCATTTCACAGTGCTTGATTCACCACAGATCAACGCATTTGCGTTGCCGGGCGGCTATATTTACATCACGCGCGGCATCATGGTCTATATGAAGTCGGAGGCCGAACTCGCGGGCGTGATTGCACACGAGATCGGTCACGTTACGGCGCGCCACGGCGTGCGTCAGCACACCAAGTCAACGCTGGCTTCAATCCTTGCGGAGGTTGTCGTGAGAGCGAGCGGAAACAGCTACACCGGTGATCTGGTCAATATATTGAGCCTCGCCATTATCAGGGGCTACGGTCGCGAGGCGGAGTTGGAAGCCGATCGGCTCGGCGCTGAATACACCGCGAGGATCGGCCACGACCCGCAAAAAATGCTGGGCGTTCTGGAGGTGCTCAAGGAGCAGGAAGAATTTGAGAAACAGCTGGCGAAAGAGCAGAATCGCAAACCGAATGTTTATCACGGCGTGTTTGCGACCCATCCCAAAAACGACGACCGGCTCAAGGAGGTCATCGCCGCGGCTTCAGAAATAAAAAGCGCGGACTATCTGCCCGACGACCCCCGGATTTTTCTCAAAAAGATCGAAGGCATGACGTTCGGCTCGTCAGAGAAAGAGGGCGTCATCAGGAATTCGCGATTTTATCATCGTGATCTCGATATCACTTTCAGTTTTCCCGACGAATGGCTCATCAGCAACCGGCCGACTCACGTTCTGGGACGCAACACCGCCGACACTTCTTTTATTACGTTCACCGCCGAAGATCGGAACCGCAAGGAGGAGCCCCGGCAATTTCTGGCGCGCAAACTGAAAAAAAAAGACTTGCAGGGCTCGGCTCTGTCGGGCTCGGCGCTCGACAGCTACACCGTCGTGACCAATATGAAGACGCCTTACGGGATGCGGGATGCGCGTATCGCGGTGGTGTTTTTCGGAAAGAAAGCCTATCTGTTCCGCGCTGGCAGCCGCAGCGACGAAGAATTTGCGAAAAATGACGCATTGTTTCTTGAAACCATGGGCAGTCTGCGGCCGCTGAACGCCGCCGAGCGTGATCTGGCAAAACCGGCCCGAATCGCTCTGCTGACCATCAAACCCGGCGACACTTTTGCTTCGCTGGCCGCGCAATCAGGATTTTCGCACCACGCCGAGGAGCAGTTGCGGTTGCTGAACGGAATGTATCCCGACGGTGAACCTCAACCCGGGCAATTGATCAAAGTGGTGCGTTGAAGAATGCCGCCGGTTTACTTGGTTGATTCGAGCATCTATATCTTCAGGGCCTGGTTTTCCATGCCCGACACGCTGGTCGGCGCCGACGGGCAGCCGGTCAATGCGCTGTACGGCTTTTTTGACTTCGCCGTGCGTTTTTTGAGGCAGGTGCGTCCGCGGCATGTTGTATTCGTGTTTGACGAAAGTCTTGAGCAATCGCATCGCAACGAGATCTACCCGGCTTACAAGGCCAACCGCGATCCGGCGCCGCCTGAACTCAAGCATCAGTTCGAGCAGTGCCGGGAACTGGTGCGGTCGATGGGGGTGAGCGAAATCGCGGACAACTGTTATGAGGGAGATGACCTGATCGGCACGCTCGCCGCGCGCGCCCGTCTTGACGGACACCCGGTGGTCATCGTCAGCAGCGACAAGGATCTTGCCCAGTTGGTCGAGGGCGACGATCTGTGGTGGGACTTCGGCCGGGGCGCCAAGCTCAACGGTGAAGAGATTACCAGGCGTTTCGGCGTATCACCCGGGCAGATTGCCGATATGCTCGCGATCGCGGGTGATCCGGTTGATAACGTGCCGGGCGTGCCCGGTGTCGGCCCGGTGACCGCGGCGCGGTTACTCGCGCATTTCAATTCTCTGGAGCGCCTGCTCGATCGGTGGCAGGAAATAGAGGAGCTCGATCTGCGCGGCGCCAGACGCATCGCGGGTCTGATCGGCGGACATCTCGAAACCATACGCCTGGCGCGCAGGCTGACCGGTATTCATTGTAAGGTTCCGTTGCCGGACGAGTTTACAGTCGGGCTGGGGCGGGCGGACACGGCGCGGTTTGACGCGCTGTCAAACGGCATCGGCTTCAGTGATTATCGGCGCAGGCAGTTCAGGGAATGTATCGAGCTGCTAGGTGAGGGCGCATGATTCCGGGCGGCGCCCGCCCCCTTCCATAAGATCATGCCCGGCTGATGCAACAGCCGGGCCGGTTTTTTGAGTGGATCAACCATGTCTGTATGTTTCGGGATCATACGTTGGCAAGCTGACGGTTCCCATGCGTGGCGCGGCCATCGCGCCAACCATGTAGCGCCGCCTGAGTGTCATTAGTGTCCGCCCGATGAACTTGCCGGGCGCACATTGAGTCACTCCACGAACCTCATCTTCTCGGGCATCGGGAAGACCTTATGGTCGAAAGGCCGCGAATAGCGTAAATAGAAGACGCACGATGTGCTGCCGCACTTGATTGCGTGCGGAGGTGCGTTGCCGGGAAGACTGATGAAGCCTTGCCCGCTCATTCTGGCCGCGCGCCCGTCTTCACCGTTAATATAGGTGTATTTGCCCTTGAGCCAGATGTAGGTCTCGTCGCTGGTGTGATTGTGGTTCGGGATCACATAGCCGGCCGGGATGCGGACGACGCTCTCCGAGCTATGGGCGAGATCGCCGCGCAGCACGGCAATCTCGGCGCCTGCTGCAAATCCCTCCAACTCCAGCGGAGACCATGTGACTTTGTTGAGGTCAATGATGGTCTGATCAGGCCCGAACGCCAGAGGCGAGCTGCTCGTCGCGTACTCTGCTACAGCAGAAGTGCTTATTGCCAAAATCAAGCTGCCCGCCGATAAAAACATTTTTTTCATTTTATTTCTCCAATGCCCCTCTGAAAGATAAAGTGGAAAGGCGCGGGGGATGACGCCTGACATCAAAATCCGGAGGCGGCCAAGCGTAGCACAGGCTGTTCCCCGGAATGGTCAGTCGGGGCGTTGCCATGACTGCCTTTTTGACTGATTTTCGTCCTCGTTGTGAATGACCGATCCGCTTTGTTGGTTTTTATCAATATCACGAACACGACCAGCATCTTGTCCGGTATCAAAATGCCCTGACGGGTGCTGTCCGCCACTTTATTTAATGTCTTATCCGCCTGAAATGTCTCGCACGATCCGGGCAAGGCACTCGATGTGTTCCTTGCTGTCGTTCAGTGCGGGTATGTAATGAAAGCGGTCGCCGCCGGCTTCAAGAAAGAAGTCGCGGTTTTGCATGGCTATCTCCTCGAGCGTTTCCAGACAATCCGCCGCAAAGCCCGGGCAGAATATATCCACCGAGCGAACCCCCTGCCGCGCGAGCGCGCGCAATGTTTCATCGGTGTACGGCGTCAGCCATTCCGCCCGCCCGAAACGCGATTGAAAACACAGCAGCCATCGGTTCCATTTGAGTTTTAACTCCCGCGCGATCAGTTCGGCGGTTTTACGGCATTGCCGTTGGTAGGGATCGCCCAGTGCTATGTTTCTCTTCGGCAAGCCGTGAAACGAGAACAGTAACTTTTCCCCGGCGCCGTGTTCCCGGCGCCAATCGAGGATGCGTGCGGCGCAAGCTTTGATGTAGGCGTCGTTGTCATGGTAATCATTGATCAGGCGTATCTCCGGCAGTTGCCTTTGCTTTTTCAGGGCTCTGGCGATCGCGTCAAATGCCGCCGCCGTTGTGGTTGCTGAATATTGGGGATAGACCGGCAGCACCGCCAGCTGCGTCATTCCCGCCCCGCACAGTTTTTCGAGTGCCGAGGCGATTGAGGGCTGCCCGTAGCACATCGCCATTTCCACGGTGACCCCGGTCAGTCCGTAGCGGTGCAACGCCGGACCGAGCGCCTGTTGCTGCCGACGCGTGTTGACCATCAGGGGTGAACCTTCGGCCGTCCAGATCTTGCGATAGGCGCGCGCCGTGCGTCGCGGACGCAAAGTGAGCACCAGCGTGTAGAGTATCGGCAACCATATCGGGCGGGGTATCTCGACCACCCGCGGGTCGGACAGGAACTCTTTCAGGTACTTTCTGACGGCGGCCGCCGTCGGCGCCTGTGGTGTGCCGAGGTTGATCAGCAACACGCCGGGGCGGGCGGCGGCAGGCTGATTGCGGGGTCTGCTCACTGCCGTGCGTCGTCGTTGCTTACACGACCCCGCCGTTGGCGTTGATGTCTGTCAGGCTCAATGCCGTACGCCGTCGCCGCCGGACGGCGTATCAGGGACGTTTGCGATGGCGCAGCGGGCTGTTTCTCGGAAAATGGGTGCGCAGGAACTCCATCTGGTCGGCGAGAATGTTGCGTGCCTGCAAATAGACGTACTCGGCGTGCGTCGGTGTGAACGGGATCGCGATCAGTTGCATTTTGGTCTGTTCCGGCGTGCGCCCTGCTTTCGCGTTGTTGCAGCTTCTGCAAGCGGCGACCACGTTTTTCCAGACGTCTTCGCCGCCCATACTCAGCGGGATGACATGGTCGCGCGACAGGTGTCGGCGGTGGAATTTTCCGCCGCAGTACATACATAGAAAGGCGTCGCGTTTGAACAGCGCGAGATTGTTCAGCGGCGGCACGTAGTCCTTGTGCAGGCGCGGGTTGTTTCCGTGCGTGGCAATGATCGAATTGATTTCGATGACGCTCTGCCTGCCGGTTGCAGCATTGATTCCGCCGCGGATGCAATATGAGTTTTCGCCGCAGGTATAGGCGACCTGACCGGTGTAGTAGAATTTGACGGCGCTCTGGTACGCAATCCATTCGAGCGGCGTGCTCGAGGCGTCTGTCCTCAGGATCCATCGGCCAAGAATTTGGGCTGTTTCCATGATGCTGTCCGAATCGGTGCCGGTCAGTGCTTTCGCGTGCGGGTTATGAGAGGATTGTTCTGTGACTTTCGCCATGTTACCTGAAAACCCGCGGACGGGTTTACCTGCCGCAGCCGTGGCGGGGAAGTCGGCGAGGCGGTATCGCACGAACCGGGGCAATCGACAGATGTGGGACAGATGCTGGGTGTCGTCTATGGGTAGATTGAAAACGCGATACCCGCCTACCGGTAGATGTTCCGCTCGACCCGAATACCGAGTGCGTGGCGGACCGGACGCGCGGGGACTTATTCACAGCCTTTGATCTGGCGCCGTTTTTAAGCCCGTCTTTTGTCCGGAGATGGCCCAAGTTCGTGTGCCTGAATATAACCTGCTGATATATAAATAATTTTTTTATGGATAATTTTTATCCATTTTTTAGGACGGTTGAGCGGCGTATAGAGCAGACGGCACTGATGACAAATAACACACAGAGTTACCCACAGAAAATGTGGAAAGTGCGAAACCGTCGGTCACTTAGCCCCTGTCGTTCATCAGATTGCTACTCGACATAGCCGGGATAATGTGCTCAGGGCGGGAGGCTAAATGAGATGAGTCATCTGGAGCAGCAGACAACGGTCGTGCGCGTGGCGATTTTTCCGCCGGCGCCGCCCGAGCGGTTTTTTGATTATCTGCTTCCGCCTGAGTGTGGACCGGTCACGCCCGGTTGCCGTGTGCAGGTCATCTTCGGCCGACGGCGGAAAGTCGGCGTCATTATCGAATCTGGCGTTGCGGCGGAGGTTGATCAGAGCAGGTTGCGCACGGTTGAGAAAGTGCTGGATGATCAGCCCGCTCTGCCCGCCGATCTTCTCGATCTGCTGCGATGGACAGCCCGGTATTACCAGTATCCGATCGGCCGTGTTCTGCAGCAGACCGTTCCACGGCTGATCCGCCGCGGCGATGCGTTGTGTGAGGGGCAGGCGCGCGTGTGGGCGGCGTGTTGCGTTGTTCAGGTTGCGCACGAGCGCCTCGCACGCGCGCCGTTTCAGCAGCGGGTGTTTGCTTTGCTCGCCGACGGCGGGCCGTTGAGCGAGGAGGAGTTAAATGGCGCCCTGCCCGGGTGGCGGCGTCCGATGAAGGAACTGGCCGCGAAGGGTCTTGTTGCCGCGCGTACACGGTTGCCGTCGCCGCCCGCGGAAGCGGCGGTTCACCGTCTGAACCGGGAGCAGGCGATGGCGCTGGATCGGATCACGGCCAGTGCCGCGTTTGAATGTCACCTGATCGAGGGAGTCACCGGCAGCGGCAAGACCGAAGTCTATCTGCGTGCAGCCGAGGCGGTGTTGAACCGCGGTGGACAAGTGTTGATATTGGTGCCCGAGATCGGCCTGACCTCGCAGACTGTGTTCCGTTTTCGCCGCCGCCACGGCCTCGTGGTCTCGGTGTTTCATTCCGGTATCGGCGATCGGGAGCGTCTCCATTCCTGGTCGCGCGCCAGGACGGGTGCCGCCGGAGTTGTGATCGGCACGCGTTCGGCGATGTTCCTGCCTTTCAAGTCGCTGGGGATGATCGTGGTCGATGAGGAGCATGATACTTCATATAAGCAGTACGATACCCTGCGGTATCACGCGCGTGATCTCGCGATCAAGCGCGCCCAGTTGCTCGGCATCCCGGTTGTGCTCGGCAGCGCCACGCCGTCGCTGGAATCGCTGTGCAATGTGCAGAGCAACCAGTATCGCCACCACCGCCTGAGCCGGCGCGCGGGTGGCGCGGCCATACCGGCATTCGAAGTTCTCGACCTGCGCGGGCGCCGTTTCGCGGGCGGCCTGTCCGATCGCCTGCTCGCCGAGATCGGGGAGTGCGTTGCGCGCGATGAACAGGTGCTGCTGTTTCTGAACCGGCGCGGCTACGCAACGCAGGTTTTGTGCCACGATTGCGGGGAAGTCGCGGTCTGTTCCAACTGCGACGTGCCGCTTGTTTATCATCTGGGCGCCGATCTGATGCGCTGTCATCATTGCGGGCATTCGGCGCCCCGGCCCGAACACTGTCTGCAATGCGACGGCTGCAATTTTAAGGACACCGGCGTCGGAACCGAGCGTATCGAGCAGGAATTGAAGTCGGTGTTTCCGTGCGTTGAGGTCATGCGAATTGACGCGGATACGGTCCGCCGCAGGGGTGAACTCGACAGGCGCCTTGCAAAGATCCGTGAAAGCGGGGCGCGTATTCTCGTCGGCACGCAAATGCTGTCCAAAGGGCATCACTTCCCGCAGGTGACGCTGGTCGGTATTCTGAATGTTGACCAGCGCCTGTTCGCTCCGGACTTCAGGGCGCTCGAACGCCTCGGTCAGTTGGTGGTGCAGGTGTCGGGGCGCGCCGGGCGCGGCAGCCTGCCGGGCAAGGTCTATCTACAGACCTACCATCCGGACAACCCGCACCTGCTGCGCCTGGTGCGCGACGGCTACGCGGAATTCGCCCGCTGCCTGCTCGTGTCGAGGGAGCAGGCGCGCCTTCCGCCCTATCATTTTCTCTCGCTGGTGCGCGCGGGCGCCGAGGACGCCGAGACGGCGACGGATTTTCTCAGCGTCGTGCGTGCAAAACTCAAACCCGGGGCTGACCGGCACGGCGTCAGTCTGCTCGGTCCTTCGCCGATGATCCTCGAAAAGCGCGGCGGTCGTTATCGTGCGCAACTGCTGCTGAGCGCCGCCAGCCGCGCGGCGTTGAACCGCTGCCTCGGAGAAACGTTGCCCGCGGTGCGCAAGCTCAAGGGATACGGTCGCGTCGCGTGGCATGTTGACGTTGACCCGATGGAGATTGAATGAGGTTGTTCGCCGGATGAACCACGTTCCGCGATACGTTTTTCGGCGCGTCCGCCTGAATTTCCGGCACAGGCCCGGGCAAGTCCGCGAATGTGGAAGCATCCGGGTCGAATTCCCCGGTCGCCTCCTTTGCGGGTCCGGCGAAGCCGACTGATTCGCCGGCGCATATATACGGCATGGAAACAATATACTTCGCTCGTGCCACAGGGGCGCAAGCCGAAGTATCCATTTGACGCTTCACGGGCCGGGTAACCTCGCCGCCTCCACGTCCGGCAGCCCCGTTCCCAAAGGCCGTTATATCAGGTTCAATACCTGTTCCGAATGTTATACATGAGACGACGCGTGAATCAAGTATATTACTGCTTACGGTATCATTCGCTGTCGGCGTGTATTCATTTTGATGCAGGAAACAATTAAACAGTGGCTTGATCAGAGTCTTGCAGAATTGCGGACGGCGGGCACCGTGACCGAAACCGTCGAGCCTCAGGTGACGGCCTCAAAACACAAGGCTCACGGCGATTACGCGAGCAATGTTGCGCTGGTGCTTGCCGAGCAGAGCGGCCTGCCACCGCGCGAAATGGCGGCGCGCATCATCGAGCATCTGCCGCCGCAGGAGGCGCTGGAAAAAGCGGTGGTCGCGGGCCCCGGCTTCATCAATTTCCATTTGAAGAGCGACGCCGGGAACAGTGTGTTTTCGGGCGTGCTCGCCGAAATCGCCGATCTCGGAGAGCGTTACGGCTGCGGCTGGGTCGAGGGCGCGCCGCGCGCCCTGGTTGAATTCGTCTCGGCCAACCCGACCGGGCCGCTGCACGTCGGCCACGGCCGCGGCGCCGCTTACGGTGAAACGATCGCCGCGTTGCTTGAAGCCGCCGGTTATCAAGTCGAGCGCGAATATTACGTCAACGACGCCGGTCGGCAGATGGATATTCTCACGGTGTCGGTGTGGCTGCGTTATCTCGAACTCGGCGGCGAAGAGTTTGAGTTTCCGCAAGCCGGTTATCGCGGCGATTACATCTGGGATATCGCCGCAGAGATCAGGCGCACTCGCGGCGATGCGTTGCACCACCCTGTCGCGGAAACCTTCGCCGGTGTGCTTTCTGACGACGCCGAAAAGCGCATCGACGGCCTGATCGCGAATTGCAGGCGCCTGCTCGGCGAAGAGTATGCCGCGGTCGCGGATGTCGGCGTCAAAACGATGTTGGGCGATATCCGCGCCGACCTCGAGAAGTTCGGTGTAAGTTACGACCGCTGGTTTTCGGAAAAAGAGTTGTTTGCCTCCGGCGAGGTCGAGAAAGCCGTGCAGGTCCTGAAGGATGGGGGGCATCTTTACGAGCGTGATGGCGCCGTGTGGTTTCGCTCCTCGGCGTTCGGCGACGAAAAGGATCGGGTCGTCGTGCGCGAAGACGGACAGATGACTTATTTCGCCTCGGACATCGCTTATCACCTCAACAAGTTTCAGCGCGGCTACGATCTGGTCGTTAACGTCTGGGGCGCCGACCATCACGGTTATCTGCCGCGTCTTCGTGCCGTCGTCAAAGCGCTGGGTGTTGACGAAAAGAAGATGAAGGTTGTTTTGGTGCAGTTCGTCGGTCTTTACCGTAACGGCGTCAAGCTTCCGATGTCTACCCGCAGCGGGCAGTTTGTGACTTTGCGTGAATTGCGCGAGGAAGTCGGGTGCGACGCGGCACGTTTCTTCTACGTCATGCGAAAATCCAGCCAGCATCTGGATTTCGATATCACGCTCGCCAAGTCGCAGAGCAACGATAACCCCGTGTACTATATTCAATATGCGCACGCGCGGATATGCAACGTGTTTCGGGAACTTGAAAACAGAAGACTCGGGTTTTCACCGAAAGTGAACGCGGTGGAATACCTGACGCAGCCGCAGGAGGAGGCGTTGATAAGGCGCCTGTGCCAGTATCGCGGCGTGCTCGAGTCCGCGGCGGCGGAGATGACGCCGCACCTGCTGCTGAATTTTCTGCGCGAACTCGCGGCGGAGTTTCACTCCTATTACAACCATTGCGTGTTTCTCGTTGACGACGCCGACGTTCGCAGTGCGCGTCTTGTCCTGATCAGCGTCGTGCGGCAGTTGTTTGCCAACGGCCTCGGTTTGTTCGGCGTTTCGGTGCCGCAAAAGATGTAAGCGTTTCGGGCGGATGATGATAACCAGGGACTATAAGCGGGTCGGCGATAAAGATGCCGCTGTGCCGCGTGTGCCTCCTTATAAAAGAGGACTCAGTTTTTTGTCAGGTCTTTCGCTTGGTTTGTTGCTCGGCCTTGTATCGGTCGTCTCCGTACACTTTTATCACGTGGGGCAGCGTGGATCCGCCGCGCCGCCCGCGACGGCCGCGAATGAGCCGGCGACAACCGACGAACATAATCAGGGGCCGCACGACTACGACTTTTTCAGGATATTGACCCAAATGGAGGTGGTTGTACCCGAGTACGAGGAGGTCGATGCGGCGTCGCGCCCCTCCTATATCCTGCAGGCCGGTTCATTTCGGGCGCAACGCACGGCCGAGTTCCTGCAGGAAAAACTCAAAGCGCTCAATCTGGAATCTGAAGTGCAAGCGGTCGAGGTGGACGACGGCAGCGTCTGGTACCGTGTTCGCCTTGGGCCCTACGACAATTTGTCCCGCGTCAATAATATCAGGCTCAACCTGCGCAAGCAGGGCATCGAGTCCATGCTGAAGAAGCGCTGATCGTTCGCCGACGTTCGTCCGGGCGCGTCTTCGCGAACTCTACGATCGCCCCGCCAACGTTTTCGCCGCGCGGTTCAGCGTATCGGCGTTGATTGCATCCAGATGCACAGGTACGGCGTCGGCGTAACCGCTGAAATGCCTTTGCATCGAGCGCAGATACAACGGGTCGTAATACGTCTGTAACAGATCGTGCACCAGGTTTTCCGCGCCGCCCGTTTTGCGCCAGTTGATCCAGTCTTCGACTTTGCTTTTTCCCGCATAGCGCGTCAGCGTTTGCAGCGCATTGCTGAGCAACTCGTCGTCTTCCAGAAAATGCCGGTATTCCGACATCAGAAACTCGGCGCGTGCGCCGACGTCGGCCTCGATACGCACGCATTCCGCTGTGCGCATCTTTTTGAGCAGGGCGGTCGGGACCTGGATCTTGCCGATACGTCGGCTTTCCGCCTCAATATATACCGGCAACTGCGGGTCGAGGCCGCGCAAGGTTCGGCACAGCAGGCTTTCAAAACGCTTTTGCGAAGGTTGTTCACTCGATACCGGTGCGCCGAGCACCGAACCACGATGGTTGGCGAGCGCTTCAAGATCGACGGTCTGGGCGCCGTGTTCGGCGAGGCTCGCCAGCAGCAGGCTTTTGCCGGTGCCGGTGCATCCGCACAGCACCTTGAACTGAAATTGCGGTGCGAGTTCCGTCAGCATCTGCATCACCGTTTTGCGGTACGCTTTGTAGCCGCCGGGTAGCTGTTCGGCGCGCCATCCGATTTCGCGCAGCACGTGAACAAAGGCGGCGCTGCGCATGCCGCCGCGCCAGCAGTAAACAAGCGGACGCCAGTCGCCGCCGCGGTCGTGAAAATGCGTTTGCAGGTGTTTTGAGATGTTATCTGCAACCAGCGCCGCGCCGCGTTTTTTCGCCTCGAAAGAAGAAATTCGCTTATAAACGGCGCCGATTTTCGAGCGCTGCTCGTCGTTCAGAACCGGAAAATTGTGCGCGCCGGGGATATGGTCTCTGTCATATTCGGCGGGCGAGCGCACGTCGATGATCTCTTCAAATTGATCAATTTGTGTTAGTGTCCACATCCTTTCGGGCGCTTTTGTTCAGTATGTCAAACGGATCCGTCAAATTGACGGCATTGTCTCACGGCGGCGGCTGCGGTTGCAAAATGGCGCCCTCACTGCTTGCCGATCTACTCGAAAGCGTGACTGCCGACGCCGCGGTTGAGCACCTGCTGGTCGGCAACGACACCAGAGACGACGCCGCGGTATTTGCGCTGAGTGACGAACGTGCGCTGGTCGCGACGACGGATTTCTTTACGCCCATCGTTGACTCTCCGGAAGACTTTGGTCGCATCGCCGCCGCGAATGCCGTCTCCGACGTTTATGCGATGGGGGCGAGGCCTTTGTTTGCGCTGAATATCATCGGAATGCCGGTGGACAAGGTGCCGCCCGCCGCCATCGCCGGCGTTCTGAAGGGCGGACGGCGTGCGTGCGGGCAGGCGTGCATCGTCATTGCCGGTGGACATTCAATTGATTCGGTCGAGCCGATTTACGGTCTCGCCGTCATCGGCGACATACATCCCCGGCGGATCAAGAGGAACGTCGGCGCGCGGAAAGGTGATGTGCTTGTTCTCAGCAAGCCGCTCGGTATCGGTGTCGTTGCCGCCGCGGTCAGACGCGGCGCCGTCCCGCAAGAGGCCTACCGCGAGATGTTGCATTGGGCGACTCTGTTGAACTCGACCGGCGAAAAACTCGGTGCCTGCGACGGTGTTCACGCGATGACCGACGTGACGGGTTACGGTCTGCTCGGGCATTTGCTCGGGATGTGCGAAGGTGTCGGCGCAGTGCTGTACCGGCGGCAGGTGCCGGTCATCGGGGCGGCGCGGGTGTTGCTCGGAGGGGGCATCGTCGGCGCCGCGCGACGCAACCGCGACAGTTATATACGGCGCGTGGATTTTCAGGGCCCGGTCGGGGAAGGAACGATCAATCTGCTTTGCGATCCGCAGACCAACGGCGGTCTGCTCGTCGCCTGTGCGCCTGATCATGCGGACCGGGTATTGGACTTGTTCAGGCACGACGGTTGCGGCCAGGCCTGCGTGATCGGAGAAGTTGACTCGTCGGCCGGCGTTCGCGTTTTTGACCGATGACGAGCCGACGGAGAAGAGACGATCAATCTGCTTTGTGATCCGTAGATCAATGACGGTCTGCTCGTCGCCTGCGCGCCTGATCACGCGGATGGGGTATTGTGTTAATGCTGACGTTAAGAATCCATCCGGTCTGGTGACCCGTGGCAGGGCCGGGTCGGAACAGGTCGCGTTAACAGTGATCCGGCTCGCTGTTCGAGATGCTCCGACACCCGATCTACAACCTCCGGGTCTTTGATACAGGCGATCACTCTGACGAGCGCTTGGTCAAAGGCCTGGAATAGTCTCACCCGGGAGCTTGATCATTTTGCTGTGGTGGGTTCTTTCCTTTTCCGGTTTGGTACAGAGCTTGTTCTTCAAGCACCCTATCAATTCCTCGCATCCAATCCAGGTTCTTTCCAACGACCAGCTCGGTCATTGCAGCATGGTGGGTGTTTTTCATTGAGATGGGTTTAGCTTGAAATCCATGTTGTATGGACAGCTCCTTAACCTCGGTTGTATTATCGCAGGTCATTATCAAATCCCCCTTGATTGAAGTGCATAATCCAAATAAGGCTTTATGATCCAATTCAAAGTGTGTGTATAAACGGCTACCCGCTTTTTTGCCACCGGCTGTATATGGCGGGTCGATGAAAAACACCGTTTCAGGAATATTCTTGTATTGATCAATGGTCTCGAAAGCATCACCCTGCTTGAATTGAATCTTCCCGACCACTTGATTGATATTTCTCAGTCTCTTTGCAAGTGTGCCCGGATACCATCTCGAAAGAATACCTTTCCCATTTTCCCCGTTTTTTACAAAGCCTGAGCCTGATGCCAGGATGCCGCCATGGAATGTTCTGTTTTTTATTATCGTTTGAAATGCCTTTTCTCTCTGAGTTCTCCTTTTTTTTTGGAGCTCGGCGATGACGTTGTCTTTCGTCATTTCAAAAGAAAGAATTTTTCTTGCAAGCCATTCTGCCTCACCATCAACTATGGTTTGCCAGACTGCCGCAATTTCTTCGTCCAGATCAACCATAAGAACTTTATCTGACAGATTTTCAAACACCGCTGTCAGCGACACAATCCCACCGCCGACAAATGGTTCAATCAATACTTTTGGTTTTGAAGGTTGGCTGAGGAGCCATTCACGCAGCCTTGGGATAAACCATGTTTTGCCTCCCGGATAGCGAAATGGGCTACGCTGTGGAACAGAGGCTACATTCACCACTCTCAAAGGTTCAGGTTCATCACTGAAAAGTGGTCTCTGCATATTACCCTCCTCCAAAGGAGGTCTCAATGGTATTGTCGGCAGGAAGACTCTCTAACTTTTTATCTGCCTTTGATTGAAGTAACTTCATGAAGCTCTCTATCTTTCCAATCTTCGGTTTTGTTATGGTGTTCAGGGCTTTAGTAAACTTAGTGTATATCACTCTGGTTCTCTGAAGCTCATAACTTAAGTTGTTACTCGAAGAGATAAGATCATAAATCAGCCATGCGATATCTGCTTCAGTCTGATCGGTCTCATCTAAGTTTGGGAGAGTTTTGAAAAAAGACGAGTCCAAAGCCACAGCTATTTTCTTATTCCAGGCGTGCAAAATACCGCCCTTGAACATGAGTTGCGGAGCAAGCCTCTTTCTCGGTGAGGATAGAAAGTCCGGTCTTGGATAGTTTGGCTGATCAAACCAATTCATTGTCGCGTTCTTGCGGCAATCACTCATATAGAAAGCAAATGGTTTTCTTACATTTCCTGAGATATGAACCGCTTGAATTTCAAGTGCCCCGAGATCATAAATTTTTCCTGCATCGTCATAAGCCACCAGGACTACATCAACATTCCCAGCAGAGTTTCCGTAGTAATCAGTTAACCTTGCCTCTGTGAGCGATGTCCATGTTGTGTCAGAACCAAAGAAGAAATTTGCTGCATCATCTGCAATAATCCAGTTTTCACGGAATCTTACAGGGCAGGTGATTACAGGGCTCTTTCCATGCAGTACGCTGCACACACCAAGTGGGTTGTTAACTTTGTCTTTTGTGCAACTTGGGACTTTGTTGTTAAATGGGCAGAGTTAATTTTTCCGGAAACGTACCGCTTTCGAGCTGAAATCTGTCGGCCAATGTCCAAAAACCTCTGCGAGTGGTTGGTTGGACTTTTTCATTTTTTTCATTTCCGTCATAGATTGCTTGGATTTTTAGAGATGGCGATTTTCTTTAATTGTATTTTAGAGAATAAACGCCCCTTCTGATCCAGGCAAGTTTTTGTTTGCGATCACCATATTTATGAGACAAACGGGGCGGGTGTTTTGCGGGCATTTGGTCAAGTATTCGTTGAAGGCGTCTATTTTCAGGCACGACGGTTGCGGTCAGGCCTGCGTGATCGGAGAAGTTGACTCGTCGGCCGGCATTCGCGTTTTTGACCGATGACGCGCGGCAGACCGGTCGGCCATCTATTGGGCGTCCGCCGCTTATCCATACCCGGTTTATAATGACGGGATGACTGCACAAACGGTTCATATTCCCGAAATACGGGCGCCCGTCACCGCCGACATTTGCGCGTTGACGCCCGTGTATGGCGACGACGAGCGACGGGAGAGGATGGAGCGTATCGGGCGCAAGTTGAAGGCGCTCGATGCGGCGCTGGTCGCTCATTACTACACCGACGAGAACATTCAGCGTCTGGCCGAGGAGACCGGCGGCATGGTGTCCGATTCCTTGGAGATGGCGCGTTTCGGTCATCGGGTTGATGCTTCCACGCTGGTCGTTGCGGGCGTGCGTTTCATGGGAGAGACCGCGAAGATACTGAGTCCGGAAAAGCGGGTTCTGATGCCGACGCTCGCGGCGACTTGCTCTTTGGATCTCAGCTGCCCCGCCGACGAGTTTGCAAAATTTTGCGACGCCCACCCCGATCACGTCGTCGTCGTGTATGCCAATACCAGCGCCGAGGTCAAAGCGCGCTCGGACTGGGTGGTGACATCGAGCATTGCGGTTGAAGTGATCTGTCACCTGATGGATCAGGGGCGCAGGATCTTGTGGGCGCCTGACCGCTACCTCGGCAATTATCTGCAAAAAGTCACCGGCGCCGACATGACGATCTGGCCGGGCAGTTGTGTGGTGCATGAGGAATTCAAATATCGCGGTGTGCTTGACCTCAAGGCGCGTTATCCCGATGCGGCGGTGCTGGTGCATCCCGAATCGCCCGCCGCCGTGATCGACATCGCCGACGCGGTCGGTTCGACCAGCACCTTGATACAGGCAGTCAGACGGTTGCCGAACCGGCGGTTTATTGTGGCGACCGACAACCGGATCTTCTACAAGATGAAACAGATCGCGCCGGACAAGGAGTTCATTGAGGCACCGACCCAGGGCGAAGGGGCGACCTGCCGCAGTTGCGCGCATTGCCCGTGGATGGCGATGAACGGCCTGCACAATCTCGAGGCGGTGCTCGATCGTCTGGACAATGAGGTACAAGTGCCGGAGGAGGTGCGTTTGTGCGCCCTGCGTGCGACCGAGAGGATGATCGCCTTTGCCGATCGCCGCGAGAACACCGGTGCTCTGAGCAGTGCGGCGGACGCCTGAAAAGCGGAGCGGGTTCCGATGAAAAGAGGCGAGCGGGAAAAGATCGAGGAATTCATCCGGCAGTTGGTGCGACAACTGCCGCCCGCGTTCTCCAGTCTGCGCGAGGAACTCGCCGACCATTTGCGTGCGGGGATCGAGCCTCTGCTACACAAGATGAATCTCGTGAGCCGCGAAGAATATGACATTCAGGTGGCGCTGCTCGAGCGGCTGCGCAAGCGCGTCGCCGAGTTGGAGCGGCTGCTCGATCAGGACCGGAACACACCGGACTGAAACGTTTTTTCATCTTGCGCACAGGCTGAACCGCGGCAAGCCGGTGGTTGTCGCGGAACACGACGGGTTGAATCGTTCTTTCATCTTGCGGCCCGGGTCGGCGTTGAACTGAGCAAAGCGAGGCCGTTCACCACTTGTGCTTTCATCTTGCGCCCCGGTCAGCGTCGGGCCGGTGTCGTGCATCCGGCTGAACTCTCCGCCGTTCATCGGATGGCAACCGCCGTTCGTCGCGGTGGCGCCCGGCGGTGATCTTCCCCGCGCCATCATCTGCGCTGTGGAGTGTCGCGATGTCTTTAGCCGTCGTTCATAGCCGCGCCATGCGCGGACTCGAGGCCATCGCGGTCAGCGTCGAGGTGCATATCTCCTCCGGCCTGCCCAATCTGCACATCGTCGGCCTGCCTGAAAAGGAAGTGAAGGAGAGCAAGTACCGGGTGCGCGCCGCAATCCTGCAAAGCCGGTTTGAGTTTCCGATGCAGCGGATCACCGTCAACCTTGCGCCCGCCGATCTGCCGAAGGAGGGCGGACGTTTTGATCTGCCGATCGCCCTCGGTATTCTGGCGGCAAACAGTCAGGTGCCGACCGACGCGCTTGACGAGTATGAGTTTCTGGCTGAACTGGGGCTCGACGGCAAGTTGCGCCGGGTGCGCGGCATCCTGCCCGCGATGCTGGCGGCGGCAAGGTGTGGGCGTGCCCTGATCATCGCACAGGACAACGCGCCCGAAGCCTCGTTGGTGCGCCGCGGCAAGGTCTATTGCGGGCACGGTCTGCTCGACGTGTGCGGTCATCTGTCACGCGGGGAAGGCTTGCAGGCGGTGAAGGCTGCCGAGGTTCCCCTTGATGACTCGATAGATGAGGATCTTTCCGACGTTTATGGTCAGCACCATGCGGTCCGTGCAATTGAAGTCGCGGCGGCGGGCGGGCATCACTGCCTGCTTCTGGGGTCTCCGGGCAGCGGCAAGACGATGCTCGCAAGCCGCCTGCCGGGTATTCTGCCCGCGATGAATGAAGAGGAGGCTTTGCAGACGATGGCAATCCGTTCTCTGTGTGCCGAGCACATCGAGACCAGGAGACTTTACCGTCGTCCGTTTCGTGCCCCGCATCATTCGGCTTCGGCAGCTGCGCTGGCCGGCGGCGGTTCCGACCCCCGCCCCGGTGAGATCACCAAGGCGCATAACGGCGTTCTGTTTCTCGATGAGCTTCCTGAGTTTGGCCGTCATGCGCTCGAGATCTTGCGCGAGCCGATGGAGACCGGCCGCGTTCACCTGTCGCGCGCGGCGGCCAGCGTCGAGTATCCCGCCTGTTTTCAGTTGATCGCGGCGATGAATCCCTGTCCGAACGGCGGCGACGTGGATGAACGCGGACGCTGTCCGGGGCCGGAGTCGCAACTCAGGCGTTATTACGCCCGCCTGTCGGCGCCGTTGCTGGATCGTATCGACATTCAGGTGTGCGTGCCGCGCGTGAAATGGGGCAACGCCGGCGCCGCCCGCGCGGGTGAGGCGAGTGCGGCCGTGCGCGCGCGCGTGGTCGCGGCGCGCCAGCGTCAGTTGGCGCGTCAGGGAGTTTGCAATGCGCGGATGCGCAACCCCGACGTCAAGCGTCTGTGCGTGTTGCCCCGGCAGGACACGCGGCTGCTGCATCAGGCGGTTGAAAGGTTGGGCTTGTCGGCGCGCGCGATGAACCGGGTGTTGAAAATAGCGCGCACCATTGCTGATCTTGCGGGCGAGGAACGTATTGCCCGCGCGCATCTCCTTGAGGCGATCGCTTATCGTTCGATGGATAAACTTTTTCGGATTTAAGTTTTATGCGGGTCAAAAACAGGAGGTTAACGCACCGCTTCGAGCATATAGTCAACGACCGCCTTGATCGTCTCGTCTGACAAGTCCGGGCGCCCGCCTTTTGCGGGCATCGCACCCTTGCCGTTCAGTGCATTCGCATAGAGGGTTTGGAGGTCGCCGAGGCGCGTCGCCCACGCGGGTTTGTCGCCGTACACGGGTGCGTTGGCGACACCCGTCGCGTGACAGACCACACACGCGGTCTGATAAACATCAGCCGGGCTCATTGATGCGTCAGTAGTCTGCACTTCGGCCTGTTGCACCGCCGGGGGGACGGGCACCGTGCCGACGTTGACTTTACCGATGGGCTCGATGCGCGCGGCGATGGCTTCCTGCATCGCCTGGTCGGGCTCGTTGTGCGTGCCGGAAAGCACCCTCGCAATGATCAGGATCAGGATGGTGATGCCGACCAGAATTCCGAGCACGGTCAAAAATTGATTAACAAACTGTTTGTCTTCCATGGCGTCTGCGTGGTCTGGATGCAGGAATTGATTGAGAGCTGGTTGAGTTATCCGCGTCCGGCGGCGCGATTATACACTATTTGATGGTGTGGATTGATGACCTGTGGGGGTTCAACGAGCATCTGCCGGTCACTCGCATGGATTGGATGTACCGCTTTAACAGTCGGCGACTGCGTCGGGGATTCGACAAGCTGAGACCTTGCCGGATGCTTGCAAGACATCTGCCTCGTTCGTTTCAGTAATGTGGTGGGTCGGAAATGACAGGTTGCTTTATCTCCTAGAATGCGCTACTTTTAATCACCATTGGTATTTCAACCGAAACCAAGAATCCAGAATGGGCAGCCAGTTAAATTCCTTCTCTTTGGATTATCCATCCAGAATGGTTGGTAACTCTTTGATTGTGCATGCCGACTGTCTGGAGTGGTTTGGCAGGATCGCCGAAAATAGCGTCCATGGCATTGTGACAGATCCCCCATACGGGGTTAAAGAATATGATTTTGACCAACTGGAGAAACGCGCCAATGGACATGGCGGAATTTGGCGTCTCCCCCCGTCATTTGATGGAAGCGCCCGGTCTCCTTTGCCACGGTTTACGGCGCTGAATGAAAAAGAACGTGCTTCGCTGAAGAGATTCTTCTTTGAATGGGCACGGGCCGCATTTCGTGCAGTTCGTCCAGGGGGGCATGTATTCGTCGCCTCAAATTCATTCTTGTCTCAATTGATTTTTTCAGCAATTTCGGATTCAGGGCTTGAATATCGCGGGAACGTAATACGAGTCGTGCGAACATTGAGGGGTGGCGACCGCCCAAAGAACGCCGAAGAACAATATTCTGGTGTTTGTTCAATGCCACGCGGATGCTATGAACCATGGGGCATCTTCAGAAAGCCGTTGCCCAAAAACATGAAGGTCAGCGACTGCCTTGCAACTTTTCAGACAGGCGGTCTTCGCCGAAAACCTGACGGCAATCCGTTTGAGGACGTTATATACAGCGAGCGTACACCTCAGGAAGAACGTGGGATAGCAGACCACCCGAGCCTTAAACCCCAGTCATTTCTCAGGCAGATCGTTTATGCGTCGCTCCCGCTGGGTGAGGGCGTGGTTATAGATCCGTTCATGGGCTCAGGTTCAACCGTGGCCGCCGCTGAATCTATTGGTTACTCGTGTATCGGTATTGAGAGGTATCGTGATTATTATGAGCTCGCAGAGAGCGCTATACCAAGGCTGGCGCAACCGAGTGAATTTGAATCTCAGCAGTATCTATCATTGGCTTAGAACTTATACACCCAGTTATTCTTCATTTTTGTAACGCCGCTGTGTTTCACGCTCGCGGTTATTGTCCGTCGGCTGGTTGCAGACCGTCCTGAAAATGACCAATCGTCACTTTCAAGTTTTGCAGCATATACGCCCTTGAATTGAAACGGTTTTGGTGGAATTTTCTTATGCTCGTCATTAGATGTATTGCTATCAAAATGAAACACCATTAACCATACAGCCTCCGGGTTGTGGCCCTGCCATCCACTCGAACGGCGCGAGCCTTTAATTTCTACCCCCTCGTCTGAATATTGAACTGCATCATCGGGAAAATGACCGGACGGAATTAAATCCGGGTGGCCATTATGGTACTGATTTTTCACTAACCCGAGACAATGTTCAGGAATTCTGAGATTCATGAATTCACCGACAATGCCGCTAAAATTAGCGGGCATCAGAAAGCTTTCGAGCCGTGGCAATCCTTTCGTACTTAGCTGTTGATTAAGGAACCCAAGAAAATCGATGAACTCTTTCATCGCCTGAGCTATATGATCTGTTTCCAAGCCGTAAGGCAACTCGCAATGAGTGTTGAACTTTGAACTATCAACTGGAGTCGGAGTTTGGGCTGTTTTTTCGAGATCAGTCATACGTTGCTTATTGGTCGGTAATGAAAAGAATATAATGCATGATTCTGCTTTTCATTCCTTTGGCAGTACATGAATGCTATCCTAGGGCAACCGAAAATCTATCACATCGTTCATATAAACTGACTGCCGTCGATTATTGCAAGTGGATTTTTGTGGTGTGACGCCGAGGTGGTCCGGTGCGGTTTACCTGGTACAACCATCGGCTTGAACCACATTAAACGCCGATGGTTACAAAAGGGATTGACCAGTCATCCGAACTTGCGTGTAGGTGATTGCGTGCCGTTTTATTTTTGCCCTTGGTCGGTCATGCCTATCAGGGTTTGTGTACGGGCAGTCTATAATCAGGTATCAGATGCATTGGCGACGAGCGAACGTGCCCCGCGCTTTGCAATAAAACCAGATTGGTATTACTAAGCAAGAGGCATCCATGCTTGAATTAACCACTGGTGACATCCTCAAAGCCGATACCGAGGCGCTTGTGAACACAGTCAATTGCGTTGGCGTCATGGGGCGCGGCATTGCATTGCAGTTCAAAAAATCTTACCCGGACAACTTCAAAGCGTATGCAACGGCTTGCAGGCGGGAGAAAGTTCAACCCGGACAAATGTTCGTGTATGAAACCGGTTGGTTGACCTGTCCTTATTACATCATCAACTTTCCCACCAAAAGGCATTGGCGTGGCAAGACCCGTATAAGCGATATTGAATCGGGCTTCAAGGACTTGGTCAGAACCATTCGGGTGAATGATATTCGTTCAGTCGCAATTCCGCCTTTGGGTTGCGGATTGGGCGGCCTGGACTGGGATGAAGTCAGGCTATGCATTGAATCTGCGATGGAGCAACTGACGGATGTGCAGGTGTTTATTTATGAACTGGGCGGTGCGCCAGCCGCAGAAAATATGGCTGGTTCTTGCGACGCACTAACGTGAGTTCTGCTGGAATAAAGTGACCGTGCCATGAATATTTCCCTGCAACCGTCTGTACTGAAATGGGCGCGAGCGCGCGCGTACCTGAGTGAAGCGGATCTGGCCAAAAAAGTGGGGGTAAAGCCGAAGCGTGTTTTTGAGTGGGAGCAACGCGGTGAGTTGAGCGTGAAGCAGGTTGAAAATCTGGCTCATCATACTCACACGCCGTTGGGCTATTTGTACTTGCGTGAACCGCTTGAGGACAGGTTGTCGATTCCTGATTTTCGCACCGTGGGCAATGCTCCATTGCAACGCCCAAGCCCTGATCTGCTGGACACAGTGCACACAATGCAACGCAGGCAAGCGTGGATGAAGGAATATCTGGTTGAGGAAGGTGCAGATCCTCTGGGTTTTGTAGGTAATGCCACTTTGAACAGCCAACCGGAACAAGTGGCAGTTGACATGCGTGCCGTTTTGAGGGTTGACGATAGTTGGGCGCGACAACAAGAGTCTTGGTCTGATGCCTTGCGAAGCCTGCGTCAAGACGCCGAAGACGCAGGCATTCTGGTCATGATCAATGGTGTGGTGGGCAACAACACACGCCGAAAACTGGACGTAGAAGAGTTTCAAGGCTTTGCCTTGGGCGATAGTTATGCGCCGCTGATCTTCATCAACAATGCCGATTTCAAAGGCGCGCAGATGTTCACGTTTGCGCATGAGATGGCGCATCTCTGGCTTGGGCAAGAGGGAGTGTCCAATTTTGACAACTTGCTGCCGACTGAAGCTGCTGAAGAAAGATTTTGCGACCAAGTTGCAGCTGAATTTCTGGTGCCGACCGATAAGTTGCATCAATTGTGGCAAGAAGCTGAACGGAGTGGGAATGCATATCAATTTCTTGCCCGCCAATTCAAAGTCAGTTCTTTGGTCATCGCTCGCAGACTACTGGATATTGGTTTGATCAGCCGCACGGAGTTTATTGAGTTCTACCGTGGATACCGGGACAACATTCAGCAAAAAGGACGGAAAACGCGCAGCGGCGGGGATTTTTGGAACAATCAGAATGTGCGCGTTGGGCGTCGGTTCGGTAGCGCGATCGTGCGCGCTACAAAAGAGGGGAGATTGCTTTATCAGGACGCTTATTCTTTGACTGGAATGAAAGGTGCAACTTTTGACGAGTTTGCGCGGCGCATCAATCTTTAAATACAATGAACCAGGCGCCAATTTATGTACTTGATGCCAATGTTTTTATAGAAGCGTGCCGTCGTTACTATGCGTTTGACCTCTGCCCCCGGTTTTTGGGAATGTTTGATTTTTTATCACTAAACTGAACGAGTGGTAAGTATCAACAGGGTTCGTGGAGAGGTCCTTGCGGGAAACATACCGGAGAACGTGGCTGAAAATCTGAGAACATGGGCGGCATTATCTGATTCATTTTTTCAACCAACCGATCCCCCGGAAGTTAATGATGTTTTTAAACAAATAATGCGATGGGTTATTGGGCACGGACAATTCAAAGACGATGCAAAAGCAGAGTTTGCTGATAAAGCGGATGGTTGGCTTGCCGCTTATGCCAAGGTGTATGGGCATACCGTGGTAACACAGGAAGCATACACGCCTGATGCCCAAAGATGTATCTCGTTGCCCAATGTATGCAGACAATTTCACGTTCCGTGTGTCAGTACATTTGAAATGCTTCGAGAACTGAAGGCAAGTTTTGGTTGGCAACCCCCATAACGCCATCGCCTGCTGACATTTCTGAACGTAACTTGGAACGCCTGATTTGTGAGGTACTGACTGGCTCGCCGTGTGATCCGTCTGCAATCCGAATGGATTTTGGCCCCCAACAATTTATTGCGGAAGGCTGGGAACAATTCGGCGAGTTGAGCATGACAAAGCCTTTACGGGCGCGATGGCGAAGATAATGAAGGGTGATACTTAACTCTTTGAGGCTGGTAAACTATGCGTTCCTATTCGGGCGCCTGTAGCTCAGTTGGATAGAGCGTCGCCCTCCGGAGGCGAAGGTCGTGGGTTCGAATCCTGCCAGGCGCGCTACCCGCCGGGTGTTCCGCCGGGCACGCTCACCGACAAATTGCGCAGCAGGTCGCACAGCAGTTCACGTGTCTGTCGGCCGATGTCCGGTGCTTTGCTTTCGCGCGGCCCCGCGACGTTCAGGATCGCGTCGTCATCCAGGCGCGCGAGCCATTCGAGCGCCTTGCGGCGGTGGTCGGGGTCGTCGAGCAACACGATGCAGTGGTCTTTGCGGTGCTTCCGGATGCAGTCCAGCGTGTAGCCGGTGCCGTCGCTCCCGGCGCGTTCCGCGTTCGGCGCGATGATCAAGGTGGCCGTTGCGTCGCGCACGTTCCACTCGGTGCGTTGCAGGTAGTCGGACGAGGGGGTTTCCTCAAGCGCCGGATAGTCCGCGAGCAGGCCGGGTGGCGCGGGATGATCTTCGGCGAGGCCGCCGCGCGGGCACCAGCCGCCGTAATCAAGACCAAGCGTGCGTGCGGCGTCGAGCGCGCCGCGATCCACGCCGCTTTGTCCGCCGCTGATGATTTTCATAAGATCCCCCCTGCCTTGACGCTGTGCTGCTGCCGTGCCGCCGTTCGGATCGTCGCCGCCGACCTTGCAAAACGGATACTATTTTCTGTAAAATCTATTGTCAATAAAGAATTGATAGTTTTTATAAATTATGAAAAGACTGCCGACCCTGCGCCAGTTGCGTTTTTTGATCAGCCTTGAGAAGCACCTGCACTTCAGCAGGGCGGCTGAAGAATGTTGCGTCACCCAGTCGGCGTTCAGCGTCGCGTTCAGGAAACTCGAAGAAACGCTCGGCGTCAAACTGGCCGAACGTTCGAGCAGAAGCGTGGTATTCACGCCGCTCGGCCGGGAGGTGGCGGAATATGCGCGCAGGCTCTTGGCCGAGGCCGAAAACATGACGGACGTCATCGCCGGCAAGAGCAAGCCGCTTGCGGGCAGCTTGCGCCTCGGAGTCATTCCGACGATCGCACCTTTTATGCTGGCCGAGGCGCTGAAAAAAATCCTGCGCAATTACCCCGACTTGAAATTGTCGGTCAAAGAAGACCTGACCCAGAAGATATACGATGATCTGATCTACGGGACGCTCGACCTGATCCTGGTCGCCTTGCCGTTTGATTTCAGGGATGCCGTGACTTTGCCGCTGTTCCGCGATCACTTCATGCTCGCGTACAAGCGCGGCACTCAGCTGTTCGATCCCGGCCGTTACAGCGAGAAAAAATTGCCAGACGCCAGCATTTTGCTGCTTCAGGACGGTCACTGTCTGCGCGATCACGCTCTGTCGGCGTGCAAGCTCAAGCACGGCAGCAAGATCAGCCCCTACACGACGAACAGTTTGCATACGTTGGTGCAAATGGTGAACAGCGATCTCGGGATCACTTTTGTTCCCCGGATCGCCGTCTCCGGCGGCCTGCTCGCGAAGACCGGCGTTGAAGTGAGTGATATGCCGGGCAATGCTTATCGTAAAATCGGGTTTGTCTGGCGCAAGGGATCGGTGCGCGAAGAGGAATTTCGTCTGTTTGCCAAGCCTTTCAGGGAGCTTGAACCCGCCGCACGCCCTTGATGACCCCGGCGTTCGGGCTATAATCGCGTTTTAAGTTTGCCCGATGAGCGAAAGCGATTTACTTCCAGTCCGGCGTGCGTTGCTCAGCGTGTCGGACAAGACGGGGATAGTCGAACTGGCTCAATTCCTGACCTCGCGCGGCACGCAGATCCTGTCCACCGGCGGCACCGCGCACTTGTTGCGCAAGCACCAAATCGCCGTCGCCGAAGTTTCGGACTACACCAGATTTCCCGAGATCATGGACGGGCGGCTCAAGACCCTGCATCCGAAGGTGCACGGCGGATTGCTCGGCAGGGGCGAGCGGGATTGTGCCGCGATGCTGGAACACGGCATCGAGCCGATTGACCTGCTGGTGGTGAACCTGTATCCGTTCGAACGGACGGTGGGCAGGGTCGGTGTCTCTTTTGAAGAAGGCGTCGAGAACATCGACGTCGGCGGCCCGGCGATGATCCGTGCTGCGTCCAAGAATCACGAGCACGTCGCGGTGGTGGTGGACCCCGCGGACTACGAGATGATCATGCACGAGATACGCGACGGCGGCGGCATATCGCGGACACTGCGGTTGAAACTTGCGGCCGGGGCTTTTCAAAGGACGGCGGCGTACGATGTCGCCATCGGTCAATGGTTGGGGCAGCAGCCGGTTCAATTACCGGCCCGGCCGCCGGCGCATCCCCCGGCCGCTGTTGCCGGCGGCGATTGGCCGGCGACGCTCAAGCCGTCTTTCGCGCGGGTGTCCGTGTTGCGTTACGGGGAGAATCCTCACCAGCGCGCGGCTTTCTACACCGACAGTGGGGACGGGCTCGCGGGCGCCGAGCAGTTGCAGGGCAAGGCGCTGTCTTATAACAATATTGCCGATGCGAGCGCCGCCTGTGAGTGTGCTGCCTGTTTTGACGCGCCGGTCTGTGTGATCGTCAAGCACGCAACCCCCTGTGGCGTGGCGTGCGCGGCTTCGCCTGATCAGGCTTATCGCCGCGCCGTTGAAGCTGACCCGGCGTCGGCTTTCGGCGGCATCGTCGCGTTCAATCGCGCGCTCGACGCGCAAACCGCGCGCGAGATCGTTGCAAGGCAATTTGCGGAAGTTGTCATTGTGCCCGAAGTTGCGAAGGACGTACTCAAAATTCTGGGCGAGAAAACCGCGTTGCGGGTGCTCACCTACACCGCATCATCGGGCGGCGGCTGTGAGTATCGCAGCGTACTCGGCGGCGTACTGGTGCAGGCGTGCGATTGCGATGAAGTGACCGCGAAAGACCTGACGGTCGCCACCAAAAAACCGCCGCGGGAGAGTGAACTCGAGGATCTGCTGTTTGCCTGGCGCGTAGTGAGATGGGTCAAGTCCAACGCGATTGTCTTCGCGCATGACGCCGTTACCACGGGCATCGGCGCCGGGCAAACCAGCCGGGTTGATTCGGTGCGAATCGCCGCTGAGAAATCGCGTGAACATGGTTTTACCGGCAAGCCGTTGGTGATGGCTTCCGATGCGTTCTTTCCTTTCCGAGACGGCATTGATGCCGCTGTTGAAGCGGGTGTGACCGCGGTGATCCAGCCCGGTGGCTCGGTGCACGACGACAAGGTGATCGCCGCCGCCGACGAGCACGGTATCACCATGGTGTTCACCGGCGTGCGTCATTTTCGCCATTGACGCGATCGTCGATGGAAGTGCTTGTCATCGGTTCCGGCGGCAGGGAGCACGCGCTCGCATGGAAGATCGCGCAAAGCCCGTCGGTCGAACAGGTGTATGTGGCGCCGGGGAACGCCGGAACCGCCGGTGAAGACGGGGTCGAGAATCTTGAGCTCGACGTGCTCGACTTTGATGCATTGCGGGATTTTGCGTCGCGGCAGGGCGTTGACCTGACGCTCGTCGGCCCCGAAGCGCCGCTTGCGCAGGGCATCGTCGAATATTTTCAGCAACGCGATCTCGCTGTGTTCGGCCCGACGCGCGCGGCGGCAAAACTCGAATGGTCCAAGGAGTTCAGCAAAGCGTTCATGCGTCGTCACGGCATTCCGACCGCGGACTTCGGGGTGTTCGATGCCGAAAGCGCGGCGCTACCTTATCTTGAAACCTGCAAACTACCGGTGGTCGTTAAAGCTGACGGTTTGGCGGCTGGCAAGGGCGTGGTGGTTGCCGATACTCGTGCGCAGGCGATCGACGCGGCGCGTGGCATGCTTTCGGGTGCCGATTTCGGAGACGCCGGCAGGCGCATTGTGGTCGAGGAGTTTTTGCGGGGAGAAGAAGCAAGTTTCATCTGCATGGTTGACGGTGAACACGTGTTGCCGCTTGCGACTTCGCAAGATTATAAGACGAGGGATGAAGGCGACCGCGGGCCGAACACCGGCGGCATGGGCGCGTATTCACCGGCGCCGGTGTTGGATGATGCTTTGCAGAGGCGCGTGCTGGACGAGGTGATGCAGCCCGCGGTGGACGGCCTGAGACAGGAAGGTGCGCCGTTTGTCGGGTTTCTTTACGCGGGCTTGATGATCGACGGCGCCGGGCGTCCGTCGGTACTCGAGTTCAATTGCCGGTTGGGGGATCCTGAAGCGCAGCCTATTTTGATGCGGTTACGTTCAGACTTGGTCGAACTTTGTCGCTTGGCGCTGGCCGGCAGGCTCGACGGCGCATGCGCCGAATGGGACGAGCGGACGGCGCTTGGCGTCGTGATGGCGGCCGGGGGCTATCCGGCGGCTTATGAAAAAGGCGAGGTGATCACCGGGCTGGATGCTGTCGGCGACGATGCGGTCAAGGTGTTTCATGCCGGGACGCGGATGCGCGGCGACGAAGTGGTGACTGCGGGCGGGCGCGTGCTGTGCGTGACGGTGCTTGCGGATACCGTTGCTGGTGCTCAATCCGGCGCCTATCGCGCTTGTGGGGAAATCAGTTGGCCGGGGGCGTTCTGCCGCCGCGACATCGGCCATCGCGCGATCGGCCGGTGACGCCGTCACTGCCAGATCCGCCAGGTCGTCGCGACATTGATCATCGCGTGGTCGGCCGGTGACGCCATCACCGCCAGATCCGCCAAGTCGTCGCGACATCGGTCATCGCGCGATCGGCCGGTGACGCCGTCACTGCCAGATCCGCCAGGTCGTCGCGACATTGATCATCGCGCGATCGGCCGGTAGCTGTGGTCTGCTAGTGCAAAGGATGCCCGGCCAGGATCGAGGCTGCACGGAGTGGATTGGGATATCCCAACTCTCACCAACCATGCCCGGCCGGGATCGGAGCTACACGGTTGCGGCGCCGGTCGTCGTGCGCCGCTTCCCCGGCCATTGCCGATGATCGGTGACCCGGTTGTGTAGCAGTTGCCGTGTGACTGGTTGCTGCAACCTGCACCGCAATGACTGCGTTGGCGAGGCGCCAGACAAGATGCGTTCCGCCTCGGTTTGCTTAATGCTAAAAGAGAAGATCAAGCCGCGGCGTCGCTACTAGAAGCAACGTCTGGGCAAGAGGTCCGTGCTGACTATCCGGGTCACTGCATCGCGTTTGATACGGTGGTGCGCCTGAAGTGGAACACTGATCGATCGTACCCATCGCTACATTTTCACGGCGACCGATCATGTCGGCCGTTTTTGCGATGGCAGTGTCGCGCCACAACAGCCACCACGCGTCGCGCTTCGCGGCGCTGGTTGGAACGGTATTTCCAGGACACATTGAACCAGTGCTCAGTGACAACGGCGCCGAATTTCAAGGGGCTTTTCCCGACTACACGAAAGCGCGGGGGTGGTGTCATTGCCACACCTGCCCGCACAGCCCGAACATGAATGCCCTCAACGGACGGTTCAATCGCACGGTACAGGAAGAATGAGTGAACTACGAGGAAGAGCTGTTACCTGGCGATGTGCGGGAGTTCAACACCCGTCTGCTGGCGTATCTGGCTCGCTATAATGACCGGCGCCCGCACCGGGGACTCGACAATTTGACATCCAGCCAAATGCTTGCCAAACATCTGCCTCATTTGTCCCATATGTGATGGCCTCATACAGAATCGGAAGTACACTTATGGAATGGAAATCTCTGATATCGACTCAAAACCTGAAGCTGGCGTGGCGACGGATCAATACAGGCACGAACCTCCAGTATAAACGGTTTTTTCGTCCATCCTACTTGGTTTACGAAAGTGCTCTTGATGAGCACATCAAGCAACTTCATAAAGACCTAAAAGCAAAGGCATGGGAACCTACTTACGCGACACGATTATATATTCCCAAGCCATCTGGGTTGCAAAGACCTCTATCACTTCTTGGGATTGAAGATCAGATACTTCTCCAAGCAATCGCTAATCTGTTCGCAAAAAAATTGCATAAAAAAAGACAAGGTGTGGAATTAAAGACGGTATTCAGCAATAAATTATTGGCTCAGAAGGGCTCCATTTTCTTCGTGGAACACTGGCAAACAACGTATCACGCCTTTCAGGAAAAATGCATTGAAGTATTTAATAACGAGTACAAGTGGTCCGCACATTTCGATTTGTCTGCATTCTACGACACAATATCGCATGATCTTTTGCTGAAGGTTGAGTCACAAGTCGGCGCAGAGACCAGAGATATTGCGAGAGATATTGCGAAAAAATGGTTGCGAAAATGGTCAGCTGAAAATAAAGGCACCATGAAAGATCATGGAATACCGCAAGGCCCCGTCGCGTCAAACTTCCTTGCAGAAGCTTTCTTCCTGCCAATTGACATTAGTTTACAAAAACAACCATTTCAATATCTGCGCTATGTTGACGATATTCGACTGTTTGGGCGCACAGAAAATGAAGTCAGGGAAGCAACAATCCTCTTGGAACAAAAATGCCATGAACGTGGCCTAATACCGCAAGGGAAAAAGTTCGAAATACGTGAGATGAAGTCAGTCGCAGATGCGATGGGAGCATTACCAAGTATTCCACCAAGGGCTAACCGAAATTCTGCAGAATCGTTTATAACGGCAAAGAAAGCTCGTAGCATTCTCACGCCCGCGATAGGTGGCAGGCCACAGAAGGTCAAAGACAAGACGCGATTCCGGTATGTGATGTATCGGGCACCGAAAGATACGGAATTACTTAAAACTGTTCTTAGGTTATTGCCTCGGCATCCGGAACACATCGATGCATTTATCGCTTACTTCAACAATTTTGAAAGACGGCGAACTATTGCCAGAGTAGCACTTGATTACTTGGAGACAGGAGTGCCTTATTCCTACGTTCGCGGTGAACTTTGGCATGTTATTGCGCGACTTGCTGGACCAGAAGAATTACGACGTGGTCTCCCAATTGCACGGAAGGATGCTGGAAACAAATCACATTGTATGGCTTTATCCTGGGGCGTGAGGCATTTCCTCATGAAATGTGAAGGGCCTGCCCGTACTAGTAAACGGTTTGCAAAGGAACATTATTCGATCAGTCGCAGCCTTCTTGCACCGATAATATTAAGTAATCAGGAATTCAGATTAAGCGATCAGGAATTTAAGAAGCACGCTGTTACCCTGTTAAAAGGCAACCTGATGGAACAGTTGGCTGGTGCGCGTGTATTGCAAAGTCGAGAAGTTACGCTTAATGCACTTCAGTTGCGTCAGAGAAACCTGCCTGGACATTGTAAAATCGCCCTGCGTTCTCTTGGGGTGATTCGACGTCACCACAAAGCTGAGAAAGATTATATCAAGGATATTCTGGTAGAGCGCTATGGTTGCCAACACTCATCAATTTGGCATAAGCTGCTTGGTGAAGAATACGAACACGCACTGCAAATTCTGATAGAAGCGAAAGCACACTTTGAAAGTGCCCGTTCTGAATGGCTAATGTCCCAGGATAGTTTCAATAATCTAGTTGTTTGCCAGTTCTTTGATTTTCTCAAGCAAAAAGGACTCAATGGACATTCAAAAACAGAAGACAGGCGCGGAAACCGTGTCAACTATGGTTCTCTTATTGCGGTACGCACTCCATTCGATATCACTTACCCGTCTGAGGCAGAAGTGTTCCGAATCCTGCATGAGAGAAGAAACACATTGCCAAGTTCTCATCCATACGATCATAAAGGAGGCGAAAAAAATAAGTGGCTTAATAAGAAAGAGCGAGACAAATTGGTGCCGAAACTGAAAAACGCACTTGATGGTATTGCGAACATTTTTGCTAGTAATTGAGTAGCCACCTACCCAAAAGCTGCCGAACAAAAGTCCGTATCCATCTCGCATATCAGTGACCTTCTGCCAGTTGCCCTATGCCATCCACCGTCTTTTTGGAGACTGAGCGGTGCGCCCAAGGAGTTTCAGGAACAGGCCCTCGAAACATTTGAAAGTTGTCTTTCCGAGTTGAAAAAACAGAAGGACGAGGCAAAAAAACGCATCAAAGCATTGGAGGACGCCGACCTGCCTATCGGCGAGAGCGATCGGGATTATTTTGCAAAGACTTGGGAAGAGCTGGGGCGGCGCGGTCTTTTGCCTCATGTCAAAGATAAGAGCGGCGCTTTGTCGCCGTCCCCTTATGTCAGGCGGCAAGACGAACATGGCCGGATAATTCCCCACGTTTGCATGAAGTTACCGACCGGCGGCGGCAAGACCTTATTGGGGGCGGCCGCCATTGAACGGATGAAGCCGGCTGCCGGGCTGGTGCTCTGGATCACGCCGTCGCGCGCTATTTTCCGGCAGACCTGGCGCGCGCTTGCACATCGCCTGCATCCCTACCGCCAATCGCTTGAACGCGCCTGTGGTGGAAGGGTCAAGTTGTTGAGAAAGACTGATCCGTTCTCGCTCGCCGACGTGGAAAATCATCTGTGCGTGATGCCGGTCATGTTGCAGGCGGCTGATAGGAAAGACCAGAACTTTCTTAAGATCTTTCGGGATACCGGACACTATCCTTCGTTTTTTCCAGAGCCAGACGACAAGTCGGCAAATGATGAATTGATCAAGCAACACCCCGATTTGAAAGTCACCGACATCGTTGACGGCAAGCCGGGGTCAGTCAAGCACAGCTTGTTCAACGTGCTTAAAATAGCCCGTCCTATCATCGTTCTGGATGAAGCGCACAACACCTATACCGAGAACCGCCGCGCGCGCCTCAACGAGCTCAACCCGCGTTTCATATTGGAACTTTCCGCAACCCCAGAAGCGAGTGTCAGCAACATTCTGGTGGACGTTGGCGGCGCGGCGTTGAAGCGTGAGGAGATGATCAAGTTGCCGCTGAACATACACAACTTCGAGAAAGCCGACTGGAAGTACACGCTCTCCAAGGCCAAGGAGCGGCTGGGCCGCCTGGAGCAGGAAGCGCGCAAATTGATGGGGGAGAGCGGGCGCTACATCCGTCCGATCATGCTGGTCTGCGTGGAGCGCGTCGGGCGCGATCAGCGAGATGGCCAACATATTCATGCCGAGGACGTGCGCGACTACCTGATGAGACAATTGCGGGTGCCCGAAAACCACATCCGGCGAAAAACGGCGGAAAAAGACGAGATCGCCGATGAGGATCTGCTTTCGCCTTATTCCTCCGTCCGTTATATCCTGACGAAGGACGCGCTGCGCGAAGGGTGGGATTGCCCTTTTGCCTACGTGCTTACGTTGCTCGATTCCACCAGCACGACCCGTGCCCTGACGCAAATGACCGGGCGTGTTCTTCGGCAACCCGATGCGGAGCTGACCGGACGGGCGAAGCTCGATGAGTCGTATATCTATTGCTTTGACCGCGACGTCGGGGAGGCAATAGTTGACGTCAAGCGGGGGCTGGAACAGGAAGGCATGAGCGACTTGGCTGAATTTATCCGTGGCGGGTCGGGCAGAAACCAAAACGGCGACGGCAGCCAATTGATCGTCAGCCGTAGGCGAGAGCGGTTCCGCGACATGCGGATTTTTCTGCCGCAAGTACTGCATCGCGCCGGCAGGCGTTATCGGCCGCTGGACTATGAAAACGATATCTTGGGCGGAGTTGACTGGAACGCGATTGCGGAGGCGCCGTTGGATGTGAATTATTCCGCAATAGATGAAATTCGAGAGATCACCGCTCTCGTCGATCTGCCAGGGTTTGACTACGATACCGATGAAGAGAAACTGGAGGTGGAGAAGGTGCTCACTGTGGAGTTTTTCAGCCGCCGTATTTACGAGACTTTGCCGAATCCGTTTTTGGCGGGACAGGCCGTGGGGAAGACGCTGGATTCACTTCGCGGTCAGGGGCGTACGGAAGACGATATTTTCGACCGCCGCTACCACCTTTCCGAGATCCTGAAACGGCGCTTGGCTGAACTTGTTGAGTGTGAAGCACAAACCATATTTCACCGCAAGTTGCGGAACCACGATATCCGGTTTGAATTGGTCGCCGACGAGAGCGAGTTTGAGTTTGAGCAGAAATTGAGGAAGTTGGTGGAAAAAGATCAGTTACCGCTCTTCGGCCAACATGGGAATCCTTTGGAGAAATCCCTGTACGAAAAGGTATATGCCAGGGAATTCAATGGTCTGGAAAAAGACTTTGCCATTTATCTGGATGGTTACAATGCCGTTGCATGGTGGCATCGCTTCGCCGCGAGGCAGGATTACGGTCTTCAGGGTTGGAAGCGCAACCGTATATATCCCGACTTCGTCGTTTGCGTGGAGCGAGGGAACGGCAATACCCGGCGCGTTCTGGCAATCGAGACAAAGGGACTGCAATTGGCCGGCAATGCCGATACCGAATACAAGAAGAAGCTGTTCGAAGTGTTGGAAACGGCGGAACCGCACGCGGTGGAATACGGCACCTTGAAGTTTTCCGGCAGTAAGCGGAAAAAACACCGCATGTCTTTAAGCATGCTGTTTCAGGACAACTTCCGGAAGGAATTCGAAAGACTGATACGACAGGATCAGGCTGATGCAGCGTGATCATTTCTTCTCCCGCTCCGGCGGCATCACCCGTCTATGAAAGAGGGTGATTCATCTGCCCCATCGTTGTGGTTCTGTCTGCTGTTGCTTTCGCCGCAATAACGGCCGCACGCTCGACTAAGCACGCTTCATCGCCTCAAAAAACTCATCGTTGGTCTTTGAGGCTTGCATTCTCCCGAGCAGGAGTTCTACCGCTTCGAGGTCGTCCATCTGGTGTAGGACTTTCCTGAGCACCCACAGTTTCTGAAGTTCAGCCGGTTCTATCAGCAGTTCTTCACGTCGCGTGCCGGAGCGGTTGATGTTGATCGCCGGGTAGATGCGTCGTTCGGAGATGCGCCGGTCGAGGTGGACTTCCATATTGCCGGTGCCCTTGAATTCTTCGTAGATGACTTCGTCCATCTTGGAGCCGGTGTCTATCAGCGCGGTCGCGAGGATCGTCAGGCTGCCGCCTTCCTCGACGTTGCGTGCTGCGCCGAAAAATCTTTTGGGACGATGCAGTGCGTTGGCATCGACACCGCCGGTCAGAACTTTGCCCGACGACGGTGCGACGGTGTTGTAGGCGCGCGCAAGCCGCGTGATTGAATCGAGCAGAATGACGACGTCGCGCTTGTGTTCGACCAGGCGCTTGGCTTTTTCGATCGCCATGTCGGCGACCTGCACGTGGCGTGTCGCCGGTTCGTCAAAGGTGCTTGATATCACTTCACCCTGCACCATGCGTTCCATTTCGGTCACTTCTTCGGGCCTTTCGTCTATCAGCAGCACCATCAGGTAACATTCGGGGTGGTTCGCCGTGATGCTCTGTGCGATGTTCTGCAGCATGATGGTCTTGCCGGCCTTCGGCGGCGATACGATCAGGCCGCGTTGCCCTTTGCCGATCGGGGCGATGATGTCCATGATGCGTGCGGTGATGTCCTCGGAACTGCCGTTGCCGCGTTCCAGTTTCAGCCGCTCTTCCGCGTGCAGCGGCGTCAGGTTTTCAAACAGGATTTTGTTTCTCGCCTGCTCCGGCGACTCGTAGTTGATCTGTTCGACTTTGAGCATCGCGAAGTAGCGTTCGCCTTCCTTGGGGGGACGCACTTTGCCTGAGATCGTGTCGCCGGTGCGCAGGCCGAACCGGCGTATCTGGCTTGGCGACATGTAAATGTCGTCGGGACCCGCGAGGTACGAGCAGTCCGAGGAGCGCAGAAAGCCGAAGCCGTCTTGCAGGATTTCGAGAATGCCTTCGCCGATGATGTCTTCGCGGCTTTTCGCTTTGACTTTGAGGATCGAAAAGATAATGTCCTGGCGTCGCGCGCGCGCGACATTTTCTATGCCCATTGATTCGGCCATTGTGAGCAATTCGGGCGCCGGTTTTCTTTTGAGTTCTGTCAGGTTCACTTGCATGACTGCCGTTGTTGGTGTAAGGGAATGGATCGGGTTTTTAAGCCAAGGATCGGAAATCAGGTCCGATCCGGTATTCGGTTTTGTTCGGGGGAATGCGCCTCAGACGTTCAAAGCGACTATAAGTATCAGTCGGGCGCGTAATTTCTCCAGTATAACACGGTTCCCGGCAAAATGGCGATCGCCTGAAGATCACCCCGCCGGGACTTCTCCGGGTTCAGATATTTTGGTCTATGAAAGCAACAAGTTGCGACCGGTTCAGCGCCCCGACGTGGGTGGCTTCGACGTTGCCGTTTTTGTATATGATCAGGGTCGGTATGCCGCGGATGCCGTGTTGTTCGGCACTTTTTCTGTTGTCATCGACGTTCAGTTTTGTCATCTTGATCCGGTCTTTGTAGTCGGGCGCGATTTCCTCGATGATCGGCGTGATCATTTTGCAAGGTCCGCACCATTCGGCCCAGAAGTCCACCAGCACCGGCAGCTCCGATTGCAAAACCTGCTGATCAAAGTCTTCGTCGGTTACGTTGATTATATGGTCGCTCAATTGCGTTTGCTCCTGTGTTAAAGAGGTTGATGTGAAAATCCGGTCACTATTGGAATGAGCGCCGTTTGGCGTCCGCCTAGTATAATCCATATCAATCGGCGGTATATCACGACGGGGCGATTGGCGAAGGGCATATGGCGGCGAACGCACATTTTTCCGGGTCGGTTTTGGCGACGCTGGCGTTGGCGGCGTCCATTTCCACTGCTGCGCCCGGCCCCGAACGAGATGCCCGTTCGCCCGGTGTCGGGCAAACCTGTGCACTGATCGGCGCCAAGTTGACTTCGGTCAGCATTGAGGAATGCCAGTCGCTGGGGCTTGTCGAGACCGGCGTTTATACCGTACTGGGGCGTTCTATCCTGTACAAGGAATACCCGCCGTTGGGCGACAGGAAGTCGAATGCGCGGGTGCTTCTGATCGGTGGCACGCACGGCGATGAATATGCTTCGTTCAGTGTCACGCTGAAGTGGATGAAGATACTGAACATCCATCACTCGGGACTGTTCCACTGGCGCATCGCGCCGGCGCTGAACCTCGACGGCCTGCTTGAAGCCCCGGCGGTGCGGGTCAACCATAACGGGGTTGATCTGAACCGCAACATGAAGACCGCGGGCGACTGGCGGAAGGCTGCGATGCTCTACTGGGAGAAGGAGACCGGCGGTAATCCGCGGCGCTACCCGGGGAAATCGCCGCTGAGCGAGAAGGAGACGCAATGGCTGGCCGCTGAGATAGACGAGTTCAAGCCCGACGTGATTGTGTCCGTGCACGCGCCGTACAACATCATCGACTATGACGGCCCCAAAGAGATCACGCCGCCCGCTCACCTCGGCTCACTCAAACTTGGCGACATCGGCAGTTTCCCGGGTTCGCTCGGGCGCTACGCTGGCGAGGAACTCAACATTCCGGTGCTGACGATCGAGTTGGCGTCTTCGCGCTATATGCCGTCCGACGCCGAATTGCGCCGGATCTGGGTTGACCTGGTCAGGTGGTTGCGCCTGAACATCCGTTCGCGCGTGCCGTCGCCCTGATCTGCCGTGCCTGTCGGTTGTGCTGAACCCCGTTCGCGCGGTGTGCCGCTCGCCTGTTTCAGCCTGCGCGGCCCTCAAAAATAATCATCCAGCGGTCGTTTTCGTATTTCCAGAATTGCTGTTTGCGGTAGTGGATGTTGTAGTTGTTGCTGCGGTAGTCCTGATCAAATGCAGCGACGACAATGCCGGTTTCTTCCGGGTAATCAAACAGGTCGAGGTCTTTGATGCCGACCTTGACGAAGGTTTTTTTTGCGGCGTTGCGCCGTGTGACGGCCGTCATCTGCTCGTAGTTCTGCTTGGAAGTTCGGTAGTTGCGTGAGTAGTGAGCAAGGTATTGCTCGACGTCAAGACTCTGCCAGTCCCGTTGCCATTGCTGTATCGCATCCAGCAGTTGCCCGCGCTTTGCCTGCCATGCGTCGGGTTTCAGCCACTCGATCTTGCGCGTGAGGATGACTGGCGTGCGTCCGACTTCTATATAGGAGGAGAGGCTGGTGAGCAGTCGGTTGCTGAGCACGATGCAGCCGCGGCTGTCTTTTGGCGGCCGACTGTACACCTTGCGCGGCGTGCCGTGCAGCCAGATGCCGGAACCGTCGCGTTGGTTCAGTTGGTCCCACTTGTTCGGGTAGTTGAGGGGGTACGCGCCCACGCCGTACAGTTCGGGCAGTTCGCTGTCGTTCAGGCGCAAAGTCGGGTGATAAACGCCGAGCGGCGTTTTTTCGTCGCCCTCGCTGGTTTTGCCGACGCCGCCGTTGCCGGTTGAAATGTAATAGTCGGCCGCCGGTTCGGGTACGCCGTTTTTATTTTCAAGCAGATAAAGGCGCGAGTTCTCCGCATCCACGATCAGCGCGTGTCGATGTAACTGCGACAATTGCATGATGGCGCCGGGCAGGTGCTCGTCCGGCGGCTCACGGTAATGCGCTCTTGCCTGCGCTTCTTCAATCAGCCCTCTGATGCGCGTTTTTTTCAAGGCGCCGGACGTCGCCATCAGCGTGTTCTGGTGCGCGCGCGCGGCGAGCAGGTCGGCGTGGATCAGTTGCCCCAGTTGAAAATTGGGCTGTCGCTTCAGCAATGACCTGGTATGTTTCAAGGACAGTGCGGCGTGGTCGTCGATCAATGCGCTGAGTCCCTGGCGCATTGTTTTTTCGACGGCTTCGGGCCTTGTTCCGTCGGCGCTCGTCGGGCTCACCTGCGTTTCTCCGGCGGCGTCATCCGCAAGCGGCATACCCGCAAGCAGCACAGCTGTCAGCGCCGAGGTTGCGGCGGCGCGCTTAAATGACCCGTTCCGCAACGATCTTCCATTCATTGTTTATTCTCTTCATGCGCAGTTGCTTGATGACGGAACTCTTCATCAGGTTTGAGCGGTAGCGTTGCCTGAATGTTGCCTGTGTGTCGTTTTCGCCGTTCATGCGCACACGGATCTCGGAAAGATTGACCTCGATGTGTTGCGGTGCCGTCACGCGTTCCGTGCGTTGTCTTTTCCAATCGCGATGCGCGAGATCGGGAGGGCTGTATCCGTCGGCGTAACTGGCAAAATAAGCGTCGATGTTGCGGCTCGACCAGGCCCCTGCCCAGCGCTTGATTGCGGATACGACGTCGCGGTTCTGGGCTGACAGGGCGGGTGCGGCGGGGTCGCGCACCATCGGCTCGTTGACTTCCTTTGCCTGTGCCACCTGCGCCGCGACGTCGGGTTCCGCGTCCGGTGCATCCGGAGGGCGTTCGTCTTCGCCGACCAGGCTGAGCTCCAGCGGCTGCGGATCCACGGATTCGAGCGACAATGCATCGCGGTAGGACTGCGACGCGAGACGTGCATAAATGGCGGACAGGTTCCGGTAACCGGCGTCGATCGCCGCGTCCGTCGCAATCGCGCGTCTGAGCAGCTTCATCGCGCGTTCGATGTCATTTTGTTTCACCGCGATCACCGCGAGGTTGTTCAGGATACTCGGATTATTCGGAAAACGCCGCGCGAGCTGCTCGAATCCGCGCTTTGATTCGTCGAGACGGTTTTCGGCGTAGGCTGCGACCGCTTTTTTGAATTCGGGGTCGTCGAGGATCTTGTCTGCGGCGGCGGCGGAAAACGCCGCGACGGTCAGCAGTGCGGCCAGGGCGCCGGCAATGCCGCCGGGCTTGATCCGGGAAAAAGTGGATGATTTCACGGGCTGTCAGAGTCTGTGTGATCGGCGGGGCATATATTAAACGTTTTCCGGCAGGCGCCGTTCATCGGTTCGGGCACAAGCCTCGTTTATGGTCTCGATCATCAATCCAAGCATAAACCATTGCCGGATACTATACTTGCCGGATTGTTCGAAATGAATTCTTCCTCATGCAAACTTTTCTCGTAGGCGGTGCGGTTCGTGACGAGCTGCTCGGCTTGCCGGTCGGCGAACGCGATTGGGTCGTGGTCGGCACAACGCCTGAGGCGATGAGTGCACAGAGGTTCAAGCCGGTCGGGCGCCATTTTCCGGTATTTCTGCATCCCGATACGAAAGAGGAGTATGCGCTCGCACGCACCGAACGCAAGACCGGCCCGGGGTATCACGGGTTTGAATTTCATGCAGGCCCCGAGGTGTCGATCGAGGAGGACCTGCAGCGCCGCGACCTGACGGTCAATGCCATCGCGCGCGACGCCGCCGGCAATTTGATCGATCCGTACGGCGGTCGGTGCGATCTCAAAGATCGGATGCTGCGCCATGTTTCTTCCGCGTTTACCGAAGATCCGGTGCGCGTTCTTCGGGTTGCGCGTTTTGCAGCGAGGTTTCACCCGCTCGGGTTTCGGATTGCTCCTGAGACGATGGCGTTGATGAGTGAGATGGTGAGCAACGGTGAGATCAGGGCGCTGGTGGCCGAGCGCGTCTGGAAAGAATGTGAGACAGCGCTCGCCGAGCCTGCGCCTTCGCGCTTTTTTGCAACGCTGAATGACATCGGCGCGTTGGCGTCTGTTCCGTCTGCGTCGGCTCCCGGCCTGAAGCTGTTGCTGCAATCTCCGGATGCCGTCGTCGCGGTGTTCCGCGCGCTCGACGACTGCGCGCAGTCGTGTGCGTCGCGGGGGCAGGCCGTATTCGTCGCGCTCGTAACCCAGGCGGCGGCTTACGGCGCCGATCTCGTTCCCGCGTGTCGGCATTTGCGCGCGCCGTCGTTTTATTTGAAGCTCGCCGTTGCCGCGGCGACTTGCCGGGAATTTCTGGACAAGGTGCAGCGCCTCGACGCACAGACGCTGCTCAATATCTTCGAGCGTGCCGATGCGTTCAGGAGCGACGCGCGGCTGAATGTTCTGCTCGACGCCTGGCGCTTTTGCGATCTTCCGATCGCCGGCGACAAGCAACAGTGCCTGCTGCAGATTCGTTCGGCTTTTGACGTGGTGAGCCGGCTTGATATCAGGCGCGTGGTCGAGGCCTGCGGCGGCGACGTCGGCGCCGACGTGCGCCGCGCCCGGCTCGAGGCCTTGTCACAGGAACAGGGCGAATAAGAGCGCGCCCAGCGCCAGGCGATAGACGACAAAGGGCATCAGGCCCACTTTGCCCGTCAGCGTCAGGAACAGGCGGATCGTCGCAAGCGCGACGACCGCGGATACGACGAAACCTGTTATCAGCAGTGGCCACGCGCCGGTGTCGGGTTGTGCTCCGATCTTTGCGGCTTCATACAGCGACGCCAGCAGAATGACCGGGATTGCCAGAAGAAATGAAAAATTGATCGACTGCTCGCGCGACAGACCGAGAAAAAGCCCCGCCGTGATCGTGATGCCGGCGCGCGACGTGCCGGGTATCAGCGCGAGTGTCTGCATCAGGCCGATGATCAAAGCCGATTTCAGCGTCAGGGGTTTTGCTTGCGACGGAGACATTCGCGCTTCGCGCCGGACGGCAGCCCACAGTAGCAACCCGAAACCGACAGTGGCCGAAGCAATCACCAGCGGCGCGCGCAAGTGCTGCTCTATGGCGTGTTCGAATGCATAACCGGCGGCCAGAACCGGGATGCTCGCGACCGCGATCAGGGTCAATATATTGTGCCGCCCCGGCGCCCGGCGCAGGCCGGACAGCATGTCTGTCAGCGGGGCGCGGTAATGGAAGATCACTGCGCACAGGGTGCCGAGGTGCACGGCGACGTCAAATGCGAGTCCCTGATCGGCCCAGTCTGTCAGCGTCGGCAGCAGGATCAGGTGCGCGGAACTCGATATCGGCAGGAACTCGGTAATTCCCTGTACCAGCGCCAGCGATATCGCCTGAAAGGTATCCATCGGGAGAGTCGGTGTGTCTGATGTGATTTAATTGATGGTAATTGCACGAGAGTATAAGCGAGACCGCATTCAAATGACGCACATCTCAATCAGCCTTGCAGGCAAAGTCGCGCTGGTGACCGGGGCTTCCCGTCGCATCGGTGCGGTAATCGCGGCGACGCTCCACGGCGCCGGCATGAATGTCGTGTTGCATTGCCGCCGGTCTCTCGGCGACGCGGAGCAGCTTGCCGGGACGCTTAACGGCTCGCGTCCCGAGTCCGCCTGCGTCGTTCAGGCCGACCTCCTGCAACTCCCGCAGATCGACTCTCTCGCGGAGCAGGCGGTGGTGCGCTGGGGCCGCCTCGACGCGCTGGTGAACAACGCGTCGACTTTCTATCCCACGCCTCTCGACGCATTGGACGAGTCGCAGTGGGACGAGATCATCGGCAGCAATCTCAAGAGCGCCCTGTTCCTTTCGCAACGCTTATTGCCCGAACTGCGCAACCGCCAGGGGTGCATCGTCAATATCGGCGACATTCACGCCGAACGTCCGCTGAAGGGCTATGCGCTGTATTCAATCGCTAAAGCCGGCGTTCATATACTGACGAAATCGCTCGCGCGGGAATTCGCGCCCGAAGTGCGTTGCAACGCGGTGGCGCCGGGTGCTTTACTGTGGCCGGAAGATGAGCATTACGAACAGAAACACCGCGAGATCATCACCCGCACCGCGCTCAAGCGCGAAGGCTCGCCGCAGGACGCGGCGGCAGCGGTGCTTTTCCTGGTGCGCGACGCCGGGTACATTACTGGGCAGATCATTGCGGTCGATGGCGGCAGGACCCTGAGTAATTGAGTTCGGGTGATCAGCCCGGGTGATCGAGCGGCGATGCGCCTGGCCGGATTGCCTATTCGCGGGCACCGGGCGGCCCACGCTTAAATGTCCCCGAGTGAAACTCGCTTGAGCACTGTTGCGTCGCGGTTGAAATCCGACCACAGACCGGCGTAGGTTTTGCCGAGTACCGGGTGCATCGCCCGGCTCGCGAGATCGGCGAGCGGACGCAAAACGAAAGCGTGCTGTACGATGTCATCGCGCGGTATCCGGACGCCGTTTTCATTAATCACCAAGTCGCCGTGCAACAGTTGGTCGAGGTCAAGCGTTCTTGACTCAAAGCGGTTCTTGCCGCGCCTGCGGCCGTGGCGTTCCTCAATCAGTTTCAGCGCGTTTTCCACGTGGCGGGGCGATTGTGCGGTTTCAAAGGACGCGACCAGATTGTAAAAATTGTCGCCGTCGAAGCCGACCGCCCGGGATTCATACACCGGGGATAATTTCAATTCGCCGAAAGTTTCCCGTAGCATCGCGATACACGAGATGACGTTATGTTTTTTGTCTATGTTGCTGCCGATACTGACATAGACTGTCTGCTTGCCTGTTTTCGACATATCGGGAGTTGCTCCGACCCGCTTTCGTCTTTCGATTTTTCCGCGTGCGCCTGTTCCGCGAAAGTTCAAAGTGGTTCCGACTTACTTTCGCCTCTCGATTGAGACGCCGACGGTTTTCGAGCCCCGGATCGCGCCCGGCTTGCTCACCGAGACTTTTGCCTGCGCTACGTTGAATTCGTCGAGCAGAATGTCGGCGATTTTCTGTGCCAGTGTTTCGATCAGGCGGCAGGGGTTGTTCTTGGAGAAGTCCTCAACGCGCTTGGCGATTGCCTTGTAGTCGAGTGTGTCCTGCAACTCGTCGCTTTTTGCCGCTGCCGCCGCGTCCGTCGCCATCTCGAGGTCTATCAGGATGGTCTGCGGCACGCGCCGCTCCCATTCAAAGACGCCGATGACGGTTTCGACGCGCAGTTCTTTCAGAAAAACAGTGTCCATGGCTTGATGGTCGGGTTATTTTCTGCTATTTTGCGCCGCCAGTCGAGAGACTAGGGACTGAATTAATGTCGAGAATCTGCCAAATAACCGGTAAAAAGCCGATGAGCGGCAATAATGTCTCTCACGCGCACAATAAAACCCGCCGGCGTTTTCTGCCGAACCTGCACAAGATGAGGTTCTGGGTCGAGAGCGAGAACCGCTGGTTGAGATTGCGCGTGTCGAGAAAAGGCTTGCGCATCATCAATAAAAAAGGAATAGAGGCGGCGCTCGACGACGCGCGCAAGCGCGGGATCAAGGTCTGAGGATACTCCGGGGGGGCACCGAACCATGGCTGTACGCGAAAAGATAAAACTGGTCTCGACCGCAGGGACCGGGCATTACTACACGACGACGAAGAATAAGCGGACGGCGACGGAAAAGATTGAGATGAAGAAATTTGACCCGGTTATCCGCAAGCACACGCTTTACAAGGAAGGCAAGATCAAGTAACGAATCCCGGTCCCGTTGCTTATTCATCCCGGCAATTTACCGGACAGTCCGCGCTTGGCGGGCGGCTGCATTTCAATTGAAATAACGCGGTTTTCGGGCGGCACTCAGGCGGGGGTCTGCCTGATCTCGGTGCAGCCTTTGATCTTGCGGGCAAATTCCTCAAGCGCGTGCAGACCGCTTTGTTCGGCTTGCCAGCACCATTCGAGCAACGCAACTCTTAGCTTTTCGTGGTCGCCGCGCAGATCGTGCCACAGCGATTGCAGGCGATGCCTGAACTCATAAACCGTTTTCAGTGTTTCGTTGTCCACTAGCGCTTCTTTCAGGCGGTTGAGGTCGTGGCGCCCGATGTTTTTTTCGTGATAGAGAAACGGCTTCTTCACGCCTTTCAGAAGGCGCAGGTAGGAGCCTTTTGCGAGTTTCAGTTCCTGCCTGAACACGGGGTGCATGACGGTGTTCACGTAGTCCGCCATCACGTGCAGGCGTCCGTGCAGAAGCGTCTGTACGGTTTCCAAGTCAAGGCGCGACACGCGCCGCGCGACTTTGCGCGGCGGCATCACTCTTTTGACGCACGCCAGCCGCAAGTGTTTCAGCAGGTTGATGTACAGCCAGCCAATATCAAATTCCCAGGCCTGCGCCGACAATTTCGCTGACCCCGGGAAAGCGTGGTGGTTGTTATGCAGTTCCTCGCCCCCGATGAGCAGGCCGATGTTACCCAGATTGGTCGAGTTGTCGTCGGTCTCGTAGTTGCGGTATCCGAAGAAATGCCCGGCGCCGTTGACCACGCCGGCGGCAAAAAACGGAATCCACATCATCTGCACCGCCCACATCGCGATGCCCCAAAAGCCGAGCAGTGTGTAATACACGCCGAAAAGTATACAAATGCCTCCGGTCGATCGTTTGGTGTAGAGATTTTTTTCAATCCAGTCCTGCGGTGTGCCGCGTCCGTAAGTTTCGAGCGTGTCTTTGTTGGCGGCTTCCCTGCGATAGAGTTCGGTACCGCCGAACAGCACTTTCAGGATGCCGTGTATTTTCGGGCTGTGCGGGTCGTGCTCGGTTTCCACCGTGGCATGGTGCTTGCGGTGGATCGCGACCCACTCGCGCGTGATCATGCCGGTTGTCATCCACAGCCAGAAGCGCATCGGGTGCGTCACCGCGGGGTGAAATTCCACCGAGAGATGCGCCTGGGAGCGATGCAGGAAAAGTGTCACGCAGGCGATCGTGATATGCGTCGTTATCAGGGTGATGGCGATGTAGCCCCACCACGGCAAATTCAGCAGGCCGATGCCGGTCAATACGTCCATTAACATAAGCTTGTTCGGTGGTCAAAAGAAGCCGGTCGGAGAACCAGCGTGCGGCGTACGATAAGCGAATGTCGCTTCATAGTCAATTCGGCGTATGAGGCCGCCGCTTATGGGACATCAGGGGCAGACGTTTGGCAGGCATTCGGCTGGGTGTCAGGTTGTCGAGTCCCCGGTGCGGGCGCCGGTTATTATAGCGACCTGGGTAACGGTTGCGGTCATGCAGCGCGCTCAAGCCCGCGATGCGGTAGGCCTGGCGCCAGCGATACAGGGTGGAACGGCTGACCTTGAATGCGTCAAGGGTGGCCCTGAAGTACAATCGGGGCCGCGTTTGTCCCAGAATGTCAGGGTTTCAAGTTTCTGTTGGGTTACAGTTCCCATAATCGCCTCCCATTTAGCAGATAAAGAGGCGATTTTATAGAAACTCTTGAGGCGGAAGCCGATGTGTTGAATCAGCATGTCGGCTTCAGAAAAAAGTAAAAATAAAAAACGAAGAGGTTAATGCATTGCTTGATATTGAAAATATTAAGTTTCCAAAGTACGTTACACAACTGCTTAATCTCGCGAACCAAAATGCACAAGGTACCCGCCCAAAGGTGATTGGTCAGATGAGTGATTTAATACAACAATTTTCTGGGAAGAAGATTAGTGAATGGGAGAAATAGTATAGAAATAGGTACCCTACTGCCTTGGATGATGCGGTTGAGAAAATTTTCCAATGGTAGAAAATCTAAAAGAAGCTGTAAGCAAGGTAGATAAAAAGATAGTGAGGCGTTGGGTAAAAGATTTAATCATTGCGAAAACATTTGCCGGACTGCGCTTTCAAGAAGCAATATTAAAAAAGGTTGCTGAGATAGAGAGTACTCAGTATCGTTTGGCAACTCCATATGATGAATCGCGTGGTATTGACGGATATATAGATGATATGCCTGTTAGTATAAAACCAGAAACTTATAAACAGATGAGTAGAGTTAGAGAAACAATACCGTGTAGGATTATTTCTTATGAAAAGAAAAGAGATGGAATAGTGGTTTATTTGTAACTAAAAAACTCATGAGAGATCAAAAAATTTTCCGATCCATTTTTTACCTTCTCAGTGGGAACTTCAAAGCATATTTTTTGTTCCTGTTTAGTAACTACAGGAAATGAGTAAAATATATTTTTATACTTACACATTTTTCCATTCCTTTCTCTTTGTTCTATAAAGTCTATATAAGTATCCATACGCTTCTGTACTAAATGTTCCGCATTGTTGATAAAGTGAGTAATTGTTTTATCGATAATTTTTTCAAATTTTCTCTCTTTTTCTGTTCCTACACTGTTTCTTCCTGTGATAATTGCTGCGGCAGAGGTGGTACCCGTCCCAAGAAATGGGTCAAGCACTGTATCGCCTTTCACGGAAAACATATTAATTAACCTATATGGCAGTTCTAATGGATACGCCCCGCTTCTTTCTCTTACCCCTTTTTCTTTTAATGCTTGTTGAGTTCCTTTTATATCATCCCATATATCAGAAAACCATTTATTTCTCTCTGAATAAAAGAACGCACTTTTCATCCTATTCTCCTTTTCTTTATCTCCAATAAACTTCCTTTTTCTTTTTTTTCTAAAAATTAAAATCCTTTCGTGCTCTAATGTTACATATGCTCCGACTGGCAGCATGCCGGATCCCATAAATTTGTTGGGAGAATTTGTTGTCTTTCTCCACAGAATTGTTGGAAGTGAATCAAAACTAAGGGATAAAAATGTTTCAAGTACTGGTGAGTGGTTTGGGTATAATTTGAATGTGCCATTCATTGTTCTTGTTGCATCTCCTATATTTATACAAACAATGCCGCCTTCTTTCAGAACCCTGTCAACCTCTTTCCATGTTTTATTGAGTTCTTCATGCATTAGTGTATGGGCAGTATATCCATCTTCATTATTAATATTTTCTTTGATCCTTTGATTTTGTTCAAAAAATACCTCATCCCACATAATTATCATAGGATATGGAGGTGAAGTAACAACCAGATCAATAGATTTATCCTGAATTTCACTTAGATTCCTTGAATCTCCAAAAAGTATTTTGTGTTCCGTTTGGTTGATGTACATAACTTTATACCTTGATAATACTTACTCTTGTATGCGGCCGCCACATATGGGACATCAGGGGCAGATTTTTGGCAAGCATTTGGCTGGGTGTCAGGTTGTCGAGTCCCCGGTATGGGCGCCGGTTATTATAATGCATCAAAGGTGACATTCAGGCCGTGTTTGTTCCAGAATGTCAGGGCTTCAAGTTTCTGTTGGGCTACAGTCCCCATAATCGCCTCCCATTTGGTAGATAAAGAGGCGATTTTATAGAAACCTTTGAGGCGGAAGCTGACGTGCTGGACCGGCATGTCGGTTTCCTTTTTAATCAGGCTGGAGGTCCTGTATGTTTCTGCCCTCATACACCAGCATCATGTCATAGAGTAACTGTCGGGGATTTCTGATGCATAAAATAGCCGGAAACTTTTCTTCCAATGGCGGGATCTCCTATAAGGAAATTCCGTTGCCCGGATTTGAAGATGAGGAAGCGGTCGAGCGAATTGCCGCCGGAATCCATGTTGCGGGCAAGAAGCATTGGGATCTGAAGTTGACTTGGGAGACCGGCGGGCGTTGTCTTGTGCTTTATCTGCATTCTGTGGATATGACCGCTTTGCGGGAATATTTGCAGACCATTGTCAAGGAAGACTCGGATGAGTTGTTGGCGGAGAGCATTTTAAGAGCTATAGAGAGCATCAAGAGTTACGGGATACGCGGGAAACGCCGCGTCTATCAGGGATATAACGCAGAAAGAAAAGTGACGGGCAGAAAAGATAAAGAAAAAGCCAGAGGAAAGTATTTTTATGCCGAGGACAATAATTATCGGGAAGCAAGGAATCAATTACCCTTCGAATATGAAAATAAGATCATCTGTGAAGACAGTGAAAGGTTTCTTAAAAATCTCCCCGACAACTGCATCGATCTGGTATTTACATCTCCTCCTTATAACTTCGGGCTGAACTATGCGACAGACGATGATGATGCCGTTGATTGGAATGCTTACTTTGGCAAGCTGTTTTCAGTGCTGGATGAGTGTGTACGGGTTCTAGTTTATGGCGGTCGGCTGATAATCAATGTGCAGCCGTTGTATTCCAATTATATTCCTTCGCATCACATTATCAGAAATTACCCGGCCAATGAAAAAACTGATATGGAAAAGCGAGATCCTGTGGGAGAAAAATAACTACAACTGCAAGTACACGGCTTGGGGAAGCTGGAAGAGCTCCTCCAATCCGTACATGAAGTACAGCCGGGAATTTCTTGAAGTTTTTTGCAAGGGTTCACTTAAGAAAACAGGCAAAAAAGAGGATGCCGACATATCCGGCGATGATTTCAAAAACTGGGTTTATGCAAAATGGTCTGTAGCGCCGGAAAGAAACATGGACGAATACGGTCACCCCGCGATGTTTCCAGAGGAATTAGTGCACCGGGCGTTGGCTCTTTTCAGTTTCAAAAACGATATTGTTCTGGAGCCGTTCAACGGGGCGGGAACCATTTGTGTGGTTGCCAAGAAAATAGGGCGCCGTTATCTTGGAATCGATATCTCGAAAGCATATTGCGCCGTGTCCGAGAGACGGCTTTCCGGTCAAAGATAGTCGCAGATTACGCGCCAGGCCGCGAGTTTCTGTTCAAAAGTCAGCCGTGCATGGGCGGGGCTTGTGGACGGCAGTTCGATCGTGTCGGGTGCCGCGTCGATCGGCAGCCGCAAGTGCCGCCGCAATGAGGCGCCCGCTTTTTTCCCGTTCAGGAACACCGCAGCGATGGACGTCTTCTCGTTCAGGATGGCGGCGATCGCGTTCGGTTTCTCGCTCGCGGGCACGATTGCCGCGTCGAGGCTGCCGTCGCGCTCGCAGGCCTTGAGTACGTCCCACAGGGCGATGTTCGCGCGGCGCAATGCAGCGACGCGCTTGCCGTAGGCAAGATCCGGCGCAAATCCGAGCAACGCGCTCATGATCTTCCAGAAAGCGTTTTTCGGGTGCGCGTAGTACTCGCGGCACCGCAAAGATTCCGTGCTCGGCATCGAGCCGAGTATCAGTATTTTCGGTCTGCGCGGAAGAATCGGTGGAAACCCCGTGACTTTGCTCATGAGTTTTCGAGATACAGGTTGCCGCAATCGTCGAGTGATGCGCGCCAACCCTGCCCGACGTAAACGGTGGCGGTCGCCTCGGTGATCACGGCGGGCCCCGTGACGGTCCTGCGCGTGAGGTCGGCGCGTTGATACAGCGGCGGTGCGCCGGGTTTGGGGCTTGGTGCGGGCGCTGGTCGGTCTTCGTGGTCGGCGTTGATGCGGGCGGTCTCGAGCGGTGACGCCGAGGAGGCGCGGACCCGCAATGTGACCAGTTCCACTGGTATATCGAGCGTGTAGTTGTGGCGCCTTTCGTGCGCGGCGTGAAATGCCCGCTCGAGTTCCGGCAAGGGGCAGCGCGCGAGGGTCAGGCAGTGCGATTGACCCTGATAGTACAACTCCGCTGTCTCGACGATGTCGATGGCCTGAATTCCCTGTATCTGCATTTTGTCGCGGGCCTCCTTGCGCAGTTGCTCGTAAACGGTGTCAACCGTTTGCTGGTCGGCGTCGGCGATGTTGGTGCTGATCGTGCGCGACTGTTGCAGGCCGCGCGGCGCGACCAGCATTCCGAGCGCGGATAGTACGCCGGCGTGAACCGGTATCATCGCCTTGCGTATCTTCAGACCCTCAGCCAGTTTACATATATGCAGGCCGCCGGCTGCACCGAAACCGACGAGCATGAATTCCGCCGGGTCGTACCCTTTCTGCACCGACATGACCCTGAGTGCCTGCCTCATCTGTTCATTGACGATATCGATGACACCCTGCGCGGTGTCGGTGATGCTTTTGTCGAGCGCTCTGGCCGGCGGTTCAAACACCCGCGCAGCGGCGGCGCGGTCCAGTGTTAATGCGTCGCCGAGTTTTTCAGGCAGGCGTCCGAGCAGCAGGTTGGCGTCTGTGACCGTCGGTTTGTCGCCGCCGCGCCCGTAGCAGGCGGGGCCGGGGGAGGCGCCGGCCGACTGCGGGCCGACGCGCAGCAGGCCGCCTTCGTCTATGTAGGCGATCGAACCGCCGCCCGCTCCGATCGTGTGGATATCGATCATCGGTGTCGCGACCGGGTAAGGCCCGATGCGCCCTTCGGTTGTTAGGTACGGGTCGCCGTCGATGATCGACACGTCGGTCGAGGTGCCGCCCATGTCGAAACTCAGCACTTTGTGGATGTCGGCCGCTGCCGCGAGATGACGCGCCGCGATCACGCCGCCCGCCGGCCCTGACAACAATAGGTTGACCGCGTAATCGCCGGCCTGTTCGACGCCGACGGTTTTTCCGTGGCTCTGCATGACGCTGATCTTCGCCGTCGGCAGCAGGGTGTCGAGACGTTTCAGATAGCGCTGCATGATCGGGCCGATATAACTGTTCAGCCAGGTTGCAATGCCGCGTTCGTATTCGCGATGCTCGGCGAGTACACGCGAGGAGCGCGACACGAAGTAAGTTGATTTCAGGGCGTCTTCGATCATCCGCTCGAAACGATCTTCTACAAATGAGAACAGTAAATTGATCGCGACCGCCTCGGGCGCGAGTTCGGCGAGGCGCCGTTTCAATGTTTCGATATCGTCGGGGTTCAGGTCTTCGATCAGTGCGCCGCACGCGCCGAGCCGTCCGCCGGTTTCGAGGCACAGCGCCGGCGCCACCGGTGGCGGCACCGGCGCGGGTGTCAGTCGGTAGATCTCCGGTCGCGCCTGGCGCCCGATCGTCAACACGTCGCCGAAGCCCCGGTTGGTGACGTAGGCGGTTTTGACGCCCCTGCCTTCGAGTACCGCGTTGGTGCCGACGGTTGACCCGTGCACCATATCAGGCGCCTGTTCGGGTTCAAGGCCGAGTGCGTGCAGACCTTTGACGATCGCATTTTCAGGGGCATCGGGTGTTGACAATTGCTTGTGTACCCGGAACCGCTTGCCGTCAAACAGGATCAGGTCGGTGAAAGTGCCGCCCGTGTCAACGCCGAGTAGTTTCATGCGGTCATCAGGGAATAATATACTTGGCTCACGTCACAAGGGCGCAAGCCGAAATACCCATTTCATGCTTCACAGGCCACCCCGCCACCTCCATGTGCAGCAGCCCCATTCCCGAGGGCCGGAACATTCAATTACATCCGCATTGTCCCGATGGCCGCGCTTCACGCAGTGAAATACAGCCTGTGAAGTCCGGTTGCCTGCCTCAACAGATCCGCAGGCGCGGCAGGTCCGGTCGGTATATGCAGCGGGCGCTTTTACCACCACCGCTGCCTTGTACGACAAATACCACTCAAGCTTACCCCATCCATTCCCCAGTATCGCCCGGTTCAAACCGGCTTTCACTTTTACATTCCTGCCCGCCTGTTCCGCCGTCCCCTTTGCCGAGGCGATCATCCCTTTCGTGTTCAAATCCTCCAGATACACCACGCCATACTTGCTCGCTATCTTTCTTGAGATCTGATGGCATCAGTTGGTCCGTGCCTGAACAATACAGGCGGCAGTCTTTTGCGATAAACGGCGCGCCCGCAGATAACGGCCTGACGCCTTGCGCTCCAACTTTCTGCTGCCGCAGTCGCGGCGCACCATTATTCATTGGCAGCGCCGCTTGCGGGCTTCCAGCCTTGCCGTATCCGGCAGGCGATAAATCGTCCCGTCCGACAATGCGATCTGCCCGACGTTCCGGTCAATGCCGACGGCGCAGGCAGGATCGGCGTCCGCCTCCGCAAGCTTCACTTCGTACATAATGCAGGCATACCGGTTATCACCTTCAAACTTGACCGTGCCGCTGACCGGTTTGGCATTTGCGTAGGGATTGTCCTCGAACAACAACACCTGCCCCACCTGATAGGCGTCCAGTCCTTGCGCAATTTCCCGGTAAAACAGTTCCATGCAAAGCGGCAGGCACCCGCCGTGCCGTGCAACACGGCGGCTTTCGCCCGTGTGCGCGGAGGCAAACGGTATCTGATAGTCCTGTGTGTTTTCATTTGATCGACACGTGAGTTAAATATATCATTGCCCACCATAATATGAATTGTGCGGCGGCTATCAGGGTCATCCCGAAGTTGACGTGCGGGTTGCCGGTCGGCGTTGTTGATGGGGGTGACGCCCCGCGGGCAGGTGCCGTGGCAACTCAGGCAGGCCTGAAACAGGGTTCGGCGACCAGGTTGCGGGGGCGGTTCAACGCATTGTGTCAAACCAAAGTAGAAATGTCCGGTCAGCAGCCTGCGCCCGGAACTCAAATAACCGGGGTTCCAGCGCCTCCACGGATGCGCTGGCGCCGGTTTGCGGCCATCTTCCCCCTGCCGGTGCAGCACCTCGTCCACCCGCTGCGACACCTCTTTCTCATCCACCAGTGCGGGCCCCGGCTCGTGTTGCGCGTGAACCCGGCAGGACAGTTCGCGTCCCTTGTATAATATGACCACCTCGCCGCCGACGTGTTCACACACGGTTACCGCAGCACCGCGCATGGCATAGCAAGGTTTGCTTGTCTGCACCAGGTATTGGACGGTGTGGTATTGGCAGATGAGGTTCCGTGACAGGATTCTGCAACGTTGTTTGGACAGGATGAGTTGCAGTTCCCTGTCACTCCAATGCAGCCCACGATGCGCGTCATTCAGATCTGCCGGGGATTTTGCGAATTTCTCATTGAAGGTTTCGCGGTATTAATCGATAAAGGCGTTGGCCTGCTCAATGGTGCTGACGCCCTGCAACCGCAATTCCCTGACCAACCGATCCTGGACGGTCTGGAACAAGCGTTCAATGCGCCCCTTGGCCTGTGGCGTTCTGGCGCAGATCAACCTGATCTCCAATTGCCCCGGGGCGCGGGCGAATTGTGTCTTTTTGTGCGGCTGCCACTGTTCCCTGGCATTGACCCGGAAGATGCCGTGGCGGTCTGAATACACGCTGGCCGGGCGCCCGTAGCGGTGCAGGTGCCGCTTCAGGCAGGCGAAGTGGTTGAACGTGGTTTCGGCTTCGCAAAAACGCCACTCGGTGACCGCGGAAGTGGCATCGTCGATAAAGGCGATCAGGGTGCACGGACGACCCCGGCCTTCAAACCAGTCGTGCAGGCTGCCGCCTATCTGGAGCATCTCCCCGAAACGCGGCTGGTGAATGCGGGGCGTACGCCGTGAACGCTTGCTCCACAACTGCTCTTGGATCATTCATCGTCGCAGCGTTTCAACACTGAAGCTGCGGTCAAACTTGTCGCGGTGCAGCGCCATAAGCTTCTCGTGCGCGAAGGTCGGCCCGAAGTCGGCGTAGCGTTCCCTGATGAGTTCAAGGGCGCGACGGCGGGTCGCGTCGGGCAAACGGTGGTTGGAAGGTGCGCCGCGCCGCCGGGAGACCAGCCCTGACCGCCCGTGGCGGCGAAACCGCTTGAGCAGGCGCCGGAAGTGGCGTTCGGATACCCCCATCCTGGTTGCCGCCCGAGCTTGTTTCAGCTCTCCGGCTTGCACTCGCCGGATCAGTTCCAGCCGATCACACCTTTGGGCTAACACGGCCTTATACATTGAGTTGATATTACTTGATTTCGGTGGTATAGCTGTTCCCCTTATGAGCATTGTCGCTTCATACAAAACCTTCTTTCGGGCAGGCGCGCCCGAAGGTCAGTTTGTGACCTTGGCCCGAAAGACTGCCCCCCCCCCCCCCCCTTGAGCAAACTGTAAAAACCGATTTCGATTTCGAAGCGCGCCTGGTCTCCACGGTGCGTTCCGCGTTGCTGTCTTGTTGTCTGCTGCTTCTTTCCGGTGATGGGATTGCCTGGGAGCCGGAGATGGTGGTGTTGCCGGGCGGGAGTTTCTGGATGGGGGACCTTCAGGGCGGGGGCTACGATGATGAGCGTCCGGTGCATACGGTTCGGATCAAGTCCTTCGCGGTGAGCAAACATGAAGTGACGCGGGCGCAGTTTGCGGCGTTTGTCAAGGCGACGGGCTACGATGCGGGCAGTGGTTGTTGGAGGTGGGATCAAGGTGAGGAAAAGGTGGTCTTCGATGCCAATGCCGACTGGCGCAATCCCGGTTTCAGCCAGACGGGTCAACACCCGGTGGTGTGCGTGAGTTGGGATCACGTCAAAGCGTATGTCGAGTGGCTGAGGCGGGAGATGGGGAAGCGGTACCGTCTGCTGACGGAGGCGGAATGGGAGTATGCGGCGCGGGCGGGGACCGAAACCCAGTATTATTCCGGCAACAGTGAGGCGTCGCTTCGCGGCAACGCCAACTGCTTTGACGATAGTCTTTGCCCTGTCGGTTACAAGTGCGGAGGTTTTCATTGCAATGACGGGTATCAGTACACGTCCCCGGTGGGGCGTTTCAGGGCGAACGGGTTCGGTTTGCATGATATGCATGGGAACGTGTGGGAGTGGGTGGAGGATTGCTGGCATGAGGATTACAGGGGGGCGCCTGTCGATGGCAGTGCCTGGACGCGCGGGTGCGATGATGTCAAGGATATTGAGGGCGTCAGGATTCGCGTGCTTCGCGGGGGCTCCTGGGGCGACGGCGACGCCGGGGACCTGCGTGCGGCGGCCCGCAACTGGAGCAACCGCGTCGACCGGGTCCACAATGGCGGGTTCCGGTTGGCTCAGGACTTATGATCCCTTGGCGCTTGATGCTTGGACCCTTGACGGCGAGCGTGAGCGAGCCGCGCCGCCGTGAGGCGGCGTCGGCCCGTGACGTGGCCGTGGGCCGACGGGACAGGGTGGCGCGGGGTGCAAGGGCAGACATTGCCTGAAGATGGAGATGGTGGTTGTACCGGAAGGCAAGCAACAGGCAGGAGAGAAAAATGAGTAAAAATGAGTAAAAAGGTGGCATTGATCACACTCCATGGCATGGGAGAACGCAAGGATAATTACTATGCAGGTTTGGAAAAGGGCCTGAGAAGGCGTCTTAAAGATAAGTGGGAGAAGGTCTCTTTCCAAAATGTGAGGTATGACTCAACACTGCAGGGCCATCAGGATCGATTATGGCGAAAGATCAAGTCAGAGAACAAGGTTGATTTTAAGTCGCTAAGAAAATTCGTCTTGTTTGGTTTCGGCGACGCGGGCTCTCTTGAGCGCAGCGCCCGCACCGAAGAGGCAAAAGCATATATTAAGGCGCAAACAGAAATAATGAACGCCTTGAAAGAGGCCTATAAGGATCTCAGCGGGGGTGAAAACTCGAAACCTGTTGTGATCATTGCTCAATCTCTTGGCTGTCAGGTGATTTCAAATTATTTGTGGGATGCTGAAAATGGCAACCATATTTTTAAAAACAATCCAGGACTTCCTTCTGATGAACTGGCTTTTGTTAAATTGCATTCGTTGAGGAACTTGGTTACGACAGGATGCAATATTCCAGTATTCGTTTCAGGGATAGCTGAGAATGATCGTAAGTGTTTCGACATAGCAGCGAAGAAAGAATTCAGGTGGGATAATTACTATGACCCCGATGATGTATTGGGTTGGCCGTTAAAGCAACTGGGGAAACCATTCGAGGATATTAAAGATCACCCTATTAATGTAGGAGGCATTTTTACTTCATGGAATCTACGCTGTCACACCAAATATTGGTCTGATAAGAATGTAATCAAGCCTCTTTCCCGAATTTTGTTGGAACATATAAGAGCTGATCCCTCTCCAAGTGCCGGTGATGATCACCCGGGCCAGAAGGATTTACTTTTCCAGAAGGATTTACTTTTTAAGTTGGAAGATTTCAATAAGCGTGCAAAAGGCGCGCTAGAATTTCTTGATGATCACCCAAACTGGTCTGAAGGAAGTAAAAAGCACAAAGTCAAGATTGCTAAAGACGAAAATTTAAAGAATGTTTTTGAGACTATAGATGCAGATTACAGTATTACGCGGGAAACAGGAGAAAAGCTTGGGGACTTGAAATCCAAGCTTGAGAAAGTGAAAAAGGAGGATCTGGTAAGGGACGCGCAGAGCGAGATTGAAGAACTGGAAACCAAACTTGGGAAGGTGGAAAAGAAGGGGCTGGTAAGAGATGCGCAAAGCAAGCTTGAGAGCCTGAAACCCAAACTTTGGGAGGTAGAAGAGAAGGAGCTGGTAAGAGATGCGCAAGACAAGCTTGAAGGTTTGGAAGCTGAATTTGAGAAAGTAAAACAAGAAATGAAAAGGCTGATGAGGGATGCGCAAAACAAGCTTAAAGACCTGGAGATTGCGCTTGGGGAGGTAGAAGAGAAGGATCTGGCATGGGACGTGCAAAGCGAGCTTGAGGGCTTGAAAACCGCACTCGAGGAGGTGGGGAAGAAGGGGCTGGTAGAGGATGCGCGAAACAAGCTTGAAGGTTTGGGAGCTGAACTTAAGGACGGACTTGAGAAAGTAAAGGTGGAAGAAGAGGAGTTGAAGAAAGTAAAGCATGCACGAAGCAAGCTTGAAAGCTTGGAAACTGCACTTGGGGAAATAAAGAAGAAGGGTCTGGTGGGGGATGCGAGGAAAAGCAGGCTTGAAAAGCTGGAGGGTGAATTTAAGGACAGGCTTGTGAGAGAAGCAAAGAGGTTAACGAAGGTCGGGGACGCGCGAAACAAGCTTGAAGATCTGGGAGCTGAACTTGAGAAAGTAAAACAGGGCGGTGTCTTGGTAGAGGGTGCGCAAAACAAGCTTAAAGACCTGGAGACTGCGCTTGAGGAGGTTGAAAAGAAGGGGTTGATGGAGGATGCGAAAAGCAAGCTTGAAGATTTGAAGGCTGCACTTGAGGGGGTAGAGAAAGATGGGTTGGTGGGGAATGCGCAAAGTACGCTTGAGGGGTTGGAAACTGAATTCAAGGATGGACTTAAGGAGGTAAAAGAGGAGAGGTTAAAGAAGGTGGGGGATGCACAAAGCGAGCTTAAAGGTCTGGAAGCTGAACTTGAGAAAGTAAAAAAAGGAGTGAAAGACTTGGTGAGGGACGCACGAAGCAAGCTTAAAGGCTTGAGATCTGAAATTGGGGAAGTAAGGGGCGCAAGAGAAGGACTTGAAAAAGTAAGAGAGGAAGGTTTGGTGGAGGATGTGCGAAGCAAGCTTAAAGGCTTGAGATCTGCGGTTGAGGGAGTGGAAGAAGATCTGGAAGGCCTGGAAGCTGAACTTAAGGGAGTGGAAAATGAGAGTTTAGCGAAGTATGCACAAAACGAGCTTAAAGGTCTGGGAGCTGAACTTAAGGGAGTGGAAAATGAGAGTTTGGCGGAGTATGTACAAAGCGAGCTTGAAGGTCTGGAAGCTGGGCTTGAGAAAGTAAGAGAGGCACGAAAGAAACTTAAAGAAGAGGAAGAGGGGGGACTGGTGAAGGGTGCTCGAAGCAAGCTTAAAGATCTGGGGGCTGAACTTGAGGAAGCAAAAGAAGAAGTGAAGAACTTGGCGAGAAACGCGCAAAGCAAGCTTAAAAGTGTGGAAGTTGAACTTGAGAAAATAAGGGAAGTGCGAAAGATCTCTGAGGAAACAAAAGAGAAAGCTCTGGCGGGGGATATGCAAAGCAGACTTGAAGATTTGGAAAATGAATTTGAGAAAGTGGAAAGGGAAGGGTCGGACAAGGTGAGGAGCGCGCGAAACGAACTTGGAGGTGTGGAAGCCGAACTTAAGAAAGCAACAGGAGTAAAAAAGGGATGGTTAAGGAGGGTGGAGGACGTGCAAAACAGGCTTAGGGACTTGAGAGAGGAATTTGAGAACGTGGAAAAAAAAGTGAAAAGTCTGACGAAAAACGCGCAAGACAAGCTTGAAGGTTTGAAATCTGAACTTGAGGAAGCAGAGAAAACAGCAAAGGGTTTAGTGGAGAGTGTGTTAAGTGGATTTAGAGACTTTAAATCTGAATTTGAAAAAACAGTAAGTAGTTTGAAGGGGGGTATGTCAAGTGGGCTTAAAGACTTGAAATCCAGACTTAGAAAATGTTCTGAATGTTACGAGGGCATGAAAAAGAATAGGAAGCGTGAAATCTATGATTATTTGAAACTATCAAAAAATGCGGGCAAGGGCCACTGGGGTACCCCCCAAACACCAGAATTAAAAAATCTGAAAGGAGTATTGGCGGAAGTGGGTGGGCTGAAGATGGGAATTGAAAGTAGTGGGGAACTGGTCGAAAATTTAGGAGGAGTGACGAAAAAACTTAAAGTTATAACCGAATTAAGGGAAGAAGTATTTAAAAAACTTCTTACTTGGGTGAATCGCGAGAAGCCAGATGATATCTATCCGTATCTGAAGAGGTTCTATAGGCGTTACCTGGTGATTGATGGTTTTAAGCCATCCATAATATTGATTTTTTCCGTGTTTATATACTTTGCGGCACTCACATTCGTGTTACCCGGTACCGCTCCTTTGCAAACTTGGGAAAGTGGGCTTCAGGCGTTGGTGCAATACCCTGTTCATTCAGCTGGTTCTGTTTTTTTGGTTATCACTGCATTGTTGGCATTTTACCAGGCGACGGCACGTTGTGCAAAAAAGCGCATGGAAATCAGGATTCCGAAACAGAAAACATTGGTATTGGCGCACGAGGCAATTTTCAAAAAGCGCTCTCTGATTGATTTCTTTATCACCTCAAAGAGAAGTTATACATATGGGTTCATCGGTATTCTTTTATTGTCACTACTGGGGACCGGTTGTCTTAGCGGATACTGTATTAAACATAGTGACAGGTTTCATCTTCATCTCAAAGATGCACCGAGTAGCGTCATTCGGTTTGGCAACGCCGTATTGATCGAAGATGGAAAGCAAGGATTTGAAGTTCAGGAATTTGACAGATACATGAGAAGCCTGGATTCAACGCCAAAGGCCGTAGAGAGCTGTTCTCATACACATTGCAGCTCAACGACGAAAGTCGTGGTGAACTACCATTCTCCTGTAGTCGAGGGCTCAACGTCGAAAAGTACAATGATTTGGTTACCTCTATTTGAAACCGGCAAAGATGAACTGAAGGTGGAAGAAGACGATTGGAAGAAAATGTCAAGCGAGCTGACTGAACACTTTGGGAATTGTCGAGGTGGTAATCCGGTGATTAAAGTGATGGGGCTGGCGGATAAAAGGCCGCATACAGGCCGAGACGAAATGAAGACAAATATGGAACTGGCAAATAGAAGAGCAGAAGCGGTGTGCCGTAAATTGAAAACCTTGGTCAATGAACCAGAAGCCCTTAAAATTTGCGGGAAAATACCCGAAATTAAGCTGGTGAAATGGGATCCTGAGAATAATGAGGGAGAGGAGAAACGGTTTGAAGAGACAATGCTGAAAGGTGAAAACAGTTTCATACACGCCTTGAATAGAAGGGTCAGTCTGAAGATTACTGGTGTAGAAAGCGTAGGCTTCCCCATAAATTGGACAGTTCAAAACCGGAGTTTTCCGGCAAGATGCCCCACAGGAGGTGGCCCAAAATGTCAAACCAAAGTACAAATGCCCTGAGAACGGGGAAGCCTGCGTTTGCACGGAGGCTGCGGGGGGCGGGCCGCGCCCGGAAGGCAGGCGCCATGATAATGCCCGGCTTGCTTTTTTTCTCTTTTGTCCACGGTCTTTATCAGGCCGCGCAGGCTGAGAGCGTCTGCTGGAGCATGGATGTCGGCGCCGCCGCGCCAGACCGAACGTCACAGGTTCTCGCCTCTGAAGTTGTCTGCCTTGCCAAAGCCTCGTCGGCCTCTGTCGGGAAAGGTTATGCGCCTGAAGCTGCCGCCCGCGTTGCACAGAAGCCGCCCGCCCGGCAAGGGTCTGGCGAGGTGGTTGCAGAGCGGCCTGAAGTCCGGCGGATGTATGCGCGTGTGGACGTGAACGTGCGTTCGGGGCCGGGGATGAAGCATGAGATCATCGGCAGACTCTCGGCGTCGGAAGCGGTGTCGGTGGTTGGGTCGGGGGGTTCAGGCTGGCATAAGGTTGAACTGGCGGACGGCAAAGTGGGGTATGTAATCGGCACTTGGCTGACGTCGGCCATGCCGGGCCATCGAGCAGCGCGATATTTCGAGCCGGAGATGGTGGTGTTGCCGGGCGGGAGTTTCCGGATGGGGGACCTTCAGGGCGGGGGCGACGATGGTGAGCGTCCGGTGCATACGGTTCGGATCAAGTCCTTCGCGGTGAGCAAACATGAAGTGACGCGGGCGCAGTTTGCGGCGTTTGTCAAGGCGACGGGCTACGATGCGGGCAGTGGTTGTTTGAGGTGGGATCAAGGTGAGGGAAAGGTGGTCTTCGATGCCAATGCCGACTGGCGCAATCCCGGTTTCAGCCAGACGGGTCAACACCCGGTGGTGTGCGTGAGTTGGGATCACGTCAAAGCGTATGTCGAGTGGCTGAGGCGGGAGATGGGGAAGCGGTACCGTCTGCTGACGGAGGCGGAATGGGAGTATGCGGCGCGGGCGGGGACCGAAACCCGGTATTATTCCGGCAACAGTGAGGCGTCGCTTCGCGGCAACGCCAACTGCTTTGACGATAGTCTTTGCCCTGTCGGTTACAAGTGCGGAAGTTTTCATTGCAATGACGGGTATCAGTACACGTCCCCGGTGGGGCGTTTCAGGGCGAACGGGTTCGGTTTGCATGATATGCATGGGAACGTGTGGGAGTGGGTGGAGGATTGCTGGCATGAGGATTACAGGGGGGCGCCTGTCGATGGCAGTGCCTGGACGCGCGGGTGCGATGATGTCAAGGATATTGAGGGCGTCAGGATTCGCGTCGTGCTTCGCGGGGGCTCCTGGCTCAGCAACCTCGCCGGGGCCCTGCGTGCGGCGGACCGCTACGGGTTCTTCCGCGGCTACCGCTTCAGCGAGCTCGGGTTCCGGTTGGCTCAGGACTTATGATCCCTTGGCGCTTGATGCTTGGACCCTTGACGGCGAGCGTGAGCGAGCCGCGCCGCCGTGAGGCGGCGTCGGCCCGTGCGTCAGCGGGGGAAATTCTGATGATGCGGCCATGACCGAAAAAACGCCCCAATTGCCGCAGGCGGTGGAGTCCTGCCACCAGATGATCCGGTGGCTGATCCCTCAGATCGACCGCTTTCCCCGCAAGCGGCGTTTCATCCTCGGGGAGAGGCTGGAGAACCACGCGCTGCTGGTGCTGGAGCATCTGGTCAAGGCCGCTTTCAGCGCCAGAAAAGCGGGCGCGCTTGAATACGCCAGTCAGAAACTCAACGTGCTGAAGCACCTGTGGCGTCTGGCTTATGAATTGAAGGCCATTTCGCATAAGGCTTACCAGCACGGCGCCCGGTTGATGGTGGACCTGGGCAGGCAGATCGGCGGCTGGCTGAAAAGTGTTTCGCGGGCGAAGCCGGCATGAAGCGCCTGGGCAGGATCTGGCCGCAGGTGTGCAGTTTCGACAATCTGCATCTCGCCTGGCGCAAAGCCCGGCGGGGCAAGGCCCGGCGCGATGACGTCGCCCGCTTCGCGCTGGATCTGGAAACCAACTTGATCGAGTTGCAACGGCGATTGGCGGGCAACACGTGGCAGCCGGGCGGCTACCGGCAATTCACCCTCTACGAACGCAAGCCGAGAGTGATCTCCTGCGCGCCTTTTGCCGACCGGGTGGTTCATCACGCGCTGATGAACGTCATCGAGCCGTGGCTGGATCGATCGATGATCGATCAATCCTGGGCCTGCCGCAAAGGCATGGGGGTGCATCGCGCACTGGACTATTACCAGGCGCAGGCCCGACGTTATGCCTACGTGCTGCATCTCGACATCGCGGCCTATTTCCCCTCGATCCCGCACGACGGGATGAAAGCCTGCATCCGGCGTTATCTGAAAGATGAATATGCGTTGCGGGCGCTCGACGCCATCGTTGATTCCGCCGGGGACAGGCGGGGGCTGCCGATCGGCAATCTGACCAGCCAGGTGCTGGCCAATCTGTACCTGAATGCCCTTGACCACGAGCTGCAACGGCGGGCGGGGGGTTACATGCGCTATGTCGATGACTTCTTCCTGTTCGGCGACAACAAGGCTGATCTGTGGGCTTTGCGCGACAGGGCAGGTCAAGCGTTGAGCGTCTTGGGCCTGCAACTGCACCCGCTGAAGCAGCAGCTGTGCCGGACCAGCGAAAAGCAGGACGTGCTGGGGTTTCAGTTGACGGCCGGCAGGCGCTGGCTGCGCAACGATAACGGCTACCGCTTTCGCCGCCGACTACGCGGCATGGCGGAAGAGTACCGTGCGGGGCGGCGTGAATTGTCGGATTTTCAGCCCGGCGTGATGAGCTGGATAGGGCACGCCCGGCATGGCGAGACGTGGGGATTGCGCCGCAATATCTTCGGCGGCGTGAAGTTTACGAGGGCTGTTGCCATACGAGCCCGTGCTTCGCGGGGGCTCCTGGAACAACAACAACGCCGGGAACCTGCGTGCGGCGAACCGCAACAGGAACAACCGCAACAACCGCAACAACAATAACGGGTTCCGGTTGGCTCAGGCCGCCTGCTGCCGGAACAGCGTCGATCAAGGTCGATGCTGGCGTGCCGGGTGGTGTCCATGAGCGACAGTCCTGGCTGCACAGGGAATTTGAGTGCAGCCCAATAGTGCTGTCAGGAAGACGGGGCGCCGGGCAGTAGCGGCTGCGAACCCCGGCGCTTTTTTGGCCTTCCTTGAAGCCGTTGTCGCATCGACTCACTCGTAATGCGTCCACATCCGGATGACTTTCACGATGCGCACGGGATCGGGCGCCTGATAGACCAGCCGATGCCGGATGTCGATCCGCCGGGCATAAGCGCCGGTCAGATCTCCAACCAGCTTCTCGGAGGGTGGTAATGCCCGGTACGGGTTTCGCAGCGTTTCCAGCAATTCCTGTGCTTTGGTGCTTCAATCCCGATCCAGCAGGTTTCTTTGCGTCTTTTTGCGCCTGCCTTGTATAGACGATCTTCCAACTCACCAATCCAGTTCCCGGCTACACTCCTCCACGTTCTCCGCCAGACCCTCTTTCTCCGCCAGACCAAAGACGCCGCGCCCGTCGCGGCCCCCTCCCCGTACTCCACTTGCGCCGCCTCTGCCGCAATGCGCTGAACCGCCCCCGCAACTTGGTCTCCGATGTTTCAGGCCTGCCCGGGTTGCCGCGACATCTGCGCGCGGGGCACCACGCCAACCAACAACGCCGACCGACAACCTGCACGTCAACTTCGGGATGACCCCAGGCAGCCTGATACAAACTTGACGCCCTGCCATAAGCGCGCAAAACGTCTGCCTCTTGTGTCCCAAAGGTGGTGGCCTCGAACATGGCCTCGAACACTGGCGGCGGCTATATAATCGGCGTCCCATGCGAATTCATGTCCGATCTGCAGACCGGGACGACAAGCCTGACACGGGTCTGCTGGTCCGTGTCGCGTTTGATCCCGACCCGTCGCACGGCGGCGGCGGGGAGCCGGTGGTGCATACCGGCCTGCGTCCGCTCGTTGGCACTGCCGCCGCCGAGGACTGGGTCAGTTCCACACCGGTTGCGCGCGGCCACGACGGCGCTTTCCATTATGCTCATAACGGAGAGATCTGTTTCGGCTGGTTGTACCTTGACCTCGCCGGGTCGCTCGAGGCGGCAACGCGCGCGGCGTATGAGGACATGTTCCGGGTGTTTGGAGGGTTGGGGTTTGCTCATTTATTGAGGGCTTGGCATTACCTGCCGGACATTCACGCGCGGGAGGCGGGTGTATCGCGCTACCGGCACTTTTGCCGTGGCCGGTTTGCGGCGTTCGAGGCGTCGCCCAAACGGAGTTACTGTGCCGCCACCGTGATCGGCACGCACGCTGCTTCCGGCGTGATGTATTTTCTCGCGTCGCGCACGTCGGGCACGATGGTTGAGAATCCGCGCCAGGTCAGCGCCTGGCGCTATCCGCTGTCGGCGGCGCGGGAACGTCCGTTGTTCGCGCGCGCAGTCTGCAAGGCGTGGGAGGGGCGCACGCATTTTTACGTGTCGGGCACCGCGGGCATTGTCGGCCATGAGTCGCGGCATCCCGGCGATCCGGCGGCGCAACTGCGCGAGGCGCTTCTCAATCTGCGCGCGCTGATCGACGAGATGCCGGATTTCAGCGCGTCTCAGCACCTGACTTCTTTGAAAATTTATGTCGCGCGAGCCGACTATGTCGACACGGTGCGTAAATTGCTTGCCGCGTCGGAGTTCACGGCCGAATCGGTTGCCTTGTTCGAGGGAGAGATATGTCGTCCGGAACTGTGTGTCGAGATCGAGGCACTGGTTGTTTGACCCCTTAGACGTGCCTGAGTTGCCGGAAGTCGAGACCACGCGCCGCGGCGTCGAGCCTCACCTCGTGGGGTTTCGTATCCGCAGGGCGGTCGTGCGCCAGCGGCGGCTGCGTCGCCCGGTGACGCCGGGGATCGAAAAGAAAGCGGTCGGTTGCACCGTCGGGCGCGTGTCGCGCCGCGGCAAATATCTGCTGATCCACACCGACGGCGGCACCCTGATCATGCACCTCGGCATGTCGGGCAGCCTGCGCGTCATCGCCACCGACGTTGCGCCTTCGCCGCACGATCACTTTGATCTTGTGCTGGCCTGCAACAGAGGCTGCGATCGGGTATTGCGTTTCAGGGATCCGCGCAAGTTCGGCGTCGTACTGTGGGTCATGCGCGACCCGCTGCGCCACGCGCTGCTTGCGTCGCTTGGGCCGGAGCCGCTGGGCGACGTGTTTGACGGCGCTTATCTTTACCGCAGGTCGCGCGGGCGTACGGTGCCGGTCAAGTCATTCATCATGGACTCGAAAGTGGTGGTCGGAGTCGGCAACATTTATGCCAACGAGGCGTTGTTCGTGGCGGGCATCCATCCCGCGCGCCGTGCCGGGTGCGTCTCGGAGGCGCGTTATGACGCGCTCGCCGCGGCAATCCGCGAAGTATTGAAAGGCGCGATCAGGCAAGGTGGCACGACGTTGAGGGACTTTGTTCGTGAGGACGGGCGCCCCGGCTATTTTCGCCATGCCCTGAAGGTGTACGGCCGCGGCGGCTTGTCCTGCCCGCAATGTGCGGGCAATATCGTGCGCCGTGTGATCGGGCAGCGCTCGTCTTTTTATTGCACGAGGTGTCAGAAATAATTGCCGTGGATACCCTGTTTTTTATCGTCTCAAAGGTTTTCTGGAATTTGTTGCAGCCGCTTAATGTTCTGCTGTGGCTGTTGGCCGCGGGCGGGCTGCTTTTATGGACGCAGTTTTCAAGGGGTGGGCGATTGCTGGTCACGAGTGTGTTACTTGTCGTGCTGCTGCTCGGCATTTTCCCCGTGAATGCTTGGCTCACGACGGTACTTGAGAATCGGTTTCCCGTTGTGCGCGATCTGCCTGCCAACGTGACCGGCATCGTCGTGCTTTCGGGTCATCTGGACGCTGATATCAGCCGGCGGCGCGGGCAACCCGCGCTGGGCAGCGACGCCGAACGCCTGACGGAAACCATGGCTTTGATGCGCCGGTTTCCGCGCGCGCGGGTTTTTTTCAGCGGGTACTCGGGCCGCCTTATTCCCGGGGATGCCGGTGCCCATACGGTCGCGCAGGCTTTTTTTGAATCGCAGAGGGCGGACGGTGGCCGGATCCGTTATGAAACCCGTGCGCGCAACACCTATGAGAATGCAGTGTACACAAAGCGCCTGGCGCGTCCCGTGCCCGGAGAAGTGTGGCTGCTTGTGACTTCGGCGGCACATATACCGAGAAGCGTCGGTGTGTTCCGTCGTGCCGGTTGGGATGTGGTCGCTGTACCGGTGGATTTCAGGACCGACGGCAGTTATCAATTCTCGCCGCAATGGTTTTCCTTCAGTCGTGTATGGGAATTTAATGAGGCGGTCAAAAGGTGGATTGGTTTGTTTGCTTATTATCTGGCCGACAAAACCGACGCGCTGCTTCCCGCGCCATGAGCGCTTATCCGCGCCGTCATCGCTGGTTTACCGCCACGGTGAAGAGGGAAGGGGACCGGGGGAGGCGTCAGGACGCCGGGTGTCAACAGCGTCATTGTTGTATGTGTGCCGATCCGATGCCGCGGGGGTCGGCGGCGGCGCTCAGCGTATTGTTCTTGTAGTTCCAGATCACGATCTGCATATTGCCGTAATTCCTTTTGAGCGGGGTCAGTCGGTGCCCCATTGCTTTTAACTGTTTCTGTGCATTCGCGCCGAGCGCTTGTGGTTCAAACTGGATTGAGTCGGGAAGGTATTGGTGATGGAAGCGCTTTCCCGACACGATGGCCTCCGCGTTGTCTCCGCCGAGGAATCTGAGTATCGCGAGCGTGACCATTGTGATGATGCGGCTGCCGCCGGGCGTGCCGAGAATTGCGACGCGCTGTCCGTCGTCGATGAAGGTCGGCGACATGCTCGACAGCATGCGCTTGCCGGGCGCGACGGAATTGGCCTTGCCGCCGACCAGGCCGTACAGGTTCGGGGTGCCGGGTTTTGCGACGAAATCGTCCATCTCGTTGTTCAGTAAAACGCCGGTGCCGGGCGCGGTGAAACCGGAGCCGAACGGATAGTTGATCGACAGTGTGGCGGCGACGCGGTTGCCTTCGGCGTCAATAATCGAGTAATGCGTGGTGTTTCTGCCTTCGCCGCCGGCATCGCCATCTGCGTCGCCGGTTTTGTCGCCGGACGGGTTGCCGCCGGCGCGTGTCTTGTCGATCGTTTTCGCCAGCCCGGCGGCGTAGGACGGGCTCGTCAGTTCCGCTGTCGGCACCGGGACGAAATCAGGATCGCCGAGATGACGCGCGCGGTCGCGGTAGGCGAGACGCATCGCTTCGACCAGATGGTGCGTCTTTTCAGTTTCGTTCATCGACGCGATGTCAAAGTGCGAGAGGATGTTGAATATCTCCGCCATGACGATGCCACCGGACGATGGCAGCGCGGCGCTGGTGATACGTGCGTTCCGGTAGGAGAAGCGTACGGGAGTTCTGACGACGACCTCGTATTCGGTCAAGTCCTCGCGCCGCCAGATGCCGCCCGCCGCGGCGACGCCGCGGACAAGTTTTTCAGCGGTTTCGCCGCGGTAGAAGCCGTCCCTGCCCTGTACCGCGATCCGGTTCAGGACTTCGGCGAGTTCCGGCTGGCGGATCAGTTGTCCCGGTTCAGGCGGGTTGCCGTCAGCCAGAAAAACACCCGCCGATGCGGGTGAGGCGCGGACCGCGTCGAGGCGCAGACGCAGCAGGCGGATGAATTTTTTGTCGGCGGCGAAACCCCGTATCGCAGATTGAATTGCAGGCGCCAGCGTCGTTGAAAGCGGCAGGCGGCCGTAGTGCTTTGCGAGATAGACCAGTGCGGCCGGCAGCCCCGGGATGCCCGCGGCGAGTACGCCGTCAACCGAGCGTTTCGGGATAACGTCTCCGTTTTTGTCGAGGAACATATCGCGGTGGGCGGCGTACGGCGCGCGTTCACGACCGTCGAGCATGACTTCTTGGTTGTTTTCGGCGCGGTACAGAAGCCAGAATCCACCGCCGCCGATACCCGACGAATACGGTTCAACCACCGCCAGCATTGCGGCAACCGCCACCGCCGCGTCAAACGCGTTGCCGCCGGCGTCGAGGATCTTTGCGCCCGCCTGGGTGGCTTGAGGGTGGGCGGTTGCGAGCGCGTATTTTGCCGGTGCGGCCGGCGCGGCCTGCACGGTACAGGCGACAAGCAACAGCAAAGCTGCGGAGAACAATCTGCTGAAGAACGGGAGCATGGGTCAGGTTTGTTTCAGTTCGTCGTCGTCGGCGCGGCCGGTCGCTGCGCTGATCAGGGATAAAGCGGGTGTCAGGATCGGGGCGGTTTTTTGCGGCGCCGTTCGACGGCTTGAGCAACAGCCCGTGCGACGGCCGCGGGCACGAAGCGCGAGATGTCCCCGTCCAGCAATGCAATTTCCCGGATCAGGCTCGAAGAAATGAAAGTGTATTCATCGGCCGGCGTCAGAAACACCGACTCCAGGTTCTTGTCGAGTTGGCGGTTCATGCCGGCCAGACGGAATTCATACTCAAAGTCCGATACCGCACGCAGTCCGCGCAGGATCACGCGCGCGTCGTGTTGCTTTGCGAAATCGACCAGCAGGCCGTCAAAACTGAAGACCTCGATGCTGTTGTTGTCGGACAAAGTCTCCCGCGCAATGCTCACGCGCGTCTGTGGGTCGAGCAGGGAGTTTTCGTCCTCGGCGGCAGCGACGCCGATCACCACCCGGCTGAACAGTGTCGCCGCCCTGCGCGCAAGGTCTATATGGCCGTTCGTGATCGGGTCGAAAGTGCCGGGGTAAACAGCGGTGATCTTCATCGGGTGTCCTCGCGGCGGATTATAGCCGAGCGTTCGCGCGCCGCGCCCCGGATGTCAGGCAACACGTTGCCCGCCGAGCAGGGCGTATTGAACCTCCGACGCCTGCTTTTGACGCAATATGTTCAGACCGGCGGGTGGCGCAATCCCGGTTTCTGATCTCCACTCGACATAGACCAAAGACGCTGGCGACAGGATATGCCCGTTCTCCGCCAGTGCGGTCAGTGTTTTTTGCGCAACGCCGCCGCCGAACGGCGGGTCGAGAAAGACGATGTCATACCGGTTGCGTGTTTGCCGTACAAAAGCGTGTGCGTCGGCGGCGATAACTTTTATTGCGCCGGTATCAAAGCGGGCGATTTCACTTTTGATCTGCGTGCAGATCCGCCGGTTGCTCTCGACCAACGTTGCCGAGGCTGCGCCGCGCGAGACCGCTTCAAAGCCCAGGGCGCCGCTGCCGGCGAACAGGTCGAGGCAGGCCGCGCCTTCAATGTACGGCGCGAGCCAGTTGAACAGCGTTTCGCGCACGCGGTTCGGCGTCGGGCGGACTTCCGGCAGGTCGAGGAATTTGAGATTGTGCCGTGCCCACCGGCCGCCGATGATACGCAGTTGCGCTTTGGTGCGGGCGTTCACGGCCGGCTATTCGGCGGGGCCCCCGACGATGACGGTGACCATGTTGCCCGGTTTCAGGTGCTTCCGGTAGGCGGCGGCGACTGATCCGCGGCTTTCTTTTTCAAACCTTCGTACATAGTCCCGGAAGTGGTCCAGGTTTTTCTTGTGAAAGGCCATGCTGCTGACTTCCGCCATGATGCGCCCGTTGCTGTCCGTTTTGAATACGCTGTCGCCGCGGATGCCGTCGAGCGCCAGTTCAATCTCTTCTTCGGTGGGGCCGGAAGCGACAAATTCATTCAATACTTCGTGCGCGGTGGCGATCGCCTCGTCCACCTGGTCCAGCCGGGTCTGAAAGGATACGAGGAAAACGCCGGTGGAGGCGGGCAGCCTGATGCGGCTGCCGGCGCTGTACGCGAGTCCGCGCTTGACGCGGATCTCTTCGAGCAGACGCGAACCGAAACCGGTGCTGCCGAGTATTCTGTTGCCGAGGAGAAGCGCGTGCTTTTCGGGATGATCATTTTTGACCAGTGTCTGGCCTATTTTGACGTGAGCCTGTTCGGAAGGGAACGGGATGCGTACGGTGACCGCCTCTTTCAGCGCCGGGGCCGGCGGTAACGCTTCGGCCGGTTCGCCGGTTGCCAGCGCCGCCGATAACCGGTCGGCAATCCGGGCCGCCTGCCCGCGCGATATTGCGCCGACCATGGTGATGATCAGATTGGAGGTGACGTAGTGCTTTTGGTGAAAGCGGCGGAGGTCGCCGAGCGTCAACGCGGTGACGGTTTCCCTGGTGCCCGATCCCGGATGCCCGTAGGGGTGGTCTCCATAGACTGCCTTGCGAAAGGCTTCATTGGCGATGGCGCCGGGGTTCTGGCGCCTGCTTTCAATGCCGGTCAGCACGTTTTTGCGTCGTCGTTCAAATTGCTCTTCGGGAAAATCGGGGGAGGAGAAGACTTTGAACCAAGTCTCCAGTGCGCGGTCGAAGTATTGCGGCTCGGTCAGGCTCCGCAGCGAGGTTTGCGATGAATCCGATCCGGAGGATGCGCCGGTGCGTGCGCCGAGACCGCTGAAAGTTTCCGCGATCTCGTCGGCGTTCATGCCGGCCGCACCCTGATGCAGCATGCCCGCGGTCATTGAGGCGAGACCGTATTTTTCCCCCTCGTGAGCGGAGCCCGAACGGGCAAAGCGTAATTCGATGTCCACCATCGGCAATTCGGATATGTGCACGAAATACACCGGCACGTCGGCGTCGTTTATCCAGTGCTGGATTTCGGGCAGCGCGGTCGCCGACTGTGAAGCCGCGGCGAAGCACGTTGCGGCGGCGCATAATCTCCAGCCGCCCACCGTGTTGCGGGCGTTGATGCGTTTGCTGGTCATTCGGTTGCGGCCTGTCGTTCAATCGGTTGCGGGTCGAGAACGGCGACCGTTCGGCGATCCTTGACCAGGTACTTCCTGGCCACCGCCTGCACCTGCTGTGGCGTTACCTGCTTGATGCGGTCAAAAAACTCGTAGGCCGCGCGCCAGCCTATGCCGATGGTTTCGAGCGCGGCGAGTTTATAGGCCTGGCGGGTCACTGAGTCGCGGCCGTAGATTTCGTTGGCATAGACCTTGGCCCTGACGCGGTCGAGTTCCGCAATGTTGATGCCTTCGTTCTTTATTTTTTTGATCTCCTCTTCAATGGCGGCTTCGAGTGCGGCAATGTCGGCCCCCTCGACCGGCTCTGCGGAAATCGTGAAAAGATCGTCGTAGCGGTTGTACAGGCTATAGCCTGCATTTGCGCTCTGCGCTATTTTTCTGCCCCGCACCAGATGCTTTGCAAAGCGCGTATCTCCGCCGCCCGACAGCACCGTCTGCAACACCGCCAGCGCGTAAGGCTCCCACGGTTCCGCCGTCTGTCCCACCGACGGCGCGCGGTACCCCATGGCGAGATGGGGCCGTTCCGCGGGCAGTTTCAGGACGATGCGCTTTTCGCCTCGTTGCTGAGCTTCGCGCCGTGGCTTGCGTGCGGGCAGAGGGACCGGCCTGAGCGGCGCCATATAGTGCATCGCCAGAGGGTAAACCTCCTCGGGTGTGACGTCGCCCGCGACCATCAGCACCGCGTTGTTCGGTGCGTACCAGCGGCGGTACCAGGCTTTCAGGTCGTCGAGCGTCATGTTGTTCAGGTCGTCCATCCACCCGATGACCGGTTGCCCGCTCGGCGAATTGCTGAATGCGGTGGCGTACAACTGCTCGTACAGGCGGCTTTTGGGGTTGTCCTCGGTGCGCAGGCGTCTTTCTTCCCTGACCACTTCAATCTCTTTTTCAAAGTCCTCTTGGCGCAACGTGAGGTTGGTCATGCGGTCGGCCTCGATCCGGAAGCTGATCGGCATTCGGCTTTTTTCAAAGACTTCGTAATAGGCGGTATAGTCGCTTCCGGTGAATGCGTTGTAGCGTCCGCCTTCGCGCTTGATCGTTTCCGTCAATTTTTCAGCCGGATATTCGGGGGTGCCCTTGAACATCATGTGTTCGAGTGCATGGGATACGCCTGTATGCCCGCCCGCCTCGTCGTTGGAACCGATCCGGTACCAAAGTTGCACGACCGATATCGGCGCGCGGTGGTCTTCCTTGACGATGACTTTCATGCCGTTGTCGAGCGTGAATTCAGTCACGCCGTGCTCATTCGGCTCAAAGTGAACGTTGCGAGAAGAATAGGCGCCAGTCGTCGAGCATCCGGCGACCACGCCGATGCACAAACCGATGCACGCAACGGCAAGTTTTCCCGGCCTGGTCTGCATGGTGTAAGATTATCAGAATTACGTGCTTGGTTTAACGGTGAAAAGGCGGAAAGGCACCATTCACGTCCCGGCGGTCGGTTGGGTTCAACGGGTCAACACGCGGGTGGGCGCATTGGTGTCGGCGGTGCTCGTCGCCCTTTGCCTGCAATTGCCGTTCGCGCGGCCTCTGCCTGCGGATGACGCGGCGGACATGATCTGGGTGCGCAAGTCGGAACGCGCGTTGTATCTCCTGAAAGATTACAGGGTCGTTCGCAGCTATCCGATTGCGCTCGGCGCCAACCCGGTCGGGCACAAACTCTCCGCCGGTGATTCGCGCACGCCCGAGGGGCTGTACCTGATAGATTGGCGCAACTCAGACAGCAGGTTTTACCTGTCTTTGCATATTTCGTATCCGAATCAGAACGATCTGCGCCGCGCGAGGTACAAGAACATGGACGCGGGTGACAGCATCATGATCCACGGTCAGCCCAATGGTGTCGCCGGGCGTGGATGGCTGGAAGAAACGGCCGGGCGAGACTGGACCGACGGCTGCATCGCGCTCAGCAACCGCGACATGGAAGAAGTCTGGCGACTGGCCGCCGATGGCACACCGATCCTGATCGATCCCTGAAACGTTTTTTAATTGATCCGCTGATTTTTCAGGAAAGCCCCCCGCGTCCTGGGTTAATATATATATTTGCTGAACTACTGGATCTGACCATGTGGATTCCCGGAAGGGTGAGGCGATGAGCCGGAAAGGCGTTATGGTCGTCAGATTGTTTGCTGTGTCGCTTGCATTGGGCACGGCGTTTTTTGCTTTTGCGACCGGTGTTTTTGACAGCCCGCGCGCGGGCAGCCTCGACCAGGTGCATAAGGCGCCCGAGTTCACCAACAAGTCGCCGCAACAGTGGATCAATTCGCCGCCGCTGACCTGGAATGACCTGCGCGGCAAAGTCGTGTTGCTCGATTTCTGGACTTTCGATTGCTGGAATTGTTATCGCTCTTTTCCCTGGCTGAAGAAAGTCGAGGCCGACTACGAAGAGCGCGGGTTGCAGGTTGTCGGTGTTCATGCCCCCGAGTTTGACCACGAAAAGATCCGCTCCAACGTCGTCGAGAAAGTCAGGGAGTTCGGCCTGCACCATCCGGTGATGATCGACAACGATTTTTCCTACTGGCGCGCGATGAACAACCGTTATTGGCCGGCGTTCTACCTGATCGACAGGCGCGGGTTCGTGCGTTCGGCTTTCTTCGGTGAGACTCATTCGGGCGATGCCCGCGCTGTCAGGATAGAAAAAGCGATCGAGCGGCTGCTGGCGGAGGAAGCCTGAGCGTCGGCGTGTGCGTCCCGCACCCGCGTTTTGGAGTTTCCGCCGTTATTCTCTATAATGCAGCCACTTTCCGGTGCGGGGTGGAGCAGTCTGGAAGCTCGTCGGGCTCATAACCCGAAGGTCGCAGGTTCAAATCCTGCCCCCGCTACCAATCTGATCGGGTGCCTGCCGGCAAGCCGTCTTCCGGGTTTGTTCATAAGCTGGACCGCTTCAGCGGGTATCTGTCCGCCGCCCGTGTAAATTCCTGCATCATGTCGGGGTCTTTGTACTCAGTATGTAAACATCTTGGCGTTTAGTATTATTCCCGCATCACGTCAGGATCTTCGTGCGCTAGGGTGATCGACGCAGCGAAAAAATCCGCCCCGGCGCGACACGTTGAAGGCCAGTCGCCATGTCAGCTTTGCGTCCTCGCGTAATCCGCCAGCGTCACCACCTTGTCGCCGTGTTCGGTCGGCGCCAGCGCGTGCGCGAAGCACAAGTCCGCTGTCACCACCCGGGCGCCGGTGCGATGCGCCAGCGCCAGATAGACACAATCGTAAACCGGCCTGTCGAGCGCCAGAGCAAGACGAACTGCATCTACGCAGACTGCCTCGTCCGTGCTCCAGTGAACGGGCATCTCCAGTACGGCGGCCATCAACGCGCCGACCCGACCGCGTTCAATCTCGCCGAGCCGGACCTTGCGCCACAGTGCACTGGCAATCTCGGACGCCATCAGGCGAGGCGCGTACAGATCATCGCCGCCCACTACCACCTGATGCGCTGCGTTCGAGTCCTCTTCCGCGACCAGCCATTTGGCCGCCACGCTGGCATCGACCACCAGGCTCATCGGATGACGCGGTGCCCGGTGTCGCGGTCATCCCGGATCAGAACCTCCGAAGGCGTTTGTGCACGGCCTTCGGTCTCGTGCCGCAACCGGGCGGCCAGTGTCAGGAAGGATGCGCGTTTCGCTGAGATCTCGTCCTCGACCACGCTGGCGAGGATGTGTCGCACCTCGCCTTCCAGAGAGCGGTTGTTATCGGCAGCGCGCCGCTTGAGGCGCTGAACCACGTCGTCGTTGAGTTGCCGCACGTTGATCGTCGCCATCATACTCTCCTTCCATCACGTTTGCTATCAATATGATAGCAAACGTGATGGAACAGGCAACCGTCGCTTCCTGTTGGCACCTCCGGAAGCCGAGCGACTAATATGGGGCCGGAAATCTGCGGGACTCCCGGCCTGATCAAGAAAAGGGAGTCGGCAGGCCAATCCAGCACGTCGGCTTTCGCCTGAGGAAGAGCCCATGTTGAACAGCCGGGCTCGACGACGCGCGGGGGATTAACGACCGCCTGCTGAATTACTCGCACTGTTACAATGGCCGGTGCCCGCAACGGGGACTTGATAGCCTGACGCCTTGCCATAAGTTTGCAAAACATCTGCCCCTTATGCCCCGAAGGTGGTGACCTCAAACAAGAGAACAATTGTGATACTGATGGCATTGAGGCAGTACAGTGATAGTCGGAGTTCATTGGTGTGAAGAACAATCCCCTTCCTCGACTTGACGCATCACCACAGGTGCGAGAGAAACTACTGCCATATTGTCGTCTTCAACCAGGCGATATCTGGGTAGATAGTGTTCGCGGCCATCGTGTTGGCTGTTTGGACGCTGCCAGCGGCGAAGACGTAGAGAACGTCATGGCAGGGGAGCGAGCCCAAATGGCCATACACGATCCGCCTTACAACCTTGCTGCTTTCGAGCGACGGTCAATTGCGGAATTCGTAGAGTGGTGTCAGGCGTGGGTGTCCCACACAGATAATGCATTGGCTGATGACTCTTCGCTGTATGTCTGGCTTGGCGCCGACCAAAACGATGGGTTTCAGCCGTTACCGGACTTTGTGCTCATGATGCGAGACCAACCCTTCCGCCCGCGTAGCTTGATTACTATGAGAAACCAACGTGGATATGGCACCCAGAAAAACTGGATGGCGGTGCGCCAGGAATTACTTTATTACACGAAAGGGAACGCTTTTTTTCACGTTGACGCTGAGTATACCGATATTCCAAAGATCCTTCGCGGTTACTACAAAGAAGTTAATGGGAAAGAGACGGAGAATTTAGAAAGGAGTCGCTCTGGTACCATTCGGGCGGGAAACGTTTGGGTGGATATTCAGCAGGTGTTTTACCGTATGGAGGAGAATGTTTCCGGCTGTTATGCCCAAAAACCCGTTAAATGCATTGATCGGATCATTCGGGCCAGCTCCAGGCCGGACGATCTTGTGGTGGACTTTTTTGCGCACTCTGGAACGACGTTGATCGCGTCCGAAATTCTCAATCGGAGGTGTTTTACTATAGACGTTGATCCAATTTACGCTGAAATCTCGATTCGTCGCCTTGAACGATATCGTTCTACGGGACGGACCGGGTGGCAGAATGGGCACCCGTTCGAGAATGATGTATACGACGTTGCACCGGGCGTTACTTCAGTAGCTGAAACGTCCACCCAGCGCACACTGCTTGACCTTTGACTTCATGGAACGTCTCGAAAAAGAACTCAACTCGTTATTGGCGCAACTTTCCAACGAAAAGGAAACTCGAGACAGGCTCGATTCTCTCGTATCGGTGTACCCTTTTAACGAGTATGAATACATCATATCCACTTTGCTTGCGATGGGTGCTCTTAGTTTAGATGGTTATCATGAGCTCCGGGACGAATACATTGCAAGGAATTTATATCTTTACATTTTTGAGATCAGTGCGCCCCGTTCCTTTGGCGAATCCTGGGCGCAAGGTCATTTGAAGGAGTTGGTGCCAAGTTTGAGGAAACCATCAAAGAAAACTGATCCGTCCTATTCCGGGCAGTACGATTTGTACCTTGATGGTATTCGCATTGAAGTCAAAGCATCACGCGCGGTTGACGCGAACATGGATGCACCGCTTTATGTCAAGGCGCTTTCTTCAGATTCAAAGAAAAAATTCTGGATGAACTTCCAGCAAATAAAACCGGCCTGTTGCGACGTTTTTGTTTGAGTTGCGGTCTGGCGTGACGTTATTCGGTATTGGGTTTTGTCTTCAAGTGAAGTTAAATCAAGCCAGTATTATTCACAAGGACAACATCGTGGCAATGTTGGAGAAGGTCAGCTTCATCTCAAGCACGATAACATACAAGATTTTGAGGATTATGCGGCGCCACCGAACAAACTGGAAGAGGCGATTCGCGCTGCATTTGATCGACAAACCAAAGAAAAATAGCCATTAGCGTGTTTGCTTGTGGCTACCGTGCATGGTCTGTTGTGATCGTGGCTGTCTGCACGATAATGTGTAGTTCCGTTCCATGGCTTTCGCAATGTGTCCGGCAGTCTCGGTCGAGGTCGCGTCATCGAGATGCATGAGGTCTGAAACCTGCGGGACTCCCAGCCTGATCAAGAAGGAAATCGGCTTGAATGCCGCCCCCGTCGCATGATCTGAAGCGTATAAGCCGTAATAACCGGCGCCTGTGCCGCCGGCAGGCCGTTTCCCGGGTTTATCCACATAGACGGATCGCTTTATCGGGTGTTTGCCGCCGCCCGGTAGAACCCCGCATCACATCAGGGTTTCTGTGCGCCAAGTTGTTTTCCGCAACCTGTTTTGCGCGGAAATGACTGAACGAGGACCCATAAAAGACGTACAGGGCAGACCGCCACCTGATGGCTGGTCGCCGGCTGTCTTCGTCCCCGTGTTGCTGGCGCTGGCCACGGCGACGGCCTGTTCGGGCGGCTCGTCCAAGGATGAGCCTCAGACTGTGGACGACCCTGTGGAAGAAGTTATGGATGACGATGGGGTAGACGACGGGGCGGACGACGGCGATGCTGACAATCCGGTGGACCGCGACACGCTGGTGCGGCAACTCGACCGCCTGATCGCCGCCACCGACGCCGACCTGCTTCGGCTGGGTCTCCCGGCTGACGCGGCGTCGCCGTCTCTCGGCACTCTCGAAACCCGCTTGGAATCGGCGCAGAGGCGTTTACGCGAGATGCGTCCGCCCGCAGAGGCTGCATTTGCCGGAGGTGAGCGCTGATGAGCGCCGTGTTGTCCGCGTTATGCAAGCCATTTCCGGCGCCCGTGTTGGCGATGGTATTGACGGCGTTATCAATGACGTTGTTGACGGCGCAGGCGGGTGTAGTCGCCGCAGCCTCTGTGGCCAGCGCGGTCGGCGCGACGGCGGCGTCGTTTGAAGTGGATCAGCAGGGCGGTGCGACCTATCGTATTCCAATCGCTGTGGCGCCTGGTTCGGGGCGGTTGCAACCGTCGCCGGTGCTGGTTTACAACAGCCATACAGGTAACGGCCCGCTCGGAGTCGGGTGGACGATCGAAGGCGTGTCCGCGATCCACCGTTGCGCGGCGATCGCGCCGTTGCACGGCCGCCGGGGGAGGGTCGATCTGGGTGAGGATGATCGCCTTTGCATTGACGGGCGTTTTCTGGTGCCGGTGGATGGTGCCGCGACACCGCTTCAGGGGCGTGAATTGCGTACGCGCGTCGAGAGTTTCACTCGGGTCACGGCGAACGGCGTCGCTGCGGCAAAAGGGTTTACCGCGTGGACAAAGGAAGGGCGGGTTGTCACTTATGGCGACAGCGCCAACGCCCAGGTCAGGGAGACGCCGCACGGCGGGCGCGTGTTCTCGTGGCTGATGAGCCGGGTCGCAGACAGGGCGGGGAACGCGATCGACGTGCGCTACGCGGAGTTCGGCGGCGAGCGTCATGTCGAGCGGATTGATTACCGTGGCGGCTCGGTGCTGTTTGAATATGAACCGCGCGACGACGTGTCCACCGCTTATCTCGCGGGCATGGCTTTCCCATTGACGCAGCGTCTCACGCGCGTCGTTTCGCGGGCCGGCGATCGCCTGCTCAGGGAATACCGGTTCGACTACGAGAATTCCGATGGCATCCGTCCTGATCGCCTGGTGTCGGTGATGGAATGTGTGGAAGGCGGACGGTGTTTGCGCCCGACCGTCTTTGAGTGGCAGCCGTCGCCGGCGTTCGGGTTGCCTGAATGGGGCACCGTCGCACACCCCGCCGACCGCTCGGGCGAACACCGCCGTTATCAGCCGGGCGACTTCAACGGCGACGGCCTCACCGATATCTACGAGATCCGCGGCGACGGCGGCGGCGCCTATGACGCAGTGCAGATCAATCTGGGCGACGGTTCCTTTGAAAGCGTGACGGGGCCATGGACGGAGGTGGGCAGGCCCGATGACCTGCTGAATTTTCACTTTGCGGATTTCGACGGCGACGGCTTGACCGACGTTTATCAGTTTCGCTATCGCAATGCATACGACAGGTTGTATCTGGCTCGCGTGTCGCAAGGTTCTTTGTCGTTTGAGGAAGTCGCGGGCATTGATTCGGGAACAGCCAACACGCCTGCCGTCGCCGGAGACTGTGTTCACCGCGATTGCCTGCGCTTCGGCGACTTCAACGGCGACGGCAGGGCTGACGTGTATCGCGTGCGCCACGGTGGTGCGACGGCGCTGACCGACGAGGTGCATCTGTCGAACGGCGACGGCACCTACGAGCGCGCCTCCGGCATCGCGAGCGCCGCCGACCGCGACGAGGGGCGGGCGGCGACGCAGGTCGCGCGCATCAGGACCGGCGATTTCAACGGCGACGGCCTGACCGATATCTACCTTATCTGGGATGGCGGCACCGCCGACGATGACGCTGGCACCGCCGACCGCATTTATCTGACGCTTCGTCCGGGCGAATACCGGCGGATAGACGGCATCGGGACGCAGATCAACTTGCGCGCCGGCGGCCGTGAACAGTTGCTCAGGGTCAAGTTCGGCGACTTCAACGGCGACGGTCTGACCGACGTTTATTATGCGACGCCGAGTCAATTGCTGACGCGGGTTTACCCTATTGAACCGTGTCCGGCCACTGTTGTGCGCGGGCGTTTCCTGTCGGCGCTGACCAACTGGCTGTTCACATTGGCGCGGGCACAGGGACCTTTGGGATTGGTACGCAACAAAAAATGTTATCGCGTGACGCCGGATCAGGTGCATCTGTCGCACGGCGATGGGAGGTACACGACGGTCGAGGCGCCGGGCTTCCCTGAAGTCGCGACGGGTGAGGGCTTGTCGGTGAGTCTTTCGCGTGTCAGGCTGGCCGACTTCAACGGCGACGGCAGAACCGATATCTATTACATGGCGGGTGGACGCCCCGATGGCGTTTATCTCGCGACGGTCGGCGGGTGGCGTCTGCACGAAGGCATTTCAATTCGCCTGAGGGGCACTTACGGCGAGCAGTTGCAGGTCATCGAGCGCGTGCAGTTGCGTGATTTCAACGGCGACGGCGTGGCCGATATCTATTGGATCGAGGATGCTTATAAAGGGTCGGCCCGGATTTACGCCGCCCGCGGACAGATCAATCTGGTCGGTTCCATCATCGACGGGCTGGGTGCCGGCCTGAGGATCCGTTATGCGCCGCTGACCGATCCGGCGTTCCATCAACTCGCGGCGGACACCGCGCCCGCCGTGTCGCGTACACCGCCGCCGTTACGGGTGGTTGTTGGCGTTGAGACGTTCGACGGTTCCGGGCGTTTGCGAGCCGAGCGCCATCTTTACGGCGGCGCGAGAAGCGATGCGTCGGGGTTCGGGTTTCTCGGTTTCGCGTGGAGAGAAGTACATGACGAAGACCGGCAGTTGGTGACGCGCACGGTTTACTCGCAGGTATTTCCTTATTTCGGGTCGGTGCTCGAACGGACGGTTCAGCTCGCGCACGGGAGCGTGTTGTCTTCGTCGCATATAGAGTATGCGGCGTCGGGCTTGAATGACGGCAGGACCGTTTTTCCCCATCAGGTGCGGTCGCGGTCGCAGAGCCACGAACTCGACGGGTCGTTCGTATCGGCGGTTACGACTTCGTTCTCCGACTATGACGAGTACGGCAACGTCGGCATGGTCGAGACGGTCACCGAAGACGAGCACAGGCGTTTCGGCCGGGCCGCGCGCTACGATTATTTGAATGACCGCGAACGGTGGATACTCGGCCGGCACACTCGCGAGCAGATCACCGACAGCGACGATTTCCACGCCAACATCACGCGCACGGCGGTATTTGAATACGATCCGAAGACCGGGTTTCTGCTGGCGGAAACGGTTGAGCCGGACGACGAATTGTCGGTGATCAGGCGCTATGAGTATGACGATTTCGGTAACCGGATTGTCGAGGATGCGCAGCCTGTGACTGCGGCGGCGCAGCCGATGATCATGCGCCGGACCTATGACGGGCTCGGCCGCTTTGCAGTGCGGACGGTCAACGCCGAAGGACATACGAGTACGCGCGTGCACGACGAGCGTTTCGGGCGGGCGGCGTTAGCGGTGGACGCGAACGGTCTCGCGGTGTGGCGGGAATACGATGGCTGGGGCAGGCTGCTCGGCGAGGTCCGCCCCGACGGAACGCGAACGACCATCGTGCGCACTTATGAGCTGCCCGAAGGCGCGTCGCAACACAGCGTTTATACCGAGATTACGGCGGTCACCGGGCGTCCCCCGCGGCGTACTTTTCACGATGCGTTCGGCCGGATACTGGGCGTGCAGACCACCGGGTTTGGCGGGCGCACCTTGTTTGAGGAGCGCGAGTACGACCGTTACGGTCGCGTGGTGCGGATTTCCCTGCCGCACGACGGCGATCAGCCTGCGGACTGGGTCGAGCGACGCTACGATCGCCTCGACCGCCTGGTCGAAGAGAGTTCGCCGCTTGTAGATGGAGAAGTGACGACGCGCTGGTTCGACTATCGCGGACTGGTCGCCGAACACACCGATGAGTTGATGCGTTCCAAAGTCGTGACGCGCGACGCGCTCGGGCGCATCGTCAGTGTTGTCGAGCCGATGGGGGCCGAGATGTCGTTTGAGTATGACCCGTCGGGGCGCATGATCAGGGCGACCGACGCGCACGGCAACGAGATCTCGACCGAATACGACGCGCTGGGCAACCGGGTGCGCGTCGTTCATCTCGGTCAGGGAGAGCAGCGTTTTGCCTACAGTCCGTTCGGGCGCGTGATCCGTGCGACCGACGCGTTCGGCTCGGAACGGCGTATGAAATACGATCGTCTCGGCCGTCTCGTCGAGCGCATCGGGCCGGAGGGGACGGCGCGCTGGTCTTACGATGCGTCCGAATACGGCGTCGGCAGGCTGTCGAAAGAGTTCTACGACGGCCATATACGTCGTTTCCGCTATGACAGCGGTGGGCGGTTGGCGGCGATCGACGACCATCGCGGCTATGTCATCGAGATGGCGTACGACCAGGGGCGGTTGCGCGAGATGCGTTATCCGCGGGGGTTCGCCGTCGAGCATATTTACAATGAGCACGGACATTTGTCCGCGGTGCGCAGCCCCTTTTTCGAAACCGGTGATTTCAGCGATTCGCCCGTGTCGGGAGAGGTGCGTGACCAAGCGTTCTATCACGGCAGGGCCGGGGAATACGAACGCAGCGCGCTTTTTTACAGGCATCTGGCGGTGCGGGTGGGGGCTGCGGGAGACGGCAGACGCCTTGCCGGGGATCTGAACGATACCGCCGACGAGCTCGAGCGCGGCGCGGCGCGGCTCAGGCGCGAGACGCCGCACGACCGGGTGCCGCGCCGGTCGTCCGTCTATTGTGAGTCGATGGTTTCCGCCAGGCTGGCGCGGGCCGGAAATCTGCTGAAAGACGCCGCGGAAGCGGTCGTGCGGCTGCAATTACAGGCGTCGGTGTACGTCGAGCGTCAGATGTATGCGCGCATGGCATTGTCCGGGCAGGCACTTGACGAAGTGCAGGGTTGTCTGTCGGCGATGCAGTCGGTGGCGGATGCCCGTGCAACCTCCCGCGGCGGCACTGCGGCGGATCATGTTTATTACTGGCGCGCGCTCGCGCGGGATACGGTGGGCAGGGTGGTGTCTGAGCGCACCGGCGACGGCTGGCAGACTACACGCCGCTATCACACGGGCAACGGCTACCTGCAGGAGATCAGAAGCGACGCCGACGGGCGCCGAGGCATTCGCCATCTCGTTTACGACTATGACGAAGCCGATAATTTACTGAGCCGTACGGATAACGCTCAGCAGATATCGGAGTATTTTGACTACGATGATCTCGACCGCTTGGTTGCGGCCGTAGTGCTCAGCGAGCGCGAACACGACGACTACAACAAAGTGAGCTTTTACCGTTACGACGCGCTCGGCAACCTTGTTTTTCATCCCGACGCCGGCGCCTACGCCTACGGCACCGGCGGCGATCCGCCTCACGCGGCGATGGAGGTCGGCGGGGATGCGTATGAATATGATGCGTCGGGCAATCTCGTGCGCGGCCCGGGATTTACCGGCGAGTGGTTTTCATTCGGCAAGCCGGCGTCCCTGGAGGCCGGAGACGGTCGCCGCGTCGAGTTTGCTTACGATGCAAACGGCGAGCGTGTATCAAAGCGTTCCTCCGGCGACGTCACGCATTATCTCGGCAAGTTCTATGAGAGAACACTGAAAGACGGCGGCGCGGTTGAGCACCGCCACTATATCTACGCCGGCGACAGGCTGGTTGCAGTCCGTTACGACCGGGAAACCGGCGGGCATATCAGCCGCAGGTTGCGCTACCTGCATCACGACGCGATGGGGTCGGTGGACACGATCACCGACGACGCGGGCGGCATTGTCGAGCGCCTGAGTTATACGCCGTTCGGTAGGCGGCGCGCGAGCAACTGGCGCGAAGCCGGCGCGCCGGTCCCGCCGATGCTGGTCAACCGTGGATTTACCGGTCACGAGCATCTCGACGAGGTGGGCTTGGTGCACATGAACGGGCGCATCTATGACCCGCGGGTCGGCCGGTTTCTGAGCCCCGACCCTTATGTGCCGTCGCCTTTATCCACCCAGAGCTATAACCGCTACAGCTACGCTTTGAACAATCCCATGAAGTTTACCGACCCCAGCGGGTTTTTTCTGAAAAAAGTGTTCAAGGGGATCAAGCGCGCGGTCAGGAAGGTGGCCCGTTTTGTCAGGAGGAATGCGCGGGTGATCGCGGCAGTCGCCGCCGGTTATTACGCCGGTGTATGGGTGTCAAACGCAATCGTCAAGTCGGCTGTGTCAAAACTGGTGTGGTCTCCCGGCGGAATGTGGAGCGGCACTTATATCAACGCCTACAACAGCGCGCTGGCCAGCGGCGCGGTGGTCGGCGGGGCGGTCTCGGGCGGTGTCAGCAGCGCGCTCTCCGGCGGCGATCTGCGCAGCGTGCTTGCAAACGCCGTCGGTGCGGGCGCGTTGCGGGGGCTGGGTGTGAGTGCTGGCGGGCAGTGGACGCCGCAGCGCGTGTTGGCGTCCTCCGTGGTCAACGGCGCCGTCGGCGCCGTTGCGGGCGGCAGTTTTCGTGATGCCGCCCTGTCAAGTTTGCAGTGGGGTGGTTTGCGTTATGCGGCTGCTGCAATGCGCGGGGCGATGGTCGCGCAGTCGCTGCTGAACCCCGACAACGCGGGTGGTCTGAGCGCGGGGGTTGCCGGCGATAATTTCAAGCTCGGTGGCGGACGCTACAACGTCCATGGCAGCAACCCGAGTTTCCTCGGCGGTCATCAGGGCGGCGAAGGCTGGATCTTCGGCCGGTCTTATGAGGCCGGTTCGCTGTGGGACCGCGTGGTTGAAGCCTACGCCGGTCCGCACGACTACCTGAACAGTTTTTACTGGTACGACGAATTCGGAAACATCAAGAGCCACCTGAGTTCATTTCAGCGTCGGGTCGGCGAAATGTTGAACGCCGCCAACGTGCTGGTCGCCACGCCTTTTGCCGCGGCGACGCTCGCGCCTGACTACGCTTACCCGCAACGCGCGGATTGACGTGGTTGTTCGCCTTGCCTTTTGCGCCGGATACGCCTTATAATCATTGCTTAACAACAGGATACCGGCTAAAAGCCCCTGCCTGCCCAGGGGCTTTTTTATTTCAGGGGGCCTTGATCGATGAATGCCGATAACTTGTCCGCCATGGTCAGGGACGTGGTCGAGAAACTGGGCTATCAATGCTGGGGCATTGAGTTCAGTGCGGGGAAACGTCGTGCCCTGTTGAGGGTTTTCATAGACCATCCCGAGGGTATAACGCACGACGATTGCTCGTCGGTGAGCCACCAGTTGAGCGGTGTGCTGGACGTTGAGGACCCGATCAGGCAGCCGTACACGCTTGAGATCTCTTCGCCCGGGATTGAGCGGCCGTTGCTCGAGATCCGCCACTACCGGCATTATGTCGGCAGCAGGGCGCGCGTGAGTTGTTATGCGCCGATCGGCGGCAGGAAGAGATTTGTCGGGCGGATCGGGGCGGTGCATGAGCGGGTGCTGGTGCTCGAGACCGACAGCGGGCATGTTGAGATCCCGGTGGACGGGATCAAACGGGCGAATTTGATTTTTGAAGTCGCTTAAACGTGAAATGGTTCGAGGTGGAAAGTGAACAAAGACGTTTTAATGGTAATTGAGACGGTCTGCAATGAAAAAAGTCTCGACAGGGACGACATCATAGGCGCGATTGAGGCGGCGCTTGCTGCGGTTGTGCGCAGGGACCACGGCCACGATTTCGACGTCCGTGTCGAGATGGACCGTGAAAGCGGAGAATGCCGGACTTTTCGCCGCTGGCTGGTGATGGACGACGAAGATTCCGAGTTCGAATCGCCGGATTACCAGATTCTTTTGACGCAGGCGAAGGAGAAGCAGCCGGACGTTCAGGTCGGCGACTATATAGAGGAGCCGATGGACGCCGGCTCCTTCGGGCGTATCGCCGCACATACAGCCAAGCAGGTTATCGTGCAGAAAATGCGCGAAGCGGAAAGGGCGCGCGTCGTGGATATGTACAAGGACAAGGTCGGCGAGCTGGTGATGGGTATCGTGAAGCGTGAAGAGTACGCCGGCGTGTTCATAGATCTCGGCGAAAATGCCGAGGGTTTCATTGCCAGGGATCAGTTGATCATGCGCGAAAATTTCCGCCCGGGCGACCGTGTTCGCGCCTACCTCGGCGGTATAAGCGAGGATCATTACGGTTCGCAGTTGATACTGTCGCGTACGGTCCCTGAGTTCCTGGTCGAGTTGTTCAAACTCGAAGTGCCGGAAATTGGGCAGGGTCTGATCGAGATCAGGGGCGCCGCCCGCGATCCCGGTCTGCGTTCCAAGATCTCGGTGTTCTCGAACGATCCCCGCCTTGACCCGATCGGCGCCTGCGTCGGAATGCGCGGGTCGCGGGTTCAGGCCGTCTCCAACGAACTGGCGGGCGAGCGTATCGACATCATCATGTGGGATGAAAACCCCGTGCAGCATGTGATCAATGCGATGTCGCCGGCGGCGGTTGTGTCGATCATCGTGGACGAGGAAAAGCATAGTATGGACATCGCGGTTGAGGAGGAGAAATTGTCGCAGGCGATCGGCCGCGGCGGCCAGAACATCAAGCTCGCGAGTCAACTCACCGGCTGGGAACTGAACGTGTTGACCGAGTATCAGGCCGACGAGAAAAGTGAACAGGAGATCCAGGAGCTTCAGAAACTGTTCATGGAAAAACTTGCGGTGGATGAGGAAGTCGCGGCGATTTTGGTGCAGGAGGGGTTTTCGAGCATTGAAGAAATTGCGTATGTGCCGGTTGATGAGTTGTTGAGGGTCGAGGAATTCGATAAAGATATTGTCGAGGAATTGCGCGGGCGCGCCGGCGACGTCCTGTTGTCACTCGCGATCAGCGACGACAGCAAGGCGTCCGAGGTGCAGAAAAGCCTGTCTGAACTCGACGGTGTTGACGGGGAGTTGTTGCAGCAGTTGGCCGCGTTGGAAATCCACACGCTGGAGGATCTCGCTCAACAGGGGGTCGGCGAACTGATGGAGATCGAGGGCATGGACGAGCGCAAGGCGGCGGACTTGATCATGGCGGCGCGCGCGCCGTGGTTTGAGAAAACGGAGTCCGGCGGGGCGGGCGGAGAAGAAGAGGGCTGGGAAGACGTGCCCCGAGAAGAGAAAACCTCCCGGGAAGGGGTGGCGCAGTAGGTCGTCTTCAGCAGATGCCTGATATCACCCTCAAGCAGTTGGCGAAGACGGTCGGCAAGCCGGTCGAGCGCCTGATTGAACAGATGGAAAAGGCTGGTCTGTCGGGCAAGGCTCCGGACGACAGTATCAGTGAAGAGGAAAAGATACAGCTGATCCAGTCCCTTAAAAAGAATGAGCGTGTCACGCTACGGCGTAAAACTGTTTCTCAGATCAAATTGCAGGGCAAGAACGTCGGTACCGGTACCGTCAACGTCGAAATCAGAGGCAGGAGAACGTATGTTGACAGGAGGGAACTGAAGGAATCGGCGGAGATGCCCGCGGCGACGTTAACCGAAACCGCGACGGATAAAACCGTGTCGGCGGCGGCGCTCGCCAAGGCGCAACCCCGAAAGCTGCCGCCCAAACCCGACAAGCCGTCGCCCGATGCATCCGGCGTCTCCGTGGTGGCCGGCGAGAAACCGCAGGTAGCTGTGGTGCCTGACGTTGACCGCGACGCCGCCCGCGGTACCGACGGCAAGGGGGGAAGACGCGAGTTACGGGTGGCTCAGGACAAGCGCGGCAAACGCAAGGCGAAGAAAAAGCATGTCCGGCCTGAAAAAGTTGTTCAGCCCAGGAAACAGGAATTTGAAAGGCCCACTGCGCCGGTCAAGCGCGAGATTGAAATTCCCGAGACGATTTCGGTCGGAGAGCTTGCGCAACGCATGGCGATCAAGGGAGGTGAATTGGTCAAGGAAATGATCGGAATGGGCATGATGGCGACCATCAATCAGATGCTTGATCAGGAAACGGCAATTCTGATCGTCGAGGAAATAGGGCACACCTCAAAATCGGTCAGCGAGGGCAACGTTGAGAAGTTTCTGCTCGAGGATGAGCCTGACGGAGGCGGCGCGACGGCGCCGCGGCCGCCGGTGGTGACCGTGATGGGACATGTCGATCACGGTAAAACGTCTTTGCTTGATTACATACGAAAGTCACAGGTGGTTGACGGGGAGGCCGGTGGCATTACCCAGCATATTGGTGCGTACCATGTGAACACCGACAGGGGAACGGTTACTTTTCTGGATACGCCCGGCCACGCCGCGTTCACCTCGATGCGCGCGCGCGGTGCAGACGCCACTGATATTGTAGTGCTGGTGGTTGCGGCCGACGACGGCATCATGCCTCAGACCGAGGAAGCGATTGAACATTCGCGCGCGGCGCAAGTGCCGATCGTCGTTGCAATCAACAAGGTTGACAAGGACAACGCCGATCCCGAGAAAGTCAAGGGGGATCTTGCGCAGAAAGAGATTGTGCCTGAAGAGTGGGGGGGGCAGAATATCTTCGTCAACGTTTCGGCCAAGACCGGCGAGGGGGTTGACGCCTTGCTTGAGGCGATTTTGTTGCAGGCGGAGGTCATGGAATTGAAGGCTGTGGTCGATAGACCGGCGTGCGGCGTCGTGATTGAGTCGGCGCTCGACAGGGGACGCGGTCCGGTGGCGACGGTGCTGGTGCAGCAAGGTTCCCTGAGAAAGGGAGATATTCTGCTCGCCGGGAAGGAATTCGGGCGCGCGCGCGCGTTGCTCGACGAGAACGGCAGGTCGCTTGCCGTTGCCGGGCCTTCGATCCCGGCCGTTGTACTCGGTCTTTCGAACGCGCCGGTGGCGGGCGAGGAAGTGCGGGTGGTGTCGGACGAGCGCAAGGCGCGCGACATCGCCGAATTCCGTGAGAAGAAAGTGCGTGAAGGAAAACTTGTGAGCCAGAGTCAGCCGGTGGTCGTCGAAAACATATTCGATCATTTCGAGGAAAAGCAACCTTCGGTCCTGAATGTGTTGGTCAAGGCGGACGTTCAGGGCAGTGCGGAAGCACTTAGGAATTCACTGACTGCGCTTTCGACCGAAGAGATCCAGAACAAGATCATTTCATCCGGTATCGGCGGGATCAATGAGTCGGACATTGCCCTCGCGGCGGCGTCCGGCGCGGTGGTGATCGGCTTCAACGTGCGTGCCGACGCGCAGGCGCGCAAGGCGGCGCAGGCGGAAGACGTGCAGATCCGTTACTACAGCGTGATCTATGAAGCGATAGACGATGTCCGGAAGATCATGTCGGGACTGCTCAAACCTGAGTTGAAGGAGAAGGTTGTAGGTGTTGCCGAAGTCAAAGACGTGTTTCGCTCGTCGAAGATGGGGGCTGTCGCCGGCTGTCAGGTGATTGAAGGCGTTGTCAGGCGGGGCAATCCGATCCGGGTACTGCGCGACAACGTGGTGATCTTTGAGGGCGGCCTCGAATCGTTGCGCCGGCATAAAGACGACGTCAACGAGGTTATTTCGGGCACCGATTGCGGTATTGCGGTCAAAAATTATGATGATGTAAAGCCCGGCGACAGCATTGAAGTGTATGAGCAGGTTGAAGTGCAGCGTGAATTATAGGTGATGCGATGCAGCACGATAAAGATCGGGCGCCGCGGGTCGCCACCCTGATCAAGCGCGAACTCGCCGAATTGCTCAGGGACAAAGTCAGGGATCCCGGCGTCTCGGGTGCGGTCATTTCCGATGTCGAGGTCAGCCGCGACCTGTCCTGCGCCAAGGTGTACCTGATATCCGCGGACGACGCCCGCGTTCGGGACGATACCCTGGCGGGATTCAAGCGCGCAGCCGGTTTTCTGCGCGTCGCACTGGCGGAACGCCTGAAACTCCGCATCGTCCCTGAACTGCAATTCCTCAACGACGAGACGCAACGCCGAAGCGCACGCATTGAGCAATTGCTCGCTGAAGAGAAACAGCGCACATAGCATGTGGTGATAGGCAAAATGTCAGCCGGATCACGGTGCACATTCTGTCAACAACCGATCAACATTCAATGAGCGGCGGCCTGCACGGACTGCTCCTGATCGACAAGTCGGCCGGGCGGACTTCGGTCGGCTTGTTCGCCCGGGGTCGGAAAAATTTTCGGCGTCAAGGCCGGTCACGCGGGAACGTTCGATCCGGCGGCAACCGGGCTACTGGCCGTCGGTCTCGGTGAAGGCACCAAGACGCTGCATTATCTTTTCGGGCAATCGAAGCGTTATGAAGCTTGCGTTCGTCTGGGTGTCAGGACCATCACCGGCGACGGCGAGGTCGTCGAGACCCGTGCCTGTGAGCCGCCGGACGAAGCGTGCCTGCACGCGCTGTTTGAGCAGTTCACCGGCGAACTGCGGCAGGTGCCGCCGATGTATTCCGCGCTCAGGCACAGAGGCAGGCGCCTGCATGAATTGGCGCGGCGACGGCGGACGGTGAAACGCGAACCGCAGCGCGTGACGGTTCATTCGTTGTTGCTGAAGAACCGTTCGGCGGATGGGTTTTGTTTTGAAGTGCATTGCTCAAAGGGGACCTACGTTCGCACGCTCGCCGAGGATATGGGGAACGCGTTGGGGACAGTGGCGCATCTTTCTTCGCTGAGGCGCACGGCGTTGGGTGAATTTTCCGTGGACGACGCGGTGGACGCGCAGACGCTCGAGGTGTGTCGCGATGATCCGCAACGTGTCCTGCAGTGGCTGTTGCCGATAGACGTGGTGCTTTCGCATTTGCCGGCGGTCCGTCTCGACGCGCCGCAGGCCGGCAGGGTGCGCTGCGGCGGGGAAGTTGCTCTGCGTGATATGCCGGCGTTTGCAGGCGGTGTGCCTGCAGGTGATCTGCTGCGGGTCTATGACGCCGACGGTGCGTTGCTCGCCGTCGCCGGCAACGACGGTGAATTTCTGCGCCCGAAGCGTATTTTCCGCAAACAGCAGGATTTTCAGGGGCCGCCGTAACTCCCGTTTCCACGCTGAGGTCGATCGGATGCAATCAACGCGCCGCCGGATTCGTTTATATTCCCAGCAAGGTCGGCTTTTTCCAGCCGGCCCGTTTTTTGATGACATCAACCTGGAGAATATCAATGAATAAATCAAAAATGGTGATCAATTCGGCGGTTGCCGGGATACTCGTCGCCGGTACCGCGTTCATCGGCGCCGCGCAGGCGGTGCCGGATCAACCCAAGGAATGGGAGAAATGTGCGGGCATTGCCAAGGCGGGCAAGAATGATTGCGGCGCTTTGGACGGCAAGCACGGCTGTGCAGGGCATGCGACCTTCGACAACGCCGACAATGAGTGGGTGTATGTGCCGAAGGGGACATGCGAAAAGATCACCGGCGGTAGAGTTGCCGCGGTCAAGCCCGCCAAGTAATTGTGTCGGGGATGAGAGAGTACGCAGTGCCGGGCGGTTTCTCCCGGACCGGTTGAAGGGCTGGCGGCGACCTTGTCCGGTGCTGCGCTCGCTCCGTTCTTATAACCCCTGCCCCGGTCCTTGAACATGGAAAATTCGGTTGGAGTCGGGTTGCGCGAAGCGCACGTTGCCGACATTCTGCGCGACAAACCGCGTGTCGGCTGGTTTGAGGCGCTCGCCGACAATTATTTTGCCGAAGGCGGTGCGGCGCTGCGCCAATTGGAGGCGGTGCGCCGGGATTACCCGCTTGCGCTTCATTGTGTCGGAATGTCGCTGGGTTCGGTCGAGTCGCCCGATTACGGTTATCTGGAGAAGGTCAGGCGTCTGAACGCCCGTTATCAGGCGCTGTGGATTTCCGACCACTTGTGCTTTACCGCGGTTGGCAATATGCAAATGCACGACCTGTTGCCTCTGCCTTATACCGAGGAAGCGGTGGAGTGTGCGGCGGCAAAGATCCGCGAAACGCAGGATTTTCTCGGACGGCGCATCCTGATAGAGAACGTTTCAAGTTATCTGACTTACAAACATTCGACTATGGATGAAATTGATTTTCTGTCCGCCGTTTCGAAATTGGCGGATTGCCATATCCTGCTCGACCTCAACAACTGGTATGTCAATGTCCGCAACCACGGCCGTGAGGCCGTCGGTGCGCTGGATCGTCTGCCGCTCGAGCGGGTGCGTGAGGTGCATCTCGGCGGATTTCAGGATCGCGGTGATTTTCTGCTCGATGCACACAACCACCCGGTGCCCGATCCGGTGTGGCGGTTGTTTGAAGAGTTTGCTGCGAAGCGTTGCGGTGTGCCGGTGCTGATCGAATGGGACAACCAACTCCCCGCATTCCGGACCCTGCTCGACGAGGCGGCCAGGGCGCAGCGGATTGTCGCCGCGTCGTCGGAATCGGCGGCCGCAGGGCGGCCGGCGGCGTGAGCGACATGGATTTGCAGTCGTTGCAGGCGAACTTCAGGCGGGCCATGCTCGGCGAGCGCGGCGAGGCGCTGGTTGACCTGATCCGGCCCGCCGGCACGCTGTCTTCGCCGCAAAGTCTGGAGGTCTATCGCCGCAATATGCGCGGCGTGCTGACGCGGGCGTTGAGCGACATTTATCCGGTATGCGCGCATCTGCTGGGTGATGCGCGGTTTCGCGGCATCGCGGCCGGTTATGCGCGACTGCACCCGAGCGAGGACAGCGACCTCAATTTTTACGGCGGCGGGTTTGCGGATTTTCTGCAATTGTATTGCAATGAGCGGGACGACGCGGGTGACATGCGAGGTCTCGCCTGTTTGCCCGACCTCGCGCGGCTGGAGCGTGATTACCACTTCGCTTATTACGCCGCGGACGACCCGGTGTTTGACTTTGCGGCGTTTTCGAAAATCGGGGAAAGCGACCGCGGGCGTATCGTCTTTACCGCCAGCCATTCGCTGGCGCTGATGTCTTCGGATCATCCGCTGCACGCAGTGTGGTGTTCGCGGACGCCGCCGGACGGCAGACCCCGCGGCAGGGAATACCTGTGTGTTTATCGCGAGCACCTGCGTCCGGCGCTCACGCGCCTGCCGCTGAAGACTTATCGCCTGTTCGGCGATATCGTCAGGGGTGAAACGCTGGGCGCTTTATCGCAGCGGTTTGAAAGGCTGGACCGGCGCCTGCCGCGGCTGATTGAAAAAGGCTGGGTGACTTCTTTCCGTCTCAAACCCGATGCATAGGCTGTTATTGAATGCTCGACAAAACGCTGTTCGATCAACTTTATCGCTACTGTTATTCGCTGACCGGCGATGAGGATAATGCCTGCGATCTGTTGCAGGCGGCGCTCGAGAAATACCTGGGGTCGGGGCGCACGATCACCGAACTCAACAAGTTTTACATGATGAGAATAGTCCGCAACCAGTTCATCGACGACTGGCGGAAGGCCGGTCGCGTCAAAGTCGAGCCGTTTGACGACGCGAAGCACCTCGACTTTGACATCGCGACGCTCGAACAGACGGTCATAGATCAGGACGCGCTCGCGAACCTGTGGTCGGGTTTCGAGCCGGTGGAGCGGGAGATCCTCTTTTTATGGGCGGTCGAGGGATACACCACGGCCGAGGTTGCAAAATGGCTCGACTTGCCGCGCGGGACGGTGCTTTCGCGCATCTCGCGCTTGCGCAAGCGGGTGGCCGGTCGGGTCGAGGGGGTGGCGTGATCATGCGCCGTCCGGTCAATCAGGCGGTGAAGCGGTTTCTCGAGGGCAAGTCTTTGCCTGAGCACCGGTTTGCTCGCCTGAACGAGATCGCCGCGCGTTCGCTGCACGGGAAGGTCGCCGCCGGACGCAGCGCCGTGAAACCGTACTGGGGCATTGCGTCCGCCGTGGTGATTGTGCTGGCTCTGACGGTATTGCAGTATCAGGTTTCAGCGCCTTCTGCCGGGGATGTTCATCAGAGCATCGCCGATGAAGTTGCGACCAATCACATAAAGTTGAAACCGCTTGAAGTGCGTTCGAGCGATATGCGGGAGGTGCGCACGTTCTTCAGCCCGCTGAGCTTCACCTTGGTTGAATCCTCGCTGTTTGAGGGTACGCCGTGGCGCATGATGGGGGGCCGTTTCTGCACGATCCGGGGAGAAGCGGCGGCGCAGTTGCGGATGCAGGATGTCCGGGGTGAGGCGCAGACTGTCTATCAGGTGTCTTACAATTCCGCTTCCCACCATGACCTGCCCGACGTCATGCGTGGCGAGGAACCGGTGAAACTGTATTCGCGCGGCTTTGAAGTCCGCCTGTGGCGCGAGCGCGGCCTGCTGTTTGCGGCGGTATCGGGGTAGATCTGTGCGCGTCAAAAGGGCGGATGGACGCGACAGCTTGTTTCCGCTAAAATCGCGCTTCAATTTCAAGGGCCGATGAATCAGGACGATGCCGCTAACAGTTGAACAAAAAAGCGAAGTCGCAAAGAAATACGGGCAGACCGAGAACGATACGGGTTCTCCGGAAGTTCAGGTTGCGCTGCTCACGACGCGTATCAGTGCGCTGACGGAGCATTTCACGTTGCACAAGCGCGATCATCATTCACGGCGGGGACTGCTGAAAATGGTCAGTTCGCGCCGCAAACTGCTTAAATACCTGAAATCAAAAAGCCCCGACCGCTACAAAAACCTGATCTCATCGCTGGGATTGCGTTCCTGAGTCGGCGGCCTTGTTGAATATCACTAGTAAAACCTTTGAGTACGGCGCACATCACGTGACGCTGGAGACCGGCCGGTTTGCGCGTCAGGCCGACGGTGCGGTAATGGTCAATATGTCCGACACCGTTGTGCTGGTTGCGGCGGTCGGACGGCGTGAGGTGGCGGAGAACAAAGGTTTCTTTCCGCTGACGGTCAACTATCAGGAGCGTACCTATTCCGCTGGCAAGATCCCCGGCGGTTTTTTCAAGCGCGAAGGGCGTCCCAGCGAGAAGGAAACCCTGATCTCCAGGCTGATAGACCGCCCGCTGCGGCCGTCGTTTCCCGAAGGGTTTCTCAATGAGGTCCAGATCATCGCGACGGTGATGTCGCTGAATCCGGATGTCGATGCCGACGTCCCGGCGCTGCTCGGCGCTTCGGCCGCTCTGGCCCTGTCGGGCATCCCCTTCAGCGGGCCGATCGGGGGAGCGAGAATCGGCTTCCTGGACGGGCAGTATGTGCTTAATCCGACGTTCAGCCAGTTGGTGGAATCGGATCTCGACCTGGTTGTTGCGGGCAACGAGCAAAGTGTGCTGATGGTCGAATCCCAGGCCAGGATGCTGAGCGAGGAGCAGATGCTGGGGGCGGTTGTCTATGGGCACGAGCAGATGCAGACGGCGATTCGCGCCATCGAGGAACTCGCCGGCGAGGTCGGCAAGCCGCGTTGGGACTGGCAGCCCACGCCGACGCACGAGGCTTTCGCGGACGATCTCGATGCTCGCTTCCGGGCGCAGATCGAGCAGGCTTATGCGGTCGCCGATAAGCTCCGGCGGCGCGCGCGCCTCGAGGAGTTGCGCGAACAACTCATGGCGGGTATTGAAGATGATGATGAGCAAAAGAAAGCGCTGAGGTATTTCTCCAAACTCGAAAAGAAAATCGTCCGCGGCCGTATTCTTTCCGGCGAACCGCGCATAGACGGGCGAGATACCCGTACCGTCAGGCCGCTGCACATTGAGACCGGGGTTTTGCCGCGTACGCACGGCAGCGCGCTGTTCACCCGCGGTGAGACGCAGGCGATAGTGGCGACGACGCTGGGCACCGGGCGCGATGCGCAGATCATCGATGCGATTGAAGGCGAGACCAAAGACCAGTTCATGTTGCACTACAACTTCCCGCCCTACTGTGTCGGCGAGACCGGTTTCATGGGGTCCCCCAAGCGCCGTGAGATCGGTCACGGCAGGCTTGCGAAGCGGGGCCTGCTCGCAGTGATGCCGACCCAGGAGGAATTTCCCTATGTGTTGCGGGTGGTGTCCGAGATTACCGAGTCGAACGGTTCGAGCTCGATGGCGTCGATCTGCGGTACCAGTTTGTCGCTGATGGACGCGGGGGTTCCCCTGAAGTCGTCGGTGGCCGGTGTCGCAATGGGACTGATCCTCGAAGCCGACAAGTTTTCGGTGCTGACCGATATCCTGGGCGATGAAGATCACCTCGGCGACATGGACTTCAAGGTGGCCGGTTCGAGGGAAGGCGTGACCGCGTTGCAGATGGACATCAAGACCAACGGCGTGACGCCGGAGATCATGGCCGTCGCACTCGATCAGGCTAAACAGGGGCGGCTGCATATCCTTGACCAAATGGACGCCGTGATCAGCAGGCCCGCCGAGTTGTCGCCGTATGCGCCGAGGCTGCTTAAGATCATGATCAATCCGGACAAGATCCGCGACGTGATCGGCAAGGGCGGTGCAACCATCCGCGCGCTCACCGAGGAGACCGGCACGGTCATAGACGTTGATGATTCGGGGACGGTCGTGATCGCTGCCTGTGACGGTGAGGCCGCGAATGAAGCGAAGCGCAGGATTGAAGAACTGACCGCCGAGGTCGAAGTCGGCAGGGTCTATGAGGGGAAAGTTGCAAAAATCGTTGATTTCGGCGCGTTTGTGACCATTCTTCCCGGCAAGGACGGGCTGGTGCATATTTCGCAGGTCGCCTCCGACGGGCGTCGCCTTGATACGGTGGACGAAGTACTGAGTGAGGGCGACGAAGTGAAGGTCAAGGTGCTCGAAGTGGACAAGCAGGGACGTGTCCGTCTCAGCATGAGAGACGCGGTGATGTGATTTCGCCCGCGCAGGCGGGCCTGTTTCTTTTCCGGTTGAGGCTGTTGGATTCGGGCATTGGAAAAAATCACCAAATCCGAAGACGAATGGCGCGCTGTTCTGAGCATGGAGCAGTTTCACGTATGCCGCCGCAGAGGCACTGAGCCCGCGTTCAGCGGCAAATATCATGATTGCACGACGCCGGGGATTTATCACTGTAGCTGTTGCGAAGCGCCGCTGTTTTCATCCGAGGCCAAATTTGATTCCGGCACCGGCTGGCCGAGCTTTTTCAGGGTGATTGAGGAGGACTGCGTCGAGAGCGAGCGGGATGACTCCCACGGCATGATCAGGAACGAGGTTCATTGTGCCGTGTGCGGCGCCCATCTCGGCCATGTTTTTCCTGACGGCCCGGAACCCACCAGGTTGCGCTACTGCATCAACTCGGTATCCCTGACGCTGCTGGCGCCGGATTCCACCGCCCGATTTTCCATAACTGGTTATTGTTATTACGATTTTCTGCCTATGCTGAATGGAGTCGCGATAGTATGATATTTTATTGGGCTTAAGTGGCGGAAGCGATATTTTCTCCGCTGAACTGAATTCTCAACTTGACCGAAAAAACTAATTGACTGGAAAACTCGGAGGCTTGACCGATGAACAAATTCCTTATCAATGCACGCTACCTGCTGGCGCCGATCTCGATATTGGCGGGCATGTACGGCGTGTTCATAGGCGGCCCGTGGGTGTGGCTGGGGCTGTATATGCTCGGCGCATCGATCGTGATAGACGCGCTGGTGTCGCGTCGCACGATGGGAGCAGGCTTTGACGAAGCAGGCAACACGAACGGGATCGCGCCGTTTCATAACGCGGTGATGTATGTGATGTTAGGCGTGTTCGTCGTGTTGCAGGTGAACCTGGCATGGCGTGTTTACGAATACGTGAGCGGTGTGCCGCTGGGGACGACGGAGTTGTTCGGTATTACGGTGTATCAGGGGATCACGGGCTCGCAGTTGGCGGGCGCGGCGGTGTCTTCTGCGATCTACGCGGGGATCGGGATCATTTACGGCCACGAGTTGGCGCACACGAAGGGTTTCAGTTTTGTGATCGCGCGCTGGATGATGGCGTTGAGCGGTTCGTCGCATTTCTGCTACGCGCACGTGTACAACCATCACTTGGAGCTGGGATGTGAGGACGACCCGGCGACGTCGCCGCGGGGGCGCAGTATCTACCTGCACCTGTTGAAGTCCTACTTCGGTCAGTCGAAGTTTCTGTACAGCATGGAGAAACAACGACTGGAGCGGTTGGGTGTTCCGGTGCTGTCTTGGCAGAACCGGTGGCTTCGCGGCTATGCGATGAGCCTGCCGTCGTTGTTTTTGTTCTGGTTCGCGGGCGGCTGGGTCGGTATCGGCTGCCTTGCGGTGCTGTGGCTGATCTCCAATTTCGAGTTGGAGGCGCTGAACTATATGGAGCATTACGGGTTGATCCGTGAGAAGGGCGAGCCGATAGACTATCGGCACTCATGGGACAATTCGACGGCGCTGACGAGTTGGTATTTCATAGAGATCGGTCGTCAGGCGGATCACCACGACCGCGGGGAGACGCATTTCTGGGAGTTGGACGAAGTGGGCGCCCCGAACACGGGGTATGGCTACTTTGCGTTGTTTGCGGTGGCGCTGTTGCCTTTGATGTTCCACACGATGATGCAGAAGGAGTTGAAGAGGTGGGACGAGGAGGGGGCGTCGGAGGGCGAGCGCCGTGTGGCGGCCCTGATGAACAAACAGGCGGGTTACGTCTAAGGGGCAAAGTCCGTTCAGGATGACCGGGAACGCAGGGCTCTTTGGCAGCCTGGGTTGATCAAGGGGCTTTGCGTGTATTTGAGTATCGGTGCCGGTGGTTCAGGAAACGGCTTTCCGGCGCCGGTTTATTTTTAATATATCGAGGAGGATATTGTCATGGAAGTAAAATGGGATGAGGGTGTTTGCACCCATTCTGGCAAATGCGTTGAAAGTCTGCCCACCGTGTTCAAGGTTGAAGACGGCAAGTTCGTGATTGATCAGAGTGGTGCTAGTGAGGAAGCCGTTCGCGATACGGTCGCGCATTGTCCGTCAGGCGCTTTGACCATCGACGAAAGCTGAGTGGCATTTGTGCGTTTTCTGGAATGGCGCTTGATGCGCAAGCGCCGGGAGCCGTTGCACGAGTTAACCAATGTGTAAGGAGGTATCAGAATGATAGGCGACCAGTTAAGGAACCGCATGCTGATTTATGGTCACCCGAAATGCATTGATACGGCAAAGTGTTTCCAGACCGCCGCGGAAAAAGGGGTGGACGTTGAAGCCAAGGTGATTGATCCGGACGGTAACACCAGTGATTCTGAGTTTCGTGGCGTCTCTCCGCTCGGTGAAGTGCCGGCGCTGAGGGACGTCAAGTACACCCTCTACGGAACGCTGGCGGTCATGTCCTATCTTGACGACAAAGGTTTCGGTCCTTCACTGGTGCCGAGAAACGGCGTCCAGCGCGCGGTCATGTACCAATGGATAACCGTTGCGATGAAGAGGGCGCAGGGCAAGATAATCGGCGATGATATGGAGGGTCTCGCTCCTTTTCTCGACGCGCTGGAAAAGCACATTGCCGATCATCAGAAAAAGGGAAATTTTATATGCGGTGATTTTTCTCTGGCCGATATTCATTGGTCGGCATGTGCCAATATGCTGCAAATCAAAGGGCATGGCGATTTGATCAGTTCAAGGTCCGCCATTAATGGATGGTTTGAGAGAGTAAAAAGTCACCCGAGCACGAGCAAGGAAAAAATCATTCCATTCACGACCGTTCCAACGACGGATGACGTTCAAAGCGGCAAGCTGAGGGATATTTCGATCAACGTCTAGGGCTTGCCAGAAGCAGCGGAGGTGCTCTCTCAGGGGTGGCGTGAACGGGCGGCGCGGGACGCTTGGGCTTTCATTTCAAGGCAGGCGCTTTTATTTTGCGGCTTTTTGTAAAGCGTGACAGGTACGATGTACACGATCTCTCGTTCGAGCTTCTGATCTGACGGTTTCGCATCCGTGTTTGGACTATTCAAGAAAAAAGACTGGCGGGCGACGGTCAACTCGGATCGTACACTGGTCGTAAAAGCCGGCGAGAACCTGCTTGCAGCGGGCTTGGCCGCGGGGTTCGACTGGCCGCACGATTGCAGGGTCGGTAGTTGCAGTACATGCAGGTGCTATTTGAAAAAAGGCAAGATCAAGGCGTTGAACGATTTTTCTTACGTGCTGACACCCGAGCAGTTGAAAGAGGGGATGATTCTCGCCTGCCAGACCGCGTTGAAAAGCGACATTGAGGTCGAGGTTGAGTTGGGGGAGGGCGTCAAGATCGCCGTTGAGCGGCGTGAGGGGACGCTGACGGCGGTGCGCGGGTTGACCCACGATATTGTGGAAATGACGATCACCTGTGATCAGCAGATGCCCGCCGGTATTCTCGCCGGGCAGTACGCCGAGATCAGCTATCCGGGTTTGAGCAAGCCGCGCAGTTATTCGTTTGCGAAGGCGCCGGAGAATGAGAATCCCGGTGAGCTTACTTTTTATGTGCGTCTCGTGCCGGGTGGAGAATTTACCGAGTGGTTGTTTGGTGAAGACCGCAAAGGTACGCGCGTGACGGTGACAGGGCCTTACGGTGGCTTCTGGTTGCGTGAAAGCAAAGCGCCGATGGTCTGCATCGCCGGCGGCAGCGGCATGAGCGCAGTCAAGGCGCTGCTTGAAGACGCCTGTAACAACAAGATCCGACGCGATGCCGTTTTTCTTTTTGGCGCGCGCACTCAGGCTGATATTTATTGCCGTCAAGAGATGCAGAGCATCCGCTCAGGTTGGCACAGCGACCATAAGTTCGAGTTTGAGTTCGTGCTTTCTAATGAGCCGGAGGACAGCGACTGGGACGGTCCCCGCGGATTTGTCACCGAGCACCTGAACTGGTGCTACATTGAGCCGGGACTGCTCGATATCGCGTCCTGTCAGGCTTATATGTGCGGCCCGCCGCCGATGATAGACGCGGGTATCAAGGCTCTTACCGAAGCCGGGCTCGGCGAAGAGAGCATCTTCTATGATAAATTCCTGGATGCGAGCACGATGCCGGGCGGGCGTTAACGACGCAGAGCGGAAGTTGCCTGTCGCCGGTTATTTACACTAAGGGAGGAAGTTTATGAAGTCTTTAATCACTCTTGCTGCCATGGCGGTCTGGTCGTTTGCCGTTTGGGCTGTGATGGAACTCATCGGTTTCTCAAATATGCCGCACGATGTGTTGTGGAGTTTGGGGGCCGCCGTGATACTTTTGATCGGGTTGGTCGGGAATGTCTGGATATTCTTTCTGATCATGAAAGAAAGCCCGTGGCAGTGGCTGAAAAACCAGGATCAAAGCTGACATTCTGAACAGGATCGTGGCTGTCGTCCGGCGCCGGTATTCCTAGTCGGCTAACTGTTTTTCCTTGAGCTCCTGCATGGTTTTGCAGTCGATGCACAGGGTAGCGGTCGGGCGCGCTTCGAGGCGCCGGACGCCGATTTCCGCGCCGCATGAGTTGCAATAGCCGTATTCATTCATTTCTATCATTCCCAGCGCCTCGTCGATTTTCTTGATCAGTTTTCTTTCCCGGTCGCGGGTTCTCAATTCCAGGCTGAATTCTTCTTCCTGAGTGGCCCGGTCGGCGGGGTCGGCGAAGTTGGTGGCGTCTGACTGCATGTGGTTGACCGTCCTGTCCACTTCCTGCATCAACTCCCTCTTCCAGTTCAGGAGCAGCGCGCTGAAGTGGTCCATCTGCTGGGGACTCATGTAGGTCTCCCCCTTTTGCAACTGGTAGGCTTTGACCGCTTTCAGTGCCATCAGATTTTCGCCGGGCTTGATCATGCGCGCCCGCGCTCTTGGAGGGGGCTTTGCCTGCGGACGCGCCTTTACCGGTTTGCGCGCTTTGGCGGCGGGTTTTCTGATTGTTCTTTTTACCGCGGGTTTCTTTTTCGCCGTCTTTTCCTTTTTAAGCGCGGTCTTGCGTTTTTTTACCGCAGAAACCTTTTTTTTGGCCGTGCGCTTTTTAGTCGCGCCTTTCTTCTTCAGGGTTCTCTTTTTCTTAACTGCGCTGCGGGCTTTCTTTCGCGGTGCCGTTGCGGTTTTTTTCCGCGAAGCCGCAGTCCGCTTTTTGGCGGTGCCTTTCTTTGCAGTGCGTTTTTTCGCAGTGCGTTTTTTCGCAGTGCGTTTTTTCGCAGTGCGCTTTTTGGCGACGCCTTTCTTTACGGTGCGCTTTTTGGCGACGCCTTTCTTTACGGTGCGCTTTTTCGCGGTGTTTTTCCTTTTGGAAGCCTGCTTCTTCTTGACCGCGCCGCGGACTTTTTTCCGGGGCGCCGCTGCGGTTTTTTTCCGCGAAGCCGCAGCCCGCTTTTTGGCGGGCGCTTTCTTCCTGAGTCTTTTTTTAGCCATTTTGGCACCGATTAATGTAAGGGTGATTCTTTTTTCGAGCGCGCGTTTTGTACAATTTATGCTCCGTGTATGCAAGTGCTCCGCCGTTGGGCTTCATAAAGGCTTGATTTAATTATCTTTGATTTCAACAGGCTGTCGTTGTCGCCGCTCACTTCTTGCGGTGCAGTTGATCTACCGAGGCCTTGATGCGGCCGTCCTTGACGCGCACTTCGATTTTTTGCCCGATGGCGAGTGTGCCGGTTGAACGGACGATGCGCTCGTGTTCGTCGGTGGTGATCGAATAACCGCGTTGTAACGTCGCGAGCGGGCTCAGGACGCTCAGGCGCGTCTCGAACTGCTTTAGGCGATGGTGTTGTTTCTCAAGAGTATACTGCTCAAACAGGATCAGCGCATTCGCCGCGTCGATCAAGCGGGCGCGGCAGGCGTGTACCTGTCTGAGCGGCGTGCAGTGCGCGAGCGCCGCCTGTATCAGCGCGAGCCGCCGGTCGGTGGCGCCCAGAAATTCGCGCAGGTGCAGGCGCAGGCGTTCGGCCGCGTCGTCCATTTTCTGCATCCACTGCTCGATCCGCGCTGTCGGGTGAAACCGCAGCAGTTGGGATTGTTGCAGTGCCAGCGCCTGGCGACCGGTTTCGAGCCGGTTCATGAGGCGGTTTTTCAGGCGGCGATAGAGATGATCGGCGGTTTGCGCTAACGCGTGGCGGTCGGGACTTGCATATTGTGCGGCGGCAGTTGGCGTCGGCGCGCAATCATCCGCAACAAAATCGGCAATGGTGAAGTCTATTTCGTGGCCGATGCCAGTGATGGTCGGCAAGTCGGAAGCGGCGACGGCGCGCGCCACTTGCTCTTCGTTAAAAGCCCGCAGATCTTCAATTGAACCGCCGCCGCGAGCGAGGATCAGAACGTCGGTTTCGTCCCTGGCGTTGGCGATTTCGAGCATCCGGCAGATGGAGGCGGGCGCCGTATCGCCCTGCACCGGGGTCGGATAGACGATAATCTCAATTGCCGGGAAGCGCTTGTCCAGGGTCGTCAGGATGTCGTGCAACGCGGCGCCGTCTCTGGAGGTGATAACCCCGATGCGGCGCGGGATTTTCGGGATCGTGCGCTTGCGGGCCGTTTCAAACAGGCCTTCTCTTGCCAGTTTCTGCTTGAGCTGTTCAAAACGCCTTTGCAGTTCGCCGCGTCCCACGATTTCCATGAAGTTGACGATCAATTGGAGATCACCGCGCACTTCATACAACTCGATGCGCGCGTGCACCGTCACCTGCATTCCGTTTTCCGGTTCGAAGTCGAGCGTGCGGTTTCTGCCGCGGAACATCGCGCAGCGGATCTGGGCGTCGTTATCTTTCAGGGAAAAGTAGATATGGTCCGAGGCGGGGCGCGAAAGGTTCGAGATCTCGCCCTCCAGCCAGACCGGCTCGAAGCGGTCCAGCAGCAACTGTCTGACCTCGGCGTTGAAGCGGCTGACCGTATAGACGTCGCGTTTGCTTTCCGGAAGTTCCATGTCGGACGTGGGCGTTGTCCGTTCTGTTGTGTCGTTCCTATGATACAATGAAACGAAAGCCCCACTGCCATGGAAAATCTGCAAGAAGCTCTGACATTTGACGATGTCTTGCTGGTGCCCGCCTACTCTGAAGTTCTGCCCGCTGACACGGATCTGACAACGCGCTTTACGCGCGGAATAGAACTCAACACCCCTTTCGCTTCGGCGGCGATGGATACGGTGACCGAGGCGCAACTCGCGATTGCGCTGGGGCAGGAAGGGGGGATTGGTGTCATTCATAAGAACATGGACCTTGCTGAACAGGCTGTGCAGGTGCGCCGGGTCAAGAAGTACGAAAGCGGCGTGGTCAAGGATCCGATCACCGTACCGCCGACCATGCCCGTTCGCGAAGTTATCGATCTCACCCAGAGCAACAAGATCTCAGGCATGCCGATCGTTGACGGTGACGATCTGGTCGGCATCGTTACACGCCGGGACCTGCGTTTTGAGACGCATCTTGATAAACCCGTGTCGTCGGTTATGACGCCGAAGGACAGGCTTGTGACGGTTGAGGAGGGAGCCGGCAAGGATGAAGTGCAGCAACTGTTGCGCCGGTACAGGATAGAGAAAGTGCTGGTGGTGAATAAACGTTTTGAGTTGTGCGGGATGATCACGGCCAAGGACTTCCAGAAATCAAGCGACTATCCCAATGCCTGCCGCGACAGTTTCGGGCGCCTGCGGGTCGGTGCCGCCGTCGGTATCGGGGACAGGGAGCGCGAGCGGGTCGAGCAGTTGGTCGCAGCCGAAGTAGATGTGCTTGTGGTGGATACGGCGCATGGACATTCAAAGGCGGTGCTCGACACCGTGCGTGCCGTCAAGAAGCGGTTTGACGGGATTCAGGTGATTGCAGGCAATATCGCCTCGGGGGAGGCGGCCTCCGCGCTGGTTGACTGCGGGGTTGACGCGGTCAAGGTCGGCATCGGGCCCGGTTCGATTTGCACGACGCGTATCGTTGCGGGCATCGGCATACCCCAGATCACGGCGATTCGCAACGTCAGTTGCGCGCTCGCGGACACCGACGTGCCCGTGATCGCCGACGGCGGCGTGCGCTTTTCCGGCGATGCGGCGAAAGCGATTGCGGCCGGCGCCCACGTGGTCATGATCGGCAGTTTATTTGCGGGGACGCACGAGGCGCCGGGGCAGGTCGAGTCGTATCAGGAGCGGTCTTTCAAGTCCTATCGCGGCATGGGGTCGCTGGCGGCCATGAAGCGCGGTTCCAGCGACCGCTATTTTCAGGAAGCCGGCGGTGGCGACGGCAAACTGATTCCCGAAGGCGTCGAGGGCCGTGTCGCGTATCGCGGCAGTGTGGTTGACGTGGTTGATCAGCTGGCTGGCGGCATTCGTGCCAGTATGGGGTATGTCGGCTGCCGCAATATCGTTGAAATGCGGACCAAGCCGCGCTTTGTGCGGATCACGCAGGCGGGCATAGAAGAAAGCCACGTGCACAGCGTCATGATCACCAAGGAAGCGCCGAATTATCGCCGTGGCTGAGACGCAGGGCAGTGTGTGCGTCGCCGGTGAGCGGGTGGATGAAGATCGTGGCGTCGCGGACAAGGCGCTGATCGTAGATTTCGGATCGCAATACACGCAGTTGATCGCGCGCCGGGTGCGTGAACTCGGTGTGTATAGTGAAATTGTCGCTTGGCAACGCCTGGACGCCGATACGCTGGCTGAAATCGCGCCGCACTGCATCATTCTCTCCGGCGGCCCCGAATCGGTGGCGACGGTCGGATCGCCGCAGGTATATCCGGGCGTATTTGACTGTGGTGTGCCGGTGCTTGGCGTGTGTTATGGCATGCAGGCGATGGCGCGCCAACTTGGCGGCAGGGTTGAAGCCTCGTCGCGCCGCGAGTTCGGCTACGCCCGGGTGTCGGTCGTGCATGACGACGGGCTGCTTGACGGCATCCGCGATGTGCCCGGCGACGACACGCTGGATGTATGGATGTCGCACGGCGACAAGGTGATCGAAGTACCGCCGGGATTCAGGGTCATTGCCGCGACCGCCGGTTCACCGGTGTCGGCGATGGCCGATCCGTCGCGCGGCTATTACGGCTTGCAGTTTCACCCCGAAGTTACGCATACACCGAGTGGCAATGCGATATTGGAACGGTTTGTTATCGGTATCGCCGGTTGCGCGCGGTTGTGGACGCCGGGCACGATCATCGAGCGTGAGTTGATTGATATCCGGCGGCGGGTGGGTGCGGACGAAGTTATTCTCGGCTTTTCCGGCGGCGTCGATTCGGCGGTGGCAGCGGTGCTGATCCACCGTGCGATCGGTGCGCAGTTGCGGTGCGTGTTCGTCGATACCGGACTGCTCAGGTTGGGCGAGGCCGGGCAGGTCGTCGAGACTTTCTCCCGGCATATCGGTATTGATCTCGTTCACGTGCGCGCCGGGGAGCTGTTTCTTGACGCGCTGTGTGGCGTGACCGACCCCGAGGAGAAGAGAAAGATTATCGGCGGCCTGTTCATCGACCTGTTCGAGAAAGAGGCGGCGAAGTTTCCCAAAGTCAGTTGGCTCGCACAGGGAACGATCTATCCCGATGTTATCGAATCCGCCGGAGCCGTTTCGCAGTCGGCTCACCTGATTAAGTCACACCACAATGTCGGCGGCCTGCCCGGGCGAATGCGTCTCAAGCTGCTTGAGCCGCTGTCTCTGCTGTTCAAGGATGAAGTGAGGAAGCTCGGTCTCGAGTTGGGTCTGCCGGCGGAGATCGTCGGGCGCCACCCTTTCCCGGGGCCGGGGCTCGCAGTGCGCATTCCCGGAGAGGTCAGGAAGGAATACGTTGAACTTCTGCAATTGGCCGATCGCACTTTCATCGAGGAACTCAAGCGCGAGGGTTTGTACGAGGCGGTGTCTCAGGCGTTTGTGGTGTTTTTGCCGGTAAGGTCGGTCAGTGTCATGGGCGACGGCAGGGAATACGGTTATGTCGTGGTTCTGCGGGCGGTTGAGACCAGTGATTTCATGACGGCGAACAGGGCGCGCTTGCCCGAAAAGTTTCTTGACGGTGTCGCCCGGCGGATCGTCAACGAAGTGAGCGGGATCTCGCGCGTCTGCTACGACATCACCAGCAAGCCGCCGGCAACGATCGAGTGGGAATAACGCTTCCGGCATGACGCAGACTGATGCCGACTTCATGCGGTGCGCTCTGGAGCAGGCGCGTATGGCTGTCGCCTCCGACGAGGTGCCGGTGGGGGCGGTGATCACGGTGGCGGGGGAGGTCGTCGCCCGGGCCTGTAATGCGTCGGTGGCCGCAAACGACCCGACTGCCCACGCCGAGATCCTGGCTTTGCGCGAAGCCGCCGGCGTCGTCGGCAACTATCGTCTGGCTGACGCCGTTTTGTACGCGACGCTCGAGCCTTGCGCGATGTGTTTCGGCGCGATCGTCCATGCGCGCGTCCCGCGTGTGGTCTTCGGCGTCGCCGATCCGAAAAGCGGCGTTCTGGGCGGCGCGATGGATCTGCGGGGGGCGGCGGTTTTCAACCACCGTCCTGAAGTCACGGGTGGGGTGATGGAGGATGAGTGTGCGGCGTTGCTACAGGCGTTTTTTCGGGAAAGGCGCCCGCGCCAGTCGGCCGGCTGAAGGCCGTCAGATCGGCGCCGGCGTTGCCGTCGGCAGGCGTTTTTGTCGCGGCTCGTCTCCCGCTTCGAAACTCAGGTCGCCTTCAAGCCAGGCGAGTAGATCGCGGTAGGCGCGAATGTTATAGACGTAGGTCAAAGGGTCGTTCATCGAGCACGCACTTTTGGGTTTTCGGTCGGCGTCGGGAGGTTCGTGCAGAAAATCGCGTACGTTGACCCATAACGCGGGATTCAGCTTTTTCGCGCGCGCCATCGCCATCGCGTTCTCAACGCATCTGAAGCCCGCGTTGTAGGCGGCCAGCGCGAGCCAGGTGCGGTCGGGCTCGTCGGTGTTGGGCGGCAGTCGCTGTTTGAGTGCAAGCAGGAAACGCGTACCTGCGTCGATGCTCTGAGAAGGGTCTTTGCGGTCCTCGATCTTGAGCCGCTTGGCGTTTTCACGGGTCAGCATCATCAACCCTTCAACGCCGCTCGGCGAGCGCGCTTGCGGGTTCCAGTGTGATTCCTGATAGCTGACGGCGGCCAGGAGTTTCCAGTCAATGCCGGCCCCGCGGGCGGCTTCGATGAACAGTTTTTTATATTGTTCCAGTCGCCGGTCAACGTTTTTTATAAAAGCCAGTTTTTCCGGATAGTCGAGTTGTGTTGCGTGTCCGTGGTAGCGGTCGAAAATTTGCGCAAGTGTTCCGTCCGCCGCCGCCGCGGCAAAGAACGTCCCGGCCGCGGCAATGATCCGGGGATCGGTGCATTCGCCGAATACCCAGTACAACGGTAATTCACCGCTGACGTGAAAAGCCTCTTGTATGCGCGGGTAAAAGCGCCGGGTCATCGTCACCGCGTGTGAGTCCGCTATCATATATTCGGCGAACCCCAGATCCATCATCTCGAGCAGGTCGTGTGCGGTGAGGTTGTGATGCAGTGTCCAGTTGGTCAGGTCGCCGTTGCGATGCTTGATGCTGAGCAGCGTTTCGAGGTGTACGGGTTCTGCGTTCACTTCGACGGTCTCCATGACCAGGTCGGTGATGCTCGAGGGGCGGGGGTGGTCAAAACGGTAGAGTAACTGCTGTTTGAACGTGCCATAGCGGGGGCCGGCGCGGAACTCGCTTTGCAGAGAAAGCGGCAATGTCAGCAGGCCGACGGCCATTTGCGCTTGTGTGTTGCATAAGGTGTTGAGGGCGGCGCTTGTGTTCGCGGCGTGGCTGATCTCGAGTTTCAGATTCAGCGATCCCGCGAACCGCGTCAGCAGGTCGTGGTCGATGCCTTTTGCCCTGTTTCCCTCAAAGTACCAGGCAGCCGGCGTTGTGCGCGCGACAACTGCGAGGCGTTCATTTGCCGTATAGCCGTTTGTACGCGACCCGTCGTTGCCGCAAGCCGCCAGGACCAGTGCGGTCGCTGGTGCGGAGAGCGGTAACAAGTATCGTCGCAGTCTGTTGTTCACGTTTGTCGGGTACCGGCGTGTGCGGTTTTGATGAAATCGAGTGCCTTTCGGCGGCAAGGCCGCCGGGGGTGGCCGCGGATGAAATCCAGCAAATACGGTGGTTTTTTAACATAACTTGCATTTATGCCGGATATTATGCCTTAATGCCGCCCTTTATAAGCCTCGATTAAGCTTTGCCGCAGCATCTGCTCGGGCGTCCGGGTTGAGTGGCCGGGGCAACGGCTTTCGCTTTATCTTATTATTGTGTCTGGTATAAATCTGTAATGAGTGATTTATTTTAGGAAGCCATGGATACGCTTCCGAAACTGCTTAATTATCAAGCTCAGACCTTCGGCAACAGAGTGGCGTTGCGTACCAAGGATCTGGGTTTGTGGAAGAGCCTGACATGGCGTGAAACGTTAAATGAGGTGCAGCGTTTTGCCTGTGGTCTGGCTGCGCTGGGGGTTGTCAGAGGGGATACGGTTGCGGTTATCGGCGATAATTCGCCCCGTATCTTCTGCACAATAACCGCGTGCCAGTCTATCGGCGCAATCGCAGTTCCGATTTACGACAACCTCGCGGGCGATGAACTCGTCAAAATGCTGGAGAAGACCGCCCCCCGTTACGTGGTGGCGAAGGATCAGCAGCAGGTGGACGTGATGCTTGAGATGCAATCCCGGGGCTTTCCGCTGGAGGCGGTCATCTACACGGTAGGCCGCGGCATGAGCGGTTACGACCACAAGCTGGTACACGATTTTGAGGTGATTCAGGAGCGCGGCGATGAGTACGCCCGTTCAAACTCGGGTTTTTACGCTGAGTCGATGAGTGTCGGCGGCGGGGATGACCCGGCGATGATCTTGTTCAACTCCGGGGTCGATGAGGAGCCGAAGCCGGTGGTGATGTGGCATCGGCACATCATCAGTGTAGCCAATTACGTCGCCGACGTTGAGCACGTGACCGAAGAGGACGAAATATTGTCGTTCATGCCGATTTTCCTGCCCGCGAATCTGCTGTGTGGTTACGCGCTGTCGTATGTGACCGGTATGTGCCTGAGTTGTCCCGAGAATTCCGAGACGGTGATGGAGAACCTGCGTGAAATCGGCCCGTCGCTGCTGTATGCGCCGCCTCACGTGTACAAGCAGATCCATGCCTCCATCCGGGAACGCATCGGGTTGACCCGCGGTCTGTCGAGAAAGCTCTACGACAGATACATGGGCAGGGCGGAGCAGAAGAAACATTCGAGGCTCGGCGACATTTTGGTGATGACGCCAGTGCGCGAACTCTACGGCCTCAACTACTTGCGGTCCGCTTTCACCAGCGGAGATGCGATCAGCACCGACGTATTCAGGTTTTTTGACGCGCTTCGGGTCGGGCTGAAGCAGATTTACGGTACGGCGGAGACGTTCGGCTGCATTACGATCCAAGTCGAAGAGCAAACGGAGGAGAACGTCGGACGCGCAATTCGCGGCATGGAAATAAAGATTGCGGACGACGGCGAGATCGTATGTAGAGGCGACAACGTTTTTCCCGGCTACTACAAGGATGAACAGGCGACGGCGGCGGTGCTTGATCAGGACGGCTGGTTTCACACCGGCGATATCGGCACCTTGAGCGGCAACGGCGAACTGACGGTTCTGGACAAGATGATGGCGCTAGGTAAATTGCGCGATGGCACCGCCTTTATGCCGAAAGCCATAGAAAAGGCGATCAAGGAGTCTCTCTACATCAGCGAGGCTTTTGTCAGTGGCGACGGAGAGGAATCGCTCGTCGCGGTCGTCACCATAGACCGCGGCACTGTCAGCACTTGGGCCGAGCAGCGCGATATTCGCTACACCAGCTATGCTGATCTGGCGTTGAAGCCGGAAGTCGTGGAGTTGATCAGGAAACAGGTGGCCGAGGCGAACCGGCGCGTCGCCGGCGGCCAGCCGGCGGTCAAGAGCTTTGTCATTTTTCACAGGCAGCTTTCACCGCAGACCGGGGAATTGACATGGACCCACAAAATGCGCAGAAAAGTGATGGGAGAGCATTTTGCCGGCCTGCTGCGCGCGTTGTACGACGGGCGTAGCGAGTTTGAGTTTGACGATCCGCGCAGCGGCAGCCGTATCAATTTTCAACTCCCGAGTTTATGACAATGAGCGACGTTGCCATGCAGAACCAACTGAATTCGGCGGCGTCCGGCGGGCGCAGGGCATTGCTGAGCGCCAATCACGTCACGCTCAGTTTCAAGGGCGTTGCGGCAATCACTGACATCAGTTTTGACGTCATGGAGAATGAGATCTGCGCGCTGATCGGCCCCAACGGCGCGGGCAAGAGTTCGATGCTGAACGTGATCAACGGCGTCTATCGTGCGCAGAGGGGCACGATCAGCTTCGATGGCCGCATGGTCAGGCATATGCGTGCGCACAACGCGGCGGTTTGGGGCATCTCGCGCACTTTCCAGAACATTGCATTGTTTCAGGGCATGACCGTGCTCGACAACATCATGACCGGCAGGAATTTGAAGATGAAAGCGAATTTCATCGAGCAGATAGTGTATTTCGGCAGGCCGCGCCGCGAGGAAGCCGAGCACCGGGAAAAGGTTGAGGAGATCATCAGGTTTCTGCAGATCCAGTCAATCCGCAATACGCCGGTCAACAAGCTGGCCTACGGGCTGCAGAAGCGTGTGGAACTGGGCAGGGCGATGGCGATGGAGCCCAAGTTGCTGTTGCTTGACGAGCCGATGGCGGGTATGAACATCGAGGAGAAGCAGGACATGGCCTGCTTCATTATGGAGATCAACCGCGAGTTCGGCACGACAATTGTTGCAATAGAGCACGATATGAGTGTGGTGATGGACATTTCCGATCACATCATTGTGATGGATTACGGCGAGAAGATAGGGGACGGCACACCGGAAGAGGTCAAGAACAACCCGAAAGTCATCGAGGCCTATCTGGGCACCGCGCATTAGTCGCCGGAGCAATTTTTACAGAGACTTGACCATGCTTTTTTTTATTGAAACCGTCATTGCCGGATTGCTCAGCGGGATCATGTACTCGCTGGTCGCAATCGGGTTTGTACTGATTTACAAGTCGTCCGGGGTATTTAACTTTGCTCAGGGCACGATGCTGTTGTTTGCCGGTTTGACTTTTGTGAAGATGATCGAGCAGGGCGTGTCATTCTGGTATGCGTTTATTCTGACGCTCGGCGCGATGGTCGTGATGGGGCTTTTGATCGAGCGTTTCATCATGCGTCCGCTCGCCAACCAATCCCTGTTGTCGCTGTTCATGGCGACGGTGGGACTCAGTATTTTCCTCGAAGGCTTTTCTCAGGGCATTTGGGATTCGGCGGTACACGGGCTCAAATTGTCGGAATTTTTTGATTTTACGTTGCTGAGCCCGGACCCCATATTCCTTTCCAACTATATACCGTGGTTCGACGTCATCATCTCGTCGTTTGATATCTTTGCGGCGATCGTGGCGGGCAGCATGATCCTTGTCATGTCGATCTTTTTTCAGAAAACCAAGACCGGTATGTCATTGCGCGCCGTGTCCGACGATCACATGGCCGCGATGGCCGTCGGCATTCCTCTGTCGCGTATCTGGGGCATCGTGTGGGCGGTGACAGGGGTTATCGGCTTGGTTGCCGGACTGCTGTGGGCTGACCGCATCAGCGTATCATTCACGTTAACCGCGGTCGTGCTTAAAGGGCTGCCTGTGATTCTGGTCGGCGGCCTGACTTCAATCCCGGGCGCCATTGTCGGCGGCCTGTTGATCGGGGTGGCCGAGAAGGTGGGCGAGATCTATGTGGCCGATCTGTTCGGCGGTCAGGGAATTGAGAACTGGTTCGGCTACATGGTGGCGATGCTGTTCATTTTGTTGAGGCCGGCGGGGCTGTTCGGTGAGAAAAGTATAGAGAGGGTTTGACGGATGTTTTACCGCGAGAGCAGGCGGATCCTGGAAGGTTATCTGCAGGACAGGAGCCTGTTACCGTTGCAGCAGGACCGCTGGTTCGTTTATGCGCTCCTGGTGGTCATGCTGTTTATCGTTCCCCGGATCGGTGACGACTACTGGCTGTCGGCAATCCTGATCCCGCTGATGATTTTTTCATTGGCGGCGCTGGGGCTCAACATTGTGACCGGTTATACCGGGCAGCTGTCGCTCGGCACCGCCGGCTTTATGCTGATGGGCGCGATTATGACGTTTAATTTCATTTATCGCTTCGACGGTAACACCATCCCGTTTGATATGCCTTTGCCGCTGGCGTTTGTGATGGGCGGAATCGTGACCGGGCTGGTCGGTGTTGTTTTCGGTTTGCCGAGCCTCAGGATCAAAGGCTTTTACCTGATCGTATCGACGCTCGCCGCGCATTATTTCATCTTGTGGTTTTTTACGACATACACTTACTTTGTCAACTACGACCGCGCGGGCGTGGTGTTGCTGTCTTCCCGCTATTACGAGATGAACTGGATTACATTTGACCCGGCAAATTACTACCTGCCGGTTATCACGACGATCAACCTCAATACCACGGTCGGCAAGTACTATCTGGTGCTCGTTTCCGTCATCCTGTTGACGGTTATTGCGAGAAACTTGGTGCGGAGCAGCATCGGCAGGAATATGCTGGCGGTTAGGGACATGGATATCGCCGCCAGCGTGATCGGTATCCGCGTCGCGGCGACTAAATTGATCGCATTCTTCATCAGCACTTTTTACATCGGGGTTGCCGGCGCACTGTTCTCGTTCTCATACACGACCAATATCGATCTCAGGATGCACGAGCTCGACCGCGCCTTTCAGGTGCTGTTCATGATCATCGTCGGCGGGCTGGGCACCATTTCCGGCTCGTTCATGGGCGCCGCCTTTGTGTACCTGTTTGATATCCTGATCGGCTTCGTCGGCGACAGGATGCTTGGCGGCGCGCTTGATTCAGCCTTTGTGGAAAACCTCGCGAAAGTGCTTACCGGCGTGGTGATTATCCTGCTGCTGATCAAGGAGCCCGGCGGTTTTGCGGCTTTGTGGCAGCGTTACAAGGAAAAACTCAGGAGCTGGCCTTTTGCGCATTGAGACCGGGAAGCCGGACCGGGCGCGCCGAACTGCGGGCGATCGAGTTTTTTATTTTACTATCAATGATTTAAATGGCTCTGGCGCCATCCCCTAAGAAGGCTATTGCGTTATCCCCTAAAATCACTACATAGTATGAATAGTATTTAGTATAGTAATGTGCCCGAAAGCAATGGATCTGAAGGGGCACACAAATAAAGGCATATTTGTCTGGTTGCATGGAAGCGGGAATGACGAATGGGCCTGAAATCTTAAGGAGTATTTTCTCATGAGAAAATTTTTAGTGGTTGCGTCCAGCCTGGTGGCAATGTTGTTGCTCACCAGCGCGGCTGTTGCGGACTACTATGTGCCGATGCCGGTATATAGGACGGGTCCGTATGCAGCCGGCGGCACGGGCTACTTCGGAGGGATTATCGATTACTATAATCTTCTGAATGAGCGCGATGGTGGCATCGGCGGCGTTAAGATTGTCTGGGACGAGTGCGAGACTGAATACAATCGCACGAAAGGAATTGAGTGTTATCATCGCCAGAAGAAAAGCAAGCTGGGTGATGCACTTTATTTCGACCCGTTGAGCGTCGGTATTTCCTCATCCCTGATTGAGCAGGGCCGGAAAGACAAGCTCTCCATTATCAGCGTGAACCACGGCAGGACCGAGACCGAACGCGGCGATGTGTTTCCGTACCAGTTCCCGTTGGGCACCAATGCCTATGACTTCGCGTATGCGACGATCAAGCACATGGGCGAGCAGCTCGGCGGCATTGACAAGCTCAAAGGCGAGAAGGTCGTGACCTTGTTCCACGGTTCTCCGTATGGCCGCGAAGCCAATGAATTCCTGACTTCCCTCGGGGAGCAGCATGGCTTTGAGCATGTGCCGATCGAGGTGCCGCATCCCGGCAACGAGCAGGGCGCACAATGGCTGAAGATTCGCAGGCTAAAGCCTGCCTACGTTTTCCTGCGCGGCTGGGGCGTGATGAACCCGGTTGCCATGCAGACGGCCGTGCGTAACGGCTATTCCGTGTCCCGGGTGATCGGGAACGAGTGGAGTAACTCTGACGAAGACGTTATTCCCGCAGGCAAGGCTGCCAACGGCTATCAGGCGGTGACCGTTCACCGCGCGGGTGCCGACTACCCCGCTGCCCGGAGCATCATTGAGACGCTCTACAACGCGGGTGAAGGTGACCTGGAAGACAAGAGCCGTATCGGCAGTGTCTATTGGAATCTGGGGATTTGGGCTGCGGTGATGTCTTCCGAAGCGATCCGGGTCGCTCAGAAGCGTTTCGGCAAGAAACTGACCAGTTCGATGGTCCGTTGGGGCTTTGAGAATATTGAACTGACCCAGGACGATCTGGACAGGATGGGGCTTGCCGATGTTGTTCCGCCGATCAAGGTGAGCTGTCTTGATCACGCTGCGCTGCACACGGCGCGTTTCCAGCAATGGGACGCGAATGCGCGTAAGTGGGAACTCGTCAGCGGTTGGATTGAGGGTCGCAGCGACTTCTCTCAATCGGTTGTCGATTCCAATGCTGAAAAGTATGCGGAAGAGCATCCGGAGTTTCCGAAGCGTGATTGCTCCAACAAAGACTCACGCGACAACTTTGACATCTGATCTGCTTATCGGCTGAGATGTCATAAAGGAAAATCATGCGGGCGAGGGAAGCCGCTTCCCTTGCCCGCTTTTTATACCCCTGTATGAACAGAGCGAACACCATGCCTGAATCAGATCGCCCGTTATTGGTCATCAACAATATTGAGGTTGTTTACAACCAGGTGATATTGGCGCTCAGAGGTGTCACGCTCGACGTTCCTGAGGGCAAGATTATTTCCCTGCTCGGGGCGAACGGCGCCGGCAAGACGACTACGCTGAAAGCGTGTTCGAGCCTGTTGCAGGCGGAGCGCGGGATGGTTACGAAAGGCACGATTGAGCTCGCCGGACGCGACATCGCCGACATGGGACCGAATGATCTGGTCGATGAAGGCGTGGTTCAGGTACTGGAAGGCAGGCACTGCTTTGCGCATCTGACGGTTGAGGAGAATCTGCTGACCGGTTCGTTCATCCGCAAAACCGCGGGCCACAGCGAGATCAGGGATGACCTTGAAATGGTGTATTCGTATTTTCCCCAGATCAAGGATCGCCGCAAGAGCTATGCTGGTCTCACTTCCGGCGGTGAACAGCAGATGATTGCCATCGGCCGCGCGCTGATGGCGCGTCCGAAGCTGATATTGCTTGACGAGCCTTCAATGGGGCTTGCCCCCCAGTTCGTCGAGGAGGTTTTCAAGATCATCAGCAGGCTGAACAAGCAGGAAAACGTGAGTTTCCTGGTCGCCGAACAGAACGCGATGATCGCTTTGCGGCACGCGGACTACGGCTACATCATGGAAAACGGCCGGGTGATGCTGAAAGGTGAAGCGTCCGCCATGCGCGGGCGCGAGGATGTAAAAGAACTCTATCTCGGCGCGAGCGAAAGCGTCGGCAGTTTCCGCGACGTCAAGTATTATCACCGGAGAAAGCCGGTTTTCTTCTGAGTTGCCGGTAATCGCCGTCGGTGTGCGGCGGGCTCAGTTAATTCCGGCAATCAATTTGAGTGGGGCTGACGATGATTCCGTCGGGGTCGGCGTACAGGTAATGTCCGGGCGTGAAATTGACGCCGGCAAAATGCACACGGATGTTTTTTTCGCCGGGATTCTTTTTCGGCGTTTTCAGGGGGCAGGCGGCGAGCGCCTTGACGCCGATGTTCAGCGTCGCGAGTACTGCTGAGTCGCGCACGCAGCCATAGATGACGAGGCCGGCCCAGCCGTTTTCCACTGCGCTTGTGCCGAGCCTGTCGCCAAGCAGTGCAAAATTCAGCAAGCCCCCCCCGTCCACCACCAGCACGTTGCCGTTGCCCGGCGTTTGCAACGTGGCTTTGACCGGTGAGTTGTCCCCGGGGCATTTGACGGTGATGATGGGGCCGCTGAAACGTGTCGCGCCGCCGAAATCACGGAACAGGGGCTCGGCAATTGAAACGCGGTCGGCGTATTCGTCGCAGAGGTCGGCGGTGTTGAAACTCATGGCACGGCAGTATATCAGAATGGCGACTGGCGATGGACCGAAGTGCGCGACACGCCGCCGTGAAACTGCTATCATAAAAAATTAATTTCTCGAACCGCCTTTGGTTCAGTCAGTTTTCAGGCTGGATTTTCCGGCAGCCGCACTCAGGTTGCCGCAACCGGCAAAAACGCTTTCAGGAGGGATTGCAAAGTGGGCAAACAAGCCAGAACAACGGCTTTGAAAAAAGATTGGAATGACAATCCACGCTGGAGAAACGTCAGACGCACTTACGGTGCCGAAGACGTCGTGCGCTTACAGGGGTCGGTGCAGTCCGGATTCACTTATGCGCAGCGTGGCGCGGAAAAGCTGTGGAAATTGTTGCACGAGAAGGATTACATCAACTGTCTCGGCGCTTTGAGCGGCGGGCAGGCCCTGCAGCAGGTCAAAGCCGGCGTCAAGGCGATTTATCTGTCGGGATGGCAGGTGGCCGCCGACGCCAACCTTGCCGGGGAGATGTATCCCGACCAGTCGCTGTATCCGGCGAATTCCGTGCCCGAAGTGGTGCGGCGCATCAACAACACTTTCGCGCGCGCCGACCAGATCGAGTGGGCGAAAGGCAACGAAAGTGCGGACTTGTTCGCACCGATCGTCGCCGACGCCGAGGCCGGTTTCGGCGGTGTGCTCAACGCGTTTGAACTGATGAAAGCGATGGTCGATGCCGGCGCCGCCGGCGTTCATTTTGAAGACCAACTGGCGTCGGTGAAAAAATGCGGACACATGGGCGGCAAAGTGCTGGTACCGACGCAGGAGGCGATCCAGAAGTTGATCGCCGCGCGGCTTGCCGCCGATATCTGCAATACACCGACCATCATTCTCGCGCGTACCGACGCCAACGCGGCGGATCTGCTGACTTCGGATATTGACCCATACGATGCGCCGTTTGTTACCGGTGAGCGTACCCCCGAAGGGTTTTACCGCACCAAGGCCGGGCTCGATCAGGCGATTGCGCGCGGCATGGCCTATGCGCCTTACGCCGATCTTCTGTGGTGCGAGACCGCGGTGCCAGATCTCGGCGAGGCAAAGCGTTTTTCGGAAGCGGTGCGCAGGGAGTACCCGGAACAGTTGCTTGCCTACAACTGTTCGCCTTCGTTCAACTGGAAGAAAAAACTCGACGACACGATGATCGCAAGCTTCCAGAAGGAACTTGGCGCCATGGGTTACAAATATCAGTTCATTACGCTCGCCGGTGTCCACAATATGTGGTTTCACATGTTTGATCTTGCCGAACGTTACGTCGAACAAGGCATGACGGCCTATGTGGACCTGGTGCAGGAGCGGGAGTTCAAGGCGCTCGACAGGGGCTATACCTTCTCGAGTCATCAGGCTGAAGTCGGCACCGGCTACTTTGACGATGTCACCACCGTAATTCAAGGCGGTGCATCCTCGGTTACCGCACTCACCGGCTCGACTGAGGAGGAGCAATTCTGAAGCTCTTTCAGCCGGAGCCGATGTGGCAACGTATCAGCATATAAAATTGCCGGAGCAGGGCGACGCGATCACGCGTCGTGCCGACGGTTCGCTGTCGGTGCCCGATAATCCGGTAATCCCCTTTATCGAAGGTGATGGTATCGGCATTGACGTGACGCCCGTGATGCAGAGCGTGGTCGATGCGGCCGTCAATCTGGCCTATGGCGATCGCCGCAAGATCGTGTGGATGGAGATCTACGCCGGTGAGAAAGCGGTGGAGATCTACGGCGAAAATCAATGGCTGCCGCAAGAGGCTTTCGACGCGATGTGCAGTTACGCGGTTTCGATCAAAGGCCCGTTGACGACGCCGGTCGGCGAAGGCATTCGCTCCCTGAACGTTGCGATCCGCCAGCAGCTTGATCTTTACGCCTGCGTCCGGCCGATCCGCTATTTCCCGGGCACGCCGACTCCGATGAGACAGTCCTCCGCCACCGACATGGTCGTGTTCCGGGAGAACACCGAGGACATTTACGCCGGCATTGAGTGGCCGGCCTATTCCGACGATGTACATGAGATCATCGACTTTTTACAGAACACAATGCACGTCAGGGGTATTCGTTTCCCCGAATCTTCAGGTATCGGCATCAAGCCCGTTTCCAGGGAAGGCTCGCAGCGTCTGATCAGAATGGCGGTGCGTTACGCCATAGACAACGATCGCAGTTCGGTCGCCCTGGTGCACAAAGGCAATATCATGAAATTCACCGAGGGCGCTTTTCGCAATTGGGGTTATGAACTGGTTACCGAGGAATTCGGCGCCGAAGTCATCGACGGCGGGCCCTGGTGCAAACTGAAAAATCCCAGGAGTGGCAAGGACATTATCGTTAAAGACGTCATTGCAGACAACTTTTTGCAGCAGATACTTCTCAAGCCCGACGAGTACGACGTCATTGCGACGCTTAATCTGAACGGTGATTATATTTCCGATGCACTGGCCGCACAAGTGGGCGGCATTGGTATCGCACCGGGCGCCAACATATCGGATGCCGTCGCCGTGTTTGAAGCGACGCACGGGAGTGCGCCGAAGTACTCGGGCAAGAATCGCGTCAACCCCGGCTCGATCATTCTGTCGGCGGAGATGATGTTGCGCTATATGGGCTGGAATGAAGCCGCCGATCTCGTTCTTGCCGGTGTCGCCGGCGCAATCGCTGCAAAAACCGTGACCTATGACCTTGCCCGCGTCAGGGGCGGTCTGGCCGCCGGCGTACGTCGGCTTGGCAGCCGCAAGGACGTCGCCGCCGACCTTCAGCGCCTGATGCCGGGCGCCACTCTGGTCACAACCTCCGGTTTCGGTGAAGAGGTGATCAAGAACATGAGCGTTTCCGACGCTTCGGCGAGCGCATAAGCCGTCCCGCATTTTTCAGTGCCGATGCGCGGTGTAAGTGTGAGTCAAAGGCCGATCGGGATCAGTATGGTCGTGGCGCTCTGTACGGCCTTGTTCAAAACCCTCTCTGTTTTAGCTGCTATGATTTCGGCCATCAGGTCCTGAATGCTGATCATACGGCTGATCGTGTCCTCGAATGAGCCTTGCCCGTGTGTCGGTCCCAGGTCCATCAGCGCCTTTCCACGGTGCGTCTCGAAGCGTAACCGTAACGTGACCCTTTCCAGATTCCTGGCGCTGTCATAGAGTTTCTGCGGATCAAGTTCATCGAGCAGGAATAATTCGTCGAGGTCGTTGTACGAATATTTCAGCATACTGCTGATGCCGAGCAGCAACGCAAAGACGCGGTCGTTGCGGTAGCCGCGGTCGAAGGCCAATTCGATCGCGGGAACGCTGTGCTTGTAATCGAGTTCCCGGTAGGAAACGTCAGTAGGGTGATTGAGGATTTGCGCCATTCGCGTCTCGACCGACATTCCCGGTGCCTTGCCCAACTCGTCTGGGTTCCTGCCGTAAAGTTTCAGGATCAGTTCCCGGGTATGGCTTCTGAGCGCCTGAATATGAATGTCGCTGACCAGGTCGATATCCGATTTGGCAAGGTTCTTGATCGGTTTATTGATACCCGAGCAGGCGATCAGGGTCGGTATCAGAAGAAGCTGTATGGTGAAAGCGGTTTTTTTCATCGGTTCAACGTACAAACTGCGCTGCGGGTCGTTTGAGCGCCGCGCAACCGTCTCAAAAAGCGCATTATTCCCTATAATATAGGAATGAAAGCATTTTTGTTGATCGCCCACGGTAGCAGAGTGGACTCGTCCAACGATGAAGTGCGCCGACTCGTATCGAGGCTGGAGGCGGCGACGACGGGGCAGTTTAATTTTTTCGAGTGCGCTTTTCTTGAGTGTGCCGAGCCTTCAATACCGCAGGGGGTCCAGCGGTGCATCGACGCGGGTGCGACGCAGGTGCTGGTTCTGCCCTATTTTCTTGCAGCCGGTCGTCACGTCAGAGAGGACATTCCGGCGGAGTTGCAGAAAAAACGCGAGGAACACCCCGGGGTTGAGATACGAATGTGCGATTATTTCGGCAAATCGCAGGGGGTCACCGATTTATTGCTGGAACTGGCGGAGAAAGGTCTTGCCTGACGGCGGCATTGAGTCTGCAAAGGGTACGATGGGCGGCCGTTACCTGTTCCTGTTTTTGGGGCATCTGTCGCTGATCGTCGGTGCTATCGGCTTACTGGTTCCAGTAATGCCGACTTCTCCGTTTGTGATTATTGCGGCGGCGTGTTACGCGCGTTCGAGTGAGCGCTTTTACCGTGCGCTGATCACCAACAAGTATTTTGGCGGGGACGTCAGACGCTGGCGCGAGCACCGCTGCGTGCAGCGGCGGCTGAAGATCGCGTCCGCGTTCGTGCTGACAATCGCATTCGCGGTATCAGCGGTGTTTCTGGTGAGCCCGGCGTGGGCGCAGTGGACGGTGGGTGCGATGGGCTTTCTGGCGGTCGTCGCCGTGCTTTATCTGCCCGTATGCAATGAGTAGAATGATATCCGCTTTGACCGAACCGATGAGCGCCGTAAAAGACAACCAAATTGCCGCCTGCGCTATTCCTCCCGCCACCCGGTTCGTCAAGCTTTCGGGCGATTACGGTATGCGCGAGTTTGTCATGTACCGGGGCGGCAAATTGCCGGAAGTCTATATTGGATACGAAGCGCGGGGTGAGTTGTCGCCCAACCGCGACAATGTCGTGCTTGTATTCACCGGTCTGTCGCCGTCGGCCCACGCCTGTTCCTCGCCCGAGGATCCCTCACCCGGTTGGTGGGAATATATGATTGGCCCGGGCAAGCCGATCGACACCAACCGTTTTCACGTGATCTGCGTCAATTCGCTCGGCAGTTGTTTCGGTTCAACGGCGCCGTCTTCGATCAACCCCGAAACCGGGGACCGGTACGGCTCTGATTTTCCGGAGCTTTCGATCGAGGACATTTCAAAATCAGCGCATCACGCGATAAATGATCTTGGGATCGATCACCTGCTTGCGGTTGTCGGCAGTTCGATGGGCGGCATGACCGCGCTTGCTTATGCGCTGCAATACCCCGACGAGGCGGATAACCTGATTACGATTTCTTCGGCGTGTCGTGCATTGCCGTTTACCATCGCGGTGCGCTCCCTGCAGCGCGAGATAATTCGCTGCGATCCGCGCTGGGGGGAAGGTTTTTATCCGATGAACGAGGAGCCGACCAAAGGTATGACGCTTGCGAGAAAACTGGGATTGATGTCGTATCGTGCCGCCGAGGAATGGCGCCAGCGGTTTGACCGCGCGCGTGTCGCCGACCGGCATTCGGATAATCCTTTCGGGATAGAATTTGAGATCGAGTCGTATCTTGAATACAACGCCGCCAAATTCGCCGGAAATTTCGACGCCAACAGCTATTTATACCTTTCGCGCGCGATGGACTTGTTCGATGTCGCCGACCACGGTGGTTCGGTGAACGCCGGACTTGCCAGAGTTCACGCAAAGCGTACGCTGGTTGTCGGCGTCACCACCGATATTCTGTTTCCGCTGGAGCAGCAGCGTCAGATTGCCGACGGGTTGGTCAAAGCCGGGAGAGAAGTGATGTACAAGGAACTCGACTCCATCTATGGGCACGATTCTTTTCTGGTGGATGCGGAAAGATTCGGGCCGGTCGTCGCAGAGTTTTTTTCGCAACTCGGCTGAAGCGCGTCAGCGTTCTTCGAGGCGCAAATAGTTTCTTTCGGTGTTGCCGGTGTAGAGTTGGCGCGGACGGTAGATGCGCACGTGCCCGTCGGACATCATCTCGTTCCAGTGGCTCAGCCAGCCGACGGTTCTCGCGAGCGCGAATATCGCGGTGTACATATCGAGCGGCAACTTCATCGCGCTGAAGATAATGCCCGAATAAAAATCTACGTTCGGGTACAGTTTCCTCGAAATGAAATACTCGTCTTCGAGTGCGATCGCTTCGAGTTTCATCGCTGTTTCCAGCAACGGACGGTTCGAGTTGTCCGGTCCGAGCTCGGACAGAAGGTCGTGGCAGGTCGTGCGCATGATTTTCGCCCTCGGGTCATAGTTCTTATAGACCCGGTGCCCGAAGCCCATCAGTCGGTAGTGGTCTTTTTTGTCTTTCGCGCGATCGATGTAATGTTCTATCGGCTCTCCGGACGACACAATTTCCTCGAGCATCTTGATGACGGCTTCGTTGGCTCCGCCGTGCGCCGGTCCCCACAGCGCCGCCATGCCTCCGGTCAGCGCCGCGTAAGGGCTGGTTTCGGTGCTGCCCGCGAGGCGCACGGTCGAGGTCGAGGCGTTCTGCTCATGGTCGGCGTGCAGCAGCAGTATCAGGTCCATCGCGCGGATGAAAGTTTCGCTGGCCGGCGTTTCTTCATCGCCGAACATCATGTGCAGAAAGTTGCGGGTAAAAGGCAGTCCGGGGACGGGATTTATCAGCGGCTTTTTCAGGCGGTTTCGGAAAACCCAGGCGGTGATCGGCGCCATCTTTGCGAGCGTTCTGATAAATGAGGTTTCCCGGTATTTTTCGTCATAAACGTTTTTTCCCTCGTGATAGAGGGCGGCGAGGCGGCTGACCGAGGCCATCAGGATTGCCATCGGGTGCGTGTCGTCGGGGAACGCACGATACAGCGAGGTCATCGCCTGCTCGTCGAGTTTGCCGTGCTCGACGAGGTTTTGCCTGAAGTTTTTCAGCTGATCGCGTTGCGGCAGCTCGCCGTAATACAGCAGGTAAGCGGATTCGATGAAATTGCTGTGTTCGGCAAGCCGCTCTATCGGGTATCCGCGGTATCTGAGCAGGCCTTTTTGTCCGTCGATGTAGGTGATTTTGCTTTCACAACTGGCGGTAGACACAAACCCCGGGTCAAAGGTGAAATAACCCAATGCCTGGGGCAGTTTGCCGATGTCGAGGGTGCTCGCGCCCTCGGATGCCGGCAACACGGGCAGCTCGAGTTCCCGCCCGCTTTCCCGCCCGGTCAATTTGACGCTGATATCCTTGTCTGCCATCGTTGCCGCCTGAAATCTTCGGCGAAACAGATAATTATACAGGATAAGGCTGTACGGATGCAGTATGCGTTCAGGTCTTCAACAAGCGCGCGACGATGAAGTTGTAGATTTCCGCGGGTTGATCGAGGCTCAGCACCGGAATGGCGATGCTGTCGGGTGCCGCGCCGTTGGTGGCGAAAGCGATGATGTTTTCGTCTTGCAGATACATTGTCGGTTTCCCGAGTTCCGGTCGGTGCAATTCAATTTTCGGAAACGCTTCACGCTTGAAGCCCTCGACCAGGATCAAGTCGAGATCTGCATGATCCAGGCACGCGATCAATTTGTCGAGACCGGCTTCTTCTTCTCCCTCAAACAGTTCCGTGATCAGTGCCCGGCGTTTGCCGGATGACACCAGCATCTGCTTCGCGCCCGCCTTTCTTAACTCATAACTGTCTTTGCCCGGGTGGTCGGTGTCGAACTTGTGGTGTGCGTGCTTGACGATGCCGACTTTTATGCCTTTCTTTTTCAAAAGCGGCAGCAGTGAGGTCAGCAAGGTCGTTTTGCCGGTGCCGCTGTATGCGCAAAAGCCGAGGATCGGGGGATATTTGTTCATTGCTTCAGCAAAGATTGTTCAATCCGGTTCAGTTCATCCGCCGTGTTGACATTGCCGAAACACTCGGCTTCGTCGCTGAAATCGGCGCGCGCCATGTTGACCCGCTTGAACCACAGATCAATTTTACGCTCACCGAGTGCGAGGAAGCGTTCGAGATTGCCGGTGAGACGTCTCGACAGCAGGCAGAACACCGGGTGCAGACGGTCGCCGTCGTCGGCTACTGCGCCGTCGGCGGCATGTGTTTCAAGCGCGCAGTACAGGCGCGCCGCGAGGTCGCGCGGGAGTAGGGGGCTGTCGCAGGGCACGGTCAGCACCCAGCGCGTGTTGCCATCGCGCAACGCCGCTGCCATGCCCGCGAGCGGTCCGCGGAAGTCGTCGATGCCGTTGTCGCTGATCACCGGGTAGCCGTATCGCCGGTATTCTTTAAGATGACGGTTCGCATTGATCATGATGTTGCCGACCTGAGGTCCGACGCGTTCGATGATGTGTTCAATCATCGGCCGCCCCGCCAGCCCGACCAGTCCTTTGTCGCGATCGTTCATGCGCGAGCCTCTGCCGCCCGCAAGTATCACGCAAGTAATGTCGTTTTTCGGATATGTCGCGTCGGTGTTCATTCAATCTGCAGACCGATCTGCGCGTATAATAAAGGAAGCGGATATTTTGCGGGAATTAAGAGATGGCGGACATTTCCGACCATGACAGGCAGGCGATAGAGGCAGCGGTATTCAGGCGCCTGGTGCAGCACCTGCGCGATAAGACCGAAGTCCAGAATATTGACTTGATGAACCTTGCGGACTTCTGCCGCAATTGCCTGTCGAAGTGGTACGTCGTCGCCGCGTCCGAGCGCGGTATCGCCGCCGACTATGAAAAGGTGCGCGAGCTGATCTACGGCATGCCCTACGCCGAATGGAAAGAGAAGTACCAGAAGGAAATGACGACTGAGCAAAAGGCCGCGTTTGAAGCCCGCTCAAAGAATCAACCCTGAAAAACCCTGTGCACGATCTAAACGATTCGTGGCTTCTGCGTTACAGTCGGCAGATCTTGCTGCCTGAAGTCGGCGTGCGGGGGCAGCAGAAACTGCTCGACTCCGGCGTGCTGGTCGTTGGCCTCGGAGGGCTAGGTTCGCCGGCCACAATGTATCTCGCGGCGAGCGGCGTCGGACGCCTGGTCATCGCCGACGACGATTGCGTCGAGTTATCCAACTTGCAGCGCCAGATCATTCACGTCGCCGACGCCGTCGGGCGCCACAAGACCGACTCGGCCCGGCGCACTTTGCGATCGTTGAACCCGGAGGTGTCGGTCGAGACGGTGTGCGCGAGGCTTGACGCCGGGACCCTGCCCGCGCAGGTGGCGCGTGTTGACGTGGTCGTGGATGGTTGCGATAACTTTGAAACCCGCCACGCGGTGAATCGCGCCTGCGTTGAGGCGGGCACGCCGCTGGTCAGCGGCGCGGTGGTGCGTATGGAAGGGCAGGTCGCGGTGTTTGCGCCGGCATCCGGCGGCCCCTGCTACGAGTGCCTGTACGCCGACGGTGCCGCCGCCGATGAAGCCTGTGTGCAGAGCGGCATTCTCGCGCCGGTTGCCGGCGTCGTCGGCGCGGTGCAGGCGGTTGAAACGATCAAGCTGTTGCTCGGCGTCGGCGAGCCGCTGCTCGGGCGGCTGCTGCTGTTCGACGGTGCACGCATGGAATGGCGCACTGTGACGGTGCCCAGGGACCCGGCGTGCCCGGTCTGTTCTTCGTTGCATTCTCCGCTGCGCAAAGGGATTGCTTCCCGGTGAGCGTCTCCGACAAATTGCCGTCTTTGCAGATCGGTGATACGCGCGTTGATCTTCTGGGCACTGCGCACGTATCGCGAGTGAGCCGTGAGCAGGTCGCGCGGCTGCTCGCCTGTGGCGATTATGATGCGGTTGCGGTCGAATTGTGTGAGCGCCGTCACCAGGCGATGGTGGATCCCGGCGCGATCGCGCGGGTTGATCTCGGTCAGATTATCCGCGAACGCAAGCTCGGCGCGATGGCTGCGTTGGTCGCGCTCAGCGCCTATCAGCAACGCCTAGCTGACCATCTGGGCGTTGAACTCGGCGGTGAGATGAAAGAGGCGGTAAATTTTTCGCGCGATCATGGCTTGGAATTGGCGCTGATTGACCGCGATGTCGGGATCACTCTCAGGCGGCTGTATCGCAGCGTGCCTTGGTGGCGGCGCGTGGTACTCGTCAATTCACTGCTGTTCAGTGTGTTCAGCCGGCAAAAGATCAGTGAAGTCCACGTCGAGGAAATGAAGCAAAGCGACATACTCACCGGAATGTTTCATGAACTTCAGGCGTTTGAACCGCGTCTTTACGACGCGTTGATCACCGAGCGCGACCGTTACATGGCCGCGAAGATTATCTCTTACGTGCGCCGGAAAAAGCCCGCGCGTGTGCTGGCGGTGGTCGGTGCCGGGCATCTTTCCGGCCTGATGCGGCACTTGCCGGGCTACCTCTTCGGGCAGAGCCGTGATCCGGTCGCCGCGATCGCAGAGCTCGGCAAGGTGCCGCCGTCGCCGAAGTGGATCAAGTTCATTCCCTGGATTGTGGTCGGCGTAATCCTCGCCGGTTTTGCCATCGGTTTCAGCCGTGATACCGCGCTCGGGCTTGAACTGGTGGTTGACTGGATATTGATCAACGGCGGACTCGCCGCGATCGGCGCGTTGATCGCCGGCGCACACCCGCTGACTGTTGTCTCCGCATTTCTTGCCGCGCCGCTGACCTCGATCAATCCGACTGTCGGCGCCGGCATGGTCACCGCCGCCGTCGAGGTGTATCTCAGAAAGCCCACGGTCGCGGATTTTGAGAATATTCGAAAAGATACGGCGCGTTGGTCCGGCTGGCGGCATAACCGCGTCGCGCGTACGTTATTGGTTTTTATTTTCAGCACCCTGGGGTCGGCGATCGGCACTTACGTCGGCGGTTTCCATATCTATGACAGCCTGTAAGCCGGCGACCATTTCAGGTGGTGATGCGGCTGTAGATGTCGGAGACCTGAAAGGGCAGTTTTTCCACGCGGTCAACGATCGAGGAATTGGCACGACCGTACATATAGGACAGATAATCTGCCGCCTCGGTGTCAATCGTGATGCAGTAAGGGTGAATTCCCTGGAAACTCGTTTCGAGCAGGGGCTGGCGCGTGTCTTCAATGCCATACCGTCCGCGGTAGCCGCCGCGGTCGTCGGGGCGTCCGTCGGACAACGTGATCATGACCCTGGTTTTCGCCTCGGCGCGCAGTAGCTCGTTGCGCACGAAGCGGATGGCGGCGCCCATGCGTGTGTAATCCTGCGGTGAGATACCGGCAATCCTCCTCTTTACGTCGTCGCCGTAACGCTCGCCGAAGGACTTGATCCTGAAAATGTCGCAGCGTTTGCGCGTGTGTCCTGAAAATCCATAAATCGCATAAAGATCTCCCAGCAGTTCCAGCGATTCACATAGCAGCACCAGCGTTTCTTTTTCAGTTTCGCTGATCCAGCCTCCGGTTGAGCCGCTCATACCCACGATGAACATTACCGCGATGCTGCGTTCGGTTTTCCTGTGATTGACGTAAACTCCGGGATCGGGTTCTTCGCCCTGCCGCATGGCGATGACGGCCTCGACCGCCGCGTCGAGATCGACGTCATCGCCGTAGGGTTCGTGCCGATGCCGCGAGCTGCCTTCGCGCAGCGCTTCAAATATGCGTCGCAACTGTTTGACCAGGCCGCCGTGGTGCAGCAGCGTCTTTGCCGCAAAATCGCCGTCGCCGCCGGGCATCTGATGCAGGAACACGCGGCACCAGTCGGTGCGGTACTGCCGGATCGAATGGTCCAATTCGGGCAGCAGTTCCTGCGCTTCGTCCTTCTGCGGTGTTTTTCCGTTCCCGGATCCGGCCGGCTTTCCGTCGTCGTCGATGCGCAAGTACTTCTCGGGCACCTCTCTGAAGTCCTGTATCACCGATTCGAACAGGCGTCTCATCTCGGGCGTGATTTCAACCGCCTCTCCCTCGCTGGATAATTTGAAGTTGTATATATCGGCTTTGCCGCGGTCAACGTTCAGCGTCAGCATGGTTTTGCTTCCGGAGGCTCTGAGATTTTCAGTGGCTACGGACAACTCCTTGCTCAGCGCCGTACGTTCGGCGGCGACGCGCTTTTTCATCGCGCGCATCACGAGTACGGGTTTGAACACGCCCTGATAGATCGTCGTTTGCGGCGCCGTCGTGCGGTACAGCGTTGCCACCAGATCGAGGCTGTCCTGTGAGGTTGCGCCGGGCTGTGCCAGCCTGTATGCGGCGCGTTGCCATGCCCCGTCGTCGGGCAGCCGTTCTGATTGTTTGCCGAATTCGGCGATGACGCGCGCAACACCGGGCAATTCTCTTTCTATGCAGGCGTCGAGGCGCAGGTTTTCGAGCGCCCGGAACAGCGCCACCGCTTTGTTGGGATCGGGCAGGTCGTACAGCAGGCGCGCGATGTCGATACGCCAGGTCCCGAACCGGGTTTGCGCCCATAAAAGAACGGCGGTCGCCTTGTACAAGGCGAAATTCTTGTCCTGGTCGGCAAATGCAGAGCAGTTTTTCGGCAGGTACAGCCTTTCGGTGTCGGTGAACGTGTCTTCTCCCGCCTGCACCGTCAGTCGGCACCCGCCGAGCGCGGTGGTCAGGCGTTCGATCAGTGGTGCGATCGCTTCAAGCGCGACCGCGTGTTGCGGCAATAAGACCACCCACAGGTAAGAATCGAGGTTTTCCAGGTATTTGATCGCCGCGTTTTCGCCTTTATCGTGTAATTGCTTTTCGAGCATCTCCAGCCATTCGTCTCACGTCGCCCCGGACATTTTGGTCATCGCCGCGATCCCGGTGAGGCAAAAGCGGTGGGCGAGTTTCGGGCTGTGCCGCGCGAGTTGTTCGGCGGCTTTGAGAAAACGTTCCTGTTCGGACAGGCTGAACATGGCCAGCCGCTTGGCCGTTTCGACCACCTTGTAATCGCGGTCCGCGATAAAGTTTTCCAGAATCAGTTCCATGCGCAGTTGCAGTTCGCGCTCGCCCATGCCGCCGTAGCGTGCGCTCGCCCGCGCCCTCGCCTGTTGCCTGAGCGCGTGCCGCCTGTCGGGTGCGGGAGGCTGGTAGCGCAGATGGCGCAGCCATTTGAACAGGCTGATCATTGCTTCAGCAGCACGTCTTTTGCCTGGTTGATCTTTGCCGCAAGGTAGGACGAGCCGCCGCGGTCGGGATGTATCTTCTGCATCAGGCGTTTGTGGGCGGTGATAACGTGTTCATGCGTGGCGCCCGGTTTCAGTCCGAGTATGCTGAGCGCCTCGTCGCTCGTCATTGTGCCGTCGGCACGGGTTCCGGCGTTTCCTGAATGTGCGTCGCGCGTGCGGCGTCTCAGCACGATGTAGCTTTTCAGCAGCATTTCGCTTTTCATGTCCCGACCGTGTAACGTTTCGCGCAGTTGCTCCAGTTCCGCCATGCGCATCGACGATAACCGTCGCCCTTTGAATTCTCCCTGCAGCACTTCGCCGTCAAGCGTGCCGAGCGCGGGGTTGACTTCAAGACGCAGCCATGCGCTTTCAAACCGCGCGTTGCCGCTTTTGCCGTAACCGGCGCGACTGATGAAACCGCTGAGCAGGGGGAAATAGCGGAACAGCAGGAACAGTTTTTTCAGCACCACTGGCAGTGCGCTCGCGACAGCCGCACCGATTGCCGCGAGCCAGTGGAGTTTACCGAATGCAACAAGTGCGACGACCGCGGCGACTGTGGTATAAAGAGCCCACCTGAGGCGTGCCGCCCTCGGTTGCTTGAGCCACAGGCGCACGAGCAATACCAATGCCACGGCCGCCGCGATGATCAACAACTGCCTCACGGTGTTTTGCCCCCCCGGTTTTATTTTCCTGACACGCATTATATAGATGGAGCGTCGGCGTTTTGCTTGAGTTTCTGATCATGGACCGGTTCGGTTCGGGGCGCGGCGTGCGCGGCGTTCTGGCTTGTTGCCTGATTTGCTGTCTGGGTTGTTATCTCGGAGGCTGTTCCGCGTTGCCGTCGCCGCACAGGGTTGTGTTTGCGGACGCCGCCACGTTCGGGGACGGCTATCTTTATCTGCCTGGCGGCGCGGGGCCTCATCCGGTCGTGATCGACCTGCACGGTTGTAACGGCATCTGGCGCAAGCGCAACCGCGTATGGCTGCCGCGTCTGACCGGCGCCGGTTTTGCCGTGTTGCAGGTTGACAGCCTGACCCGGCGCGGCGTGAGCAATATATGCGACGATGGGTTTCGTGTCTCTCCGATGACGCGCAGCATGGACGTGGCGGCGGCGGTGCGCCAGGTCATGCGTGACCGCCGCTTCGACCGTGACGGTGTGTTCCTGCTGGGCATGTCGCACGGTGCAACGACGTCGTTATTGACGCAACTGCACCCCGATTCGGTCTTCTCGCAACTCAAGGGCGTTATCGCTTTCTACCCGTACTGCTATGGCACTTTGCCCGTGTTGAATGCCGACCTGCTGGTGCTGATCGGCGCCCGCGACGACTGGACGCCCGCCGCCCGCTGCCGCGACATGCGTATCGGCAACCGTGCTGGGCATACTTACGAACTGGTGGTCTATCCGGACGCTTATCACAGTTTCGACATACCCGGACAGAACTCGATCTACTATGGGCATCGTGTTCAGTACAATGCGGCGGCGGCGGAGGACGGCGCACGGCGCGTGATGCGTTTTCTGAATGAGCGCAGACCGGACCAGGGAGTATAAAATGGGAATCATATACAATTTGCCCCAATGATGGACTTTAATCCACGATGAAAGCATATAGAACAATCCGGTATCGATTGCATCCTCAAAAACGAGCACGGGACTGGTCTGCGTATCTCGTGTATGAGATGGAACAGGAGTCGGCTTTACCGCATGTTCCGAGTAAGGTCGGCGTTGACCTTCAACGTCGGCCGGATCGCCCTGTCGGACGGGACAATTTACCGCTCCCCGAATGTAGAGAGACTGGAAGCAAAGAAGCGACGTTATCAAAGGATGATGGCACGGCGGGACAGCGGGAGCAGGAAGGAGAAGCGCAGGGCATCCGGGCGTTATTTGAGGGCCCGTCTGTTACCCCAAAGGGCGCAGGCGCGGGTCGTCCAGGCGCGCACCAACTGGTGTCATCATGTTTCAAAGGAGAATCGCAAGACACAAAGCAGTTTTCATTGTGTCAAATGCGGTCATCTGGACAATGCGGAATTAACGCCGCGTTGAATATTCCGGCCTGTAAAGCGTCAAATGGATACCGGGCATATAGAGCAGACGGCATATAACTCCCATGGAAGCATTAACCGACAAGTTTGGGCGTCAAATACGCGATCTCAGGGTTTCGGTCACCGACCGTTGCAATTTCCGCTGTACTTATTGCATGCCGAAGGAAGTATTCAACTCGGAATATAAATTTCTGAAGCGTTCCGAGATATTGTCTTTCGAGGAGATCGTGCGCAGCGTCGGGATTTTTGTTGCGCTCGGCGTCAGGAAGATCCGTCTCACCGGCGGCGAGCCGTTGTTGCGCAGAAATTTTGAGGGTCTGGTCGGGTGCATTGCCGCGATCGAAGGCGTCTCGGATCTCAGCCTCACGACCAACGGTTTCACGCTCGACGCGGCGCGCGCGCGCGCGTTGAAGTCGGCGGGACTGTCGCGCATCACCATCAGCCTCGACGCGCTCGACCAGAAGACTTTCTCTGAGATCAGCGGCGGCGACTTACCGGTCGAGCGCGTGCTCGCTGCGATCGACCATGCCGCTGCCGCCGGTTTGCCGGTGAAGATCAACATGGTCGTCCGGCGCGGCGTCAACGATCATCAGGTGTTGCCGATGGCGCGCCATTTTCACGGCAGCGGACATATTCTGCGGTTCATAGAGTACATGGACGTCGGTACCACCAACGGCTGGCGCATGGACGACGTGTTCCCGGCGGCGGAGACCCTCGGGACGATCGGCGGGGAGATGCCGGTCGAACCCCTGCAAGCAAATTATCGCGGCGAAGTCGCGCAACGCTGGCGCTACCGCGACGGCGGCGGCGAGATCGGCGTTATCGCATCGGTGACGCAGCCGTTCTGCGGCGGCTGCAGCCGCATGCGGCTGTCGGCGGAGGGGAAGTTATACACCTGCCTGTTTGCCGTGCACGGGCACGATCTGCGCCGCGCCTTGCGCAGCGGCGATTCCGACGCAGCGTTGGCTGAATGGATTAGCGGGGTGTGGCGCCAGCGCGCCGACCGGTACTCCGAACTGCGCAGCGGGAACACCGTTGCGCTGAAAAAAGTTGAGATGTCTTATATCGGCGGCTAGCGTTTTCTTTCGCCGGTATTACTTCTCCCCGAGCCGCGGCATCAACTCAACCAGGTTGCACGGGTGGGTCCGGTGGTCGAGTTGGTGGCTGATCAATTTGTCCCAGGCATCGGCGCACGCGCCCGATGAACCCGGCAGGCAAAAGATAAAAGTGCCGTCGGCGACGCCCGCCACCGCCCGCGACTGCAACGTCGAGGTGCCGATCGTCTGATACGAGAGGACGCGGAACATTTCCCCGAACCCGTCTATTTTCTTGTCGAACAGCGCCGCCGCCGCCTCCGGTGTGCTGTCGCGCCCGGTCAGTCCGGTGCCGCCGGTCGTGAGCACCGCGTTGACCGCGTCGTTTGCGATCCACGCCGACAACTCGGTCTGGATGCGGGCGATATCATCGGGGACAATGTGTTTTTCAATGCAACGGTGGCCCGCCGCCTCAATGCGTTCAACCAGCAACCGGCCCGACTTGTCGGTCGTCTCGTCGCGGGTGTCGGACACCGTCAGCACCGCGATGCCGAGCGCGATGAATTGCCTGTCTTCCATCTTCTCCCTTTGGTGTTTTCCGGTGCAACCGGGTATTATAGGCTCCGCCTGTCCCGTACGAGAACAAAGACCATGCAGGTAGAGATCGTTGAACAAGTTTTTGATCCCTGGCGCCGACTGTCCGAGTATCAGCCGGGAAGGACGCCACAGGCATCGCGCGCCGGTGAATTCGGCGCCGTTTCGGTGTTTGTCGGCACCATGCGCGATTTCAATCAGGGCGATGAGGTCAAGATGATGCGTCTCGAACATTATCCGGAGATGACCCGCGCGTACATTGAGAGCGCGATCGGACACGCGGCGGACGAATACGCGATCGGCGACGCGCTGGTCGTCCACCGCGTCGGGGAAATTCTGCCGGGGGAGGCGATAGTGCTGGTCGCGGTATGGGCTGCGCACCGTCGTGACGCTTACGCCGTCAACCGCCGCATCATGGAGGCCCTCAAATCCGGGGCGCCGTTCTGGAAGCGGGAGGTGCTGAATGATGATACGCGCTGGGTCAGGGAGAATACGCCGGGATGATGGGCCGGGCCCGCCATCGCGGTTTCAATGCGGGATATGCCGCCGCGTTCTTTGCGTTCGTCGCTTTTCCGTTCACCGCAGCCGCCGACTGGACGGTTGCGCGCGACCGATCTGAGATCACCTATCTTTCGAGCAAGATGACGGGTGGTTTCTCGACGATATTCGAGAACAACCGCTTCACGAATTTTTCCGGCGACATCAGCGACGACGGCGAGGTCGTTCTCAACATTGATGTGAACAGCGTTGATACCGGCGTTGCAATTCGCAACGAGCGGGTCATCGAGCACGTGTTTGACGCTGCAAAGCACCCGCAGGCAACGGTTACGCTGTCGGTCGGCGATGCGACGGTCAAGCGCTATCCACCCGGGTACACGCGCACGGTTGAAGCCTCGCTGACGATGCGCGGCGTCAGCCGACGGGTCACAGGCGAAGTCAGCGTCACGCAGGCCAATGACGGTCTGTTGGTGCAGACGACCTCCCCGATTCTTGTCAACGCCGTCGATTACGGGATGCTTGATGGTTTCGAGACGCTCAAGGACCTGGTCAAGCTGTTCAATATCCCGACCACGATCCCGGTCAGTTTCAAGCTTGTTTTTGTCAGGCGGTAGCCCGGCGCTTCGCCGGGGCAATGCCGCAGCGCCTTTCAGGTCAGGCTGTCGAACGGGATGACCTCGACCGTTGAGCCCGGCGCGATCTCCTTTTCGTCGGTGCCGAGAATGATCAGGCAGTTGGCCGTTGCCATGGAACTCAGGATGCCCGACCCTTGTGCGCCGGTTTTACGCACGGTGTATTCGCCGTCGCCGCCGCGTTCGAGAATGCCGCGCTGAAACTCGACCCGCCCGGGGCGCTTGCGCAACTTGCTCAGGCTGCGCGCGCGGAGCTTGAGTGCGGGCGGTTGATGGGTTTCTCCCATCATCGCCTTCAGCGCCGGTTGTACCAGCACGTAAAAGGTGATCATCACCGACACCGGGTTGCCCGGCAGCCCGAAATAGGCGGCGTTGCCGATGCGGCCGAAAGCGAGTGGGCGTCCGGGCTTGACCGCGACTTTCCAGAAATGCACCTCCCCGAGTTCGGCCAGCATCTCCCTGATGTAGTCCGCTTCACCGACCGACACGCCACCCGACGTGATGATCGCGTCGGCCGCCGTTGCTCGGCCGAACGCTTCTGCGATCGCCGTGCGGTCGTCTCCGACAATGCCGAGATCGAGTATCTCGGCGCCGATCCGGGCGAGCATGCCGAACAGAGTGTAACGGTTGCTGTCGTAAACCTGTCCTTCGGCGAGCGGTTCACCGGCGGGACGCAGCTCGCTGCCGGTCGAGAAGAACGCGACTTTCAGGGGCCTCGTCACCGTCGCCCCAGCGATGCCCACCGACGCGAGCAACCCGATGTCGGCGGCGGTCAGCCGCCGTCCCGCGTCGAGTACTGTCTGTCCGGCGCTGATATCTTCACCAGCGAGGCGTATGTTCTGCCCTGCTCGGTGACCGCCGCCGATCGTGACGACTTGGCCATGTTCTTTGGCCTGCTCTTGGATCACCACTGTGTCGCAGTCGGCGGGCAGCACCGCGCCGGTCATAATGCGCACACATTCTTTTTTGCCGACTGCGCCCGTGTAAGGGTGGCCGGCCAACGCCTTGCCGACGAGTTTGAATTCACCCGCGCTTGGTTCCGGCAGGTCGCGCAGGCGCAGCGCATAACCATCCATCGCCGAGTTCGTGTGCCCGGGCACGTCGATCGAAGAATTCACCCGTTGCGCGAGTATCCTGCCCAGCGCCTCGCGCAACGGCAGCGTTTCGGTGCCGGCGACGGGGGTGACCGCCGACATGATGCGTTCGGCGGCCTCGGCAATCGGCAGCGACCCCGGGTCGTAGTCATCCTGACAACTCGGGTCATAACGCGGTTCGTGTTTGGTATTTTTCATCGGCGACGTATCCGGTTGCAGTGTTGATTTTCCGGGTTTCAATTTTTCGGGCGTCCGGTTTTAAGCAACACGTACAAAGCGCCGCTGCCGCCGTCCCTTAATTGCGCGGGGCAGTACGCCAGCACCTTGTTGTGCTGAACCAGCCAGTTGCGGATCGACGACCTGATCACCGGCTTGCCGGTCGGCGAGTGTATTCCCTTGCCGCAAATCACCAAAGCATAGCGGGCGCCTTTGATCAGGCAGTGGTCGAGGAACTCGTTCAGCGCCTGATGGGCCTCGTCGCGCGTCAGACCGTGCAGGTCGATCCGTTCGTCGTTGCCGATGCGGAATTTCCCCTGTTTGAGGCGGCGTATTTCCTTGTGCTGCAAACCCGGGCGCATGAACTCGTCGGCGGTGTCCCCGGCGGTCGGCGGCGCGCCGCCGACCGCGCGCGATTTCCGGGCGGGAGCGACACGCGGCGTCGGTGCGTGCGCGGGCGCGCCATCGTCGCGGCAGATTCCGGACTGCTCCATCAGGCTGCGGAAAGTTTCCTCGCCGTTGTCGGGTGGTGAGGTGCCGATTTTATCGTTGTCAGACATAAGCGGGTTCGTGCTGAAGTTGCCGCATATTATGATATATCCTATATATGAAAACAGCACACCCGCCGACTCAATGCGCATACTGATCAGTAATGATGACGGCTATGACAGCCCGGGGCTTAAGATCCTCGCGTCGTCGTTTGCCGCGTCCGACAAGGTGTCGGTGGTTGCACCCGACCACGACCGCAGCGCTTCGAGCAATTCCCTGACGCTCAACCGCCCCCTGCGCATGACCCGCGTCTCGCCGGACATGTACGCTGTAGATGGCACGCCGACCGACTGCGTGCATCTCGGCGTGACCGGCTTGCTCAAGGACACGCCGCCCGATATGGTGCTGTCGGGCATCAATCTCGGTGAAAATCTGGGGGACGACGTCGTGTATTCCGGCACCGTCGCGGCGGCGATGGAAGGGCGCTACCTGGGATTTTCTGCCGTGGCGATCTCAACTCTCTCAAAGAACCCGCGGCATCTCGTCACCGCTGCTGAAATCGCGAAGCGTCTGGTCGGGCATTTGAAGAACAGGCCGCTTTCGCGCGAGATCATCCTCAACGTGAACGTGCCCGACGTGCCCCTTGAAGACATCAGGGGGTTCAGGAGCACCCGCCTCGGCAACCGTCATGTCGCCGAGCCGGTGATCGAGGACCGGGATCCACGGGGTAAACCGATCTACTGGATCGGCGCGCCCGGCGCCGAACAAGACGCGGGGATTGGCACCGACTTTCACGCCGTTGCCAACGGCTATGTTTCGGTGACGCCGCTGCACGTTGACTTGACCCGCCATCAGCATCTTGAAACCGTCAGTGCCTGGCTTGGAGACGTACGCTGACCGGTGATGCAGGAACCGGACGAACGTTTTCAGCACGCCCGCGCGCGCCTCGTCGCCGAACTGGAAACCAAAGGCATTTCCGACCGGCGGGTGCTCGACGCGATCGAGCGGGTTCCGAGGCATCGTTTTGTCGATCAGGGTTTCGCCAATCTCGCCTACGAGGATCAGGCGCTGCCGATCGGCCACGACCAGACCGTGTCGCAGCCGTACATCGTTGCATTCATGACCCAATTGCTGATCGCCGATGGCATTCCCGAAGTCGTACTCGAAGTCGGTACCGGGTCGGGCTATCAGACCGCGGTGCTGTCGTCGCTGGTTCCCCGCGTGTTCACGATTGAGCGCATTGATGCCCTGTACAGCACAACCCGCGCGTTGCTGACCGAACTCGGTTGCCGCAACGTGAATTTTCGTTGTGCCGACGGCGGCAAGGGCTGGGCGCGATTTGCACCTTTCGGCGGCATTATCGTCACCGCGGCCTCGAGGGAGTTGCCGCCCGCGCTGCTCGCCCAACTGACCGTCGGTGGATGTATGGTCGTGCCGGTCGGCGAAGAAGACCAGTACCTGATGCTGGTCAGGCGCGACGAGCGCGGTTACCGGAAGGAGCGTCATCTGGGCGTCAAGTTTGTGCCGCTGGTCGGGGATTAGCGGTGTAAAGCCTGCCACACGGCAGGCTTGAGCAAGTTGCATGACCGCAGCCATGCCTGCACACCCGGTCCGTCGTTGAGTGATTGCCGAAGAATTCATTGATCATGAGGAAACCCCATGTTTGGCGGCCGGGTATGACAAAATTGTGGGCTGCAACAATCGCCTGTCGGCCACTCGGCGGATTGGCTGGACTTCTGCAATAACCTGGCGACTCAACAACTTGGCGTTCTGCTAAATGCTTGCAGAACATCTGCCCCATTTGCCTTAATTATGCAGTGATTTCGGGCAGGGTTGAATTAGCCGCACGCCAACTGAACCGCAGGAACAATCTTTATGTTTCTCAAAAAAATTCATCTGAAAGATGTACGTTGCTTTGATGATCTGACGCTTTCGTTCGACAGGCCGGAGGACGAGCAACAGGAGGAAGACAATGGACAACAGAACCAACGCTGGACCGTGATCCTTGGGGAGAATGGGTCCGGGAAAAGCACCATTCTCAAGGCGATCGCCCTGGTAACCGCCGGTAGCGACGCGCTGGCGGAACTTCTGGACGATCCGCAAAGCTGGATCAAATACCGCAAGGACGGTTGCAGGATCGAGGCGATACTCGAGACAGAGGATCGCAAAGATCGGACAATTGCTCTGCATATCAAAAAGGGGGATTCAATTTCGCGGGTCCTTGAACGGAACAGCAAGAGTCTCGAGCCGCTGAATACAGCACTTGAGCACGCGAAACGCAACTACTTTGTGGCTGGTTACGGCACTTCGAGACGTCTCAGTGTGGCCCGTTCCTATCAAAGGCAGGCTTTTCTGTTCAAGCAGACGCGTAACCGCAATATTGCCACATTGTTTGAACCCGACGCTATGTTGTACCAATTCGAGTCATGGGCGATTGACCTTGACTACCGAGAGGAACAAGGGGGATTGCGTGTGGTAAAAGAGGTACTCAACGATTTTCTGCCCGGAGTTTCTCTGTCGCACATAGACAAGGAGAACAGCCGGCTGATGATGAAAGTGGACGGAAGCATTATCCCCCTTCAAAATCTCAGCGACGGCTACCAAAACGTCGCGGCATGGATTGGGGACTTGCTCTATCGGATCACGAATACTTTCAGTGATCATAAGTCGCCACTGAAGGCACGCGGGCTTCTGATGATCGACGAAGTGGATTTGCACTTGCACCCTCGATGGCAGAGAACCCTGATCAACCTTCTGGAGACCAGACTGCCTCACTTTCAGCTTATCGCCACGACGCATTCGCCGATGACGGCGCAACAGGTGCGAAAAGGGCAACTTTATTATCTCAAGTGCAGGCGGGGGGAAATGGTTATTGAAAGGTTTGAAAGTGACCCGAGGATGCTATTGGTACACCAGTTGCTGATGACGGATGCTTTCGGTCTGAAAACGGATGAATCAAAAGAGGTTGAGGAAACAAAGAACCGATACCGTGAATTGCGCGACAAAAAAAGGAAGTCAAAAGAAGAGAAGATTGAGATGGAGGGTATCTCGCAACGTCTCAGAGACATGCCGGGATTTCAATGGGAGCCTTTTGATTCTCTGCCGCGAGCCAGCCACGGCCCGGGGGCAAAGAAGTCATGATCCAGCTTCATCGCGACCGCCGCCCCGGGATCATACACTCAAATTTCCACGGCAAGGAAAAACGCAGATTTGAAAAGGATCTGCTCCTTGCCAAACGAAAAGCACTGAGAGACCGGGAGAAGCTGAAAAAGTTTTCGTCGACTTGTTGGAAAGCAGCAAAAAAGCAACTACTTATTGAAACTTCCGGAAAATGCGCCTACTTCGAATCTCCGACAAACGTGGTGGCGTTCGGTGATGTTGAGCATTATCGCCCCAAGTCTGAGTACTGGTGGCTGGCTTACAACTATGATAACTATCTTGCCGCCTGCCAACTCTGCAATCAGAAGTTCAAAGGGGCGGATTTCCCGATTTCAGGTCGAAAACTGGTTGGGCCCAGGGTTCGGAAAAACAGCTCGGATAAGCACCTGGACGCAAAAGTCGGAACATTGGGGCCGGATCCGACTAAGCCGGGGGAGGTGAAAAAATTCAAGAAGCAGCACAAAAAGGAGCAGCCGCGCTTGCTGAACCCGTATTTCGACAAGCCGGAGCGATTTTACGTCTGGAAGTTCGATGACAATTGTCACGAAGTGGAGCTCAAACCATTAAATCAGCCGAAGACGAAAAAAGCAGCGATAGCTCAAAATACGATTGAGGTTCTTGAGCTCAACCAAGCCGAGCTTCTGCGCGTCCGCTACTATTACTTCAACGTTTACAGGACATTGCGTCGTGTTTTGGAAGATTCCGATCTCAGCAAAAAAATTCAGCGGGATTTGAAATCAGTAATAGTAACTATGGCTGGTGATGAAGCTCCCTATGCAGGAATGATCCGCTTCTTCGACGACAGACCGATTGGTTCTTTGTATAACTGAATTTCCGCTGCTTTGTCATGCGGGGGTGTGTGCTGAACTGTGCAACGTGCCGAATGTATTCCGGGTTTAATAGTCGGTTGAAGTGCATCGAAGGGTTAGGGGGTTCGTAACTTTCCCGTAAGCCGATATTCTTTTAGCCAAGGGCTTTTGCCTGAACCGGGCAAGCGCCGCGAATTGTGCTTTCTCCGCGGATCCGCGGCAAATCTATGTTAGCCTTTCCTATTTACCCGCTTTCGATAGATCGTTGCTTGAGTCTCTGTACCATAAGGTGAAGTCCTGGTCGTCGCGCAGTGATGCCGACAAGTACCTGTTCGCACTGAGTTTCGCCGAGTCGTCTTTTTTTCCGGTGCCGCCCGACGTGTTGCTCGCGCCGATGTGCGCGGTGCGCCCGCACCGCGCGATGTATCTTGCGGCGATGACGACTTTATTCTCGGTCGCCGGCGGTGTCGCGGGCTACGCGCTTGGGTATTTTGCATTTGACCTGATCACGCCGTGGCTTGAAGGTGGCACATTCTGGCAACACTACGAGCAGGCGGTGGTCTGGTTTGACCGCTGGGGTGCGGCGGTTGTCTTTATCGCAGGGTTCAGCCCGATCCCCTACAAGGTCTTCACTGTCAGCGCCGGCGTGCTCGAACAGAATCTCGCGGTTTTCACCATCGCGTCGCTGGCCGGGCGCGGCGCGCGGTTTTTTCTGGTCGCGTTGCTGCTCAGGTGGATGGGGCCGAAAGTGTTACCGGTGATCGAGCGGCGCGTCAGCCTGTACGGCTGGGCCACGCTGGCGGCTCTGGTGTTGATCGGGCTGTCGTATTACCTGATATGAATGATTTCGAGAGAATTGGGCGCCTGCCGCCTTACGTCTTTGCGATCGTCAACCGGCTGAAAGCTGAGGCGAGGGCGCGCGGCGATGACATCATCGATTTCGGCATGGGTAACCCCGACCGCCCGACGCCTGCGCATATCGTCGCTAAACTGGTTGAAGTTGTGCAGAGGAGCGACACGCACCGGTATTCGACTTCGCGCGGTATCCCGCGCCTGCGCTGTGCGATCTGCGACTGGTATCGGCGCAAGTTCGCCGTTGAACTCGATCCTGAGGAGCAGGCGATCGTCACTATCGGCTTCAAGGAGGGCATCGCGCACCTGATGCTCGCGACACTGAAGCCGGGGGATTGTGCCCTGGTGCCGTCGCCGGCCTACCCGATCCACTCCTACAGTTGCGTGATCGCGGGTGCTGACATCTTATATGTGCCGTTGCTGTCCGAAGCGGATTTTTTTGACGAACTGCGCAAATTGATCCGCGACGCCTGTCCGAAGCCGAAGATGCTGGTCCTGAACTTTCCGGGCAACCCGACTGCGCGTTGCGTGGAACTGCCCTTCTTTGAGAAAGTCGTCGAGCTTGCGCGTGAACACCGTCTGTGGGTGGTTCACGACATTGCCTACGCCGAGATCGTGTTCGACGGCTACCGCGCGCCTTCGATCTTGCAGGTGCCGGGGGCGGCGGAACTCGCGGTCGAGTTCTATTCGCTGTCCAAGACCTATAATATGCCTGGCTGGCGGGTCGGGTTTATGTGCGGTTGCCGCGAATTGGTTGCGGCGCTTGAGAAGATCAAGTCCTATCTGGACTATGGTCTGTTCACGCCGATCCAGGTGGCGGCGATCACGGCGCTCGACGGGCCGCAAGACTGCGTCGAGGAGATCAGGGAAACCTATCGCAAAAGGCGCGACGTATTGTGTGACGAACTCAACAAACTCGGCTGGGAATTGGAAAAGCCGCGTGCGACGATGTTTGCGTGGGCACCGATACCCGCGCCTTATCGCGGCATGGGTTCACTCGAGTTTTCCAAGCGCCTGCTCGACCGCGCGCAGGTCGCGGTATCGCCGGGCGTCGGTTTCGGCAGCCACGGCGACGGGTATGTGCGGTTCAGCCTGATCGAGAACGAGCATCGCACAAGGCAGGCGATACGTAATATTAAACGCATGTTCCAGGAGGCGGAATAATGCATCGTCAGGTTGCCCTTTACGGCGTCCGGGTTTTTTCATCGCCGGTCAATGTGCCTGTCGATCAGGCTGCGGATGGTCTGTGCATTTTGCGTACGCTCCGAAAGCCGGCCGGCTGCGTTGACTATGCTTCGGGGGGGGTATCGTGAAATCGGTCAGGGTCGGTATTCTGGGGCTCGGCACCGTCGGCTGTGGGACGCTCGAGGTGTTGCGCCGCAATGCCGGGGAGATCATGCGCCGCGCCGGTCGCGGCATTGAAGTGGTCAAGGCCGCGGTGCGCGATCCGACCAAGCGACGCCCGGTATCGCTCGACGGCATCGAAGTCTGCGCCGACCCGTTTGACGTTGTGCGCGACGACTCGCTCGACGTCATTGTCGAGTTGATCGGTGGTTCACGTCCCGCGTGTGAACTAGTGCTCGAGGCGCTCGCTTCGGGCAAGCACGTGGTCACTGCGAACAAGGCGTTGATCGCGCAACACGGCAATGAGATCTTCACCGCGGCGTCCGACCGTGGCGCGATGGTTGCGTTTGAAGCCGCCGTCGCCGCCGGCATCCCGATCATCAAGGCGATCCGTGAAGGGTTATCGGGCAACCGTATCCTGTGGCTCGCCGGCATCATCAACGGCACCGGCAATTTCATCCTGTCGGAGATGCGCGGCGAAGGCAGATCTTTCGAGGATGCGTTAGCGCGCGCGCAGTTGCTGGGGTATGCCGAAGCGGATCCCGCATACGACGTCGAGGGCATAGACGCCGCGCATAAATTGACCATCATGGCCTCGATCGCATTCGGCATCCCGTTGCAGTTTGAGCGCGTGAGCGTTGAGGGGATTGCCGGTCTCGATTCACAGGACGTCGTGTATGCCGGTGAACTCGGCTATCGCATCAAGCATCTCGGCATCGCAAAGCGCACCAACGGCGGCGTTGAGTTGCGCGTACACCCGGCTCTGGTGCCGCAAAAGCGTCTGCTCGCGAACGTCGAGGGCGTGATGAACGCGGTGGTCGTCACCGGCGACGCGGTCGGGCCGACACTGTATTACGGCGCGGGTGCGGGCGCCGAGCCGACTGCCTCGGCGGTGGTTGCCGATCTGGTGGACGTCGTCAGGGTGCTGACGGCGGATCCGGAAAACCGTGTGCCGCATCTGGCGTTTCAGCCCGACGCATTGTCCGACATCAAAGTGATCAGCCTGGAGGATGTGGTGACGGCGTATTACCTGCGCCTGACGGTCGAGGAGCAGGTGGGGGTGCTGTCGAAAGTCACGCAGGCGCTCGCCGGGCACGGGATCAGCATCGAAGCGGTGCTGCAGAAGGAGTCGGGCGGCGCCGGCGCGCCGGTGCCGGTCGTGCTGCTGACCCACCGCGTGCGTGAACGCGACCTCAACGCGGCGCTCTCCGAGATCGAGGCCTGTGACGAAGTGACGGCGCCGACCGTCAAGATCAGGGTGGAGACGCTGGATTGAGCGAACCTGCCGGCCTGATCGCCCGTTACCGCGAACGCCTGCCGCTCGCGCCCGATGCGTGTATCGTGAGCCTCGATGAGGGTTCGACGCCTTTGATACGCCTTCACAACCTGCCGGAGAAACTCGGTCTTGATATCGAGATCTTCGTCAAGTATGAGGGCCTCAACCCGACCGGCTCGTTCAAGGATCGCGGCATGACGGTTGCGATCACTCAGGCACTGCATCAGGGGCGGCGCGCCGTCATCTGCGCATCGACCGGCAACACGTCAGCCTCCGCCGCTGCCTACGCCGCGCGCGCGGGACTCACCGCACTGGTGATCATTCCCGACGGCAAGATCGCGATGGGCAAGCTCGCGCAGGCGATGATCGAGGGCGCTTCCATCGTTCAGATCAGGGGCAATTTCGATCAGGGTATGCGGTTGGTCAAGGACGTCGCGGAAGAGGCGGATATGGCGATCGTCAATTCAATCAACCCCTACCGGTTGCAGGGGCAGAAGACCGCGGCTTTCGAAATTGTCGAAGCGCTCGGTGCGCCACCCGATCATCACTGCATTCCGGTCGGCAACGCCGGCAACATCACCGCCTACTGGATGGGCTATTGCGAGGCCGCGGGAGAAGACGGCGAATGCACGGCACACGCACGGCGCTCACTCGGCGACGCCTTTCGCGCCGGTCCCGCGTTCACCACCGGCCGCCCGAAGATGGTCGGCTATCAGGCGAGTGGCGCCGCGCCGATCCTGCGCGGACACAAGATCGACGATCCTGACACCATCGCGACCGCCATCCGCATCGGCAACCCGCAAAGCTGGAAGCAGGCTGAAGCGGCGGTGCGCGAATCCGGCGGCTGGTTCGGCGAGCGCAGCGACGAAGAGATCCTTGCAGCGCAAAAGATGCTGGCGTCGCACGAAGGTGTGTTCTGCGAACCGGCGTCGGCGATATCGATCGCCGGCCTGATCGGGGATGTCCGTTCGGGGCGTATCCGGCAGGGCGCGCGTGTAGCGTGCACGCTGACCGGCCACGGCCTGAAAGACCCGGACACGGCGATCAGCCAGTCGCAGGGCAACGTCGTCAGTGTTGAGGCGACGCTCGATCAGGTGCGGCGCGTCTGTCTGCAGAAATGATCCGGTCCCCGGCTGTGTGAGGTCGCGCGGCGATTCACCGCCAATCAATCCGCATATTTAGATAAAATAACTTTTTTCAAACGGGAAAACCGCGGAGATCACCCATGTCGGGACAGACGCTGTATGACAAACTGTGGCTTGATCATCTGGTTCATCAGGAAGATGGTGGCCACTGCGTGATCTACATCGACAGGCACTTGGTGCACGAGGTCACTTCACCACAGGCTTTTGAGGGTCTGCGCTTTGCGGGCAGGCAGTTGTGGCGCAAGTCGTCGATCGTCGCCGTGCCTGATCATAACGTGCCGACGACCGACCGCGCCATGGGCATTGAGGATCCGGTGTCGCGCGAACAGATCGCCACGCTCGAGCGCAATTGCCGCGAGCACAAGCTTACTTTCTACGACATCAACGATCCGAGGCAGGGCATCGTGCACGTGATCGGTCCCGAGCAGGGTGCGACCTTGCCGGGTATGACCGTCGTCTGCGGCGATTCGCACACCTCCACGCACGGCGCATTTGCGACGCTGGCAATGGGGATCGGAACTTCGGAAGTTGAACACGTACTTGCGACGCAGTGCCTGCTGGCGAAAAAGGCCGAGAACATGTGTATTTTGCTCGAAGGTGAGTTGCAATCTGGGGTTTGCGCCAAAGATATGGCGCTTGCAATCATCGGCAACGTCGGAACCGCCGCCGGAACCGGCTACGCGGTCGAATATACCGGCGACGTGGTGCGTGGGTTGTCGATGGAGGCGCGTATGACTTTGTGCAATATGACCATTGAGATGGGTGCGCGTGCCGGCATGGTGGCGTTTGATGACACCACCGCGGATTATCTCGCGGGGCGTCCCGGCGCGCCGACCGGCGCTTTGTGGGAGAGGGCGCTTGCCGAATGGGAGCATCTGAAGTCCGATGAAGACGCGGTGTTCGGGCGCAAGGTGACCATCGACGCGACGGCGGTCGAGCCGCAGGTGACCTGGGGCACTTCGCCCGAAATGGTCGGAGGCGTCAGCGGGTGCGTGCCTGACCCGGAGGCGCAGTCCGACAGCGTCAAAGTCGGCAATATGCGCCGTGCGCTCGAGTACATGGCGCTCGAGCCCGGTACGGCGATACAAGATATTGTGCTCGACAAGATCTTTATCGGGTCGTGCACCAATGCGCGCATTGAGGATCTGCGGGAAGCGGCGGTCGTTGTACAGGGGCGTAAAGTCGCCCCGACGATTGAACAGGCGATGGTCGTGCCGGGTTCCGGGCAAGTCAAGCGTCAGGCCGAGACCGAAGGCCTGGACAGGATCTTCACCGACGCCGGATTTGAATGGCGTGAGCCGGGTTGTTCAATGTGTCTCGGCATGAACAGCGACCGTCTGCAACCGGGCGAGCGCTGCGCCTCGACCTCCAACCGTAATTTCGAGGGGCGTCAGGGGCAGGGGGGGCGGACCCATCTGGTCAGTCCGGCGATGGCCGCTGCTGCTGCACTGTCAGGGCATTTTGTGGACATTCGGCAGTGGCCGTCGCCGAAGGAGTGAGGAAATGGAACCGTTTCGCACCCATCGAGGCATTGTCGCGCCGCTGGACCGCGGCAACGTAGATACCGACGCGATCATCCCCAAGCAGTATTTGAAGTCGATCAAGCGTACCGGTTTCGGAATCAGCCTGTTTGACGACTGGCGTTATCTCGACCCGGGCGAAGTCGGGCAGGATCATTCAAGGCGCCGCCCGGATCCGGACTTCGTTCTGAACCATCCGCGTTACCGCGATGCCTCGATCCTGCTCACGCGCGACAACTTCGGCTGCGGTTCTTCACGCGAGCACGCAGTATGGGCGTTGCTCGAGTACGGTTTTCGCGCCGTGATCGCGCCGGGGTTTGCCGATATCTTCTACGCCAACGCGCTGAAGAACGGTTTGCTGCCGGTGACGTTGCCGTCGAAATGGGTGGACGAATTATTTACGCTCACCGCCGGCCGCGAGGGTTTCACCTTGACCGTTGACCTCGAGGCGCAGTGCGTACGCGACGGTGCCGAGGAATGGGCGTTCAAAATTGATCCGTCTTACAAGCACCGTTTGCTCGAAGGGCTCGACGACATCGCGTTCACGCTCCAACTCACTGACCGCATCCGCGACTATGAACGCGCGCGCGCGCGTCGCGCGCCGTGGCTTTTCCCGTCGTCGTGAGGCAGGCCTGATGTTGGCACCGAAGATATTGCTGCTTGCGGGAGACGGGATCGGTCCCGAAGTGATCGCCGAGGTGGAGAAGGTGATCGCCGCGCTTTGCGCCGATGGCCTTGCGCTGGAAGTCAGGCACGGATTGATCGGCGGTGCAGCGTACGACGCGGAGGGGCGGCCGTTGCCCGGTGCCACGCTTGCGCTTGCGTGCGACTGCGACGCGATTCTGATGGGGGCGGTGGGCGGTCCGCGCTACGACGCGCTCGCTTGGGATCTGCGCCCTGAGGCCGGCCTGCTCGGCATTCGCAAGGCGCTCGGCCTGTTTGCAAACCTGCGCCCGGCGCGCCTGTTTCCCGAACTGGCGGCCGCCTCGACCCTGAAGCCCGAGGTTGTTGCCGGCCTCGACGTATTGATCGTGCGCGAGTTGATCGGCGGCATCTATTTCGGTGAGCCGCGTGGCGAGCGCAGCAACGAGCGCGGGCAACGCGAAGGGTTCAATACGATGGTGTATGCTGAGGACGAGATCGAGCGTGTTGCGCGCGTGGCGTTCGACGCCGCGCGGCGGCGCGGCAGGCGCGTCTGTTCGGTCGATAAGGCCAACGTGCTCGAGGTGTCAAAGTTATGGCGCGAGAAGGTTACGGCGGTGGCCGGTGATTACGCCGGCGTCGAGTTGACGCATCTGTACGTAGATAACGCAGCGATGCAATTGGTTCTGGATCCGGCACAGTTCGACGTGATTCTGACCTCCAACCTGTTCGGCGACATTTTGTCGGACCTCGCGGCGATGCTGACCGGCTCGATCGGCATTCTGCCGTCGGCGTCGCTGAACGCCGCCGGCAGGGGACTTTACGAGCCGGTGCACGGTTCGGCGCCGGATATCGCCGGCACGGGCAGGGCCAATCCGCTCGCGGCAATCCTGTCGTTTGCGATGCTGTTGCGCCATTCGCTCGGCGAAGCTGCCGTCGCCGACCATGTTGAGCAGGCGGTGCAGAAGGCGCTCGGCGAGGCACGTACCGCCGACCTCAATTCGTCCGCGCGTTTGGTGACGACCGCCGAGATGGGCGATCTGGTGGCGGCATTTTGTGCCGGGGTGGGCGCGTGACCCGCCGAATGAGTCGGTGGTCGGGTGGGAAATTTGTCGCCGTGCGTTGCATATCTTCGCTAAACTGGTGCAGATCATGAACACCCTCGTTAACATCGCGGTGATCGGTGCCACCGGCGCGGTCGGTGAGCAGATGCTGACCGTGCTCGCGGAGCGCGATTTTCCGGTCGCCGAACTCCACCCGCTCGCGAGCGAGCGTTCAGCGGGCAGGCGCGTACGTTTCAAGGGAGGCGACGTTGAGGTCGGCGACCTCGCGGCGTTTGATTTCTCGCGGGCGAAGATCGCTTTGTTCTCCGCCGGTGCGTCGGTGTCAAAGGAATATGCGCCGCGCGCGGTCGCGGCGGGCTGCGTCGTTGTGGATAACACGTCGCAATTCCGCTACGACGATGAAGTGCCGCTGGTCGTGCCCGAAGTCAATCCCGAGGAGATTTCGAACTATACCCGCACCGGCATCGTCGCGAACCCGAACTGCTCAACTATACAGATGGTGGTCGCATTGAAGCCTCTGCACGACCGCTTCCGTATCAGCCGCATCAACGTTGCGACCTATCAGGCGGTGTCGGGTACCGGCAAAGCGGCGGTTGATGAGATGCTCGAGCAAAGCCGCGCACTGCTCGGCGGCGGGCGTGTTGAATTGCGTGTGTATCCCAGGCAGATCGCGTTCAACGCGCTGCCGCAGATAGACGTGTTCATGGATAACGGTTACACCAAAGAGGAGATGAAAATGGTCTGGGAGACGCGCAAGATCCTCAAGGACAACGACATTGCGGTCAATCCGACCGCCGTGCGCATACCGGTAAGCTACGGTCATTCGGAGGCGGTGCACGTCGAGTTTGCCGAAGCGGTGTCGGCGGACGAGGCGCGTGAACTGCTGTCGCGTGCGCCCGGCGTGACCGTGATCGACGAACGCAAGGATGGCGGCTACCCGACGGCGGCGAGCGACGCAGCGGCGAGCGACGATGTATTCGTCGGGCGTATCCGCGAGGACATATCGCATCCGCGCGGTCTCGACCTGTGGGTCGTCAGCGACAACCTGCGTAAGGGGGCCGCCACCAACAGCGTGCAAATCGCGGAGATCCTGCTGCACGAATATTTGTGAGTGGCACGCGCATGAAGTACGCGGCGGGAATCGAATACGACGGCACTTGCTTTTATGGCTGGCAGAGTCAGCCGCACGCGCGCAATGTTCAGGACTGCGTTGAAGCGGCTTTCTCGAAAGTCGCCGGCGAGACCGTCAGGGTGATCTGCTCCGGGCGTACCGACGCCGGTGTACACGCGCTCGGACAGGTCGTGCACTTTGACTGCAGGGTTCTCAGGGAGGCGTTCAAATGGGTGCGTGGCGCCAATGCCAACTTGCCTGGGGATGTTGCGGTGCGTTGGGTCAAGCCGGTGAGCGACGATTTTCATGCGCGCTTCAGTGCGCGCCGGCGTTGTTACCGCTATGTGATCCTGAATCGCGCCGAGCGTTCGCCGTTGCACCGCCATACGAGTGCCTGGGTGCATCGTCCGCTTGATGCCGAAGCGATGCATTTTGCGGCGCAGGCGTTGCTCGGCGAGCACGACTTCAGCAGTTTTCGTGCCGCCGGTTGTCAGTCACGCAGTCGGGTGCGTCGCGTGATCAGCATTGAAGTGCGCCGCGGCGGCGAATTCGTGCAGATCGTTGTCTGTGCCGATGCCTTTTTGCAGCACATGGTCAGGAATATCGCGGGCGTGCTGATCGCGATCGGTACCGGGGATCAGCCGCAGACGTGGGCCGGCGAGGTGCTGGTGTGCCATGACCGCACGCAGGGCGGTGTCGCCGCCGACAGTTGCGGTCTTTACCTGGTCGGCGTCGAATACGGGGCGCGATTTGGATTGCCTGCGCTTTGAATCTGTAACTTGAGCGGCGATGGATCATCCATCGGCGGACTTGCCCGAAGTTTCCCGGAATGAACCTCCGGCGCAAACGTCTCAACCACACCCTTCAGGAGTTATCCGTTGACCGTCATCGGGGCTTGCTGTTCTCCGACGTGGATATGTTCGGCCGGGCAATGACCGGTTGGCCGTTGTTTTACAGCACCGCCCGCCCGCGTCATTCCCCGTCGCTGTTGTTTTCTGTACAATCGTTGCCCACAACTCTCCCTGAAGTGCCCAAGGCGGGGGCTCATTTTTTGACAAGGACGGAGTGGATAAGTTGAAATTCACGACTAAAGACAGGTTTGAGAGGCGGCTTTTCTGGAACCTCAAAAATAACCTGATGCTGATGAATGCTGTAGCTCACTTCGCCATGCTTTCTAATACCCCCCCCCCCCCCCCCCCCCCCCCCGTTCGGGACGGGGTGGCGTAGTGCATCGCGGGCGGAGCTCAGGTCGCCATCGCGGGAGTGGGGGTCTGGCCCGCTCCGAAACACCCCGCACCGCCCTTCGCCGCCGCGCAGCGGCAGGCTTGCTGCTGATGTTCACCGCATTGCCGGTCGTGCCGACCCCGGCACAGGCGCAAACCGATGTCCCCCTGGACTGGCCACTGAAACCCTCTGGACTTGGCAGGGGCGATACGTTCCGCCTGATGTTCATCACCTCAGGCACTGTTCCCGGCGTTTCCGACGAGATCACTTTTTACGATGACCATGTCAAGGGCGCCGCCGACAACGGGCATACTGATATTCAAGAGCACCAGCATTTATTCAGGGTTCTCGGCAGCACCAGCGACGTCGATGCCCGCGACCACACCAACACCAATCGGAGGACCGATGGCGCAGGCGAGCCCATCTACTGGCTGGGTGGCGGCAAGATTGCGGATAACTACGCAGATTTCTATGACGGTCTCTGGGCTTCCCGGGAACCCAGGAATGAATTGGGAGAAGAATATAACCCCGACCTCGTATTTACCGGCTCATTCAACAGTGGCGCTAAACATGACCACCCTCTGGGCAGTGCCACCCCCAGAGCTGGAGATCCGGATGAAAGCTCCCCGGTGAATAGAAGGGTACTTAGTAAAGAAAATGTTGCTCAAAGCACGAGGCTGCCTTTCTACGGCATGTCGCCGGTCTTCAGGGTGCAGGCTGTCGTGCCGGATCCGCCGGGAAATGTGGGAGCCGTCAGAAATAGTGAAAGGCTGGTAACGATAACTTGGAGCGCCCCTTACGACGGCGGCGCCGCGCTTACGGAGTACACTGTATCTTTCGTTGCAGGTGTTCTTCCCGCCCGTATCATCGGTCGTGCAAAGCCAGGGTTCCCCCGCTACACTCACCTCCGTAAGAATGTGCCTCTTGATGTAGAAGTTTTTGTCGAGGTGCGGGCGAGGAACAGGGTGGGCCGGAGCCAGCCTGCCGGGGTGCGCATACCGGCAGGAGTGGTGACCGCAAGCATATCCGGAGGTGACTTGACCTGGACTCTTGCGGGACAGACTGAAGTAGTCCAGGGTGATGAGTACACTTACATGCTGACGCGTACCCCCGGCAACTTGCCCAAACGGGAAAGGTTCGGGTTCCACAGCGATACACTCGGCATCAATAGATTTAGTGGCCTTGCCAATTGTGAAGGAAGTGCTTATTTTTGTATATCAGTCGATAGCGCGTACGATTATGTAGAGATGACTGTCAGGAGCATTAATTTGGGCTACGTATTATTACGGGACAGTGACACATTTGTAGACACTCGTAGTTATCCGGTAACTGTAAGAGTTGCCGACAATGCGCCTGTGGGAACGACGATCAACATGGGATTGATCGACGATAACACTCCAAGAACCCCATCCCTGACATTGACAGTGTTGAAGCGCCCCGACAATAAGCCCGCCGCCGGCCGCCCCGTGATCACCGGCACGGCGGTGGTGGGGCAGACGCTGACCGCCGACATCTCGGCCATTACGGACCGCGATGGTCTGCCGGGGAAGGATGATTTCAGCTATCAGTGGATTGTGAATGACGGCGACAGTGAGGTTTCCGGGGCGACGGACGCCACGTACATGCTCTCCGGGGACGATATCGGCAAGACCGTCAAGGTTCGGGTGAGTTTCACTGACGACCGCGACAATCAAGAGGTCGTCACCAGTGAGGCGACCGACCCTGTGGACGGTGCCATTGTCTCGATTTCAGAGCCGGAGGGGCAGTTCGAGGAAGGGCACAGCGGATCAAACAATCGACTTGTTTTCACACTGACACGGACGCACCGTATGGCCAGCTTTACAACGGTAAATGTGGAGGTCGTCTGGGATCCCCCTTCCGGGGTTATGTTTTTTGACGGCATGTCCCCCGAGGAACGGACGGCGACTTTCGCTGCGGGGTCGGACAAGACGGAGTTGATGGTCCCGATCCATGGCGACGAAGTCTGGGATCCGCATACGTCAGTGACTGCGAGTGTGGAGTCGGGGTACGGCTATCTCCCTTCGGAGTCGGACAATTCAGCAGTTAAGACCGTCAATGACGATGATCTGCCGGCGATGGAGGTGGAGTTGGTACTGTCGTCGATGGCGGTGGAGGAGGATATCGGCAGTTTCACGGTGCGGGTTGTCGCAAGGACGGATCGGGATGAGGAGCCGCATAGGGATTTGCCTCTTTCTTTGGTTACGGAAGCAGGCACTGCGGAGAGCCCTTCTGACTATGAGGCAGTCGACAGGATGATCACTCTATCCGGGTTCATGCGCGGACAAGACAACGTCTATACTGCCGAGGCTGAAGTGCGGGTAACGATTCATGACGACACGGATGATGAAAGAGGCAGGGACGAGGAATTCAGTTTGCTTGTGAGGCGTGGGGGGGATGTGAACGCTGACGCCGTGAGATTGTCAAACGGGGGACGTTATCGCGTGTCCATTCTCGATCTCAACGAGGAACCCGAGATAACGGGCGCAAGTTCGTTCATCGTGAAGGAGAATTCAACAGCGGTGTTCGCGACCCTGACGGCGACGGACCCCGAGGGTGCCGAGCTGACGTGGTCAATTGTCGGCGGCGCGGATACGCTCGCATTTGACCTGACTGAGGACGGCAGGTTGTCCTTCAAGAGTGCGAAGGACTTCGAGAGGCCGGACGATGTGGGCGAGGATAGAACCTATGAGTTGGATGTGGAGGTTGGCGACGGAACCAACTCGGTGCCCCAAACCATCACCGTTGTGTTGAAAGATGTCAACGAGAGCCCTGAGACAGACAGAGTACTCTCGTTCGACGTGGAGGAGAATTCAACGGCGGTATTCACGACCCTGACGGCGACGGACCCCGAGGACGACCCGCTGACGTGGTCAATTGCCGGCGGCGAGGATGGGGGCGCATTCACACTGACCGGGGACGGCAGGTTGTCCTTCACGAGTGCGAAGGATTTCGAGGGCCCCGACGATGTGGGCAAGGATGGAACATATCATCTGACCGTCCGGGTCAGCGATGGCGCCAACTCCCGCACGGCGGAGATCACGGTCACGCTTTCGGATGATGGGTCGCGTGAGTTTTCTCTGGGGTTTTCGTCGTTGCCGTTCCTGCCGCCGGGATCATCGGCGACCGTGACGCTGACCCTCGTTAACGCGACATCGCTCGAAGCTTCCGAACAGGTGGTGGTCAAGTTGGAGTTCATGCCGCCGGACGGTGTTTCGGCGGCGCTTGTCCCGGCGCCTGAAATGCCGATATCCGAACTGACTTTTAGCCGCGATGTTCCCAGCCATGACCTGATATTGACCGTGGCCGGCGATGCGCAGACACCTGTCGTCACCTTGCGGGCTGAGGTGCCGAGCCACAACTTGGACATGACCATCATCACTCCCGCCGAACTGACGATATATCTGTATGACAGCATCAGAATGCGGATCAAGGTCTTTCTTGAGGGGGCATTGAACTAGAGGCACCCCGCCTGAGGTGCGTCGCGTGATCAGCATTGAAGTGCGCCGCGGCGGCGAATTCGTGCAGATCGTTGTCTGTGCCGATGCCTTTTTGCAGCACATGGTCAGGAATATCGCGGGCGTGTTGATCGCGATCGGTACCGGGGATCAGCCGCAGACGTGGGCCGGCGAGGTGCTGGTGCGCCATGACCGCACGCAGGGCGGTGTCGCCGCCGACAGTTGCGGTCTTTACCTGGTCGGCGTCGAATACGGGGCGCGATTTGGATTGCCTGCGCTTTGAATCTGTAACTTGAGCGGCGATGGATCATCCATCGGCGGACTTGCCCGAAGTTTCCCGGAATGAACCTCCGGCGCAAACGTCTCAACCACACCCTTCAGGAGTTATCCGTTGGCCGTCATCGGGGCTTGCTGTTCTCCGACGTGGATATGTTCGGCCGGGCAAAATGACCGGTTGGCCGTTGTTTTACAGCACCGCCCGCCCGCGTCATTCCCCGTCGCTGTTGTTTCCTGTACGACCATTGCCCTCTGAGTGGCAAAGATGGCGGGCTTTGTCGGTTTGTCGGGGCATTACATTTATAATGTGGAGTTACAGGTTCAGAAAAAAAGACCCGGGACGACTTTCGTGCATACGCGCATCAAGATCTGCGGAATCACCCGTCGTGAGGACCTCGACTACGCCGCCACGCTCGGTGTGGATGCCGTCGGTCTGGTGTTTCAGCCGCAAAGCGCACGCTGGCTCAAACCGGCGGTGGCGCGGGCGCTGTTGCATCGGCGTCCGGCATTTTTGTCGGTGGTTGCATTGTTCATGGATGCCGCAAGCGACGAAGTGCGACGGGTGCTCGATGAAGTCGCGGTGGACTTCATTCAGTTTCACGGCGCCGAGAGCCCGGATTTCTGCGCTGCTTTCGGCGTGCCGTACCTGAAAGCGATACCCATGAGATCAACCGACGACGTTGCATCTTATGCACGCAGTTACCTCGACACTGCCAGTGCGTTCGTACTCGACTCGCATCGCGCGGGAGAGATTGGCGGCACCGGCAAGGTGTTTGACTGGGCGGCGTTGACGCGCGCACGTGAATTGCCGTTGGTGCTCGCCGGCGGCCTGACTCCTGACAATGTCGGCGACGGTCTCCGCCGCATCTCTCCGCTGGCGGTGGACGTCGCGAGCGGCGTCGAGTCCGAAAAAGGCGTCAAGGATCACCGTCTGATGCGCGAATTCGTCGCGGCGGTGCGCGCATTTGACCAAGGAGACAATGGCGATGGCGCCGTCGCGTAAGCTTGGCGCCGGCGGGCACGGTCCCGACGCGGGCGGGCATTTCGGGGTGTATGGCGGGCGTTTTGTCGCCGAGACCCTGATCCGTCCTCTTGAGGAACTCGAAAACGCCTACCTGCACTATCGCGATGATCCTGAGTTCTGCGCCGAACTCAACGACCAGCTCGCGCATTACGTCGGTCGGCCAAGCCCGCTGTATCACGCTGGTCGTTGGAGCGCACATTTGGGCGGTGCGCAGATCTACCTCAAGCGCGAAGATCTGAACCACACCGGGGCGCACAAGATCAACAGTGCATTGGCGCAGGCGTTGCTCGCCAAACGCATGAACAAGACGCGCGTGATCGCCGAAACCGGTGCCGGGCAGCACGGTGTCGCCGCCGCGACTGCCGCCGCACGCCTCGGTCTCGAATGCGTGGTGTTCATGGGCACCGAGGACATTCAGCGCCAAAGCCAGAATGTCTATCGCATGAAACTGCTCGGCGCGGAGGTGGTGCCGGTCGCCGGCGGTTCGTGTACGCTGAAAGATGCGTTGAACGAGGCGATGCGGGATTGGGTGACTTATGTTGATAATACTTTCTACATCATCGGCACCGTCGCGGGGCCGCACCCGTACCCGCTGATGGTGCGTGATTTTCAGTCGGTGATCGGGCGCGAGGTGCGCACGCAGATCCTGGAGATGACTGGTGGACTGCCGCGCGCGCTGGTCGCCTGCGTCGGCGGCGGCTCCAACGCGATGGGGTTGTTCCATCCGTTTCTGGAGGACGGCGAAGTCGAGTTGTATGGCGTCGAGGCGGCGGGGCGCGGCCTTGACAGCGGCGCGCACGCGGCGTCGCTTACCGCCGGACGTCCCGGTGTGTTGCACGGCAACCGCACTTATTTGCTCGAAACCGACGACGGGCAGATCACGCCGACGCATTCGGTATCAGCGGGGCTCGATTATCCGGGCGTCGGCCCCGAGCATGCATGGTTGAAAGACAATGGGCACGCTACCTATGTGACGGTGAGCGACGAGGAGGCGTTGCGTGGTTTTCATGCGCTGACGAGTTGGGAGGGGATCATTCCCGCGCTCGAGACGAGTCATGCGCTGGCCTTTGTTGAGTACCTTGCGCCAAAGTACGCGCGCGGGGACAGCATCGTCGTGAATCTGTCTGGGCGCGGCGACAAGGATCTCAATACGGTTGCCGCGATTGAGGGGATCGAGCTGTGAGCCGTCTCGCCGGGTGTTTCGGGCGCCTGCGCAACAGCGGCCGCACCGCGTTGGTGCCCTACATCACCGCTGCCGACCCGCGGCCCGAAGACACCGTCGCGTTGATGCACACGTTGGTCGGGGCGGGGGCCGACGTCGTCGAACTCGGCGTGCCGTTTTCGGACCCGATGGCTGACGGACCGGTGATACAAGCTGCGTGTGAACGCGCATTGGCGCACGGCGTGACGTTGCGGGGCGTGCTCGACATGGTCGCCGAATTCCGCCGCCGCGACGCCGCGACGCCGGTGGTTTTGATGGGGTACTCCAACCCGATTGAGGCGATGGGGCCTCAGGCGTTTGTCGAACATGCCGCGCGGGCCGGCGTCGATGGTGTGATCACGGTGGATCTGCCGCCCGAGGAAGCGCAGGCCGAGGGGATGCTCGACGCGCTCGACCGGGCCGGCGTTGATCCGGTCTTCCTGCTTGCGCCGACCACGTCCGAGGAGCGCATCCGGCGTATCTGTGCCGTTGCGCGCGGCTTCATGTACTATGTATCCCTGAAAGGCGTCACCGGCGCGGGTCATCTCGACAGCGGCGACGTCGCCGAGCATCTCGCGATCATCCGACGGCACACCTCGTTGCCGGTGGGCGTCGGCTTCGGCATCAAGGACGCCGACTCCGCCGCCGCGGTCGCCGCCGTTGCCGACGCCGTCGTCGTCGGCAGTGCGCTGGTGGATGTGATCGCGCGCCACAGTGATAACAGGGGCGATAACGGGAGCGGCGATCAGAGGGAGCATAATGGCAATGGCGCCGCCGCCGAAAGTTGCCGTGCGGCTGCTGCTGATTTTCTGGTTCCGATCCGTGCGGCGCTTGAAGCCGGCGCCAATCTGAACCGTGCTGCAGGCTGAGACCGATGAGTTGGTATAAGAAATTGCTGCCCTCGCGTATTCGCACCTCGCGTGCTTCGCGCAAAGTGCCGCAGGGGCTGTGGACAAAATGCGATAACTGTGGCGGGGTCATCTACCAGCCGGAACTCGAGCGTACTTTATATGTGTGCTCGCGTTGCGACAATCATATTCGTGTATCGGCGCGCAAGCGCCTCGATATGTTTTTCGACCAGAAGAACCGTCGCGAACTCGGCGCCGACGTCGCGCCGGTTGATTTTCTCAATTTCAGGGACACAAGAAAATATAAGGATCGCCTGTCCTCCGCGCAAAAGCTGACCGGCGAAAAAGATGCGCTGGTGGTGATGGAGGGCACGTTGTCCGATCGGCCGCTGGTCGTCGCCGCATTTGAGTTCAGTTTTATCGGTGGCTCGATGGGTTCCGTCGTCGGCGAGCGTTTTCGTGTGGGGGTTGAGCGCTGCCTGTCGCGTGACATTCCGTTGGTGTGTTTTTCAGCCAGTGGCGGCGCGCGAATGCAGGAAGCGCTGGTGTCCTTGTTTCAAATGTCAAAAGTGAGCGCTCTGCTCGCACGCCTGTCCGACCGCCGCCTGCCGTTCATATCGGTGCTGTCGGATCCTACGATGGGCGGCGTGTCAGCGAGCCTCGCGATGCTTGGCGACGTGATCATCGCCGAGCCCGGGGCATTGATCGGGTTTGCCGGCCCGCGTGTGATTGAGCAAACGGTGCGCCAGACCCTGCCTGAAGGGTTTCAGCGCAGCGAATTCCTGCTCAAACACGGCCTGATCGACATGATCGTGCCGCGCCCAAAGTTGCGTCCGGCCATTGCCAACATCCTGTCGATTTTGACGCACGGGTAAGCCCGGCGTCTGCAAGTAAGGTTGGCTGTAGAGACGGTGTCGCCGCTTGTGATGCCGCGGGCAATCGTCATTATCTTGGTTAATCCCTTTTAATCGCCTTATGCGTTACAAACGGTTGTCGGACTGGCTGGAGTGGCAGGAGAAACTCCACCCGACGTCGGTGGACCTGGGGCTGGAACGTGTGCACGCGGTTGCCGAATACTGTGACCTTCTGCTCGGCGCGTGCGTGGTGATCGGTGTTGCCGGCACCAACGGCAAAGGCTCGACGGTCGCGCTGTTTGAGGAGATCCTGCACCGCGAAGGCTACAAAGTCGGCACCTATACCTCACCGCATCTGCGCCGTTACAACGAGCGTATTCGTATCAGTTGCACGCCGGTCGGCGATCGTGAATTGTGTGAGGCGTTTGACTTCATAGACCGGCGTCGTCGTAACATCAGCCTGAGTTTCTTTGAGTTCGGCACGCTCGCCGCATTTTATTGCTTCAAGCGCCGTACGCTCGACGTGATCCTGCTCGAAACTGGTCTCGGCGGGCGTCTCGACGCGGTGAACATCGCCGATCCTGACGTTACGATCATCAGCAGTATCGGCATTGACCATACCGAATGGCTGGGTACGAGTCGTGAGGATATCGCAAAAGAGAAAGCGGGGATCATGCGTGAAGGCAGACCGGTGATCTGCGGCGACATTGTACCGCCGCGCGCGATCGCCGAGGTGGCGAAAAGTAAAGGCGCCATGCTGTACCAGATTGGCGAACATTTTCACCCGGTATGTGACGGCGACGTCTGGCACTTTGTACACGGCGGCGGTGAAATGCGTGACCTGCCGATGCCTGCGCTGTTCGGCAAAGTGCAGTTGCATAATGCTTCGTGCGTGCTGATGGCCTTGCAGTGCCTGAGTGAGCGTCTGTCTGTTGCGTCCGCCACCGTCGCCGCCGGCCTTGTAAACGTCAAACTCGAGGGGCGTTTTCAGGTGTGCAGGGATCACCATACGCTGATTTTCGACATCGCGCACAATCCTCACAGCGCTGCGGTGCTCGCCGACAACCTGCTGCACCTGCCGACGACCGGTCACACCCACGCCGTGTTTTCGGTGCTCGCCGACAAGGACGTTAAAGGCATGCTCGACAAACTTGCGCCGCTGGTGGATTACTGGCATCTCGCTGAAGTGCAGGCGAGCCGCGCACTCAGGCTCGACGTGCTGGACGAACAGGTCAAGGCTAACGTGCCGTTCGCGCGCACCGAGACATACGTGTCGGTTGCCGACGCCTGTCACGGTGCCTTGTCGCGGATAGGTAAAAATGACCGGTTGCTGGTATTCGGTTCCATGATCACGGTGGCGGAGGCGCTTGGTTCGGATTTATAATGTCCGCCACGCGAACGGCCCGGCGGTTCAGGAGCGCGCCGGTCGGGAATACAGGGGCGGGTCGTTTAGTTGTGTCGTCGGCCGACATACGCCTGAATGTCACACGATGCGAATAAATCGCCGCTAAGCAAATGGAACAGCAACTGAAGCAAAGATTACTGGGCGCCACGGTGATTGTCTCTCTCGGCGTCATTTTCCTGCCGATCATCTTTGACGGCGACGGTTACCGGCAACTGTCAGATGTCGAACTCGAAATTCCCGAACAGCCTCGTATCTCGTTTGAGCAGAACTTTCCCGAATTGTCCCGGCACGATTCGCGGGTGGTCGTCACGCGCGAGCAGGTCAACGTCGGTGACCTGTCTTCGGCAAAAAGATGGTTTGTGCACGTTACCGATTATGACACCATGGACAGTGCTGCGGGTCTGGTGAAACGGTTGTCCGACGGCGGTTACAAAGCTTCGTACAGGGTGGTCTCCAAAGGAGGCGGCAAAACGTTCAAGGTTGAAGTGAACGCGGGCGGCAACAAGGCGGGTGCGCAGGGCATTGCGGAACGGATCAAGGAAAACTACGGGTTTAAAACTTCGCTGGCGCGGCGGTAATCGCCCGTATGACGGCATTCGACTTTACAATCGCCGCGGTGTTGGGGGTTTCCATGTTGATCGGGATTTATCGCGGTTTCGTCAGGGAATCATTGTCGCTGGTGATGCTGGCGGTGGCGTTGGTCGTCGCGGTGAAGTTTTCGGCATTGCCCGAAGTGTGGCTGCCGAATTTTGAATTTTTGGGTTACACGCTGGCCGGTGGCGATCTGCAACTGGCTCTGATGTTCTCACTGCTGTTCATCGCGGTGCTGGTTGCAGGTCGCTTTATCAATAACACGGTCTCCGGTGCAATCCGGCGCAGTTTCATGAGTCTGATCGACCGGCTGTTCGGTGCGTTGTTCGGCCTCGTGCGCGGCGGGGTGTTAATTCTTGCGCTGGTGCTGGTCTCGGGGTTGACCTCGTTGCCGTTCGCCGAGTGGTGGCGTGCGTCGGTGCTGATCCCGCCGTTCGAGCAACTCGCGCGCTACGCGATGTGCTATGTGCCGGACACTTATCAGAGTCCGCATTATGGATGCGTTTCGTCGGTGCCCGGGGGGCAGTTGCAATGAGATTACTGACGCGGTGCATCCGGTGCGTTCAAGTCGCGGGGAGTGCCTGCATTGTCGCCTGTGTCCCTATAATAGGCGGTATGCAGGCTGACCCGACAAACAGGGTGATTTTAATGCGGCAGAAAATTCGTTCGGGGGTGTGGTTATGTGCGGCGTAGTTGGCCTGTATGGCGGGGTCGGTGTCGGCCAGCGTCTGTACGACGCCCTGACGCTGTTGCAGCACCGTGGCCAGGATTCCGCCGGTATCGTCACCAGCGATCTCAGTACCGGCTGCATCTACCAGCGCAAAGGCAACGGTCTCGTGCGCGACGTTTTTCGCGGCAGCCACATCGCTTATCTGCAAGGGCAGGCCGGGATCGGGCACGTGCGTTACCCGACGGCGGGCACTTCGAGCGAATCCGAGGCACAGCCGTTTTACGTGAACAGCCCCTACGGCATCGCGCTTGGGCACAATGGTAACCTGACGAATTTCCCGCAACTGATGCGTGAGTTGTTCAACCAGAACTTGCGCCACCTGAACACCGGCTCCGACTCCGAAGTGATGCTCAATGTGCTCGCGCACGAGTTGCTCAGTCGCCGTTCGTTGATGTTCGGTCCTGAACAGGTATTCCAGGCGGTGTCGCAGGTGCATCGTCGTTGCCAGGGCGCGTATGCGGTCGTCGCGTTGTTCGCGGGACTCGGCCTGCTCGCGTTCCGCGACCCGTACGGTATCCGTCCCTTGATCTACGGTGCCCGCGAAGGTAAGCACGGCACCGAATACATAGTCGCGTCGGAAAGCGTCGTGCTCGATTCGCTCGGCTTTGAAATCGTGCGCGACATCGCGCCCGGTGAAGCAATCTACATAGACAAAAACGGCGAGCTCCACACCCGGCTGTGTGTGAACAAAGCGACTTACCGTACCTGCATTTTCGAATACGTGTATTTTTCGCGCCCCGATTCCGTCATAGACGATGTATTCGTGCACAAGGCGCGGATGCGTATGGGCGTTGCGCTCGGCGACCGCATCAAACGCGAATGGGGAGACCACGGTATTGACGTGGTGATGCCGGTGCCCGACACCAGCCGTACCGCTGCACTGGAAATGGCGATGAAAATCGGCGTGAAATACCGCGAAGGGTTTATCAAGAACCGTTATATCGGACGCACTTTCATCATGCCGTGGCAGACGATGCGCATGAAGTCGGTGCGCCAGAAACTGAACCCGCTGAGCGTCGAGTTCAAGGACAAGAACGTGCTGTTGGTGGACGACTCGATCGTGCGCGGCACGACCTCGCGCCAGATCGTGCAGATGGCGCGCGACGCCGGCGCGAGGAAAGTGTATTTTGCATCGGCGTCGCCGCCGATTAAACATCCGAATGTGTACGGCATCGACATGTCGACCAGCGAGGAGCTTATCGCGCACGGGAAAAGCGATACCGAGGTGTGTAAGGCGATACAGGCTGACCGGCTGATCTACCAGAACCTCAAAGATCTGGTCGGCGCGGTGTCCCGGGGCAATCCGAAGCTCAAGAAGTTTGAGTGCTCGGTGTTTGACGGCAATTACATTCACGAGTTGGACGGACGTTTCTTTGAGGAGCTCAGTCGTAACCGCAAAGATTCCGCGCGCGACGAAAGGAAAGACGCCGTTGATCTGCACAGTTCAATGTAAGCGGTGATGATCGGCGTGCGCCCGCCCCGGAGCCGTCCACCGTTCAACTGGCGGCGGTTTGTGCACGTACTGCACCGTCGCCACCCGCGCCGGGCACGCCGGCCGCTGGCGCTGGTCAGCGTCGCCGCGCAGCGCCTGTATCTGGTTGAGCGTCTGCACCTCGCCGGCGACTACCCCGTTTCAACCTCACGCTTCGGCGCCGGTTCACAATGGCATTCGTTCCGTACGCCACTTGGTGCGCATCGCGTGTGCGCGAAGATCGGAGGTGGCTGCAAGCCGCTGACGCTGTTCAAAGGGCGGGAGGCCGCGGACAAACGTGTGGCGGTCAATCCACTCGCGACGATTAGCAGGGATGACGCTGTGTGTACGCGCATCCTGTGGCTCGACGGTCTCGAGCCCGGGCGCAACAGCGGCGGTTACTGTGACAGTGCGCGCCGCTGCATTTATATACACGGCACGGTCGATGAACGGCGTATCGGGCGGCCCGCTTCGATCGGCTGCATCCGTATGCGCAACGGCGACGTGCTCAGGGTGTTCGACGCGCTCAGCGTGGATTCGCTGGTGTACGTCGTCGGCGGCCGTATCGCCGCCGATCGCGGTAAAGACCGCGGGGAGGATTGAATGGGCGACCCGCGCGCGGACCTGAGGGGGATCTATGAAGCCGGCCTGGACCGCGTGCGCGGGTTTGACGCGGTGCGGAATTATCTTGAAGTTCGGGACTCCGGTTCCGGCGACGTGCCTTTTCTGCCTTATGCACATCTGGTTGCGGTCGGCAAGGCGGCGTCGATGATGGCGCGGGGGGCGCTCGACTCTTCCTGCGGCGACCGGATTATCGACGGTCTTGTCATCACCAAGCACGGCCACGTCGAGGACGATCTTGCAAAACAGCAGCGCATCGAATGTATCGAGTCCGATCACCCGGTGCCCGGTGTCAATACGCTGCGTGCCGGTGAGAGATTGCTCGAGTACCTGTTTGAACGCGCCAAAGGCGACGCGCGTTTTCTGTTCCTGCTGTCGGGTGGCACGTCGAGCCTGGTGGAAGTGCCGGCAGGGGGCATGGAACTCGACGACCTGCGCGACCTGACCAGGCAGTTGCTTGCGAGCGGCCTCGACATTACTCAGATGAACCGTGTGCGCCGCAGTGTGTCGGGCATCAAGGGAGGGCGGCTCGCCGCGCACCTGAACCGCTGCTCGACGGTCAACCTGATGATCTCCGACGTGCCCGGCGACGACCCGGGGGTGATCGGCTCCGGCCTGCTGACGCCGGTGCGCGAGACGGTTGACCCGGACGACTGTCCCGGCGCGGTGCGCGAACTGCTTGAGCGTGTCGAACTTGTCCCCGTGCCCGGAGCCGCCGAATTCGAGATGATTGAATCGGAGATCATTGCCTGCCTGGATGATGCAAAACGCAGATGTGAGGCGACAGCGGAGAGCTGGGGGTATCGGAGAAAACTTTCCCCCGAGCCTGCGTTTGTTCAGGGCGATGTTGCGGAAGCGGCGGAGGTAATGTGCCGGCAACTGCACGCTTCAAGGGGGGAAGTGCTGATCTGGGGCGGCGAGCCGACCGTGAAGTTGCCCGACAAGCCCGGGCGCGGCGGGCGTAACCAGCAGTTGGCGTTGTCTGTTGCGCTGAAAATCAAGGGTGAGCCGGGCACGTATTTCCTGTCCGCCGGTACCGACGGTACCGACGGTCCGACCGCCGACGCCGGCGCTCTGGTGGACGGCGGCACAGTGGAACGCGGAGAAAAAAAAGGGCTCGATGCCGAAGACTGCCTGCGCCGCGCCGACGCAGGCACTTTCCTCGATGTTTCGGGTGATCTGGTCACCACCGGTCCGACCGGCACCAACGTCATGGACTTGATGATCGGCTTGCGCGGGATGTGAGAGTAAACCTGTCCGCTATTCCAAAACCTCTAATGCCGGTTCGTCGTCCCGGACCGTCAGCACACTCCCGCGCTCGTACCAATCCCCCAACACGATCCGACGCCATCGTTGCCCGTTGACCTCCGCCGTATGAATTCCCGGCCGATGCGTATGTCCGTGAATCAACTGGTCCACCTCGAACCGCCGCATATAATCGGCGACCGCGTCGTTGCTGACGTCCATGATCTTCGGCTTCTTTGACGATACTGCCTGCCTGCTGACGCTGCGTAATCGCTGTGCGATCGACAGCCGCGTGCCCAGAGGCAGTCTCGGGATGAGGCTGCGCGACACCGGGTTGCGAATGAGTTTGCGGTAGCGCTGATATGCCCGGTCGTCGGTGCATAACAGGTCGCCGTGCATGAGCAGAGTGCGTCGTCCGTGCAGGTCGATGACGGTGGCGGGGTCGAGCAGACGACAACCGCTGTCGCGTGCGAACCGCTTGCCGATCAGAAAATCGCGGTTGCCGTGCATGAAGTGGATCGGCGTGTGCCGACTCGTTTCGCGCAGACACTCGATCGCCGGCGCCAGTGCTCCGGGTGGTGCGTCGTCGCCGACCCAGTAGTCAAACAGATCACCGAGGATATAGAGTGCGTCGCCCGCCGGCACACGCGCGCGCATGAAGCGCACGAAAACTTCAATTGATTGCGGGCGGCTTCCGTCGAGATGGCAGTCCGAGATGAAGAAGGTTTGCGCCATCGCCGCGCCGGTTTATTTTTTGAGCGAAACCTCTTTCACGACGATCGCTTTTTTCGGCACGTTCTGAAACGGCCCGACGGTGGCGGTTTCGACCGACTCCATCTTGCGCACCGTGTCCATGCCTTTGGTCACCCTGCCGAATACGCAGTAGCCCCAGCCTCTCGTGTTTTTGCCCGTGTGATCCAGGGAAAGGTTGTCTTTGAGATTGATGAAGAACTGCGACGAGGCCGAGTGCGGATCGTTGGTGCGTGCCATTGCGACCGTGCCGCGTTTGTTGCCAAGACCGTTGTCGGCCTCGTTCCTGACGTTCGGCAGCGTTTGTTTCTGTTTCATCTTTTCGTCAAAGCCGCCGCCCTGAACGACAAAGTCCTTGATGACGCGGTGGAATATCGTGCCTTCGTAGAACCCGCTTTCGACATAGGCGAGGAAGTTCTTGACCGTGGCCGGCGCCTTGTCTGCATGCAACTCCAGCGTGAAGTCGCCTTCGGTAGTTTTGAAAACAACCTGCGGGTTTGCAGAATCTGCCTTCGGTGATTTTTCAGATTGGGCGTTGGCCATCGTCATGGCGGTGAGCAGTAAGAATGTTGTTGTGAATGTCGCCGTTAAGGTGAACAGGGGGATAAAAGACTTTTTCATTGCTCCGTGGGAGGTGTAACCCGGCTGGGATTGTTTGAGTTGGCCGGTGAGTTTATCATGCACATGACCGGAATGTGCGGCAGATCGTGCTCCGTCCGCCGTGTGATTGACGCTTACCCGCAGGCTCCGTATCATTGCCCCGATGGCCGGGGCATGGCGCAGTCTGGTAGCGCACCTGCTTTGGGAGCAGGGGGTCGGAGGTTCAAATCCTCTTGCCCCGACCAGCTTTTCGGTGTGCGCCTGTAGCTCATCCGGATAGAGCATCGGCCTTCTAAGCCGAGGGTAGCAGGTTCGAGTCCTGCCAGGCGCGCCAGTTTTTGGGGGCACTGGAAAGTTCATCGACGCCCGACAATAATGCGGACACGCGTCTTTCCAAGGTATTCGCCGGTGCCGCAATCACCGGTATTGAGCCTACTCCGCAATTGTTCTGACAACGGGGGCGTCTGCGAATTGACGCCTTATAAACTCTTTTCTCTTTTTTCGGTATTCCGACAGGGGGCGAAAATGGGACGTCATGTGGATGCATGAACGTATTATTTCGCGCACGATCTTCAGCCCGGTGATCATTCTGTTTTCCCGGCCGCGGCGAGAGTGTGCGTGTACTAAAGCCAATAAATCCCTGAAGCGACTTATTACCTTCAACTCAAACGGGTGATATAGATCGTTGATCTTATCCGGCGGTATGCTTAACGATACATATTTTTGATTGCTGTTTAATTTCACGCCGTAAAAATTGCATTTAAAAAAATCGGATTTCCTAGTCGTTATGATTATTTCAGCATGATACAGTATCACAAGTTCGATGACGTACAATAAATAATTGTCCACTGTTCCGGAAGGGCTGATCAAATCGGCAAGTTCGGGAAAATCCTTAGAGCGGATCACTCGATATCTTTTCCTGACCGGCTTGAGCCAGTTTGATCTGGTTTCATTTGTCATCACAAACAGCGTCATATCGGTTGTGATCCCGATTTGTTGTAACTTGTGAAGCAGGAATTCAGGAGATGTGATCTTTTTCATTATCGGCAAGCGTAAAACATCACCTCTGCGAACATGCAGACCCACATATTTACGGGGCAACGTCTGCCGCACTTTCAGGGCCATATCCTCGACTTTTTTTGACGCCGGTATATGCACTGATACAAGCTCCTCGTCGCTTTTATCGCGATCTTTATCGGTGAGTGCGCCGTGCACAAAGGGTTGCGCGGTCAACGGTGGTCTCTGCTTTCTCCACATTTCTCCCTGCGTCATCTTGCGGGAGATTACGCGAAAATGCTTGTTTTGCTCTGTGGTGATATTTGCCGCAGAGCCAATTTTAATTGCTCACTGTCCGGAATATTCAGGGCGTCAAAACCCGCCTGCGTAATTGCGGATAAGCTGTGCGCGCGGTGATAGTTTTTCAGGACGAAAAAACTGTTGATATTGCTGATATCAAGGTATTTGCTCCATGGAAATTTGTTCGGATGACCGAAGTTATGGTGCGGGTAGAATGGTGCGACGTTCGGGAAAACCGGTACTCGCCCAAGCCATGCAGCTTCCCTGATCTGAGTGCATAACTGTGAGGCTGAATGATTGAACCCGCTAAATACAGGCGATTTTTCGTGGTAAATCAGATACCGCTGATCGGTCGTTGGGGGGGTGAAGGGCATAATTTCATAGTGACAATTACAAATGCATAAGCCTCTTGCAGGCATTATTATATGTGATTCCCCAGTAAAGGCCACCACAACCGTTGCCGCGTTGAAAGGCGTGATTAATTCCCTATAATGTCCCCGGCTTTGGTGGGCGTAGCTCAGTTGGTAGAGCACAGGATTGTGGCTCCTGAGGTCGTGGGTTCAATCCCCATCGCTCACCCCACTTTTCCGGTAAATAGAGGTGAGCCCCGAATGATCACAGTGGAAAACACGCCGCCCCGGATCGCGCTAAAATCAACCCTTTTGCCGGTCAATATTTCTCAGCTACCGAGGAGCAAGAAGAAATGAGAAAACTGTTTTTTATCATGGCCTGTGCGTTTTTGCTTTCAGCCTGTGTCACCGAAGAGGGCGCGAAGAAACACGCAGCCAAGCAACATGCGTCAACCGACGGCCTGAAATGGCACGCCACCATCTACTCGTCGCAGAGAACAGATGCGAAGACGGAAAAGATCGGTGAGTTCAATTCACGCGGTGAGTGTATGGATACGGCGATGGTGCACATCAAGGAGAAAGGGTACACCGACGCTGCGTATTCTTGCGGCGCGTAACAAACCGCCGCATTGCACAATCCTCACGACATGCTTTTTAACAGTCGGCGTTTTTCTCTTTGCCAGTCATGTTGCTTTTCGGCGGCGCGCCGGTCGTGCGCGTGTTTGCCTTTGCCGATACCGAGTTGGATCTTGGCACGGTTGTTTTTCCAGTAGGCTTTCAGCGGTATCAGGGTATAGCCCCTGCGCTCTATCGCCCCGATCAGGCGTCCGATCTCCGTTTTGTTGAGCAGCAGTTTGCGCGTGCGCGTCGGCGCGGGTTCGGGGTTGGCATTCGACGAAGGCAATGGGCTGATGTGCGCACCGAGCAGCCATACTTCACCGTCCTTGACATAGGCGTAGCTTTCCTTTAATTGCATGCGTTTCTGCCGCAGGCTTTTCACTTCCCAGCCCTCCAGCACGAGGCCGGCTTCAAACCGATCCTCGATAAAGTAGTTGCGTCGCGCCTGAGGGTTGTCGGCGATGGTGTTGTCCGCACTTTTCATGGTTATTTCCGCCGCATTGTTTGTTATTATAAGCGCCCATGAGCCGTCCGTCGGCGAGTGAAACCGAACTTTTCCCGTTGATGCCCATTTCCAGCCAACACGTTCGCAGCCAGTGGTCGTCTCAGATAGTGTTTATTCTGGCGGCGACCGGTTCGGCCGTCGGTCTCGGCAATATCTGGAAGTTTCCTTATGTCGTCGGCGAGCACGGTGGCGGTGCGTTCATTCTGGTGTATCTGCTGGCGGTGCTGGTGATCCTGCCGATCATGACGAGCGAGATCATGATCGGGCGGCGCGGCTGCGGCAGTCCGGTGCACGCAGTGCAGCGCTTGTCCGCGGAGTTCGGCCTGAGCCGTGCATGGAAGGGGATCGGTTTCATGGGTGTGCTCGCGGGCATCATCATCCTGTCTTATTACAGCGTCATCGCGGGCTGGACGCTGGCGTACTTCTTCCGCACTGGTGCGGGCACCTTCAACCAGGCGACGGTGGACGGCGTCGCGCACATCTTCGGTGATCTTACCGGCAGCGCCGAGAAACTGCTTGCGTGGCACACGATCTTCATGGTCATCACGGCGGGCGTGATGGGTTGGAGCATCAGCCACGGTCTCGAGCGCGTGGTCAAGTACATGATGCCGTTGCTGTTCATGTTGCTTGCGGGGTTGCTGGTGTATGTGATCAGCCGCGGCGCCTTCATCGAGGCATTTGACTACATGTTCGTGTTTGACTTCTCAAGACTCACGGGTGCCGGGGTACTCGCGGCGATGGGGCAGGCGTTTTTCTCGCTGAGTCTTGGTCTCGGTGCGATCATGGCGTACGGTTCCTACCTGCCGCCGCACATCCCGATCGTACGCGCGACGTTTGCGATCGCGGCGATGGACACGCTGGTCGCGGTCGTCGCCGGGCTGATCGTGTTCTCCCTGGTGTTTCAGTACGGTCTTGCGCCGGGGCAGGGGCCGGGGCTGGTCTTCGAGACCCTGCCATTGGCGTTCGGCGCCATCCCGGGCGGCGATTTGCTCGGCGGTGTGTTTTTCTTTTTGTTGTTCATCGCGGCGTGGACGTCGGCGGTGTCCCTGGTTGAGCCGGGGCTGTCCTGGCTGACCGACAGTTGGCGGTTGAGTCGCGGCGCCGCAGCGTGCATCATCGGCGGCGTTGCCTGGCTGGTCGGTCTCGGCACGGTGTTCTCGTTCAGCGACGCCGAGCACTGGACGGTATTCGGGCGCACCGTGTTTGATTCGCTGGACTATCTTGCGTCCAACTTGCTGCTGCCGTTCGGCGGTCTGCTGATCGCGCTGTTCGCCGGCTGGAAGCTGCCGGCTTTCGTATTGCGCGAGGAACTCAATATCAGGCACCGGGGCTTTTACCGGCTGTGGCGTTTCATGCTGCGGTATCTCAGCCCGCTCGCAATCGCGACCGTCTTCGTCGGTCTCGTCTGGCCGTTTTAGGGTATGGCTGCAATCTCCCGCCAGGCGATGGTGGCGTATTCATGCGATCAGATGTACGCGCTGGTCAGCGACGTCGGCGCTTACGACAGTTTCCTGCCGTGGTGTGTCAAGTCGGTGGTCGAGGCCGACGACGGCGAACGGGTGCGTGCGACCCTGCACCTCAAGCACAAGGGCGTTGGTCTGTCGTTCACCACGCTGAACCGCAACGCGCCGCCGGATTCGATTGAGATGGCATTGGCCGAGGGGCCGTTCGAGCGGCTCAACGGCAAGTGGTCGTTCATTGCGATTGACGACAAGAATTGCAAAGTGGTGTTCGAGTTGCACTTTGATTTTTCAAACCGTGTTTACGCGAGCCTGTTCAAGCCGATGTTCAATCAGGCGGTGTTGTCTCTGGTCGATGCTTTCGTTGCGCGCGCCCGTGAAATATACGAATGAGGAAGCGCCGGTGAACGTGGGAGTCGGCGCTGTTGAAATTAAGGTTGTGTACGCCGAGCGCGGGCGTTGTGTTACGCTGAGCTTGCGCGCGGCGACGGGTGAGACTGTCGCCGAGATCATTCGGCGCTGCGGCATTCTCAAGCAATGCCCGCCGGGGTTGGATCCCCTGCGGGGCGACGGGGCGGTCGGCATTTTCGGTGAACGCGTCGCGCTCGACGCCGTGCCCGCCGCCGGCGACCGCATCGAGATCTACCGTCCGCTCAACTGCGGCCCGATGGAGGCGCGGCGGCGGCGTTCGACGCGGCAGGCCTGACCTCCGCCCGCCGGGATGGCGATGCCGATTGAGGATTCAGCGGCAGACATTATTTCGGGCGCGGGTTTTGGCGTGATTTTTCCATGAGCTCGGCGAGCATCTTTGACGGCTGGATGTTGATCAACCGGTCCTGGTCAAAGTACAGTACGAGACGGTACTTTTTCGTTTCTCCTTTGCCGGGTATCAGGTAGTAGATGTAGTGCCAGCGGTTTTTGTGGAACACGTTTTCCGCCAGCGGGTTACCGAGCAGGTAGCGCACTTGATCTTTGGTCATTCCGGTCTTCAGCCTCGTGAGTTGGGCGGGGTCAATCGCGTTGCCCTGCTGGATGTCTATGCGGTACAGTGAGTAAGTCTCTTTTCTGAAGATCTTTTTGAAAAATTCCGTGCTTTCGCCGACCTTTGACTTGGACGAGCAGCCGACGCACAGTAATGCCAGTGCCAGCGAGGCGGCGATCGGCGGGAGGATTGAAGTTTTCATCGGATGTCGGCTGCTCGGGTAGCGCGGATTGTATCGCTTCCGGTGCGGTGTTGAGAGATATTCGCGGGCGGTGTTAATATCGCGCATTCCGGTGTTGAAACGGTCAACCGGTTTTTGTTATGAGTGCTGTCGAACGTCAAAACCTCAGAGATGTCGGTCTCAAGGTCACATTGCCGAGGATGAAGATCCTCGAATTGCTCGAGAGGAGCGACACCCGGCATGTCACTGCCGAGGTTCTGTACAGGAAGTTGATCGAAAAGGGCGAGGAGATCGGCCTCGCGACGGTGTACAGAGTACTCACGCAGTTCGAGGCGGCGGGGCTGGTGATCCGCCATCATTTTGAGGGCAACACGGCAGTTTATGAACTCGACCGCGGGCACCATCACGACCACATGGTGTGCATTCGTTGCGGCAGGATCACCGAGTTTATGGACGAGACGATTGAACAGCGTCAGCGCGAGGTTGCGCAACGCAACGGCTTCTCGATCGCCGATCATGAGTTGACGCTGTACGTCGATTGCAACAAGGAAAATTGTGAGCACCTGAAGTAGGGGTGCGAACCCGCCGCCCGGCAGGCCGGGTCATCCGTAACAGCCGCGTTGCGGTCAATGCAGCCCGGACAGCATTTCATCGGCGTGCGCGAGTGATTTCTTTGTGATCTCGGTACCCGCCATCATGCGCGCGATCTCGTGCCGACGCTCCACCGCCGGTAGTTCGGCCACGTCGATATGCGTATGGCCTTTTTTCTCGTGTTTGTTGACCCGGAAATGGTGGTCGGCCTGCGCCGCGACCTGCGGCAGGTGGGTGACGCAGAATACCTGGGCGTTGCGGCTGATCTTCTTCAGCAGTTTGCCGACCATCTCGGCGGTCTTGCCGCCGACGCCGGCATCTACCTCATCGAACACCAGCGTCGGGACCGGTCTTTTCGCTGCGAACGCCGCCTGTATCGCGAGACTCACGCGCGACAACTCGCCGCCCGACGCGATCCGTGCGAGCGGGCCGGGCGGTTGCCCGGCATTGGTGCGCACGAAGAACTCGGCCTGTTCCCGGCCGTGGGGTTTCGGTGCATCGTCTTCGTGCGGATTGAACACGACGCTGAATTCGGCGCCCTGCATATTGAGTTCGCCCAGAGTCTGCGTCACCTGTTTTGACAGTGCCGCCGCCGCCGTTCGCCGCCGCCTGCTTATCCTGTCGGCGAGCGTTGCGTAGCGCGCTCTGAGCCCGCTGAGTTGGCGCTCCATTGCTTCGGGGCGCGCGTCTGGGCTTTCGATTTCGTCGAGTTCGTGTTTGAGGTTGCGATAAAACGCGGCGAGCGTTTCCGGCCGGGTTTTGTATTTGCGTGCAAGGTCGAGATAGCCTTGCAGGCGCTTCTCCAGCCTGTGGTAGTCTCCCTCGCTGGTTTCGATGCGCTCGAGACAGTCGCGGATTTCCCGGCTTGCGATCTGAACGTGGTCGATCGCGGTGGCGAGTTGCTCGTTTGCGGTGGCGAGTCCGGCGTCGGCATCGGTGAGCTTGTGCAGCGCACGCATGGCCGCCGCAATCTGTGACGACGCGTTGCCGGATTCGGTTTCGTCAAGCAGCGCCAGCGCCCTGTGCGCTTCCTCACGCAGCAGTTCTTTCTTCGACAGGCGCCGGTGCGCTTGGTCAACCTCCTCGAATTCACCTTCATCGGGCGCGAACTCCTCGAGTTCCCTGACCTGGTAGTTCAGCAGTTTGAGGCGGTCTTCGAGCTCGCTGCTTTGCCTGAGGCGCGTCTCGAGTTTTTGCGACAGCTCGCTCCATTGCCGTTGCACCGACTTGAGTTCGCCCAGCGTGTCGTCGTGTTCGCATTGTGCGTCGAGGATGTCGAGATGCCGGTTGGCCTGCATCAACGACTGTTGCACGTTCTGCCCGACGATCTCGATGAGCCGGTCGCTCAACACCTGTAACTGCGCGAGCGGTACCTGCACACCGTTGATGAACGCGCGCGAACGCCCGTCGCGCGCAAGCGTACGCCGCAGGATGCATTCGCCGTTGCTCGCAAGTTCATGCTCTTCGAGCCACGCCGCGACTGTCGGCAGGTTGTCCAGCCCGACGTCGAGCGTGACCGACAGCCTGCCGTCGCTATTCAGGTAGTGCGATTGTGCGCGTTGCCCGAGCGCGAGGCCCAGCGCTTCGATCAGGATGGATTTGCCGGCGCCGGTCTCACCGGTGATCGTTGACATTCCGGCGCTGAATTCGAGCTGCACCTTCCTGATGATGGTGAAGTTCTCAACGATCAGTGATTTCAGCATGGATGCAGCGGCTTTTTTTCAACAAAGGAAGCGCCCGGAACCCGCCACCAGTGATCATGCGGGTTTTGAGATGATTTCGAGGCGAAAAAATGACCCGTAGCGCAGCTTACAGATTGGTAAGTGAGCAACGGAAGCATTTTTTCAACAAAGGAAGCGCGCAAAACCCGCATGATCAACTCAGAGACGTTCGCTCCATCGCAGCTTGGTCCTTAACGTCCGCAAATAATCATGATCCGACGGCTGGATCAGCTGCAACTTGTAAGGCAATGTCTCCACGACCACGGTATCGCCGGGCGTCAGCACCTGATTGATCTGTCCGTCCACCGACGCGAGGCCGGCATCTTCGTTGCGCAGGGTGTACCGGATTTCAATGGATTTGCCGGGCTGCACGATCAGCGGGCGGTAACTCAGGGTGTGCGGGCAGATCGGCACCAGCAGCAATGCATCGAGTGTCGGCTCAATGATCGGCCCGCCGCTCGACAGCGCATAGCCGGTTGAGCCGGTCGGGGTCGAGACGATCAGGCCGTCCGACCATACCGTGTTCAGGAATACGCCGTCGATCGAAGTGTCCACCTCGATCATGCGCACCGAGCCCTTATGCTTGAGTGCCAGGTCGTTGCAGGCGTCCTGTCGGCTCAGTACTTCATCTTTGCGGCGGTAGGTGACGCCGATCATCGTGCGCTCCTCGATGTGACAATCGCCGCCCAGAATACGTTCCAGTCGCCCGGTCATGTCTTCGGGCGGCACTTCGGCAAGAAAGCCCAAGTGGCCGAGGTTGACGCCGATGACCGGCACTTTGTTGCGTGCCATCATGCGTGCCGCGTTCAGGAAAGTGCCGTCGCCGCCGAGCGCGATCGCGAGGTCGCAGGCTTTGCCGATCTCGTCTTTTGCGACGGCGGTCAACTGCGTGTTGCCGATGTCGTCGATGGTCGCCTCATCCGCAACGACCGTGTCAAAGCGTTTCAGCAGGTAGTCCGCGAGCGCCGAGGCCAGCTCGACTGCGCGCACCGCATTCGGCTTGACGATCAAGCCGACCCGCTTGATACTGTTGACGTCAATGCTCATCGAAGCGCAATTATATCGCGATTACCCGTCCGCCCCGGAATCCGGTTTGTGTGTGCATGAATGTTGACGGTTCACTGAACGTTGAGCAGATGTGTTGCTGTTTAATCTTTCAGATTTAGCGCGAGAGATTGATTATCCGAATTGATCCGACGGCAACAGATCCAAAGAACCGGCAACTGCCAGGACGGGTTTGAACTGCCGCAATTTATTTGACCATGCGAACAATCCTCGTGACATAAAACCACATCACCTTTATGAGTTTTTTCGGTATGGCAAACATGCTCTTTATAATCTCTATGAGTTTTGCCAGTGTGTCAATATGTTCTTTAATAAATCTATATCTTCTGTAAGGAAGGGGAGGGGGCAATAAGCTTACTATTTTGTCATTTACGAGTTTATATTTTTCGTATGGGCGAAGACAGTGATAATCACTGTAGAACCCTATTTTGATCTTATACTCCTTTATTCTGTTTAATCTGGTGAAATATATTCTATCCAATCTGGCATAACCGGTGTCTTTATCACGTAACGATATGTAGTTACCTGTTCTTTGATTCCATTTCATTAAACGTCGGTATAACTCCTTTTGATCATTGCCCCAACTTCTTTTGCCGGGAATCTCCGTGGGACTTGTTTTTTGATAGATTTCGACCAGTCTGTTTTTTATATCATTCATGCCATGGATATTAAACACTTCTTTCCACAATAATGGTGTCGCTATTTGCCAGCATATAGCTATCTCGTCACCTCTACTGGATTTAAATTTAAAATCTCTTAAATATATCCATTTATCATCGGGTATTTTTTTGATGTTCTCCGTAAAATACCTGCTGAGTGGTATATCGTCTATATCCGTGATCATTACCCCGTTTTTGTAATTTAAAATGCAAGGATATAGGCACCTGAGGTATTCCGATGTAAAAGCAGTTGAAACATTGTCAATGGGCTTGAACAATATGATGTTTTTCTCGAATTGGTGCAATTCTTCAGGCAAAAAGTCATGAATGAATAAAATCTTGACGTCAACTTCCGGGTACAATTTATTCCACGCGGCCAGAAACAGCGGTATGAAACCGCGATACAACGGCTTAGTATTGCAGGCTGTTAGGACGCAATCAAGTTTCATTTGTGTATCCTGTCGTCGAGAGGGGAGAAGTCTCTGTTTATCTTAACGGCAATTGCCCAAATGTAAAAATAAGAAGTAATCGTGTGCCCCCGACCCTTGATCGGGGGCAATAGCTCGATGATGACATACGCAACCTGCGACACGGTCTTGCGACCGACCTTGGCCAGTATCGCCAGTTTCGACTTTCTCTCGGCCAGCGGAACAATCGCCTGCGTACCACCCTTGCCGATGATGGTGGCGACTTCCCAGTTCCCGTGGCGCTGCTTGCAATCAATCACGGCGGGACGTTGATCTATCCGCACGCAACCCTGCAACTGCACGCGGCGGTCATGCCTCTGGGTGTGGCGTTTGCGGCGTTGCTTGTGGCAGCGCAGATGCCGCCGTAGCGCTTGTCTCAATAAACGCGCTGGTCAATCCATTCGTGGCTGACTGACAGGCCTTTTCAGTGTTAAGCCAGCCGCTGGTTTGTTCAGGGCGCCAGTCCTTCTGCAACAGATGATCGACTGACTGCCGGGGTCTGCCTCAATGCGAGGCTGAACCTTGTCTGAACGGCGCTTCAGAGCCAGTTCGTGCGCCTGCCCGGGACGATAGCCCCGGAGGCGGGCATTGCGGCGTATCCCCCGGCTGAAGGTGAATTCGTGCACACCGCGATCAGCCGGGGTGTTTGGGATTGATTGCGGCCTGCTTCCATATAAGCCTTGATCTGATATCGTTGTTCCCGGGTGAGCTGTGTATAGCGATTCATTGGTGCTTCTGCTTTTACAGGAAGGGAAGAGACTATGCCATACCAGACTTGCCTTCTCTTCCGATCAGTGAGTTGCACTTGGGAGTTGAATCCACGCCCCAGCCGTCTGGATCAAATGCACCGTTCTCTTCCCTTCGCCGTTCAGCGGGACCGCCTGCCGGTCTGCCTTGTCTCGCCGGGCACCGCAGGTCAGATCAAACGCGAGACTAAGCATGTAGCGCCGAAGGCAGAGAATTTACGGACGCGGGTTCGATTCCCGCCGCCTCCACCACTTGAGATGACCGGTGAAGCTTTCGCCGTTTTTTACAGTCTTCCCAAAAGCTTCAGCTTCCCGACCCGAAGGGGCTCCCCTGCGTTTTACCGAAAAACCCGCGACACCACCTTCTCAAGTATTTGCTTAACGAATGCCTTAATACCCCCCAAATTATTTTTCTGAAAATCGGAAGTTTTAAGCGAGACTCCAACGAGGCGGTCAGGTAAAACCTGAGCAACAGGTTAAAGTTGTTTCTATGAAGAAAAATAAAGCAGGGACACGCAGAATACGGCTCTTCATCGTCACCGAGATGCAAAGTCTGGCTTTGTATTTTGAATATGTAAATTCTTCTATGAACCAGCACCTGATGTTTTTTGCATAGGAGACTCCATATACTCTATACTCTGGTCGCGTCGATGCCCCAGGAATTCCGGATGATTTTCCTTGCCGCATTGATTAGGCATGTCAGTAATGATCCTCTCGTCCTGAGCGTAGGATAGCCACTCGTTGACCAATTTCATGCTGAATGTCGTTTTCTTCCACAAGGAAAAGCCAGACTCGATTTGATATGAGTCGGCATACTCAGCCGTATCGCACTCCATCAAAATGAACGCATCTCTTTTGGTTCGTACACGTTCGTACTGTTTACTTTTGAAAGCAATCACGTCCTGATCTGTTTGTTGCATCACCTTGATCAGCGGTGCGATGGAGCCGGTAAAAACACTGCCTGCGTCGGAATAAAACAGAAAGTCGTCGGCTTTTATGCTTTTCAGGGATTTCTTGATGATATATGGCTTCCAGGGATAATAACCTGCCCACTTTCTTTTGTTCAGAATAGATTCATTTGATCGCCGAAAAGCCTCGTCAAGGTCATCAGGCGAATATTCAATGACTTTGTCAAAACCGCCTGGCAAAAGCCCCGTCGCACTATTCAACTCTTGGGAGGCCCTGAAGTTGGGAGTTGTATAATTGATAAGGATTTTCATCGGCCTTTCTCTTCAAAAGTTATCCGCGCCTGACCGGCGCCGTTCAGGAAGAACCTCAGCGTCGCAACAACAAATTCGCGTAAACAATCGTTCTTTTCCTCCGTGGATTCAACTTGCAGGCGCAACGTCAGGTTCGATGCCAAAGGATACTCCATTGGCCGTCTTAAACCCCAGAGATTTTCCGGGACGGTTGTTCAGTTTCTTCATCACGTGCTCGACCTGCCTCTTGCCGATGCGCCTGAAGTCACACTTCTTGGGAAAATACTGCCCTGCCAATCCACTGATGTTTTCGTTCAGCCTGTGCTCCCAGGCGGCATCAGAATGCGCAAAGTAAAAATCGGCATCCAGTTCCGACGCAATCTGCTGATGATGCGCGAACTCCTTTCCGCAGTCCGAAGTAATTGTGCCCGAATCCTTGACCGGAATCAATAACTCGATGATGGCATGCGCAACCTGCGACGCGGTTTTGCGATCGACCTTGGCCAGCATCGTCAGTTTCGACTTTCTCTCGGTCAGCGAAACAATCGCCTGCGCACCATCCTTGCCGATGATGGTGGCGACTTCCCAGCCCTCGTAGCGCTTGTCCCAATAAACGCGCTGGTCAATCCATTCGTGGCTGACTGACAGGCCTCTTCAGTGTTGAGCCAGCCGCTGATCTGTTCAGGGCGCCAGTCCTTCTGCAACAGATGATCGACTGACTGCCGGGTGCTTGCCTCAATGCGAGGCTGAACCTTGTCCGAACGGCGCTTCAGAGCCAGTTCGTGCGCCTGCCCGGGACGATAGCCCGGAGGCCGACATTGCGGCGTATCTCCCGGCTGACGGTGGATGTATGCACACCGAATCAGCCGGGGTGTTTGGGATTGATTGCAGCCTACTTTCATATAGGCCTTGATCTGGTATCGCTGTTCCCGGGTGGGCTGTGTATGGCGATTCATTGGTGCTTCTTCTTTATATAGGAAGGGAAGAGACTATGCCATACCAGCTTGCCCTCTCTTCCGATCAGTGAGTTGCACTTGGGAGTTGAATCCACGCCGCAATACGACGGCCTGGCATCGCAGGCCGTTAAGATACAATTAAGTTTCATTTGTGTATCTTGTCGTCGAGAGGGGAGAGATCTCTGTTTATCTTAAGCAGCAATTGCCCAAATGTAAAAATAATAAGTGGGCTTCATGAGTTCATTGACTGAAGATCCAACAAGGCGTGCAGAATGCCGGTATCGCGGATGCGGTTTTTCGGGCTCTTGACCGGACGCCTGCCGGCGTTGGCGTGCCGGGGGGCAATTTACGAACCGGCATCAGGTCTTTCAGCAAATCCGGATAGCGTCCGGCCTTTGGGAGTGAGGCTGCTGTATATGGAGATTGCCCGGCAGGTGGCCGGAGGAGCGTGAACCGGCTCAAGAGCCTCGCAGGGACTATTGTATATAATTCCCATATATCCTGATACGCCCCTGAGTCCAATGTCCCATTCAACACCCGACAGATCTTTGTGGAGCGTGCGGGCGCAAACGATTCTGCACGCGCTGATTGAAAACTACATCCGGACCGGGCAGCCGGTGAGTTCGCGCACGCTGGTCAAAAGCGCCGGTCTTAATCTGAGCGCGGCGACGGTGCGCAACGTGATGGCGGATCTTGAGAGCCTCGGCTACATCACGTCGCCGCACGTTTCGGCGGGGCGGTTGCCGACGGCGCTCGGCTACCGCAAATTCGTGGATACGATGCTCAAGATGAAGCCGTTGCCGGAACGCGATCTGAAACGCCTGCGGCAAAACCTCGGCACCGACAAAGAAGGGCGCGTACTGTGCGAAGAGGCGGGGGGTCTGTTATCGGAACTCGCACAGATGGCGGGCATCGTGACGGTGCAGCGCAGCCCGGCGGCGCGCCTGAAGCGCGTGGAATTCATCAGCCTCGACGAACGGCGTGTGCTCGCCGTGCTGATCCTGCAAAACGGCGGGATTGAGAACCTGATCCTGAAGATGGACCGTGAATACAGCAGCCATGAGCTGGTCAGTTACTCGAACTACCTCAACGAGCATTTCAGCGACAGCGGTCTCGGGGAGATGCGCAGGAAGATCATGCAGGAGCTGCATGACGTGCGTGAGCACGTTAACCGCGTGGTGCTTGAGGCGGTCAAACTTGCGGGGCAAATGTTCAAGGATCTGCCGCAGAAGAGTGACTGCATGGTGTCCGGGCAGACCAACCTGATGCAGTTTGAGGAACTCGCGGACGTTGACTGTTTGTATCGGCTGTTCGGCGCACTCAACGAAAAACGCGAGATACTGAATATACTCGACAAGTGTACCGAGGCGCAGGGCGTCAAGATCTTCATCGGGCAGGAGTCCGGTTACCTGGCGTTGCAGGGGTGCAGCGTCGTATCCGCCCCGTATGCGGTGGATAACCAGGTCGTCGGTGTACTCGCGGTGATCGGCCCGACCCGCATGGCGTATGGGCGCGTTGTCCCGCTGGTGGATGTCACTGCAAAATTGCTCGGGCAAGCCTTGAAGCATAGTACTTAGCCCCCATGTATCGGTGTCCGCCTGCCACGCCGGCGCGCAGGTCGGCGGTTGCCCGCATGAATCAGCGATGAACGACGAAGACAAACAAACGCCTGAAAACGTTGCTGACGGTGTCGGTGCCGCCGACGATGTTGACGCCGGTGAGCAGGGCGCCGCCGGGCTTTCCGCCGAGGAACAACTCGCCGAGGCCGAGCGCAGGGCCGAAGAGTTCCGCGATCAGGCATTGCGCGCGCACGCCGAACTCGAGAACACGCGCAAGCGCACTGTCAAGGAAGTCGCGCGTGTCAGGAAATACGCACTCGAATCGTTTGCAACCGAGTTGCTCGACATAAAGGACAACCTCGAGCGCGGCCTGCGCGACGACGTAAATTCGGGTACGGTCGAGAGTGTGCTTGAAGGCGTGCGCTTGACGCTGAAATCGCTGGAACAGGTGTTCAGAAAATTCGGCATTCAGGAAGTATCGCCGGCGGGACAGGCGTTTGACCCGGAGTTACATCAGGCGGTGTCAACTTTTGAGACCGACGAGCACGCGCCGAGTACCGTGGTCGAGGTGGTGCAGAAGGGATATTTGTTGAACGACCGCCTGTTGCGCCCGGCGATGGTCGTGGTGGCGGCGCCGGTTCAAAATGGCGCCGGTGGCTGCTGAAAACGAGGCTGAAGACGCCGGGAAGGACGAAAAACGCCTTGAAACAGCGGGGTTTGCCCCCATTTTATGCGAACAAGTTTCCCGGTGGTCATCGGGGACACCTTCAGGGAGTGTTAAAACATGGAAAAAATCATCGGCATTGATCTGGGCACGACCAACTCGTGCGTCGCTGTCATGGACGGCGACACCCCGCGCGTGATCGAAAACAGCGAGGGGGGCCGTACGACGCCTTCGGTGGTTGCGTTCACTGACGATGAGGAAGTGCTCGTAGGCCAGGCTGCGCGGCGGCAGGCGGTCACCAACCCCGCCAACACATTGTTCGCTGTGAAGCGGCTGATCGGGCGCAGTTTCAGCGAGGAAGTGGTTGCCAAGGACATGAAGTTGGTGCCTTACAAGATCGTCAAGGCCGACAACGGCGACGCGTGGGTTGAAGCGAAGGACAAGCGGATGGCGCCGCCAGAAGTGTCGGCGCGCGTGCTGATGAAGATGAGAAAGACCGCCGAGGAGTATCTCGGCGAGGAAGTCAAAAGCGCGGTAATCACCGTTCCCGCCTATTTCAATGATTCCCAGCGCCAGGCGACGAAGGACGCGGGCCGCATCGCGGGGCTGGATGTCAAGCGCATCATCAACGAGCCAACCGCGGCGGCGCTTGCCTACGGTCTCGACAAGAAGCAGCGCGACCAGAAGATCGCGGTGTACGACCTCGGCGGCGGCACTTTTGACATTTCGATCATCGAGATCGCCGATGTGGATGGCGAACACCAGTTTGAAGTGCTCGCGACCAACGGCGACACTTTCCTCGGCGGCGAGGACTTCGACATGCGGGTCATCAATTATCTCGCGGACGAGTTCAAGCGCGATCAGGGGGTCAATCTGCACGAGGATCCGCTCGCGCTGCAACGGCTGAAAGAGGGCGCCGAGAAAGCCAAGATCGAGCTGTCTTCCAGCCAGCAGACCGAAGTCAACCTGCCGTACATCACGGCGGACCAGTCGGGGCCGAAGCACCTGAACATGAAGCTCACGCGGGCGAAACTCGAATCGCTGGTTGAGGATCTGGTCGAGCAGACGATCGCGCCCTGCAAGCAGGCGCTGTCCGACGCGGGCCTCAGCACTTCCGACGTCAGCGACGTGATCCTGGTCGGCGGGCAGACCCGTATGCCGAAAGTGCAGGAAAAGGTCGGTGAGTTCTTCGGCAAGGATCCGCGCAAGGACGTCAATCCCGACGAAGCGGTTGCGGTCGGCGCCGCGGTGCAGGCGGGCGTGCTCGGCGGCAATATCAAGGACGTGCTGCTGCTTGATGTGACGCCATTGTCGCTCGGCATCGAGACGCTCGGTGGCGTGATGACAAAGTTGATCGACAAGAACACGACAATCCCGACGCACAAGACGCAGGTGTTCTCGACCGCCGAGGACAATCAGCCGGCGGTGACGGTGCACGTGCTGCAGGGTGAGCGCGAAAAGGCGTCGGCCAACAAGTCGCTCGGCCGCTTTGACCTCGCCGACATTCCGCCGGCGCCGCGCGGAATGCCGCAGATCGAGGTGTCGTTCGACATAGATGCCAACGGCATCCTGAACGTGGGTGCGAAAGACAAGGCGACCGGCAAGGAGCAGTCGATAGAGATCAAAGCGTCGAGCGGGCTGTCCGAGGAAGAGATCAAGTCGATGGTCGATGATGCCGAAAAGCACGCCGAGGAAGACCGCAAGTTTCAGGAGATGGTCACCGCGCGCAATCAGGCCGATCAGTTGATGCACGCGACCGAGAAGTCCCTGAAGGAGATGGGCGACAAGGTCGAGGCCGACGAGAAGGCGCGTATCGAGGCCGCGATCTCGGAGTTGAAAGAGGCGTTCAAGGGCGATGACAAGGCAGCGATAGAAAGCAAGACCACCGCGCTCGCCGAAGCGTCGGCCAAACTCGCCGAACGCGCGTACAAGGAGGCCGCCGAGGTTGCCGCCGCGGAGCAGGGCGCCGACGGCGACAAGGACAACGTCGTAGATGCAGAGTTTGAGGAAGTGGACGACACCAAGAAGTGACGGTGAGTCCGGCGGCGTTCTGCGTCGAGGTGTTGAAAGCTCCCGGCCTTTTTCGGTTCGGGAGTTTTTGTTTAATGAAAAGCTGAAGACTGCGCGTTGAGGATTGACCGGCGGAGGGCTGATCAGTGGCGAAAGATTATTACGAAGCGCTGAATGTTTCCCGTCAGGCCGACGCCGACGAGGTCAAGAAAGCCTATCGCCGTCTGGCGATGAAATATCATCCCGACCGCAACCCCGGAGATACCGAAGCCGAGCGCCGTTTCAAGGAGGCGCAGGAAGCCTACGAGGTGCTGTCGGATGACCAGAAGCGCGCCGCGTACGACCGATTCGGCCACGCCGGCGTGAACGTGGGCGCGGGCGGCGGTGCGGATGCGTCGGGCTTCGGCGGATTTGCCGATTTCGGCGACGTCTTCGGCGACATCTTCGGCGACGTCTTCGGTCAGGGGAATCGTCGCGCCTCGAGCGCTCATGCCGGTAGGGACCTCGAATATGCGCTCGAACTGACGCTTGAGGAAGCGGCGTTCGGAGTTGAAAAGCACATCCGCGTCGGTGCGCCGAGAACCTGCGGCACTTGCAACGGTTCGGGTGCAAAGCTCGGCGCGGGCATGAAGGAGTGCGGGCAATGCCGGGGCACCGGCGAGATCCGGATGCAGCAGGGGTTTTTCTCGGTCCGCCAGACTTGCCCGCGATGCCGCGGACAGAGACGCATCGTATCCGAACTGTGCGGCGAGTGTCGCGGCGAAGGGCGTGTACGCAGGACGCGGGAATTGTCGGTCAAGATCCCGGCGGGAGTTGACGACGGCGACGGTGTTCGGCTTGCGGGTGAAGGTGAGGGCGGTCGCGGCGGCGGCCCGGCCGGAGACTTGTATGTCAGGGTCAGGGTCAAGCCGCATAAGCTGTTCAAGCGCGACGGTGTCAATTTGCTGCTCGAAGTGCCGGTGAATTTTGTGACTGCGGCGCTCGGCGGCGAGGTCGAGGTGCCGGGACTCGACGGGCGCTTCAAGTTGAAAGTGGCGGCGGGCACTCAGAACGGCCGGCAGTTGCGTATCCGCGGCAAGGGCATCAAGCCGCTGCGCGGGGGCGCGCGGGGCGATATCGTCTGTCGTATGCAGGTCGAAGTGCCGGTCAACCTGACCGGCGAGCAGAAGGAATTGTTGCGGCAATTCGATGCCGCGCTCGGCGGCAGCCGCAAGAAGCATACGCCGAAGATCGACGCCTGGATCAAGGGCGTCAAGAATTTTTTGGGGACTTATATACGATAATCCGCGCTGCTATACGGACAATCCTCGTGACATAAAACCGCATGATTCCTGTGAGTTTGTTCTTTGTGCGATACATTTTCTTTATAAATCTATATCTTCTGTAGGGGGGATGGGGGGGCAATAAACTTACTATCCTGTCATTTATGGATTTATATTCTTTATATGGGCGAAGGCAGTGATAATCACTGTAATATCCTTTTTTGATCTTATACTCCTTTATTCTGCTTAATTTGGTGAGAAATCCTCTATCCAATCTGGAATAACCGGTGTTTTCATCACGTAACGATATGTAGTTCCCTGTTTTTTGATTCCACTCCATTACACATTGGTATAAGTTTTCTTGATCTGACTCCCAACCAGTTACGTTGGGAATACCCTCAGGATTTATTTTTTCATGGATTTCGACCAGCCTGTTTTTTATGTCATCAATGCTATGGATATTAAACACTTCCTTCCACACTGATGGTGTTGCTACGTTCCAGCACGTAGCTATGCTTTTTCCATCATCGGATTTCCAATTACCCCGTAAATATATCCATTTATCATCGGGGTATTTTTTGATGTTCTCCGTAAAATATCTGCTCATCGGTATATCGTCTATATCCGTGATCATTACTCCGTTTTTGTAATTCAGAATGCAGGGATATAGGTCCCTGATGTGTAGCGATATAAAAGCGGTTGAAATATTCTCAATGGGTTTGAACAATATGATGTTTTTCTCGAATTGATGCAATTCTTCAGGCAAAAAGTCATGAATCAATAAAATCTTGACATCAACTTCCGGATACACTTTATTCCACGCAGCCAGAAACAGCGGTATGAAATCGTAATACAGCGGCTTGGTATTGCAGGCCGTCAAGACGCAATCAAGTTTCATTTATATCTTCTGTTTTCAATGAGGGGAAAGGTCTCCATTATCTTAACAGGGATTGGAAGATCCGACATGGCGTGCAAAATGCCGGTATCGCGGATGCGGGTTTTCGGGCTCTTGACCGGACGCCTGCCGGCGGTGGTGTGCCGGGGGGGCAATTTACAAACCGGTATCAGGTCTTTCAGCAAATCCGAATAGCGTCCGGCCTTTGGGAATGAGGTTTCTGCATGTGGAGATTGCCCCGACAGGCGGCCGGAAAAGCGCGAGTCGGCTTAAGAGCCCCGCAGGGATTATTGTATATAATTCCCTTCAAATGCGTATCCTGCGGATACGCGGGGAATGTGGACGTGAATGCCGCGCTCAACATATTGGCGTTGGGGACTGGCGCGGCTGGACGGGGAGGAGCGGATGATCCGTCAATGGATATGCAGGATTCACTTGCGAATTATTGTATATAAGTTCCATCTAATTATAGTGCGCGGGCGAGGTCGTCGTGAGCAACGGGAGGCATAACGGATGACGGTGAAAGTGGCGGTGAACGGTGCCGCCGGGCGCATGGGGCGCGCGGTGGTGGAGGCGGTGGCGTTGTCGGACGCCGCCGTGCTCGCCGATGCGTACGACCGCGAGATGGTGTCCGCAAGCGGCGCGTTGCCGGTGGCGGTGCAGGAGGCCGGCACGATCGACCCCGCCGGGTTTGACGTGCTGATCGACTTTTCAGTGCCCGACGGCGCGATGGCCGCGCTCGAACGTTGCGCTGACGCGGGCAGGGCCGCGGTGGTCGGCACCACGGGTTTCGATGACGTGCAACGCGCGCGGATCAAGGCGCTGGCGGAGTCAATGCCGCTGGTGATCGCGCCGAACATGAGCCTCGGCATGAACCTGTGCTTTCAGTTGCTCAGGCGCGCGGTCGAGGTGCTCGGTGACGAAGCCGACATTGAGATCGTCGAAGCGCACCATCGCTACAAAGTCGATGCGCCTTCGGGTACCGCGCTGCGCATGGGTGAGATCGCCGCCGACGCGCTCGGTCTGGATCTTTCGCGTTGCGCCGTATATGGACGTCAGGGCAAGACCGGTGTGCGCAGGGAAAAGGAAATCGGTTTTCATTCGATCCGCGGCGGCGACGTTTTCGGCGAGCACACCGCGATGCTGTCGTTTGCCGGCGAGGAAGTCGAGATCACGCACAAGGCGTCGAGCCGCCTCGCGTTTGCGCGCGGCGCGGTCAGCGCCGCCGTATGGGCCGCCGGGCACGCGCCCGGACTTTACGGCATGGGCGACGTGCTCGGGCTTTAGCCTGTCTGCCGTGCGTCATTCCCCCGGCGGCTTGAGTATGTTTGAATAGCGCTTTTGACGGCCGCTTTGCGGTTTTCGCAGATGGGTTATGGGGCGTCCGGTCACGGGCGGCCGCTTTCAGGAGGGACAATGGCTTATCAGGTGCTGGCGCGTAAATGGCGTCCGCGTACTTTTGACAAAGTGTTGGGGCAGGCGCACGTGGTGCGTGCGTTGTCCAATGCGCTCGAACTCGGTCGTCTTCATCACGCCTATCTGTTCGCGGGCACCCGCGGCGTCGGCAAGACGACGATCGCGCGCATCCTCGCCAAGTGTCTGAACTGCGAGACCGGTATCGGGGTGAAGCCCTGCGGCGAATGTTCGGCGTGCAGGCAGATAGACGAAGGGCGGTTTGTCGATCTCGCCGAGATCGACGCGGCCTCGCGCACCGGTGTCGATGATATGCGCGAACTGCTCGAGGACGTGCATTACGCGCCCAATGCCGGGCGCTTCAAGGTCTATCTGATAGACGAGGTGCACATGCTCTCGGTGAGCAGCTTCAACGCGCTGCTGAAAACGCTCGAAGAACCGCCGGATCATGTCAAATTCTTTTTTGCGACCACGCATCCGCAGAAATTGCCGGTAACGATCCTGTCGCGGTGTTTGCAGTTCAATCTGACGCGGCTGCTGCCGGGCGAGATCGAGGCGTATCTCGCGCAGATGCTCAAGACGGAATCGGTGCCTTTCGAGGACGCCGCGCTCAAGCAGGTTGCGATCGCCGCCGAAGGCAGCGTGCGCGACGGGCTGAGTTTGCTCGATCAGGCCATCGCCTACGGCAACGGCAGTCTGAAGACGCAGGAGGTTGAGACCATGCTGGGTCTCGCGGCGCGCGACGAGGTGGCGGGGTTGTTGCGCTGTGTGACCGCGAATGACGCGGCGGGGCTGTTTGACCGGATCGAGACCATGTACCGCAAGGCGGTGGATTTTGGCGGCGTGCTCGGTGATTTGATTGAACTGCTGCATACAGTAGCGGTGTGTCAGGCGGTGCCTGACGCCGAGCCGCCCGCGCAGTTTGACGCCGGGGAAATGGCGGCGCTGGCGTCGGCGATCACGCCGGAGGATGCGCAGTTGTTCTACCAGATTGCGTTGAACGGCAAGCGTGACCTGCCGTTTCTGCCCGACGCGAGGAGTGCATTCGAGATGACGATGCTGCGGATGCTGAGCTTCCGTCCGCTCGAGGACGCAGTCTCCACAGGCAAAGAGGCGGTCGCAAGCAAAGAGGCGGTTGCAGGCAAGGGTGCGGTCGCAGGCAAGGGTGCGGTTGCAGGCAAGGGCGCGGTCGCAGGCAAGGGTGCGGTCGCAGGCAAGGGTGCGGTCGTAGGCAAGGGCGCGGTCGCAGGCAAGGGCGCGGTCGCAGGCAAGGGCGCAGTCGTAGGCAAGGGTGCGGTCGCAGGCAAGGGTGCGGTCGCAGGCAAGGGTGCGGTCGCAGGCAAGGGTGCGGTCGTAGGCAAGGGCGCGGTCGTAGGCAAGGGCGCGGTCGCAGGCAAGGGTGCGGTCGCAGGCAAGGGTGCGGTCGCAGGCAAGGGCGCGGTTGCAGGCAGGGAGGCGATCGTCCGGGCGCCATTGCCGTCCGTTGCAGCGAAGTCCGCGCCGGAGTTCGCGTCACCACCCGAGCCGGAACCGGTGACAGCGGTCGAACCGTCGCCGCCTGTCGATCGTCAGACGTCGCCACCGATGGAGGACAACGCGGCCGTCGATGACCAAAACCGCGTGACGGGCAACGGCGCCGGGGCGCCGATCCGGTTTGCGGATTTTGCGGCGGCTGAAGGCGGCTGGCTCGAGTTGATAGACCGGTTGCAACTCGCAGGGGCGCAACGCGAAATTTGCCTGAACTCGGTGTTCAGCGTGCAATCCGAGAACGAGGTGACGCTTGCACTCGACGTGCATCTGGATTCGATCAAGACGCCCGCGCTCGAGGGCAAGATCCGCGATGCGCTGGCACAGGTCGCGGGACACGAAGTGAAGGTCAACTTCAAGTCGGCGGCGCCCGACCAAGAGACGCCTGAGCAGGTGCGGCAGAGAAAGCAGCTTCAGCGCCAGCGTCACGCCGAGGAATCGATCGATCGTGATGCGGTGGTGCGGTCTCTGAAAAATGATTTCGGCGCGAGCGTCGTGCCGGGCTCGACCAGGCCGACCGAAAACCCCGGGGCCTGAACGAGGGTATGGAACAGCCCCTGTTGCAGCGCCTGATCGCGGCATTCACCTGCCTGCCGGGCGTCGGCCAGAAAACCGCGCAACGCTTTGCCTATTACCTGCTCGAGAGAGACCGCGAGGGCGCGGCGTTCTTGTGCGAGACCCTGCAAACGTCGCTCGAATGTATCAGCCATTGCGACCGGTGCCGGATGTTCAGCGAAGACCCTTTGTGCTGGATCTGCCGCGACGAAAGCCGCGACCAGTCGCTGCTTTGTGTCGTTGAGAATCCCGCCGGCTTCATGGCGCTCGAAGCGACCACCGGCTTCAAAGGGGTTTACTTTGTGTTGCACGGGAGATTATCGCCGCTCGACGGCATCGGCCCCGAAGAGATCGGCATGAAGTTTCTTGAGAAAAGGCTTGCCGACGGCGAGATCAGGGAGCTGATACTCGCAACCGGCGTCACGGTCGAGGGCGACGTCACTGCGCATCTGATCGGGGAACTTGCGGCCAAGTACAAGGTCAACACCACGCGCCTCGCGCAGGGGGTGCCGGTGGGGGGCGAGTTGGAGTTCATCGACGCGACGACCCTCGCGCAGGCGTTTGAAACCAGAAGACAGCTGTAATTTTCGGCCAGGCTCTTTCGCGCCCGGCGCAACTCACTCGGCGCAGGCGTTTGAAGCCGGAAGACAACTGCAATCGCCCGCATTGCTGCACCGCGTTCGCATACACACGGCCGCCGCATACCGGCGCGTTGAGTTTTTTCCGGCGATATGCGGCGCAGTCCGCCGGCGTTGTGCTCGGCGACGGCGGCCTCGCCGCGACAGCAGATAACGTACGCGCAACAGGCGTCGTCGCTCATCGCGGCTGCGGGAAGTGATAGAAGCGGCGGTTCAGGTCGCGTGCGACTTCGTCGCTTTGGGCCTTGCTCCAGTCGGCGCCGGCGCCCCGTCGGCAATACTCAATGCGCGCGAGCAATGCGTCGTAGGCGTTGACCAGCCGGTCCTTGCGCTGGTAAAGGGCTTCGCCTCTGCCGCCGGTCATGCGTGCATGGCAGGCGATACAGTTCTGCTCGTAATGCGCGGGCGGCGCGTCGGCGGCCGCAACCGTGCACAGCAGCAGGCCGATTTTTGCCGTCGCAGTCAGTCCGCGGCGTTTTTTTCTCATCGGTGATCGAGGTCGGTCTGTCGGTGTTCGGGCATGATAGAGTAGTTTAAGGTACAAGAGATAGCGAGGGTATGTCCGCCGATGATTCCCGACCCGCTCAATTTGATTTGGATAGACCTCGAAATGACAGGGCTGGACACCGCATCCGACACCATCATCGAGATCGCGACGCTGGTGACCGCGCCGGATCTGCGGATACTGGGTGAGGGGCCGTCGCTTGCAATCCACCAGCCCGAAGCGGTACTCGGGCGCATGGACGAATGGAACCGGAAACAGCACACGAGCTCGGGGCTGATCGACGAGGTGCGCGCGAGCGGCGTAACCTGCCCTGAAGCCGCGGTGCGCACGCTGGAGTTTCTGAAGCAGTACGCGGTGCCAGGCAAGTCGCCGATGTGCGGCAACAGCGTGTGCCAGGACCGGCGCTTTCTGGCGCGGCTGATGCCGGAGGTCGAGGCGTTCTTTCATTATCGCAACCTCGACGTCAGCACGCTGAAGGAACTTGCGCTTCGCTGGAAGCCGGACGTGGTGAACGAAGCGAAAAAGCCGAGTGCGCATCGCGCGATGGACGACATTCGTGCTTCGATCGAGGAGTTGAAGGTATATCGGGAGCAGATCCTGAAGATCTGAAGACCTGGCGCCGCTCACGCGGAACACCTCTTTGCGCATCGTTCGTTTGCTCCCTATCGGTCTGCCCGTTCTCCGCATTGACGAGCCCGCCGGCTGTTTCGGGCAGGGAAACCGCCCTCTCGCCTGACCTGTTCTCCGCATCGCCGAGTCCGCCAACCCTTGCGCATTGCCTGTTTGCCCCGCACCGGCTCGGTCTGGCCTACTTGATGTCCACCTTATGTCTGCTTTTTGTCTAATCATTGTCCAGTTATTCCTTAAGTATCTGGCATTTGTCTGCCCTATGTCTATCTTATGCCTTGTATGTGTCTGGTCTGTGTCCAATGACCTGTGTTCATCCGTAAACCAACTGTGCGGCCCGGTCGGTCGCTGTCCCGGAGCGGGCCGGTTCAGAGGCCGGGGGCTTGGATTTGTTGCAGTGCGTCGCTGGTGCAGGGAAACACCGTCGTGGACAACGCGGGGTTCAGGCCGGACGCTTAGATCTGTTGCAGCACGCCGCGCACGCTGTCTTCGGCGTCGCCGAACAGCATCCGGGTGTTTTCCTTGAAGAACAGCGGGTTTTCAACGCCGGCGTAACCCGAGGCGAGGCTGCGTTTGAGCACGATCACCGTGTCGGCTTTCCACACTTCAACCACCGGCATCCCCGCGATCGGGCTGTTCGGCTCTTCAAGGGCGGCGGGGTTTACGATGTCGTTGGCGCCGATCACGAGCACGACATCGGTGTCGGGCAGTTCGGGGTTGATCTCATCCATCTCGAGGACGATGTCGTAGGGCACGTTGGCTTCCGCCAGCAGTACGTTCATGTGTCCCGGCAGCCTGCCGGCGACGGGATGGATGGCGAAACGCACGTTGACGTTCTTTGCGCGCAACGCCCTGGTCAATTCGCTGACCGCGTTCTGCGCCTGCGCGACAGCCATGCCGTAACCGGGCACGATGACCACCGAGCTGGCGTCTTTCAGCAACATTCCGACTTCGTTGCTGCGGATCTCGTGGGCTTCGCCGCCGGTGTCGCTGACTGCGCCGCTGGTGGTGCCGAAGCCGCCGAGGATGACGTTCAGGAACTTGCGGTTCATCGCGCGGCACATGATGTAGCTCAGGATCGCGCCGCTCGAGCCGACCAGTGCGCCGGTGATGATCAGCAAGTCGTTGTTCAGCATGAAGCCGGTGGCGGCGGCGGCCCAGCCCGAGTAACTGTTGAGCATCGAGACGACGACCGGCATGTCCGCGCCGCCGATCGCCGCGACCAGGTGCATCCCGAGGATCAGCGCGAGCACGGTCATGATCAACAGGCTGTTCCACGCGGCGTCGTGAGCGCCGTACAGGAAAGTGTAGCCGAGCACCACCGACGCGACGATGATCGCGAGGTTGAACAGATGGCGTCCGGGCAGCAGCAGCGGCTTGCCGGTGATCGTGCCCTGAAGCTTGCCGAAGGCGATGACCGAGCCGGTGAAGGTCACCGCGCCGATGAACACGCCGAGATAGATCTCGGTCTCGTGGATGGTGCGTTCCAGCCCGATGAATTGCGCGGTCGGATCGAGATAACTGGCGATGCCGACGAGCACCGCGGCGAGCCCGACGAAACTGTGGAGGATCGCGACCAGTTGCGGCATCTGGGTCATCTCGACCCGGCTCGCGACGAACGCGCCGATCAGCGCGCCGACGATCATCGCCGGCAGCAGAATGCCGTAGGTGCCGACCCTGTCGGACAGCAGCGTCACCGCGATCGCGATGATCATGCCGACGATGCCGTAGATGTTGCCGCGGCGCGCGGTCTCCTGATGGCTCAACCCGCCGAGGCTCAGAATGAAGAGCACGCCAGCGGCGATGTACGCCATGGTTGTGACGCCGGCGCCGATCATTCTTCCCTGCGGAACATTTTCAACATTCGCTGCGTGACCAGAAACCCGCCCGCGACGTTGATCATCGCGATCAGCGCCGAGATCAATGCGAGCACCAGCACCGTGGTGGTCGTGTCGCTCGACGTTTGCAGTAGCGCGCCGATGATGATGATGCCGCTGATCGCGTTGGTGACGCTCATCAATGGCGTGTGCAGCGCGGGCGTGACGTTCCAGATGACCTGCCAGCCGACGAAGCAGGCGAGCACGAACACGGTGAAATGCGCCATGAAGTCCGGCGGCGCGACCTGGCCGAGGGCGAACAGTCCGAGCGCGCCGACCGCGGCGCTGATCAGGCTGATCAGGCCCCTGCGCTTCGGCGTCGCCGGTTGCGGCGCCGCCTTCGGCTCAGCCGTCGCGGGTTTGGGCGGCGTCGGTTGCTCCAGCGGCGGCGGTGGCCACAGGATTTCGCCGTCTCTGGTCAGTGTCGCGTTGCGCACCACGGCGTCTTCCATGTCGAACACCGCTGTGCCGTCTTTCTGTGGCGTCAGGTCGGTCAGCAGGTGCAAAAGGTTGCTCGCGTACAGTCGGCTCGACTGTCCCGCCATGCGGCTTGGCAAATTGGTGTAGCCGATGATGTTGACGCCGTGCCTCGAGACGACCTTGTCGGCTTCGGTGAGTTCGCAGTTGCCACCCTGTTCGGCGGCGAGGTCAACGATGACGCTGCCGGGCTTGAGGCATTTAGCAATGTCTTCGGTGATCAGCCGCGGCGCCGGCTTGCCGGGGATCAATGCGGTGGTGATGATGATATCGACCTCCTGTGCCTGTTCGCGGAACAGCGCGAGCTCGGCTTTGAGAAAGGCGTCGCTCATCTGCTTGGCGTAACCGCCGCCACCGCTGGCCTCCTCTTCGATCGAGACCGTCAGGAAATCCGCGCCCATGCTCTCGATCTGTTGTGCGACTTCGGGGCGGGTGTCGAACGCGCGCACGATCGCGCCGAGGCCGCGCGCCGCGCCGATCGCCGCGAGGCCGGCGACGCCGGCGCCGATGATCAGCACTTTCGCGGGCGGTACGCGACCGGCGGCGGTGCTCTGCCCGCCGAAGAAGCGTCCGAAATGCTGCGCCGCCTCGATGACCGCGCGGTAACCCGCGATGTTCGCCATCGAGCTCAGCGCGTCGAGTTTCTGCGCGCGCGTGATGCGCGGGATCTGGTCAACCGCGAGCGCCGTGATCTTGCGCGCCTTGAATTTTTCGAGCAGGTCGGGGTTTTGCGCGGGGCCGATGAAACTGATGAAGGCGGCGCCTTCCCTTACGAGATCGGCCTCGTGCTGCCCGAGTTGGGGGTGCTGTTGTGGCCCGCGGACTTTGAGAACGATGTCGCCGCTTTGCCACAGCGCGCGTGCGTCGCCGACGATCTCGGCGCCCTGTTCGCGGTAGGCGTCGTCGCTGAAACTCGCCGCCACGCCAGCGCCCTGCTCGACGGCGACATCGTAGCCCAGTTTGCGCAGTCCCCGGACGGTATCCGGCGACGCGGCGACGCGGTGCTCGCCTGCAAACGATTCTTTGGGGATGACGACTTTACTGGCCAAGACGGTGGCGGATGATACTGGTTTTTGTGACAAAAGTCGAGAGGCGTTTAGGTTGAATGTCACCGTGCGTTGATCGGCAGACTTAATTATTCAATCGGCCACTTCGAAATGATCTTGTAAGCCGGGCGCATCGACCTCAGGGGGGTTGCGTACCCAATTGGGGATATACGGAGGTTAAAGGGGAATTGTGTGTGTTGTGGTGAATGGAAAGGTCACAGAGCCAGCCATTTCATATACTCCGGTTGCCGGTGGCCTCAAACAGGGAGTGTATGAGGCCAGAAACATCTGGGATTCCCGGCCTGGTTAAAAAGGAAGCTGACAGGCTGATCGGGGTTGTGGCAATACCGCACCTCGTGATCCCCCTGAGATTTCGATCTCAGGGCCTGAGGTTTCGGCCTCAGGGCGCACTCCTTCGGGAGCCCGTGCCTTTTCCGGGCGAGGATTAAGATCAGAGCGTCTGCCGATGCAACGCCGACGTTGGCCGTCGCATGACTTGGTTTCCGGACGAAGTAAGGCCAGAATGCCTGCCGACAGACAAATCCGATCATTTGCGTTTGACCGACAGGAGAGTGTCACGGTAGATTGCATTAAAAGCCCGCCGCTTGCGGGTTTTTATCATCCGTGAACAGGAAAGCAATGAGAGAAAGACATGTCTTCAGCAACCGAAGTGGTGGAACAGTACTTCAAAGCGTGGGATGACCACGACACCGATGCCATATTGGCGACTTTCAATGACAAAGGTACTTACTCCGATCCCGTTGCCGGGGCGAAGCTGCAAGGCAACGACATCGCGCAGTACGCACAAGGCCTGTTTGACGCATTCCCTGACTTCGGAATTGAACTCATCAGCAACGTGCCGGCAAGCAATGGCGCGATCGCAGCCCCATGGCTGCTGTTTGGCACGCACGACGGGCAACTGATGGAACACGCCCCGACCGGCAAAAAAGTGGTGCTGCCCGGATGCGACTTCATCCGCGTGAGCGACGGTAAAATTGATGAAGTGCAGGGCTTCTTTGACCCCAACGACCTCTTCAACCAACTGGGGTTGTCTGGCTAGATGCGAAGGCAAAGCGGGAGAGTTGCTTCAACTATTCCGAATCTTCCGGGTCGCAAACCAAGGGGTTTATGATTGAGTTAGGGTAGGCATACCCTGCGCCAGTCGCCGCATCCACTCCCCAGCCGATAACGCCACCTAAAAGAATGTTGCCCCAAACTCCTTTGGCTTTGGATGAAACTCTTGTGACCTCAATGTTGTTGCCTTTGCGGCAGGTGACAGTAAGATCACCATAGGCGCGTTCTGGTGATCATGACGGCGTTTGCGGCATTGATATCGTTATCGTTGCTTCTTCTGCAAAAGACACGAAAAACCACACAAAAGAGAGAATTTTTGGGAAAGGCTTATGTGATTGATGCTGACGATATAGTGGTGAAAAGTCGCCGGATCCGTTTGGCGGGCATAGATGCACCCGAACATAGGCAGCTTGCACAAAAGAATGGGCGCTGGTACGACCAGGGAAGTGGTTAAAAGAAAGCGTGGCTTCAAGCTCCCAAGTGCAACTCACTGAAATTGGAAGGGAGGGCAAGCTGGTATAGCGGAGAAGCACCAATGAATCGCTATACCCAGCTTACCTTAGGAACAACGATACCAGATCAAGGCCTATATGAAAGCAGGTTGCAATCAATCCCAAACAGCCCGGCTGACCGGTGTGCACAAATCCACCATCAGCCGGGAGATACGCCGCAATGCCGGCTTCCGGGGCTATCGTCCCGGGCAGGCGCACGAACTGGCTCTGAAGCGCCGTTCAGACAAGGTTCAACCTCGCACTGAGGCAAGCACCCGGCAGTTAGTCGATCATCTGTTGCACAAGGACTGGTGCCCTGAACAGATCAGCGGCTGGCTCAAAATGACATCAGCACCGTATCTTTGCTATTTCTCCGACTACGTGAAAGTGCGGTGGTGGCGCCATCGCCACATCTGCGTAACCCGAAAAAGAATGCTTTCAACGACCGGTTCAACTGCACCGTGCAGGAAGAACTGGTTGACTACGAGGAAGACCTATTGCGCGACGATGTGCGGGAATTCGGCGGTCGCCTACCAAATTACCTGAATCGCTATAATAACCGGCGTCCGCACCGAGGACTCGACGACCTGATACTCTGCCATAAGCTGGCACGGTATTTGCCCCTCATGTTCCGCATGTAGTGACGTTACAGGACCAGGTATCGATATCCCCGGGCTGTTAGAATCCATGGCTGGTATGCGATAATTTCAAGTGGTACGAACACTGGCGAATGCCATCCGTACGACTATGATTTCAGATCAAACGAGAAATGATATCTGGCAAGAGCTTTTGGATGTGGCAAGGCTCGTACGTTACTACGAAGCTCTCTGTAATCAATATCAGAGACGTCACTCCTTTCTTCGGATCTCGTTGTTGTTTGCGGCAACCGGTGAGATCGGTGCGTTGCTGGCCGTGCTTTCTACAACCATTCAACTGACCATTGGCGTAATAATCGCTTTGCTTGTTGCCTGGGATCTCGTATCCAATTACGCAAAAAAAGCTGCGGTTCTGCATACAATCAGCATTGAATGTAGCGAATTGGAAAACAAATGGCGCGAACTGTGGGCAGACATCAACAATGCTCAAGTAGGCGAAGCTGAGGCACAACGTAAGAACAAGGAACTGGCACAGAAACTCTTAGATGTAACTGAACGGGCAGGAGTTGCGGATATTCAAGAGAATCGGAAACTGAACGAAAAATGCGAAAAAGCCGCATTCCAAGTTGTGGTTGACCGATATACCGCCTGACAGAGACCTGACTACTAGAAAAGAGGCTGGTAAACCTGCGAGGCCAGGCAAAACTCCGCCTCCGCCCCCACCTCCGCAATAGCCACCTTCGCAGCCGACACCTAAAAAGCAACCCCAGCAGCCTCCGCTACCTAAGGACAGCAGGAAATAGTCTTGGGAAAGGGAGTGGGCATAATATACCGTGGATTCAACTTGCAACTCGCTGATCGGAAAGGAGACACCACGGCCCGAAAGAATGGATGGATTAAGGAAGATGTTTAAGCAGAAGGTCATTCTGGGAGATGCGATTGAAGAAACTTGACAAGATTGAATCGGAATCTGTCGATTTGATTGTGGCTGATCCGCCATACAATCTGGGCAAGGATTACGGGAATACCCACGACATTAAAGGCTTTGAGGAGTATCTGGCGTTTTCAAGGCAGTGGCTTACGCGGGCTCATCGTGTATTGAAGCCAATCGGAACCATCTATGTTTTTATGGGCTTTCGTTTTATTTCATATCTTTATAATATCCTTGATCGAGAGTTGGAGATGTTTTTCAATAGTTGGGTAGTGTGGCACTACACGCAAGGGATGGGGAAGAAAAGAGGATTTTCTCCGAGACATGATGATATTTTGGTTTTTAATAAGTCAAAAGATTTTATTTTTGATTTAGATAGTATTCGAGTCCCTCAAAAGTATTATCGGGAACGTAACAACATGAGAGGGGCGAATCCAGGCGACGTGTGGGAGTTTTCACATGTTCATTACTGTAACGAAAATAGGGAAGATCATCCTACACAGAAGCCGGAAGGCTTGATAGAAAGAATGATCCTGGGATCCAGCGATGAAGGATGTACTGTTCTTGATCCATTTTTGGGAAGTGGAACTACTTTGAGAGTTTGTCAGCAGTTGAATCGAAACGGAATCGGGATTGAAATTAATCCTGACTATGTAAAGATGTCTCAAAACCGGCTGCAGCGTGAGTTTAGCGGGTTTGACAGCGTTGACCCTAGAGCCAGTCGTATTCCACTTGATCTTAGAAACAATAAAGTAAGAGAAGAGTATTTTGAAAACCACAGAAAATGGTTCCTGAAGAACCATGAAAATGTAGTTAAAGCCTTTGAAGAAGAGGCATATAGGCTCTATGGGCACCGCAATAATGGCACCGACCAAATGGCTCTGCTGGAGCCAAAAGCAAGTTACACAAGGAGAGGTGCAACGAGCTAATGATCCTCGCGTTGTGCGCTACGCAAGCAGATGAGAAGCATACCTATTACGGAAGACATCAGAATTGATGATCCTGAAGAATTCAAGTTGCTGTTGCTTGTGAGGATTACTTTGCCTCACCGTATTTGGACTTCCAGTTGTAGTAGGTTGCCTCGCTGATCGCGTGCTTTCTGCAGGCCTCGCGAACCTGCAAGTCGGCATCAGCCTTCTTAAGAATGGAAATGATCCGGCTCTCCGTGTATTTTGATTTTTTCATGGACCATCTCTTATGAGACATCTTATTCGGAAAACTCCAATTTTAAACTGTCGCTTTTATGAGGAAGCTTACGTTGAGGGATTGATTGCATGAAAAAAACAGATGACATTATCCAAACAATACTGAAAGACAGCAAGTACAGTCTTTCCTTATTTTCACTCGATGAAATTGAAGATCTGAGGCGAAGAGTTTCCACCAGGGAAAAGAGAGGCAGAAACGTCTATGTCGTGAAATGCATTGTTCGGGATACGGAAATTCAATTGAAGCCGGAAGAAATTGTTCGCCAGCTTTACGCAAAACGACTGATCAACGAATACAACTACCCAAAGAATCGGTTGGTTTTTGAGCACCCGATCACTTTCGGCAGAGAAAAGAAAAAAGCCGATATTGTCATTTTCGATAAAGACCGCGGGGACGCTGCCTATATTATCGTCGAGCTGAAAAAACCCAAGCTCAAAGACGGGAAGAGTCAGCTTCGTTCCTACTGCAACGCCACGGGTGCCCCGGTTGGCGTTTGGACAAATGGCGACCAGATTTCCCATTACCACCGCAAAGACCCCAATTACTTTGAAGATATCACCGACATTCCCCAGGCGAATCAACGCCTCGAGGATATTCTGAGCGAGCGGTTTACGCTGAAAGACTTGATCCTCAAGGACAAACTCGCGAACGAAAGGAAGTCCCTGAAGGATGTCATTTTGGAAATGGAGGATGAGGTTTTGGCAAATGCCGGGGTGGATGTATTTGAGGAGGTTTTCAAACTCATCTTCACCAAGCTGTATGACGAATATCTGAGTCAACAAGACAAGGGTACTATTAACTATCTTGTACGACAGGTCACGAAAACCGCTGTAGATGAGCGTGGTCCGTCTGGCTATCTCGACAGACAAGATTATGACGCACTCAAGAATGCAGTCGGCGGTATTGAAGATGATGACTTTCGCCCCATGGAGTTCAGAAATACCGGCCAAACCGACACCGAGCTGAAGAATAAGATCCAAGACCTGTTCAATCGAGCTAAAGGGCGATGGGTTGGTGTGTTCTCCGAGGATTCAGCGTTTGAGTTGTCAGATAGCCATTTATCCATCTGCGTTTCCAGTTTGCAGGATGTAAAACTGTTTAATTCCAATCTGTTGGTGGTGGACGAGGCGTTTGAGTACCTCGTCAATAAATCCGCAAAGGGTGAAAAAGGGCAATACTTCACACCCCGTCATGTGATTGATATGTGCGTGCAAATGCTCAACCCCAAACGGGGTGAATATATGATAGATACCGCGTCCGGCAGTTGCGGTTTTCCGGTGCATACTATCTTTAAGCTCACCGACCATTTATTCACCAATGCTGAAATTCCGGAACAAGACAAACGGAATGTGCTGAAGGTTTTTGGCATCGACTTTGACGAGAAAACAGTCCGGGTTGCCAGAACGTTGAATCTGATCGCGGGGGATGGCGAGACCAACGTGTTGCACCTGAATACGCTGGATTTTAAGCGCTGGGAAGACAGGGCTGGGCAGGACACAAGATGGATCAATATCTACGGCAAAGGGTTTGAGAGGCTGAAGAAATTAAGAGTCGAAAGGAACGAAAACAAGCAATTCAAGTTTGACATTCTGATGGCGAATCCGCCCTTTGCCGGAGACATCAAGGAAAGCCGTATTTTGCATCAATATGAGTTGGGCTTTAAGGCCAACGGCAAGGCGCAAGGAAAGGTCGGCCGGGATATTCTTTTCATCGAAAGGAACCTGGACTTTCTCAAACCCGGCGGGCGCATGGCGATCGTACTGCCGCAAGGCAGGTTCAACAACACGACCGATAAATACATACGGGAATTCATCGCGCGGCATGCACGCCTTCTCGCGGTGGTGGGATTACACGGCAATACCTTCAAGCCCCACACGGGTACAAAAACCAGTGTGTTGTTCGTGCAGAAATGGGACGATGAGCTTTGCCCAAAAGTGGAGGACTACCCCATCTTTTTTGCCGTATCTGAAAAAGGCGGCAAAGATAATTCAGGTGATTATATCTATCTCAAAACTGAGAATGGATGGGACAAGCTGGATAAAAACGGGCACCTGATCGTGGATCATGATCTGCACAATCACGATGATGAATTACCTGACGGTATTGCCGAAGCTTTTATTGAATGGGCGAAGAGTGAAAATTTGAGTTTTTGGAGGTAGCCATGGTATATTTACAGTATTCAAACACATTATCGTTAGAATGTCCGCATTGTGATACTAGATGTCAATTTTCAGAAATTGACGGAAGTCATCACTATTGTAGAAGCAGAGAGAACTACCACATTGCGTATGTTTGTAGTCACTGTGGAGGCATTGTTGTAACGGTTTGGGATGTGTCTCCCTTTGGTTATGATTTTTTTGCTGAATTTGCTGAAGGTTACCCGTGTGATATGGGTTACTACCCTAGAGTAGGTAATTGGAAGCCACGAGTAAATCTACGTTGTATTAAAAATAATGAGGTAAGAGAAGATTTCAAGGAAGCGATAGATTGCTATAACAACGGGTTTTACAATGCATGCATGATAATGGCACGGCGCGCAATCCAACAGGAAATGACGGTTAACAAGGTTGAGGGGGATAATCTATATCAGCAAATAGAATCAATGGGAATTTCCGAACGTCTCAAGACATTGCTCCATAAAGTAAAAAATTTTGGCAATTATGGCGCACACCCGGATTTTTCTTTGTTTGATGCTGATGGTGAGAGAATAGACAACAAAGAGCAATTTGCAGAATTAAGCTTGGAATTTTTAGATAGATACTTTTCTGATCGATACGAAATAAACGCGCTGGTTGAAAGTGCACCTAAGAGCACACAAGAGCTAGATCCGAAGGTCAAAAATGCACCCAAGAGCACCCAAGAGTCAGATTCAAATTGTTTTTAGTAGAGAGTTAGGAATGCAATGTTCTGTCGTTAAAAAATCTGAATGCGGGAAGTACGACTTCGGGTATTGCCTTTTTTCGCCTGAATTTTTCTTGCAAGATAAGTTAGCGTGTTGGGAAATTTTAGAGAAAAAGTGTTCAAACGCGGTTAACTATTACTTTCATCATTCTAGAGACATCATAAGCAGAATTGATGAAAAAGTTGTTTGCTATGACTTAACAGATGGGTTGCCTAAATTTTTTGATGGAGGTGTTGAAGTAATAGATATTGGAAGTGCCAAAAAAGCTGCCAAGAAAGGTGATTTTGTAATTTCAAGGTTGCGTTCTTATCTTGAGGAAATGGGTATCGTCGAGTCAAGAAGGACTAAACAGTTATTTTCAACAGAGTTTTTAGTTTTCAGGTCCATAACGGAAAGATTATCTACTTATACATTGTTTGCCTTATGCATGACAAAAGTGGTTCAAACAATCCTAAAACGAGGGCAATATGGCACTGAACACCCAAGATTTTATGATTTTTTATTGACACATCTACCAATTCCAGATTGCTTGCTACCTCTTGACGAGAACATCAAAGAAGTCGTTAAACGTGCTTTAAAAATCCGGGCTTATTCAAGAAAAGCCTACACCCAAGCTCAAACTGTTCTCCTCTCCGAACTTGGGCTTGCCGACTGGCAACCTGAACACTGTTTAACTTTTATCAAAAACTATTCCGACACCAGGCGATCCGGTCGTATTGACGCGGAATACTTTCAGCCGAAATATGACGAGATCATCAAGGCCATCAAGGATTATTCCGGCGGCTGGGATACGCTGGGCAATCTTGCTGCAATGAAAAAATGGGGGACTATATACGATGTTGCCCACTGAACGCGGACAGAAGGGTTTGAGCCTTTGTCTCGAACAGGACTTCGCGGGCAAGTGGAATGCTTGCCTTGTGGCTTAATCCCGCCATTTCAGTTGGGGGCTTCTGCGGAATTTCCACACTGAATACATTGTCAGGATTGCTGGCTAGAAACTTGAGACCCTTGCCCGTCAATTCCGTGCCGTCTCCCGTTCCCTTGATGTGTTCTGGCTCCACCATGTCGGGCGCACCAAAGATGATGCCAGCATCAGAGATTACAAACAGAGTTGCAGTTGTCCATGCCCTTGCGCCCTTGCCCATCTGATTGAGCAGTTTGATGGCATTGAACCCACCAGTGAAACTCCCCTTAATGGACAGTTTCTTATCGTTCGGTAACAGCAAATCTCCTGCGGTTGCTTGTGAGCCGTACAGGGTGCAGTCGATGCCTACGACACGGAGTAGCGCACAGGTGAATACCTCTACCGCGCCACCGACCACAAAGCGGTTTTCGTAAATCGTGGTGTTGTAGCGTTCAAGTAAGGTACTGATAGCAAGTTCAAATTCCTGCTTGGCATCGGCAGAGCAATCCGACTTTAAGCGGTCGAAGGCTCTCCGCTCTTGCTTGAAACTTGTCATCCAGTCGCCGCAATCTTCTCAAACTTCGGTAGCAGATTGTACTCTCTTTGGGCGGGTGGGTTGGCAATCCGGTGCTTGGCCAATTCCAAGTAACTTTCCTCTATGTCGTAGCCTACGCACTGGCGACCTTCGCGCAGGGCAACCAGCGCGGTTTGCCCGCTCCCTAGAAACGGATCCAAAATCTCATCCCCTTCCTGCGAGTAAAGCACCACCAACCGCCGCACCAGCTCTTCAGGATACGGGCAAGGGTGCTCTATCTGGTTCGGCGGGATGGGCGCGATATGCCATACATTGTTTGAAATATCCCGCGTAAACAGCGCGTCAATATCCAGTGCCTGTTTCTTTCCGCGCATCGGTTCTCCGGGCTTCCTGAAAATCAGGATGTACTCGGTCATAATGTTGGGGTAGTAGTATCCGGGCTTCGGACGCTGGATAAATGAGCCAGCCCGCTTCACGCCGCCTGTAACCTTGTTCCATACGATGTCCTGATGGAACTCCCAGCCTAGACCCATCATCCGTTCGGTTATCAGCATGGGTGCCGGATAGTGCTTGCGCTTGTGAAGGATAGTGCCGACCACGATAGCGCAGAACCCTCCCTCATGCGTCACCCGATATACCTCTTTAAAGACTTTAGCAATGTTGTCCAGGTACTCGTCAAAGGTCTCCCCGAATGCCTGGTATTCGCGTTCACGATGCCATGCGTCCGTGCCATGCTTTGCGTGGGTGTCGTAGTCAATGGCGTTCCAGTACGGCGGGGAAGTGATGGTAAGTGCAACCGAGCCGTCTCCGCACTGCGGCATTTTCAGGCACGACTTGCAGTAGAACCGATAGCCCGTGCCCTCGTAGATTCCCTTGCGTCGTCCGCGCCGCTTGACTACAGCCTGACCTATCTCTGCGACTTCCGCTTGTGCGCTCACTGGACTAGTTCCGTGTAGAGAAGGCGTTTGCCTTCCATCCCGCGAGCAAGGGCTTCCATCTGATTCTCGGTATCAAGTTTCCGTACTCCGTGCCGGTTGGCAAACTCGGACACATAGCGGTGAAGGTGTTTCTCGCTCATGTAGTGGTGGGTGCCGTAATAGCCCCTCTTGAGCAGAGACCAGAAAGATTCGATCCCGTTGGTATGGGCTTCACCCTTGATATATTCGCCGACAGAATGCTTGACGGTTTCATGCGAGAAATCACGGAGACCGACATAGGCTCGATGGTCGTCAGTATACACTTTCGAGCCAGCCTCCACATTCTGCTGGATGGCACCCTGCAAGGTGCAAGCGTCAGTGAATCGAACCGGCTTGGCCTTGACCTTGCCGCCCCGCTCCTTAAGTCCTACGACTGCGGTTTTGCCGACTGCTCCGCGACCTGCGTTCAACTTCTTGTTGCGGTGCTTGTTTCGTTCCTTTCCCCCAATGTATGTTTCATCTACTTCCACCATGCCGGACAGCATCTCCCCGTCCGTTTCCCATGCCTTGCGCAAGCGGTGTGAGAGATGCCATGCCGTCTTGTAGGTTGTCCCCAAATCAGATGCGAGTTTGGTAGATGCCGTTCCTTTCAGGCCGGTTGACGCGATGTAGATAGCGGCGAGCCATGTACGGAACGGAAGGTTGCTGGATGCCATGACAGTAAGAGTGCGGATGCTGAACCGCTTGCGACAGTCCTTGCATCGGTAAGGCATCTTCTGCTTGGCTTCGGAGACCCGAAGGCCATCACAGTGAGGGCATCGGGGAGTGCCATTCCAACGCCATTCTTCCAACTGCTGGCGAGCGGAATCCTCATCGGGATACTTCTCCATGAACTGGAAAAGGCTGATTTTTACTCGGTCTAACTTCGACATGGTTATCTCCTGTTTCTATAGGAGAATTATACCATATACTCTATGATTTAGTCAACTTTTGGGCAACATCGTATATAGTCCCCAAAAAATGCGTGGAAGTCGGGAGCAATGAATACTTGGATGAAGGTATCCCGTTTGTTCGGGTCAGCAATTTAAGTCTGTTTGAAATCACCAAAGAAAAATATATATCCGAAAGTCTTTATTCCAAAATCAAAGAGCACCAGCCCGAGCAAGGCGAGATTCTTTTCAGCAAAGATGCAACGCCCGGAATTGCTTATTATTTGAATGAAAAACCGGGGAAAATGATTCCGTCAGGTGGCATTCTCAGGCTGAAAACAATAACAGACAAACTCAACAACGAGTATTTGACACTAGTGCTCAATGCAATACTGACAAAAGAGCAGGTCAACCGTGATGTAGGCGGTTCAGTTATTCTTCATTGGCGTCCAGATCAGGTAAAAGGCACGGTCATCCCAATTTTGCCGAGGAAAAAACAAATTCAGATCCAGAAAAAAATAGTCAAATCTTTCGCCCTGAGAAAACAATCCAAGCGCCTGCTGGAATGTGCCAAACGAGCGGTGGAAATCGCTATCGAGAAAGACGAACAAACTGCTATTAGTTGGTTGGAACGCGAAACTAATTCAATATGATCAATGAAAGCCGACATGATTGGTGAAAAAAATGCAAAAGTGGGAAAAATGAAGCTATATCGTGAGGTATTATCTTCCGCACAGAAGAAACTCTCTGCTGACATTCAGCAAATCCGGTCTTGCGTGCCACATTCAGGTGAAAAAGGAGTGCTTGTCGAAGAGCGAATACGCTCCGAGTTGCAAAAAATTTTGCCTGAGAAAGTTGGTGTCTCACATGGGTTTGTCACAGATGCGTCTGGTGAAATTTCAAGACAGCTGGATATCATTCTGTACGACAGATGGAACACCCCACGCATCCTGACCAGTGGTGGTACTCAGATATTCCCAGTGGAATCGACGTATGCCTGCGGGGAAATCAAAACAAACCTTAATGCCGAAACATTTGAAGATACATTCAAAAAATGCGAGAGCTACAAATCCTTGACTAGAGAGGCATATTTTGAAAGGAATAGCCTAACAGTTCAATCTTTTTCTCTTTTTGGGCGGGAGTACGACCAGTGGCAGTCAATTTTCTTTTGTATTGCCGTAGAAAGTGTATCGGAAAAGACCCTTCTGAAAAAATATACTGAGAATGTTGATGAGAATAGGCTGGTTGAAGAAAAGTGCAAAGATCGGGTGGATGGAGTTTTTTCTCTGAACGGCCCCTGCATTATCAATTCGTCCAAGCCCTTAATTAATGATCGCCCACAACGCGGGACAATTGACCTTTTACCAAATCAATCTGGTAAATTCTGTTCATATCCAGCTAAAGAACCATGGGCTCTGTTTGTTTTCCTGTTACTGAGGTATATGGTGCAAGTTCCGCAGGTGTGCATTGATATGCTCCGTTACGACAGTGGAGAGCCATTTTAGATCTAACCTAACTTCTTGCCTGAGGATATGCGCTAAACATTGCCCACGATCAGTAACATCCATTTCTTTGGTACATTCTGCAAGCCTACGCTTCCACTTTGATTGGAATGAAAAGCATCATGTCATGCTGGCTCACCTTTCTTTCCGATCAGTAAATTGCACTTGCAAGCTGAATCCACGGATGGTTACCTGAATGAGATTTTAAAAGCAAATGGGCCGGAGAATTGACATGCAGGATTTAATATGCCGGGCGATCAGAAATCGGCGTTTAATAGAATTTACCTACGAGGGAGCAACAAGGGTGGTGGAACCGCATCAGCTGGGCAAACACCCGCGTGGCCTTTTGATCTTGAGTGCTTATTGGGTCGGGGGGTACTCTAGGTCAATGGATACACTAAACCGGTGGCGGTTTTATCTTGTTAGCAGGATGTCATGCGTTGTGATTCTTGATGAGTTATTTCCTGGTGAGCGGATCGGCTATAAACGTGTTCCAAACAAAATTATGTCATCAGCAGTTTGCGAGTTGTGAGTTATGGGAATTTGGAGATCTAAAGGCTGTGGGGATTTAGACGACAAAGAAAAGATTAAAAGGCTGTATCAATGGTGCGAAGATAATAATTCCAGGCAGAACAAGGTGAAATATACAGCGCTTTATGTAAAGCAGGAAGACTATGAAAGATATACCTCCTCAAACTTTGCGCAACTGGTGAAGCATTGTAGAAAATGACAGTAGTGAATATTAAAGATGACAAGCTGTTAAATGTGGGATGGATAGTTGCGCTATCCTTTGTCTCGTTCCTGTTTCTGGCGATAATATTTATACCTATAGATTGCAGAGGTATTGAAAAAATATGTCATTTCTTAGGAACTGAAGATAAAGGAGAGGTTATTCGGCTACTGGGACTGGCTGTCGCAGGTGCATTTGCTGTATTGGCGATTCTGGCTGCTTTCCGAAGAGCTGATGCAATGAATCGAACTGTCGATGCCACAGAGACTGGTCATCGTCAGGAACGCTTTCGTGATGCAGTGGGACACCTTGGACACGACCAAGCCTCCGTGCGTCAGGGAGGTGCCCATGCTTTGTTTCATCTGGCTTTGCAAGCCGAAGAACTGCGCGCGTCTATTGCAGAAATCCTTTGCGCACACATTCGTGAGACTACTGGCAAGAAAGAGTATCAAGACGAATTCAAGAGTGCTTCCTCTACTGAGATCCAATCGCTACTGAAAATGCTGTTCACGACAACAATACGATCTGGGACGGAATTGGATGCATTCTGGAAGGGGCTGAAACCAGATTTATCGAAGGGCTATTTTTGTGGTGCCGAATTATTTAATGCTCGATTTCAGAGTGCTGATTTTCAGCACGCACAATTTCAGGGAGCGTATCTTAGAGGTGCTCAATTTCAGGGAGCGAAACTTCTGGATACCCAATTTCAAGGGGCAAACCTTTGGGGTGCTCAATTTCAGGAGACGTGTCTTTGGGGTGTCCAACTTCAGAGGGCAACACTTTGGAATGCTCAATTTCAGAGGGCGGCTCTTTGGAATGCTCGATTTCAGGGGGCAAACCTTTGGGAGGCCCAATTTCAGGATGCGTTTCTTAAGAGTGCCAAATTTCAGGGGGCGAAGCTTCAGCGTGTCCAATTTTGGGGGACGGAGCTTGTGGATGCCCAATTTCAGGGGGCGGATCTTATGGGTGCCCAATTTCAGGGGGTGTATCTTATGGGTGCCCATCTTCAGGGGGTGTGTCTTATGGGTGCCCAACTTCAGGGAGCAACACTTCGGCATGCCCAATTTCAGGGGGCGGATCTTATGGGTGCCCAATTTCAGGGGGCGGATCTTACGGGTGCCAAATTCCAAGGCGTTTCTTGTGAAGGGGGGATATTTTCTTCATTTGAAGGCAGAATCAACAGCCGTATAGGGAAAGATTCAGATTTTTCGACCGTTGCTTTTGTTGGAGGTTTGAACAACAAGGAGATAGTGGATATTGTCAGTAACGTGAGACCTTATTGCAACGAAACATCTGTTCAAGATTTAGAGCAAAGGTTGAAAAAGCACGTAGATCAAGAAGTGAGTCATGAATTGCCTGAAGGTGCGCGTGAGGGATCGTACACTGAGGATGAAGCCAACTCGTGGATTGAAGAATATAACAAGGCTTTTGGGTAAAGGAAAACCCAGCACCGGCCAGGAATTTCAACTGCCAAAACACAGAGACCTTATTTCGCCGATGAAGTTCCGGCAGTTACAACCTGCTTGCCAAAAGCGCTTCACCTCTTTAAACCACTATCGGCACCGCCTCCCCCTCACCGCCTCAGCACCGTATCCTTCCCATCCAGCGCCGGGTCAGTCTCAGGGTAGTCCTGCATGTAATGCAGCCCCCGGCTTTCGCGTCGCATCAGCGCCGAGTTGACGATCAGGTTCGCGGCGGTGATCAGGTTGCGCAGCTCGATGAAGTCGCTGTTGATGCGGAACCGCTGGTAATGCTCATCGACCTCGGATAGCAGCAGTTCAATCCGCCGTTGCGCCCGCCGCAGGCGCTTTTCGGTGCGCACGATGCCGACGTAGTCCCACATCACGCGGCGCAGTTCCTCCCAGCTGTGAGAGATCACGACCTCTTCGTCGGATTCGGTGACGCGGCTTTCATCCCAGTTCGGCACGTCGGGCGGCGTGCGCGCCGTCGCGGTCGCCGCAATGTTTGCCGCGGCAAACTTCGCCAGCGCGATGCACTCGAGCAGCGAATTGCTCGCCATGCGGTTCGCGCCGTGCAGGCCGGTGCAGGCGGTCTCCCCGATCGCGTACAGTCCGTTGAGGTCGGTGCGCCCCGCGAGGTCGGTGACGATGCCGCCGCAGAGATAATGCACGGCAGGCACCACCGGCACCGGCTGCTTGGTGATGTCATAGCCGAACGTAAGGCAGCGCTGATGGATCGACGGGAATTGCGAGGTGATCAGGTCGGCCGGTTTATGCGAGATGTCGAGGTACACGCAGTCGATGCCGAGGCGTTTCATCTCGTGGTCGATCGCGCGCGCCACGATGTCGCGCGGTGCGAGTGCGCCGCGGGGATCAAAGCGGTGCATGAATTGGTCGCCGTTGGGCAGTTGCAGTCCGGCGCCCTCGCCGCGCAGCGCTTCGCTCAGCAGGAACGACTTCGCGTGCGGGTGGTACAAGCAGGTCGGGTGAAACTGTATGAATTCCATGTTGGCGACGCGGCAGCCGGCGCGCCACGCCATGGTGATGCCGTCGCCGGAGGCGCTGTCGGGGTTGCTGGTGTACAGATAGACTTTGCCCGCGCCGCCGGTCGCAAGCACCGTCGCGCCGGCGGTGTAGGTTAGCACCCGGCCCCGGCGTGTCGCTGTCTCAGGCGCGTTCTGCGGATGCAGGACGTAGGCGCCGAGGCAGGTGTCGCGGTCGGTGATCAGATCCACCGCGATCGCGTTGGCGACGACTTCAATGTTGTCCCGCGCGCGGACTTTTTCAAACAGTGAATCCTGAATCGCCTTGCCGGTGCTGTCTTTGCTGTGCACGACCCGGCGGTGACTGTGTCCGCCCTCGCGGGTCAGGTGCAGCAGGTTCTCGTCGTCTGGCTCGGACGTGAAGTGCACGCCCATCTCTTGCAGCCAGCGGATCATCTGCGGGCCTTCCGCGACCACTTTCCGCACCACTTCCGGCGAGCACAGGCCGGCGCCGACGTTCATCGTGTCTTTGATATGCGCTTGCAGCGAATCGCTGTCGCTGAGTACGGCCGAGATGCCGCCCTGCGCGTAATAGGTGCTGCTTTGCGACAGATCGCCTTTGGCCAGCAGGCGCACCGACAGGGTCTCGGGCAGGCGCAGGGCGAGGCTCAGGCCGGCGGCGCCGCCGCCGATGATCAGAATGTCGCAGTCGCGGGCGCGGTCGTCGGTGCCGGTGCGGGGTGGTTGTGTCGAGGCGGATGGCATGACGAGATTGTATCGCGTCGGCGTCGGCGCCTTGGTTCTGTGAACCGTCCGGTCTGTCGTCCGGGCGGGCATGATGTGCGGGCGGACACAAGACCCGCGCGCGCATTTCCGAATGAGCGAGGTGCCGACATCCGCTCATGGCCTGATGAACTTCGGGGCCGAATAAACCTGCTGCCCGGCATGGGCAGTCCGCCTTGCAAGGTCACAACACTATATAATCTCCGTTAATTCATTAAGGCCGCCGCACAAGATCGTTGCATCAGGGAGGGGAACTCGGTGATCAGATTTCGCGCTTTGCCGTTTGTTCTGTGCTTTACGCTGACTGCCGCTGACGCGGCGGTGTCGGGGTTGCCGGACTTTTCGGAATTGGTCGAGGCGTCGGCGGCCGCCGTCGTGAACGTCAGCACCACGCGCCAGCGTTCGCCCGTCGGTGAACACAACGCGAAGCCGCCGTTTCCGATTCCCGAAGACAGCCCTTGGTTCGAGTTCTTTGAGGACTTTTTCGGCAGGCACGGCACGCCGCCGGAGGTGCCGTACGATCCGCGCTCGCTCGGCTCGGGTTTTGTCATCTCGCGCGACGGGTTCGTGATCACCAATTACCATGTTGTCAAAGACGCCGAGGAGATCATCGTCAGGCTCAACGACCGCCGCGAACTCGCGGCCGAAGTGATCGGCACCGACGTGCAGACCGACACGGCGTTGCTCAAGGTGCAGGCGAAAGATCTGCCGGTCGCCAAGCTTGGCTCTTCCGAGGGCTTGAAGCCGGGGCAGTGGGTGGTCGCGATCGGTTCGCCGTTCGGTTTTGAATATTCGGTCACCGCAGGCATCGTCAGCGCGCTGGGGCGCAGCCTGCCGTCCGAGAACTACGTGCCGTTCATCCAGACCGACGTTGCGGTGAACCCGGGCAACTCGGGCGGTCCGCTGTTCAACCTCGACGGCGAGGTCGTCGGCATCAACTCGCAGATATACAGCCACACCGGTGGTTTCATGGGGGTGTCTTTTGCGATCCCGATCGAGGTGGCGATGCACGTTGTGCGCCAGTTGCAGGAACAGGGCGAAGTGGTGCGCGGCTGGTTCGGGGTCTATATTCAGGAAGTCACGCGCGAGTTATCCGAATCGTTCGGGATGGACAAGCCGCAAGGCGCGTTGATTTCGGGTGTCATGGAGGACAGCCCGGCGCAGGAAAGCGGCATTCAGGTTGGCGATGTGATCCTCGAGTTTGACGGGCGCGAAGTTGAAAGCGCCGGCAGTCTGCCGCCGATGGTCGGGCAGACCAGGATCGGCAAACAGGTCAAGGTCAAACTGCTCAGGGATGGCGACATCACCGAGGTCAAGGTGACGGTCGGCAGGTTGCCAGACGACGCGGGGCCGGCCGGGCACCGTGGGCTGGAGCGCACGGTGCTGGGACTGGCGCTCGTTGACCTCAAGCACGGCGAACGCGAGCGGATCGGTCTCAAGGACGGCGCCGTCAGGGTGACGAAGGTGACGCTCGGCCCCGCCAAAAGCGCCGGTGTGCGCGGCGGCGACCTGCTGCTGGCAATGGACAATCAACATTTCAACGACATCGATGAGTTTCGCAAGTTGATTTCAAAGATGCCGCGCAATCAGTTCATCACTTTGCTGGTGATGCGCGATAAGCGGACACGTTTTCTGGCGATGAGGATTCCGGCCGAAGAATAGGCGCCGCGCGGCGAATTCTCCCGTTACGCAACATGACGCTCGACCGCATCCGCAATTTTTCCATCATCGCGCACATTGACCACGGCAAATCAACGCTCGCCGATCGGTTCATCCAGATCTGCGGCGGTTTGAGTGAGCGCAAGATGTCCGAGCAGGTGCTCGATTCAATGGACATTGAGCGCGAGCGCGGCATCACGATCAAGGCGCAGTCGGTTGCGCTCGACTATTGCGGCGACGACGGACGTACTTACGCGCTGAACCTGATTGACACACCCGGGCACGTTGATTTCGGCTACGAGGTGTCGCGTTCGCTGTCGGCCTGCGAGGGGGCGCTGCTGGTGGTCGATGCGTCGCAGGGTGTTGAGGCGCAGAGCATCGCGAATTGCTACACCGCGATCGAGCAGGGGCTGGAAGTGCTGCCGGTGCTGAACAAGATTGACCTGGCGGCCGCCGACCCCGAGCGCGTCAAGCGCGAGATCGAGGACATCATCGGCATCGACGGGTCGTCGGCGGTCGCCGTCAGCGCCAAGACCGGCGAAGGGGTCGCGCAATTGCTGCGCGAGCTCGTGTTGCTGGTGCCGCCGCCCGACGGTGATCCCGCGCGGCCGCTGCGCGCGCTGATCATGGACTCGTGGTTCAACAGCTACGTCGGTGTCGTCTCTTTGGTGCGGGTGATCGACGGGTGCCTGAACAGAAGGGATCGGGTGCTGTTCATGGCGACCGGTGAAGTGCATCAGATCGAAACACTCGGCGTATTCACGCCCGAGCGTGTCGAGCGCGACCGCCTCAAGGCCGGCGAGGTCGGCTTTGTGATCGCCGGCATCAGGAATCTGCACGCGGCGCGCGTCGGCGACACGCTGACCGACGCGGCGTGTCCGGCGGAGGCGGCGCTGCCGGGGTTCGAGCGGGTCAAGCCGCGCGTGTTCGCAGGCATTTTCCCGATGCGCGCCGACGACCATAAGCTGCTGCGTGATGCGCTCGACAAGCTCAGCCTGAACGATGCGTCGCTGGCGTACGAGCCGGAGGTCTCGGCTGCGCTGGGCTTCGGTTTCCGCTGCGGCTTTCTCGGAATGTTGCACATGGAGATCGTGCAGGAGCGTCTCGAACGGGAATACGCGCTCGAGATCGTCGTCACCACACCGACCGTGACGTACAAGGTGGTCTCCCGCAACGGCGGCGTGATGGAGGTGCATAACCCGGCGCAGTTGCCATCGGCGAATGAGATCAGGGAGATACTCGAGCCGATGGTCACAGTCTCGGTGCTGACGCCGCCCGAATACGTCGGGGGCGTGATCGGCTTGTGCATTGAAAAGCGCGGCGTTCAGAAAAAACTGCAATACGCGGGCAAACAGGCGGCGGTCGAGTTTGAAATGCCGCTCGGCGAGATCGTGCTCGATTTCTTCGACCGGCTGAAGTCGGCGACGCGGGGCTATGCGTCATTTGACTATCAGGTGACGGATTACCGGCCGGCGCGGCTTGAAAAACTCGACCTGTTGATCAACGGCGACCGCGTGGATGCCTTGTCGGTGATCGTGCATCGCCAGAACGTCCAGACGTTGGGACACGCGCTGGTCGAGAAGATGCACGAGCTGATTCCGCGTCAGATGTTTGATGTCGCGGTGCAGGCGGCGCTGGGTTCGAGGGTCATCGCGCGTGCGACAGTCAAGGCATTGCGCAAGAACGTGACCGCGAAATGCTACGGCGGCGATGTTACGCGCAAGAAGAAGTTGCTCGAGAAGCAGAAGGCGGGGAAGAAGCGGATGAAGCGGATCGGCAGGATCGAGGTGCCGCAGGAGGCGTTTCTCGCGGCGCTGAAGGTGAGAAGATGAACCATCCGGGATGGTGTTCGGGGCGGCCGGCGCGGCGGTCGGCGTGGCTGCTGGCGGCGACGCCGTTGCGTGCCGAGGTGCTGGTCGTGACCCTGCCCGGCACCGGCGCGCCGGCGCCGCAGATCGAGCGGTTCGGCCCGGCGGTGCTGGTCAAGGCGAGGCGTCAGGAACTAAGGTGAGAAGGTGAACCATCCGCGAGAGTGTTCGAGGTGGTCGGCGCGGCGGCCGGTATGACTGTTGGCGGCACTGCTGGCGGCGACGCCGTTGCGCGCCGAGGTGCTGGTCGTGACCCTGCCCGGCACCGGTGCGCCGGCGCCGCAGATCGAACGGTTCGGCCCAGCGGTGCTGGTCGAGGCGGGGCGTCAGGAACTAAGGTGAGAAGATGAACCGTCCGCGAGGGTGTTCGAGGTGGTTGCGGCGGTCGGTATGGCTGTTGGTGGCACTGCTGGCGGCGACGCCGTTGCGCGCCGAGGTGCTGGTCGTGACCCTGCTCGGCACCGGTGCGCCGGCGCCGCAGATTGAACGGTTCGGCCCGGCGGTGCTGGTCGAGGCGGGGCGTCAGAAGCTGCTGTTCGACGCAGGGCGGGGGGTCGCACAGCGTATCCACCAACTGCGCCTGCCGTTTCCTGAAGTCAACCGGGTGTTCATCACGCACCTGCATTACGACCATCTGGTCGGCCTGCCGGATCTGTTGATGTCGGGCTGGGTGTTCCAGCGCGATGTACCGCTCGAAGTCTGGGGACCTGCGGGCATTGATGCGCATCTCAGGCATCTTCGCGCCGCGTACGAGGCCGACATCGGATCGCGTCTTGCCTATACGAAATTGTCGCCGCAGGGTATTCGCCACACAGTGCACCGGCTTTCGCCGGGCGTCATACATCGACACGACGGCCTGAAGGTCACCGCGTTCCGCGTCAATCACGGCGAGTTTGAGTCGGCGTGGGGTTACCGCATTGATTATGGCGGGCGCTCGGTCGTGATCTCGGGCGATACGCGCTACTCGGAGAACCTGGTGCGGCACGCGCGCGGCGCCGATCTGCTGATCCACGAGATCGCCGCCGCTTCCGGCCATTTACGTTCGCGCAATCGACGGCTTGAGAAGGTGCTTGCGTACCATACCGAGCCTGATGAGTTGGCCAGAGTGCTGACCGAAGCGGCGCCGCGGCTGGCCGTGCTGAATCATATCGTGGTGTTTGGTCTGGACGACGACGAGGTGCTTGCGGTGGCGTCGCACGGGCATCAGACCGACGTCGTGATGGGGCGTGACCTGATGGCGTTTGACGTGGGCGAGAAGATCCGCCGTTATTCCCGGCGATGAATGAAACGACGACGGAAACGGGTGGCGCGACCATGGCGAGGTACGACTTTGACCGGCTGGCGTTGATGGGGATTCTCAATTTGACGCCCGACAGTTTCTCCGACGGTGGCTGCTACGCCGACACCGGCAAAGCGCTGGAGCGGGCGGTCGCGATGGCCGACGAAGGGGCGGACATCATTGATATCGGCGGCGAATCGACACGCCCCGGTTCACAGCGCGTGTCGGCTGACGAGCAGAAGCAGCGTGTGCTTGAAGTGGTCGGGATGGTCGCGTCGGCGCTGCCCGGGCGCCTGATCAGCATTGACACGACGCGCGCCGAAGTCGCGGAGGCTGCGCTTGACGCGGGTGCAGGTATGATCAACGACGTCTCGGCCGGGCGCGACGACCCCGCGATGTTCGAGTTGGCCGCCGCGCGCGGTGTGCCGGTGTGCCTGATGCATATCCAGGGGGAGCCTGCGACGATGCAGGACGCCCCGCGCTACGACGACGTCGTGTCGCAGGTAGGCGGGTTTTTGCGTGAGCGCATGGAGGCGGCGTGCGCGTCGGGTATCAGTGAGGAGCGGATCGTACTCGACCCGGGCATCGGTTTCGGCAAGACGCTCGAGCACAACCTGACGTTGCTCGCAAACCTCTCGCAAATTGTGGCGATCGGGCGTCCGGTATTGCTCGGCGCGAGCCGCAAGCGGTTTATTGCAGGTGTTGACGGGACCGGGGATGCGGCGCTCGCCGGGCGCGTCGGTGGTGGTTGCGCGGCGACGGTGCTTGGTTTTCTCGCGGGCGTGTCGATCTTCCGCGTGCACGACGTGGCGGCGCATCGGCAGGCGCTTGATGTGGCACGCGCGGTACGTGCTCACGCCCGCTGATTGAACATTTCAAGGCAGTCTTTGACGGCGGCGGCAAGGTTGGTCGCGGTGGCGATGTCGGCGTTGATTGCGATCAGGTCGGCGCCGGTTGCGAATACGCGGCCGAGATTGCTGCGGGTGATGCCGCCGATCGCGCACACCGGCAAGGTCAGCCGGCGTTTGTAGTCGGTGAGGTTCTGCAATGTGATGCGTTCCGCTTCGGGCTTGGTCGCGGAAGCGAACAGTGCGCCGAAGGCAACGTAGTCGGCGCCTTGGCGTTGTGCCTTGAATGCGCGTTCGAGCGAGTTGTAGCACGAGACGCCGATCACCGCTTCCGCGCCGAGTGCGCGGCGTGCCTGCGCGGGTGTCGGGTCGTCCCTGCCGAGGTGCACGCCGTCGGCACCGGTCTGCGCCGCGAGTTTAATGTCGTCGTTCACGATAAAGCCGACGCCGCGCTCGCGGCACAAGGCGGCGAGCGCAGTCGTTTCTCGTCGTTGCGTCGCTTTGTCCGCGTCTTTGTTGCGGTACTGCACCAGGGCGACGCCGGGCGGCAGCCAGGTTTCAGCGTCGGTTGCAGGCAGGCCCGAGCCTGCGATCAGATACAAGCCGTTGAGGGCGGGTCGGTTCACAGTCTTTTCGGCAGTCGGCGCCCTGTTGCGTCGCCGCGATGGTTTTCCGGCGGGGCGGCGTTTTCGAGCGCGCGTGCGGTAAAGGTCAGTGCGAGCGCCACGGCGTCGCGCAGCGGTTTGCCGAGTGCGAGTTGCGTCGCGATCGCGCTCGACAGCGTACAGCCGCTGCCGTGGAACTCACCGGGCAGGCGGCGTGAGGAGAACGTCTCGCGGCGGTCGGGCAGTTCGTACAGTACATGGTGTAGTGTGTGTTCTTCGCAGCTTTCGCCGGTGACGAATACGGCGGTGCAACCTTCATTTAATAAAGCCTGTGCGGCGTCCGCCGGGGTTGAGGCTTCGGGCGCGAGCGCTGCAAGTTCCTCGCGGTTCGGGGTGGCGCAGGTCGTAAGCGGCAGCAGGTGTTTGCGAATCGCCTGCGCGACGCCGTCGCCGCACAAAGGCTTGCCGGTGCCGTCGTGCAGCACCGGGTCGGTGACCAGCGGGCGGCATAGGCCGGCGACCGGCCCGGCGATTGCTTCGGCGTTGTCCGCCGAGGCGATCAGGCCGACCTTGACCGCGGCGATGTCAAAGTCAGTGGTCAGGTATTCGGTCTGGCGTGCGAGCAGGGCGGGTGTGGTCGGCACGACCGCTTTAACGCCCGCGTTGGTCTGCACCGTGTTACAGGTCTGTGCGCACACGGCGCGCACGCCGAGCGCGGCGGCGGTTTCGATGTCGGCTTGAAGGCCCGCGCCACCGGTCGGATCAAAGCCTGCGATGCAAAGCAGAATAGGTTGCCGTGTTTTCATCTGCGCCGAAGTGTGGGAAGATGGCCTGTTTACCGTATAGTATCAGTCGCTCCATTCAGTGAACGAGAACACCTACAAGAAATATGTCTGCTTGGTGTGCGGCTGGGTCTATCACGAGGAGCGAGGATCGCCGCAGGACGGCCTCGCGCCCGGAACGCGCTGGGCGGACATTCCCGACGACTGGGTTTGCCCCGAGTGCGGGGCACCCAAAAGCGACTTTGAGATGGTCGAGGTGAACGACTGAGCGCGCCCGGTGCGGAGTCGGTCGGGAGGGTTTTTTGATGTCGGCATTGATCTGCGGCTCGATCGCGTTTGACAACATCATGGTGTTTCACGGCCGGTTCCGAGAGTACATCCTGCCTGAGCAGTTGCACATACTGAATCTGTCGTTTCTGGTGCCGCAGATGCGTCAGGGTTTCGGCGGTTGCGCTGGCAACATCGCCTACAACCTGAAGCTGCTCGGCGGCGAGGTCTATCCGATGGGCACCGTCGGCAAGGATTTTGCGCGTTACGCCGAATGGATGGACCGCAACGCGATCGACCGCAGGTATGTCATGGAGATTGAGGACGAGTTCACCGCGAGCGCTTTTATCATCACCGATCTCGACGCCAACCAGATCACCGCTTTCCACCCCGGCGCGATGAACTGCTGCCATCGCGGCAGGGTGCCGACGGGCGACGGCGTGTGCATCGGGCTGGTTTCTCCGGAAGGGCGCGAAGGCATGCTCGCGCACGCACGCCAGTTTGCCGACGCCGGCATTCCGTACCTGTTTGATCCCGGGCAGGGGACGCCGATGTTCAATACCGACGAACTGACGCAATTCATCGAAACTGCGGACTGGCTCGCGTGCAACGATTACGAAGCCTCGATGATCGTCGAACGCACCGGCGTGTCGCTCAAAAAGCTCGCCGGGCAGGTACGCGCGCTGATCGTGACGCGCGGCAAGGAAGGCTCAGTGATCTATGCCGGCGGCGAGGAAATCGAGATCCCGCCGGTGCCGCCGGACGCCGTCGAGGATCCGACCGGTTGTGGCGACGCCTACCGCGCAGGCATCCTCTACGGCCTGCAAAATGACATGGACTGGCCGACTTCGGGACGTATCGCTTCGTTGATCGGGGCGATCAAGGTCAAATGCGCGGGGACGCAGCAACATTCGTTCACGCCCGACGAGTTCGCCGACCGGTTCCGCGACAGTTTCGGCTATGCCTTGTGAGGCGCCGGCGTCGCCCGGCGGGTCATCTGCCGGTTCGTGCGGCTGCCCGGCCGGTTCAATCCCTGAGTGAGATCATCCGCCAGTTGTTGGCGGCGGCGTGTGTACGCAGCTCGGCGTCGCCGTCCACTACCACCGGCTTGTCGGTCCACAACAGCCATCGCCCGCGCCCGACGAGTTCGCCGACCGGTTCCGCGACAGTTTCGGCTATGCCTTGTGAGGCGTCGGCGTCGCCCGGCGGATCATCTGCCGGTTCGTGCGGCTGCCAGGCCGGTTCAATCCCTGAGTGAGATCATCCGCCAGTTGTTGGCGGCGGCGTGTGTGCGCAACTCGGGGTCGCCGTCCATCACCACCGGCTTGTCGGCTCACGACAGCCATCGCCCGCGCCCGATGAGTTCGCCGACCGGTTCCGCGACAGTTTCGGCTACGCCTTGTAAAGCGTCGGCATCGCCCGGCGGGTCATCTGCCGGTTCGTGCGGCTGCCCGGCCGGTTCAATCCCTGAGTGAGATCATCCGCCAGTTGTTGGCGGCGGCGTGTGTGCGCAGCTCGGGGTCGTCGTCCACCACCACCGGCTTGTCGGCCCACGACAGCCATCGCCCACGCCCGACGAGTTTGCCGACTGGTTCCGCGACAGTTTCGGCTATGCCTTGTGAGGCGTCGGCGTCGCCCGGCGGATCATCTGCCGGTTCGTGCGGCTGCCAGGCCGGTTCAATCCCTGAGTGAGATCATCTGCCAGTTGTTGGCGGCGGCGTGTGTGCGCAACTCGGTGTCGCCGTCCATCACCACCGGCTTGTCGGCTCACGACAGCCATCGCCCGCGCCCGATGAGTTCGCCGACCGGTTCCGCGACAGTTTCGGCTACGCCTTGTAAAGCGTCGGCATCGCCCGGCGCGCCATCTGCCGGTTCGCGCGGCTGCCAGGCCGGTTCAATCCCTGAGTGAGATCATCCGCCAGTTGTTGGCGGCGGCGTGTGTGCGCAGCTCGGGGTCGCCGTCCACCACCACCGGCTTGTCGGCCCATGACAGCAATGCAAGGTCGTTGTGCGAATCGCTGTAGAACCAGGTCTTGCCGTAACCCAGGCGCTGTTTATCGAGCCACTGTTGCAGGCATTTAAGTTTGCCTTCGCGAAAGCACGGTGTACCCGCGATTTCCCCGGTAAGGCGCCCGTTCCTGTATTCAGGCTCGGTCGCGATCAGTTGCGTGATGCCGAACCGTTCGGCGATCGGTTCGGTGATGAAGCGGTGGGTCGCGGTGATGATCACGGTCAGGTCGCCCGCGCGCCGATGGTGTTCAACCAGCGCGAGCGCCGCCGGTGTGATCATCGGTTCGATGCGGGTCGCCATGAATTCCCGCCGCAGCGCCGTCAGTTGTTCTGGCGGTATGGAGGCAAGTGCTTTCAGCGCAAATCGCAAGTAGGCGTTGATGTCGAGCTCGCCGGCATGGTACTGCTTGTAAAAGGTTTCATTGCGACGGAAGTACTCGTCTTCAACGACGCCCATGTCGTACAGAAAAGCACCCCATTCAGAATCGCTGTCGCCTGTGAGCAGAGTGTTGTCGAGATCGAGAAGAACCAGGTCGGGAAACGCCCCATCCATTGATCTGAGCCTCATTTTCCGGATGAGAGGGCTGTCATTGTACATGTCGGGATGTCGCACCGCGCGCGTTTTCGTTTCCCCGCTGCGCCGCGCGCGCCGCCCTGATCCGCGGGCTGATCGTTGCGGCGGCGCGGCGGGTGGTTTCACGCAAGATCAGGTGTGGCAAGGGATTTTGTCGGCGCCGGGGTGGTTTTTGGGCAGCGCCGGGGTGGTCTCGGCCCGGTTTCGGTCTGAAGCGGCGGACATTGCGAAATCAGCGGACAGATTGACCGGCGCGGCCTTTTCCCCTTATAATTAAAGGCTAACCCCGAAATCCGGTGCCCGCGGGCGTCGGCTTTTCTTTGTCTGAACAACCGGAAGTAAGAATGCGGCTGAAATCGCATGGCAACGATCAATCAATTGGTGCGCAAACCAAGAAAGCGCAAGACGGCGAAAAGCAATGTGCCGGCACTCGAATCCTGCCCGCAGAAGCGGGGAGTGTGTACGCGCGTCTATACCACCACGCCGAAAAAGCCGAATTCGGCTCTGCGCAAAGTTGCCCGCGTGCGGTTGACCAACAGTTACGAAGTTACGACTTACATCGGCGGCGAAGGCCATAACCTTCAGGAACATTCCGTAGTTCTGATACGCGGCGGGCGCGTGAAGGATCTGCCGGGAGTGCGTTATCACACGGTGCGTGGCAGTCTCGACACGCAGGGCGTGTCCGACCGTAAGCAGGGGCGCTCCAAGTACGGCACCAAGCGCGCCGGCGCTTGATCCGGGTATCGGCAGGAGTTGTTACCGTCATGTCACGTCGCAGAGAAGTCTCCAGGCGCGAGATCCTGCCCGACCCCAAGTACCGTGATGTCACTGTCGCCAAGTTCATCAACATCGTGATGAAGCGGGGCAAAAAGTCAATCGCCGAGAAGACCATCTACGGTGCGTTTGACCGAATGCTCGAGAAGGGGAAAGACGCCCGGAAAGTGGTCGAGATCTTCAAGACCGCGCTGGATAACGTCAAGCCGCGGGTCGAGGTGAAATCGCGGCGTGTCGGCGGCGCGACCTATCAGGTGCCGGTCGAAGTCCGCCCGGCCCGGCAGATGACGCTTGCGATGCGCTGGGTCATCGGGGCGGCGCGCAAGCGCCGCGACCGTTCGATGGGCGACAAACTCGCCGCCGAGTTGATGGACGCCTTTGAAGGCAAGGGTGCGGCGGTCAAGCGCCGCGAAGACACGACCAAGATGGCGGAGGCCAACAAGGCCTTTTCGCATTACCGCTGGTGAGCGCCTCGGGAGCCGGAGAAAAGACGAATGCCACGTACAACCCCCATCGAGCGCTACCGCAACATCGGCATCATGGCGCATATTGACGCCGGAAAAACGACGACGACCGAGCGCGTGCTGTTTTACACGGGCATCTCGCACAAGATCGGCGAAGTGCACGACGGCGCCGCGGTCATGGACTGGATGGAGCAGGAGCAGGAGCGCGGCATCACGATCACCTCGGCGGCGACGACCTGCTTCTGGCAGGGCATGGGACAGCAGTTTGACGAGCACCGGATCAATATCATCGATACGCCCGGACACGTGGACTTCACGATCGAGGTTGAACGCTCACTCAGGGTGCTCGACGGTTCGGTCGCCGTATTTTGCGCGGTCGGCGGTGTCGAGCCGCAATCGGAAACGGTATGGCGGCAGGCCGAGCGTTACCGGGTGCCGAAGATTGCTTTCGTCAACAAGATGGACCGTTCGGGCGCGAATTTCATGCGTGTCGTCGATCAGGTCAGGAACAGGCTGGGCGCGAACGCGGTGCCGATACAACTGCCGATCGGCAGCGAGGAAAATTTCGTCGGAGTGGTTGATCTGACCAAGGGCAAGGCGATTTACTGGAATGAAAAAGACATGGGGGCGACGTTTGAGTTGAAGGATATTCCCGCGGAGATACAGGGCGAATGCGCGAAGATGCGCGAGCAGATGCTCGAAGCAGCGGCCGAGGCGAACGAAACGCTGATGGACAGGTATCTCGACAACGGCGACCTGTCGGAACAGGAGATCCACGAGGGGCTCAGGATCCGCACGCTTAATAATGAGATCGTGCCGATGCTGTGCGGCTCGGCTTTCAAGAACAAGGGGGTGCAGGCGCTGCTCGACGCGGTCGTGCACTATCTGCCGTCGCCGGTGGACGTGCCGCCGGTGCAGGGTGTGTCCGCAAACGGCGAGGACAAGGCGCCGCAACGCAAGGCCTCGGACGACGAGGATTTTTCCGCGTTGGCGTTCAAGATCGCGTCCGACCCTTTTGTCGGGTCGCTGACTTTCTTCCGCGTGTATTCGGGTGTGCTGAATTCGGGCGAGGCGATCCTGAACCCCAACAAGTCCAATAAAGAGCGCGTCGGGCGCATTTTGCAGATGCATTCCAACTCGCGCGAGGAGATCAAGGAAGTGCGCGCCGGCGACATCGCCGCCGCCGTCGGGCTCAAGAAAGTCACGACCGGCGAGACCCTGTGTGCGGTGAACAGCCCGATCATGTTGGAGCGCATGGAGTTTCCGGAGCCGGTGATCTCGGTCGCGGTCGAGCCGAAAACCAAGCCCGACCAGGAAAAGATGAGTCTGGCTTTGCAGAAGCTCGCGCAGGAGGATCCGTCTTTCCGCGTGAAGACCGACGAGGAGTCGGGGCAGACAATCATCTCGGGTATGGGCGAACTGCATCTTGAGATCATCGTTGACCGCCTCAGGCGTGAATTTCACATAGAAGCCAACGTCGGCGTGCCGCAGGTTGCGTACCGTGAAACGATCAGTAAGAAAGTTGAGCAGGAAGCGAAATTCATTCGTCAGACCGGCGGACGCGGGCAGTACGGGCACGTCTGGCTGAAGATCGAGCCGCTCGAGCGCGGCGGCGGTTATGAATTCGTCAACAAGATCGTCGGCGGTGTCATCCCGAAGGAATATATTCCGGCGGTGGATAAGGGCGTGCAGGAGCAGACGCGGAACGGCATTCTCGCGGGCTATCCGGTCATGGACGTCAGGGTGACGCTGTACGGCGGCTCTTATCACGATGTGGACTCGTCGGAGGTGGCGTTTAAGGTCGCTGGCTCGCAATGCTTCAAGCAGGGTGCGCAGGCCGCGTCGCCGGTGTTGCTCGAGCCGATAATGAAAGTCGAGGTGGTGACGCCCGAAGAGTACATGGGAGACGTCGTCGGCGACCTCAACCGTCGCCGAGGCATGATTTCCAGCATGGATGATTCTCCCGCCGGCAAGGTGATCGACTCCGAGGTGCCGTTGAAAGAGATGTTCGGTTACGCCACCGACCTGCGTTCCGCGACTCAGGGGCGTGCGACCTACACGATGGAGTTTTTGCAGTATGCGGAAGCGTCGGCCAACATTTCCGAAGAAGTCATCAAAAGCCGCAGTGGGGGCGGCAAGTAGGAGAATCCTGTGTCCAAGGAGAAATTTGAAAGAACGAAGCCGCATATCAACGTGGGGACGATCGGCCACGTTGATCACGGCAAGACGACGCTGACGGCGGCCTTGACGAAGGTGATGTCCGAGATGCGCGGCGGCGAGGTCAAGGCGTACGAGGACATAGACAACGCGCCGGAGGAACGCGAGCGCGGGATCACGATCGCGACGGCGCACGTCGAGTATGAGTCGGACAACCGGCATTACGCGCATGTTGACTGCCCGGGACACGCGGACTATGTGAAGAACATGATCACGGGCGCGGCGCAGATGGACGGCGCGGTCCTGGTGGTGAGCGCGGCGGACGGGCCGATGCCGCAGACGCGGGAGCATATTCTGCTGGCGCGTCAGGTGGGAGTGCCTTATATCGTGGTGTATCTGAACAAGATGGACATGGTGGATGACGTGGAGTTGATGGAGTTGGTGGAGATGGAGGTGCGCGAGTTGCTGACGAGTTACGATTTTCCGGGAGACAAGACGCCGGTGATAGCGGGTTCGGCGCTGAAGGCGCTGGGGGGCGACTCGTCGGAGGCGGGTATCGGCTCGATCAAGAAGCTGATTGAGGAGATGGACAGTTATATCCCGGAGCCGGAGCGTGCGATAGACGGAGATTTTCTGATGCCGGTGGAGGACGTGTTTTCGATATCGGGTCGCGGGACGGTGGTGACGGGAAGAGTGGAGCGCGGTGTGGTGAAGGTGAACGAGGATGTGGAGATTGTCGGGATTCGGGAGACGGCGACGACGACGTGCACGGGAGTAGAGATGTTCCGCAAGTTGCTGGACGAGGGGCGCGCGGGTGACAACGTGGGAGTTTTGTTGCGCGGGACGAAGCGAGAGGAGGTCGAGCGCGGTCAGGTTTTGTGCAGGCCGGGGTCGATCACGCCGCACACGAAGTTCGAGGCGGAGGTGTATGTGCTGTCGAAGGACGAGGGGGGTCGGCACACGCCGTTTTTCAAGGGTTATCGCCCGCAGTTTTACTTTCGCACGACGGACGTGACGGGTTCGGTGAGCTTGCCGAAGGACGTGGAGATGGTGATGCCCGGGGACAACGTGAAGATGGAAGTGGAGTTGATAGCGCCGATTGCGATGGAAGAGGGTCTGCGTTTTGCGATTCGCGAGGGCGGGCGTACGGTGGGCGCGGGTGTCGTCGTCAAGGTGATCGAGTAACGGCGCCTGGAGCAACCGGATATGGCCATGAACGTGCAAAGCGGGCAGCGCATCAGGATCCGTCTCAAGGCGTTCGACCACAGGCTGATCGACAAGTCCGCGAGTGAGATTGTCGTGACCGCCAAGCGCACCGGCGCGCGTGTCCGGGGGCCGGTGCCTTTGCCGACCAAGATCGAGCGCTTCACCATACTGGTTTCCCCGCACGTTGATAAAGACGCGCGCGACCAATATGAAATGCGCACCTACAAGCGGCTGATGGATATTCTCGACCCGACCGAGAAAACGGTGGATGCGCTGATGAAACTCGATCTCGCCGCGGGCGTGGACGTTCAGATCAAATTGAATTGAGGAATTGACGATGCCGATCGGCGTGATAGGGAAAAAAATGGGCATGACCCGTGTATTTACCGAGGCGGGCGCTTCGGTGCCGGTGACGGTTGTGCACGCGCCGGCCAACCGCGTGACACAGGTCAAGACGCCGGACGTCGACGGCTATTTTGCGCTACAGGTGGCGATGGGGGAGTGCAAGTCGTCGCGGGTGCGCAAGCCGATGGCGGGGCATTTCAAAAAGGCGGGGGTCGAGGTGGGACGCTTCGTGCGCGAGTTCCGCATTGCCGAGGAAGAGTTGAGGAACTGCGGCGACCGGGTGGGAGTGACGTCATTCAGCGCGGGGGAAAAAGTCAACGTGGTCGGTGTCAGCAAAGGCAAAGGGTTCGCCGGCGTGATCAAGCGCCACCATTTCAAAAGCCAGGACGCGACGCACGGCAACTCACTGTCGCACCGGACGGGCGGCTCGATCGGCCAGTGCCAGACGCCGGGCAAGGTGTTCAAGGGCAAGAAGATGGCGGGGCACCTCGGCGACAGGCGCGTCACCGTGCGTAACCTGACGGTGGTGAAGGTCGATGAGGTGCGCGAGTTGCTGTTGCTTGAAGGTGCGGTGCCGGGCGCGCGCGGCAGCGAGGTCCTAGTGCATCACCTCGCGCCGGTGTCGCCGACGGAGGAGGCTTCCGCGACGGAGGATCAGCACGAGGCCGACCCGGCGTCCGTTGAAGGTGGTGACGCGGGCCAGGACGCCCAGGACGCCCAAGACGCGGGTCAGGAAGACAAAGCCTCTGAAGTCGAGGACGGGGAGAAGTCGTGATGCAGTTGAAGTTAGCGCAAGGCGGCGCGCTGGAAGTCGGCGACGCCGTATTCGGACAAGCGTTCAACGAGCCGCTGGTCCATCAGGTGGTGACCGCGTTCCTGGCGGGCGCGCGCAGCGGTTCCAAGGCACAAAAGACGCGGGCGCAGGCGTCGGGCGGCGGACGCAAACCGTGGCGCCAGAAAGGCACGGGACGCGCGCGGTCGGGCACGATCAGGAGCCCGATCTGGCGCGGCGGCGGTCGCGCGTTTGCGGCGTCTCCGCGGAGCTTCTCGCAAAAGGTGAACCGCAAGATGTACCGCAGCGCCCTGCGCTCGATCTTGTCGGAACTCAATCGCCGCGATCGCTTGGTCGTGGTCGATGAATTGGCCCTCGCGGCGCCGAAAACCCGTGAACTCGTCGCCCGGTTGAAATCGCTGTCGCTCGGATCGGTGCTGATCGTTGACGCTGAACCAAGCGAGAACCTGCTGCTGGCGAGTAATAACCTGCCGACGGTCGGCGTGCTTGAAGCGGGCAACCTCGACCCGGTGAATGTGCTGCGCTTTGACAAGGTGCTGTTGACCAAAAGCGCGGTCGTACAACTCGAAGGGCGGCTGGCGTGAACCACGACCGCCTGTCGCGGGTGCTGATCGCGCCGCATGTATCGGAGAAGGCCACGCGTCTCGCCGACAGCGCCCGGCGGCACGTCTTCAAGGTCGCGCCGGATGCGACCAAACGGGAAGTGCGCGCCGCGATCGAGTGGCTGTTTGAAGTCAAGGTCGTGGACGTGGGCGTCGTCAACATGAAAGGCAAGAAGAAGGGCCTCGGCCGGCGTCGCGGGCGGCGCAAGGACTGGAAGAAGGCCTACGTCGCGCTCGCGGAAGGCGACGACATTCAACTCGGCGGCACCGACTGACGGGAGTATGGCATGGCTTCGGCGGTCGTCAAGTTAAAACCCACTTCCCCGGGGCGGCGCTTTGCCGTCAAGGTGGTGGACAAGTCGCTGTATAAGGGCAAGCCGTTCTCGCCTCTGGTTTCGGGCAAGAAGAAGTCGGGCGGGCGCAACAACGCCGGGCGCATCACCACCCGCCACGTCGGCGGCGGTCACAAGCGGCGTTACCGGGTGATCGATTTCAAGCGCGACAAGGACGGTGTCGAGGGGCGCGTCGAGCGCATCGAGTACGACCCGAACCGCAGCGCCAACATCGCGCTGGTGCTGTACGCCGACGGCGAGCGCCGGTACATCATTTCTCCGCAGGGCGTGAAGAGCGGCGATACTGTGGTGTCGGGCGGCGAAGTGGCGGTGAAGACCGGCAACGCGCTGCCTCTGCGCAGCCTGCCTGTCGGCACCACCGTTCATTGTGTCGAGATGAAGCCCGGCAAGGGCGCGCAGATCGCGCGCGCGGCGGGCAGTTCGGTGCAGTATGTCGCGCGCGAAGGCAACTACGCCACCTTGCGGCTGCGTTCGGGCGAGACGCGCAAAGTCATGCTCGATTGCCGCGCAACGGTGGGTGAAGTCGGCAATATCCAGCACAGTTTACGCAAGTTCGGCAAGGCCGGCGCGAAACGCTGGCGCGGGGTGCGTCCGACGGTACGCGGCGTTGTTATGAACCCGGTGGATCATCCGCACGGCGGCGGCGAAGGCAAGACCTCGGGAGGCCGCCATCCGGTCTCGCCGTCGGGCATACCGACCAAGGGATTCAGGACCCGCAGTAACAAGCGCACCGACAGCATGATCGTGCGGCGCAGGAAGAAATAAGGGAGTGATGTAATGCCGCGTTCTCTCGCCAAAGGGCCTTTTGTAGATGAGCACCTGATGAAAAAAGTCAGGGTTGCCGCCGAGACGCGAGACAAGCGCCCGATCAAGACCTGGTCGCGGCGCTCGATGGTGGTGCCCGAGATGGTAGGGCTGACGCTCGCCGTGCATAACGGGCGCAACCATATACCGATTTTCATTTCGGAGGATATGGTCGGCCATAAACTGGGTGAGTTTGTATTGACCCGCACGTTCAAGCTCCATTCCGGAGACCGCAAGGCGAAGACACTGTTATGACGGTTACGGCCACATTGAGGTCGGTTCGCATCTCGCCACAGAAGTGTCGGCTGGTGGCTGACCAGGTACGCGGGCTCATGGTCGGGGACGCGGTGGAATTGCTGCAATTCAGCGACAAGAAAGCCGCCTTTCTGATCAAGAAGCTGATCGAGTCCGCCATTGCGAATGCCGAACATAACCAGAGCGCCGACATTGACGAGTTGAAAGTCAGCCGTATCGGCGTCGATCAGGGGCCGGTGTACAAGCGTATCAAGGCGCGCGCCCGTGGACGCGCGTCCGATGTTATGAAAAGAACCAGCCACATCAGCGTGGCTTTGAGCGACGAATAGGAGTTATCCGTATGGGACAGAAAGTTCATCCGGTGGGTTTCAGGCTCGGCATCACGATGAATTCTGCGTCAACCTGGTATGCGGAAGGCAGGGAATATACCGACATGCTGCACAGCGACATAGACGTGCGCAATTATCTGCGCAGGGAGTTGGCGCAGGCGTCGGTGAGCCGCATCCAGATCGAGCGCCCCGCGCGCGCGGCCTACATCGTGATCCATACGGCGCGTCCGGGCATCGTGATCGGCAAGAAGGGCGAAGACGTCGAAGCGTTGCGGCGGGAAGTCGCCAAGCGGATGAAGCTGAACCTCAACCACGTCAAGATCAACATTGAGGAGATCAGGAAACCCGAGATAGACGCGCGTCTCGTCGCCGAAAGCGTCGCCCAGCAGCTGGAGCGGCGGATCATGTTCCGGCGCGCGCTGAAACGCGCGGTGCAGAATGCGCTGCGCCTCGGCGCCGGCGGCATCAAGATCTGCGTTTCAGGGCGCCTGAACGGTGCCGAAATCGCGCGCACCGGATGGTACCGCGAAGGGCGCGTGCCGCTGCACACATTGTCGGCCAACATCGACTACGGTTTGGCCGAGGCCAATACGACTTACGGGGTTATAGGTGTCAAGGTCTGGATCTATAAGGGCGACGTCACCGCCGATGAGTCGGGCGGCAAATCCGCGGCGGGCGGCGCGAAGAAGGTTTCCTGAAAATGCTCGGGGACATTTAAGGTAAAAGACGATGCTGCAACCCAGAAAGACAAAATACAGAAAGGCCCATAAAGGCAAGAACCGCGGGCTGGCCACCACCGGTAATAAAGTGAGCTTCGGCGAATACGGCCTGAAGTCGATCGGGCGCGGGCGCGTGACCGCGCGCCAGATTGAAGCCGCGCGACGCGCCATCAGCCGCTACATCAAGCGCGGCGGCAAGATCTGGATCCGCATTTTTCCCGACAAGCCGATCACCAAGAAGCCGCTCGAGGTGAGACAGGGCAAAGGCAAGGGCAACGTCGAATACTGGGTGGCGTTGGTGCAGCCGGGCAGGATGCTGTACGAGATGGAGGGCGTCGATGAACACGTTGCGCGCGAAGCGTTCAGAAAGGCTTCAGCTAAGTTGCCGGTGAAGACCAAGTTCACTCACAGAGGCATAATGTGATGAAAGCGTCAGAACTCAGAGACAAGACAGCCCGGCAGTTGCGCGACGAGTTGCTGGAATTGCGTCAGGAGCAGTTCAAGTTGCGGATGCAGGGACGTACCGGTCAGTCGTTCAAGCACGACCGCCTCAAGAAGGGCCGGCGCGACATCGCGCGGATATGCACGGTGCTGGGCGAGATGACGCGCGCCCGGGGCGAGGATCAGGATTGAGGGCCGGGCCATGAGCGGAGACAACCTGGATCAGGCGGCGGCTGCGGGCGGGAACCGGACCGCGAAGCAACGTTTGATCGTCGGCAGCGTTATCAGCGACAGGGCGCACAAGACTATCACCGTTCTGGTGCGGCGCCGGGTCAAACACCGGGCGTACGGAAAATACATCACGCGCACGACCAAGCTGCACGCGCACGACGAAAACAACGAGTGCAACGTCGGCGACGTCGTCGAGATCGCTTCGTGCCGTCCATTTTCCAAGACCAAGGCTTGGAAGCTGTTCCGCATTATTGAGCGGGGCGCCCAATGATCCAGATGCAGACAGTATTGAATGTGGCCGACAACAGCGGTGCGCGCAAAGTCGAGTGCATCAAGGTGCTGGGCGGTTCGCGCCGGCGTTACGCCGCCATCGGCGACGTGATCAAAGTCAGTATCAAGGACGCGATTCCGGCGGGGCGAGTCAAAAAAGGCGAAGTGTACAATGCCGTCGTCGTGCGTACCGCGAAAGGCGTACGTCGGCCCGACGGTTCGCTGATCCGTTTTGACGACAACGCGGCGGTGCTCCTGAATGCGCAGTTGCAACCCATTGGCACCCGCATATTCGGCCCCGTCACACGTGAACTCAGAAGCGAGCGGTTCATGAAGATCGTGTCGCTTGCGCCCGAGGTGTTATGAGGCAACACAATGAAACGTATCAGAAAGGGCGACGAAGTTGTCGTCATCGTGGGCAAGGACAAAGGCCGGCGCGGCAAAGTGCTCGAGGTCACGGGTGAGCGCGTGGTGGTGGAGAACGTCAACGTCATGAAAAAGGCGGTGAGACCGGATCCGAACGCCGGCGAGGCCGGCGGCATCATCGAGAGGGAAGTGTCGCTGCACATCTCCAACGTGATGATCTTCAACCCGAGTTCGGGCAAGGGCGACCGGGTCGGTTTCAAGCGGCTCGACGATGGCGGCAAAGTCCGCTGTTTCAGGTCCAGCGGCGAGCGCATTGACTGAGCGCGGGTGAACAGATGAAAAAGGCCGCCATGTCGAAATTGCAGGAAGAATATCGCGGCGCAGGCGTCGCGCGGCTGGCGAAACGGCTCGGCTACAAAAATCCGATGCGGATACCGCGCCTTGCGAAGATCACGGTCAACATGGGGCTCGGCGAAAGTGCCCGTGATAAAAACGTGATGGCCGCGTCTTTTGATGACCTGGCCAGGATCTGCGGGCAGAAGCCGGTGGCGACGCGCGCGCGCAAGTCGATCGCCGGCTTTAACATCCGCGAAAACTGGCCGGTCGGGTGCAAGGTGACGCTTAGGCGCGGGCGTATGTATGAGTTTCTCGAGCGCCTGATCAATATCGCGATTCCGAGGATCCGTGATTTCCGGGGATTCAGCGACAGGGCGTTTGACGGGCGCGGCAACTACAGTTTCGGGATCAACGAGCAAATCGTTTTCCCGGAGATTGATTACGACAAGATAGACCAGTTGCGCGGGCTTGATATTACGATCACGACCACCGCGAATTCCGACGAGGAAGCGCGCGCGCTGCTCGACGAGTTCAAGTTTCCGTTTAAATCCAGGGAGTGAGTTATGGCTAAAGTGTCGATGGTCGAAAGGGAGATCAAGCGCGCCGGAACGGTGGCGAAATACGCCGAAAAGCGCGCGCAGTTGAAAAAAGCGATCAAGAGTGCCGCGAGTTCGCCAGAAGACCGGTCGGCGGCGGTGGTCGCGTTGCAGAAGCTTCCGCGCAACGCAAGCCCGTGTCGCCTGCGCAACCGTTGCCGCCTGACGGGCAGGCCGCGCGGCTATTACCGCAAGTTCGGCCTCGCGCGCAACAAGCTGCGCGAGCAGGCGATGGAAGGCAACATTCCCGGTCTGGTCAAGGCGAGTTGGTGAGCAGAACATGAGCATGAGCGACCCCATAGCCGACATGCTGACGCGTATTCGCAACGCGCAGATGATCGGCGACGCTGAAGTGACGATGCCTGCTTCAAAGTTAAAAGACGCGATTGCCGGAGTGCTCGAGCGAGAAGGCTATATCGAATCCCACCACGTCGAGGAGAAAGACGGCAGGCGCGAGATGGTGTTTGTGCTGAGATACCATGACGGCGCGCCGGTGATTACCCGCGTCAAGCGGATCAGCAGGCCGGGGCTGCGGATTTATCGCGGCGCCGACGATCTGCCGAAGGTGCTGGGCGGCATGGGCGTCGCGGTGGTTTCGACGCCGCAGGGCGTGATGAGCGACCGCGAGGCGCGCGCCAAGCGCCAGGGCGGTGAAGTTTTGTGCATTGTCGAGTGAAGGATGTCCAACGTATCACTGAAACCGATTGAAATACCGCCCGGCGTCGAGTTGCAGGTGTCGGGACGTGACCTTCGCGTGAAAGGGCCGAACGGGGAAATGGCGATGGTTCTGCACAAGAACGTCGAGTGCGTACAGGGCGAGGGCACTCTTTCATTTCGCGCGCGCACCGAAGAATGGCGGGCCATGGTGGGCACGATGCGGTCGCTGGCGGTCAATATGGTCATCGGTGTCAGCCGGGGCTTTGAAAAGCGGCTGGAATTGCAGGGCGTCGGTTATCGCGTGCAACTGAAAGGCAGGGCGCTGAACCTGCAACTCGGTTATTCGCACCCGGTCATTTACAATTTGCCGGAAGGCGTGAAGGCGGAAATACCGAGCCAGACCGAGATCATCATCAAGGGCGCCGACAAGCAGAAAGTCGGCCAGGCGGCGTCGGAGATCCGTGGTTTTCGTCCGCCCGAGCCTTACAAGGGCAAGGGTGTGCGCTACGCCGACGAGCGCGTGCTGCGCAAGGAAGGCAAGAAGAAATGAGGAACGCGGACAAAAAGAACGCACGTCTGAGGCGCGCGCGCAAGGCGCGTGCCCGTGCGCGCGGACTCAAGGCTCATCGGCTGTGCGTCAATCGCACGCCGCGCCATATTTACGCGCAGATCATCGCCGCCGACGGTGCGGCCACCATCGTCGGCGCTTCGACGCTCGAGAAAGGGGTCGTGTCGGCGCGCAATCAGCCGGGGAAGATCAGGGCCGCTGAAAAAGTGGGTGAGTTGATCGCTGAGCGCGCGCAAAAGAAGGGGATCAGGCGGGTGGCGTTTGACCGTTCCGGATTTCAGTATCACGGGCGGGTCAGGGCGCTGGCCGAAGCCGCGCGCAGCGGCGGATTGGAGTTCTGAGGGAGGGGCTTGTGTCAAATATAGAAAAGGCGGAATTGACGGACGGCTACCTGGAGAAGCTGGTTGCGGTCAATCGTGTGGCGAAGGTGATCAAGGGCGGCAGGCAGTTCGGGTTTACCGCGTTGACCGTCGTCGGCGACGGCAGCGGCAAGGTCGGTCTCGGTTACGGCAAGGCCAGGGAGGTGCCGCCCGCGATCCAGAAAGCGATGGAGGCGGCGCGTAAGGAGATGATCGAGGTGCCGTTGCGCGACGGCACGTTCTATTATGCGATCACCAGCAACCACGGTGCGGCCAAAGTGTTCATGCAGCCGGCGGCGCCGGGAACCGGCATCATCGCCGGCGGCCCGATGCGCGCGGTGTTTGAAGTGCTCGGCGTCAGGGACGTGCTCGCTAAGAGCATCGGCTCGCGCAACCCCATCAACGTTGTACGCGCGACTTTCAACGGCCTGCGGCGGATGAAATCACCACAACAGATTGCGGCGAAGCGCGGCAAGATGGTCAAGGAGGTCGTCGCCGGGTGACGCGGGCGGTGAAGCATGGCGGGACAACTCAAGGTGACATTGGTGCGCAGCATGAACGGCAGGCTCGAAAAGCACAAGGCCTGCGTCAGGGGGCTGGGTATGCGCCGTCTGCACCATTCGGTGGTGGTCAAGAACACGCCCGAAAACCGCGGCATGATCGACAAAGTGCGCTATATGCTGAAGGTGGAAGATGCCTGAATTGAAACTGAATTCGCTGAAGCCCGCCGACGGCAGGCGGCCGCGCCGCCGCGTCGGTCGCGGCAACGGGTCCGGCGTCGGCAAGACCTGCGGTCGCGGCCACAAGGGGCAGCGCTCGCGCGCCGGCGGCAGGAGCCGGGTCGGTTTTGAGGGCGGGCAGATGCCCCTGCAACGGCGGTTGCCGAAAGTTGGTTTCCGTTCACGCCGGGCGGGTCTTACCGCGCAGGTGCGTCTGCACGAGCTCGTGCGCGTGGAGGCGGCGGTGGTGGACAGGCAGGCGTTGCGCAGAGCCGGTCTCGTGCCCGCCACGGCGAAGCGGGTCAAGGTGATCCTGTCGGGCGAGATCAGCAAACCGCTGACCCTGAAAGGTCTGGCCGTGACCGCGGGTGCGGCGAAAGCGATTGAAAGTGCCGGCGGCAGGATCGAAACCGAATGAAGGGGGTGGATTAAATGTCGGCGACTCCACAGGGACTGGCGGCTCTCGCGAAAGTCAATCGCGTTGGCGAGTTGCGCCGGCGCATCGGCTTCGTGTTGCTGGTGCTGGTCATTTACCGCATCGGCAGTTTCATTCCCGCGCCGGGGATCAACCCCGAAGCGATGGCGAGGTTCTTCGACCAGAACAGCGGCACGATCCTTGATCTGTTCAACATGTTTTCGGGGGGCGCGCTCGAGCGCCTGAGTTTGTTTGCGCTCGGCGTGATGCCGTACATCTCCTCCTCGATCATCATGCAGCTGATGACGGTGGTGGTGCCGTCGCTGAAGGAGTTGAAAAAAGAGGGCGAGCGGGGCCGGCGCATGATCATGCAGTACACCCGCTACGGGACGGTGGTGCTCGCGACCTTTCAGGCCGTCGGCGTCGCGATCGCCTTGCAGGCTCAGGGGGTTGCGTTCGTGTCGGGCACGGGCTTCATTTTTATCGTCGCCGTTTCTCTCGTGACCGGCACCATGTTCCTGATGTGGCTCGGTGAGCAGATCAACGAACGCGGCATCGGAAACGGCATCTCGATCATTATCTTTGCGGGCATTGTCGCCGGCCTGCCCGCCGCCGCCGGCGGCACTCTGGAACTCGCCAACACCGGTGAATTGGTCCCGGCGCTGGTGATCTTCCTGTTCATGCTGACGATTGCGGTGACGGGCTTTGTCGTGTTCGTCGAAAGGGGACAGCGAAGGGTGACCGTGAACTATGCACGGCGCCAGCGCGGGATGTACGCTCAGGCAAGCCACCTGCCGCTCAAGCTGAACATGGCCGGCGTCATACCGCCGATCTTCGCATCGAGCATCATTCTGTTCCCGGCAACGCTGGGGCAGTGGTTCGGTAACGCCGAAGGTCTCGGATGGCTCGGCGGTTTTGCGACGGCACTGTCGCCGGGACAGCCTCTGTACATCGTGTTTTACGCGCTGGCGATCGTTTTCTTTTGTTTTTTCTACACCGCCATCGTGTTTGACGCGCGCGAAACGGCGGATAATCTCAAGCGCGGAGGCGCTTTCATTCCGGGCATCCGTCCGGGCGAGCAAACCGCGCGCTACATAGACAACATCCTCAGCCGCCTGACCGCCGCCGGCGCCATTTACATCACGCTGGTCTGCCTGATGCCGGAATTTCTGATCCTGTCCTGGAACGTGCCTTTTTATTTCGGCGGCACTTCGCTGCTGATCATTGTTGTCGTGATCATGGATTTCATGGCGCAGGTTCAATCCTACGTGTTGTCGCATCAGTACGAAGGTCTGTTGAAGAAGGCGAACCTCAAGTCGCAGAGAAGGGGGCGGATCGGCAGGGTCGCCCGCTGAGGGAAGTGATATGAAAGTCAGAGCATCCATCAAGAAGATCTGCAGGAACTGCAAATTGATCCGGCGCAAGGGCGTCGTGCGGGTCATCTGCTCCGACCCCCGGCACAAGCAGCGTCAGGGATGATCAGGAGGCGGGCATGATGCGCCGATATGACTGTTGCGGCGGGGGCAGCGGCGGACACGTATTGAAAAGACGTCGTGGCCTCGCTTACAATTGCACGTTTTTATCTCCGGGAAGCGTCGGCGGCGCTTCCGTCAACCGGCAGGATTGAGGCATGGCGCGTATCGCAGGCATTAACGTTCCCGATCGCAAACACGCCGAAGTGGCGTTGACATCGATCTTCGGCATCGGCAGAAACACTGCGCGCAAGATCTGCGACGCCGGCAACGTCAAGCGCGACATGAAGATCAAGGATCTGTCCGAGGGCGAACTCGAAAGCCTGCGCAAGGGGGTCGTCAAATACGTGATTGAAGGCGACCTGCGGCGGGAAATCAATCTCAACATCAAGCGACTGAAGGATCTCGGGTGTTATCGCGGCGTCAGGCATCGTCGCGGCCTGCCGGTACACGGGCAGAGAACCCGCACCAACGCGAGAAGCCGCAAAGGGCCGCGCAAACCGATCAAGAGATAATGCAGATGCCGAAGAAGACGACAAAGCGCGGCCGCAGGAAGGCGCAGAAGGTGGTGTCCGAGGCGGTGGCGCACGTCACCTCGACTTTCAACAACACCATCGTGATGATCACCGACCGTCAGGGCAACGCCCTGTGCTGGGCGACGGCGGGCTCGTCGGGCTTTCGCGGTTCGCGCAAGAGCACCTCGTTTGCCGCGCAGGTCGCGGCCGACCGCGCCGGGCGCGCGGCGCTCGAGTTCGGCGTCAAGAACATTGAAATCAACGTGCGCGGCCCGGGCCCCGGACGCGAATCGGCGGCGCGCGCGTTGAACGCGGTCGGATTCAAGGTTGTCGGCATCACCGACGTGACGCCGATTCCACACAACGGCTGCCGCCCGCCCAAGCGCCGGCGTGTGTGAGGAGGCAGGCGCGATGGCACGTTACCGCGGAGCAACCTGCAAGCTGAGTCGGCGTGAAAGTACCGACCTTATGCTCAAGGCGCGTGCGCGTTCGTTATCTTCAAAGTGCAATATGGAAAGACTGCCGGGGCAGCACGGTGACCGCAAGCCGCGCCTGTCTGACTACGGGATACAGTTGCGCGAGAAACAGAAAGTGCGGCGCATTTACGGCGTGCTCGAGCGCCAGTTCCGCAACTACTACAAACATGCGGCGCGTAGGAAGGGTTCGACCGGCGAGAACCTGCTGAAACTGCTCGAATGCCGCCTCGACAACGTCGTGTATCGCATGGGGTTCGGCGCGACCCGCGCCGAGTGCCGCCAACTCGTTGGCCACAAGGCGATTGCGGTCAACGGGCGGACGGTCAACGTGCCGTCGTACCAGGTCAAGCCGGCCGATGAAATTACAGTGACCGAAAAGGCCCGCGGTCAATTGAGGATAAAAGACGCGCTCGGCGTGGCTGATCAGATCGGATTTCCGGAGTGGGTTGAAGTGAACGGAGAACAGATGAAAGGCGTTTTCAAGTCGGTTCCGGAAAGAGGCGATCTGCCTGCCGAGATTAACGAGTCCCTGGTCGTCGAGCTGTATTCCAAGTGATCGGCGAGACACCGGCGGCGACTGTCACAAACAAGCGGAGGATTTGAGAGTGGCTTACGAGGACGATTTATTAAAGCCGCGCATAGTGGATGTGCGCAAAATTTCCGACACCCGTATATGGGTGTCGCTGGAGCCGCTCGAGCGCGGCTTCGGGCACACGCTAGGCAATGCGCTGAGACGTATCCTGCTGTCTTCGATTCCCGGCTATGCCATTGTCGAGGTGCAGATTGAAGGCGTGCTGCACGAGTACACGGTGATTGAAGGCGTGCAGGAAGACGTCACCGATATATTGCTGAACCTCAAGGAACTCGCGGTGATCGGGCACAAAGACAGCGCGGTGATCACGCTCAACAAGAAAGGTCCCGGCGTGGTGACCGCCGCCGACATCAAGACCGAGGACACCGTCGAGTTTGCAAACCCCGACCACGTGATCGCGAATCTCTCGGAGAAAGGCGAGCTGAATATGACGCTGAAGGTTGTCAAGGGGCGCGGTTACCAGCCGGTTGTGCGCGACGACGAAGATCGCGCGATCGGCACTTTGCTGCTCGACGCGAGTTTCAGCCCGGTGCGGCAGGTGTCCTACAGCGTTGACAGCGCGCGTGTGGAACAGCGCACCGATCTCGACAAGTTGATCATAGAGATGGAAACCAACGGCACCATAGACTCCGAAAACGCAGTGCGCTTTGCCGCGCGTATTCTGTACTCTCAGTTGGAGACGTTCGTGGATCTGAAAGAAATGAAGGCCGAGGGCGATCAGTCGCTGGATATTTCGGTCAATCCGATCCTGATGCGGTCGCTGGAGGAGCTCGGACTCAGTCGGCGCGCGGTCAACAGCCTGAAAGCCGAATACATCTACCGGGTTGGCGATCTGGTGCAGAAGACGGAGGTCGAGTTGAAGCGTACGCCGAACATCGGCATGAAGTCGCTCGAAGAGATTAAGGACATGCTCAAGGCAAACAACCTCGAACTCGGCGTGCATCTGGAGAACTGGTCGTCGCCGGAACCCCAGCGCGAACCGATGGGCGGTATTTCCCGCTGAAGCGAGGCTCAGGGGATAAGCGATGCGACATCGTCACGCCGGCAGGAAACTCAATATGACCGACGCCCATCGCGGGGCGATGCTGGCGAACATGAGCGTTTCCCTGATCAAGCACGAGGCGATCAGGACCACGCTGGCGCGGGCGAAGGAGTTGCGGCGCGTTGTCGAGCCGCTGATCACGCTGTCGCGCAATGACAGCGTCGCCGCGCGTCGCCGCGCGTTCTCGAAGTTGCGCAACAAAGACGCGGTCGGTAAATTGTTCACCGAGCTCGGTCCGCGTTACAAGAACCGGCCGGGCGGCTACCTGTCCATCCTCAAATGCGGATTTCGCCCCGGCGACAAAGCGCCGATGGCGTTTGTTGAACTGGTGGATCGTCCGCGCGACCTGTCTGAGGCCGAAGCGGATTCGTAGGGTCGCTTTTTCGTACCGTTTTCCCCGTTGTGAATGAGACGCCGCCGGGGCGGGTTGCGGCCCCGCCGGTGTTGCGATGTCGGCGTCGGCGTACGTTCGGATGTATATAATGCTCCGTTATTGACTTCGAACGGGTAACAGCCTTGAGGCAGAAGAGTTTCAGTCTGTCTGCGGTATTGATCACGGTCGCGGTGATCGCGGTCATTTTGTGGGCCGAACCCGGCCCGCGTCTGGTCGAACGCGAGGTTCTGCCGCTCGCGGTGACGGTATCTGAGTTGCAGGTGCGCGACGTGAAGCCGTGGCGCATGTTGACCGGGCGTTTTGAGCCGGTCAGGACCAGCGACCTGAAGTTTGAGGTCTCCGGGCGCGTCGAGGCCAGGTACGTCGAGGCAGGTACGCCGGTGGCTGCGGGTGACGTTCTGCTCAAGCTCGATGACCGGGATTACCGCGACGCCCTGACCAGGATGCAGGCCGAATTTGACCTGGTCGCCGCCGAAGTCGAGCGCGACGGGCGGTTGCTCGCCCTTGCACGGCGCAACAGCGAATTGCAGGCGCGGGAAGTGGCGCGCCTTGAAGACCTGGTTGAAAAAAATCTCACGACCCGATCGTCGCTCGACGCGGCCGAGCGGGAATTGATCAGTCTGCGTGCCGGTGAAGCGCAGATTGCGCACTCGGTGTCGGTGGCGACGGCGCGGCTCGATCTCACCCGCAGCAACCGCGACCGCGCCGAACGTGATCTGGAAAGAACCAGTCTCGCCGCGCCTTTTGCGGGGATTGTCAACCGGATTGAGGTTGAGGTCGGCAGCTACGTCAATCAGGGGCAGGTCGTGCTGACGATGGTCGATGTGTCGCAGTTTGATCTGATACTGCATGTCGGCAGCAAAGGCGCGTCGGTACTCAAAGTCGGCGATCCGGTTCAGATCGAGGTGCCGGAGATCGGCACGCCGGCGGCCGATCTTGAAGGTGAGTTGGTGTCGTTGCAGGCGGCTCCAGATCCTGAGACCTTCACTTATGAGGCGCGCGTGCGCGTCGCCGACGACAGGTTGCGTGCCGGCGTGACGGCACGCGCGCGCCTGCCGCAGCCGCAACGCGACGACGTGATCACGGTGCCGCTGGCCGCGGTGCGGTATCTCGACGGCCACACTTATGTCTTCGCCGAATATGAGGGTGTGTTGAAGCGCATCAGGGTTTCGCTCGGTTCGCGCGTCGCCGACCAGGTGATTGTGGAGTCAGGGCTCGAGCCGGGGCTGCGTGTCATTGTGCACGATGTAGATAAACTCGCCGACGGCCAGAAAGTCGTTGTCAGGCAGGGTGAAGAACCGATCCACTGAATTCAGGGGCGGGTCGCGCCCCGCGTGGATAACCGGCGGACAGGCAGCGAATGATCATAGACTTTTCGATTCGCAATCCCCTGCTTGTCAATTTTCTGCTGATCGGTATCGTCGTTGTCGGCGTGATGTCGTGGCGTGCGATGCCGCAGGAGATCTTTCCGGTCACCGAAAAGGACACAATAGAGATTACGACGCGCTTTGAAGGTGCGTCGCCGGTTGAAGTCGAGCGACAGGTCACGATCCCGATAGAAGAGGCGGTCGAAGGTCTGGGCGACATAGACTCGATAGAGTCGCTGAGTCGTGAGGCTTATTCGCAGGTGCTTTTGCTGCTCAAGCCGAATGTCAACGCCGATGATTTTTTGCAGGATGTTCGTTCGGCGGTTGACACGATTGGAGGATTGCCCGAGGATGCCGAGCGTACGCAGGTGCGGCGCCTGCGCACGCGTTTTCCGGTAATGATCGTCAGCGTTTATGGCAATGCCGGCGAGGATGACCTGATTGAAACCGGCAAGCGCGTGAAACGCGCAATCCGGCGCATTGAAGACGTCGCCAGCGTCAACATCGCGGGTGAACGCGAATGGGAAATATGGGTTGTTTTTGACCCCTACTTGTCGGCTGCGAAAAAAGTGTCTCTCGACGAGATCAGCCGCGCCCTTAAAAGCAACATCGGCGATCGGCCGGGCGGGAAATTGTCTTCAAGCGAGGGCGAGATCCAGTTGCGCGGACTCGGTGCGGAGCCGGACATACAGGCGGTGCGTGAAATCCCGATCCGCTTGAACGCGCGCGGCGGACAGCTGAAAATAGGTGATGTCGCCGACGTTGAACTGCGTCTGGAGAAAGAAGAAACGCTCGGGCGCTACGAAGGCAAGCCGGCGGTCAACCTGGTCGTCACTAAAACTGCCGCTGGTTCAACGATCGAGGTGTCGAGCGCCGTCAAGCAGTTGATCAAGGATCTGTCGCAAACTCTGCCGCCCGACATCCGCCTCGGCTATCACAGCGATTCCTCGGTTTACATCGAAACCCGCCTGCAGACGGTGTTTTCGTCGGGCACGGTCGGGCTTTTGCTGTTGCTGCTGTCGCTTTACCTGTTGCTGAACTTCCGCGTCGCGGTAATCACCGCGCTCGGCATACCGGTTTCCTTTCTCGTCGCGATCATCGTCATCCATTACCTCGGCTTTACAACCAACATGGTGTCGCTGTTCGCTTTTCTGATCGCGCTCGGGATGATCGTCGATGACGCAATCATCATCACCGAGAACGTTTACAGCCGTCTCGAGGAGGGCACGCCGTATATGCAGGCCGCGTCGCTCGGCGCGCATGAGGTGCTGGGGCCGATCGTGGCCTCGACTCTGACGACGGTCGTCGCTTTTCTGCCGATGTTTGCGATCAGCGGCACGCTCGGCGCGTTCATCACGGTCATTCCAATCGTGGTCAGCGCGGCGCTGATGGGCTCGCTGTTCGAGGCGTTCGTGATCCTGCCTTCGCACGCGCGTATTGCCTTCAGGAACGTCAAGGTCAGGGCGCAGCGCACCGGCGCCTTTTGGCGGAAGGTGCTGGAACATTACACGCGCTGGCTCGAATGGTCGCTGAATAACCGCTATCTGGTCAGCGTGCTTGCCGTGTGCGTGTTCTCCATAGCGGTCGTGCTGGCGATGACGCGGATCCCGTTTCAGTTGTTCGGCAACGTCGAGATCAACCAGTTTTTTGTCAACATAGAAGCGCCGAATACATACGGCATGGACGACAGCAAGCGTCTCGCTACGGAGATAGAGGCGCAGATTGAGGAAGTGTTTGAAGGCTACGAGGACGAACTCGAGGTCATGCTGACCAACGTCGGGGTGCTGCTGATTGACTTCAACCGCTCGAAACTGGCGAGCCATTACATCCAGTTGGTGGTCAGTCTTGAGAAAAGGCGTCCCGAAGGCTTTATCGAGCGGTTTGTAACGCCGCTGATCAATCTCAGGCTGCCTTCGGACCGCGGCAGGGTGCGCGGCACCGACGAAGTGATCCACCTGATTCGCGAACGCTTGCAGGGCATGACCGGTGTCAAGCGGTTTTCGATACTGAAGCCGCGCGCCGGCCCCGCCGGTTCCGACATCGTCGTCAGCATCGCGGGCCCCGAGGTCGGGCAGTTGCGTGAGTACGCCGACGAGATGAGCGAGTTTATGAAAACGCTCGACGGTGTTTACGACACGCGGCACGATGTCGAGCCGGGAAAACTCGAGTTCCGCTACCGGCTGAACGAGCGCGGCAGGGAACTTGGCCTGACGCAGGAGACGGTGTCTGATTTCGTGCGCGCGGGTTATTTCGGCGTCGAGGTCGCTTATGCGAATTGGGGCAAGGAGCGTTATCCCGTGCGCGTGATCTTTCCTGAAAACGTGCGCCACGACGTCGCCGCGCTGCTGGCTTTGCCGCTGACGCTTCCGAACGGCAAGGTCGCCTATATGGATTCGGTCGCCGATGTGGAGCTCGATCGGGGTTTCAGCACGTTGTTGCGGATCGACCGCCGGAGGGTGGCGACGGTCAACGCAGAAGTTGACCTCGACAAGACGACTGCGCTCGAAGTCTATAACCTGATCAGCGACCGCTTCGGGGAGGTTTTTGAGCAGCGTCGCGGTTATGAAATGGTTTTTCGCGGTGAGAAGCGCGATGCGATTGAGGCTTTCAGCGGTCTCGGCAACGCGCTGGTTGTTGCGGTCGCGCTGATTTTTTTCATTCTGATAGCGTTATTTCGTTCGCTCCTCGAGCCGCTGGTCGTGTTGTCGGCAATCCCGTTCGGCATCATCGGCGTGGTCGGCGGCCACCTGCTGTTTGATTTCAATCTCCAGTTCGTATCCATGGTCGGTTTTGTCGCATTGAGCGGCATCATTGTCAACGACGCGCTGATCCTGGTGAACTTTGCGAGCAAGCGCCGTGCGCGTGGGGGCGAGCGCATCGCCGCGATGATCGAGGCCGGGCGCAAGAGGGTGCGGCCGATACTGCTGACGACAATCACGACTTTTCTCGGCGTCTCCCCGCTGATCTTCTTTGCCACCGGGCAGACCGCGTTCCTGTCGCCGATGGCGATCAGCCTGGGTTTCGGCCTGGTGTTTGCGACTGCGCTGGTCCTGCTGGTGCTGCCGTGTTTCTATCTGGTCGCCGACGACCTGCGTGCGCGTATGTTATGAGCTGGGTGACGGCACAGCCGTTCGGATAAGGGGGCGCAAGCCCGCCGCTGCATCCCCATTCGCGCCGTCAAGCGAATGTTCCAAAGAAAAAGGGGCGGGCACAAGCCCACCCCTGCATTCACGGTCAGCGGCCTGCGGCTGGCAGAGCGCCGCTGATCCGATCCCCCCTCCGGGTTTCTTACAGTTTATGCGGCAGTGTTTCCAGTCCGTGGACCGCTTTTACAACTGCCGCTTTTTCATCAGACGGCATCGGGATCAGTCCCCTGTCCGCAAGGTAGCCTTCCTCGCCCATGGCTTTATCGCTGATGAATTCCGCCATGTATTCCTGAATGCCCGGGATTGAGCCGGCGTGAGCTTTTTTCACGTAGAAATACAACGGACGCGAAAGCGTGTATCCGCCCGCCGAGATCTCTTCAAACGTCGGTTGGACGCCGTTGATTGATGCGCCGCGCACGGAATCGGTGTTCTGGTCAAGGAAACTGAAGCCGAACACGCCAAAAGCGCTGGGGTTGGCTTTCAGTTTTTGCACAATCAGGTTGTCGTTTTCGCCTGCCTCTATATAGGCTCCGTCTTCGCGCACAGTGTGGCACAGCTTCTTGTAGGCTTTTTTGTCGGCCTTTTTCATCGCCTTGATCCAGTCAAATGTTTTGCAGCCGCCTTCGAGCCCGAGTTCGGCGAACGCGTCGCGTGTGCCGGAGGTCGGCGGCGGGCCGAGCACTTCAATCTTGCCGGCCGGCAGCGATGCATCGACATCCTTCCAGAGCTTGTAGGGGTTGGGCACCAGCGTCTGCGAACCGTCAGGGTTCGGCACGTGCTTGGCGAGCGCCAGGAAGAGGTGCTTGAGGCTGATGTCCATCGTCACCGAGTTTTTGGCATGGGCGAGCATGATGCCGTCGTAGCCGATTTTCACTTCGACGATGTCGGTGACGCCGTTCTTGACGCAAGCGTCAATTTCTTTCTGCTTGATGCGGCGCGACGAATTGGTAATGTCGGGCGTATTGACGCCAACACCGTTGCAAAAGAGCTTGAGCCCGCCGCCGGAACCGGTGGACTCGATCTTCGGTGTTTTGAATGAGCTGTTGCGACCGAAGGTTTCGGCGACCACCGTCGCAAACGGATAGACGGTGGAAGAACCGACGATATTGATCTGGTCGCGCGCCGTTGCGTTGCCCGCAAATGCGAACATCGCCACAAACATCAGAACGCCCAAAGTAGTGATGAAAGTCCGAGTTGGTTTCATGGTGTTTTTCTCCGAGATAGAGTTGTGGTTCATCAACCGGCCGGCATTTTCACTCATGAATATGACAAAGTTATTTCAATGTCGGTGAAATAAAACTGTCATAACTCTGAAACGGGAATGTAATTTTCCCGGTCAATAATGCGTCCCGAAATCCGCCGCAAGACGGCTGTTGAACGAGGGCTTTGGGACAATTCTGATCCCCGTAAGATATTTTCACAGGAGATTTTCAATGAACCACAAAGCGTTATTTGCATTCATCGCCCTCGCGTTCGTGCCGTTTCTTGGGGCATCGGCGGAGACTACCGATGAGCGTATCGACCGCCTCGAAAAGATGATCGAAAGTCTGCAAGACACCATCATCAAGATGAAGTCGGAAACGGGGAAGGAGAAAGGGAAGAAGGGCGGTGTGGTCAAGACCGACGGTGAGGATATTACGCTGTCCACGACCGGCGGCGGTTTCAAAGTTAAATCCGGCAACGGCAACAGTTTCAAATTGGGTGGCCGCATCCTGCTGGACTACGACTTTTTTGACGATGTATTCACCGATGATGGTGGCAGTGAATCCGAAGGCGAGTTCCGCCGCACCCGCCTGACGGCGGGCGGTTCGGTCAAGAAGGACTGGAAGTACAAGTTCACCGTGAATATAGATGATCAGGATGAAGCAGCCGATGTGAACACGGCGTATATAGAGTACGCAGGGTTCAAGCCGCTTTCAGTCAGGGTGGGAAAATTCAAGGAGCCTTTTTCATTGGAGCGGCTGGTGAGTTCCAAATGGATCTCAACCATCGAAAGAAACATATCGCTTGACTTTCTTGGAGGCAACTACTTGGGGGCAGGTCAGCCGGATTTTGCCGGCGTCCAGCTGTCGGGGTATCACAAAGAGAGCAATAATTTCAACTGGGCTCTCGGTGTGTTTGACGACGGCGCCGAAGACGAAGACGGCGAAGACAATTACGCAGTTACTGGCCGTATTGCCATGTCGCCGCACTTTGGCGACGATCATTTTCTGCACCTGGGCGCCGCCTATTCAACGCGCGACATTGAAGGTCGGGTGAGATACCGTTCGCGTCTGGGGGTGCACACGGCGGACGGCGGGCGACCGACTTTTGCCGACGCCTGGGTTGACGACGTTGATCAATTCGGGCTGGAAGCCGCTTACGTTCGAGGCTCGTTTTCATTGCAGGGCGAATACATTGACGTGTCGGCTGATGGTGATAAAGGCCCTGAAGGCAAGAAGAATAAGGATGAGGATGGATTTGATTTTAAGGATGGTGTATGCAGTGAGGGTTCAGGTTTGAATGAGAAATCTGTCAAGTGCAAAGACATTGACTTTGACGGTTACTATGTTCAGGTCGCGTACACGCTGACCGGCGAGACCCGCAGTTACAAGACCAAGGGTGCTGTTTTCGACAAGGTCAAGCCGGGCGGTGCGATGGGCGCTTGGGAACTGGTCGCGCGCTATGAAGATGTCAAGGTAGATGATGATAATAATGAAGATAAGGACCCTGAAGCCGAAAAATGGATACTCGGCGTCAACTGGTACGCGAACAAGAACGTCAAGTTCATGCTGAATTACATTGATGCCGAAGTTGATAAGGAATTTGCTCAGGGAGACGACGACGATGACGGCAACGCCTGGTCTTTGCGCGCCCAGTACGCTTTCTGATCATTATCCCTGATAACGTTATTTACCGCCCGGCTTCGGCCGGGCGTTTTTTCAGGCCATTCTTTATGTTGACGATCGGCCCGCCATGCCTGATATTATCTATCATCAATATCTTTCAAAAAATCCTGCCGGTTTTCTTTCGGCGAGGTGTATTCCGTGTGGGGGTATTGATAATGTTTGGTGCCGTTGCAGGCAGGCCTGAATGTTTTAACCAACAACAGGATTAAAAACAAATGAAACTGTTTCTTGTGGTTAGCGATGATGATGGAAAATCCGCAGGTGTGATAAAGCGGAAACTGGAGGACTCGTATAAAGATTTTTATTATTCGTTGAGAAACGGTTTCAGTTGGGTGGTTGCTACGAAGAATGGAAATGCTACTACGGAGTCAGTAGCAAAAAGTCTGGATATTACAGGGGATACTCCGTCTGCCATTGGTGTTGTTATAAAAGTTGAGAATTATCACGGCCGATATGACCCCGCTCTCTGGGAACAAATGGCAACGTGGGTTGAGATCGCTTGAGTCCTATCAAAGTGGATAATCAGACGCAGGACAGTAGCAGCAACGTTGTGCCGCTTCCTACTACTCCGGGTGGCGGTTCCGGTGGCGGTGGTTCTCTCGGTGAAAGGGTGGCGAAGATTGAGGGCTTGATGCAGAACGTAGCTACCAAAGAGGATTTTGGACGATTGGATGGTTTGATGCAGAACATGGCTACCAAAGAGGATTTTGGGCGATTAGATGCCGAGATGAGAACTTTCAAGTGGCTAATACCGCTACTTACTACTGTAGGGATAGCGCTCATAGCCTTGTTGACCAGGTTTTTTAGTTCCTAGTTACTATTATCCGGGCGGAACGGGAATTTATTATTGATCAACCCAGCGCCGCCTTCAAATGGTGCCCGGTGTAGGAGCGTTTGCACGCGACGATCTGCTCCGGCGTGCCGGTGGCAACGATTTCGCCGCCCTTGTCGCCGCCTTCGGGGCCGAGGTCTATGATCCAGTCGGCGGTTTTGATCACGTCGAGGTTATGCTCGATCACGATCACGGTGTTGCCGCCGTTGCGCAGGCGGTGCAGGACTTTCAGCAACTGCTCGACGTCCTGAAAATGCAGGCCGGTGGTCGGTTCGTCGAGCAGGTACAGCGTTTTGCCGGTGTCGCGTTTCGACAGTTCGTGCGACAGTTTCACGCGCTGAGCTTCGCCGCCGGACAGGGTCGTCGCATTTTGCCCGAGTGCGATATACCCGAGCCCGACGTCCATCAGCGTTTGCAGCTTGCGCTTGATGATCGGGATTGCGCTGAAGAATGAAAAAGCCTGTTCGACGGTCATGTCGAGCACTTCGTCGATATTTCTCCCTTTGTACAGAATGTCGAGCGTTTCACGGTTATATCGCTTTCCGTAACACACGTCGCAAGTCACATAGATGTCGGGCAGAAAGTGCATTTCAACTTTAGTAACCCCGTCGCCGCGGCACGATTCGCATCTTCCGCCCCTGACGTTGAAACTGAACCTTCCCGGCGTGTAGCCGCGCGCGCGTGCTTCGGGCACCGACGAGAACAAGTCCCTGATCGGGGTGAACAGGCCGGTGTAGGTGGCGGGGTTTGAGCGCGGCGTGCGCCCGATCGGGTTCTGGTTGATGTTTATGATCTTGTCGATCTGCTCGAGACCCTTGATGTTGCGGCACGGTGCGGGGGCGTCGCCGCTTCTGTTCAGTTTGCGCGCGATGTGCTTGTACAGCGTCTCCTTGACCAGGGTTGACTTGCCCGATCCCGATACGCCGGTGACGGTGATGAACAGCCCGAGGGGGATTTTGACGTCAATGTTTTTGAGGTTGTTGCCGGTGAGGCCGTGCGCGTGCAGTTGCCTGCTTCTGTCCGGCGGCATACGCGCGACGGGCGTCTCGATGCGGCGCTTGCCCGACAAGTATTGCCCGGTCAGCGACGCCGCGTTTTTTCCAATCTGCGCAGGTGTGCCCTGTGCGACGACGCGCCCGCCGTGCTTGCCGGCGCCGGGGCCGATGTCGATCAGGTGGTCTGCGCAGCGGATCGCCCCCTCGTCGTGTTCGACGACGATGACGCTGTTGCCGAGGTCGCGCAACCGGTGCAGCGTCTTGAGCAGGCGCTTGTTGTCGCGCTGGTGCAGGCCGATAGAGGGCTCGTCGAGGATATACATGACGCCGACCAGTCCCGAGCCGATCTGGCTCGCGAGACGGATGCGTTGCGCTTCGCCGCCCGACAGGGTGTCCGCGCTGCGGTCCATGCCTAGATAGTCGAGGCCGACGTCCACCAGAAACCTCAGCCGCTCGCGGATCTCGGCGACGATCTTCTCCGAGATCTTTGCCTTGCGTCCGGGCAGCGCCAGCCGGTCAAAGAACGCCAGTGCCTGTTCGGTCGTGATCGCGGTGATCTCCGGCAGGGCGGTGTCGGCGACGAACACGTGGCGCGCGGTTTCGTTGAGGCGTGTGCCGTCGCAACTCGAGCACGGGCTGACGGTCATGTAGCGTGCAAGTTCCTCGCGCACCGCGTCGGACTCGGTCTCCCGGTAGCGACGTTCCATCACCGGGATGATGCCGCCGAAGCGGTAGCGCGCGACGCCTTTTTTGCCGCGGTTGCGGTAAGTGAAGGCGACGACTTCGTCGCCACTGCCGTAGAGGATGATGCGACGTGTTTTTTTCGGCAGCGACGAGAACGGCGCTTCCACGTCAAAATTGTAATGCCGCGACAGCGACACCAGCCTGCGGAAGTTGTACCGGCTGTTTCTGTCCCAGCCGCGGATCGCTCCCGCGGCGAGGCTCAGCGACGAGTCGCCGATGATCTTGTCTTCGTCAAAACAGCGCACGACGCCGAGGCCGTCGCAGTCGGGACACGCGCCGACAGGGCTGTTGAACGAGAACAGCCGGGGTTCGAGTTCGCTCAGGTTGTAGCCGCAGTGCGGGCACGCGAAAGATGAAGAGAAGACGGTGGTGTTGTTCGTCGCGCCTTTTTTGTCGTCGTCAATCGGGGCGACGGCGACGATACCGTCGGTGAGGCTCAGGGCAGTCTCAATCGATTCGGCGAGGCGGAGTTTGATGCCTTCGCGTAACTTGATCCGGTCAATGATGACTTCTATCGTGTGCTTTTTTCTGAGGTCGAGTTTCGGCGGCGCGTCGAGTTCAAACGCTTTGCCGTTGATGCGTGCCCGCAGGAAGCCCTGCGCCTTCAGGTTCTTCAGCAACTGGACGTATTCCCCTTTGCGGTTGCGCACGATCGGCGCGAGCAGCATCAGCCGCGTGTCTTTCGGCATCGCGGTGATCTCATCGACTATCTGGCTGATGGTCTGCGCTTCAAGGTTTTCGCCGTGCACCGGGCATCGCGGGGTGCCGACGCGCGCAAACAGAAGCCTGAGATAGTCGTAGATCTCGGTGATCGTGCCGACGGTCGAGCGCGGATTATGCGAGGTCGATTTCTGCTCGATTGAGATGGCGGGGGACAGGCCCTCTATTTGGTCAACGTCGGGTTTTTCCAGGCGCGACAGGAACTGCCGCGCGTAGGAGGACAGGGATTCGATATAGCGTCTTTGCCCCTCGGCGAAGATGGTGTCAAAGGCGAGTGAGGATTTGCCGGAACCCGACAAGCCGGTGATGACCACCAACTTGTTGCGCGGAAATTCCAAGTCTATATTTTGCAGATTATGGGTTCTCGCGCCCTTAATGCAGATTTTTTTCATAAACAGCCTGTGTCGAAAGCAAACTGCTTAGTATAACGGGTTTGTCGGTCACGAATGGCGGCGGCGGTGCGCCGCTTAATGCCCGCCCGTATGACTTTCGAGGCGGTAATCCCGGGGTGTCCTGTGGACAATTCCCGTACACGCCAGACACGTCCGTTGCACGATCAAGGCAGGGGCGGAGTTCAGATCCGTCCGTGCGTATAATGACTTTCCACGGTAAGCCCGGGGGCGAGCCTCGGAGCAGGCCCGAAGAGTAAGCAATCCTGTGTGTCTGACTTCCGCGTCGGTAAGCCGGGCTATTTATACGGACGGATATCCACTTCATGCCGCGACTGAATTCCAGTTTGAACCGAGTCGAAAAGCGGGTCGCGGTTGTGGTGGGCAGCATTTATATGGCGCGTATGCTGGGCCTGTTCATGGCATTGCCGGTACTCGCGCTCGCCGACGGCCATTTCACCGGCGCGACACCGGTGCTGATCGGCCTGGCGCTGGGCATCTACGGCCTGCCTCAGGCGTTGTTGCAGATCCCGTTCGGCGCCCTGTCGGACAGGGTCGGCAGAAAGCCGGTCATCGTCGGCGGTCTTTTGATCTTTGTGCTGGGTAGTCTGATCGCGGCTGCGGCCGATACGATCATCGGGGTCATCGTCGGGCGCGCGTTACAGGGGGCGGGGGCGATCGCCGCCGCGATGATGGCGCTCGCGACCGACCTGACGCGTGAGGAACAACGTTCGCGGGTGTTCGCCTTCATCGGCGTCGGCATCGGCCTGGCTTTCATGTTCGCGTTGTTCGTGGGGCCGCCGCTCGCCGCCGGTTTCGGTCTGCGCGGTGTTTTTCTCGCAAGCGCCGCGCTCGGCGTGCTCGCTGTCATTTTGACATTGACGGCGCTACCGTCATCCGCGGACGTGCCGCAACACCGCAACGCCATGGTGTCCGTCCCCGGCGTCTGGTCCAGGATCTGTGAAGCATTGCGCAACGGCAACCTGCTGCGCCTCGACGCCGGCGTGTTTTTTCTGCATCTGATCATGATGGCGAATTTCCTGTTGCTGCCGCCGTTGCTCGAAAGGCAACTCGGGCTGGAGCGCGCCTCGCACTGGCTGTTCTACGTGCCGGTGCTGATCGGCTCTCTTGCGCTGGTCCTGCCGTTGCTGGCGGTCGCCGAAAAGACGCGTCGCGTCAGGGGGTTTCTGCTGACCGCGGTGGCGTTGCTGGGCGTGAGCCAGGTCGGCGCGTTTTTCTCGGAGCCAGCGTGGTTGCCGGTTGTCGTTGTGATGGTGCTGTTTTTTGCCGCTTTCAATTATCTCGAGGCGAGCCTGCCCGCCTTGGTCAGCCGCTTTTGCGAAGCCGACGCGAAAGGCGCCTCGATGGGCGTGTTCATGAACGGGCAGTTTCTGGGGGCGTTTGTCGGCGGCCTGTTGGCGGGGTGGGTGCTTGAAGTCTGGGATGCCGGTGCTGTTTATCTGACGAATGCGGGTATCGCCGTCGTGTGGCTGCTGTGTGCCGCCGGTATAGGGAGGCCGTGTCATGCCGACGGTGGCCGTCGATAATGGGACGCCGCTCAGTCTCGTCTATGGGGCACGTCCCGTCGCGCATCTGCTTGTTTCATATTCGCCGGTTCCTCTGAGGCGACCGTTTATCGGCTTGCAGGTTTGATGCCTCTTTAAGTTTCTCGTGATTAAGGTATGATAAGCGCCTGTTTTTTTCTTTAATCCTATTAACACTCACTAAGGGAGGGGGTCGCATGGCAAGAGGAGTAAACAAGGCAATACTGATCGGAAATCTGGGTCAGGATCCTGAAGTTCGTTATACACCGAGTGGATCCGCGGTATGCAATGTGCCGTTGGCAACGACGGAGAGTTGGAAAGATCGCGAAAGTGGTGAACGGCGTGAGAGGACGGAGTGGCATCGGCTGGTGTTTTTCGGTCGCCTTGCCGAAATTACGGCTGAATATCTGCGCAAGGGGTCGCAAGCCTACGTCGAGGGTCGTTTGCAGACGCACAAGTGGCAGGATCAGAGTGGCAACGATCGTTACACCACCGAAGTGGTTGTTTCGGAAATGCACATTCTCGGCAACCGCAACGACGGCTCGGCGCGCTACGACAACCGGCAGTCGGGCGGTGACAAAAGTGAAGGCAAGGGTGAGGCCGGCGACAAGAGCAGGTCCGCGGCGGCGCCTGCGCATCAGCCTGCGTCGGGCGGCGACTTCGACGACGACATTCCATTTTAATCCCATAATAACGACTGCGCAGTTTTGTTTTGAGACAGAACTGCGCAGTCCGCTTTTGAGTTCCGTTCCAATCTGCGAGCAGGAGTTGACATGAAAACACTGGTGACCGGCGGCGCCGGCTATATCGGCAGTCATGCCGTGCATGAACTACGTCTCGCGGGCCACGAAGTGGTTGTCTATGACAATCTGTCCAACGGTTTCCGGCAGGCAACGCTGGGCGCCGAGTTGGTCGTTGCCGATCTTGACGATCAACAGGCTTTGTCGGATACGTTCGATCGGTGGGGTTTCGACGCGGTCATGCACTTCGCCGCGTCCGTCTATTCCGACGAGTCGGTCGAACAGCCGCTTGCGTACTATGCGAACAACGTCGGCGGGCTGCTGCACCTGCTGCGCCAGTGCCGTCGCTGCGCGGTGCCGTATTTTATGTTTTCCTCAAGCGCCGCAGTCTATGCGCTGGCGGCAGCGGCGACCTCGGAAGACGCGCGCCTGTTGCCGTCCAACCCGTATGGGTGGTCGAAAATGATGAGTGAGCAGATATTGTTAGATGAGCAGCACGCCGGCGGGGTGCAATGCGTGGTTTTGCGTTACTACAATGCCGCAGGCGCGGATCCGGGCGGGCAACTGGGGCCGTCGGGCCCCGCGCGGCATCTGATCAAGGTCGCGGTACAGGCCGCCGCCGGCATAGTTGACGGCATCACGATCAACGGCACCGATTACGACACGCCCGACGGCACTTGCGTGCGCGACTACATCCACGTGAGCGACTTGGCCCGGATACACGCCGAAGCGCTCGAGTTGCTCGCCGGGCGCGACGAGCCGCTGCTGCTGAATTGTGGTTATGGACATGGTTACAGCGTCAGGGAGATCATCGCCATGGTCAAGGATGTGACCGGCGTGGATTTTCCGGTGCGCGAGGGAGGACGCCGCGCCGGCGACGTGCCGTCGCTGGTGGCTGACAATCAGTGCCTGCGGTCGGTGCTCGACTGGCGCCCTTCCCACGACGATATTAAAGAGATCGTGAACAGCGCCTGGGAATGGGAGCGGAAGTTGCAGGCGGGTATTCTGCGCGATTGAGCCCTTCTTTACCTGAATGTGTCGGTGGGCAATATGCCTGTAGTGACGGTCACCGGAGCCGGTGGCTTTGTCGGCAGTACTTTGGTGCGGACGCTGTCGGAAACCGGTCATCGAGTGCGTGCGGTGATCCGCCGTCCTCCGCCGTCGCCGTTGGCCGGCGTCGAGTACTTCGAGTGCCGCGACATCGCCGACATCGGCGGCTGGAATGGCGCGCTTGAAGGTGCCGACGCGGTCGTGCATCTTGTTGCGTGCCCTCACGTCGAAGATAACGCCGAGATCGCGCACGCCTGCGTCGCGCATTCAGTCGGGCGGCTGGTGTATCTCAGTTCGGTCAAGGTCAACGGCGAGGCGACCGGCGCGCGCCCGTTTACCGCGGACGATCTGCCGTCGCCGACGCGCGAGCCGTACGCGCGGAACAAGCGTGAGATCGAGGCGGCGTTGTTCAGGATTGGACGCGAAACCGGGCTGGAGGTGACGGCGATCCGGCCGCCACTGGTTTACGGGCCGGGCGTGAAAGGCAATTTTCTTTCGATGATGCGCGCAGTGTCGAAACAATGGCCGTTACCGTTCGCGCTGGTTTCCAACGCGCGCAGCTTGGTCAGCGTGTTTAATTTGTGTGATTTGATCAAGGTGTGCCTGACGCATCCGGCGGCGGCGGGCGAAGTGTTTCTCGTTTGCGACGGTGAAGATCCGGCGACGCCCGAGTTGATTCGTTTGCTGGCTGCGGCGATGCGGCGCGAGGCGCGGCTCGTGCCGTGTCCAGTCGGATGCCTGCGCCTTGCGGGTGTTCTGCTCGGCCGGAGTGATAAAATCGCCCGGTTATGCGGAGACTTGCGCGTGGATATGAGTAAGACCCGGCGGATGCTGGGCTGGGAGCCGCCGCTGACGCTCGCCGAGGGCATTGAACGCACGGTCAGGGCGTTTGTCTGAAGAGGCGTGCGGCAGCAGATCAAATAGCGGCGGCATGGTTTTTTTGTTCCTGAGCGCGGCCTTTTTATTGTCGCTCGTGGGTGTCGGCGTCATGCGGAATTACGCGCTGTCGCACTGTATCGTTGACGTGCCGAACGAGCGCAGTTCGCATGCCGTGCCGACGCCGCGTGGCGGCGGGATTGCGATCGTCGTCGTATTTTTTGCGGTGTCCGCGGGGATGCTCGCGTGGTCGTCTTCGGCTGCGCCGGCGCTTGAGGACGCGGCCGTGCTCGCGTTGGCCGCGGCGATCGTTGCGTTCGTCGGCTGGCTCGACGACCATCGCTCTCTGTCTTCCGCGGCGCGGATCGCAACGCACTTTCTGGCCACCCTGATCTGTATCGGGCATTTCGGCGTGCCGGATATTCCGCTGGGGCCGTGGATGGTTGATCTTGGATGGGCGGGGTGGCCGCTGGCGGCAGTTGCAATGGTGTGGTGCCTGAACCTCTTCAATTTCATGGACGGCATAGACGGGATTGTGGCGACCGAAGCGGTGACGGTCGTGGTCGGCGCGTGGATCGTGCTGATGATTGCGGCGCCCGGCCATGTCCTGTCGTCCTACCTGTGGTTGCTGGCTGCCGTCGTCGGCGGGTTTCTGGTCTGGAACTGGCCGCCCGCGAAGATCTTTATGGGGGACGTCGCGAGCGGGTTTATCGGCTTTGTGCTCGCGCAGTTCGCCTTGGTGACCTCGGGGGTCGGTGAGATGGTCGGTGTGAACCTGTGGTGCTGGCTGATCCTGTTCGGTGTGTTCTTTACCGACGCGACCGTGACGTTGGTGCTGCGAATGGCCGCGCGCGAAAAACTGTCCCATGCCCACCGTCGGCACGCTTATCAGAGGCTCGCGCGAACGTTGCAGAAAGCCGAAGGGATGATGTTTTCGCCGGCGTGCGCGCGCACGAATGCGCATCGCGCTGTTTCTTTTGCGACGGCGGCGACCAATCTGTTCTGGCTGACGCCGCTGGCGGTCGCCGCCGCGCTGTGGCCTGAGTGGGGCGTTTTGCTGGCCGCCGTTGCGTTGGTGCCGTTGACGGCGGCGGTGCTGTTCACCGCGCGTCATACTGCTCCCCAATGAGCCCGGCGCTCAAACTCAAGTCGGTGGCGATCGACTGGCTGGTCGGATTGCCGGGCAGGCATAAGGTCCTGATCGCCGTCGTCTTTGACACGGTGGCGGTGGTGGTGTCGCTGTGGCTCGCTTTCTGGCTGCGTCTCGGTGAACCGGTTGCGGTGATTGGCAAGTTATGGCTACTGTTCGTCACGGCGCCGTTGCTCGCGTTGCCGATCTTCGCTTATCTGGGTCTGTACCGCGTGGTGGTGCGCCATCTGGGATATCAGGTGCTGTGGATGGTCGCGAAAGGCATCGTTCTGGCGGTGCTGGCGTGGGCGTTGGTCGCTTTGCTGTTGCGCATTCCGGACCTGCCGCGCTCGGTTGTGTTCATCTATGGGCTGATCGCGTTCATGCTGGTCGGCATCGGCCGCCTCGCCGCGCGCCGGATCCTGAAGAGAACCGCCGGCGTGCGCATCGTTATCTACGGCGCCGGTTATGCCGGCGCGCAGTTGGCGAATGCGTTGCAGTACAGCGCCGACGTATCGCCGGTGGCGTTTCTGGATGACGCTGCCGATCTGCAGGGAAGCCACGTCGCAGGGTTGCGCGTACACAGCCCGGATGATTTCGAGATCATACGCCGGCGCTACGGTGTCAAGGAAGTGCTGATCGCGATCCCGCTGCGTTCGCATACCGAGCGCAGCCGGCTGGTGAACCGATTTGAGTCTTACTCAGTGCGCGTGCGCGTGATGCCGCTGATGTCTGAACTCGCGCAGGGCAGGGTCGGCCTCGCTGATTTTCAGCAGGTTGACGTTGAAGATCTGCTCGGGCGCGATACGGTGCCGCCGCAACGTGCGCTGCTTGAGGCGAATATCAAAGACCGCTGCGTGCTGGTGACCGGCGCCGGCGGTTCCATCGGTTCCGAATTATGCTGGCAGATCGCTCAACTTGGCCCGCGGCGTTTGGTCATACTCGAGCAGTCGGAAAGCGCCCTGTATGAAGTTGAGCGTCGTCTGCAAGACGGCGAGGCGACGTCTTCGTTGGTGCCGGTGCTGGGGTCGGTGCTTGACTGCGGCCTGATCGAGTCGGTGCTGCGCGGGCATTCGGTCGAGACTTTGTATCACGCTGCCGCCTACAAGCACGTGCCAATTGTCGAGGACAACGTGATTGAAGGCACACGCAATAATTCGTTGGGTACGCGCGTCGTCGCCGAGGCGGCGTTGAAGGCCGGGGTCGGCACTTTTGTTTTGATCTCGACCGACAAGGCAGTGCGCCCAAGCAGCGTGATGGGCGCGAGCAAGCGTCTCGCCGAGATGATGCTGCAAGGCTTATCGCGTTCGGGACTCGGCGGCACCCGCTTCAGCATCGTGCGTTTTGGCAACGTGCTTGATTCGTCGGGATCGGTGGTGCCCCTGTTCCGCCGCCAGATAGAAAAGCGCAGGCGGTTGACCGTGACGCATCCCAACGCCACGCGCTATTTTATGACGGTGAACGAAGCGGTCGAGTTGGTGATACAGGCGGGCGCCATGGCGAAGGGCGGGGAGATCTTTGTGCTGGATATGGGGGAACCGGTCAGAATCGGCGAGTTGGCGCGCAAGATGATCCACCTCAGCGGCTTGCAGGGAAAAGACGACATGCATCCAGACGGCGATATTGAGATTCATTACACCGGCCTGCGTCCCGGCGAGAAACTGAATGAGGAATTGCTGACCGACAGCAACGTGTTGGAAACCGACCATCCCAAGATCCTGTGGCTGCAAAATACGCCGCCGCGGTGGGAGGCGCTCGAACCATTGCTCGACAGGATCAGCGAAGCAGTCGCCGACAGACGTACTGACGAAGCGCGCCGGTTGCTGTTCGAGGGCGTGAAAGCGGGGTCTGAATAGAGCGTGATGCTTCGGGGTATCAAAATGGAGAAACTTAAATGGCGGTGGAAAGGCGAAGAAGGCTCGCTGGCCTGGGAGGCCAGGATTACCGCTTTGGTGATCGCGTTTGTACTCGGGAGGTTGGGAGCATGGCTTCTTCCGCAGTGGATCATCGGGTTTTTGGCTGGCTATGACAGCTCGCTTGAGGAAAACGATATTTTTCATTACCACTGTTACGGCCGGAACATTTATTCTGATCTTTAGTCTGGGCGGGTGGTTTATCAGGAACCATGACAAGAAAAAGGAATTCAGGGATACATTCCTGCAAAAAAATGAGTCGTTAAAGTCGGCTGCTGTTACATTGTTACTTGATAACGACAAAATCAAGAAGTCAATCGGGTTGAAAGCATTAATTCGTCTCAGAAACCCAGGTTGGATTGATGAAAAAGACTGTGATGCCCTGACTTCAGAGGGTCTTGATCTAGAGGGCGTTGATTTAAGCGGTGCTGATTTAAGCGGTGCTCATTTTGATGTCGATACAAGATATAATGGAGTAACAAAATTCCCCGCTGGGTTTGACCCTGAAGAGCGAGGTCTGAAATTGATATCCTGATCAATCTCGATGACCAAAAAAGTTTACATAAAAACCTACGGCTGCCAGATGAACGAGTACGACTCGGGCAAGATGTTCGACGTGCTGCGCGATTCACACGGCATGGAAGCGGCTGACAGGCCTGAAGACGCCGATCTGTTGCTGATGAACACCTGTTCGGTGCGCGAGAAGGCGCAGGAGAAAGTGTTTTCGGAACTCGGGCGCTGGAAGGCGTTGAAGCAGGACAAGCCGCATCTCGTGATTGGCGTCGGCGGCTGCGTCGCGAGCCAGGAGGGTGAATTGTTGCAACAGCGGGCGCCGTGCGTTGACATCGTGTTCGGGCCGCAGACCCTGCATCGCCTGCCGCGCATGTTCGACGAGGTCGCGGGCGGCGATCGGCGCGTCATGGACATCTCGTTTCCGCGGATTGAGAAATTTGACTGCCTGCCCGCGCCGTCGGTCGCCGGGCCGACCGCGTTCGTTTCGATCATGGAGGGTTGCAGCAAATACTGTTCGTTCTGTGTGGTGCCCTATACGCGCGGCGAGGAAGTCAGCCGTCCGGTCGCGGGCGTTTTGCGGGAGGTGCGGCAACTCGCCACCGCAGGCGTTCGCGAAGTGACGTTGCTGGGGCAGAACGTCAACGCCTACCGCAGCGTTTCCGAACAGGGGATGCCGGTCAACTTTGCGTTGTTGCTGTACTACATCGCGGCGCTCGACGGCATTGAACGCATCCGCTATACCTCGTCGCATCCGCTTGAGTTCACCGACGAACTGATCGAAGCCTACGCCGACATTTCGCAGTTGGTCGATCATCTGCACCTGCCGGTGCAAAGCGGCTCCGACCGGGTGCTCGCGGCGATGAAGCGCGGCTACACGGCGCTTGAATACAGGTCGATCATCCGCAAGCTGCGCGAGATTAGGCCCGGTATATCGGTGTCGTCGGATTTCATCATCGGCTTTCCCGGCGAGAGCGATGAGGACTTTCAAAAGACGATGGACCTGGTCGAGGTGGTGGGGTTTGATCAGTCGTTCAGTTTCATCTACAGCGCGAGGCCGGGGACGCCGGCGGTGGCGCTGCCCGACGAGACGCCGCTCGCGGTCAAGAAGGAGCGGTTGCAGACCTTGCAGGCGCGCCTTGAGCGGAACGCCGCCGCGGTTTCTGAGGCGATGGTCGGCACCGTGCAGCGCGTGCTGGTCGGGGACGTGTCAAAAAAGAACAGCGGCGAGTTATGCGGGCGCACCGAAAACAACCGCGTCGTCAATTTTGAGGCGGAGCGCGACTGCATCGGCGAGTTTGTGGATCTGCAGATCACGCAGGCGCTCCCGAACTCTCTGCGCGGCGTCCTGCCGTGTTCGCCCGTGGTATAATTGAGCCATGCCTCGAAAGAGTATGCCCATTCGCTTTTGACAGACCCGGCCCGTAGTTTCTCTCTCGTTCTTGAACCCGCCGACAATCCGCGGCTGGTGAGTTTGTGCGGTCCGATGAATGAGCATCTGCGCCAGATCGAACGGCGGCTCGGCGTGCAGATCCGCAATCGCGGCAACTATTTTTCGGTGTCCGGCGACGAGGGCGCGAGTCGTGCGACGGTTAAACTGATCAAAGCGTTGTACGATACGACCGAAGACGAGGAACTGACTTCAAGCGGGGTTCACCTTTACTTGCAGGATGCCAATTTGAACAAGGTGGTGCAGGAACCGGCGCGCGAAGAGGTGCTGGTGCGTACGCAGCGCAGTTGCATCAAGGCGAAAGGCGCGGCACAGGCCGATTACCTGACGAGTATGCGCGACTGCGACCTGACTTTTGGCATCGGCCCGGCCGGGACCGGCAAGACCTACCTTGCGGTCGCCGCGGCTGTCGAGTCGCTCGAGAAGGACGTGGTCGATAAACTGGTGCTGGTCAGGCCGGCGGTCGAGGCTGGTGAGCGGCTTGGTTTTCTCCCAGGCGATCTGGCGCAGAAAGTGGATCCGTATCTGAAGCCGATGTACGACGCCCTGTACGAAACCATGGGTTTCGACAAGGTCAACAAGTTCATCGACAGGGGCGCAATCGAGATTGCGCCCCTGGCTTATATGCGTGGGCGTTCCCTGAACAGCGCGTTCATCATCCTCGACGAGGCGCAGAACACGACGGTTGAGCAGATGAAAATGTTCCTGACGCGCATCGGCTTCGGTTCGAGGACGGTGGTGACGGGCGACATCACCCAGGTTGATCTGCCCGACAACCGGGAATCGGGGCTGAAGCACGTGATGCGTGTGCTCGAAGGGGTGGCCGGTGTCAATTTCATTCATTTCAGCTCCGGGGACGTCGTGCGGCATACGCTGGTGCAGCGGATTATCCGCGCGTATGAGGCGCATCAGAAATAGTCCGGTTGCCGTCGTGGAGGTTGTTGTGCAGATGGCTGTTGATGACGCGGCCGGCGTTGAGATCCCGGCGCCGTCCGATTTCAGGCGGTGGGCCGCCGCCGTCGCCGACGCCGGTGAGGATCAAGGGGGCGAAGTCTGCGTGCGTATCGTCGGCAATCAGGAATCCGCCGGGTTGAACCGGCGCTATCGCGGCTGCCCAGATCCCGCCAACGTGCTGTCCTTTCCGTGTGAGATGCCGTTGTCGTCCGGAGCGGAGATCGAGAAGCCCTTGGGAGACATCGTGATCGCGGCGCCGGTAGTCGCTGCGGAAGCGCGTACGCAGGGCAAGCGGATCATCGACCACTGGGCACATCTGTTCATTCACGGGATGCTTCACCTGCATGGTTACGACCATCTGGACGAAAAAGACGCCTTGCGCATGGAATCAAAGGAGATCGAAATCCTCGACCGCCTCGGCTTTGCCGACCCGTATCGTTCCGCTGACGCCGCATCTTCCTGCGCGTCTTCCCGATGAGCAGAAAACCTAAAGAAGAGCCTCCAAGTAGAAACCGGCTGCGGCGCCTCGCGGACAGAGTCTGTCTGCGCCCGCGCAATTTGCAGGGGCTGACGGCGATGCTCAAACAGGCGTCCCGCGACGGCGTGCTTGATCGTGATCTGCTGACGATGATCGAGGGGGTGTTCCACGTCGGCGATATGCGCGTGCGCGACATCATGGTGCCGCGGCCGCAGATGAAGGTCATACACAAAGACGCCGGGGCAACCCAGATGCTGGCCATGGTGACCGACGGTTCGCACTCGCGGTTTCCGGTGATAGGCGACAATCCCGACAAGATTGAAGGCGTCCTGCACGCCAAGGACTTGTTGCGTCATTTTGACAACGGCGGCGAGGCGCCTTTCGACATCGACGAATACCTGCGCCTGCCGGTGATCGTGCCTGAAAGCAAGCGGCTCAAGGTGCTGCTGGAGGAGTTTCGCAGGAACCGCAATCACATGGCGATTGTGGTGGATGAGTACGGCGGCGTTTCCGGCTTGGTGACGATTGAGGACGTGCTCGAGCAGATCGTGGGTGACATCACCGATGAACACGACGTTGACGAAGGCAATTACATCTTCGCGCTCCCCGACAACGGTTTTCGGGTGAAGGGGATTACGCCGCTGGATGATTTCAACGAATATTTTTCAAGCAGTTTGTCGAACGGCTCGGCTGATACCGTTGGTGGCCTGGTGGTGAACGCGTTCGGCCGGTTGCCGAAACGCGGGGAGCGTATCGAGATCGCGTCGTTCATATTTGAGATCACCCGCGCCGATGATCGCCGCATCCATTCATTGTTGGTGAGCAGAAAGGTTTGACCGATCGCTGCTGATTCATTCAAGAGGCTGATACTGAGCGCGCTGGCCGGCGTCGCGCTGACCGCCGCCTACGCTCCCCTGTCGTGGTTTCTGTTAGCGGTGCTCGCGCCGATGGTGATGCTCGCTCTGTGGAGGCGGCAGACGCCGCGCCGCGCCGCGTGGGGCGGCTGGATTTTCGGCCTGGCACATTTCGGCACGAGTTTTTACTGGGTTTATTACAGCCTGCACGACTTCGGCGAAGCGCCTGTGGCGCTCGCGGTGATAGCGACCGTGTTGTTCGTCGCGGCGCTGGCGGTGTACTGTGCGGTGCTGGCGTCGACGACGGCGTATGTCGCGCGGCGCGCGCAGGGTGCGTGGCTGTATCTGCTGCTGTATCCGTCGCTGTGGGTGTTGAGCGAATGGCTCAGGGGGGCGTTGCTGACGGGTTTTCCCTGGAACTTTGTCGGGCAGGCGATGATCGACTCGCCGTTCGCCGGGGGACTGCCGGTATTCGGTACCTTGGGGATGTCCTGGCTGGCGGTTTTTCTCGGGGGCTGTGTGTTGTCGGTGTTTTCGCGGCGCGGCGTCGCCGGTGCGGCGGTGCGCGTCGGCGCCGCTGCCGCTTTTGTTGCGGTGTCGGTGTTGATGCTGGCGGCGTCGCGGCTTGAATGGACCGTGCCCGGCGACGACCGGATCGAGGTCGCGCTGGTGCAGGGCAACATTGAGCAGCGCCTGAAATTCGACCGCGCTTATTTTCAGTACATCACCGAAACTTACCGCCGACTGACCGGACACGCGGTCGGTGTTGATCTCGTCGTGTGGCCGGAGACCGCAATACCTGTTTACTATGACCTGATCGAGGATGAGTTGCTGTCGCCGCTGGGCGACGAGATCCGTGCACAGGGTGGAGAGTTCATACTCGGCGCTTTTGTGCGCGATCACGGTGGGGGCTCATACAACGCCATCGTGCAAGTGACGGAGCCGCCGCAGATCTACCGCAAGCGGCATCTGGTGCCTTTTGGCGAATACCTGCCGCTGCGCAACCTGCTGGATTTTTTCAGGTCGTGGGTGATGATCCCGATGTCCGATCTGGAGGCGGGGCGCGGGCGCGGGCTGATGCGTCTCGGCGGACACGACGTCGGCGTCTCGATCTGCTATGAGGTTTCGTTTGCGAGTGAGATAATGGACGCTTTGCCGCAGGCCGCTTATTTGATCAACCTCAGCAACGATTCCTGGTTCGGCGATTCGCTGGCGCCACATCAGCACTTGCAGATAGCGCGTCTGCGCGCGGCGGAAACCGGACGGGCGATGGTCAGGGCGACCAGCACCGGCATCTCGGCTATCATTGACCACCGCGGAGGCGTGGCCGCGCGCACGCAACAGTTTGCGGAGCAGATGCTGACGGCGGTTGTTGAGCCACGCTACGGGCGGACGCCGTACACAGTCTGGGGCGACACGCCGGTGCTGGTATGGTCTGTGTTGCTGCTGCTCGGCGCTTTTTTCAGGCGGTCATTAATGTCGTAAAGTTTTGGTGAAGGCAGTATGATATTTTCAGCAACAGCACAATGAAAATTGTAGAGATTACTGTATGAAAATCACATTAAAGAACATCGGTGTAATTCAGGAAGCCGAATTTGAATTAGGCGACTTGACGATTATTTGCGGCGAAAACAACATGGGGAAGACCTATGCCGCTTATGCGTTGTATGGGTTTTTGATAGGATGGAAACTAGGATTAAAGGCGCCTGTTAATAGCGGGACGCTGGATGACATCATTCAGAAGGGCACTGGCCGCATTGATTTGGAGAAGTTGGCCCGCGATCGAGAGGATATCTTGGAAAGAGGATGCGTGGCATACACAAAGTCTTTGCAGCGCGTTTTTGCATCCAGGGAAAAATTCAGCGAAGCAACTTTCAGAGTGCATTTGGATGGTTATGAAACCCCATCCAGAAAACTCAAGCGCCGGGTGCGTATAGGGGAAAAATCTCATATTGCTATCGCTAATCTAGAAGATAACCTAAGTCTATTCACCGTCTCGCTTGTACATGAAGGCAAATTAGAAATTCCCCGCGAGTTCATTGAGACCATTCTTTCCGACGTTTTTGTTGAAATACTTTTTTCTTCGGTATTTCCCGACACCTATATTGCTAGTGCAGAGAGAACCGGTGCTGCTATTTTTCGCAAGGAATTGGATTTTGCCAGAAACCGTCTGCTTGAAGAAATGAAGCACGACAAAAAAATAGACCCAATGGAATTATTGCTCAAGGTTTATCAAGACTATGCGTTGCCGGTAAGAGATAATGTTGAGTTCACCCGCAATATTGAAAGTCTTTCCAAACAGGAAAGTTTTCTTGCCCGCGATCACCCGGACATACTGAAGGACTTCTCCGATATTATCGGCGGCGAATATGATGTAAGGAATGAAGACGTGTTTTTCAAGCCCAAGAAGGGCAGACGGAAATTGCCGATGAATGAGAGTTCGAGTGCCGTGCGCTCGCTGTTGGATATCGGCATGTACTTGAATCATGCCGCCGAACCCGGGGATTTGCTGATCATAGATGAGCCGGAATTGAACCTGCATCCCGTAAACCAGCGTCGGGTCGCCCGGCTTTTTGCGCGCCTGGTCAATTTAGGCATCAAGGTGTTTATCACCACTCATAGTGACTACATTATCAAGGAGCTCAATACACTCATCATGCTGAAGCAAGATAAGGAGTATCTGAAAAAAATTGCGGATGAGTATAGCTATAAATCAAGCGAGTTTCTTTCCGCCGAAAAGGTGAAGTTGTATATTGCAAAAAAAGCTTCTATTCGTAGATTAGGTAAAAGCAGAAAGAGCAATTGTCAAACGCTCGTGCCGGCAGATATTAATCAAAAAGAAGGTATTGAAGTGCCAAGTTTCGATGAAACCATTAATGAGATGAATAAAATTCAGGATATGATTGTTTGGAGGAATGGCGAGTAATGGCGGATATTGAGATTCTGCGTCAGATGCTTGAAGATGAAGCAATTGTTCATCCAAAAAATGAAGAAGTTGTTTTAGTCGAATCTGATTCTTCGGATAAATATGAAATCAAAATCTCAGATATGCCGCCGAGAAGCGTTGTATTCAAGGCGGATAAACTTGGAACGCAATCTTTCTTCAAAGGGAGTAAAGGCGAAAATAAAAAGGCGGATTTCATCATTGTTGCAGAAGAAGAAAAAGAAAAATGGGTTTTGCATATTGAAATGAAAAGAAGTGGTCAGCCTTTGGAGGGCAAGATTAAAAAGCAATTGAAAAGTGCCGCCTGCGTGGTGGCCTATTGCCGCGCGGTTGGCAGGATTTTTTGGAGCCGGTCTGAGTTCCTCAATGAAAATGAGTACCAATCCCGGTTTATTTTTATAAGAGTCACCGGATTGGCTAAAAGACCAACCCGTCGGCCATCCGTCCCGCCGCAAACCGGAAGTAGTCCGGACAACCCGCTGACAATTGACGCCCATGGTGAGCATTGTTTCAGCAGTCTGGTTCGCAAGGCCGGATAAGGTATGGTTGATTGAATATGGAAAAGCGGCTGAACTTGATTCCGGTAATCTTATGCGGCGGCGCGGGCACGCGCCTGTGGCCGTTGTCGCGCAAGCATTTTCCGAAGCAGTTTGTGCCGATGGCGGCCGCCGAGTTGACCGGCGACCCTGCCGACAATTTATTTCGCGCCACCGTGCGCCGCGCGAACCTGTTTGACCCTCGGAACGTCGTGGTGGTGTGCAACGAGGCGCACCGGTTTTTCGTGTCCGATAATTTGCGGGGGTTTAACGGTATTGATATTTCAATACTGGTTGAGCCGGCATCGCGCAACACTGCGCCGGCGATTGCATTGGCCGCGTTTGAAGCGGTTGAGCGTCACGGCGATGGCCTGTTGTTGGTGCTGCCGTCCGACCACACCGTCGCCGACATCGGCGGCCTTGAACAGGCTGTGCGTACGGCGGTGCCGGCAGCGGTGTCGGCGATGCTCGTGACGTTCGGCATAGAGCCGCAGCGGGCCGAGACCGGATACGGCTATATCCACAAGGGCGAGCCGCTCGATTCCGGCTGGGGTGGGGTCTGGCGCGCGGCTGAATTCCGCGAAAAGCCGGATCTCAAGACCGCGCAACGCTGGATTGCCGCAGGCGATCATTATTGGAACAGCGGCATGTTTTTATTCAAGGCGAGCGCGTATCTGGATCAGTTGAAAGCGTGCGCGCCGGCGGTTCACGAGGCGTGCGACGCGGCGTACGCAAAACGCAGGCATGACCTCAACTTTATATGTGCCGACCGTGCGAGTTTTGAAGCGTGCCCCGACATTTCTGTTGACTATGCGGTGATGGAGAAGTCCGATAACGTCGCGCTGGTGCCGGTCCGGATCGGCTGGAACGACGTCGGTTCATGGGACGCGATGGCGTCGCTGCTCAGGCGCGACGGCGACGGTAATGCGTCGAGTGGCGACATCGTATTTGCCGATTCCTCGGGCAACATCGTCTATGCGGGAGAGCGTCTGGTCGCCGTGCTCGGCGTCAGCGATTGCGTCATTGCGGAGACGCCCGACGCGGTGCTGGTGGCCGACCGTGGCAGAACGCAGGACGTCAAGCGTCTGGTCGAGACCCTGCGCGAACAGGGACGGGCGCAGGCGGACGAGTATCGCAAAGTGTATCGTCCGTGGGGGTCTTATGAGAGTGTTGACGCGAGCGACGGGTTTCAGGTCAAGCGTATCGTTGTAAATCCGGGACAGTGCCTGTCTCTGCAACTGCATCATCGCCGTTCCGAGCATTGGGTCGTTGTGCGCGGCGAAGTCAGGGTGACGCGCGGCGAGGAGCAGTTCATGCTCGGCGTCAATCAATCAACCTATATTCCGGCGGAAACGAAGCACCGGCTCGAGAACCCCGGCGACGAGCCCGCCCACCTGATCGAAGTGCAGTGCGGTGATTATCTCGGCGAGGACGACATCGTGCGGTTTGAGGACAGTTACGGCAGAACTGACACGTGCTAGCCGCCTGACCGAATGGAGAAGTACGACCCGCACCGCGTAGAGCGGGAAGCCCAGGTTTGCTGGGAGAGCCGTCGCTGTTTCCGCGCGGTTGCCGACCCCGCGCGTGAAAAGTTTTATTGCCTGGTGATGTTTCCCTACCCCAGTGGCAGGCTGCATATCGGGCACGTGCGCAACTACACGATCGGCGACGTGATCAGCCGCTACCAGCGGATGCTCGGCAGGAACGTGTTGCAGCCGATGGGTTGGGATGCGTTCGGCCTGCCCGCCGAGAACGCCGCCATGCAGAACAAGCAGGCGCCCGCCGAGTGGACCGACGCAAACATTGAGTACATGAAGGGGCAGTTGCGCCGCCTCGGCTTCGCCTACGACTGGGAACGTGAGATCACGACCTGCAAGCCCGAATATTACCGCTGGGAGCAATGGTTTTTCACCCGCCTGCTCGAGAAAGGGCTCGCCTACCGCAAGCAGTCGTGGGTCAACTGGGACCCGGTGGACAATACGGTGCTGGCAAACGAGCAGGTCATAGACGGAAAGGGGTGGCGTTCCGGCGCGCCGGTCGAGCGGCGTCGCATCCCGCAGTGGTTTCTGCGCATCACCGACTATGCGCCGCAGTTGCTCGACGATCTCGCGCAACTCAAGGAGTGGCCCGAGAAGGTCAAGACGATGCAGCGTAACTGGATCGGTCGCTCGCACGGGCTGGACGTCGAGTTTGCCCTCGACGGGCGCGACGATGCACTGTCGGTGTTCACGACACGTCCCGACACGCTGATGGGTGTTACTTATCTTGCGCTTGCGCCTGAGCATCCGCTGGTCGAGGAAGTCGCCGCGACCAACCCGGCGGTCGCCGAGTTTGCCGGGGCGTGCCGACGCCGTTCGACCGCCGAGGCTGACGTCGTGGCGCAGGAAAAAGCCGGGATCGATATAGGTCTGCGTTGCCGTCATCCGTTGACCGACGCGGTGCTGCCGGTGTGGTGCGCGAACTTTGTTTTGATGGAGTACGGTTCGGGTGCGGTGATGTCGGTGCCGGCGCATGATCAGCGCGACTGGGAATTCGCGCGGGCGTACGGTCTCGAGGTGCGCCGGGTGATCCGTGCGCACGCGGAGAGTGAAGACGTCGATCTCGAACGCGCCGCGTTTGTCGAGCACGGCGTGCTGTGTAATTCGGGCGTGTATGACGGCATGGATTTTGACGCTGCATTTGACGCGATCGCCGACGATCTGGAGCAGGCCAGGCGCGGGCGCTGTGCCGTGAACTATCGCCTGCGCGATTGGGGCATTTCCCGCCAGCGTTACTGGGGCGCGCCGATCCCGGCACTGTATGCCGGCGACCGCGTCGAAGCGGTGGCCGAGAGCGAATTGCCGGTGGTGCTGCCTGAAGCTGACGCGGGGGAGGGTGCGGCGGCGCTGCACGCGCCCGCTTTCCGCGACAGCGGCAGAACCCGCGACGGCGAGTCGCTGCTGCGCGAGACCGACACGTTTGATACTTTCTTTGAGTCGAGCTGGTATTTCGCCCGCTTCGCAAGCGCCGGTTGTGAGACTGCGATGCTCGACGGGGAGGCTGATTACTGGTTGCCGGTGGATCAGTACGTCGGTGGTATTGAGCACGCGGTGTTGCACCTGCTGTATGCGAGGTTTTTCTACAAACTGATGCGTGACATGGGACTGGTCAAGGGCGACGAACCGTTCACCCGGTTGCTGACGCAGGGCATGGTGCTTAAGGACGGCGCCAAGATGTCGAAGTCGCACGGCAATACGGTGGATCCCGACGAATTGATCGAGCGCTATGGCGCCGACACGGTACGTCTGTTTGTCATGTTCGCCGCGCCTCCTGAGCAGTCGCTTGAATGGTCGGATGCCGGTGTCGAAGGTGCGTACCGCTTTCTGAAACGGCTGTGGAGGCAGGTGTCGGTGCATTGCGAGGGTGTCGAGTCCGACGATGCATCCGGTACCGGGCACACGATGATGCAGAAGAATTTAAAAAAGAGGGATACCGCGTCCGACGATGGCCACCGCGCCGGGTTGCGCCGGCGCATTCACGAAACCATCGCCAAAGTCAGCGACGACGTTGGTCGGCGCTATACGTTCAATACGGCAATTGCGGCGAACATGGAACTGCTCAACGAACTTTCGCGTTTTGACGATCATTCGCGCGCGGGGCGCGAGGTGATGCAGGAGGGATTTGAAGCCGTGGTCAAGATGCTGTCGCCGGTCGTGCCGCACGTCGCGCATTGTCTGTGGCACGCGCTGGGTCATCAGGAAGCGGTCATCGACTGCCCGTGGCCGCAGGCTGATCCGGCCGCCTTGGTTCGCGACACTTGTGAGATCGCGGTTCAGGTCAACGGCAAGCTGCGCGCGTGCATCGAGATGCCGGTCGGCAGTGCACGCGAGGCGATTGCGGAGGCCGCGCGTGCGCACGAGAAAGTCCGGCATTTCACCGACGGCGCGACGGTGCGTAAGACGATCGTGGTACCCGACCGCCTGATCAATTTTGTGGTGGATGGATGATGAAGCCGAGCCTTCGCATCGTCGCCTTGTCAACGCCTGCTCTGGTGTTGGCGCTGATATCGGGGTTGATTTTGGCAGGTTGTGGTTACCAGCTGAGCGGGTACGCCGAAGACCGGGGGCGCCTGTTTTCGCCGGTTCTGAAGCGGGTGTCCATTGAAGGGTTGGGGCGGTATGAAAGTTTCCGCAAGACGCTGGTCGCTACATTGCGTGGTTATGGCGTCAGGGTGACCGCGTCGGGGCGGGCGTCGGCGCGGCTGATCTTTGACGGGCTGCGCGAAAGGCGAACGCGCAGCGCCGTCGGTGATGACGTGAAAGCGCGTGAATATCTGCTGACGGTTGAGGCTTCGTTCAGCGTCGCCTCAGGCGGCGAACAGCTGGAGACTTTGCTGGCGGCGCAAAGCGTGCGGGCGGAAGCGGTGTACCTGACCGACCCCGACCGACCGTTGCTCGCCGCGAGTGAAAAGCGCGCGGTGATGAAGGATATTGAAGATGAATTGTGCAGGAAGGTCGTACTGCGTCTTGCGACAATTGGGCGTTGAGGTGGGCGTTAGCTCTTTAGATACAACCCCAGCAATATCCTGTTTTGGAATATCCCATTTTAGGATAGAGAATACCTTACGCCAAGGACTGGAAGGATAGCTATGGCATCATCAGTTTTCACAAAAAAATATGACCTTTTCAGAGAATTGCTGATCCAGCATCGTAAAAATGCTGGAATTACACAGCAATTTCTCGCTGAAAAGCTTGATAAGCCACAGTCATTTGTATCAAAGTACGAAAGTGGTGAGAGAAGGCTTGATTTAATTGAATTCTTAGATGCAGCAAAAGCTCTCCAGTTTGATATTTACGAATTCATCAATAAACTGGAAGAAGGTGCTTCTAAGTGACAATTCTAGAAGAATGGGGTATTACAGCAGAACAATTAACAAATTTGCTGGATGAGAACCCAAGTTTAAAGGGTATGTTGCTTGGTTATACTGCTGAATTAAAATCAAAAGAAATCATTACCTCCTTTCCTGAAGTGTCATTTACAACGAAGTTTGACGATCATAATCGAAATAAGAAAGGCGATTTATATATTGTATATCATGGCAAAGCGTTTGATGTGGAATCAAAATCATTGCAGTCTAGCATGATTGAATATGACGATGAAAATAAAGAATGGCGGGGGAAGGCTCAGGTAGATGCAAGTGACAGGCGAGTTGTAAAACTTCCTAGTGGCCAAGAGTTGAATACAACGTTGTTATTACGTGGGGAATTTGATGTTCTAGCTGTAAATTGTTATGCGTTCGAAAATAAGTGGCGGTTCATTTTTGCAAAGAATTCTGATTTGCCGCATTCAACCTATAACAAATATTCAGAAGAAGTAAGGAAGGTGCTTACGTAAGCTTCCTCATTTTTAGGACAATTGTAAAGTAGAGTTTTCGGCATGTTGGTTTGTATAGGCACAAGGTGGCACGCCGCCCAGTGCGTCATGCGGCCGCTGTTCGTTGTAACTAACCACCCGGCGGCTGGTGATCTCTCTGACTTGCTCAAGATTCCTGAACAAATGCAGATCCAGAACCTCATTGCGATAGGTGCGGTTGAAGCGTTCAATGCAGGCATTTTGATTGGGCTTGCCGAGCTGAATGTATTGAATGTGCAGACGATGCTTTTTACACCAGGTTGCAAAGTCAGAACTCAAAAATTCCGGCCCGTTATCGACCCGAAGGGTTGCCGGTAAACCCACCTGCTCCTTGAGGCGTTCAAACAGCCGGATCAGGCGCGGTGCGCGCAATGATGTGTCAATCTCGATAGCCAGTGCCTGACGGTTGAAGTCGTCGATCACATTGAGAGTGCGGAAGCGGCTGCCGTGGTGCAAGGCGTCGCTCATAAAGTCTGCAGACCCTGTTTGATTGGGGCGGTTGGGTACCGTTAACGGTTGCGCCACCCGTTGCGGCAAACGCCGCTTGACCGGACGCGGCTGATTAAGCCGCATTGCGCAATACACCCGTTTGTGGTTCCAGCCATGGCCTTGCCGCTTGAAACGCTGGCAGCACTTCCAAAACCCCACCGGGGATGCGTCGCAATCACCCCGGCGAGCGCCCTGGCCACCTCGTGATCCCGCCGAACCCAATCACTGTGCTCACGGTAATACAGCGACCGCGGCAAATTCACACAGTCGCAACTGCGGACCACTGGCAATTGATGTTTGATGTGCATCTCTTTCGCCGCCTGTCGCTTCTCAGACGGCTTCAAAGCTTTTTTTCGATCAAATCCCTCATCGCCCGGTTCTCCAGCGACACATCCGCATACATGCGCTTGAGCTGGCTGATTTCAACTTCCATTTCCTTCATCCGCTTCAACTGGTTGATCCCCATGCCGCCGTATTTGGACTTCCAGTTGTAATACGTTGCTTCGCTGATCGCGTACTTTCTGCAGACCTCGCGGACCTGCACGCCGGCATCGGCCACCTTGAGAATGGAAATGATCTGGCTCTCCGTGTATTTTGACTTTTTCATGGCCACCTCCTATGGGGCATCTTGCCAGAAAACTCCAGTTTTGAACTGTCCGATTTATGGGGAAGCCTACGACACCTTCCAACAAACTGGCGGGTTCTCTCGAAGTGCTCCACGGGCTTCAGAAAGGTGGCAGAACTGCTATCCGCTCATCCGATTTGTCACGTGTACTCACAGAGGAAGGCTGTACAAAAACGGCTTTTTGCGGCAGGTCATCAAGGGCTGGTACATCATTCTGCATGCTGAAAACTGGGCGGTTCCCAAGCAATTATTGGTTCAGGCAGCCAAGGCAACGAACAACATCACCAGCCTGCCATACGGAACATTGTTGCTGGATATCCGTTCAACGACGCTGGATCAAGTCAATATCGTCGAGAAGAGTGGTTTGCGCCTCTATGCGTTACCTGACGCGCTCGTTTCGTGCGGTGCGCGGATATTTAAAAACAGCCCGACCGATGTGCGCGTTGCCCTCTCGATGATCAGTGGTGCCTCTGAGGTTCTGGGCCCGCTGCTGGAGGGAGGCCATAGCCATGTTGCCGGACGTCTGGCCGGCGCTTTTCGCAGTGTCGGGCAGGATCAGATCGCCGATGATATCGCCGATACCATGCGTGCAGCCGGGTATGACGTTCGCGAGACTGATCCGTTTGAATCGGAAACGCCGCTCATTATTTCAACAACAGAGCAATCCCCCTACGTCAACCGCATTCGCCTGATGTGGCAGGAGATGCGCGATACGGTCATGGCTGCGTTTTCCCCGATGTCGAGTCAACCGTCGGACATCAAGGCCTACATGCAGCACGTGGAAGATGTTTATGCGACGGATGCGTATCACTCGCTCTCTATTGAAGGGTATCGCGTAACCCCTGAGCTGATTCAACGGGTGCGCTCCGGTGATTGGAACCTGGAACAAGATTGAGAGTGACAGGGGAAGACTCAACACATTGGCCGCACGGGGATATTGGCAGGCTTATCAAGCTGTGCGGGACAGCCTGACGCGCATACTCGATGGCTACAACGCGGGTGATGTTGTCGATGACGATCACCGTGTCTGGTATCGGGAGATGTTTGCACCGGGCGTTGCGGCGGGTATTCATAAAGCGTCTGATCTAGCCGGATATAGGGATAGCCCCGTATTCATACGCCAATCAATGTATATGCCGCCAAGTCGGGAGGTGGTGCGCGATGCCATGCCCGCTTTCTTTGATCTGGTCCGTGCGGAAGAGAACGCGGCGGTGCGTGTCGTTCTGGGGCACTTTATATTCGTGTATGTCCATCCCTATATGGATGGCAACAGGCGCATCGGGCGTTTCCTGATGAACGCCATGCTGGCGAGCGGCGGATACCCGTGGACGGTGGTGCCGCTGGAAGGGCGCAACGATTATATGGTCGCCCTTGAAGAAGCCAGCGTCAATCAGAACATCAAGCCCTTTGCCGAATTTCTGGCTACGCTGGTTCGCGCTGGAATGGCAGGCGATCCGGTTCCGGGTATTCCTCAATAGAGAAAGGGGCTTTTTATGCTACAACCCCGACTTTGTCCGAAAGCCGTTCCCGCCATGAAAATCAAGCGAGTTAAGTACAGCGATCTAAGCGCCAAACAAAAGGAGATCTACAACTTCCAGAAAATCGCCGGCATTTTGGCCGACTATGGATTCAACTGCATCAAGTTGGCGGATGACTGGCAGGGTGCGGACTTCCTGGCCTACCACAAAGACGGAAAGCAAACCCTTAAAGTGCAGCTTAAGGGGCGCCTGTGCGTCGACAAAAAGTACTTGGGCAAGGATCTCTTCATGGCGTTCCAGATCAGCAAGACCAAGAAGACATGGTATCTGATCGAACACGACAAGCTGGTCAAGGCGGTTTCAGAGACGACGAACTGGCTCAATACGGATTCCTGGAAGGAGAGAGGCATCTACAACTCATCTCGTCCGAACGAGCGATTGCTTTCAGCGATTGCACACGCGGCGCTTTTTGACACTAGTTGACCGCCTCGGCGGCAACCACCTTCGCCATCGCCGACGAATCGAGTTCCCCGTCGCCGTTTTCGACCAGCTTCTCAAGGAGGCGGCGTGCGGCGTCGGCCCTCGGCAGGTTCAGGCGTTTCGCGTCGGCGGAAGCGGCCGCGATGTTCATGTCCTTCAGGTGCAGCCTGGCCTTGAACCCCGGCGCGTAGTCGTCTTCGAGCATCCGTCGCCCGTGCAGTTCCAGGATGCGGCTGTAGGCAAAACCACCGAGCAGCGCTTCGCGCACGCGCGCGCGGTCAACGTCGGCGGCACGGGCGAATTCAAACGCCTCGGCAACGCCGGCGATGGTCTGGGCGGCGACGATCTGGTTGCACAGTTTGGCGACCTGTCCGGCGCCTGAGGCGCCGACGTGCACGATGTTCTTGCCCATACATTCGAGCAGAGGCAGCGCGCGCCTGAAAACCGCCTCGTCGCCGCCGACCATGATCGACAATGTGCCGGCGATTGCGCCCTGATCACCGCCCGACACCGGCGCGTCGAGCAGGTGTATTTCTTCACGGGCAAGTTTTTTCGACATCTCGCGGGTCGCTTCGGGTGAGATCGTGCTCATCACGATCACGACGCTGTCGGCGTGTGCGCCGCTGACGACGCCGTTGTTGCAGAACAGCACTTCTTCGACGTCGGGCGTATCTGATACCATGATCACGCAGAACTCGGAGGCCGCGGCCGCTTCGCCGCAAGAGGTGCAGGCCGTCGCGCCGGCCGCGACCAGTGGTTCCACGGCCTGCGCGCGCCGCGCGTAGGCAAACAGGCGACACCCGCCTTTGAGCAGGTTCAGCGCCATGGGCTTTCCCATGATGCCCGGGCCGATGAAGGAGACGGTATGAGAAGGCATGATAATTCTCCGGTGGGGTTCTTGTTCGGGGTAAGATTGACCTGATGAAAATCTATTTTAACCAACTGGCTGCGGCGCTGGAAAAGAGGTTGGCGCCGTTGTACCTGATCGTCGGCGACGAGCCTTTGCAGAGGATGGAGGCCGCCGACCTGATCTGCGAGGCAGCCCGCAAGCAGGGCATTGAAGATCGCCGGCTGTTTGCGGTCGATGACGGGTTTGATTGGAGCCAGTTGCATCTTGCGTCGAATAATCTGGCATTGTTTTCCAGGCGTCAGTTGTTCGACGTGTGCCTGATATCGAGCAAGGTCGGCTGCGGTGACTTTTTCAAGGAGTTCGTTGCGGCGCCGCCCGACGACGTGCTGCTCGTGGTGCGTGCCGCGAAGGTTGACGGGCGTGCGGCGTGGGTGAAAGAAGCCGCCAAGGTCGGCGTTGTAGTGCAGGTTTACGCAAAAACCCCTGCCGAGATGAAGCCGTGGTTGCGGGAGCGGATGCTTGGGGCGGGGCTGAAGATGGAGGATAAGGTGGTTGATATCATCGTCGAGCGCACCGAAGGCAATATGCTCGCTGCTGATCAGACGGTGACCAAGTTGTCGCTGCTTTATCCCGATCAGGTGATCCGTCAGGAAGACGTGATCGCGTCGGTCGGCGACAATTCGCGTTTCAGCCCGTACGATCTCGCCGACGCGGCGATCGTCGGCGACGGCAGGCGCGCGGTGGCGATCCTGAACGGGCTCAGAGCGGAGAACCAGCCCGGCACGTTGGTGTTGTGGGGACTTGCGGCGCAGATCAGGAAACTCACGGCGCTGGAGCAGCGCATCGCTTCGGGCGAAAGCGCAGATGCGTTGCTCAGAAGCGAATGGCGCAGCAAGCGCGGCGTATTGAAGAAGGCGCTCGACCGGCGCCTCGGTGTACGCTGGCAGCGCCTGCTGTTTTGGTGTTCCGAAGCCGATAAGGCGATCAAGGGCGTGGGCGACGACGGCGAGTGGAACGAGTTGCTCGAATTGACGTTGCGGGTGACGGGCGCGCGCGCCCTGCACCGGCGCATTACCACACGCGCGCACTGAGTGGATGGGGACGAGGGAGGTGAGCGACGACACCTATCAGGCGGGGTCGGTCAGGCAGTTGGCCGAAGCAGCGTGTGATGCCGCGCAGGTGCTGAGGGCCGCCGATACCGAAACCAAGAACCGGGCATTGCTGTCGGTCGCCGAGACCTTGCTTAACGCGCGTGCGCGCCTGCTCGAGGAAAACGCTAGGGATACGGCCGCGGGACAAAGCAGGGGCATGAGCGGGGCGTTGCTTGACCGCCTCGCGCTGAGCCAAGACCGGATTGAGGCGATGGTTGAAAGTCTGCGCCAGGTTGCGGCGCTCGACGACCCGGTTGGCGTGATCAGTGAACTTCAAACTCGTCCGTCGGGTATTCGCGTCGGTCGTATGCGGGTGCCGATCGGCGTGATCGGCATTATTTACGAGGCGCGTCCGACGGTGACGGCGGATGCCGCCGGGCTGTGCCTCAAGTCCGGTAATGCGGTGATCCTGCGCGGTGGTTCCGAGGCGGTGCACTCTAATCGTGCGGTCGCCGATTGTATTCATACGGGTATCGTCGCGGCGGGACTGCCGAAAGCCTGTGTTCAGGTGATCGCGGAGACTTCGCGTTTGGCGGTCGGTGAAATGCTTGCGCTCGAGGATTGCATCGACGTGATCATCCCGCGCGGCGGCAAGGCCCTGATCGAGCGCGTCGTCAGCGAGTCGAAGATTCCGGTGATCAGGCATCTTCACGGCGTTTGTCACGTGTATGTTGACTGTAGCGCCGATCTGGACAAGGCGCTGGTGATTGCGGTGAATGCAAAAACACAGCGTGTCGGTGTGTGCAATGCGATGGAGACCTTGCTGGTGGATGCGGCGATCGCCGCCGATTTTCTGCCGAGGGTCGGGGACGCGCTGGCTGCGAAAGGTGTGGAGATCAGGGCCTGCGAGCGGAGCCTGCCGCTGTTGGCCGGCGCCGCGGCGGCGTCTGAAGATGACTGGGATGCCGAGTATCTGGCGCCGATTCTGGCGGTGAAGACCGTTGCCAGCATAGACGGGGCGATCGCGCATATTGACCAGCACGGGTCGCACCACACCGATGCGATCGTGACCGACGACGATGACAAGGCCGCACGGTTTCTGAGAGAGGTGGATTCGAGTTCGGTGATGGTCAACGCCTCGACGCGGTTTGCCGACGGGTTTGAGTACGGGTTGGGGGCGGAGATCGGGATCAGCACGAACCGTCTGCACGTGCGCGGGCCGGTTGGGCTCGAAGGTCTGACCACACAGAAGTTTGTCGTCTTCGGCGACGGCAACATTCGCACTTAGTCGAGGGGTTGTTTTGCAGGGAAGTGTCATTGCAGTCTTCGGCGGCGCTTTTAACCCGGTGCATTTCGGACATATCAAACCGGCTATGGAACTCGTGCAATGCGAGGAGATCGCGCGAGTCATCTTCGTGCCGTGCCGGTTGCACCCACATAAGGGGCGTATCGGCGCCGGCGAAAGTGCTTGTGAAGACGAGCATCGTCTCGCCATGCTCCGGCTGGTCACCCGTTCGCCTGAGATGACGGTCGATACGCGCGAGATGGCGGCGCACGAGGTTTCCTATACAGTCGATACATTGCGCGGTTTTCGTGCCGAGTTGGGTGAGGATGTGTCATTGGCTTTTGTGATGGGTGAAGACACATTCGGCGACATACACAGTTGGGAAAATTACCGGCAACTGCTCGATTTGGCTCACGTGATCGTCACCCGGCGCCCCGACTGCGCCGGTATTGACGAATGCCATGTTCTGCTTGAAGCCAGCGGCGGGTACGCCGCGCTCGACGAACTGGCGCGGTGCCCGGGGGGTCGGGTTTGCCGATTCGACAACCATCCTGTCGCGGTGTCTTCGACTGAGGTGCGGTGTCTGCTCGAGCGCGGCGAGCAACCCAGGTATTTAATTCCCGGCATAGTCTGGAACTACATCCGCCGCAACCGTCTGTATGGTTACCATGGCGCCTGAACAGCTGGTGGTGCTGGTCGAGACCGGTCTGAAGGACGCGAAAGCGCACGACGTCATCGTGCTCGACGTGCGTGAGCAGACCACAATCACCGACTTTATCGTCATCGCGACCGGCACCTCGATCCGTCATGTGCAGGCTGTCGCCGAACAGGTGATCGAGCGGGTCAAGCAGGCGCGGGGCGAAATCCTTGGCGTCGAAGGCAAGGATGCCGGGGAGTGGGTGTTGATGGATTTTGGCGACGTCGTGGTGCACGTGATGCAGCGCGAAGTGCGGGCGTTTTATGATCTCGAGCAGTTGTGGCAGGTCGAACTGCAAGCGCCCGTGAAGTATGGTGGGTAATTGTCCACCGGAACTATTTGCGGCATGAAATTTCACGTCATTGCGGTGAGCCGTCGTATGCCCGCGTGGGTGAATGAAGGCGTCGGACAATACGTCAAGCGCATGGGTGCGGCGTGTCCGCTGGTCGTCAGGGAGGTTTCCCAAGTCAGGCGGACCCGCAATGTTCCGGTGCGGGTGTGTCTTGAAAAAGAAGGTCGCGCGGTGCTGGAGGTGGTGCCGCGCGGCAGTTACGTCGTGGCGCTCGACCGGCACGGGCGGCAATGGACGACGCTTGAACTGGCGTCGGAACATGCGCAAATGGGTGAACGGCGGTCGCGACGTTGCGTTTCTGGTCGGCGGCAGCGACGGCTTGTCCAACGAGTGCAAGGCGGGCGCCGATGAGATCTGGGCATTCTCAAAATTGACCTTTCCTCATTCTCTGGCGCAACTGATGCTGGTGGAGCAGTTGTACCGCGGGTGGTCGTTGTTGTCGGGGTCCGCCTATCACCGCGAGTAGTACGGGTGCTTCAAACGGCGGGGATGGTGTCATAATGGGCCGGTGACAACGCTTCCATGCCAACATAATGTTCCGGGGATTGCATATTATCTTGGCGTCGTCTTCTTCGCGGCGCGCGCAACTGCTCGAACAGCTGCATATCGCTTACGAGTGTTGCTCGGTCGGGATAGACGAGGCGCGGATGCCGTCTGAGGCCGCAGAGGATTACGTCGTGCGGCTTGCACGGGGCAAGGCGCACGCGGCGCGGCACCTGAAAAGCACGGGTGCGCCGGTACTCGCGGCGGACACTACGGTGGTGCTTGGAGGCGAGATTTTAGGCAAACCGACCGGACGCGACGATGCGGCGAGAATGCTCACTGCGCTGTCGGGTGCAACGCACCGCGTGCTGACCGGCGTCGCTTTATTGACGGACGCTGCGGAGGACGCCCGGCTCGATTGCAGCACCGTAAAGTTTGCCGACATTGACGGCGGGCAGATCGAACGCTATCTCGACACCGGCGAGTATCGGGACAAGGCGGGCGCTTACGCAGTGCAGGGACGCGCCGCGGCTTTTATCGAACGGCTCGAAGGTAGTTACAGCGGCGTGATGGGGCTGCCTTTGTTTGTGGTTGCGCAAATGCTGGAGCGCCGTGGCTTGCGGGGAGCGACATGATGTTGCATCGTGCCGCTTATATTTTCGTTGCGGCGCCGGCGGCGGTTACGGTGTTGACGCCGGTGCTCCGGTTCGCGCTGTCGCAGGTTGACGACTACGGGACAGAGATTGCCGCGCAATCATTGACGATGGGCAGATCGAACGCTGTCTCGACACCGGCGAGTATCGGGACAAGGCGGGTGCTTACGCGGTGCAGGGATGCGCCGCGGCTTTCATTGAACGGCTCGAAGGCAGTTACAGCGGCATGATGTTGCATCGTGCCGCTTATATTTTTGTTGCGGCGCTGGCGGCGGTTGCGGTGTTGACGCTGGTGCTCCGGTTCGCGCTGTCGCAGGTTGACGATTACGGGCCGGAGATTGCCGCGCAATTGTCCAAAGTGGTTGGTGCCGAAGTGCGGATCGGAGCGGTGTGGGTGGCGCTGAGGGGTTTCGAGCCGGTGGTGGAGTTGTCGGAGGTCCGGGTCGCGCCGTCCGAGCGTATGGACCAGGGGCTGCAAATCAGGCGAATGCGCGTCGAGTTTGATCTGTTGACGTCCCTGCTTCGCAGACAAACTGCGATCTCGGATCTGCATATTTTTGACACCCGCTTTCTGGTCGTCACAGACGCCGTCGGCGGTTCGAGCATTTCAGGATTTCTGCCTGTCAATTTTTTGGTCCGGAGCGCCCCCTCCGGAAGTGCGGTGGATTTCAAACTGCATCTTGAGCGCGCGAATATCCGCTGGCGTAACGAGCGGGCCGGAACCGATCACGAGTTTAAGAGCGTGAGCGCGGTATTTGAAGCCGCCGACGAGCGTCTGCGACTTGCGGCGAAGGCATCGTTGCCGTCGCTGCTCGGGCGCATCACCCACGTTGCCGCTGATCTCGACGGTGTGGGTCGGGCGGATGGGCGGTGGGGAGGGCGGGTGTATGTACGTGCGGATGGCGCTGATCTCGCGCAGTGGGTACGTCTCGCCGGCAAGGCGGGCGCCGCCGAAGGCACCTTGTCCGCTGAGTTATGGAGCGACTGGCGTGACGGTCGGTTGCGGCGACTCGATGGGGCGTTGACCTGCGGGACCTGTGTCGTCGCTGCGGTCGGATCGGATGCAGTGTCGCTGCAAACACGCTTGTCGTGGGAGATGCAGAAGGACGGCTGGCGGCTCGGCCTGCTTGATTTCGGCTGGGCGTCACCGAACCTGGCCGTCAATCATAGCGACGTCGCGGTTACTTACCGCAAAGATGATAGTCGTTTGGTGTTGCGTACGCCGACCTTCGATGCCGGGGCGTTCAATGCGGTCGCCGAGGGGAGATTTCAGGACAGCGGTGTCGAGATTTCCGCCGGACACGGAACAGTGGCCTTGTCGGCTGCCGTGACCCACCCGGATTTCAAGCCTCCGGTGTTCGATCAGGCGCCGGGGGCGGGCGACTGGCGGCGTCTGCCGGAAGACGGTCTGCGGTTTGTTTCCGGGTATGCCGCCGAATACGTCAACCATCTCCTTTCGTCTTCTGTGCCGCAAGCCGCTCAGGTCGATGTCGCATTGAAGCAGTTTGTCGCCGCCGCACCCGCCTGGTCGGAGCGCACTTTCAATTTTGATGAGGTTTCGGCGTCAGTGCGCTATGCCGATGACGCACCGGCGTACGCGGTTTATATTGACGATCTGCTTGCCCGTTTCGGTGGCGCGCAGGTGGGCGGGAAAGTTGCATGGACTGGCGGAGAGGTGTTGTCGGTAGATGCCGCGTTGGCGATTGAGAACTTCCCGCTCGCGTCGGTCATGGAGTGGCTGCCGCGCGAAGAACTGGGGCCGCGTCTCACGGCGTGGTTGGACAAGGCGTTCGAGGCGGGCGTTGTCGAGTCCGGGCGCGTCGAACTGAATGGCGCGCCGGCGTTATTTCCGTTCAAGGACGGCGGCGGGCGGTTTCACGCTGAAGGACAGGTGGTCGGCGCGACGCTGAATTATCGTGCGAACCGACGGCCGTTGCGCGATCTGGACGCGCGCGTTGTGTTCGACAATCAGAGTCTGGCCGTCGAAGCCTCCGGTCTGCGCTATTACGATCTTTTCTCTCCGTCGGCGCGGGTAATCGTTCGGGACGTCACGCAGCCTTTGGTTGAGGTGGATGTAACCGGTGGTGAGGGGCCGTTCGCGGATATATTCTCTTACCTCAAGGACGCACGGCTGGTGAATCTCGACAGTGTCGTGATACGCAGCCTCGAACCGGGCGGCGGCAGCCGCCTCGACTTGATGGTGAAGGCGCCGCTGAGCGCGGTGGTCGAGCAGCCCGTGACGGTCGAGGGGACGCTGAGTTTCGACGGGGCTTCCTTGCGGGTGGTGCCGCTCGATATCGAGTTCAGCGACATTGCGGGCGTGCTGAATTTCGACCGTGATGGTGGCAGTGCGCGATCGTTGACAGCGAGTCTCAACGGGGTGACGGTGACTGGCGCCGCGAAGCCCGCGCAGGGTGCGACGACGCTCACGCTCGAGAGTGACTTGGTGGTTTCGCAGTTGTTTGATCTGTTGGCGACGCCGTTGCATGGCTTGGTGCAGGGCAGTGCGCCGTGGCGTGCCGAGTTACTGATCCCCAATCTGCGTGCGGGTGCGGACGATGAGTTGAAAATGACGCTAGCTTCTTCGCTTGAAGGTGTCACGGTCGCGTTGCCTGCACCTTTCAACAAGACTGCGTCGCAGCGGCGCGACTTCTCAGCCGACATCGTATTGGGCGGGGAAAGCGAATATGCATTGTCTTATGGCGGAGAGATTAGGGCGGCGCTGATCCGTGACGCGCGTGTGGCGGCGCCTTCGGGGTACCTGCATTTTGGCGCCGCCGCGCTGCCGGCGGTCGAGTACGGGCGGTTCAAGATCGGCGGTGAGATCAAACAGGCGGTCGAGATTGATGATTGGCTTGCGTTGGCGGGCGGCGATGCGGATTGGGGCCGTTATCTCGACCATGTCGCTTTGTCGTTCGCCGAGTTGCGCAAAGGAGGTGAAGTGTTGGGTGTCGCGTCCGTCGCGGTGAAACCCGGCGACGGTGGCCGCGAACTACAGATCGACGCGCCGTGGGCACAAGGCTGGGTGTTTATGCCCGCCGCAGATGACGATGTCGTATTTGCGAAGATGGAGAAGTTGTTTTTGCCGAAAAGCTCTTCTACTGCCGCTACCACGGTGACGGATCCGGCGACCGTGCCCGCGTTTGAGATGGAGGTTGCTGATTTCAGGCGCGGCGACTTGAACGTGTCCGATCTTCACCTCGTCACCGAACCGTCAGATCGGGGCATGAGGATTGGCAGGCTGGTTTTTGAAGTTGGCGAAGTGCTGGTAAAGATGAGCGGGCGGTGGCAGTTTAACGGGCAGCAACATCGCAGCCGCTTTAATCTCGACGTGAATGGGCACGATTACGGCAGGATGCTGAGGATGCTCGGTGTCTCGAACAGCCTCAAGGGTGGTCGTGGTTCGCTGACCGGGCGCGTCGCCTGGGATGACCGCCCCGCCGGGTTTGAACTGTCAAAACTCGAGGGCGGCGTCAAAGTCAATTTGACGGACGGGGTTATTGAGAAGGCCGACCCGAGCATCGGCCGTTTGTTCGGACTGTTCAGCGTCGGCCATATCGTGCGGCGCCTGTCTCTTGATTTTCGCGACGTCATTGAAAAGGGACTGGCTTTTGACACGTTCGAAGGCAATCTCAATTTCCGCGACAGCGTCATGCGCACGAAAGACTTTGTGATCACGGGGCCTGCGCTTGCGATGGCGGTCAGCGGGGATAGCCTGATTGCCGAGAGGCGGTACGATCAGCAGATAGATGTTGTGCCGAACCTGAGTTCGGGTCTGCCGGTCGTGAGCGCTTTGCTCGCCGGTCCCATCGCCGGCGCCGCAGTGTATCTTGTAGATAAACTGACCAATATCGGTTCGCGTATGGACAAGGTGGTGACTCTGCGCTACCACCTGCACGGCAGTTGGGATGATCCGCAGGTGGACTTCGAGGGTACGCCCGAAGCGGGGAAAGGGCCCGGGAAGATCAGGAAGTTGCTGGAAAAGGTGATACCGAGGAAATAATCCCGTCGAGGACAGCGACATGTCTCATAGCCCGCCGGATATTGCATCCCGGAAAAGGTACCGTTCGTCGGGTTTCTCTGCGCGACGCCTTGACGCGGCGTTAATGTCGGTTCTGCTTAATTTTTGACCCTTGCGGGGGGAATCATGCAGAATCGTATCCATAACAGGCCTGAGGTCGTCGGGCGGGAGCGCAACATTGACACAAGCCGGTTTTACGGACGAGCAGGTCGGCACGTTGTCCGATGTTCTTTCGACGTTGCTGAGCCGGGACGAATTCTTGGAGTTCCGGCACGGTGAGTTCTCGGAGTTTCGAAATGAAACGCGCGAGAGGTTCGTCAGGATCGAGACCAGGCTGGATAGCATGGCGACCAGGGACGATCTGGCCGGGGTCAAATCCGAGGTGAATAACCTGGCGGTCAGGCTGGATAGCATGGCGACCAGGGACGATCTGGCCGGGGTTGAATCCGAGGTGAATAACCTGGCGGTCAGGCTGGACAACATGGCGACCAGGGACGATCTGGCCGGGGTTGAATCCGAGGTGAATAACCTGGCAGTCAGGCTGGATAACATGGCGACCAGGGACGACTTGAACAAGATGTTCATCCGCCTGCTTGTCCTGATGCCATTGTTCTCCATCGCCATCGTCGGTGCCTTGTTTTCCCTTCTCCCGTAGCCTGAGCAGGCTGGCGACTTGAGGATCAGGAACGGGTTGCCGCCGGGGCAATACGCGCAGGATCATCAACTCCCGATTGGGTGGCTTTGAAGTCCGCCCTTTGCATTTATATTCGGCAATGGCCGGGCAGGCGGACGCGGGTTATCTGCGCGCGATTACCGCGGATAGATCATCACGTGCTCAATATCTACCGTGATGCCGATCATTTCTCCGATGTGATGGTTATGGTGGCTGGGGGCAAAGCAGTACACCGTTTCGTTGCTGTCGAGTTGTAATTGGTAGAGAAATTCGGCGCCACGGAATTGTTTTTTCCGGATCACGGCTTTCATCGCGCTGTCGTCGTCGTGGATAACGTCGTCGGGCCTGATCAGCACGTTCACCTCTTCACCTTCGGTGAAACGGTGTTGTTTGCCGTTAACAGGGAAGCCGCCGAGCGCCGTTGTGACGCGGTTGCCGCGCTCTATTTTGCCGCGTAGCATACTGCCCATGCCGATAAAGGTCGCGACGTCCTCCGAGATCGGCTTGTGATAGACGTCGTAGGCGCTGTTCCACTGCAACAGGCGGCCGTCTTCAATCACACCAAGCATATCGGCCATTGCGAACGCTTCTTCCTGGTTATGGGTGATCAGCAGCGTCGTGATATTGCGTTCGGTGATGATCTGCCGGGTTTCCTCCGCGAGTTGTAACCGGAATTCGGTATCAAGGCTTGAGAAAGGTTCGTCGAGCAGCAGCAGTTGCGGGGCAGGGGCGAGCGCGCGGGCAAGTGCGACGCGTTGTTGTTCGCCTCCGGACAGTTCGTGCGGGTATTTGCGCCGGTGTCCGGTCAGGCCGATCAGTTTCAGTAATTCGGCGACGTTGTTTTCGCGCTGCGTCCTCTCCATTTTCCGGATACCGAATGCGATGTTTTTTTCGATGTTCAGATGTGGGAACAGTGCATAGTCCTGAAACATCATGCCGACACGGCGTTGTTCCGGCGGCACATGGATGCCCGGCCCGCTGACAGTGCGGCGGTTGAGTTGAATGACGCCCGTGTGGATGCGGCGAAATCCCGCGACGCAGTGGAGCAGTGTTGTTTTGCCGCCGCCGCTTGGTCCCAGTAGGCAGCCGACGGTTCCGTTTTTCAGCGTGAACGAAACCGAATCGAGAACGGTTTTGTTCTCAATCGAGACGCTGATATTTTCGACGTTGAGCAGGTCGTGCATAGCGCCTTGATTGTATGCGCATTTGTGAATTTCGTCACGGGGCGCGGATGACTCTCGCGAGCACAATTAGCGGCAGGGTGCCGACTGCGACGATGCTGAGCGCGGGCAGCGCGATGTCGGCAAGCCGTTCGTCCGACGCGAGTTCAAAGGCCTTGACCGCGAGCGTATTGAAGTTGAACGGGCGCAGCATAAGGGTGGCCGGCAGTTCCTTGATGACTTCAACGAAGACCAGCAGCGCCGCGGTCATCAGTCCGCCCCGTATCAACGGCAGATGGATTCCGAACAGCGTTTCCGTTGGCGAGGCGTTGAGCGTGTGCGCGACATAGTCAAGGTTCGGGGAGATTTTTTCCAGCGCGGCCTCGACGGGATTAAATCCGAGCGTCAGGAAGCGGATGGCGTAGGCGAAGATCAATGCGGCGAGGCTGCCGCTCAGCGCGATCGTGGTCCAGTCGTCAAGCGCGGAGAAGACGATCAGTACGCCGACGGCGATGACGACGCCGGGGACGGCATAACCTGAGGAAACCGTTTGTGCCATCAGGTTCATGCTGGCGGACGGATGCAGGCGCCGGGTGTAGGCGATCACAGTTGCAAGCGCCAAGATCACGAGCGAACTTGCCAGCGCGAGGCCCAAGCTGTTTATCATCAGCGGCGCGTATTCGCTCATCTCTGTTGAAGGCAGGCGGGCCGCCGCCCACGCCAGCAATTGCAGGGTCGGGATCGCAAAGCCGAGCACCGGTGGCAGCGCACAGGCGATGATCGCAACCGCTGCGCGGGCGCCGCGCAGGCGATAGGTCGGGACGAACGGGCGCGGGTCGGTGTCATAGTAGCGTGCCCGTCGGCGCGCGCGCTTTTCGACGATCAGCAGGACGACAACGAAGGTCAGCAGCAGTACCGACAGTTGTGCAGCGCCGGCAATGCTGCCGAAACCGAACCAGGTGCGGAAGATGCCGACGCTGAAAGTGTTGACGCCGAAGTATTCAACGGTGCCGTAGTCAGCCAGCGTCTCCATCATCACAATCGCGACGCCGGCGATGATGGCGGGGCGGGCGGCGGGCAACGCGATGCGCAGAAAGCACGTACGCGGGCGTGCGCCGAGGGTGCGGCCGGCTTCAATGATCCGACTTGATTGCTGCATGAACGAAGCGCGTGCGAGCAGATAGACGTAAGGGTAGAGCGCCAGTGTCAGTACCGCGACGGCGCCCGCCGGCGAGCGGATCGGCAGCGGTGCGCTGAGTTGGATGACAGTGCTGAGCCAATGGTAGATCGAGCCGCCGTAGTCGAGAATGCCGGTATAGACATAGGCGGTGATGTACGCCGGGTAAGCCAGCGGCAGGATCAGCGCCCATTCAAAAAAGCGGCGCGCGGGGAATTCGCAGACGCTGCACAACCACGCGGCAGTGACGCCGATGACGAGCGTGCCGGTCATCGTGCCGGCACATAGCAGCAGTGAATTGGCGAAGTAGCGCTTGAGTACGGTGTCGGCGAGATGAGACCAGAGCTCGTATTCAGGTGCGAGCAATTGTGCGGCGAGGGCGAGCAGCGGCAGGGCGAGCACCGCCGCTGCGGCGACTGAGAGACCGGTCAGTACACTACGCCCGCCCGCCAACGGGAAAATCCGGGCGCCTTTCGCGGGCATCGGCTATTCCCAGCCGGCTTTATCCATCAGTCGAACAGCGACGGCGTTCAACTCTCCGAGTTTGTCGAGATTGAGCGGGTCGCGCTTGAAAGCGCCCCAGTCCCGTAGTACGGGGTTGATTTCAACGTCCGGGTCAACCGGGTATTCGTAGTTGGTTTCGGCATACCAGCGTTGCGCCGGCGCCGAAGTAAGGTACTCGACCAGTTTCAGCGCTGCTGCGGTAGCGCCCTCGCGGTTTGCAGCGGCGCGGGTGATGCCTGCGCCGCTGACGTTCACGTGTGTGCCGCGTCCGTTCTGATTGGGCCAGATGACGGTCATTGCGCGTGCGGCTTCGCGGTGGCGTGCGTTGTCATCTGCCAGCATCGTTGCAAGGTAGTAGGTGTTGGCGACGGCAACGTCGCACAGGCCGCCGGCCGCTGCCAGAATCTGGTCGCGGTCGCCGCCGGTCGGCGTTCTGGCAAAGTTGGCGATCAGGCCGCGCGCCCATTCAAGAACAGCCTGCTCGCCGAGCGCTGCGATCATTGAGGCGACCAGCGACTGATTGTAGATGTTGTTTGACGAGCGTATGCAGAGCTTATCGCGCAGAGCAGGCGAAGCCAGCGATTCGTAGGAGTCGATCTTTGCTTTGTCCGCTTTATTTTGAGCCGCCATGATTACTCTGGCGCGTATGGACAGGCCAAACCAGTAGTTGTCGGCGTCGCGGTAGTTGCGGGGAACGGCATCCTCGAGTGGCTTTGAGGAGATCTTTTGCAGCAGGCCAGCGGTCTTGGCGCGGTGAAGCCGTCCCGCGTCCGTCGTGATCAGAACGTCGGCCGGGCTGTTGTTGCCTTCGAGTTCGAGTCGCGCGAGCAGAGCATCAGCCTTGCCGGTCACGAGGTTGACTTGGATGCCTGTATGTTGTGAGAAGCGATCGAGCAGGGGCTTGATCAAGGCTTCCTGGCGCGCTGAATAGACGTTGACCCCCTTCGCGGCGCTGGTTTCCACCGTGGCGAGCGGGGTGCCCGATATGACCAAAGTGATCAGGGCGGCTATAACTATATGTAAGCACTGCTTTTTCATGGTTTCGGCTACCAGTTGCTCTTCGCTATTAAATAATAATCAATCCTATTATCGTTTTTACCCACCTAGCTGTCAAGCGGTGTGACGCCAGCATGACCCAAATCATCAGTCTATCTATAGCTGTATGAAAAGAATGGGATTTTTGTTATCAGGGTGGCGAACTGATCCCAGTGTATATTAAGGGGCTGTCAATGCGGGGGCGTGCGTTCGTCCGGCGCCGGTTCGCACCCGTGGCGGTGTAGCGGGCCGCAAGCGTATAAAATAAAAGATGAAGCCTTGAAATTACCCCGAACAGCCTCTGGCATTTCCCGAAGTTTTTTACACGGGCGGCTTTGCACACGTTTCTCAGTCCTGCATAAGAACATAATAGATGGTGTCGATGGAACAACGCGACGGGTGGATCTGGCTCGACGGTCAATTCGTGTCCTGGAAAGAGGCTAGGGTTCATGTGCTGACTCATACACTGCATTACGGCATGGGTGTGTTTGAGGGTGTCAGGGCGTATGCCGCGGATGCGGGTACCGCGATCTTTCGCTTGCAGGATCATACACGGCGGCTTTTCGATTCAGCCGCCGTCATGGGTATGCAGGTTCCCTTCTCAATGGATGAACTCAATGCGACGCAGAAGGAAGTGTTGCGTAAAAACAACCTTGCGTCGGCGTATATCCGGCCGATGGTGTTTTACGGTTCCGAGAGCATGGGGTTGCACGCCGACCAGCTCACGGTTCGCGTGATGGTCGCGGCGTGGGAATGGGGCGCTTATCTCGGCGAGGATAACATCAGGAAAGGGATACGCGTCAAGACTTCCTCGTTTGTGCGCTGTCATTCAAATCCGGCGATGAACAAGGTCAAGGCCAACGGCAATTACCTGAATTCAATGCTGGCGTTGCGCGAAGCCTGTGACGCGGGCTATGACGAGGCATTGATGCTTGACGTGGGCGGATCCGTATGTGAGGGCAGCGGGGAAAACCTGTTCATCGTGCGTGACGGCGCGTTGTTCACGCCCGACCTGTCGGCGGCGCTGGGCGGTATCACTCGCCGCACAGTGATGGAATTGGCGTGGGAACAGGGCTTTGAAGTCAGCGAGTGCCGTATGAGCAGGGACGAGATCTATACAGCCGACGAGGCGTTTTTTACAGGCACCGCCGCCGAAGTGACGCCCATCTGCGAGTTGGACGAACGCAGGATCGGGGACGGCCGCCGCGGGCCGGTGACAGAAAAACTACAGTCTCTGTATTTTGAGGTCGTGCACGGCAGGTCCGCCGATCATGCCAGATGGCTTGACTTTGTGTGAATGAAACCACCCGTGTCATTGCCTGACTTTTCCGCGGTCAATCTGCTGGTGGTCGGCGACGTGATGCTCGACCGCTACTACCTCGGCCCGGTGCAGCGCATATCGCCCGAGGCGCCGGTGCAGGTGATCAACGTCGCCGACGTTGAAGAGCGTCCCGGAGGTGCGGCCAACGTGGCGATGAACCTGAACAATCTGAGCGCCGGCGTGACGGTTCTGGGCTTCGTCGGTGAGGACGACAACGCGAACGCGCTCGAGCGGTTGCTGTCCGGACGCGGCGCCGGGTGCCGTTTCATCGCCGTCGCGGGCAGCCCGACGATCATCAAGTCGCGGGTGATGAGCCGCGGGCAGCAGTTGCTGCGACTCGATTTTGAGGATGGCTTTTCCGACGCGCCGCTGGATGCGCTCGGGCAGGCGTTCGATGAACTGTTGCCGCGCGTTGACGCCGTGGTGCTGTCAGATTACGCGAAGGGTTGTCTGCGGCGGGCCGGGAGCTTGATTACACGTGCGCGCAAGGCCGGTCGGCCGGTGTTCGTTGACCCTAAAGGCGCCGACTTTTCCGGTTATAAAGGTGCGAACGTGTTGACGCCGAATTTTGCCGAGTTCACGGCGGTTGTGGGCGATTGTGCGGATGACGGCGAGCTCGAGCGCAAGGGTGAGGCGATAAGGCGGGAACTCGACCTCGGTGCGGTGCTGGTGACGCGCGGCAGCGAAGGTATGTCGCTGGTGCACGAGGACGGTGCAGTGCATTTGTCCGCTGAAGCGCATGAAGTGTATGACGTCACGGGTGCGGGCGATACGGTGCTTTCGGTGTTGGCCGGCGCTTTTTGTGCGGGTGCTTCGCTGGTCGAGGCGACCCGGTTGGCTAATTGCGCCGCGGGACTTGTGGTCGAGAAGGCGGGAACCGCGGCGGTTGAGATCGGGGAATTGTGGCGGCGTGCCGCCGGAGTGCACAAAGAGCACGGCATTTGTGCGGAGGATGAGTTGTCGGCGCTGGTTGCGGCGGCAAGACAGCACGGTGAGCGTATCGTGATGACCAACGGCTGCTTTGATCTTCTTCATGCGGGACACGTTGATTACCTGATGCGTGCGGCGGGGCTCGGCGATCGCCTGATCGTTGCAGTCAACGACGACGCTTCAGTGAAGCGGCTGAAAGGCGGCGGCCGTCCGATCAATCCGCTTGTTGACCGGATGTCGTTGCTCGCGGCGCTTGACGCGGTGGATTGGGTGGTGTCTTTTTCAGAGGATATGCCGCAGCGCCTGATCGAGCGTATCGGGCCGGATGTTCTCGCCAAGGGCGGCGATTATCGCGTCGAGGAAGTCGCAGGCCACGATCACGTGATCGCGAACGGCGGGCGGGTTGTAACTCTTGATCATGTCAAAGAATTTTCGACCAGCCGCCTGATCGCCAGGATCCGCGGCGACGACGCCTGAACCGAATGCCCGACGCGGCAAAACGCATTCTGGTGGTCGGCCCGGCCTGGATCGGCGACATGGTACTGGCACAGAGTCTGTACAAATCGCTGAAACAGCATGATTTCGCGGTTGAGATCGACGTGGTCACGCCCGCGTGGTCGCGGGCGTTGTTGAATCGTATGCCCGAAGTGTCGCGTGCGATCGAGATGCCGGCCGGGCACGGTGAGTTGAGACTGCGAGCGCGATATCAGCTCGGCAGGAGATTGCGTGAGCGCGACTACCGGCAGGCGATCATTCTGCCGCGTTCATTGAAAGCCGCGTTGTTGCCGTTCTTTGCGGCGGTGCCGGTGCGGACCGGGTTTCTCGGCGAGATGCGCTACGGTCTGATCAACGACTTGCGGGCACTCGATAAAGAGGCGATGCCGAAAATCGTCACGTGCTTCGTGTTTCTCGGCCGGCCGCGTGGCGCGCCGCCGCACGGCCTTGAGTTGCCGACACCCGCGTTGACAGTGGACCAGGACAACCGCGACGTCTGCCTCAAGCGGCTTGATCTGAAAAAGGACACGCGCCTGCTCGCGCTGATGCCCGGGGCCGCGTTCGGGCGTTCCAAGCAATGGCCGCCGGGGCATTTTGCCGACGTTGCGCGGCGTTATGCCGGTGACGGCTGGCAGGTGTGGATCTTCGGTTCCGCTGCCGACCATGCGCTCGGTGAACGGATTATTGAAATCTCGGGCAAAATTCCGCGCATTGTGAACCTCTGCGGGCGGACGACACTCGAAGAGGTGATAGACCTGATGGCGCTCGCCGATCTCGCCGTTACGAACGATTCCGGCCTGATGCACATTGCCGCCGCCGTCGGCTGCCCGCTGGTCGCGGTGTACGGATCAACGTCGCCGGCTTACACGCCGCCGATGATCGCCCGCTCGAAATGCCTTTGGCGCAACCTCGAGTGCAGTCCCTGCTGGAGCAGGACCTGCCGCTATGGTCATTACCGCTGCTTGGCCGAAATCTCCCCGGACGAAGTGCGCGAGAGCGCTTCAGAGCTGCAGGGGCGAGGTTCAAACCCGGTCTGCTCCTGATTGCATCCCCCCGTGTCGATCTTGGCGGATGGCTGGTACATACGGAACAGATCCAGTGCGGGAGGTTGATTATTCGGAACTGATCCGGCAACAACGAATCCCGAAAAGCCAGCGACTGCCGGAGCAGGTTTGAACTACCGTAATTTATTTACTATATGAATGATTATTTTGACATAAGTTTGTATAGCCATTCTGAGTTTTCTATCTGTCGAAGCATGTTCTTTATAAGTCTATATCTTTTGTAAGGAAGATGAGGTGGCAATAAACTGACTATCCTGTCATTTATGTGTTTATATTTTTCGTACGGGCGAAAGCAGTGATAATCACTGTAAAACCCTATTTTGATCTTATACTCCTTTATTCTGTTTAACTTGGTGAAATTTCCTCTATTCAATCTGGCATAACCGATGTCTTTATCATGTAGAAACACGTAGTTACTCGTTTTTTGATTCCACTTCATTACATATCGGTATAAGTCGTATTGATCTGTGAGCCAACCGCTTCCGTTATGGGCATCCGTGTAATTTATTTTTTCATAGACTTCGACCAGCTTGTTTTTTATGTCATTAACGCTATGGATATTAAATACTTCCTTCCACAATAATGGTGTTGCCACTTGCCAGCACATAGCCATCATTTTTCTGGCCTTCCAACCACTTAAATTTACCCATTTATCATTGGGTATCTTTTTGATGTTCTCCGTAAAATATCTGCTAAGCGGTATATTGTCTATATCCGTGATCATTACTCCATTTTTGTAATTCAGGATGCAGGGATGTAGCAACCTGATGTATTGTGATGTAAAAGCAGTTGAAACATTGTCAATGGGCTTGAACAATATGATGTTTTTCTCGAATTGGTGCAATTCTTCAGGCAAAAAGTCATGAATGAATAAAATCTTGACGTCAACTTCCGGGTACACTTTATTCCACGCGGTCAGAAACAGCGGTATGAAACCGCAATACAACGGCTTGGCATTGCAGGCTGTTAAGACGCAATCAAGTTTCATTCTGTCGCTGTTGTCCGAGTTGCCTGAAATAATACGGGCGGCCCGTTGAAATACACCTCGTTCGGCATCTTTTTATTCAGTCGTGAATGTAGCCCTTGCTTAATTAAAAAGCAGTCCGGTGCGACGTGAACGCTGTTGCCTCTTTAGACTGATACATGATCTTTGAATCTACCGACCTGTCCGAAACTCCAAGCCGCTTCTCTGCATTGTATAATATATAGCAGGTATATTTTGATAATGAACGCAGATCGTTGACCGGGAGTGACCGGAATTTAGTGTGATAGCGATATTGATCACAGGCGCCGCAGGGTTTATCGGGTCTGCAACAGCTGAACTCCTGCTGAAGCGCGGAGAGCAGGTTCACGGCATAGACAATCTGAATGATTACTACGACCTTGATCTCAAGCGCGCACGCTTGGAGCGTTTGCAGGCTTTCTCCGGCTTTACGTTCAGCAGGATTGATATTGCCGATCGGGGCAAGGTCGAGAGCTTTTTTCAGGAACAGGCGTTTGATGTAGTTCTTCATTTCGCGGCGCAGGCAGGCGTGCGTTCTCCCCTCAAGAATTTTGGCGCCTGTGTTCAGTTCAACCTCGTGGGGTTTTCAAACGTTCTGGACGGGTGCAGGATGGCCGCCGTCAGGCATCTGGTATTCGCCTCGTCGAGTTCAGTTTATGGGACGAATGTGGATATGCCTTTTTCGGAACATCACGGTGCGGATCATCCGCTTTCACTGTATGCGGCCACAAAGAAAGCCAATGAACTGTTGGCTCACAGCTATTCGCATCTTTATCAACTGTCCTGTACCGGGCTGAGACTCTTTACCGTCTATGGCCCATGGGGCAGACTGGACATGGCTTTGTTTTCTTTCACCGCCGCCATACTTGAAGGGCGCGCAATTGACGTGTTTAATCATGGTGATATGCGGCGCGACTTCACTTATATTGACGACATTACGGAAGGGATCGCCAGAATTATCGGGCATATACCGGAACCCGGTAAAAACCGGGCAGGCGTACGGCCTGATCCGGCTGCAAGCGATGCGCCTTACAGAATTTATAACATAGGCAACAGCCACCCCGAGCAGCTGATGGATCTGATCGCTTATCTGGAAACCGCACTGGGTAAAAAAGCGGTTAAAAACATGTTGCCGATGCAGGCCGGCGATGTTCCCGTCACTTTTGCGGACATGACGGATCTCGAAAGGGACGTGGGGTTTAAGCCGTCGATGCCTTTGAAGGAAGGAGTGAAACGTTTTATTGTCTGGTATAAAGAATATTATGGGATATAACATTATTTATCTTCCTCGAACACGACGATGCTTGAAGACCAGAATGTATTGATCACCGGCGGCACCGGGTCTTTCGGCAGGCGGTTCATCAAGACCGTGCTGGAGCGCTTCCGTCCCGTGCGGCTGATCGTTTTTTCCCGCGATGAACTCAAGCAGTTTGAAATGCAGCAGCAGTTGAACGACGACCGTTTGCGCTGGTTTATCGGCGACGTGCGGGACCTTCAGAGGTTGCGTCGGGCGATGGAGGGAGTGGACGTGGTGGTGCACGCTGCCGCGCTCAAGCAGGTGCCGACCGCGGAATACAATCCGATGGAGTGCATCAAGACCAATATCCACGGCGCGGAGAACATCATTCAGGCGACGCTGGATTGCCGCGTCAGGCAGGTGATCGCGCTGTCCACCGACAAGGCGGCCAACCCGGTCAATTTGTACGGCGCCACCAAACTCGTTTCGGATAAATTATTCGTTGCGGCCAATAACGTGGTGGGGTTGCACCCCACGCGGTTTTCGGTGGTGCGTTACGGCAACGTGGCCGGCTCGCGCGGCTCGGTGGTGCCGGTTTTCCGCCGACTGATTGAAGAAGGCGCCGATCATTTGCCGGTCACCGACGAGCGCATGACCCGGTTTTGGATCACGCTGGGTGAGGGAGTGGATTTTGTTCTGAAATGTTTTGACAGAATGCAGGGCGGTGAGATCTTCGTGCCGAAAATCCCCTCGATCCGCATTGCCGACTTGGCGAAAGCCATGGCGCCGGATATACCGGCCAGGGTTGTCGGCATTCGCCCCGGGGAGAAGTTGCACGAAGTCATGTGCCCGGCCGATGATTCACATTTGACTATAGAGTTTGACGACCACTACGTCATTTGTCCCGCGATCACTTTTTTCAGCCGCAGCAACGACTTTGGCGTCAACGCACTGGAAGAAAAGGGAAACCCGGTAGAGCAGGGCTTTGAATACCACTCAGGCGGCAACCCGGAATTCCTGACGGTCGAGCAGATCCGTGCCGTGCATAAAAATATCGCCGGTGATTCCGGGGAAGACTGAGGAGAGATATAACTGTTGATTCCTTACGGCAGACAAACGATCTCCCCGGAGGATGTGGCGGCGGTCATGGAAGTGTTGTCGTCGGATTTTCTGACCCAGGGGCCGCAGGTGCCTGAGTTTGAGCACGAAGCTGCGGCGTACTGCGGCGCCGGATACGCCTGTGCCGCGAACAGCGCCACCTCGGCTTTGCATCTTGCCTGCCTGTCGCTCGGGCTGGGGCCGGGAGACCGGTTGTGGACTTCTCCGGTCACTTTTGTGTCTTCGGCCAACTGTGCGTTGCATTGCGGGGCGGAAGTTGACTTTGTGGATATAGAACCGGGCACTTGCAATATGAGTGTCGAGCGTCTGGGAGAGAAACTGATCCGCGCGAAGAAAGACAACCGCCTGCCGAAGGTCGTGATGCCGGTACATCTGGCGGGACAGTCCTGCGATATGCGTGCGATTCACGCACTCGCACAGCAGTATGGGTTCCGCATTATCGAAGACGCCGCCCACGCCGCAGGCGGCCGTTATCTCGAAGCCTTGGTGGGGTCGTGCCGGTATTCCGACATCGCGGTGTTCAGTTTCCATCCGGTCAAGACCATCACCACCGGTGAGGGCGGCATGGCGCTGACCAACGCCGAAGACCTGTCTGAACAAATGCACCTGCTGTGCTCGCACGGCGTGACCCGCGACCGGGAAAAGATGACGCACGAGCCCGACGGGCCGTGGTATTACCAGCAGATCGCTTTGGGCTTCAATTACCGCATGACGGATATTCAGGCGGCGCTGGGACGCAGCCAGTTGCATCACATCGACGAGTTCGTCGCGCGTCGCCGACAGCTGGCGGCGCGTTACGATGAACTGCTTGCGGGGCTGTCGGCGACGCCTCTGGAGCAACATCCCAACGCGCAAAGCAGTTTTCATCTGTATGTCATCCGTGTGGCTGCGGAAGACCGCGCGGCGGTTTTTTCTTCCCTGCGCCAAGCCGGGATCGGCGTGAGCCTGCATTACATTCCGGTGCATACCCAGCCATATTACCGGCAAAAGGGTTTTGGCGAGGGCGATTTTCCCGCCGCCGGATCTTATTACCGCGAGGCGATCAGCCTGCCTTTGTATCCGGCGCTTGAGGAACGACAGCAGGACGCCGTGGTGTCAGCGTTGAATAAGGCGCTGGCGTGAAAACGGTTGCGGTCATCCCTGCGCGCGGCGGCAGCAAACGCATTCCCCGCAAGAACATTCGCCCCTTTTGCGGCAAGCCGATCATCGCCTATTCCATTGAGGCGGCGCGGCAGACCGGCTTGTTCGATGACGTGATCGTATCGACCGAAGACGAGGAGATCGCGGGCGTCGCGAAGCAGCACGGCGCGTCGGTGCCTTTCATGCGCCCTGCCGGGATCGCCGATGACGTCACCGGCGTCATGGCTGTCGTCGCGCACGCTTTGCGGGAACTGGAAAAAGAGGGCAAGCGCCCCTCCGACGTGTGCCTGATCTATGCGACGGCGCCGTTGATGCGGCCTGGGGATATCATCGCGGGCTACGAGAAATTTCAGTCGTGCGGCGAGGCTGGCGAGGTGGATTTTGTGTTTTCCGCGACGGTGTTTGCATCGTCGATCTTCCGGGCCTTCAGCGTGCAGGCCGACGGGACGGCGAAGATGTTCTGGCCCGAGCGTTATTGGAAGAATTCCCAGGATCTGCCCGCGGCATACCACGACGCCGCACAGTTCTGCTGGGGGCGGCGTACGGCTGTTCTGGAGGACGCGGTTGTCTTTTCAGAACGCGCGGTGCCGTTGCTGATCCCGCGCTACCGGGTGGTAGACATCGACACGCCGGAAGATTGGTGGCTTGCGGAGTTGCTTTATCAGGCGTTGCAGGCGGACGGATGACGTGCGGGTGCTTTCGGTAAGGCGCCGGGTGAATTAATGTTTTAGACGTTGCAGGCGGACGGGTGACGCCTGGGTGCCTTGCCGACGTGACCGGTCGGACGCTGCCGTTTGCCAATGGCCAATCGCAACGATTACTCGTATCGACGGTGTGGTCGTCGTTAATGCCAAATGCCGGTGATCTCCAAAAGATCGGGGAATTGCGAATGCCTGGCGTGGTATTCAACCGGTGCCTCGTCGGGTGGCTGTAACACGCCCGTCTGGTCTGCCTTGGGGGCGGCGGTCTCGAATATATCCTTGTATTTTTAATATTTTGTGTTAAAAATACAAGGATGATTGAACGTGATATTGAAAAGCGAGTGCGGGACGCTCTGAGGCGTCAGGCGGCGGTCGCCATCGTCGGGCCCCGGCAGGCAGGTAAAACCACGCTGGCCCTGAAACTTGGGAAAACGCTGCCATCGGTGTATCTGGACTTGGAGGCGCCTGAAGATGCCGCAAAACTTTCCGAGCCGAAGCTTTTTTTTGAACATAACAGCGACAAGCTGATCATTCTTGATGAGATTCATCGCACCCCCGAACTGTTTCAGATATTGCGCGGTGTCATTGATCGGTCGCGGCGCAGAGGTCGGCGCACCGGCTTATTTCTAATATTGGGTTCTGCATCCATCGAGATGTTGCGCCAGTCAGGTGAATCTCTGGCAGGGCGCATTGCATATATCGACATGACGCCAATAACGGCGATGGAGGTTGAACGCGGAAGAACAATTCAGGATCGGCTCTGGTTGCGCGGTGGTTTTCCCGATGTTTTTCTAGCTTCGTCAGACGCCGAAAGTCTGGCATTAAGGCGAGATTTTATTCGCACTTATCTTGAACGCGACGTGCCGCAACTTGGTCCGCGGGCGCCGGCTGAAACACTGCGACGGCTTTGGACCATGCTTGCCCATGATCAGGGGCAGATCCTTAACGCTTCCCGGATTGCAGCGAGCCTGGAAATTTCCTCTCCCACGGTTAGTCGGTATATTGATCTTCTGGTTGATCTTTTTCTGGTTCGGCGGTTGGAACCGCTTTATTTCAATACGAGTAAACGTCTCGTCAAATCGCCCAAGGTTTATGTGCGTGATTCCGGCTTGGTACATGCTTTGCTGCGATTGGAAACGCTTGATGACCTTCTGGGACACCCCGTTGCCGGTGCAAGTTGGGAGGGGTTTGTGATTGAAACACTGATTGCCGCCGGGCAAGGTGTACAAGCGAGCTTCTATCGAACGGCTGCAGGCGCCGAGGTGGATCTGGTATTGGAATTTGAGGGAGGCGACGCCCCTTGGGTGGTTGAAGTGAAGCGCGGGCTTGCCCCGAGAGTAACCAGGGGGATTATGAATTCAATTGAAGACCTGCATCCCGAACGTGCTTTTGTCGTTTACTCTGGCGACGAAGCTTATCCTGTTTCTGAGAATATTAATGTCATTGGTCTGGTTGAGCTTGCGCAATTGATACGGGACCGAGGTTAGTTCGGGTGCGACAAACGGCTCGGAAATGACCGGGGAAGAATATCGCTTCTGATTAACCCGGGCTCCTGTTATGCAGACGGGATACGGAAAATGTGGAAAGATCGAGTTCCTGCTGATGAAGATTACCGGGATTCTTGTCACTTGAGCGCGGGTTGCAGTTTGGGGGTGTTCACCTCGCACGGCTGTATCGCTGGAAAGCGATTGCTATTTTGATTGCCGCTCAACTGCCAGCCGCTCAATCAGGCTGGTTTTGGCACAAGACAAGGGCTGTCCAGTGCCCTGATCCAGTTGACTGTCTTTTGACGCAATAGGTGTAATTTCTATCGCTTTTTAAGCTATAATGCAACCTCATGCTTTGAGGAGAAAAACCATGGCCACCACAGTTAAATTACCTGATGAACTGATTGCTGAAGCACGTCGCTACGGCGATGTTTACAGCCGTTCTGCGCCTAGGCAGATCGAATATTGGTCCCGCATTGGAAGAATCGCCGAAGACAACCCGGATATGCCCTATAACTTTATCAAGGATATTCTCCTGGCCAAGCGGGAGCTTGCCGATAAGGTTATTACCCCTTATGAGTTCGGTTGAGTATGCAGATTGTTCAAACCGCCACATTTCACAAGGCGGTTAAAAAGTTGCATGCCAATCAAAAACGGGACCTTGATGAGGCTGTCAAAGCCATCATGGCTGATTCCAATATTGGCGAAGCCAAGGTGGGTGATTTAGCCGACGTGCGTGTTCATAAGTTCAAAATGATGAAGCAATTAACGTTGCTTGCCTATCTTTATGAAGCCCAGACCGACACGTTGATCCTCCTTGCCCTTGCTTCACGCGAGAATTTTTACCGCGACCTTCGAAAATCCACTCGGTAGAATTATGCTCATGTCCGTTGGAGAATTGACTGCCTGAGGGCGATGAAGTGAAGATCGCCATCCGGGTTGACGCTTCGCCAGCCATCGGCAGCGGGCATGTGATGCGGTGTCTGGCGCTGGCTGAGGGGTTGCGGCAGGCAGGTGCGGCAGTGAGTTTTATTTGCCGCAGCCATGATCAGAGATGGATTGATTTTATTCGCGATCGGCATTACGACTGCAAAGTGCTTGATCCGCCGTGCAATGCGGACGGTCAAGCTGGTGGCACCGGCGGAGAGGATTTACCCGCTCATGCGCATTGGTTGGCGACAAGTTGGCGGCAGGATGCGAACGACACGCGAGAGGTTCTTGCCAGGGAAAAATATGATTGGCTGATCGTCGATCACTATGCTCTCGATTGGCGCTGGCAATCAGCGCTGCGTCCGCAGGTAGGGAAGGTGATGGCCATTGACGATCTGGCCGACCGCCGACACGACTGTGATGTGCTTTTGGACTCGGTATGCGGCCGGAAAATCAGTGATTATCGCCACTTGACGCCTTCCGGCTGTCGGTTTTTATTGGGGACGGAATATGTTCTTTTGCGTTCCGAATTTGCCGAGTGGCGTGATGTAGCACTGCAACGAAGAAGAGAGATAAAGACAGTTCGAAGATTTCTGGTTGCCATGGGCGGGGTGGACCAGAGCAATTTAACCGGCATGGTTTTGGATCAACTGGCGGAGGTCGGTTTGCCGCCCGATAACGAAATTGATGTCATCGTTGGCGTTGGCTTTGCGTACCTGGACAAGATCAAGCAGCGGATTAAGGATATGCCGGTGAAAACGACGCTCAGTGTTGGTGTAAATGATATGGCAAGGCGAATTGCCGAGGCAGATTTCGGGGTTGGCGCATTTGGAGTCAGCACTTGGGAACGGTGTTGTTTGGGGCTGCCTTCGATAAATATCGCTACTGAGGAAAATCAAAGAGCTAATGCGGCGGCGTTGCAAAAGGAAAAAATCGGCAGAGTGATACTCGCCGGATCATTAGGTGATGAATTGATACCCGCTTTGAATCGTGCGGTGCAAGACAGAGGAGGGTATAGGCAATCCGTGCAGCACAGTAGCCAATTGGTTGATGGTGAAGGCGTGTCACGGGTAGTTGAAATATTGATTGAAGGGCAGGTGTCCCCGGAATTTTCGACGGGCCGTTAATTGGATAAAATACTCCCGATGAGTACAGGCAAACTAAATCCATGGCATGGAGACCACTTGTGTTTTGGTAGTTGCTGTTCGGGTCGATCGAGCTATTTCTTCATCTCGAAATGACACAAAGATAAAGCGTGACCAGTGCAGATAAAATTTTATTCTTGGGGGCGTATGATTCCCCGTTGTTGCATTGGCTAATTAGTGAAGGAGAAGTAGTACATCAGACGTCCGACCAGATCACGTTGGATTTTGTTAAAAGAATCGGTGCAACATTCATCATAAGTTACAACTATTCTTATATACTGAAAAAAGAAATCTTGTTGCTGTTTCCAGACAAAGCATTGAACCTGCATATATCTTATTTACCTTGGAACCGAGGCGACCACCCAAATTTTTGGAGTTTTATAGACAACACCCCTAAGGGTGTGACGATTCATCATCTAGACGCGCGGGTCGATACCGGCGACATCATTGCGCAAAAAGAAGTTGTATTTCCATCAGATAACCAAACACTGTCAACCACTTACAAAAGGCTGCATGACGAGATTCAAACTGTATTCAAGCAAAACTGGACGCAAATAAAAAAAGGGCAATGTAAGAGGATCAAACAGTCAGGCAAAGGCAGTTATCATAAAAGCAAAGATATGCAATCCGTTTTCTATTTGTTGCCGGATGGGTGGGATACACCAATTCCTGTATTGGAATTATATGCTGATAAAATTCAGCAAGCGAGATTACAGAAAACCTAAACATCAAGAAACCATTGCTGGTGGATTCAACTTGTAAGTGCAACTCGCTGAAATTGGAAGGGAGGGCAAGCTGGTATAGCATGGTGCTTTCCCCGATAACTAAAAGGATGTGCACAAGTGAAGTGCTACACACAGCTCACCCAGGAACAACGATACTAGATCAAGGCCTATATGAAAGCAGGCTGTACCCAATCCTCTATCGCCCGGGAGATCGGTGTCCACAAATCCATCGTCAGCCGGGAACTCCGCCGCAAGCGGTATGGCCGGTGCTGTGATCGTCGCGGCCAGTTGCGCGATTGCGTCGGAATAGATGAACGTCCCGACATCACCGGACACAAGCAACGCTACGGGGACTGGGAAGCCGATACCATCATCATCAGCAAAGGCGGCAGGCAGGTGATAGTTTCCCTGACCGGGAGGAAGTCGAAACTGTCGCTGCTGGTCAAAGCCGATCGGAAGACTGCGGCGGAAGTTACACAGGCAATATCTGATCTGTTGCTTCCACTCAAGGATCGGGTGCACACACACATCAGATCACGGCAAGGAATTTGCGCATCACCGGCAGATTGCATTGAAGTTGAAGGTCGGCTTTTATTTTTCCCATCCCTACTCTGCCCGGGAACGCGGTCTGAACGAAAACACCAACGGATTGGTCAGGCAGTATTTTCCGAAGAGGCATGACTTTGGAGACATAACTGATGAACAAGTTGAACAGGTGATGGAGAAGTTGAACAACCGCCCCCGGAAATCTCTTGGTTTTAAGACGCTCAATGAGGTATTCTTTGGCATTAAACCTATTGTTGCATTTGCAAGTTGAATCCACCGTAGTTAAGAAATACCCTCGTAAAGAGTTTGGTTGCAATATAGATGAACTTGCAAGATCAAAAGCAATGGTTGTGATACTAAATACTGATTTAAGTTCGGAGCCATAAAAAGCGCGTTATGATAAAAGCTTCGGCGGCCGCCATACCCATTTGAGCGCCTCGTAGTAACGCCAAAGATCTGATCGCCTCGTATGAGCGTGCATGTGGAAAAGGATGCATTTCTTCGGCATAGGCTTCCAGCGCCGTTATTTTTGTATCTAGCTGTTCACTGATATCCACCGCACAGTTGGGTATAAAAGCTTGTTGTTGCGATGGGGATGCCCATTCTGTAGCAGACAAAACCTCAAAACAGCAAATTTCCCTGACACTGCTCGTTGGCAGCGGTCTGCAGGCCGTCATCACCGCTTGATTAGTGAGTTGGTGGTCAATATTCAGATCCCCCGCGTGATGCGTATAAATCATTTCTGGATTTATCTTTGCTATTTCCACTTCCAACTTCTGAGCAATAGATAATAGGGGAACACTGTCCATTTGGTTATCGGGCCAAGATTGAAACCGTGGTGGCTGCGCACCCATTACAGCAGCTGCTTTACCGGCAGCGGCATAACGTGCTTCAGCTTTTGTCTCGCCTCGCGCAGTCACCCCGTCTGCCATAATGACGATATACACTTGATCTCCATCAGCAACATGACGCGCAATAGTGCCCCCACAACCCAATACTTCATCATCTGGATGAGCCGCTACGACCAGTATTTTACTCATCCCGCCACCTCTATATGACTATGCTTCTCCATATACTGGCAGCAATGTTTCACAGGTAAATTAAACAACAAGTCAATTGCACTTAAATGAGGCACGAACTCACCGTGTAATTGAGTATAAGGTTGCGATGTAAAATGGTGAAACTCCCAAGATATTCCTGCTTTATCAAATAAAGCAGTGTCTAAATATGTTTTACCCAGAGATCCGGATAGATAAACGTCTGCCTGTCGTTTCAGACACAGGTTAAGCAGCAGTTGGCTACTTTGCCCTGTTACATTCAATGGCAAAGCCATTATTATTCGGCATTCAAACCCTAATATTTTTAATAGCTCGTTGCACAAAGCAACGTTCAACTCGGATAAGTAATGCCACTTCTTAATGAGATGTTGCTCAAGACATGGATAAATAGCATCAAAAAAAGGTGCTTTGGTGTAATTTAGGCGTAAGCTATTTAGGTGCTTTTTTCGCCAAGGCATGCTATTGTCAATTCTCGTGTCGCAAATTTTTTGTCGGCTACTACTTTTAATTACGGGGACACTCAACCATTGACTGCCAGTCTGGCCTTTGATGAGATTGCGGTTCTCCCAATCACGAGGTGAATATTGCACAGTGTCCAAGTATATAAACTCATCAGCTAATGCAAATCGATACAAATAAGCTGGCGACGGTAAATAGCGTGGTTGACTGATAACAATTCTATTCATGCTTTATAAATATAAACCGTAAAATCGTTTGGGTGATAATCATGTCTCAGAACTATGTATGGGCTCAGTTTACGACACGCCTGCACCAGTGCCAGTGGGCTCGCATGAAATTCGGCCATATCCTGTTTAGGTGACCAACTGCTCAAACTGTTGAATGCAATAGCGAAATTTGCCTTCTCAAACATGGTTTCCACTGTATCCAACAGATATTTCATCGGATGATGTCGGCGTAGATAAAAAATACCAGAAGCAGTCACATAATCAAACATTCCCGGTGCAGAATCAAATATATTCCCACAAAAAAATGCTTGTCTTGGATAACGCTGTCGGCATTTTTCAATCATCTCAGGCGTGATATCAAGACCGCTGTATTGTACTGCTATGCCTTGCGCATCCAGCCAGCACTTGAAATCTGCTAAACCACAACCTACGTCTAATAGCGAACAGCCGGGGGAAATCCCCACTTCGGCTAAAACACGAAACCGTTGCTGTTGAGATTTGCGGCTTCCCCAGTTTAATGCCTCAATTTTTTGCCCATGAGTCGCTAGGCTTTGTCTGAAAAAGTTCTTGTTTCTTAGATCATTTTTCTTGTATGTGTCCATATCTTAATCTTATATCTTTTGTACGATCACACGCCATTCTGCATCGACGTTCCTATGAGTTTGATCATCCAGGCGATAATGTTTCTTTTGCAAAAACGACCACTGTCCTTGTAGCAGGGTGTCAACCTGTTCTGACGAATAGAAGCAAATTTGGCCAACACCTATCAAGCTACCGAGGTTAATATTGATGATTAAGCCATCTTCTCCTATCTCACCACTAGTTGCGCTACTGTGTTGATCGGAATATGGGTTAAATAGAAACTTGCCGCCAAACTTAAGGACGCGATGTATTTCCGACAATGCTTTTTGGGCATTGCTATAGGATGCACAAGTAATTGAGCCTCTATCAATTACTAGATCAAAGCTCTTATCTTGCCAAGGCAAAGCAATGAAATCACCTTGACGAAAATCCCCCTGCAACTTCTCTTCGTTAAATCGTTGTTGCGCATAATTTATGGCTGCCTGACTACCATCTAAGCCTGCCACCCGAAATCCTTCACGAGCCGCAAACCACAAATTATTACCGCCGCTACATCCCACTTCTAGGATTTCGATCTGGGAAGCAGGTATGTTACGTGGCGCATGCCGATACACAAAACTTACGACAAAATCGTAAGGGTATCGGTTCGGTCTTTTGCCCAATTCGTCCCAGATAGCATCATAACTTTTGCTCATCGCAAATCTTCCCATTGAATTTGTTGACCTGAAACCAAAGAAGATTTCAAAGATTTTCCATATATTTGGAGCGCGAACTTAGGCGCTAAACCTGTGCCCGGGCGTTGAAATACAACATCGCCTTTTTGTAAGTTATGGCCAGCGGGCAGATCTTTGGCTGCGGTGCAGGATAAGCAGAATTGCTTGCGCTGCTCAATTTCAGCGTCGCTACACTCTAGATTATTTCTACCCAACAGCTGCTCAACTGAGCGTACTTGCTTAACTAATTGGGAAAATTCAGCCGGATTGCTGGAAAAGCGATGGTCTGGTCCCGGTAAATTACAGTCCAGTGTAAAGTGCTTTTCTATCCACACGGCACCCATGGCTATTGCCATCTGGGCTGCTTGAGTACCTTCGTGGTGATCGCTAAACCCTACTAAGGTCTGATAATTTTTTGCTAAACTGCGCATTCTGTTTAAATTAACTTCACTCGCAGGAGTGGGGTATAACGAAGTGCAGTGTAGTAACAATAATTTCCGGTTGCCGGTTCTAGTAAAGACATCCACTGCCTCATCTATTTCCTGCTTAAGTGCCATACCTGTGGACAGTACGGTCGGCAAGCCTGTTTCACCCATGGTTTGAATGAGCGGCAAATGAGTTAGGTAATCAGAACCGTTTTTCAATACCCCTGCTTTCAAATCACACAATGCTTCTACCCCATCAGCATTAGTTGGTGTGGAATGTATATCGATACCAATGCTTGCAGCATATTTAAACAGGCTTTCTAGTTGCCGATAACTAATCTCATGGCGTTTGAACATCTCAAATTGTGATTCACAAACTTCTTGTCCTTGGCTTTGGTAGCAATAAGTAAGGTTGCGGTCACTGATGAAATCTTCCGTTCGATAATTCTGGAATTTAACTGCGTCGGCCCCAGATTCTTTTGCGGCCAACATGGTTTGATGAGCCAAATTCATATCGCCATTATGATTAATGCCGATTTCAGCAACTAGATATGCTGGTTGGCCTGGGCCGATTTTTCGCCCGTTAATGTCTATTTGTAACATGAATGAAGAAGCTCTGTTTGTTCGGTGGATTCAACTTGTAAGTGCAACTCACTGAAATTGGAAGGAGGGCAAGCTGGTATAGCATGGTGCTTTCCCCGATAACTAAAAGGAGGTGCACAAGTGAAGTGCTACACACAGCTCACCCGGGAACAACGATACCAGATTAAGGCCTATAGGGAAGCAGGCTGCAATCAATTCCAGACAGCCCGGCCGGTGTGCACAAATCCACCATCAGCCGGGAGATACGCCGCAATGCCAGTCTCCGGGGCTATCGTCCCGGGCAGGTGCACGAATCGGCTCTGAAGCGCCGTGTTCAGACAAGGTTCAGCCTCGCATTGAGGCAAGCACTCGTCAGTCAGTCGATCGTCTGTTGCAGAAGGACTGGAGTCCTGAACAGATCAGCAGCTCAAAACTGAAAAAGGCTTGTCGGTCAGCCACGAGAGAATTTGCCAGCGCGTTTATTGGGGCAAACGCGACGGTGGCACGCTCCATCGGCATCTGCGCTACCGGAAGCAACGCGGCAAGTGTTACGTCCAGAGGCATGACCGCCGCGGCAGTTGCGGAGTTGCGTGCGGATAGATCAACGTCCCGCCGTGATCGATCGCAAGCAACGCTACGGAGACTGGGAGATTGACACCATCATCGGCAAAGGCGGCGTGCAGGCGATTGTTTCGCTGGCCGGGAGAAAGTTGAAACCGGCATGTCGGCTAGGATCGATCACAAGACCGCGTCGCAGCTTGCTCCGGCCATCATCGATCGATTCGTAAGCTTCCCCATTTTTAGGACAATTGCAAAGTAGAGTTTTCGGCATGTTGGTTTGTATAGGCACAAGGCGGCAAACCATCCAGTGCGTCATGCGGCCGCTGTTCGTTGTAACTAACCACCCAGCGGCTGGTGATTTCTCTGACTTGCTCAAGATTCCTGAATAAATGCAGATCCAGAACTTCATTGCGATAGGTGCGGTTGGGTACCGTTAACGGTTGCGCCACCCGTTGCGGCAAACGCTGCTTGACCGGACGCGGCTGATTAAGCCGCATTGCGCAATACACCCGATACACCCGTTTGTGATTCCAGCCATGGCCTTGCCGCTTGAAATGCTGGCAGCACTTCCAAAACCCCCACCGGGGATGCGTCGCAATCACCCCGGCGAGCGCCCTGGCTATCTCGTGATCCCGCCGAACCCGATCATTGTGCTCACGGTAATACAGCGACCGCGGCAAGCTCACACAGTTGCAACTGCGGGCCACTGGCAATTGATGTTTGATGTGCATCTCTTTCGCCGCCTGTCGCTTCTCAGACGGCTTCAAAGCTTTTTTTCGATCAAATCCCTCATCGCCCGGTTCTCCAGCAACACATCCGCATACATGCGCTTGAGCTGGCTGATTTCAACTTCCATTTCCTTCATTCGCTTCAGCTGGTTGACTCCCATGCTGCCGTATTTGGACTTCCAGTTGTAATACGTTGCTTCACTGATCGCGTACTTTACATTCAGGCGCGTAGTGTTTATAAGGTCTGGAAACTGAAGAGTTCCAAACAGTATGCCAGGTGATATTTTACTCAAGTTGTATAACGAATGGCGATGGCCACTTCGTTTCAAGTCTATACGTAACTGGCGGGAAAGATTCAGTAAGCAAAATGTATTGGGTGCCCCCATAACGGACGATAAAATTAAACATTTCGTTAGAGGCAAGCATAAATTCCCTGGAAGAATACTGAAGAAGCTTGTTTGGTCCCATCCCCGGAAGCAACAGAAGATCGCTTTGTCCAAGACTGCCGTGCGCATTGGAAATACCCTCCTTCACGCGCGGATGAATTTGGCCGGGATTAAACCAATAGTACCAGTCAAGAGATACTTGATCACGCTGGTCAATCTGCCTCAATCCTGCAAGGCGGCAGAAAAATGCATTGAGTCTGCAAAACTGTATGAAGAAAATGCCAATCTCAATGTCTTTTCAGCCATTGACCAATTCCATGCAGAATCATTTTTTGTTGAGCACGGTCTTAGTTGGATAAGCCGTGCCAAAAGGAATATACGCAGGGCGGCAATGGGTTGTTTTGCATCACATTTTTCCTTGTGGCTTAAATGCATGAAACTCGATGAGCCGATTATCATACTGGAACATGACGTGATATTCGTATCAAAGGTTTCAGCATTGAAGTTCAGGCATATTGCCATGCTTTCTCGTTCAGAACTTTGGGAATTATTGGCTGTGAAGCCTGAGGGCAGAGAAAACACAGAAAATTACTATCCATTTTCTTATATGCGAGGAGCAGGAGCTTATGCAATCACTCCGGAAGGAGCTCATTTTCTGGTCGAAGATGCACGGCTAGGCGTTGCATTTGCCGTGGATAACTTCATACGCCGAGAAATTGTGGATATTGTTGACTATCGGCCGGAACCTTTTCATCATATTAGTTACTTTTCAAGCATAAGCACTGCAACTACTGAATACGAATCAGCCCTAACAGTCTGGGATAAGTATAAATCGCATAAAAAACACTTTGTCACCCATGAGAACAATTCATAAATCAGTCGAGTTCCTATTTCCGGTTTTGCGTTTATGGTTACCTGATTCTTAACTACAATATCAGAATGCTTATTTTATCTATAAGTAATAACTCTCACGATGCATCCGTTGTATGTGCAGAAAATTATGAAATTCTCTCCGCCATTCAGACCGAGCGCCTGACCCGTATCAAGAAAGACGGGCGAGGGGTACAACCACTAACGGTGCATGAATCACTACGAGTTGCTGGTGCGGACTCGCGTGATGTGGACGTTGTGGTTATGTCACGAGGGTTTGCAGACGCACAACATCTGCATTGGCCGCCGCTACATACGCTTAAATACGCCACCCTTGGACTTGCTGGAATCCGTAAGCAGAAAAGCATAATCAAGCGTTGTGTCAGGAGGGGCACGACTGATGTGCGGCACATTTTCCGTGCTAACAGGTTCTTGACGGATTTAAACGCACCAATTGATGCGCATCTCTTCTTCTGCAACCACCACTTTTCACATGCTTTGTCTTCGCTGTTTTTTACTGATTGGTCGGAAGCTCTACTTTACACTGCTGATGGCGGTGGTGATTCAGTGTTTTATTCGATGTACGACTTCACGAACGGGGAAATCAATGAAATATATGGTGACCGGAACGCGCTTAAAAAGCCCGGTGTGCACAGTCTGGGATTAGCTTATGGATATATGACCGAGGCATTGGGTTACAAAATGAACCGTCATGAAGGAAAACTTACCGGACTCGCGGCTTATGGAAAACCTGCCGTTTACAATGAACTCGCACATGGTTTTTCCGTTAGTAAAGACGGAATAATCCACTCGAATTTTGCCACTCATAACGATATGAAAAGTTTTATCTTTAATATGGCAGAAAAAACCTCTCCGGAAAACGCAGCTGCATCGGTGCAGGAATTGCTGGAAAATTTGGTTACCAGGTCAATTGAGATTCTTCTGCAAAAGACCAACAGATCCCGGGTTGGACTTGCGGGAGGTGTATTTTCCAATGTGACGCTTAATCAAAAAATTGCCGGATTGTCGGGAGTGGATGAAGTCTTTATTTTTCCGGGCATGGGAGATGAAGGGATTGCTGTTGGCGGACTGTATGAGTTTTTGTTGGAGCGTGATGGCACGGAGAAGTGGTTGTCGTGTCGCCGTCAATTGCATAATCTATATTGGGGAGGAAAATATGACAGCGAGTTGGCGCTTTTGTTTGATGGAGAATCGGATATCAAGAAAATTGGTGGTGACGTTGAAGATAAAGTTTCACAACTTTTGGCAGATGGAAAAATCATCGCATTATTTTGTGGGAGGATGGAATTCGGCCCGCGTGCCTTGGGGGGGCGCAGCATTCTCGCGAGCCCGATGCGGCAGGATATAAATAATGTTCTTAACAAGCGACTCGGCAGAACCGAATTTATGCCGTTTGCGCCTTATGTACTGGAGGAAGATGCAGACGAAGTGTTCCATTTGCCAAACCCGAGCCGTTACGCTGCCCGGTTTATGACAATTACCTGCAAGGTGCGTAGAGAATGGCGCGACAAAATCCCGGCAGTCGTTCATGTTGACGGTACAGCACGTCCTCAAGTAATTCTTGATAAAGACAATCCGCTTTACGCCAGCATTTTGCGGCGCTTCAAGGAACGAACCGGGCTTCCGGTTTTAGTCAACACAAGCTTTAATGCTCATGAGGAACCGATCATTCATTTGCCACATGAATGTTTACGTGCGTTGCGTGACGAGCGCGTGGATTATGTTGCGGGGACAAATGGATTATGGTGTCTGAGGACGGGAAGGTCCAACATGGCATGCTGAAATTCAAGCGTCAATCGGTTTGGCGACAACCAGTCATTCCTCAACAACCCGATTGATGATATCCGCCAGTGCCTGGGTATTCTTTTCAACAGAAAAATCATCGACAAGCGGAATGTAGTCCGGGTCTATCACAATATCGACCATGCCGTGTACCAGTTTGGCATAGGCAAGTTCGAGATCAGCATGTGAAAAGCTTACCGACATCACGTCGTCAAAAGTCAGTCCATCGCGGTACTGGATTACACCGGGAAAGTTCCTGTACACCGCCTGGCCGAAGACCAGCACGCGCTTTCCGAAAGCCAGGGCTTCGAAACCGGCCGTGCCCGTAACCGTCGCGCAAAACTCTGACTTCTTGATCAAGTCAAAGGTGTCAGCCTTCTTCCCCATGTAAACCACGTTGGGAATTTTGACAAGCCGGGCAAAAAATAATGCGCCTCGTGCGTAAGCGGTTTGCTTCGGATTTTCTTTGACAACAATCCACCAATCATCCGGCAATAGCGCTCTCAGGCATTCTATGGTGAGCATTTGATCTACAAACTTCCCCCCTAAAGTCATGGTGGATAATTCGGGTTGCAGATGCAGGGGAAAGTACACGAATTTTTTCTCCGGTAAATGGTCGGCGATCAGAGTTTTGTAGTTCCGCTTGAATCTCTTTTCTTTCCTGAGATTGATCGCACGATGAAAGAGCAGGTCCATGTTTCTTCTGAATAAAAGCGCCGAAAGCATTTTGATGTAGGGGCGATATTGGGGAAGATTTTCCATATAAAAGTATGATTTTCGCTGGTTGCGCTTGATCGGGATCGGTTGGATATCTTCGGGGCTGTTATTCAGGGAGCCGAATTCCTCAATGTCGCTCATCATAAATGCCTTTCCCGGTTCCTGGGATTGGAAAAAAGCGACGGTTTTAATGTGCAGTGCTTTGGCTGTCAGATAAAGAATGTAGTCGGCGTGATGAGGGAGCGTCGAGAAAAAAATATAACGGATGTTATTGGTTTTCAGCAGGTCAATAAAAAAGTGTATGTATATATGAAACGCATCCATCATGTCCATGAAGTTGTTTTCCCCGTTGAGAGTGGGTTTGCGGCTGTATATATACAGAAAAGTATTGGCATGTTTGATTAATTCCTTATAAATACTTAAAAACTCTTTCCGGTATTGATAGTCGATGGATAAAGCGCCGGTTTTCTTCTGAATTTCCAGTTGTCTGTAAAACGTATTCAAGTCATGGGTGATCCCGGCACCGGTGCGTTTCGAGAATTTGCCTTTGTCAATCCAGACCTTGACGGTAATATCATCCGACAGATATTTTTTTATATCCGCATGGAGTTTTCCATGCCCCCGCAACAGAATATTTTTTCCCCCTGTCATGCCGGATGTCTGGAAACAGAGGGCTAATGAGCAAGGTGCCTGTTTTCCTTTTTGGGAGGAAGGCCCAGTTGCTTGCGCAGGTTGATTCCTCCGTTCTTCCAGAATCTGAAGATCCTCAGTGCCTGAGAAGAGGGAGGCTTGCCAAAATACATTTGCAATAATTCTTCGTCGCTGACTGTCGGAATAGTCAGCAGGCTTAGATCTTTCAAGTCATAAATTTTCTTTATCCAGAGGGTTTTTATTCTTGTTTTTGAGCAGTTGTCATAGTCCAGCAGGTAAAAATCGACCTCTGACATTTCTCTTGTCTGCTTTGCAGGCGTAAATCGGGGGAAATGAGCATAGATATTTCCGGTGTGCAGGTCGCCGTGGCGCAGCTCGGCGGCGTGGATGTTTCTTATGATCGCAACCAGCTTTTCGGCCAGACTTCGGTAGTCGCACGTTGTCGGCGATTGCAGTAGCTGGGACACGGATTGCTCGCCGGGTAATTTGTCACATAAGAAGTAGCTTTTTTTCTTAAAAAAGCTTTGCCTGACAGTCCAGAATGCCAGAGGTCTGGCGACGGGGAGACTATGGCCATGCAACGTCACCGTGCCGTAAAAGCTGATTTTGCAGTAATCCTTGTACAGGCTCGTTAAAAACAGGTCTATTTTTCTGGAAAACCGGTAGCGGGGGTGTATGTGCGAGACTTTCATGACCACTTCCTGTTGCATTTCAGGCAGGTAAAAACTGTACAGACTGTTACGCAATCGCCCTTTTGCCTGGCTCAAGTGGAATTGCTTTTTTTCGTAAGCAGTAAACCCCCCTGTAATAATCCACCTAATTAAGGAATCGGCGGATTCAGAGGTAGGGTTGACAATGTATTTCCCGTGTCTGTATCTGCCCTTATGCAGAGCCCGTATGCGATTGTGATGGTTTTGCATCTTTGGTGGTTTGGAAGTCTGTCTGTAGGTTATGGCAAGCCAATACACTCGCTATATTGATCTGTCAGGCGTGCATAAAATATCGTAATGTTTATGCTCATTAAGATTTTTTTCGGTTACTAAAGGCCCCAAGCCAATTAGCTCTTCTACTATCCTGTGAACTGAGTAGCCAAGCTCTCGGAAAAGGGAAAGTAGCTTTCTGCGGTACCTGCTGTCAGTTTTTTTGAAAACCTCTGCCTTAACAGCTGGTTTATATTCCCTGATCATGCCGATCATTGATTGCAACACATACAGGTCATATCCTTCGGCATCCACTTTGATGAACTTCAATTTTGGAAGCAGGTCGGAATAGTCTTCACGCAACTCCTTTTCTATATCCACGCAGAACACTTCCTGCTTGAAAGGGTGTCCATGTTTAATGGCCGGGATGCTTTCGTGGCGGCCGCCATTGCAAAAGCCGGAATCAGAATACTCGAATTCCAGGAAACCTTCATCGGCTGCTGCTGCGGCCATCATGGTCTTTATGTTGGCTGCATGGACGTTCGCTCTGACGTTCTTTTCCAGGCGGATTTGTTCTATCCTTTGTCCGAGTTCCTCCGCTATGGTGGAATCTGTCATCGCATAGAAATCCTTCTTGACCATGGCAATATAATATAAGCAATAGATTTTTAATGATAAGATGCCGATAATTAACTTAAGCATCAATTTCCTGCTTATTATAATATGCCGGAAACCCTTTGCCTAAGCCTATTCGTTAGTTCCCATTGCAGGGGTCTGGGGCTTATGCCTCGATCCCTTCACACAGGCACACCAGTTGGCACAGATGCTTCATGCCCGAGACGATGGCGTTTTTCCGGTTTGGTGCCTGGCGCCGGACTGCATTTACAAATGCTCTGACGGACTGTGTCAACGGGTCTTCGATAGGTATGCACTGGTCGCGGGAGGTCAATGACAGCAGGTAATCCGGCATCTTTACATGTCTTTCGACGCGATCGCCATTGATTGAATAGCTTGCCGGTCTGGGTTGTCCCGGACGGCGCTTGAGTTCCAATGTCACGACGGTGTCTCCCCGTTCGTGGTGGTAATTGAACGTGAGCGTGAGCGCGTCGCGTGCGGCATTGTCATAGCGTGCGGCGGCGTTGAGGATATCGCCGTCGCCGAGCAGTTGATACAACATGCTGAGCAGGTGCGGGGCCGAATCGATCACCATTCGGCTGCCGATGCTTTCCGGGCTGAGTTGTATTTCGAACTGTGCGATGTCCTTTGCGGACAGAGACGCATTGGGGTACAGCGTGTGAAATGAAGATAGGGTATGCGACCATTGCAGGTTGATGAATAGCGTGCGTCGGTTGTCGTCAAAGCGTTTGATCAGGTCGGCGGCGGCTTGCGCGGCGTCGCCCGGGCGATGGCAGGTGCCGTCCGCCGGCCACCACAGGGGTTTTTCACAGAAGACGTGGCAGTTTGCCTGCGCCGCCGCTTTGAGGTAATCGAGGTGGGTTCCGTCGGGCGAGGCGATGACCAGAATGTCTATGTCCTCTTTATCGAACAGCGTTTTGATGTTGGTATAGGGCTTTGCGTCAATGCCGCAGTTCAGCTTCAGGCTATTCAATGCCTCGGCCAGGCTTTTGTCGCTGGTGCCGACGACCCGCGCGCACTTGATGTCCGAGGTCGGCAAAGCGCGCGGCGATGAATTTGCCCGTTCCCTGTCGGCGGCGGCGAGCGCCGATGATTGCAATTCTGTAGAATGTAGACATAGGGATCTATACTTTTGTTGTTCAGTCAAATGTGCAGGTCATATCAGGGCGTGTTTGTTCACGGCGGCGGTTTTTCCGCCGGGTCTGCGCAGGCGTTCGCACGGGGATTATGCCAATTTCAGGCAGCGGCGGGCATCGGCAGTTCGCCGAGGGCATACGGCAGGGATATCCGGGAGTCGGAATGAACATGTTTGCCGGGGAGAAAAATGCGGATTTGCCGTTCTGGCTTTACTTCTGGGTGCCGTTATTGCTCGCGTTGTCGCCTTTTGCCCTGAAGTGGACGTTCGGCGATGCCGAGTGGCTCACCGGCGAGCGTGGTATTTTTGAAGTTCTGACTTTTGTATTGCTCATCATCGCGATTTACTTCATTGTGCGTGCGCGGTCATCCGCCGTTGCTCAGCGTATCAGTTACCTGCCGGCATGGCTTATTGTCGTGTTGTTGGGGAGTGTTTATTTCGCGGGTGAGGAGATCAGCTGGGGGCAGCATTTTTTCTTCTGGGAAACACCGGGTGCATGGCAGGGAGTAAATGACCAGCAGGAAATCAATCTGCATAATGTCCACGCGCTGTTTGACCAGTTGCCGCGTGCATTGTTGACGCTCGCCGCTTTGGTCGGCGGCATTTTGGCGCCGCTGTACCACTGGTTGCGGGGCATTGAGCCGCCGATGGATAAGACAGCCGGCTGGCTGTGGCCGACCGGCGTGTGCGCGCCGGTGTGTGTTCTCGTGCTGGTGATCACGCCGTTTGACGGCCTGATCGAACGTCTGATTGAAAACGGCATTGCGCCTTCGGCATTGAATTTCAGCGGCGGTGAGATGAAAGAGTGCCTGCTTGCCTTGTTCATCCTGTTTTACGCGATGTCGTTGTTCAGGAGGCTGAAAGCGCGTTATGCGGGGAGCTTTTAACCTTCATGTTCGTTGTTACCGGTGCGGCGGGGTTTATCGGCAGCAACGTCATCGCTGAACTGAACAGCCGTGGTGTTGATGATATTCTTGCGGTGGACAATTGTGGTGCTGATCAGGAGATGCCGAATCTCAGGAGAGTGCATATTGCAGATTATTGCCACAAAGACGATCTGTTCACCTACTTGTCCGATCTCAGGTTTGCGCGTCGGGTCGAAGCAGTGGTGCACGAAGGCGGCTGCTCTTCAACGGTCGAGCGCGACGAGTGGTACATGATGGATAATAATTTCGGCTATTCCAAAACGCTGCTCGATATGTGTCTCAAGCAGGCAGTGCCTTTTCAGTATGCATCCACAGCCGGCGTGTACGGCCATCGTCGCGATTCGCGTGAGGTAGCCGAGAATGAGGTCCCCGCGACTGTTTACGCGCGGTCGAAACTGGCGATTGACCGATATGTCCGCGGAATTCTGTCCGATGCGCGGGCACCGGTCGTCGGTTTGCGCTATTTCAATGTCTATGGGCCGGGAGAGGGGCACAAGGGTTTTATGTGCAGCACTCCCTATGTGTTCAGCCGCCAGTTGAAGGAAAACAGCAGGGTCAGGGTTTTCGGTGCCAACGGAACTTGTGCCGCCGGGGAGCACCGGCGCGATTTCATTCATGTCGAAGACATTGCGAGGGTCAAGTTATGGTTTGCCGAGAACAATGGCCCGTCAGGGATCTACAATCTGGGCACCGGCGTCAGCCGAACTTTTCGTGAAGTGGCTGAAACAGTGATCCGTTATTACGGTAAGGGGGAAATTGAGTTTGTGCCGTTTCCAGAGCAATTGAAGGGTGTGTATCAGGACTTTACTGAGGCAAATCTGACCGCTTTGCGCGAAGCCGGTTATAACGGTGATTTCATGCCGATTGAGGTCGGTATTCCCCGTTATCTGGATTGGCTTGCGTAGCACAGAAGCATCGCCGCTGACCATTCGGTTGCGATCAGGCTAATACGTCGGGCTTCTCTCGCATGTCAGTGGCGGTGATCAGGTCCATTGCGCCAAGGTTCTTGATCTCGGTGCCCGACGGAATGGCTTGCCAATCTTTGCCGGGATACAGGCCGGTGCGTCGGGGCAGCAGTTGACACCTCATCAGTCTGCTCAGATAGAGGCTTGCGCGGTCGGGATGGGGTGCGACCTGTGTTCTCCGGCTATTTATATGGCGCAATAGAGCCTAATCATGCCATATAAATATGTTTTATAGCATGATAAACCTTGATTTATCCTTGAACCGGGTTTAATATGGCGTAATTAACCTTATTGTGCCCTATAAATCATGCCAAAACAGGTTTCTACAACTGAGCTGGATATCGTCGTACAGGCGGTCAGCCGATTTCCGGATGGTGTTTCCGTGGCTGGAATCCACGGTGCGCTGGAGGTTGGTCTTTCGCGCCGTACATTGCAACGGCGGCTTGCACGACTGGCGGAGACCGGCCGTTTGGAGGCGTTCGGTGCGGGGCCTGCCCGGCGTTATCGTGCTCCCGTCAGTCATACCTCGATTGAAGCAATCCCTTCAGTCATTCGAGAAACGGTACCTGGTGATATTTGCCGCCCCCCTGAGTTTCAACGCGCTATTGAGCAATCTTCAGTCATTCGAGAAACGGCGCCTGATGATACTTCTATTTCCCTGTCTGCTGAAGCGGAGGAAACCTTAATCCAGGTTCAGCAACCGATCCGGGTACAGCAACCGGTCGGTTACAACCCTGATTTTATGGCGGCTTATCGGCCGAACCGGACGTTCTATCTGGACGAGTCGCTTCGTTCCCGTTTGCGGGAACTGGGGCAATCCCGGGATGACATGCAACCGACCGGCACTTATGTAAAGAAGCTTTATCACCGTTTGTTGATCGACTTGACTTGGAACTCGAGTCGTCTGGAGGGCAATACCTACTCGTTGCTGGAAACCGATCGTCTCCTGCACGCCGGTCAACCGGCTGAAGGTAGGGACGTCCGGGAGACGCAGATGATCTTGAATCACAAGACCGCCATTGATCTGCTGGTGGATGCGTCGGACGAGATTGCCTTCAACCGCTACACGGTTTGTAATCTGCACGCGCTGCTTTCGGAAAATCTGTTGCCTGATCTGTCGGCCTGTGGGCGGCTGCGCACCATGGCGGTGGGTATTGGCGGCAGTGTCTATACGCCGCTGAGCAACCCAATTCATCTGGATGGCGCCTTCCAATCCCTGCTTGACAAAGGCGATGCAATTCAGGACCCGTTCGAGCAGGTGTTCTTTGCCATGGTGCACTTGCCTTATTTGCAACCCTTTGAGGCTGTGAACAAACGGGTGTCAAGACTGATGGCCAACGTGCCCCTTGTCCGCATGAACCTGGCTCCGCTGTCTTTTGTAGATGTGCCCGAGAAGATCTATGTCTCCGGTTTGTTGGGCGTTTATGAATTGAACCGCGTTGATTTGTTGCGTGATCTTTTTGTATGGGCTTACGAATGCTCCTGCAGGCGTTATTCAACTGTGCGCCAGACGTTTGGGGAGCCGGATCTTTTCCGTATGCGGTACCGCGAGTTGATGGTGGAGTTGGTATCGAAAGTGGTGCGGTCGAGATCGGACAAAGCTCAGGCGGCCGCCCGGATCAGGGCATTTGCTCTGGCGCGGGTTTTGGTTGGCGACCAGCCGCGGTTCATCGAAGTGATTGAAACCGAGTTGTTGAGCCTGCACGAGGGCAGCATCGCCCGCTATCGCGTTCGTCCCTCGGAGTTCTGTGACTGGCGGCAATGCTGGTGAGTTGTCAATTGCGGATCTGCGGCCTCCTTCTCATTGGAAACACCGGTCGGTCAGCTCGTCGAGTTTCTCGCGCACGTCGGCGACGGTGATCAAGTCCATGATACCGGGCTTCGTGATCTTGGTGCCCCACGGAATGGCTTGCCAGTCTCTGCCGAGATACAGGCGCGATGCATCGGGGTAGCGGTTGACGCACCATCGTCTGCTTAGATACGGGCTTGCGCGGTCGGGGTTGGTCGCGGCGTACAGGCCGATGACCGGCGTGCCGGCGCAGGTCGCGAGGTGGGCGGGGCCGGAGTCGGGGCTGATCATGACGTCGGCGCGCATGATCACGGCCATCAACTGGCGCAGGGTCGTGCGCCCGATCAGGTCGAGCGGGCGGGTGCGCATCGCGGCGGTGATTCGTCGGCTGTAATCATGTTCAGTTCGGTTGTCGCCGCCGGTGAGCACGACGCGCATCGCGTGGGTTTCGGCGGCGTAGTCGGCGATTTCGGCATAGCGCTCGGGCAGCCAGTTTCTGCGCGTGTGTTTTGAGCACGGGCTGATCAGCAGGGTGCGCGTGCCGGGCATATCCGGCAGGGCGGTTTCGGCAAACGCGCGTTCTTCTTCGGAACAGCAGAGATCCCACACCAGCCTTTTTTCGGTAATGCCGAGGGCGTGGGTGAAGCAGAAGAAACTGTCGAGTACGTGCTGGTTTGCTCTCGCCTCAATCCTGCGGTTGATCAACAGGCCGTGAAGGTTTTTGGAACGGTGCCGGTCAAACCCGATCCTGATCGGCGCTTTGACGAACAAGGGAATCAGGTTCGTGCGCAGCGACAGCTGCATCAACAGCAGCACGTCAAAGCGGTGTCTGCGCAGTTGCCGGCGCAGGTCGAAATAGGCGCGTGCGCCGCGGGTTTTATCGAAAGCGACGAACTCGATGCCGGGCAGGTCGTGTACCAGCGCGAGTTCGGATTTGCCGATGATCCAGGTGATTTTTGTTTGCGGCCAGCGAGACCTGATAGTATTGACGATCGGCAGTACATGCGTGACATCCCCGATTGCCGACAGGCGCACCAGGCAGATGTTTGCCGGTGGATTGTCGGGGTTGACGACGGGATGCCTCATGGGTTTTGATCGGCGTGAAAGAACAGTTTATTCGACAAGGCGACACGCATATCCTATATGACGGCGACGCCGTTCCCCAGTTCGCGCCCGCCTGGTTTGATCGTGGTGCACTGGAGGCCGGCGGCGCGGTCGAGCGGGAGGCCGCGGAGGGGCGTGCTCCCGTGGTCTTTTTTACGGTGCCGGGCGGCGGGGAATTCGTGCTCAAGCATTATCGGCGCGGCGGCTGGCCGCGGCGGTTCATCCGCGATACTTACTGCTATCTCGGAGAAGCGGCGGCGCGCTCGTTTCACGAATGGTGGTTGCTCGCCGAGTTGCAGCGGCAGGGCTTGCCTGCGCCTGTGCCTTGCGCGGCGCGTTATCGCCGCAACGGTTTGTGCTACACCGCGGACTTGATCACATTTTGTTACCGCGGTGTCGAGCCGTTATCGCGGGTACTCGTGCGGCGTCGCCTGTCCGCTGACCGGTGGAGTGCGCTCGGTGCGGTGCTGCGTCGTTTTCACGACGCGGGGGTTTATCACGCCGATCTCAATGCGCACAATGTTCTGATCGGCGAATGTGCGGAGTCGGTTTTCCTGGTGGATTTCGACAAGGCGCGCATCATAGACGCAGGCGCCGCACGTCTCGAGCGCAACCTGCGCCGGCTGCAACGTTCTCTGGTGAAGTTGCGGGCGCAGTCGTCTGTTTTTATGTATGAGGATGCGGATTTCTCCGAACTGCTTGCGGGTTATCGCCCGGCGTGAGGCTCACCTGATCACTGCGCTTTCGATTTCAGCGACATAAGCGGCGGCGACATCTTCCTGGTTTTCCATCAGCGCCGACGCTTTTTGCGCGGCGACCGCGTATGCCGGCGCTTCTTCCAGTGCATCGCGGAACACTTGCTCCAGGGCGTGTTGGTCGGCGGCTTCAAACAGGCCGCCGACGGCTTTGAGCGCGGTGACTTCCTCGTCAAAATGTTGCGTGTGCGGGCCGACGACTTGCGGGGTGCCGAGTTGTGCCGGTTCGAGCACGTTGTGTCCGCCGACGGGTACCAGTGAGCCCCCCGTGAACGTCAGTTCGGCGTGGCGGATCAATGCCGGCAGTTCGCCGAGTGTGTTGGCGATGTACACCGAGGTATCGTCCTTGAGCGTTGTATTTGTGCTCCTGAGTTGCGTGCGGAAGCCGCGCTTTTCCAGTTGCCGCGCGATTTCGCCGCCGCGGTGCGAGTGGCGGGGCGCGATTACCAGCAGCCGGTTGGCGGCGTGGTCGGTTCCGGTGCTTGCGCGCCGCCAGGCTTCGGCGGCTTGCAGTTCTTCATCTTCGTGGGTGGATGCCGCCAGAACGTAGCGTCTGCCGATCAGGTTGGGCAGCGGCCCCGTCGCGCCGCCCGCTTTTTTCAGGTTTCCGACGCTCTTGACCTTGTTTTTTTCGACGCCGAGCGCGACGAACGCCGCAGCGTCCTTGTCGCTGCGCGCGAGCACTTTTTCAACCACCGCCAGGCTTTGCCGGTAATAATGCTGAAACCGCCGCGCGCCGTCGAGCGTTCGTTGCGACAGGCGTGCGTTGATGATGAGCAACGGGATGTTCTTGTCGCGACATTCACGGAACAGGTTGAGCCAGATCTCGGTTTCCATGATCAGGGCGCAGCGGGGTTTGACCGCGTCGAGAAAGCGGCGGCAGAACAGGGGGTAGTCGAGCGGAAGATAGCAATGACGTACACCGGCGCGAATGTTTGCCGACGGTTGCGATGCGAGCAGGCTTGCGGCGGTGACGGTGTTGGTCGTGAGCACGAAGGTATCGCCCGGGCGGCGCTTGAGCCACGCCCGCACCAGCGTCAGCGCGGCTTTGGTCTCGCCGACCGAGGCGCAGTGTATCCATAATGGTCGTTCGGCAGTGTCGAAAGCGCGGAAGCGGCCGAGGCGCTGCGTCAGGTAGCGTACGCTGCCGTCGCGCAACGCGACCGTCGCCGTGCCCGCGGCGATTGCCGGGAACAGCAGCCGCAGCGCGAGGCGGTAGGCGAAGGCGATAGACAAAGCCGTCGGTCGGGCGTCATCCGCAACGTGGCTCAACGCGCGTCGCGGAGATAATTGTCCAGTTGCTGAATATCCTGCTCGGATAACATCCCGGCAACTTTTTTCAGTCTTAAGGTGTTCAGCAGGTATTCGTAGCGAACGTTGGCGTAGTCACGCCGGGTGCGGAACAGGTCTTTCAGCGCGAGCAGTACGTCAACCGAGGTGCGTGTGCCGACCTTGAAGCCCGCTTCGTTAGATTCGAGCGCGGTCTGTGCCGATTCCTGCGCGCGCTTCAGTGCCGCGACGCGGCTGATGCTGGCGATGACGTTGAGGTAGGCTTCGCGCGCCGCGCGCCTGGTTTCGCGCCGCGCGCCCTCGAGTTGTTCCAGCGATTCACGGTGGAACTGCGCCGCGCGGCGGGTGCGGTAACGGGTCCCCTGCCCCGAGAAGATCGGTACATTGAGTTCAATGCCGGCTCTGAAGTTTTCGGAATCGGATGGTGCGGGGCTGCCGCTCCTGGTTTCTCTTTCACCGCGGTTTGCGAACAGGTTCACCGAAGGGTAGTGGCCGGCGCGTTGCAGTTTGATCTCCTGGTCGGCGATGTTGGTTGTGACCTGCTGCGCGAGCAGGCTCAGGTTCTGGGACAAAGACCGGTCCACCCACGCCTGTTTGTTTTGCGGCTCCGGGCTCGGGACCGGGATGTCCTCGGCCAGCGGGCGCAGCGCCGGCACGTCGAGGTTGGTGATCAGCGATATCGCGTACAGCGCGTTCTGCAACTGGTTGTCGGCCAGGATCTCTTCGGCCTCGGCCAGATCGTAGGCGGCCTCGGCTTCCTTGACGTCAGTGATCGGGACCAGTCCCACGGTGAAGCGTTCGCGCGCCTGCTCCAGCTGTCGGCTGACGGCTTCTTTTTCCGCGCGCGCGAATTTCAGGGTCTCTTCGGCCGACAGGCCGTTGAAGTAGGCCTCGGCCAAACGCAGGATCAGCGCCTGACGTGCAGCTTCGAGTTCAAGCGCTGCTCTCTCGGCTTGCGATTTTGATTGCCTGAGCCTGATGTAGTCGGCCAGATTGAACAGGGTTTGTGTCAGGTTGATGCTCAGCTCGTTAATATCGTATGAATAATTGCCGTCGTCGCCCTGACTGCGGCCGCGGAAAAAGTCACCCCTGATCTCTTCTTCGGCAACGCGGCTGCGGCGCGCCGTCAGGCTTAACTGCGGCAGCAATCGGGCGCGGGCGACGCCGGGAGACAGCGACTCGGCCTGATAACGGGCTTCGGTTGCGTGGAGCTGCGTGTCGTTTTTGAGCGCCTGTTGATACAGATCGGCGATGCCGGGTGTCGCATTGAGCGGTGCGGCGAGCAGGGCCAGTGTCGGCGCCAGCGTCAGGATCAGGGCGGGTGCCGGAGGCAGTCCGCGCCGGGACGGCGCGTCGTGCCGGGTGCTCAGTTGGCTGAAGGGGGCGCGGGCCATGACTGCATGATTCTGTGCGTTGCAGATTGGCATGTCCGGATCGTTGACCGCCGGAGTCATTATCGGGATCGTCGGCGTCGTCAGTTGCCGTAAACAAGCATTGAGGAGTCCACTTCTTTTGCCCAGGCATCCAAACCACCGCGCAAGTTTATCACACGCTCAAATCCGGCATTTGCAAGTACGCAAGCAATTTTCATGCTGCGAATGCCGTGGTGGCAGATCACGACGGTTTCGCGTTCCGGGTCAAGCTCGCCGAGCCTCTCTTCAATCTGTAAGACCGGTATCAGCACGGAATTCGGCAGGTGTGCGATGTCATATTCCCACGGCTCGCGCACGTCGAGCAGCAGCGGGGGAAGTTTCGCCGAGGCAAGGCGGTCTTTCAATTCTGCCGGTGAAAATTCGAGCACGATGTCCTGATGGCGGTGGCCTGCCTGGTTGTTGAGACGTATTCCAAGCGTATAATAGGATATTCGAGGTGAAAACGCCAAACCTGCGCGGGTTTTGCATAAACTTAAGCACCAATTCAGGCACAGAGCCGGAAATAGTATGAGTGTTACCATCGAAGACCACCGGGGAAGCGGGGAACAAATCGGCTCGGACGGCATAACCCGGGGCGAGTTGACGGCGTTGTCGGGTGAGATGACAACGCCCTTGCCGGGGTCAAGAAAAATTTACATACCGGGGTCGCGTTCCGACCTTCGTGTCGGAATGCGCGAAGTTGAACAGGCGGAAACCGCAGCGAGTTTCGGGGGCGAGAGAAATCCGCCGATACCGGTGTACGACACTTCCGGCCCCTATACCGACCCTCAGGCGGAGATTGACCTCGGGCTGGGTCTGCCGCCGTTACGCGCGGCGTGGATACGCGAGCGCGGCGACAGTGAAGCCGCGCCGGTTTCGGGTGATGCGCTGTGTGTCCGGGGCCCTGGCGACGGCGCCGTCCGCAAACCGTTGCGTGGTCGCCGGGACGCCATTGTGACGCAATTGCATTATGCGCGCCGCGGGGTGGTGACACCGGAGATGGAATACGTTGCGATCCGCGAGAACGCGCGCCTTGAAGAGTTGCGCGAACAGGCGCCTTACCGGGATTTGTTGCGCCGCCACAGCGGCCGCTCCTACGGTGCCGGTATTCCGGAGACGGTCACGCCGGAGTTTGTCAGGGATGAAGTCGCGCGCGGGCGCGCGATCATTCCCGCGAATGTCAATCATCCGGAGCTCGAGCCGATGATCATCGGGCGTAATTTCCGCGTGAAGATCAACGCCAATATCGGCACGTCGGCGGTCGTCTCCTCGATCGCGGAAGAAGTCGGGAAAATGGTGTGGGCGGTGCGCTGGGGCGCGGACACGGTGATGGATCTGTCCACCGGCAGGGACATACACGCGACGCGCGAATGGATCATCCGCAACGCCCCGGTGCCGATCGGTACGGTGCCAATCTATCAGGCGCTTGAAAAAGTGGACGGCAGGGCGGAGGAGCTGAGTTGGGCGCTGTTCCGCGATACCTTGATAGAGCAGGCGGAGCAGGGGGTGGACTATTTCACGATCCACGCCGGCGTTTTGCTGCGTTATGTGCCGCTGACGGCCGAGCGTGTTACCGGCATCGTGTCGCGCGGCGGCTCGATCATGGCCAAATGGTGCCTTTCTCATCACCGCGAGAATTTTTTGTACACCCATTTTGAAGAGATATGCGACATTATGAAACAGTACGACGTGTCGTTTTCTCTTGGCGACGGTTTGCGCCCGGGCAGCATCGCAGACGCCAACGATGAGGCACAGTTTGCGGAACTCCGCACGCTCGGCGAGTTGACGCGCGTGGCGTGGGGGCACGACGTGCAGGTAATGATCGAGGGGCCGGGGCATATCCCGATGCAATTGATCGAGGACAACGTAAAGCGCGAAATTGAAGATTGTGCCGAAGCCCCGTTTTACACACTCGGCCCGCTCGCGACCGATATTGCACCGGCTTATGACCACATCACCTCGGGGATCGGCGCGGCGATGATCGGCTGGTTCGGCGCGGCGATGCTGTGCTACGTGACGCCGAAGGAGCATCTGGGCCTACCGAACCGCGACGACGTGCGCACCGGCATCATGGCGTACAAGATCGCGGCGCACGCGGCGGATCTTGCAAAAGGGCACCCCGCCGCGCAGTTGCGCGATAACGCTTTATCCAAGGCGCGGTTTGAATTTCGCTGGCGGGATCAGTTCAATCTCAGTCTGGATCCGCAGCGCGCGCGGGAGTTGCACGACGAAACCCTGCCGAAAGAATCAGCCAAGGTCGCCCATTTCTGTTCAATGTGCGGGCCCAGATTCTGTTCGATGAAGATCACGCAGGACGTGCGGGAGTACGCGGCAAAGATCGGCGTGTCCGACGTTCAGGTTGCGGTCGAGACCGGGTTGAAGCAGAAAGCCGACGAATTCAGGCGCGGCGGCGGGAACGTGTACCGAAAAATCTGAGCCGGGAGGCTTGAATATCCATCAGTCGCCAGGACGCGCCCGATTTCGCCGGGCGCGGCGTTGCAGGGTTTCGTGAGAGTTTTTCTGAAGTCTGTTCTGCCGACCCTGTTGACGGTTCTGATCACGGCGTCGTTGCCGGTTGCCGTGCCGGCCGCGATGGCGCAGGAGAACATCGTGGTGACTGGCACCCGTATTCCGACGCCGATCGACCGGTTTGCCGGCGCGGCAACGGTGATTACCTCCGATGACATTGATTTGTACGGCTACCGCAGTCTCGCCGATATGCTGGCGGGCGTGCCCGGTCTGCACGTCGCGCCGAGCGGCGGTGTCGGTGCGCAAACGTCGGTGTTCATGCGCGGCGCCGGATCCAACCACGTGTTGGTGCTGATAGACGGGATTGAGGTGACCGATCCGGCCAGCGGAGGATTATTCGGATTTGAGCATTTGCAGTTGAACGGCGTCGAGCGTGTCGAGGTTTTGCGCGGGCCGTACAGCGCGCAGTACGGATCGGATGGGATCGGCGGCGTGATCAATATCGTCACCCGGCGCGGCGGCGGTGAGCCCGAAGCGGCGGCGCGCGTCGGAATCGGTTCGTTCGCGACGGACACCGCCGCCGTCAATCTGTCGGGCCGGCACGGTATTTTCGATTTCTCGATAAGCGGCGCCCGGCTGCGGACCGATGGTGAGTCGTTTACGCCGCGCAGGCTTCGGGGTGGTCAGGGCGGGGAACGCGACGGCTATGACAATTTCGACATGAAGGGGACGGTCGGTGTGCAGGTCGGTGATCTGTCGCGCCTTGATTTCAATTTCGGCTATGTGGATGCAGGCGCTGACTATGATCAGGACATGGATCTCGACGGTGATTTTCTCCCCGACCTGTTTGAGACGACGCCGAAGAATTCTGTGCGTGAAAAGCGCTACAGTCTGCGCTGGTCGGGTGAGTATCTGCAAGGTATCTGGCGGCCTTCGCTGCGAGGGGCTTATTACAGCCGACAGTCGCGCAATCCGGGGGCCGAAAGACGGGGGGGGCGCACCCAATTTGAATGGCGCAACGTTCTGTCTTTGTCGGACGTGGCCGGGTTCGTGGTCGGTGTCGAGACCGAACTCGAGAAGGCCCGCGGTGTTTCGGTGCGCGACGCCTCGCGTAACAACGCGGTGTACCTTCAGGCGTGGTTTGAACCGTTTGATTCGTTGTCGCTGTCGGGCGGTTGGCGTAACGATGACCCCGACGATTTTGGCAGCGACCGCAATTGGCAGGTGTCGGCGGCGTTTGACCCGGGCGGGTCCGGGGTGCGGCTGCGTGCTTCTTATGGCACTGCATTCAAAGCGCCGACGCTCGATGAACGCTTCGGTCTTGGCGGCAACCCGGATCTCGGCCCGGAAACCAGCCGCAGCTGGGAAGCCGGTGTCGGGCAGGCGGTTTCGGGGGGAAGTGTTCTTTCGCGTTCAGGGTGGGGCGTCGCTTATTTTGACAACCGCATTCGCAACCTGATCGCCGCGTCATTTTATGGCGATCCGCCCGGGGAAGACGGAAGAGGCGCCTTATTCCGGAATGAGAATATTTCATCCGCCCATATTGAAGGGATCGAGTCCTTTGCGTTTCTGGAAACCGCTGGGGGCTTCGGCCTGCGCCTGGACCATACGATCATGCGCGCATACAACGGTGATCACCGGCGTCTGCTGCGTCGCCCGCTCAGAAAAGCGGCACTCGAAGCACACTGGATGGATCCTGTGTGGTCGGTGGTCGTGAAACTCGATTATGTCGGACCGCAGCGCGAAATCCGGCGCAATGATTTTTCGCTTGTCACCAAGGGCGGTTACACGTTGGTCAATGTTTCAGCGCGTCGGTGGTTGAATCATGGATTCGCTTTGTTCGCGCGGATTAATAACGCCTTTGACAAGGGTTACGAGCCGGTTGACGGTTTTGCCGGGCGCGGAGTTGAGTTTCATGCCGGCGTAGAAATCAGTCTGTAGCAATCAGTGGCTGCCCGCCCGATGGATGATACGGCACAGTCGGGCCGCGCTTTGCGCCAGCCTCAATGACGGACGCTGTACCAGGTCGCCTTCGATGTAGAAGACCGGCGCCTGATCTGCCGGGCCGAGCAGCTTGTCGAGCGCGGACGGACGCTGCGGCTGGTCCGGCAGGCTGTGCAGAACGACGTCGGCTTGCGCCAGCCGCAGCCACTCGCGATTGAGCCTGACGACGCTTGCCGCGGTTGAGTCCGTAAAGACGTTGGTGCCGCCGCAAAGACTGATGGTGCGTGATATCCAGTGGTTGCCGCCGACCGTCATCGGCGGGTTGTGCCACAGCAGGTACAGCGTTTTCACCGGTTGCGATCGGGCGTAGCGTTCGGCGAGTTCATCCAGGTTCCGTAAAAAAGCAGTGGCGGTTTGCCGCGCGTGGATTGAGTTGCCTGCGAGTGCGCCGATCTCCGCGAGGTTTTCGGCGATGCCCTCGAAACCGGATGGGTCCGAAACATAGACCTTTTGGTACAGCGAGGTCAGTTTGCGCAGGCTCACGTCTTTGAGTCCGGCGTTCCAGACCAGTATCAGGTCGGGTTGAAGTTCGGTGATCAATTCATAATTGATCGTCGCGTGGTCCGACACCTTGGGAAGTTCGGTCACCGACGGCGGGTAGTTGCAGTGGCGCGAGACGCCGACCAGTTTGCCTCCCGCCTGCGCGGAATGCAGCAGTTCGGTCAGGTGCGGCGCGAGTGAGACGATGCGCCCGGCCGGCCTGTCGAGCGAGACGGTGCGCTGCAGGTCGTCGGTGACATTGATTTCCGCAGCCGGACAGGACGCCGCCGTGCAGATCACGAACAAGGCGGACCGTGCAGCGTCCGCCATTGATCGCCGGGTCGGTTGCCGGCCGGTTGATCGCCGGGGGGCGGGCTGGGTTGGCATGGTCGCCGTTTTACACTAAAAATGCAGGTAAAGTGCGGTGGCGATGATCGTCGCGCACACGATCACGACCAGGAAATTGCCGACGATAGGTTTGACGAGCGTTACCGCCGATGTTTCACCCCGCAAGACCTTGGTCAAGTAGAATTGCAGCATGTTGCCCGAGACGAGAGCCGGGATTACCAGAACAGCGGCGACAAACAACCAGCCGTAGCGGTGGATTCCCCACGATTCGACGTGTGCGTAAATTTGCTGGAGTGTTTCCAATGTCAGATTTTTTCTTCGGCGCCGGGGATTTTCTTTTCAGGCACGCCCGCGAGCTTTCATTATCTCATGCGCGGGCGGTATCCCGCGTGTGGCTGGTGGGACTGGTCATGGCGTCGCTTTTTATGGCGCCGGTTTCGCAGGCGCGTGAGGACGGCTGGATCGAGAAAAAGCGCGCGCTGTTTGTTGAAGTCGAGAGCGCGTTGAAGGCCGGCAACCGCGGGCCTTTCAAACGCCACCGCGAAACGCTCGCGACGTATCCCCTGTATCCGTATCTTGTGTCCCGGGATCTGCAGGGCCGCCTCGCGCGCGTCGGCGAGAGGGAAATGGCGGGTTTTCTGGAGGCTTATGGCGGTACCGTGCCGGTCGCGGAGAAACTGCGGCATCGGTGGCTTGCGCAGCTTGCGCGCCGCGGTCGGTGGGGGCGTTTTCTCGAGCATTACCGGGAATCGGTGACGGTTGAAAACAAGGGCAACCGTTGCAGTCATGCATTCGCTTTGATTCGGTCCGGCCGGGCGCGGCAAGCCGAGGAACAAGTCAGGGCTTTGTGGCTTGTGGATTTTTCGCAGCCGCCGCAATGCGATCTGGTTTTCAAATGGGGTTTTGATCAGGGCGTGTTGACGGACGATCTGGTATGGGACAGGGCGCTGCTCGCTTGGGGCAGGGGCCGGGTCGGCCTGACGGATTATCTGGGCGGGAAGTTGAAAGGCGATGCGCGTCGTTGGTTCAATTCCCTTAAACAGGCGCGTTATCACCCCGAACGCACCGCTCTTGAAATGCGCAGGCAGATGGGAGCTTCACCTTATGCGGGCGACGTGATGACCTTTGCGTTGCGCCGCTTGATCAGGAAGGACATCGCCGGGGCGGGGGCGGTATGGAGCAGGATCAAACGCGGTTGCGGCGCGTGTCTCGGCCTCAGGACGGTAGAGAAAGAGATCGGTATTGCCGCGGCGCGGCGCTTGATGCCGGCCGAGGCTTATCGGTGGCTGTCGCAGTTGCCGCCTGAGTACCGTGACGACGAATCGCGTTATTGGCGCATACGGGCGGCGTTGCGGATGCAGGCCTGGAAACGGGTACTCGCGAGTATTGACGATCTTCAGGGTGGGGGCCGTTCTTTTTTTCAATGGCGTTATTGGCGTGCACATGCGCTTTCGTCTTTGGGGCGGCGCGACGAGGCGCATCAGATCTGGGGGCGGTTATCGCAGCAAGACGATTACTACGGCTATCTGTCGGCGGACAGGCTTGGAAAGTCTTATTCTCATTCGTGGGTGCCGCTGGAATTCACCGAAGCCGAGATGGCGGCGCTCGACGCCTATCCCGCGGTTGCGCGTATCCGCGAATTATTGATACTGGACAGACCGTTTGATGCGAGTCGGGAACTGTTGGTATTGCTTGAGTACCTGGGTGCCCGGACAAAACTGAAGCTTGCTGTTGCCGCCGGGCGCTGGCAATGGCCGATCGGCGCGATCCGCAGCATTGCGAGCAGCAGAGAGGGCGGCGGAGCGGATGACACCGTGAGTCTTCATTTTCTGCAACGTTTTCCAACTCCCTACCGGGAGATCATCGAGGCGGAGTCGCGTCGCAATGAGGTGCCGGTGGAATGGATCTACGGCGTCATGCGAAGGGAAAGCGCCTTTGTCGAGCGTATCAAGTCGCCGGCCGGGGCATTGGGGCTGATGCAGCTGCGGTTGAGCACGGCGCAGGCCGTCGCCTCGCGCCTGGGCCTCGGCAAGGTTTCATCCCGCAGAGTGCTTTTGCCGAAGATCAACGTCCGGCTCGGGGCCGCTTATATCAGGCAGCTGTACCGTAAAAGCGGCGGCAATTTTGCGGTCAGTCTGGCCGGGTACAACGCGGGACCGACCAATGCCCGGCGCTGGCTGAAGAACGCGCCGGTGGACGACGCCGCAGTATGGATCGACACGATCCCGATTGACGAAACCCGGCTTTATGTCCGCGCGGTGCTTTTTTACGCACTGGTTTATCGCCACCGGCTGGGTAAGCCGCAGATGAGATTGCGTGAATTGATAAAGTTTTAAGCGGTCTTTTTCGCGCGGCAACTGAGAAGCGCCTGGTCGATGTCCGCGATGATGTCGTCAACGTGTTCAATCCCGATCGAAAGGCGTACGAGGTCTTCCGACACGCCGGCGCTTTCGAGGTCGGCCGCACCCAGCTGGCGGTGCGTGGTGGTCGCCGGGTGGCACGCGAGCGAACGGGCGTCGCCGATGTTGACCAGCCGCAGGATCAATTTCAACGCGTCTATGAAGCGGGCGCCGTTTTCGCGTCCGCCTTCAATACCGAAGCTGAGGATGCCCGACGCTTTGCCGCCCATGTAGCGGTTGGTCAAAGCCTTGTCGGGGTGGTCGTCCAGTCCCGCGTAGTTCACCCAGGTGACCTGCGGGTGCTGTTGCAGGTATTTGGCGACGGCAAGGGCATTTTCGCAATGGCGGTCCATGCGTAAATGCAGTGTTTCCAGTCCCTGCAGCACCAGGAAGCTGTTGAACGGCGACAAGGCCGAACCCATGTTCCGCAGCGGCGCCAGACGGGCGCGGCCGATGTAGGCTGCTTCATTCATGGCTTCGGTATAGACGATGCCGTGGTACGAGGGGTCGGGCTTGCTCATGACCGGGTGGCGGTCTGCGTGCTTTTCCCAAGGGAATTTTCCGGAATCGACGATGATGCCGCCGATGCTGTTGCCGTGTCCGCCCATGTATTTGGTCATCGAATGCACAACGATGTCGGTGCCGTGTTCAAAAGGACGGCACAGATAGGGGGAGGGCACCGTGTTGTCCACCATCAGCACCACGCCGTGGCGATGGCAGACCTCTGCCAGCGCCTGGAGGTCGACGACGTTGCCTGCCGGGTTGCCGATGGACTCGCAGAAGACGATTTTGGTTTTGCCGTCTATGTGTTTTTCGACGGCTTCGGGCGTTGGCTCGCAAAAATTGATCCCGATGCCGAACTGGGGCAGGGTGTGAGCGAAGAAGTTGTAGGTGCCGCCGTACAGTGTCGGTGCCGCAACAATATTATCTCCGTGTTCCGTGATGGTGAACAGCGCGTAACTGATCGCCGCCATACCTGATGAGAGCGCGAGTGCACCGACGCCTCCTTCCATCTGCGCAACCCGTTCTTCGAGAACCGCGGTCGTCGGGTTCATGATGCGCGTGTAGATGTTTCCCGCTTCTTTCAGGTCAAACAGGTCGGCGCCGTGCTGGGTATCCCTAAAGGTATAGGAAGTCGTTTGGTAAATCGGCGTGACCGCCGCGCGGGTGGTTGGTTCGGCTTCGTATCCGCCGTGAATGGCGATGGTTTCAAATTTCATCGTGTAGGCTCTCCCGGTTGATGGCACGTGGACGACGCGCATTATAATACTTAATGCTCCTCTGGCGCATTCGGGGCTGTGTTGCCGGTGCGGGCCTGCGGCGGCGGGCTTGGGTGCGTTATATGGCTGCACTGGGCGCAGAAGGTCATTGAGATCCCCTGCTGGCATGGTGACTGCCGGGGCGGCGGATTGCCCGGGATTGAAGAACGGATCATTTTGCCTGCTGCTGGGAAAACCGCATAAACCCGGTCAGCGGTATTTGTATCGCTCAAGTGGGGGAGGCAATGTCTTTTTGCTTTCTTTGCAATAACCTTTCTTTCAGCCTGGTGTAAATCCATCTCGCAGTCATCTTCCAATGGGAGCATAAGAACAGGATCATGCGCGGCATCTTCCAGTATTTAATGCCCCTCGCGTTGCGGCGGAGCAAAGCTTCCTTCGTAATCGCATGGCAATGATCGGTGATGTCTTGCGAGACGACGTGCAAACGTGAGTTCTGAAAAACAATCGGCGCGTTGCGGTATTCCTCATACAGACGCGGGCTGTTGTCTATCTCCTTGACCCTTTCCATCGCGTCTTCAAAGGTCTTGTAATCGTGGCAATTGATGAACGCTTTAGGGTTGAAGTATTCCGCAACCTGTGGACACCCCCAGTAAATGGGAATACTGCCCGTGAAAAATGCGTGCCAGATCTTCTCGGTCAGGTAATTTTCAGCCGAAGTGTGTTCAAAGGCGATGGTGAATTTATAATTTGCCAGGAAGTCCAGTTTTGCCGGCCAACTTTTTTTGTAAGCCTCCTCGGGTATCGGCGGCATGTTGTTGAGGGCGGGGCCCGGGCAGTCCACTTTTTTATATTGCGCCAGCAATTTGCAGAAATCCTGGCGCACTTTGGTGAATTTCTTAAAATCGTCGGAATAGACGAAGTTGCAAAACCGCGTTTTGGGGGTCTTGATCAACTTTTCAATCTCTTCGCTTCGTTTTCCCTCGAGCACGTATGCCATGTATGAGGGGTTCAACGGCATTATCCACGCGCAGTTTTTTCCATCCGTCGGGTTGTAGGAAAAGGAAAAATCCATGTCGCAGGGCGGGCTGACATGTTCTTCGTTAACGCCGACCAGTACTGGTTTCCAGCCGAACCGCCATCTCGCAAACAAGATTTTTCTATAAAGATTTAAGTTTCCCGGCGGCCAGTAAATTGTTATCATAACGATATCCGGGTTGTGTTCCCTGGGAATATATTCGTATTGACCGGGAAGGTATCTCCGGGGAACGAATTTATCTTTTGGATCCCCCTGGCCTAGTCTGCTGCTGCTGAAATAAACCGGCGTCAAGTCGGATGCCCGGGTACCGTCGGTCATCTGTTTGCGGTTGTCACAGCTATGATCCTGGTGTAAACCAATCTTGCAACAATTCTGCAATAGCAGGAGCATAAAAGCAGGATCATACGTGGCATCTTCCAGTATTTAATACTTTTCTTGTTACGACGAAGCAAAGCTTCCTCCGTGATCGCATGGCAATGATTGGCGATATCTTGCGAGATGACATGCAACCGTGAGTTCTGCAAAACCATCGGCGCGTTGAGGTATTTCTCATACAGATGCGGGCTGTTGTCTATCTCCCTGACCATTTCCACTGCGTCTTCAAAGGTCTTGTAGTCGTGGCAATTGACGAACGCTTCGGGGTTGAAGTATTCCGCAACCCGCGGACATCCCCAGTAAATGGGAATGCTGCCCGTGAAAAAAGCATGCCAGATCTTCTCGGACAGATAATTTTCAGCCGAAGTGTGTTCAAAGGCGATGGTGAATTTGTAATTTGCCAGGAAGTCCAGTTTTGCCGTCCATTTTCTTTTAGAGACTTCTTCAGGTATCGACGGCATATTGTTGAGGCTGGGGCCCGGGCAGTCCACTTTTTTATATTGCGCCAGCAATTTGCAGAAATCCCGGCGCACTTTGGTGGATTCACGAAAATCATCGGAATAGACGAAGTTGCAAAATCGCGTTTTGGGGGTCTTGATCAACTTTTCAATCTCTTCGCTTTGTTTTCCATCGAGCACGTATGCCATGTATGAAGGTTTCAACGTCATCATCCACGCGCAATTCTTCCCATCCGTCGGGTTGAAAGAAAAGGAAAAATCCACGTCGCGGTTCGGGCCCATGCTCTCATCGCAAACGCTGACCAGTACCGGTTTCCAGCCGAACCGCCGTCTCGCCGCCAAAATTTTTCTATAAAAGTAACTTCCGGAATTCTGTATGATAACGATATCCGGATCGTGTTCTCTGGGAATATATTCGTATTGCCTGGGAAGGTATCTCCGGGGAATGAATCTGTCTTTTGGATCCCCCTGGCCTAGTCTGCTGCTGCTGAAATAAACCGGCGTCAAGTCGGATGTTCGGGCATCGTCAGTCATCTGTTGTACATCGTCAGTCATCTGTTGTACAAGGCCGGTAACATTATCGGGTGCACGGCCTGACTCAAGAAGGAAGCCGCCCCGGGGGGGCTCTGTAAAATGGGTTCGGTAAAACCGCCTTTTGTTCGTCATTAAGCGGAAGGCGATTATACCATCCGGCGGGCTTGAGCACGTTGCTATGAGGCCACCACATATGGGACATCAGGGGCAGATGTTTGGCAAGCATTTGGTTGGGTGTCTGGTTGTCGAGTCCCCGGTGCGGGCGGTGGTTATTATAGCGATCCAGATAACCCGGCAGGCGAGCGTTGAATTCTCGCACATCGTTAAGCAGCAGGTCTTCCCCGTAGTTCACTCATTCTTCCTGCACGGTGCGGTTGAACCGTTCATTGAAGGCATCCATTTTCGGGCTGCGTTGGTCGGTGTGGCAATGGCGCCACCCCCGTGCTTTCGCGTAGTCGGAGAAAGCCCCCTGAAATTCGCTCCCGTTGTCGCTGAGCACTTGTTCAATACGTCCCGGAAATACTGTTTCGACCAGTGTCGCGAAATGCACCGCGCGTTAGCTGTCGTGGCGCGTCGTCGCCATTGCAAAGCTAAAGCGGCTGGCATGATCGGTCGCCGTAAAAATGTAGCGGCGGGTACGCCCGATAAAACGAATCACCGTATCAAACGCGACGCAGTGTCCCGGATAATCGGCGTGGAATCCTTTGCCCGGGCGTTGCTTTCGGTTGTGCCGCCGCGGCTTGACTTTCCTTTTCGGCGTCAAACCGGTTCGGCGTCAAACCGGCTGGCGTGATGCGCATCTTGTCCGGCGCGTCGGCAATCAGCCGCCCGATTGTGCGCACACCGGGGCAGGCCATGCCGCACTGTTCGCACCACGGTGCCAGCAGCACCCGCACTTTTTCACAGCCCGGATTGGGAAACTCGGTGCGCAGTCGGCGTATTTCGGCGCGCAATGCCGGTGGCCATTCGCGCTGGCGCCGGGTGTGCGGGGCACGGCTGCGGTCATGCAGCGCGCTCAAGCCCGCGATGCGGCAGGTCCGGCGCCAGCGATACAGGGTGGAACGGCTGATCTTGAATGCGTCAAGGGTGGCCCTGGAGTACGATCGGAGCCGTGTTTGTCCCGGGATGCCGGAAATTCAGTTTATGACTTCAAGTTTCTGTTGGGCTGTAGTTCCCATCATCGCCTCCCATTTAGTAGATAAAGAGGCGATTTTATAGAAACCCCTGGGCGGAAGCCGATGTGCTGGACCGGCATGTCGGCTTCCTTTTTAATCAGGCCAGGAATCCCTTATGTTTCTGGCCTCATACATGCACGACCATGTCGGGGATTCGGCAACTTGACACCTGTCCGATATGCGGTAGTCTGGAGCGCTTTATGCGACGGAACATGCTAATAAGCAGGGTCGGCGTGCCTTTTGCCGCGGCGGTTCGGCGGGAGCGGCGGACAACCTTTTTTATACATTCTGCGACATGAAGAGCATCATAAGGTATATGGCCTGCGCGGGTTTTTATCCGGCAGCTTTGGTGTTGATGATGGCGCCGGTTGCGGTCTGTGCCGTCGGCGATGTCGCCGCCGGGAAATGGAAGGCGCAGACTTGCTTGGGTTGCCACGGCGTTCCGACCTATACAAACGTTTACCCCACTTACCACGTGCCCCGGCTTGGCGGACAGCATGCCGACTACATCGTCGCCGCTTTGCAGGCGTACAGGAACGGGGAACGCGATCATCAGACGATGGTCGCGCAGTCCCACAGGCTCGATCAACAGGACATGGCCGACGTGGCGGCTTACTTTGCGTCTTTTGAGTCGGCGGAGCCGAACCCACAGGCGCAGGTCCCCGCTGGATTGCAGGAGCAGGTCGCGGTATGCAGCGCCTGTCACAATAACGACGGCAACAGTTCGATCACCCTTTATCCCAAAATCGCGGGACAGCGTGAGAATTATCTTTACCAGTCGCTGGTCGATTACAAAACCGGCAGGCGCAAGAACCCGATCATGATGGGGATTGTCGCAACGCTTGACGAGGAAAGCATGGAAACTTTGTCCCGGTATTTTTCCGGACATCCGGGTCTCGGCAGCATCGAAATCAGCATCACGAGCAAATAAGCCCGCACAGCTCGGGGCGTGGTTCGCAGGGTCGTGCCTCAGCCGTTTGTTTCGTCGGGTGTGCGTGCGAGAATTGACAATGCGTGAATTGCTCCGCCGGCAATTTCCCGGTTGACGGCGGCGTAAACGAGCCGGTGGCGGCTGATTGTATCCAGGCCACGGAAATTTTCGCTGATGACCGTCGCTTCAAACTTGCCGTCGCCGCCGATGACCTTGATTTGTGCGCCCTCAATATGCGCGGCGATGATTTGCCGCACTTGCTCAGCATTCATTGTTTAATCGCTTGAGTTTGTTCAGGAGGTTTCAGGGTGGGGTATTATACTGGGACAATATCAGGTCGGTATCGACGAAAACGTTGTGGCAGGCCAACGGCGGGTCAATGCTGGCGGGTGTGAACACGAGGGCTGAAATAGATGTTATTCAGGCAGTTGTTTGAAGAATCTTCAAGCACTTACACCTATCTGCTGTCGTGTCTGGATACGGGTGAAAGCGTTTTGATTGATCCGGTGCTCGAAAGCACAAACCGTGATCTGGCGGTGTTGCAGGAATTCGGGCTCGGACTGACTTACACCCTCGAGACCCATATTCATGCCGACCATATCACCGGCGCCGTGAAGTTGCGGGCACTGACCGACTGCAAGGTCGCCGGCCCGGCGGCGGATAATCTGACGTGCCGTGATATCGGCGTGCGTGAGGGTGAGCCTTTTCGCGTCGGCAACTTGGAAATCCATCCGCTTTTTACGCCGGGACATACCGATACGCATCACGCTTTCCTGATCAACGGCGGCACGCATCAGATTCTTTTTTCAGGTGACGCTTTGCTGATCGACGCATGCGGGCGCACCGATTTTCAGTCCGGCGATGCCGCGACGCTTTACGAAAGCGTTCACGACAAGCTTTTCACGTTACCTGACGATACTCTGGTGTATCCCGCTCACGACTATAAAAAGCGGTTTCTGACGACGATAGGCCAGGAGAAACGGCGCAATCCGCGTCTCGGCGTCAATTTCAGCAAAGAGGACTTTACCCGGATCATGGCGGAACTCGAGTTGCCGTTCCCGAAGAGGATGGCGTATGCGGTGCCCGGCAACGAGCGGTGCGGGCAGTGCCCCGACAACCTGCCGCCGGATATGCAGAAGCTGTGCGAAGTGCACGATCAGGGGTGAGCCTGGAACAGCGGTTCATTTGTCCGGCCTTTCGTCTCCGGTCCGGCTGAAACATTGCCACCGCGCCCGCGGCGTTACCATCTTGCCTTGTCCCACATTTCCGGGTTCGCCCAGAATTTGCTGTTGAGCCAGTCCGGCAGCAGTTTGTAGTCGTAAATGTCGAAGTAAAACAGCGACGTGTCGTCGGCATAATGCCTGACCGGCAGGAAACCGAGCGAGCGCAAGTGGCGTGACCATTGCCGGGTACCACCGCATTGCGTGAGGCAGCGCGCATAGACCGCTTCGCAATCGAGGTCGCGCAGTCTGGCGAGCAGGTGATCGTAGTCGGCGTCGGGCAGAGAAGGGGGAGAGTGCCATAGCAGGCCCAGCCGGTGCCGCTGCTCCGGGCGCGGGCGGCGCAGCCACGCGGCGGGTTCGGCGATGGTGAAAGCGGGTGCGGGATTGAGCCGGTCGCCCAGTGTTTTGAATTCCTGATCGAGTTCGGGCGACTTCCGAAGCAGCAGTATGTTTTCTGCGCGCCTGTTCTGCAGCACGCGCATCAGGTCATTGAGCAGTTCGGTCATTCCCGGCGGGGGTTACTCCGATGCTTTTTGCCGCACCAGTCTCAGTATTGAGAACATCCACGGCCAAAGCAGCATATTGCTCGCGATCGGGGCCCAGTAACGCCAATCAACCGCTACCGAGTGGAGGCTGCTGTCTATCCACAGTGTGAGCAGGAAATACGGAATCAGCAGGCCGCCGATGGAAACGGCCTGCTGGAACAGCGGATAAATGCGCAGCCGCCGATGAATGTTGACGCAGATATAGGCGACCAGCAGATAAGCGAGCGCGTATTGGCCGAGCAGAGAGCCTTTGATCAGGTCTATCAAAAGCCCCGTCCCCCACGCAAATTTCAGGTTGAACTTATGCGGCAGCGCGAGGCACCAGTAGATCACGACCAGAACGGTCCATTCGGGCCAAAACGGCAAAGCCCAGTTCGGGATCGGCAGGACAGTCATTACCAGTGCGCAGACGACGCTGAAAGCCGCGAGGATTTGCAATTTTCCGATACGGACGGTTTTCAGGATGGCTGTCATGGTGTTTCGGGGCTGTCGTCGCCCTTCTTATCGCTGGCCGTTTCCCATACCAGCAGGACTTCCCGGTGGCGGTCGAGTTCGGCGAACGGTTTCAGCGTGATGGAGGCAAAATTATCGCCGGCGTTTCTGACCACGCGCAAGATCCTGCCGACCGGATAATCAGGCGGGTAGCGGTCGTCGAGACCGGAAGTGACAATCGTATCGCCTTCCCGGATGTCGGCGTCCAGCGGCACGTAATCGAGCCTCAATTGCCGGGGGTTGCCGGTGCCTACGGCGAGGGCGCGGAATCCTGAGCGGTTGACCTGGGTCAGCATCGTGTGGCCGGGATCCGAAATCAACATGCCGGTGGCGCTGAAGGGCGTGATGCTGATGACCTGCCCGATCACGCCTTGAGCGCCGAGTATCGGTTGCCCGACGTAAGCGTTGTTGCGTCCGCCCTTGTCGATGACGATGCGTTGCCTGAAAGGCGTGTAGTCGGTGGCCATGAGTTTGGCGACGACGGCGTTGCCCTCAATCCTGTCGTACGATGATTTCAGAAGCTCATTGAGCCGTTTATTTTCGTTTTCCAGTGCCGCGAATTTTTGCAGTTTTGAATTCAGCAGCAGATTGCTTTCCTTGAGCGCCTTGTTTTCCTGCCTCAATTGCTTGCGTTCCGCCAATTCGCGGTAGATCCAATCGCCGGCTTTTGTCGGCAGGTTTGCGAGGTAGTAAACCGGGTAGATAACGCCTCCCAGGTAGTAGCGTATTTTATGCAGGTTGTCGTAATGGTAGTCGCTGAGCATCAGCGCGATCGACAGCAGTGTAAGCGCCGTGAGTTTGGGGATGACACCGTGAGGCGTGAAAAGCGGTTTGATGGCGTGTTACCTCCTCCGGTTGTGCCGTTCGGTCAGTCCTGAAGCAGAAAGCCGGCTTTGCCTTCTTCTATGAGTTTGAGTACGATGCCGCCGCCTTTGGCGACGCAGATCAAGGGCTCGTCGGCGATCACGACCGGGATGCCGGTCTCCTGCATGATCAGTTTATCCAGGTCGCGCAGCAACGCGCTGCCGCCGGTCAGGACGATGCCGCGGTCGGCCACGTCCGAGCCGAGTTCGGGGGGCGTGCGCTCGAGGGCGGTTTTGACTGCGCTGACTACGCCGAACAGCGGTTCCTGCAGGGCCTCCAGGATTTCATTGCTGTTCAGGCTGAAGCTCTTGGGGACGCCCTCCGACAGATTGCGTCCCTTGACCTCGATCTCGAGCAGTTCCTTGCTCGGGTAGGCGGTGCCGATGTTGTGCTTGATCGTCTCGGCGGTGGCCTCTCCGATCAGGATGCCGTAATTGCGGCGTACATAGCTGAGGATGGCCTCGTCGAATTTATCGCCCCCGATTCTGACCGAAGCTGAGTACACGATGCCGTTCAGAGACAGTACCGCGACCTCTGAAGTGCCGCCGCCGATGTCGAGAACCATCGAACCGCGCGCTTCGTTGATCGGAAGGCCTGCGCCGACGGCGGCGGCGATCGGTTCCTCGATCAAATAAACTTTACGCGCGCCTGCGCCCATGACCGATTCCCGGATTGCACGACGCTCAACCTGGGTCGCGCCGCACGGCACGCAGATGAGAACTTTCGGGCTGGGCTTGATGATCTTGTGCTTATGCACTTTGCGGATGAAGTGCTGGAGCATTTTTTCGGTGATCGTGAAGTCGGCGATGACGCCGTCTTTCATCGGGCGCACCGCCTTGATCGTCGCCGGCGTTCGTCCCAGCATGTCCTTGGCTTCCTGGCCGACGGCCTCGATCATACTTGAGGCGCTTTGCTCGCGGATGGCGACTACCGAGGGTTCGTTCAGAACGATGCCCTTGTCTTTCATGTAAATCAGGGTGTTCGCCGTCCCGAGATCAATCGAGAGGTCGTTCGAGAAAAGGCCGAATAGCTGGTTGAACATGATCGGGGGGCGCCGGTTTGTATGGCATACTCTAACAATGACGCGGGAAACGGGCAAGCGTCCTTATCCGCGCCGCAGTTTTCAGCGGGGTGTACTGCGATCATGAAAGTCAATGAAATACACAGGATCGGACGCTTGGCGCGGCTTGCAATCGGCGACGGCGAAGCCGATGAGATGGCTCAGGCGTTGTCGGATATTCTTGCGCTGGTTGAAAAACTGGACGGCGCCGGCCTCGAGAATATCGAGCCGTTGTCGCATCCGCTCGACATTGTGCAGCGGTTGCGCGAAGACCGCGTGACCGAGGGCGATTGCCGTGAATCGGTGCAGGCCGCCGCGCCGCGGGTCGCCGACGGCCTGTACCTCGTCCCTAAAGTGATCGAGTAAGCGTCATGTTGAACAAATCTCTCGCGGAGTTGTCCGCGGGGCTCGCTGCCGGTGATTTTTCAAGCGTCGAACTGACAGGATTTTTTCTCGAGCGCATCGAGCGGTACGACAAGGAACTGAACAGTTTCATCACCGTCACCGCTGAGCGTGCGCTTGAACAGGCGCGGGCGGCCGATGCGCGCATCCGCGCGGATGAAAAAACGCCGCTGACCGGAATACCTTATTCGCATAAGGACCTGTTTTGCACGCGCGGTGTTCTGACCACCTGCGGTTCGAAGATGCTGCACAACTTTTGTTCGCCTTATGACGCGACTGTCACGGAGAAGCTGAATGCGGCCGGCATGGTGATGCTCGGCAAGACAAACATGGACGAGTTCGCGATGGGGTCTTCCGGGGAGAGCAGCTATTTCGGCCCGACCCGCAACCCCTGGGCCGTCGACCGCGTACCCGGGGGGTCGTCCAGCGGCTCGGCCGCCGCCGTTGTGTCGCGGCTCGCGCCCTGCGCCACCGGCACCGATACTGGCGGGTCAATCCGCCAGCCAGCCTCGTTGTGCGGGGTGACCGGCCTGAAGCCGACTTATGGGCGGGTGTCGCGTTACGGCATCGTCGCCTACGCATCGAGCCTCGATCAGGCGGGCGTGTTCGGCGTTTCGGCCGAGGATTGCGCGTGGCTGCTCGGCGCCGTCGCCGGTTTTGACGCAAAAGATTCAACCAGTGCGGATCAGCCAGTGCCGGATTACGTGCGCGAACTTGAGCAGGGGGCCGAAGGTTTTCGTGTCGGCGTGCCCAGGGAGTATCTGGGCGAAGGCATCGATGCGGGCGTTAAGTCGGCGGTCGAGAATGTGGTCAGGCAATTTTCCGACAGCGGAAGCGAGGTCGTCGAAATATCCCTGCCGGCGTCGCCGCTGGCGATTCCCGCCTACTACATTCTGGCGCCCGCCGAGTGCTCTTCAAACCTCGCTCGCTATGACGGCGTACGTTACGGTTATCGCTGCGAGTCGCCCCGGGATCTTGAGGACTTGTATTTTCGCTCGCGCGCCGGGGGATTCGGCGTCGAGGTGAAACGGCGCATTCTGGTCGGTACCTATGTATTGTCTGAGGGCTATTACGACGCTTATTACCTGAAGGCACAGAAAGCACGAAGGAAGATCCGCGATGATTTTGCCGCCGCGTTTGAGAAAGTGGACGCGATTTTAGGGCCGGTGTCGCCGACGACGGCGTTCAGGATCGGCGAAAAAAGCGGCAATCCCGTAAAGATGTATTTGTCGGACATCTACACGATCGCCGTTAACCTCGCCGGTCTGCCTGCGTTGGCGCTGCCGGGCGGTTTCAGCGGTGGTTTACCGGTCGGCGTGCAATTGATCGGCGACCACTTCAGCGAGGGACGGCTGCTGGCGCTCGGTCATCGTTACCAGTGCGCGACCGACTGGCATCGGCGCATACCGCAGGGGTTTGAGTGATGAAATGGCAGCCGGTTATCGGGCTTGAGATCCATACGCGGCTGAAGACCCGAAGCAAGATCTTTTCGGGCGCCGCGACAAGTTACGGCGCCGAACCCAATACCCAGGCTTGCGCGGTGGACGCGGGGTTGCCGGGGGTGTTGCCGGTGCTGAACGCCGAGGCGGTGCGTATGGCGGTTGCCTTCGGCCTTGCCGTCAACGCCCGGATCAATCCGCTGTCGGTGTTTGAACGCAAAAACTATTTCTATCCCGACCTGCCCAAGGGATACCAGATCAGCCAGTTCAAATTGCCGATCGTGGCGGGCGGCAGTCTGGAGATTACGCTCGACGACGGCGTTCAAAAAACAATCGGCATCACGCGCGCGCATCTTGAGGAAGACGCGGGTAAATCGGTGCACGAGGGGTTTGTCGAGATGAGTGGGATTGACTTGAACCGCGCGGGAACATCGCTGATCGAGATCGTGTCCGAGCCCGAGATGCACAGCGCGGCCGAAGCGGGAGCCTACATGAAAAAAATCCACAGCATTGTGCGCTGTCTCAATATCTGCGACGGCAATATGCAGGAGGGTTCCTTCCGCTGCGACGCGAATGTGTCGCTGCGCCCGGCGGGTGATGAAAAGCTCGGAACCCGCACCGAGATCAAGAACCTCAATTCTTTCCGGTTTGTCGAGAAAGCGATTGATTATGAGATTGAGCGCCAGACCGAAGTGGTCGAGTCCGGCGGCAGGGTGGTGCAGGAGACACGCCTGTTTGATGCGCAGAGCAATCAAACACGCCTGATGCGCGGCAAAGAGGAAGCCGACGACTACCGTTATTTTCCGGATCCAGACCTGGCGCCGCTGGCGCTCGATGAGGCGTTCATTGCCCGGGTGCGCTCGTCTTTGCCCGAACTCCCCGACGCGCGCAAAGCGCGGCTTGTGTCCGAGTGCGGTCTGAGCGAGGACGCCGCCGCGCGGCTGACGCTCGACATGGAAACGGCCGATTATTTCGAGGCGTGCGCGGCACAAACTTCAGCGGTAGCGAAGACGGTCGCCAACTGGGTCGGCGGCGCGCTAGCGGCGGCGCTGAACTGCGACCGTATCACCGCGTCGGATGCGCCGGTGACGCCGGCGGCGCTCGCCGGGCTGCTCGACCGGATCGAGGACGCCACCATATCCGGCAAGATTGCGAAAGAGGTGTTCGATGCGATGTGGGCGGGGGACGGCGACGCCGACGCCGTGATCAACGCGCGCGGCCTGCGCCAGATCAGTGACGTGTCGGAACTCAAAGTAATCGTGCGGCGCGTCATCGCCGACAACCCGAAGCAGGTCGGGCAATACCGCGCGGGCCGGGAGAAAGTACTCGGTTATTTTGTCGGACGGGTAATGGAAGAAACGGGGGGCAGGGCCAATCCCGCGGAGGTCAACCATATTCTGAAGCGCGAACTCGGCGCGTGAGTGCCGGGTCCCGGATCAACGTCCGGCGGGTGAGGTCAGGCGGTTGCCGCCGCGTTGCGTCTCGTTCTTTTTGCGAGTATCCAGTGCAGCCAGAACATCAGCGACAGTACGGCGACGACGATCAGGCAGCGGAGCAGGCTTTGCTGCCCGTTGCGGCGCTCCCTTTCGAGCGCTGCCCGGAGACTGCGTTCCCTTGCGGCAGTCAGTTCCTGCTGCGACATGTCCCGGTAAGGGTTGTTGTATTCCTTCGGGATGTCCATGAGTTTAAGTTCGAGAAAACTTTCGTTGTCCCGGTGCATACTGTACTCGTACGCCGACATGGTGAATTCCGGATCGGCTATCTGGACGACATTGTGGATGCCGATTGTGATGGAAATGGCTGAGATGGCCGCGCAGATAAAGCACACGGCCATCGCATAGATTTCAACAATTGATTTTTTCATGGCTGTCCTGTTTCTTGACGCCGGCGGTGACCCGCGGGTGGCCGTTGAGGTCGGGCGTGCAGTGCACGTCGCCGAAACCCGCCGTCTCCATCAGGCGCGCCACGGTTTCGGCCTGAGTATAGCCGTGTTCTATCGCCATCACACCCCGGTCGCCGAGCCGTGCCGGGGTGTCCGCGATCACCCGGTTCAGGCACGCGAGGCCATTGTCTGCCGCGAAGACAGCGGCGTTCGGTTCGTGCGCGGCCACTGTGGAATCAAGATCGGGATCGTCGGCGGCGACGTACGGCGGGTTGCCGACGATCACGTCGAAACGGGCGGCGGGCAGTTGATCGAACCAATCGCTTTCAAAGAATGAGACGTTGCGCACGCTGTGGCGTTTTGCATTGCGCTGTGCGATCGCGAGCGCACCGCGGCTGTTGTCGCAGGCCCAGACCGTTGTGTCGGGCCGTGTGTGCGCGATCGCTATGGCGATGGCGCCGCAACCGGTGCCGAGGTCGAGAATGCGGGCGTGAGTGGGCGCGGCCGCGAGTGCAACCCCGACCAGCGTTTCGGTTTCCGGACGCGGGATCAGCGTCTCGGGTGCCACTTCAAATGGCAGGGAGAAGAATTCGCGTACGCCGGTCAGGTAGGCCAGCGGGGTGCCGCCGAGCCGTTTCAGCAGCAGGGTTTCGAGACAGCGCCTGAATGAAGGCTCAAACGTCGCCTCCGGGTGTGCATACAGGTGCGGGCGTTCGCAGTTCAGTACGCGGCACAGCAGATGATCGGTCTCAAGGCCGTCGCCGAGGCGGCGGTGCAGGGCGGCGCGCGCTTCGCCGATCGTGGCGGCGGCGGACAGCGGGACGTCAGTCATCGAACTGCGCCAGCTCCGCCGCATGGTGTTCGTGGGTCAACTGGTCGATCAGCGGATCGAGCGCGCCGGCGATGATCTCGGATAGCTGGTGCAGCGTCAGGTTGATCCGGTGATCGGTAATTCTGTTCTGTGGAAAGTTGTAGGTGCGTATGCGTTGCGAGCGGTCGCCGGAGCCGACCATGTCTTTGCGCGTTTGCGCCTGTGTTTCGTTTTGCCTGCGCCGTTCGAGGTCGAGCAGCTTGGCTTTCAGCAGCGCCATCGCGCGCGTCCTGTTGCGGTGCTGCGAACGTTCTTCCTGGCACTCGGCAACCAACCCTGAGGGCAGATACGTGATGCGGATTGCCGAGTCGGTTTTGTTCACGTGCTGGCCGCCGGCACCGGAAGCGCGAAATCTGTCGGTGCGGAGGTCGGCGGGATCCACTTCAATGTGATCGACCTCTTCCGCTTCCGGCAGTACCGCGACGGTGGCGGCTGAAGTGTGAATTCTTCCCTGCGATTCAGTTCCGGGAATGCGCTGCACGCGGTGTACGCCCGACTCGAATTTCAGGCGGGAATAAGCGCCCTCACCGATGATGCGCGAAATCACTTCCCTGAAACCGCCGTATTCGCCTTCGCTCGAGTTGATGATCTCCAGGCGCCAGTTCTTATTTTCGGCGTAACGGCTGTACATCCGTAACAGGTCGCCGGCGAAGATCGCGGCTTCGTCGCCGCCGGTGCCGGCCCGGATTTCCAGGAATATATTGTTGCGGTCGTACGGGTCCTGCGGCAACAGGCACCGGTGGATCTCGAGCTCGATCGCCGCGAGCCTCTCCTTGAGGGTTTCGCTTTCATTCTGTGCCAGGGATTTTACCGCCGCGTCTTCGTCTTTCAGCATGTCCGAGACCGCCGCAAGATGCTTTTGGCAGGTGTCGTATTCCCGGTAATGCACAACGACTTCCTTGAGCCGTGCGTGTTCGCGGCTCAGTTCGCGGTATTTTTCCTGGTCGTTGATGACTTCGGGGTTGCTCAGCAACGCGGTGACTTCGGCGTGCCGTGCGGTCATTGCGGCAAGTTTTTCAAGGATTGAAGCGTTCATTTGCGCGCGGGCGTTTTTTGTCAAGCCGGCGCCTGACCGTGTCGAGCAGTTCAAACTGCCCCTGTTCGGTTGCCTGCTTCAGCGTCTCGAGCGTGGGGTGCATCAGTTTGTCGGTCAGCGACGACGCGAGATGGGCGAGCGCCGCTTCGGGTGATTTACCGTTGTGCAGCATTTGCAGCGATTTTTCGAGCGCTTCGGCACGAACACCGTCGGCTTCGGCGAGCAATTGCGTGATGGCATCCGCGGCTTTGCACGAGTTCATCCGGTTGACGTGCTCGTCGGCTTTGCCTCGTATGATGATCTCCGCCTGTGCCGCCGCCGCGAGGCGCGCCTCTTTATTGTCGTCAACAACTCTTGCAAGGTGCTCGAGTGTGTAGAGATAGACGTCGGGCAATTCCTCAACCGCGGCGTCTATGTCGCGCGGCAACGCCATGTCGATGATGCACATCGGTTTGTGCTTGCGCTTTGTGAAGGCCGCGGCAACCGTGTCCTTGTAAAGAATCGGTGCCGCGCTGGCGGTGCAACTGACGACGATGTCGCGTGTGTGCAGAACGTCTCCTACCGCGTCGAGGTCGAGAGGTTCCGCGCCGAACTCGGCGGCGAGCGCGTGCACCTTGCCGGTTGAGCGTCCGGCGATGGCGATCGCGGCGACGTTCCGGTTTCTGAAATGGTGCGCGGCGAGTTCGATCATCTCGCCAGTGCCGAGCAGCAGAACGCGTTGGGCCGACAGGTTCTCGAACAGGTGGCGACAGGCTCTCACCGCGGTCGAGACGTACGATACCGGATGTTTCCCGAGTTCGGTTTCGCTGCGCACTTTTTTTGCGATCGAGATGGAGTTTTCAAACAGGCGCGAAAGAGTGCTTCCCGAGTATTTTGCATCGAGTGCGGCGCGATAGGCGGATTTCACCTGCCCGAGAATTTGCGGCTCGCCGACGATCATCGAGTCGATGCTGCTCGCGACCCTCATCAGGTGGCGGACAGCCTCTTTATCACGGCGGGTAAAGCAATATCCGTCGATTTCTTTTTTAGCGATGCCGCAATATGAGCACAGCCAATCGGCGACCGCGCCTTCATTTTCGCCCGCTCCCAGGACGGCGTAAATTTCGCAGCGGTTACAGGTTGACAGGATGACGGTCTCGTCGGCGACGACCGTCGCGTTGAGGTCGGCCAGCGCGCCAGTCAGGCGTTTTTCCGAGATTATGGTTTTTTCCAGCACTTCCAGCGGCGCGCTGTTGTGGTTGAGTCCGAAGACGATCAATGCCATGGCGGAGCGGGTACAGGTTCCGCTGCTGACTTGAGAGGCGTGATAAAATTGCACATATTCAGGCGCGCAGCGGGTGTACTTTCAGGACTTCAAAGTTTACGCACAATAGTTTACCAGAACGATGCAATGAGGACGGCTGTTTACCCGAAAGAATTTTTTTCGATAACCGGGTCTTACGGTTTCGTCGTATTATTTCCGCTTGCCGTCTTGTGGGCCTGTGTCTCTTCTTCTTCGCATCCGTCTTTTTTGCGCGAGGGGGCGGTGGTTTCCGGGAGCGCGGAAACGAGCCGACGCGCCGATCTGATCTACAACCTGCTGGCTGGTGAACTCGCGGTTCGCCGCGCCGACCTGCCCGCTGCGTTGAAGCATTACCTCAGCGCGGCCCGCCAAACGGACGATCTGGGAGTGCTGAAGAGCGCGGTCAAGTTGGCATTGCACGACAAAGACTATGCAAGCGCCATCCGCCTCGGGGAGAAATGGCGCAAGGCCGATCCGGACAACCTGGAACTCAAGCAGCTGCTGATCGTCACTTACGCCCTCGATCGCCGGTTTGAGAACGCGATGCAGGCCTTGGAAGATCTGATCGGAAAGGAGGGTATCAACGAGAACCGAATCTTTACCGCACTCGGTGCGACCCTGTTGTCCGAAATGCCGGTCGAGGCGCATCAGCGCATGAAGGAGATGGCCGAGCGGTTCAGCGACAACGCAAAAGCGCAATACGTGTACGCTGTGTTTTTGCTGGATACCGGCGATTACGACGCGGTGGCCGAGTTCGCCCGCAAGGCGGTGGAGCTTGACCCCGGATTTGCCACCGCGTATTTACTGCAGGGCTGGGCGATAATCCTGAACGGGCGGGTCAATGAAGGGCTGGCCACGGCGGCGGCGGGAGTCGCCGCCGCGCCCGACGACGTTGACGCCAGGGCCAATTACGCGAAACTCCTGCTCGAGAACGGCAGGCAACGGGAAGCGCTCAGGGAGTTTCAACTCGTTTATCAGCGTCATCCTTATAACGCCGACGTGGTTCAGGCGCTCGGCATTTTATCCATGCAGCAGGAAGACTTTGAGGCCGCCTCGGCCTTTTTCGACCGGCTCGGCAATTTTCCCGGGCGCCGGGCTGAGGCGGTCTATTACGCAGGGCGTGTCGCCGAAGAGCGCGGGGAGATGGAGGTGGCGCTGACGACTTACCGCTCGGTTCCGCAGGGGGCTTTTTTCAAGAAAGCACAGATCTCGATTGCCGAGGTCTATCGCAAACTCGGGGATCTGGAAAAGGCGATCTGGCAGTTGGAGGCGACGCGCATGCTGGTGGACGACGAGCAGGAAAAAGTTGAGTTTTATCTGGTGCAGGGGGAATTTTTGAAGGGAGCCGGTTTCCATTACAGGGCGATTGAAATATATACGCAAGCGATGAAGGAGCACGGCGATCTCAGCAGTCTGCTGTATGCGCGTGGTCTCGCCGCGGCTGAACTTGGCTTGCTGGGCCGCGTCGAAGCCGATTTGGGACGCATTTTGCAGATGGAGCCGGAAAATGCCGACGCGCTGAACTCGCTGGGGTACACCTTTGCCAATCACAATATCCGCCTCGATGAAGCCAAGGCGTATATCCTGCGTGCTTACAAGTTACAGCCCGACAACCCCGCCATCCTCGACAGCATGGGCTGGGTTGAATTTCGCCTGAACAACGTTGAGGTCGCGGAGGCCTTCATCCGGCAGGCGATCGCGCTGTTACGCCATCCGGAAGTATTCGGTCATCTCGTTGAAATTCTGTGTTCCAGAAAAAGGGTTGAGGAGGCTTCGACAGTGCTCGAAGAGGCGCTGGCCGAGTTTCCGAAGGATAAGTATCTTCAGCGTTTGCGCGAAGGCTGCGCGCGTTGAAAAGTTTCAGACGCACGCCGTTTTGCATGACAGGGTTTCAACGCGCCGCCGTGTCGGTGCTGGCCGTGAGCTTGGCTGTCGGCGCGGGCGGCTGTGCCAAGTCATTGCACGACGCGCCCGCGGCGGCTGAAGGCGATGAGCGGTTATGGGCTTTGCACCGCGCGCGGGTGGAGGCAGTTTCTTCGTGGCGGCTCGAGGGCAAGGTCAGTATTCGCCGCGGCGACAGATTATGGCGTGCCGGCTTGAACTGGCTGCACGACCAGAACAGCGACCGGATGAAGCTGTTGGGGCCGGGTGGGCGTGAACTGGTGCGTTTGAGCGGTCGTTCGGACGGCGCCCATGCGCGCGACAGCAAAGGACGGGTCTATCGCGCCGAAACGTTTGAAGAGCTCGCCGCCGAGTTGCTGGGTGCGGAGGTGCCGGTTTTTGGCCTGCGTTACTGGGTGGTGGGTGTCCCCGACCCCGGTTCGAAGATCAAATCCATGCGCATTGATCAGAACGGGCGCATCGAGGCGCTGGAGCAGGACGGCTGGGGGGTGCGTTATCTCAGTTATCAAACAACCCCGTCCCTGTCTTTGCGCACGATTGAACTGCCGTCGCTGTTGGTGTTGACCCGCGATGATTTGAAGATCACCGTCGCCGCAAATCGCTGGAAGTTAATCAAGTTCAGCGGCAACGTTGAGCGGGAGATTTAAGCGAATGCGTGAACTGAACAATTTGCCGGCGCCGGTAAAATTGAACCTGTTTCTGCACGTGAACAGACGGCGCGCCGACGGGTACCATGACCTGCAAACCGTGTTCAGGCTGCTTGATTACGGAGACGAGTTGGATTTTTCGACGCGCGACGACGGGCGGATTCGCGTTGACTGCGGCGGTACCGACGTTGACGAGGCCTCCAATCTGGTGACGCGCGCCGCCCTGCTGCTTAAGGAAGCCGGCGGCGTCGTGGCGGGTGCGGACGTGTGTCTGCGCAAGCGCATCCCGCCGGGGTCGGGTCTCGGCGGCGGCAGTTCGGATGCGGCGACGACGCTGCACGCGCTGAACGTCCTGTGGGATTGCGGGTTCAGCACCGAGCGCCTGAGCGAACTGGGTTTCTCGTTGGGAGCGGATGTGCCGGTGTTTGTGCACGGCCGCAGCGCGTGGGCGGAGGGTGCCGGCGAGCGCCTGACGCCGGTGGTGTTGTCTGCCGGGTGGTATCTGGTGTTGTTGCCGCGCGTCAAAGTTGCGACGGCTGAATTGTTTGCCGCGCCTGAATTGACACGTTCGGTTGCCCCTATCACAATAGACGGCTATCGCCCGGGTTGGGGGGGCAATGTTTTTGAACCGCTTGTCAGGCAGCGTTTTCCGCAGGTTGCGAAGGCGATGGATTGGCTTGACTGTTATTGCGGGGGCCGGAATAACAGTCGGAGCGACGGCTCGGGCGGTGCAAAGTTGAGCGGAACGGGATGCGGCGTGTTTGCCGAATTCGACAGCCGGGAGCAGGCGCTCGCGGCGCTCGCAGCCAGGCCCGGCGTTATTGATGGGTTTGCGGCGCGTGGATCGGACGTCTCCCCGTTGCTGCAAAGCCTCGGAGACAATGCCGCCCCGCCCGCAACCCGCGCTTTCGCTTTAAGGTGAAGGCGGCGGGTGCGTGGTTGACTGACAGTTGGGCCGTCGCCAAGCGGTAAGGCACCGGGTTTTGATCCCGGCATTCGCAGGTTCGAATCCTGCCGGCCCAGCCATTTTCCTCCGGTTAACCGGGTTTGACGCCCGGAGTGAGCAATGAACAACGGCTTTACGCGCATCATACTTTTTTCCGGTAATGCAAACCCCTCGCTTGCGGAAAGAATCGCCGCCTGCCTGAGCATGAAACTGGGCGAAGCCGTCGTCGATCGTTTCAGCGACGGCGAAATCCGCGTTGAAATAGGGGAAAACGTCAGGGGCGGTGACGTGTTTGTGGTCCAGCCGACTTGCACACCGGCCAACGATCACCTGATGGAATTGTTGATCATGGTTGACGCGCTGCACCGTGCGTCTGCGGGCAGGATCACGGCGGTGATCCCTTATTTCGGATACTGCCGCCAGGATCGCAGAGTGCATTCGATGCGCGTGCCGATCTCGGCGAAGGTGGTCGCCGACATGATAGACCGCGTCTCGACCAGCCGTGTACTCACTGTTGACCTTCATGCCGAACAGATGCAGGGCTTTTTCAATATGCCAGTGGATAACGTGTACGCCTCCTCGGTGCTGATCGAGGACATTGTCGCGCGGGTCGGCGCCGATCGAATCGTGGTGTCGCCGGACGTCGGGGGAGTGGTGCGGGCGCGCGCGATCGCGAAGCGTCTCGACGACGCGGATCTCGCGATCATAGACAAGCGGCGTCCGCGTCCGAATGAGGCAAAAGTGATGAACATCATCGGCGACGTTGCGGGCAAGTCCTGCATCATCATCGACGATCTGGTGGATACCGCGGGGACCTTATGCCGTGCCGCCGACGCCCTGAAGGCGCAGGGGGCAAAGCAGGTTGTCGGTTATGCGACGCATCCGGTGCTGTCGGGCCGTGCGGTTGACAACATTGCCGCGTCCGTGCTCGACGAACTCGTCGTGACGGATACGATCCCGTTGTTGCCGGAGGCGGCGAAGTGTGAACGTATCCGCCAGGTCAGCATTGCCGAAATACTGGCCAAGTCGATTCACAGTATTCACGAGGAATCTTCCGTCAGCAGCCTGTTCGTCGAATGAGCTGCGCGTTCATCGGGCGCGTCCTGATCCGGCGGCAGCGGTCCCCGATCATGTATAATGACAGATTAAGTATTTGCGGGGGCTTGATCTGCCCGGGTCGCCGCTTCGGCGAGACGAGATCATGCAGGATCAGTTTGAATTAAACGCGAGTCTGCGCAAGGAGAAAGGCCGCAACGCTGTTCGCCGCTTGCGCAATGCGGGGCGGGTGCCGGCGGTGATGTACGGCGCCGGCGAAGCCGTGCATTTGTCCGTTGAGGCGCATGAATTGTCCCGTCACCTCGAGCACGAGGCTTTTTATTCGCACATCCTGAGCTTGAAGGTGGATGGCAAAGAAGAACGTGTTATTTTGCGCGATTTGCAGCGTCACCCGAGCAAGCCCCAGATTCTGCACCTTGACCTGTTTCGCATCAGCGAAGATCAGGAGATCAAAGTGCATGTTCCGCTGCACTTTCTGGGCGAGGAAGAGTGTGTCGGGGTCAAGCGGGAAGGCGGTGTGATCAATCACCTCCAGACCGACGTTGAAGTGACCTGCCTGCCGAAAAATCTGCCTGAATTCATAGAAATTGATATTTCGCAGCTCGGACTGGGGCACTCGTTGCATTTGTCCGACATTGAAGTGCCGGAAAGCGTGAGCATCGTTGCCCTGACGCACGGCGAGGAGAGCGACAGCGCGATCGTCAGCGTGTTCAGACCGCGTGTCGTTGAGGAAGAAGAGGCGGCTGCTGGAGAGGCGGCTGAAGGTGAGGAAGTCGCCGCGGAGGGAGAGGCCGCGGCGCAGGCTGACGACTCAAAAGCGCCCGATAAAAAGTAAATTCCCGCGCCCGTTCCGACGCTGCGCTGTCTGTTACTCTTTCCATTGCACATTGAATATGAGCGGCATCACTTTGATCGCCGGTCTCGGCAATCCCGGCGCGAAATACGAAAAAAACCGCCATAACGCCGGTTTCTGGTTTGTCGATATGCTGGCGCAGGAGTGTGGAACGCACTTGCGCAGTCAACCGAAATTGCATGGAGCGAGCGCGCGTGCGGATATTGCCGCAACTCCCGTGTGGCTGTTCAAGCCCGACACCTATATGAACCAAAGCGGTCGTGCGGTGCAAATGTTTTCGGCGTTTCATAAAATTGAAAGCGAGCAGGTACTGATCGCGCACGATGAGATTGATTTTCCGGCGGCGCGATTGCGGCTGAAGCAGGGCGGCGGCCACGGCGGACACAACGGGTTGCGCGATATTATCAGTTGCTTCGGCGGCGGTTTCTGGCGGTTGCGTATCGGTGTCGGGCATCCCGGCAGCAGGCAGCGGGTGGTGTCCCACGTACTCAGCGACGCGACGGCGGACGAGGTTGCCGGTATTCGTGAAAGTTTCGGGTGCGCGCTCGCGGTGATCCCGCAACTTGTGCAGGGCGAGTTTGACGCGGCGGTGAACGCACTGCACGCGCAGGATTAGCGATGGGCTTCAAGTGCGGTATTGTCGGGTTGCCGAATGTCGGCAAATCAACCTTGTTCAACGCCCTGACCCGGATGAATGTCGATGCTGAAAATTATCCTTTCTGCACGATAGAACCGAATGTCGGTACAGTGCCGGTGCCGGATGAACGCCTCGACAGGATTTCGGCGATTGCAAAATCGCGGGAGACGGTGCCGACCGTGCTCGAATTCGTGGATATCGCCGGGCTGGTCAAAGGCGCGTCAAAAGGCGAAGGTCTCGGCAACCGCTTTCTGGAACACATTCGCCGTACGCAGACCATCGCCCAGGTGGTGCGTTGCTTTGAAGGCGGGGAGGTGGTTCACGTCGGCGGCAAGGTCGAGCCGGTCGCCGATCTTGAAACGGTCAACACCGAGCTGTTGCTCGCCGATCTCGAAGTCGCCGGACGTGCCGCGGAACGCGGGGCGAAAGCCGCCAAGGCGGGCGGCAAACAGGAACTGGCGCGCCGGCATGCGTCGCAGCGCATCCACGACGAACTGGCGCAGGGCCGGCCCATTCGCGATCTCGAGCTCGACGACGACGAGCACGCCTTGGCGCGTGAACTGAACCTGATCACGGCAAAACCGATGATCGTGGTGGCCAACACGGATGAAAGCGGATTGGCGGGCAACCGGTACGTGAATGCAGTGCGGGCGTACGCCGACGCTAACGGATTTGTGTTGTTGACGGTCTGTGCGAAGGTCGAGGCGGAGTTGCAGGGGTTTGACGAGGATGAGCGGGCCGTTCTGCTTGAGGACGTGGGCGGTGTATCAGGTCTCGAGCGCGTCATCTCGGCGGGTTACCGTGCGCTCGACCTGCTGACGTTCTTTACCGCCGGGCCCAAAGAGGCGCACGCCTGGACTACGCGCAGCGGTTCTCTCGCGCCGCAGGCCGCCGGCTGCATTCACAGTGATTTTGAAAAAGGGTTCATCCGCGCTGAAGTTATCGGATACGACGACTATATCGCCTGCGGAGGCGAACACGGCGGCAGAGAGGCGGGCAAACTGCGCCTCGAAGGCAAGGATTATCCTGTCGCCGAAGGCGACGTGATGCATTTTCGCTTTAACGTTTGAACCGGCGCCGTTTGTCATATCGACCGTAGCGAAGTTTCGTGATTCCCGCGGCGGTGCGTTAAAATAATGCGCGGATGGTTTTTGTGGCTATGTAGCTCAGTTGGTTAGAGCGCGGCATTCATAATGCCGGTGTCGCTGGTTCAAGTCCAGCCATAGCCACCACTTTCCCCCGACCGACGCTGTGAAATCACCCGGCTGAAAAGTGTGCGGGGCTGGAAACACGCGGGGCTCGCGGTCTGGCCGAAAGCCGATACGTCGGTTTATTTAGGGAATTATTACAATAGTCCCCAATGAAAACGCATAGAACAATCCGCTACCGCTTGCACCCGACGACGCGCGCGAAGGCGAACAAGTTATGGGGAACCGCTGGCGCTTGCCGGTTTGTGTGGAACCACCTCGTGGGCGTGTTGAGAGATGAGTATGTGTTCTATGGCAAGTGTGATCCGCGGGCATATTCGCTGTATAAGCGTTTTACAAACTTACGCAAAGCGTATTCGTGGCTGAATGAATACTCAAGCCACATTGTCAGGGCACCGCTTAAGCCGATAGAGACGAATTACAAGCAGTTTTGGAAGGGACAAGGCGGCTTGCCTAAGTTCAAGGGGCGCTACACTTCACATGCAAGCATTCCATTGGCTACAGGGACGTTCGAAATCAACGGCGACTGGTTGCATATAGCAAAGATCGGGCAGGTGAGGCTCATCGGCCATAACCCGTATCCCGACGCAAAGGCGGTGAGCGACACCCTCAAGAACGAGCACGGGGATTGGTATGCGTATTTGGTGTATGAGACGGAACAGGAAACGGTTTTGCCGCACGTGCCTAAAGAGGTGGGTATAGACCGCAACGTCGGCCAAGTAGCATTATCGGACGGGACGATTTATCACGCGCCGGATACGAGTACACTGGAAGCGAGGAAGCGTCGTTATCAAAGGATGACGGCAAGGTGTGGTGGTGGGAGCAGGAAGGCGAAGCACAGGGCGTCAGGCCGCTATCTTCGTGCGCGCAGATGGGTGCAGCAGACGTCGGCGCAGATTGTTCAGGCGCGTACTAATCGGTGCCATCAGGTTTCAAAAGAGATAGCGCGCAAGTATGATGTGGTTTACATGGAAGACTTGAATACGCAAGGGATGACGGCGAGTGCGAAAGAGACGGTAGAAGCACCGGGTAGGAACGTCAAGCAGAAGGCGGGTCTGAACCGCGAGATACTGGCGACAGGCTGGTACAAGTTAGAGCAGTGTTTATCGTACAAGGCGTCGGTGGTGAAGGTGCCGCCGGCCTATACCAGTCAGACATGTCATGTAATGCCTGTGGTCATACAGACAAGCGGAGCCGTGCGGGACGCAGTTTTCACTGCACCGGGTGCGGTCATCGGGATCATGCGGATGTGAATGCCGCATTAAATATCTTGGCCTTCGGGGATGGGGCTACTGGACGTGGAGGTGGCGGCGTGAGCCGGCCTGTGAAGCGTCAAACTGATACTCAAGTCCTTTGGGGGCTATTGTATATAATTCCCTTTATTTAACAGAAAAGCGGATATTGGCGTAGAATACGGTTCCGGCGGCCTGAGGCGAAGGGGGATACCCGATGCCTTTCGGTCGCATAAACAATAAAATCAACATTCGGAATAACAATGCAACAAAATAAATTGTATGTGGGAAATCTTTCCTATTCGGTGGATGAGTCTCATTTGGAGCAACTGTTTTCAACCTATGGAAACATTGACGAAGTTGCCCTGATAAAAGACAGGGACACCGGCAGGTCTAAAGGTTTTGCCTTTGTGACATTCAGCAGCCAGGAAGCGGCGGAGAAAGCTCTGGAGCAGAACGGCAAGGAATTGGAAGGCAGGACTTTAAGAGTTAATCTTGCCAGAGAGCGCAATGACCGCGGCGGTAGTAAAAGCGGCGGCGGACGGTGGTGACACTGGTATCCGGCTTGATCTGATATCGTTGATCTGAAATACAACATCCAACTCTGCATTTGAAAGACCTCTCTCAGCATTTTTCAGCGGCTGGCTTCACAACCTGATTTTCTGAAGACCGAGAAAGACTTTCGTTCAGCCCGCCTGATGCGGGGAGGGGCGCGTGCGCTTTTCAGAAGCGGTGTTTCAGGTTCAGCGAGGCGCCCCAGAACCGGAGGTCGTTGCTTTCTATCCCGTATCTCACGCGGTCGCCGCCGGGGGCAATGGCTGAATCGTGGCCCCTTAAAATATCCCAGTCATGGCGTTCGTCATCAATGCCGTCGAACTCCGCATAGCGGAATTTTATGCCGAGGGATAAGTGCTCGGCGAACCAGTAGTCGGCCCCGACCAGGATCTGGTAGCCGAACCCGTCGTCGTCAAGTTTCGTTTCACCCCGGGTCACGGTGCCGGCGGCATTCAGTTTAGACGTCAAGCTCGGGTTGTTCCTGAAAACATCAGGGGAGTTTCTGACGAGAAGTCCTTCATAATCGACCTCGGTTTTTGCCCAACCGACGCCGACGCCGACATACGGCGTGAATTTTGAGCCGTTCAGGAAGTCGTAGTACATGCTGGCAAACAGGTGGTGCGACTCGAAACCGCTGAGTTGCTCATCGTCGATCACAAACTCCCCGTCTCTGCTGCTGCCGACAATGCCCAGCGAAGAAGTCTCCCCGTCTCCCGCTCTGTAAAGGTATTCAAGTTCAAAACGGAAGCTGTCCATCATATAGCCGACGGTCAGGCCGGCGAGCGCGCCCGTGTCCATATCAAAACGATTTGTCCAATCAACGCCGCGTCCTTCGCATTCCGCGGTGTTTATAGAGGCAGGATACAGAAAACCGTCGCATTCCGTTTTTACAACGTCGGTGTCGTTGCCTTTGGTGTCTATGCTCTGCGGGAAAAAGACGCCGAGGTCAAAACCGAAGTAGGCTCCGGTCCGTTCCTGCGCGGCGGCGGATGCAACTGTCAGGCTGAATGCGAGCAGCAAAATTCCTGAACTGTGCGCGGGTCTGTTTTTCACGTTCATTCTCCTGCCTCCTGCGGCGGATTTAGTAACATACCATCACCATCTTGGTTCATTATTTAATCAGCTATCCAGGCTTTCGCTTGCCGAAGCCCGCACTTGACGGCTCTGCTCATAATGTTATAACATAACATTTTCTCGGGTCGGCCTTTGCCGGGGAGTGATTTCGGTATGCCTGTCTGTCGCACGCACAAGGTCTGTATCAGGAGCGCGCTTGTAACGGCAGAGATGATCTGCCGCGACCGGGGGGTGCGTTTTACTAAATTGCGGCGCAGGGTGTTGGAATTGGTCTGGGCAGGCCACGGGCCGGTAAAGGCGTATGAAATTTTGGGGAAACTGGACAACAGCATCGCCGCCGTCAGGCCGCCGACGGTCTATCGGTCGCTGGATTTTTTGTTGGAGTGCGGTCTGGTTCACAAGCTGAGTAGTTTGAACGCCTATGTGGGGTGCAGTCATCCGCTGAAGCATGACGAATGTTATTTTCTGCTCTGCTCCGGTTGCGGGGAAGTCAAAGAGTGTTGCAGCGGCGAGCTGGAGCAGGTCATCAGGGAGGCCGCTGGCAAAAACGAGTTCAGGCTCGGGCACACCACCCTGGAAATAGAGGGGCGGTGCCGCGAATGCAGGGACGGGGGGATATAATGTCGGGTGCATTGATCAGGGCGGAAGCACTCAGCGTATTTCATCAGCGGCGCGCGATCCTGAAGAATGTCTCGCTTGCGGTCGGCGCGCGCGACTTCATTACCATCATCGGTCCCAACGGCGCCGGGAAATCCATGCTTCTCAAATGCCTGATAGGGCTTTATCAGCCGGATAAAGGCAGCGTTGCTCGCAAACCGGGCGTCAAAATCGGTTATGTGCCGCAGTCGCTGATCGTTGACCATCTGATGCCGATCACGGCACGCCGGTTTCTGAGGCTCAGAAAAAAAACCGACGACGCAGCGATACGGCAGGTGGGGGAGGAAACTGGTATCCGGGATCTGTCTGAAAAGCCACTGCATTTGCTTTCCGGTGGTGAGTTGCAGCGGGTATTGCTGGCGCGCGCGCTGCTGGGCGACCCGGAGTTGCTGGTGTTGGACGAACCCGCGCAGAACCTCGATATTTCCGGGCAACTGGCGTTCTACAAGCTGCTCGAACGTATCTACGAGCAGCGCCGGATCGGCATTTTAATGGTGTCGCACGACCTGCATCTGGTGATGTCGTGCACCAGGCAGGTGGTGTGCCTGTTTCACCATATCTGCTGTTCTGGCGAGCCGCAGGTGGTGACCAGGGACCCGGAGTTCATCTCGTTGTTCGGCAATGACATGGCGCGTATGGTGTCGGTTTATCACCACGTGCACGACCACTACCACGACGGGGGCGACGATGCCGGATGACCTGATCCTCCGTGCTTTGGGTGCAGGCATTGGCGTCGCCCTGATCGCCGGTGCACTCGGATGCTTTGCGGTGTGGCGGCGCATGGCTTATTTCGGCGACTCGCTCGCCCACAGTGCTTTGCTGGGCATTGCGCTCGGCCTGCTGTACGGCTTCAGCGTCAATCTGGGGACAGTGATAATTTGTTCCACCTTTGCGGTGATCCTGGTCTGGTTTCAGCATAAACAAGTGCTGGCGACGGATACCCTGCTCGGCATTCTGGCCCATGCCTCGCTGGCGATCGGGATGGTGGCTGTCAGCTTTCTGGACGATCCCCACTTTGAGCTGCACGATTACCTTTTTGGCGATGTTCTGGCGGTTACGCTGGGTGATCTGTACTGGATTTACGGCAGCGGCGCCGTAATGCTCGGTTTGTTGCTGGCCAACTGGTCGTCGCTCACGCTGATGACCGTGCACGAGGACCTGGCCAGGGCGGAAGGCGTGAAAACCTTCCGGAAAAATCTTCTTCTGATGTCCTTGATGACGATCGTGGTGGCGGCGTCAATCCGCATTGTCGGTATTTTGCTGATCGCCTCGATGCTGATCATTCCCGCTGCCGCCGCGCGCCAGTTCGTGCGCTCGCCCGAAGCGATGGCCGGAGTGGCGTCGCTTATCGGCGTGATCTCGGTCATCGTCGGCGTTTGGGGCGCCGTCGAGTTCGACATGCCGTCCGGGCCCAGTATTGTGACCGCGATGGTGCTGGTATTCGGCGTGCTGCTTTTTGCGCCGGTGACGCTCAGGGCGATCGGCTTGCACCGTACCACATAGTTTTCGCGGCGGACGGTTGATTCTTGCGGTCAGGGGCGGCTACGAATTTCGGACAGGTCTATCCGGGGGCAAGGCCGGGGATACAGGGTCAACATAATTGGTAGAAACGGCAGATGAACGAGTAACGGGTGGGTTCCCTGATCGCGACACCGGGCAATCCGTCGGTTTGGAATGTGCGTTCAAACTGCGTAATGCGCGCGTCAAAAGCGTGTAGTAACCCTTTCTTGATCGGCCCTTCGACAAAGGCATAACGAAGCGAGTTGCGGCTGAGCCCGGTGATCTCAGGTCAGGTCAAGTTGAACTCTGTCACCGCAACGAAGAATTCATCCGTCATGTTCGAATCCCACATGCCGCGGTCGTCGGTCGATAGAGCAACCGGAATACCGGTACGCAGGTATTCGGGGAAGGGGTGTTGGCTGTAATCCGCCACGTATTCGAGCAACAGGTTGCTGATCAAGTTGATTTCCACTAGGTAGGGGCCGTGTTGCATCAGTCGCATGGTGTCGTCGTCGGTGATCAGGTTCAGGCCGTGCCCGATCCTTTCCGCACCGAGCAGCAGGGTGTCGCGGACGTGGTGGTTGGGCTCATCGACCTCGCCCGCGTGTATGGCCAGGCGGACATCGTGTTTCCGGCGCAGTTTGCGCAGCGTCTCAAGAAAACGGCGCGGGTGTCCTTTGTCGTTATCTTCCCGCCCCACCATATTAAGACCTACATAAAGATCTGAGTTGTGTGCAACAAAGCGATACAGGTGTTCCAACTGTTCTTCTGCGTCCGGGTCAAAACGGAGCAGGGACTCTTGCAGGCGAACGACCATGCCGGTATCACGCACGTCGGCTTGTGCCAGGCGTTCCTTGTAGATGGTCACCACTTCGTCCGGCAAGTATTGTTCGCCATCCGGCTTGAGGTACCCGGAGGCGCCGGCCATGATCTCCAGATACAGCAATCTCTCGTCTCCGAATGTGTGCACATTGCGCGCCAGCAGTTCCGCGATCAGATGAGGATTGCGGGACAATTCATTCAGGCGCTGCCAATGTTTTTCAAAAAACTCCATGCGCCCTTCGTGGTCTTTGTCTAGCCTTATGCTGTTCAACCAGGCGCTTTTTTCCGTCTCGTTGAGGTCGGCAAGAGGTTTGTATTCTTCCCGCTCACATGCGTTAAGCCGTTGCCAGGTGCTTTCCATGATATTGCGGAATAACAGAAGGTAGGGGTTTTTCCCGAACGTATCCCCGCCATAAGGACGGCAATTTTTGATCCGCACCTGGGTGTAGTAGTGATAGCCGCGTTTTTTTTCGGCCAGGGTGAGCTCGTACCGTAGGCTTCCCTATAAATCGGACAGTTCAAAACTGGAGTTTTCTGGCAAGATGCCCCATAGGAGGTGGCCATGAAAAAGTCAAAATACACGGAGAGCCAGATCATTTCCATTCTCAAGGTGGCCGATGCCGGCGTGCAGGTCCGCGAGGTCTGCAGAAAGTACGCGATCAGTGAAGCAACGTATTACAACTGGAAGTCCAAATACGGCGGCATGGGGGTCAACCAGTTGAAGCGGATGAAGGAAATGGAAGTTGAAATCAGCCAGCTCAAGCGCATGTATGCGGATGTGTCGCTGGAGAACCGGGCGATGAGGGATTTGATCGAAAAAAAGCTTTGAAGCCGTCTGAGAAGCGACAGGCGGCGAAAGAGATGCACATCAAACATCAATTGCCAGTGGTCCGCAGTTGCGACTGTGTGAATTTGCCGCGGTCGCTGTATTACCGTGAGCACAGTGATCGGGTTCGGCGGGATCACGAGGTGGCCAGGGCGCTCGCCGGGGTGATTGCGACGCATCCCCGGTGGGGGTTTTGGAAGTGCTGCCAGCATTTCAAGCGGCAAGGCCATGGCTGGAACCACAAACGGGTGTATCGGGTGTATTGCGCAATGCGGCTTAATCAGCCGCGTCCGGTCAAGCGGCGTTTGCCGCAACGGGTGGCGCAACCGTTAACGGTACCCAACCGCCCCAATCAAACAGGGTCTGCTGACTTTATGAGCGACGCCTTGCACCACGGCAGCCGCTTCCACACTCTCAATGTGATCGACGACTTCAACCGTCAGGCACTGGCTATCGAGATTGACACATCATTGCGCGCACCGCGCCTGATCCGGCTGTTTGAACGTCTCAAGGAGCAGGTGGGTTTACCGGCAACCCTTCGGGTCGATAACGGGCCGGAATTTTTGAGTTGTGACTTTGCAACCTGGTGTAAAAAGCATCGTCTGCACATTCAATACATCCAGCCCGGCAAGCCCAATCAGAATGCCTACATTGAACGCTTCAACCGCACCTATCGTAATGAAGTTCTGGATCTGCATTTGTTCAGGAATCTTGAGCAAGTCAGAGAGATCACCAGCCGCCGGGTGGTTAGTTACAACGAACAGCGGCCGCATGACGCACCGGGCGGCGTGCCGCCTTGTGCCTATACAAACCAACATGCCGAAAACTCTACTTTACAATTGTCCTAAAAATGGGGAAGCCTACGATTCACCGCAATCGGTTCCGGCAGAGGGTGTGATTAGATCGTCAAATGCCACATCATCGGGTCTGGCGGAGAGAGAGGGATTCGAACCCTCGATACGGGAGAACCGTATACACGCTTTCCAAGCGTGCGCCTTCGACCGCTCGGCCATCTCTCCGGGTTTTCAACGACTGAGTGCATGCCGTCCATGGCGATACGTTCAAGGTTTCAACAACCTCAAGGACGAACTTCCTGTTCGTCCGTTCGCCGTCTTTGACGGCTCACCCAGGGCGGACGTCCTTGCCTGCCTGTTGTTCCACGCAAGCACTTCACTTGGCCTTGTTCGTATCCTTCTTCGTATAGATCGGGTGGTGCAGTTTTGCGACCTTGTCGCTGATGGCGGTGATTTTAGCAGCGCCTGTTTTCTCGACTTCTTCAATGCGGATGATCGAGTGCATTGGGACGAAGAGGCGCTTTACGTCCCGGAACTCGTGTTTCAGGCGTTCTTCCGACGGGTCAACCACCAGCGAGTCGTTCCGATTGAAGCTTATCTCCTCGATCGCAATGAAGCCGAAGAGGTCAGCTTGATAGACCTTTCCGGCATAAAGCTCGTACGCTTCATCTTGATCTATGAAAGTGACTTTGTAGAGCGTTCTGTTCATCGTGTTCCCGGCAGGGAGCCATCAAAGCGGGCGTATTCTAACAGCAGGCCGGGCGTCGCGGCGGGCTTTTGAGGGAAGCGGTTTGCGTTCAATGCACCGCCGCCTCTATTTTCAGCGCGCAGAACTTGAATTCCGGGATTTTGCCGTACGGGTCGAGCGCCTCGTTGGTCAGCAGGTTGGCGGCCGCCTCGTGATAGCAGAATGGCATGAATACCTGCCCTGGGATCAGGCCGTCGTCGCTGCGGGCATGGCATTCAATTACGCCGCGCCGCGAGGACAGTCTGACCATGTTGCCGGGCTGCACCTTGATCTTTGCCAGGTCATCCGGGTGGATTGAAGCGACGGGCACGGGTTCGATGGCGTCGAGCACGGACGCGCGCCGGGTCATCGCACCCGTATGCCAATGTTCGAGTTGCCGTCCGGTGATAAAGATGTAGGGGTAATCGATGTCGGGCAGTTCATCGGCGTTAGTCAATCGTGCGGGCACGAATTTTCCGCGCCCATTCGCCGTCGGGAACTGCTCGGTGAAGATCACGGGTTGTCCGGGGTCGTCCTCTTCGGGGCAGGGGTAAGTGACCGAATGTTCCCTCTCGAGGCGTTCCCAGGTGATGCCCGCGATGCTGTCCATGCCGCGGCGCATCTCGTCAAACACTTCAGGGACGTCGTGATAACGCCAGTCCAGCCCGATGCGTTTCGCGATCTCCTGAATAATCCACCAGTCCTGCTTTGCCTGCCCTGGAGGGTCAACCGCCCGGCGTCCGAGTTGCACCCGCCGGTCGGTGTTCGTGAAGGTGCCGGTTTTCTCGGGAAACGCCGAAGCCGGCAGGACAACGTCGGCAAACAGCGCGGTTTCGGTCAGGAAAATGTCTTGAACGATCAGGTGTTCGAGTTTGGCGAGCGCCGCGCGTGCGTGCGACAGGTTGGGGTCCGACATCGCGGGGTTTTCGCCCACAATGTACATGCCCTTGATCTGCCCGTCGGCGACCGCGTGCATGATTTCGACGACGGTCAGTCCCGGTTTCGGATCGAGCGTGAAGTTCCACAACTTCTCAAAGCGCGCACGTGCATCGTCGTCGTCAACGCGCTGGTAGTCGGGAAACATCATCGGGATCAGCCCCACGTCGGAAGCGCCCTGTACGTTGTTCTGGCCGCGCAGTGGATGCAGTCCGGTGCCGGTGCGGCCGATCTGTCCGGTCATCATCGACATCGCGATCAGGCACCTGGCGTTGTCGGTGCCGTGAATATGTTGCGAAATGCCCATGCCCCAGAAAATGATCGACGCCTTTGATGAGGCATACAGGTTGGCGACCTTGTGAATGGTTGCCGCGTCAATTCCGCACAGGCGTTCGACGCTTTCGGGGCTGAAGTCTTCGAGGTTCCGCCGCAGTTGCTCAAATCCTTCGGTGCGGTTTTCTATAAAGAATCTGTCAGTGAGGTCTTGCCGGATGATCGAGTGCATGATCGCGTTCAGTAATGCGACGTCGGTGTCGGGCTTGAATTGCAGGAAATAGTCGGCGTGGCGCGCAAGTTCGGTGCGCCGCGGGTCGATGACGATCAGCGTCTTGCCGGCACGCGCGGCATTTTTGATGAAGGTCGCCGCGACGGGGTGGTTGACGGTCGGGTTCGCGCCGATGACGACGATGACGTCGGCCTCATCCACGTCGGCAACCTGGTTCGAGACCGCGCCCGAGCCGATGCCTTCAAGCAACGCGGCGACCGACGAGGCGTGACACAGCCGTGTGCAGTGATCGACGTTGTTGTTGCCGAAGCCGACGCGCACGAGTTTCTGGAACAGATAGGCCTCCTCGTTGGAGCCCTTGGCGGAGCCGAAGCCGGCGAGGCCGGCCGGTCCGTGGTCCTGCCTGATCGCCTTCAGGCCGTCGGCGGCGGCGGCGAGCGCTTCCTCCCAGGTCGCTTCGCGGAACATCGCGGCGATGTCGCAGTCGCCGAGGTTTTCAATCTCCGCGATTTTGGTGGTGCCCTCAACGCGGATCAGAGGCGTTGTCAGGCGCTCGCTGTTATAGATATAGTCAAAGCCGTAGCGCCCTTTTACACACAGGCGGCCATGGTTGGACGGCCCGTCGCGGCCTTCGACGTGCGTGATCTTTTCGTCTTTGACGTGGTAGGTCAGCAGACAGCCGACGCCGCAGTAGGGGCAGACTGACTCCACCCGCCGGTCGGCTTTTACAAGTCCGGCGTGCGTCGTCGGCATCAGCGCACCGGTCGGGCAGGCCTGCACACATTCGCCGCAGCCGACGCAGCTGCTGTCGCCCATTGGGTCGTCGAGGTCGAACACGATCAGCGAGTGTGCGCCGCGATGCGCATAGCCGATGACGTCGTTGTTCTGTTCTTCGCGGCACGCGCGCACGCAGCGGGTGCACTGTATGCAGGCGTCGAGATTGACCGCGATGCCGGGGTGGGAAAGGTCGGCGGCGGGCGGGCGCCGGGGTGCAAAGCGCGGCGGGCCGAGCCCGAGTTTGCGCGACCAGTAATCGAGTTCATTGTGCAGCGTGTATTCGCTTTCCGGCATGTCGGATTGCAGCAGTTCCAGCACCATCTTCTGCGAGTGCAACACGCGCGCGCTGTTCAGGGTGACTTTCATGCCGGGGGCGGCTTTGCGTACGCACGCCGGTTGCAATGTGCGTTCGCCTTCGATCTCGACCATGCACACACGGCAATTGCCGTCGGGACGCATCCCGTCCGTGTAGCACAAGTGGGGGATCGCGCAGCCGTGGCGCCTGGTCGCATTCAGGATAGTTTCGCCTTCGCGTGCGGCGATGGTTCTGCCGTCAACGCTGAATTCGATGGTTTGCATCGGCGCAGGATGATCCGGATTGGCGGCCATGGCGTGTTCAGTTCAACTCATGGGGGAAGTATTTGATCACGCATTGCAGGGGGTTTGGCGCCGCCTGCCCGAGGCCGCAGATCGAAGCGTCGGCCATGGTCGTTGACAATTCGTTCATCAGTTCAATGTCCCAATGCGGTTTTTCCATCAGCGTAACCGATTTGGCGGTGCCGATGCGGCACGGCGTGCATTTGCCGCAGGATTCGTGGGAGAAGAAGCGCATCGCGTGCAGCGCCATATCGCGTGCGCGGTCTTGGTCGGACAATATGATGATCGCTGCCGAGCCGATGAAGCAGCCGTATTCATTCAAGGTGTCGAAGTCGAGGGGAATGTCGCCCATCGCGGCGGGCAGGATGCCGCCCGAGGCGCCGCCCGGGAAATAGCCGTAAAACTCGTGGCCATCCTGCATACCGCCGCAGTATTCGGCGATCAACTCGTGCACGGTGATACCGGCGGGCGCGAGATGCACGCCTGGCCGCTTGACGCGCCCGCTGACGGAAAAAGAGCGCAGGCCTTTGCAGCCGTTGCGTCCGTGCGAGGTGAACCAGTCGGCGCCTTTTTCAACGAGATCGCGCACCCAGTAGAGGGTTTCCATATTGTGTTCCAGCGTCGGTCTGCCGAACACGCCGACTTGCGCGACAAAGGGCGGCCTCAGCCTCGGCATACCGCGTTTGCCTTCAATGGATTCGATCATCGCCGATTCCTCGCCGCAGATATAGGCGCCGGCGCCGCGGCGCAGCTCGATGTGCGGCAGTGCCGTCGGCGGGTCTGCCGCGAGTGCCGCCAATTCGCTTTCCAGCATCGAGCGGATGCCGGCGTATTCATCGCGCAGGTAAATATAGACGGACTCGGTGTCGACGGCGGCGGCGGCGACCAGCATGCCTTCGAGGAAGCGGTGCGGATCGCGTTCGAGATAATGACGGTCCTTGAAAGTGCCCGGTTCCCCTTCGTCTATGTTGACCGCCATGCAGCGCGGCGCCGGTTGTTCGCGCACGATGCGCCATTTGCGCCCCGCGGGGAACCCGGCACCGCCGAGGCCGCGCAGGTTGGAATCCTCAAGCGTTTTGATCACGCTTTCGGCGTCGCGTTTGCCCGCGGCGAGATCGCGCAGCAGGGCATAGCCGCTGTTGTCGCAATACTCGTTGTAGCGGATGTGCGCGGTTTGCGGGGCGTGTCGATCGTTCGCCTCGACCGCCCGCAGCACTTTTTCCGGATCGGCGCGGGTGATCGGGTGGGTGCCGACAACAGCGACCGGCGCCGAATCGCAGCGCCCGACGCAGGGGACGCGCTGGACGCGCACCCGGCTTTTGTCGCAGTTTGATTCCAGGCCTGAGATCAAAGCCTCAGCGTCGAACATTTCGCAAGTGATCGAGTCGCACACGCGCACCGTCAGCGGCGGGGGGGGATGTTCGCCTTCCCTGACGACGTCGAAGTGGTGATAGAAAGTGGCGACTTCGTAGATTTCCGCGGGTGCGAGTTTCAACTCCTGTGCGAGGGCGACGATATGCGCTGCCGCGATACAACTGTATTTGTCCTGGATCAGGTGCAGGAATTCAAGCAGCAGATCGCGGCGGCGCGGTGCGTCGCTAAGCAGGGCGCGTACGTCTGACAGGGCTTCGGGATCGGTGCTTCGCCCTTTGGGGCGACCTTTTTTTGCGGAGCGGGTCCGGACGCGGGCATTCATGGGTGCTGATGACAGTGCAGTTGCCAGTCTTTATCGTGGAAAATTATATCACTGCCGTGTTGGATTCTTGTCGCTGCATGGACGAGATCGATTGGAGAAAAGACTGACGAGAAAAGCAAAAGCGGTTGAGTTCGCGCTTTGGCAGCCGGACTCGCTGATAGGTTTCCATGACTGAAAAGTCGTTTACCATTTTCAGGTAAAAAGTGTGATAATAACGGGTTATTGGGAGGCCGGTTGTTAAGGCTGGTCATTTGTCTTTCAACAGCAGGGAGGGATGCCGATGGCTTGGCGGGAGATCAAAGCGGAGGAAGTCTATTCCGAGGAGGCGATTGAAGAGCGCCTGAAAGAGGAGTTGCCGCACTGGTATTACGAGGGCGGTTGGATCCGGCGCAAGTACAAAACCCACAGTTGGAAGGGCACTTTGATGGTGATCAACGCGGTCGGGCATTTGTCCGAGGCGGCGTTTCACCACCCGGACTTGACGGTGTCGTATGCGTTTGTGATCGTCAAACTGATGAATCACGCGGCAAAGGGCGTGACCAACAAGGATTTTGAGCTTGCGAAAAAGATCGAGGAAGTGGTTCAGTGGCAACCCGGCAAGGCTGGCGGAGCTCTTGAGGGGACCCCTTCGGATCAGCGGTTTGCCTATATTAAATATGACTGATTTTGGCGCGGCCATACCCCGACTCCCGATATGCCATATCAGCTCAAAGCACTCCTGCATCAATGTCTTCGGTATCTTCCAAAATTTGTTCACGAGGCCATTTCCGAAAGAATCACATATCGCGGTTTC